>JAWKUY010000030.1:0-2461 GCA_041398345.1 Hyphomonadaceae bacterium | reverse complement strand
CGAAAGCCCTCTTTCGTCTTGGGGCCCCGCACCTGCTGGGCCGGATTCCACGGGGTGATCCCTGAGGCCTTCAGCCAGGTCCCAAAATTCCGGACGGCACTCAAATAGAGCTCTTGGGTTTTGACGGCCAACTGCTCGCGCTGCAAGAAGTCTCGAAATCCCACAATCAATTGCACATCATAGGGCAGGCCCTGACCAGGACCGGTCCAATACTCGGCAAAGCGGGTGAGGGCCGTGCCGGCCAATCGTTGGGTGTCGGGGGCACAGTTAATCCCTTTCTCTTCCACAAACCGATCGAGCAGGGGTTGAAGGTGGGCGGCGGTCAGCCGGGGACCGGGCGCCGCCACGGGAAGTCCGCTCGCATCCAATGAGGACGGTTCCGGTTCGTCGTGTACTGCGTCTATATAAGGAAGGGCCTCTTCGGATTCCAACACCTCGGGGATGAGCGGACCTGAATCCGAGACCATGGAAGAGGATTCAACTGATGGGTCCGTGGGTGAGAAGGGTTCCATTTGCACTCAGCCTACCCGACTTTGAGGGTAAAATCAAACGACCGCTATGGGAAGCCTAGCGGCACTTTCAACCAAACCCCCCATCTCCCTCCCCTCTTTTCTTTACCCTAATTCTATGCTATACAAAAAGGAGGGCGAAATACCCATCATTAGGAACCATCCGTAACGCATTGAAACATTGAAGAAAATGACAGAATACCTAGGTAGCGAAGAAGACGAACAAGGTGGGGAGTCAGAGCCACAGACCGCCGGGTTCGGACAGAGTCCGTCCCTCATCTTTGAAGATCCGCCGGCCTCCCTCTGGGATCCACTCCCCTATTTCGCCTTTGTGCATCGCGCGATTGAAGGGGGACTCGGAGCGCTCCGCAGTGGCGATCAACTGCTCTACTTAAAATTGGTCCGAGAAAGTTTTGGTCGCGGACGCGACACCGTCTCCATCACCATGAAGGAGCTGGGCCGGACCACCGGGTTAGGGAAGCGGGCGGTGGAAGAAGGCCTGGCCCGGCTCGCCCATGACGGCTTGATTCGGGTCTTGGCCAAAGGCCATGGCCATATCGCCACAGAGTATCACGTGTGTCGAGCGCTGGCCCCCGCCCCGTCTGGCAAGAAACCACGCAAACCCAGCGTAGAAACCGTCCTGTCACAGCTCACTTCAGAGGAACAATCGAAGCTCCTTCAGATGGCCCGGACGTTGGAAACCGATGATCGGGCCCGGTTCGAAGGCGAGGTGCGCGAGCACTTTCACGCCCTGGGGCTGCTCCCCTCCCCGCCGATGCTCCACCAGGCCTTTCTCTTTAAAGTGCTGGAAGCAACAATGTTTCATACTATCAACGACACCCACCCACACTTCTTTTCGTAAACAATTTTTTTCTTTGTTTCCCGCCCAGTCTTCTCCGCAATTTCGTCATACCATTGTGAACAATTTTATTTTTTCGTGAATGGCTAAAGTCATCCTGCAAAATTATTCGCAAAGCCAAATATCTTTTTATTTAAATAATAATTGAACAATTCTAACTATTTTATAAATTATAACAAACTTTGTGGAATTAAGCATGCTTAACTTTCATATTTTTCCCTTATGAAACAATGGCTTACACGGAGGTTTGTCTTTAACGCTTATCAGCAGGCGAGGGATATAGAACCAGATAATAAAAATACTATTAGTTTTCCTACATAAAAATTTAAACAATAATTTTTTCTCAACTGAAATAACAATTTTAATATTTTATATTTTATGCACCAACTTGAGAATTAACAATAAAAGTTTTAAAAATTAAGCATGCTTAATCGAACAAATAATTAAATATATTTTATCGTGATTGTTTAAACCGCGATTAAGTATTCAATCCTCGTTTAGATGATATGCCGATGAAAAACAATTATTGATTTTCCTGTAGCATTGGTATATATTCGACAAAAACAGGAAGTATCTTCCAACAAGGATTATCATGCACGTCATTGTTGTCGCAAATCAGAAGGGCGGGGTAGGGAAAACAACGGTAACCGTTAACCTGTCTGCGGCCCTTGCCAGGCTTGGTTTTCCTGTACTTGTACTAGATTTAGATCCACAAGCCAATACATCCACTACCCTTGGTATGCGTGACCCCTATGAGATGAAGACCACAGCAACGACGGTCTTTCTCGACAAAGAGACCCACGTTTCTCCATGGCATGAAACGAATGAAAAGGATGTCAGCCTGATATATGGGCATGTAAGTTTAACGAGAGTCGAACGGGATCTTCCGCGTCTGTACATTACCTCTCCTGGAACCGTTCTGAAGAATAAATTAGCGGCGATGGCTACTGGTGACATAGAATTTGTTCTTATCGATTGTCCACCATCCCTTTCAATGTTAACGGCCAATGCGTTAGTGGCTGCCGATTATTTAATTGTTCCTATGGAAAGTGGGAGCAAGTATTCTTTGGACGGCTATAGTGATTTAGAAGAA
>JAWKUY010000029.1:0-2183 GCA_041398345.1 Hyphomonadaceae bacterium | reverse complement strand
GCATCAGGAATTGATCCTGATGGACATCAAGCACGTGCTTTCGGTCAATCCGCTGCGGCCCTCCTATGGTGCGAAGCTCTATGCGGGAGCGGTGCCGACGCCGGCGCTGGACTGGGTGCGCTTTCCTGGCGGTCTGAACATGATCGGCCATGACGGCGCGGGCTTTGCCTATGACAATGAAGGCCCGCAGCATCGCGAGTGGATGGCGCCGTTCAAGCTGGCGACGCGGCTCGTCACCAACGGCGAATATCGCGCCTTCATCGAAGATGGAGGCTACGCGCGCCCGGAATTCTGGCTCTCCGACGGCTGGGCGATGGTGCAGGCCGAGGACTGGGCGGCGCCACTCTACTGGGAGGGCGATACGCCCTTCACGCTCGCGGGCGTGCAGCCCATCACTGCTGACACGCCTGTGTGTCACATCAGCTATTATGAGGCGGACGCTTATGCTCGCTGGGCGGGCCGGCGTCTGCCGCGCGAGAACGAATGGGAGATCGCGGCGCGCACTGTGGCGTGTGAAGGCCACGATGCGGCGTCCGGCGAATTCCATCCGCGCCCGGCGCAAGGCGAGGGGCTGACGCAGATGTTCGGTGATGTGTGGGAATGGACGCAATCGCCGTACACGGCCTATCCGGGCTTCAAGCCCGCCGCTGGCGCGATCGGCGAATACAATGGCAAGTTCATGTGCGCGCAGTTCGTGCTGCGCGGCGGCGCGGCCGTGACGCCGCCAGGGCACATTCGCCCAACCTATCGCAATTTCTTCCCGCCCGGCGCGCGCTGGGCGTTCTCCGGAGTACGCCTCGCCGATGACGACGCTTGACCGCACCCAAGCCGCCGCGCCGCCACGTCTGAGTTTCAAGGATTATTGCCGCGAACAGCAGAGCTTCGCCGATGCGGCGCTGGCTGGGCTAAGGCGCAAGCAGAAGGCGATCCCGTGTCCGTTCCTCTATGACGAACGCGGCTCGGCGCTGTTCGACAAGATCTGCGGCCTGCGCGAATACTATCCCACCCGCACCGAGACCGCGATCCTGAAGGCCAATGCCGAGGAGATCGCCGAATATTGCGGGGCGCACGCCAGCCTGATCGAACTTGGCAGCGGCTCGAGCGTGAAGACGCGCATTCTGCTCGACGCACTGGAAGCGCCAGCGTGTTACGCGCCGATCGACGTCTCGCGCGAGCACCTGCGCAATGCGGCGGCGAAGATCGCGCGCGACTATCCGCAGCTGAAGGTGGAAGCGATCTGCGCCGATTATGCCGATGCGTTTCCGTTGCCCGAAGCGGGGCGGCGCACGGTCGTGTTCTTCCCGGGCTCGACCATCGGCAATCTCAATCGCGACGATGCTCGCACGCTGCTCGCGTCCTGGCGCGACCGGCTCGATGACGAGGGCATGATGGTGATCGGCATCGATCTCAAGAAGGACCCGCGCGTGCTCGAAGCCGCCTACAACGATGCGGCGGGCGTCACCGAGGCGTTCATCCGCAACATCTTCGTGCGCGCCAACCGCGAACTCGGCGCTGACTTCGATCTCGAGGCGTTCGAATACGAGGCGCGCTACGAACCCGGCCCGGGGCGGGTCGAGATGTATCTCACCAGCCGCGAGGGTCAGACCGTGACATTGTGCGGCGCGCCGATCCGCTTCGCCGAAGGCGAGCGGGTACACATCGAGAACTCGCACAAATACTCGCTCGACGAAGCTTCAGCGCTCGGCGAGGCGGCGGGCTTTTCGCCGCTCGCCTGCTACACCGACGACGCGCAGCGCTTCAGCGTGCACGTCTGGTCGGCCAGCTAGCGGACTTCCTCGACTTCCACGTCATCCGGCGCGGGCGCTTCGGCGCCATCGCTCGGCGCGGTGAGCTGCGCGGCCGGCAGCGCCAGCACGGGGCCGAGCGCATCGTTGCCGCCGCGCTCCATGCGCGGATGGATCAGCTGGCCGGTGTCGCCGAACACATAGACGAGCCGGGCCCAGTCGCTGTCGTCATAGAGGAAGGCCGGGCCTTCCGGATCGAGATCCGACCAGTCCGCTTCACGCGGCGCGGCCGCTGCTTGCGCCAGCCACGTGCGCGCGGCGTTTTCATCGCCACGACCGCGCGCCACTTGCGCGAACAGGATGCAGATGCGCGAAGAGGGGTTTTCGCGATAGGCGTCTTCGAGGTTCGATTGCGCGCCGCCCCAATCGCCGCGCTCC
>JAWKUY010000028.1:0-44794 GCA_041398345.1 Hyphomonadaceae bacterium | reverse complement strand
ACCACGCCGATCAAAGCTGGCGTCGGATGCCCAAGACGTTGTCCGATGAACATCGAACGGCGTTTGCCGAGCGTCTCGCGGAATATGCGCGACAGCACGACCTCAAAGATTGCTTCGTTGTCCTTCACGGCGGGGAGCCGTTGCTAGCTGGCGCCGAGGCCATAGCCACTTTTGTTCAGCGCGTTCGCGAAACGGTGGGACAGAGCGCTAAGGTCGAATTTGGGATGCAGACGAATGGTCTGTTGCTCACTGACGCCGCACTGGACGTACTGGAGAAGGCTGGCGTTGTTGTATCGCTTAGCCTTGATGGGCCTCGCGAGGTCAACGACCTTCATCGCACAACAAGAAAGCGCCGCTCAAGTTTTGATAAGGTCGAGGCGGCGCTGGAGCGGCTGCAAAAGCGGCCGAACACTTTCGCGGGGGTGATCGCCGTCATTGATCCGCGCGCAGCTCCAGAGACGCTTTTCTCCTATTTCGACCAGTACCAAATTCCTAGGCTCGACTTCCTTCTTCCGGATGCGCACCACTTGCGCCCTCCGCCTGGACGCGCTGAGCAGCCGGCGCTCTATCGCGAGTGGCTGATACGGGCCTTCGATCTGTGGCTCGACCAATACCCACACCTTCCCGTTCGTTTTTTCGAAACATTGTTGGACGCAGCGGCTGGCCTGCCATCACAAACAGATGCGATCGGATTCGGCGATGTAAGCTTGCTATCGATTGAAACCGATGGGTCGTATCATGACCTCGATGTGTTGAAGGTCGTTGGGGAAGGTGTCTCCGCGCTCGCCGGAAGCGTGAGCGATCGCGCAATTTCCGATGTCGCGGCGTCGCCGGCAATCGAGGCGCATCGCCGATTGCTGACAAAGGACGGCCTTTGCGAAACCTGCCGCTCTTGCCGCGTCGTGGAGATTTGCGGAGGCGGCTCTGTCCCACATCGTCATGGGCCAAGGGGTTTCAACCATCCATCGGTCTATTGCGAGGAGCTTTTTTCCCTCATTCAGCACGTGACATCGCGCCTCAATCAAACTCTGGGGCAACCGGCGCCTGCCGCGAGCAGGCTTCCGCCCGATTTCGACTTTGCCGGCTTTGAAAGCGCCGAAAGAGCGCGGACTCACGTCGACAGCTTATCCCGCGACGCGGAAGCAGCTTGCGTTGGCCAATTCCGATCCGCGCTTGAGCTTGCTGGGAGTTTGCCCAGCGCAAACACCAATATCTCGGTGCTTTTGGGTCTGCCGCCGGAGGAATTTGTTCGAACGGCGTCCTGGCCCGGAGTGGTCGCATGGACAGGCGCCTATCTCGCACGCGCCGCCGGGAAAACGGTACTCGACGTCGACGGACGTACAATCCCCGTCGATATCGATTACCTAAACGAGATAGTCGCAGCGCGTGTCTGGCTCCGCGACCTGGAGGCACCGCAGCCGGCTGATGTTTGGCTGCGCTATCCGTTTGGTGAAACTATTTTTTTCGAAGCTGCAGATATTTCAGCCCAAGCCGAACCATTGGTGTCTGGAGCGCTCAAGATAATCGAGCAATGGCGTCCGGAGCTCGCCGCTGAAATTCGTCGGACGAGTAAGGCGGTTCTGTTTATTCGAGATCTCACGGCGCACCCTGAGAAGATCGTGTCCTTCAGTGACAACTCTGTGCCCGGCGCCTTGTTCGTGTCGGTATGGCAAGGCGATCGCCTTATCGATCCTTACGATCTTGCGGACTCTCTTATTCACGAGCATCGCCATCAGAAACTTTATCTGCTTGAACGGTTTGTTCCGATGGTCCGTTCATCAACCGACCTAGTCATCTCGCCTTGGCGCGAAGATCTACGTCCGCCCTCCGGTCTGCTGCATGCAATCTTTGTGTTCGTGGAATTGCGGCGTTTCTGGCGGCATGTCCGCGACGAAGGTCCACGGCGAATGCGTCAACGAGCGATTGATCAGCTTGAGGCCACTGATCGCAATCTAGACCAGGCTTTCGCGACGCTCGCCACGTGTCCTTTATCGGAAGCAGGTGAGCACTTGGCGAATGTTCTTGATGGCGCGCGCCTAGATGCGCTCGCGCCAGCGGCGTAATTACATGTTGGTCCCCCGACACACTCTTCCAGAATCTTTCGTGGAGCGGCACGCTGCCCTGCGCGACTATTTCTGCGACAAAGATGCCGAAGCCAAGGAAGTCGCCGATGGCTGGGAGTTGAACCTCAGCTGGCCGGGCGGCGTCGAGCGTCATGTCGATCTGCGGCTTGATGAAGGTTTGGCGTGGTGGGGCGATGATGCGCGGCGAGAAGGCATGGCGCTTGCCCGGCGCCGGGAAGGCAAAGTTCTGCGCGCGCTTTACGATTCTTGGACGCTTCATAGTTGGAGCGAATGGCTTTCAAGGCAGTCAACGCTGCCGAGCCATTTGACCATTCTCCATGTCGACGATCACGAAGATCTGGGATCACCGCGCCTGTTTACCGAAGCAGGCAGTTGGATCAACGCAATTACAGGTGAAAGCGTCTCACTGACTGATCCACTGTCCGTGCAGTCCGCGATCGTAAGCGGCGCGATTGGAATGGGGAGCTTTATGACCCCATTTCTCCACGCGCTTCCCTTCTGCGACGTGAGACACCTTCGCCAACCGCCAAAGACGCGGGGCACAGAAGACTTCGACATCGTTCTCACCTCGACACCCGATACCCTGATTGCGCCGGGTCATCTCCGGCCCGCCGTCAAGCTCGTCAGATGCGAAAGCGGCGTGGGCGCTGGCCGTTTGAGAACAACCTCCGACATGGCTGATTGGCTGACCGATATCCAGCCTGGACCTATTCTGGTCCATATCGACATGGACTATTTCAACAATCGCTATGATGGCGACAGCGATTGGGAAACGCACCCAGAGCGGCTCGACGCAACGGCAGACGAAATCTCCGGCGCCATCACAATTATGATTGAGGCCCTTGCATCTCGACAACTTGTGGAACGGCTAGAGGATGTCGTGATTGCCTTTTCACCTGGCTTCTTTCCCGCAGAGTTTTGGGCCGAAGCAGATGCACGTCTAAGGGCGGGGTTGCGAGGCCTTTATGACTAAGACCACGCGCAGAAGACCTACGCGTCCTACACCGAAGCCAAAGCCTACTGTTCGGGTATCGGCGCGGTCCGCAGTGACCGCGAAAGACGTAAAGCTGGTTGCGCGGACCAAACCCGGCAAGGATCGTGGTGGAGGCGCTGGCGGGTTTGCCTGGGAGATTAGGGTCGACGACGAAACTGCGGGCGAGGTCTTCATCAACCGCGTCAATGAAGGCGTTCACAAAGGACAAGCCTTCATCGAAATCTATCTCAACCGTGAAAATCAAGGACGTAAGATCGGCCGCATCGCCTATCGCCTTGCCGCTGAGAAGAGCGGTTACGACGAAGTCCACGCGGTCATGCAAGTCGAACAAGGCTTCGGTGGCGCGCCGCAGAAGAAGCCGGATACCAGGATGCGATGCCGCCGGGCGCGATACAAAAGGCCGTCATGGTTTGGCCAAGAATAGCACGCCTTCCGCGCTGGATGAAAATCTCAGCGAAAGTAGACTTGGCCCTTGTACTCTCGGGTGTGCGCCCAGTCATGCGGACGGATGCAGCCGTCCTTGTCGATCTACCCACGCTAAAAAAATTCGCACGAAAACTGGGCCTGTACGCCGCGATCGATTCCGATGGTTTCATAGCGATAGCGCGCAAACCAGGGTTGGCGCGCCGGCTTCTAATCCTCGACGCCTCTTCGCGCGAGCACGTCGTAGCGCTTGGCCGCCTCCTCGGATATCCGCCATGTTGCTGCCGCGCGGCTAAGCGCATCGGCGAGAGGAATTTGGACGCTTGGGCGTCGCGTCCGCGCCGTTACGTTGGCCGATATCACCTCATCGACCACTCGGGCTATGAGCGCGGCGAAGCAATCATTAGCCACATTCCATGCTCGGCCGGATGCAAACCTTCGTTGAAGTTGGCTTTCGATGCGCTAGCCGCGAGCGCGCCTGATCCGCGCGGCCATCGGTTTACGCGCTCAAAAATGGCGGAACGATTGTCGTGCACACCTTCGTTGTAGTCCCGTGCCTCAACGAGGGTAGGTTGATTGAGCGAACCACCCAATCACTTGGGTTTGGGGCGAACAGCCCAACTGTCGCAGACGACACAAAGCTTGTGCTCGTCGACAACGGATCAACCGATGACACCTGGATGAAAATCTCGGCCGTTAGAGACGTGGTGAAATCTGGCGCGGTGATCATCGCCCGCGAAGAGGAAAGAGGTTACGTACCCCCTCGACACCGCGGAGCGCTGATCGCTCTGGAATTTGCTTCAAAGCGCCGCATTCCTCCAGAAGAGGTTCTCGTGCTGCAAGCTGACGCGGACACGATCTACGAGCCTGGATACGTTGAAGCGATGCGAAGCGCCGCATCAACTGCAGGCCCGAACCATATTGTCGAAGGCGGCACGCATTCGCCGCGGCGCTTTCTCCACGACCATCCAGGGTTTCAGGAGCTGGCTGACCTTATCGATGCGCAGATGGAGCCGCACTTTGTGAGCGAGTCTGATGATGTGGTCGTGGACGACAAGGTCGCGGGCTATCGGCTAAGCGACTATCTTAGGTGGGGCGGCCATCGTCGCGACTTCATGTCAACCGGCGCTGAAGTGCACGCGGAAACGACGCGCCTTTTCATCAGGGCGCGCAGCTACGACGCGCGCAAGGTTCACGTCGACGACGCCTGGGCGTCGCCCTCTCGCAGAAAGATCCAGCGTAACCCAATCCGGCATTTCGCCACCGCAGGGTTTCCGCGTGAAAACACATGGTGGCGGGCATGGAATGCGCGCTATAGCGGTCCGCGCACCCTAGGTGCTTTCGAAAGCCCTCAGGGAAAAATTGAGTTAAGCCCGGCCATCGCGATGCGGCGAGCGCACCTCTTGGTGCTCTTCACAACAATTCCGACGCTTGTTGCAGCAAGCCTCAAGCAAGAGGAGCCCGAGCGAGGACCTCGGTCGCCGAACGAAGCAGCCGCTCTTCGGTGTCTTGACGAAGGCCAACTCGGTCGATTCTTCGAAATGTTGCTGCCAGGGCCCATGCTTTGAAACATAGCTAGAAGCGTTCACCGCGGTATTTCGTATTCTGCGCATGCGCCTGCTGTTCAGCTCCCGTCCCCGATACCCGGCGTGGCAGCGGGACCATAAAAGAAACCCGGCGGCGCGCGATCCGCAACCAGCAGCGGTGCAAGCTGCGTCGCGAGGTCCGAGACGGCGCGCTCGGCCTCCGCGGGAAGCAGCGCTGCTGCTTGGGCGTGATCGGTCATGTGAATTGCGGCGGCGTTTCCCTGCGGCTCGATCCGAACGAGGCGGTCGCGGCCGATAAGAAGTCCGGCCTGGCCGTCGGCGTTGCGCGCGGAATAATGCATCATGCTTTCGAGCAGCACGCCGCGGTGGAGCCAGCCCAATGCGCCGCCGAACGTGAGCGGCCCAGTGCCGAGCACCGGCTTGACCGCGCCTGCGCCGATGCTCAACACGCGGATCTGGCTGGGCGCAATGTCGTAGCAGCTGAGCGCGTCGACGACGCCCACCATCACCGGATTGTTGGCCCAAACGCCGCCGTCGATGAACTGGTAGCCGCCCGCATGATGCACGCGCAGAAAGGTGGGCGCGGCCGAACTCGCGAGCGCCACATCGGTCATGGGCATCGACCAATCCTTGCCGAAATCGGGATGGTGCGGCGTCTTGAACACCGCGACATCGCCGTGCCGGCCGTCGGCGGATGGAATGCAAAGACGCGTGGCGACATCGCCAAACAGGCGCGCGCCAAACATGGCGCTGAGTTCGCGCGCGAGCACGACGCTCTTATAGGCGGGCGCCAACACGCCGAACTGGCGCTTCCGCGGAAAGATATCGCCGCCGCGCTCGCGGTAAAGCGCGAGGATGTCTGCCGCCGGCACGCCGGCCGCGAGCGCCAGCGCGACAATGGCGCCGGTCGATGTGCCTGCGATCATGTCGAAGCAACCGGCTAGTCCTCGTCCTGCCAGAGACACAGATTCCAATCGGGCAAGGAGGGCGGCGGCGAAAAGCCCCTTGATGCCGCCGCCATCAATGCTGAGGAGACGAAACTCCCCATTCGCCGGCCAATCGAGTTTTCGGCGCGCCTGTTGCAGGACGCCGGTTGAGCGGGGAGCGCCGTCCCAGGCCGCGCGCGGCTCATCGCCCATGTGACATAATCCTCGTCGCCGAAATGCAGTCCGCCGCCATGCCAAACGCCCGTGGCGAGCCAGCCTTCATAAAACACCAGCCACTCGCCCGCCCACGGCACGATGGCGTCGGCTATCCAGTCTTCTTCCGTCCATTCCTGATCGGGGTGGAAAAAGAGACAGAGTGGCCATTGCGCCGCGGGCGCGTCGGCGAAGTAGGCGTGCGGCAGGCGGTCTGCGCCAGGATAGAGTTCCAGTTCCGGCTCGATCACCCAGACACGCGGGTTGACCCGGCTCGTGATCCACGCGCCGCCGCGGCGCGCGCTGCGCACGAATTGGATGCGCACCTGGTAGGCCTTGAGCGGCGTGCACACGGGCCCTTGCCACACACCCACCCACTCGCCTTGAAAAAGCGTGCGCCATCCGGGATAGCGCGCAAGCTTGCGCCCCTGCTCTTCGATCGACGGCCGCACGAAAACGCATCAGTCTCCGTAAAACCGGTGACCGCGCACCGGCGTTGATTGCACGCTGGGCGAACACGCCGTCGAAAGCCCGGTGAGCGCCGTTGCGGTTCTCGGCTGGAAACGCGACGTCCCCTGCTTGGTCTCGGCGCCCGCGCGCTCAAGGTATTTGTTGAGCGCTTCCAAGACCGCGTTCTCGCCGAACAGCGCGGCAAGCCGCGCGCGAAGCTTCGGCAGCTCGGTCTCGTTTTTGGCCGCAATCATCGAGGCGATCAGATGGTCGAGTTCGCTCATGAAAATGCGTTGCGCCAGCGGGCCGCCCGGCCAGCGGTCGGTGAGCTTGTCTTCGTAGAGCGCGGGATTGCGCACATCGATGAGTTGGCCCGCATGCGCGGCGGCGGCCAACGGCGCGCGCAGGTGCACGGCCTGGTGGATCAGTTCGTCGATCAGGGCGCCGGTCTTGTTGGCGTGACGCGCCACGGATTCGGCGATGTACACCGACGGCGGACGGCGCGCTCCGTCCGGCTTGCGTTCATAGATCAGATAGACGTGGCGCTTCATCAGTTGCAGCGCCACCACTGCCATCGCCTTGGCATAGAGCGCTTCGTGCTCGGGCACGGGCTCTGCGTCAGCGCGGATGGCGCGGCCATAGGACTTCTCGAGGATCACGTCAGCGAACCACGGCTCGGCCGGGGTCTTATCCATGAAATCTTGCGCAAAGCCCCACGGATTTGCTGCGATAAGCGCATGCTGCGACACGGGCGCCGCCAGCTTGGCGTGGGCAATGTAGCCTCCGCGTTCCGCCCACGCCGGATTTCGCCACATCGGCGTGATGTCGAGATGCATGTCGGCGTAGTGCACGGTGACGCAGCGCGTCTGCAGTTCGACGATGCCCTCCTCGTAATATCGTGAGCCCGGCTCGCCCTTGATGGCGTGATAGAGCGTGAGCAGCATCTGCATCGGCGTTGTGCCGGCCGGCCAGTCGATCTCGGCGATCAAATCGATGTCGAAAAGGTTGTCGTCCTCTTTCGAGCGGATGGTCGCGCCGATCGCCATCGAGCCTTGCGCATAGAGGCGCCGCAGGCGGCCCTTGAGCGAACTGCCGTCGCGCTCCAGCCAGCGGGCGATTGCCTCGTAGCGCTCGACCGCCAGAGCGTGCAGCGTGGGGCTCAGCTGGATTCTGACCGCGATGTCGATCAGGAGTTCATCGACCAGGCTTGGGGCCGGGACGCGCTGGGAAAGGACGTTGTGCATATTGGCAATTCCTGGGGAGAGGACGGAACGAGGTTACCAAGACACCGCATCTAGCGGTCTTTGGCCGAAATGACTCCCATATACAGTGGTTTCACTTTTTGTTCAATAGGCGGGAACCAATTTCTTTTCGATTCGTTCGATTATTGCGTTTCTTTCGATTTTGTGCAATAAGAAATGCCGGAGGTCCTGCCATGCCCGCCAGTGTCGTCAAACTTCGATTGCCCTCGCCCGACGAGCGCCAACTCGCGCGCCAAGCCTATAAGAGCATGCAGGACGAAGCCGCTCACGATGCACCGGTCCGGCTGCTTACCTCGCACGGCGTGGCGATCGATCTGCCCGCCGATGCCAGTCAGCTCCTGCTCGACATCCTCGACCACATGGCCCGAGGCGATGCGGTCACGCTCATTCCCGTGCACGCCGAACTGACAACGCAACAAGCCGCTGACATGCTCAATGTCTCGCGCCCGACTTTGGTGAAGCTTTTGGAAGAAGGCCGGCTCGCTTACCAAAAGCCCGGCCGACATCGCCGGATCAAGTTCGAGGAAGTGATGCGTTACAAGCAGCAGAGCGAAAACGCCCGCGCCGATGCGCTCGATGAATTGGCCGCGATCGGCCAGGAACTCGAACGGGAATGATCGGCGGGCGCCGGTTCGCCGTCGTCTACGACGCGTGCGTGTTGTTTCCCTTCACGCTGCGCGACTTTCTGCTTCGCCTGCGCCAGAGCGATCTCTTCCGCGCACACTGGACCGCCGAGATCCATGACGAGTGGATTTCGGCGGTTCTTGCGCGGCGCGCCAACGCCGACCGTGCAAAGCTTCGCCGCACACGTGATCTGATGGACGAGCATTTTCCCGACGCGCTCGTCACAGGCCATGAGCCGCTCATCGGTTCGCTTTCCCTGCCCGATCCAAACGATCGCCACGTCCTGGCGGCGGCTATCAAATCGGGCGCGAGCCTCATCGTCACTACCAATCTCACCGACTTTCCCGCGAGCGCGCTCAACTCGTTCGGGATCGAGGCGATCCATCCCGACGAATTCGTGCTCGATCTGTTTGAACTGGCGGAAGGCGCCGTCGTCTCCGCGGCCAAGCGCGCCCGCGCCGCGCTCAAGAATCCCCCCTTCTCGCCGGAGGAGTACCTCGCGCGGCTAGCGGCTAATGGCCTCGTCGGCGCCGCCGGCGAGTTGAAGGAATTCGTCGAAGTCATCTAACCGATGCGGATGCGCGGAGGCCGCTTTTGGTGTTCACAACGGAGTCAGGAGCGTCGGTTGTAGCCCCAGATGCAGACGCCCACTTTCGAAAAGGTGCGCGCGAAAGCGATCGAAGCCCGAAGGGCCGAGACGCGCGAAGCGTGGCTCGGTTCACGAGAGCGCGTCCGTGCGCGTAGCGCGCGGTTCGCCCAAGGAGCGCGCGAAAGTCACCGAACCTCAAATATCGAAGCGTTTCGGTAGCCGCGCGACGACTTTCTCGAACAACTCGACCGGGTCCTGCCCCATCGCTTTAGCGAGTGCGACGAACTCTAGGACGTCAACACGGCGCTGAGAACGCTCGATCAGCGAAATGAATGTCTGATCCTTGCCAACGCGCTCGGCGACATCGGTCTGATTCAGCTTGGCAGCCTTGCGCGCCTTAACCAGCACCTCGACGAGGTGTTGGTGCGCGCCTGTGAAAACCGTCTTTGGCAAGCCAGCCTCAAAATGACCGGCTGCTCATCTATACGGAAATTTTCGATAGGCATTTTTTCCGTATTTTGGTAGCGATTGAGAGTGTCCGATGGCGTCAAGAAATGGCCCTGAAAGCAAATACTACGGCCGAAAAGACGATACGGGCTCTCGCTGCCCACGGAGTGAGAGTGATTGCGACCGTGCGAGAATCGCGAAGCGCGACCGATTTGGCGATTACGACTGGAAGGGCCCAAATTGTTGTTCGATGCGTCGCACGCCCCTCCGAGCCCGATCGCCGCGCACTCAAAACCATGCTCACCGAAGGCGACTTCACCCGCGCCTTCATCGTCTACGCCGCCGAAGACCAGCCTCACCTCTCCGGCGAAATAGAAACCTACCCCCTCTCCCGCATCGACGAGCTTGCCGCTCTCCTCGCCAAGGAGAGCGCCCCATGAGCTCCACCCTCGACTGGGCCAACCTCTTTGAAGAGGAAGCTCCACGCCTTATGCGCTTCCTCCGCCGCTTCGGCCCCCGCATCTCCCCTGAAGACATCTCCCAGGACGCCTTCGCCAAGCTCTGTGCGGCCAAGACCGAAGAGATCGCCAATCCCCAGGCCTATCTCATGACCACGGCCCGCAATCTGGCGCTCAACGACCTTCGCCGTCAGGCCAATCACAAGACCGCCCCTCATGCCAGGATCGAGACCCTCGCTCCGGCATCTGCCGCCGATCCTGAAGCCGAGCTGATCGCTGCCGAAGCGGCTAGCGCCGCCGAGGCGGCCCTGGCCGGCCTCGACGCCCACCTTCGCGAGGCGCTCCTCCTCCACATCGTCGAAGGCCTGACCCAGCCCGAGGCCGCCAAGCGCCTTGGCGTCTCGCGCCGCACCATCCAGCGCTACATCGAGACCGCGCTCGCTGAGATGGCGCTCGCCCTCGCCGAACCAGACACGTAAAGCTCCAAGCAAGAATGCCTAACCGGCAAACCCTGACACGAGCCGAGCGCGAAGCCAGCGGCTGGATCGTCCGCATCAAGGCGCACGATGCGAGCGACGCTGACCGCCGGGATTTCCAGGCCTGGCTCGACGCCGATCCCGACCACCCCAAAGCCTACGCCAAGCTGGAGCGCACCTGGGGACGGGTTCAATCGCTGCAGCACCTGAAGGGCCGCGCCGCGGCCAACGACACCGCGCCGCGCCCACGCCGCAGCTGGACGCTGCCCGCCGCCGCGATCGCCGCGTGCGCACTGCTGGCGGCAGGCGCGGGTGTCTGGTTCACGAGGGCGCCATCCCCTTTCGCGCCTTCCGAACACTACGCCACCGCCCCTGCCGAAGTGCGCACCATCACTCTTGGAGACGGCTCCACCATCGTGCTGAGCGGCGCAGGCCACGCGTCGGTGTCGATCACCGATACCGAGCGGCGCGTCGAACTCACCGCGGGCTCCGCCCTCTTCGATGTTACCCGCGATGAGACACGTCCCTTCGTGGTGCACACGCCCGAGGGCGACATTCGCGTTCTTGGCACCGAATTCGTGGTGCGCATCAGCGCCGATGAAGTCCGCACCACGGTCTTGCGCGGATCTGTCTCCGGCGCCGCCGAACGAGGCGGAATCCTTTCGGGTCTCCAACCCGCCCAGACCGTCACTGCGCAAGCCAATGAAGAGATCGTGCTGCGCGATGAGCGCGCTGAACTTGTCCCGATCGCGGCCGAAGCAATTCCGCGCCGCTTGGCGTGGCGCGACAACATGTTGGCGTTCGATGGCGAGACGCTGAACGAAGCCATCGCGCAAGTCTCGCAGCAGACCGGCTGGACTTTCGAACTTGCCGACCCAGCGCTCGGAGAAATGCGCGTCGGCGGCTACGTCCACGCCGATCCTGAGGCCTTCGTCGAACTTCTATCCAGCAGCCTCAATCTTGAAGCCGAGCGCACGCGTGCGAACCACGTCACAATCCGACGCCGCCCACCGACCTAGGTCGTCAAGGCTCCAGCCGACAGAAGAGAAGTAACCTCTCGTTCACTATTCTTGCACACGGCTAAGGTAAGCTCGCCGCCACATTTGTTCGACCGGCCGCTCATGTTCGGGAAGAAACCACAAACGCCAGCGCTCACCGACCGCGTACGCGCGATCGCGTCGCGCCCTTCCGCGCCACCTGCCCCACCGCCGCAAGCGAAAGCGCGCGCGGCGCGCGACAGCGTCTTCAAGCAAGCCACCATCACCCTCGACAGCGGCGCGCGCCTTTCGGTGGCGATCAAGGACATCAGCGCCGGCGGCGCACGCATTGAGTTCTTCCACGACATCGCGCTCGAAGGCCAATTCACGATCAGCGAGCCGATGACACGCCTGCGTCGGCGCGCGCGTGTGGCTTGGCGAACGCAAGGCGCGGCCGGCTTGGTATTCATGGACTAGCTGAGCGGGCGGCCCTGCTTTTTGATAACCTGTCTTGATCAGGACGAGCATCGCGGCGCAGATCAGATATGACCTCTCCGCCCCCGCCGCCGCGCCCGGCAATTCCTCGGACCGTATGGGCGCTCGGATTCGTCAGCCTATTCATGGACATCTCATCGGAGATGATCCACGCGCTGCTGCCTCTGTTTTTGACAGTTGGGCTCGGCGCAAGCGTCGTCCTGGTGGGCGTGATCGAGGGCGTCGCTGAAGCCACCGCGTCTATCGCGAAAGTGTTTTCAGGCTATTTGTCCGATCGTATCGGCCGGCGAAAACCCTTGATCTTCGTCGGGTACGCCCTCGGCGCCTTATCGAAGCCCTTCTTCGCGCTTGCCGCCGCGCCCCTCACGGTTTTCGTCGCGCGCTTTGCCGATCGGATCGGCAAAGGACTTCGCGGTGCGCCGCGCGACGCGCTGGTGGCCGACGTCACCCCGGAATCTATACGCGGGCGGGCGTATGGCGTGCGTCAGGCGCTCGACACGGCGGGCGCGTTCATCGGCCCATTGCTGGCGATTGTGCTCATGGCGGCGTTCGCCAACGATATGAGGACGGTGTTCTGGTTTGCGGTCATACCGGCCGGGTTGGCCGTCTTGCTTGTACTGTATGGGGTCGAAGATCGCGCGGCGGCGCCGGAGGAGAAACGCTCACGTCCCCCAGTTCGCTTGGCTGACATGCGGCAGCTGGGTGGCGCATTCTGGGGCGTGGTCGCGGTCGGGGTTGCGTTCACGCTGGCGCGGTTCAGCGAAGCCTTTTTGGTCTTGAAGGCCCATGACGAAGGCTTGCCGCTTGCGTTGGCGCCGCTGGTTCTGGTCGCCATGAACGTCGTCTACTCGCTGGGCGCCTTTCCGGCCGGCGCTTGGTCGGATCGCGCCTCACCGGAGACAGTATTGCTTTGGGGCTTGGCGGCGCTGGTCCTCGCCGACCTGGCGCTTGCTCTAGCGCCGGGCGTAACTGGCGCTTTTGTCGGCATAACATTGTGGGGCGTGCACATGGCGCTTTCTCAAGGGTTGCTGGCAAAGCTTGTGGCGCAGAGCGCGTCAACAGAGCTACGGGGATCGGCGTTTGGATTGTTCAACCTCGCCACCGGCGTCACGATGCTCTTCGCGAGCGCGATCGCGGGCCTGCTTTGGGTATATGTTGGATCGACGGCGACGTTTCTCGGCGGCGCCGCGTTTGCTGTTTTGGCGGCATTCCTCGTCATTCGCCTCCACCCGAAAGCGCACTGATCCACCATTATCTGTGCGGCGACGCACAGTCTCTGCGTCAGGGATCGAAGCCCGAAGGGCCGAGACGCGTGAGCGGCTCGGTCGCGAAACGCGACGAGAGCCCGGCGCGCGTCCGCGCGCGACGCCCACCTCGATGCACTATTTGATGTATCTTCCAACATATTGCGCCGCCTCTTCATCGCCAACGATCTCAAGCGCGTGTGCTGGCAGCACGCGGGCTTGGATCGCTTCGATCTCTGCTGGCGGCGCGTTCAGCCATTCTTCGCAGGCCGCTTGGCCGGCGAGTACAACCGGCATCGCCTTGGCGTGCACTGGCCGAACAAGTTCGTTCGCATCCGTCGTCAAGAAAGCGAACAGCACGTGATCGCCTTCATTCGGCTCCTTCTTGGAGCCGTAATCGCCGTACCAGGTCCGGTAGAGTCCGGCGAAGTACGCAATGCCCCGATCCGGCGGCGCGAACCACCGAATCTGCTTTTTGCCTTTCGGCGAGGCGTCTTCGTATTCGCTGAAGGCCGTGAACGGCACAATGCACCGATGCGCCACGCCCAAGACGCTCCGCCAATGCGGGCTTTTCACATTGCGAATGTTGGTGACCGGCATGGCCCCAAATTGCGGCGGCCCAGGCAAACCCCAACGCATGGTTTGCCACTCGAATTGATCCGTCCGCTTGCCGTCGATCCACCGGCTGCGAATAACCGGCGCCTGGCTTTTGGGAAACACCTCAAGCACGGCGTTGCCGAGCACAGGATTGATGCGGGTCTCGCTCCACTCGTCGAAACCCCAATAGTCTCTCTCGATGCCGGCCTTGCGGAGATCGGAAGCGTAGCGATTGCACATGCAGGCGAACTTAGGGCTGCGCCCATCGTCACGCCAGCACCGCCTGCCTCCGCCGCACGAGAGGCATGGCTTGGGCGACCTGCGACCCCCAAGCAACGCACACACATCATCGTCCTCGCGTGACGCAGTTTGCGACCTCGCGTGTCTTCCACTCCGAGACCGCTCGTCAGAGGCGGCGAAGGGGGAGTCATGTCGCGGAAGATCACGCCGAAGGCGAACGTTCGCCAACCTGCCAAACCACGCCGCCTTGCGCTTGCGCTTTTAGCAGGCGCGATCAGCGCGGCAGCTCACCCCGCCCTCGCCCAACAGCTACCCGCCAACGTCCGCGCTGACGAGCGGGTCTCTTTCTCTATCGCCGCACAGCCGCTCAGCAGCGCGCTCAGCGATTATGCGCGCCAGGCCGGCCTCAACGCCCTCTATTTCAGCGAAGGGCTGAACGGCCTCCGCGCACCCTCTGTCGAAGGCAATCTCACCAGACAAGAAGCGTTGGACCGCCTGCTGCGCGGCTCCGGCCATAGCGGCCGCATCAACGGCGCCAACCTCATCCTCGTCCAGGACGCTTCCCGCCCCCAGCCGGACAGCGCCGCGACGAACGGCGCTGAAACGGCCAACCAGGACGGCGCAACAGCAACCGACGATCAGGAAGAGATTGTCGTCACCGGCACGCGCATTCGCGGTGCGGCGCCAGCAGGCTCTCACGTCATCACGCTGGAGCGGGAGGACATCGATCAGACCGGGCGAAGCACAGTGCAGGAAGTGCTGCAGACGCTGCCGCAGAATTTCGGCGGCAGCCAGAACGAGGCAACGCAAGAAGGCACGCAGAACGCGCGCTCGAACTTCACCTATGGTTCGACTGTGGACCTGCGTGGTCTAGGCGCCGACGCGACGCTCACCCTCGTTGACGGCCACCGGCTCGCACCCGCAGGCGTCGGCGGGCATATTGACATCTCCACAATCCCCCTAAGCGCCGTCGAGCGCGTCGAAGTGCTCGCCGACGGCGCGTCGGCCGCCTACGGCGCCGACGCCGTGGCGGGCGTGGTCAATCTTATCCTGCGCGATGATTTCGAAGGTGCGGAGACCGGCCTACGCTTTGGCGTCACGTCTCAAGGCGGGGCCAGTGAGAGATCGTTCTCGCAATTGTTGGGAACGAGTTGGCGCACCGGTCACATCATAGGTGCGTACGAGTTCCGCGAGCGCGATGAGCTCAACATGCTCGATCGCCCGTTTCTCGCAACGGCCAACTTCGCCGATCGCGGCGGTACGGATTTCCGTGGCACGCGCTCCAACCCGGGAAATATCATTCGCATCGGCACGACAACGGCAAGCCTGCCGATACCCGAAGGCCAAGACGGGACGTCTCTCTCACCGGGCGACCTTGTGACCGGTCCACTCAATCGCAACGAGATCAACGAACTCGCCTTCTTCCTGCCGCGCCAAGAAATGCAGTCGCTCTTTCTGCGCGGTCGCCAGGAGCTGACGCCATCGCTCGAACTCTACGGCCACGTGATCGCGTCAGAGCGCGACGTCTATCTTGAGCGCGAGCAATTGTTCGCCAATCTCACAGTGCCGGAATCTAACTATTACCGGCAACTGAACGGCCTTTTTCTTGGGCAAGGCAATCTCACCGTCTCCTACTATCTCGGAGACGATCTGGGCCCGATCATCAATCGCGCCGAAGTGCGCGCTTGGACTGGCGTGGCCGGCCTTCGCTATGAAGTCGGCGATACCGATTGGCTGATCGACGGGTCGATCGCCTACGCGCACAGCGAAGAAACGATCTTCAACGAGAATTTCTACAACTCGGCGGCAGCCGCACCAGCGCTTGCCAGCGGCAATGTGGCGACAGCCTTCAATCCGTTCGCCGATGGCTCAAACACTCCAGCTGCCGTCCTTGCCGGCCTCACCTTCGACATCGAGACCTATAACGACGCGGCGACCCTCGTCAGCCAAGTGCAGGCGGACGGTCCGCTCTGGCGCATTTGGGGCGGCGATATCCGTCTCGCGGTTGGTGTCGAGCGTCGCGAAGAGCGCTTCGAAATCGAACGGCGCGAACTCTATCCGTCAGGACCGGCAGTTCAATTCATCCAGGATCCTGGCGAGCGCAGCATTGATGCAGTCTTCGGCGAAGTGCACGTGCCGCTCATCGGTCCTGACAACAATGTGCCGCTCGTCAACACACTCACGATCTCCGCCTCTGTGCGCCACGAGGATGCGAGTGATTATGGCGACTCGACGACACCCCGCTTCGGCGTGCGTTGGGCCCTTACCCCCGACTTCGCGTTGCGCGCTTCTTGGGGCCAATCGTTTAAGGGTCCGCAGTTCTCGCAAATGCTGGGCGACATCGTGCTGAGCTACGCGACGGCGACCCTGCACAAGACCCGCTTGCCGACAACGCCTCGACCGGCGTTCTGGCAGTGGGCGGGTCCAACGGCGACCTCCGGCCGGAAACCGCCGAAACTGGACGGCGGGCTTCGACTACTCGCCCACATGGGCGAACGGACTCAATCTCCGCGCCACCTATTTCGACATCGACTTTTCGGATCGCATCTTCTCGCCCGGCAATATCCTATCCGTGCTCGCCAATCCTGCGGGATACCAGAGCATTCTCTTCCGCGATCCGCCTCAGGCGCTGATCGACCAATACCCGCGCTCGGCGCGCCGCCCACAGGCTCGCTTCCCGCCGACGGCATCGAACTCATCATCGATCGCCGCCTCGTCAATCTCTCCAGTCAACGTATTCGCGGCGTCGACCTTTCCGCCGATGCATCGTTTGATACCAGCTGGGGCGAATTTGGCCTCTTCATAAACGCCAGCGGAATGCTGGAGTTCGAACAGGTGCTCATCCCCGGCGCCGCTCCGGTCGATATGCGCAATGTCGTCAACGGCGTGATCGACTGGCGGTTTCGTGCGGGCGTCAACTATCAGCTGGACGATTGGGCTCTGGGCGCGACTGCAAATTACGCCAATGGCTACCGCGACACCGTCACCTTGCCCAACCGCGACGTCGATTCTCAAACGACATGGGATTTGCGCCTCGCACGCTCCTGGCGCGGGCGGAACAGCGATGGCCCCGGTCTGTTGATATCGCTCAACGTCCTCAACGCACTCGATGAAGATCCGCCCTTCGTCAACAATCCAACCGGCTATGCCTTCGACGCCAGCAATGCCTCCCCGCTTGGCCGCGTCGTCTCGCTCGAACTTCGCCAACGCTGGTAAGCGAAACGATGCCTCGACTTGGATCGCTTCTCGCCGGCGCCGTCTGCGCATGGGCTATCGGCGCCAGTCCATCCGCAGGCGAAGCGAGCGGCATGCAGATCGCTGACCTGACTGGCCTACGCGACATCGGCAGCCCCTATTTCGAACTGGCGGTCTCACGGGATGGCGCCACCGCCGCGGTCGTTGAAAGGCGCACCGACATGGCGGCCAACGACTACACCTACGTCGTCATGGCGATCGACACCGGCACAGGACATACACGCGAGATCGGCGACGCGGGCCGGTTCGTGCTGCGCTCCGATGGCGGGCGGCGCGCTGGCGTTGGCATTCTCCGACGGCCGCAATTTTCCCCCGACGGCCGCTCTGTATACTATCTGCGCGAACATGACGGCGCTGTGGAAGTCTGGCGCGCCGCAACAGACGGGAGCGGCGCCGCGACGATCATTCGCGCCGACGGTGACATCCGGCGCTTTCGCGTGGCCGCTCAGCGCTTGGTGTTTGAAACTTCGACACCTCGGCGCGACCTCGCCGCTGATCGCGAGCGCGGCCAGTTCCGGGGCTTTGCGATCGATGACCGTTTCACGCCGTCCTATTCGCTGACGCCCTTGCCTGACGAAGACCGCGACGTTCGGCGATGGGTTTTCGATGTCACGACCGACCAAACCGTGGAGGCGACGCCACAGCAGGTTGAAATCCTGAATGCCGGCCCCGCGCCACACGTTCGCCCATTAGATCCGTCTCTGCGCGCCGATGAGCCACCAATCGGCGTGTTCGATGGCGACGCAAACACGCAATGCGCCAATGAGGTATGCTCTGGCCCCATCACCAACACCTGGGATCTGCCGAATCTCAATGGCGAACGCGCGATCGTATTTCGCCGCCTTGAGGGGCATGCGCGGCGACTGACGAGCTTCTACGTTTGGTCTCCGGCCTCTGGCGTCGTACGGCGTGTCCTGCAGACTGAAGCACGTGTGGATGGCTGCACGCCCTCGCGCGCCGGCTTGGTCTGTCTGCGGGATTCTCCGTTTCAACCCCGCCATGTTGTAACAATCGACTGGGGCTCCGGCGCCGTCCGCGTGCTCTACGATCCCAATCCGCAGCTGGCTGACATCGCTCACCCACGCATCGAGCGCTTCGAATACACCGATAGCGAAGGCAATGAATCATTCGCCAACCTCATCTATCCGCTGGGATGGCGGCGAGGCCGCTCCTACCCGCTTGTCATCTCTCAATATCGCTCGCGCGGGTTCTTGCTCGGCGGAACAGGCGACGAGACGCCAATCCTGCCCTTGTCAGCAAACGGCTATTTCGTCCTGGACTTCGACCGGCCCGAATTTCGCGAACGCGGCCAACGGATGAGCATGGCCGCACTACAGCGCGAAGTCGAACTCGCCGGCGTGGAACGGGGCGCCAAGCGCGAAGCGCTAAACTACTTCTTAGCACAAGCGCAACGTCGCGGGGCAGACCGTGACCGAACCGCAATAACGGGATTAAGTGACGGCGCGGAGACCCTCTACTGGATGTTGCTGGACGAGCCCCACTTTGCAGCGGCCGTGGTGTCAACGCCTCCGATCGATCCGATTAGTTGGATGCTCCAGTCGCCGCAGACACGGGCCATAATGCGCGAGCGGAGCGGCCTGACCGGCCCCTGGGACGACGGCGCGGAGCCGTGGCGCAGCTGGTGGAGAAATAGTTCTCCTGTCTTCCATGCCGACAAAATCCGAGCACCAATCCTCTTCAACCTCTCGGAGGCCGAAGCGCTCCGCGCCTTTCCACTCATGGTGCGTTTGCGGGAGCGTAATGCACCCTATGATGCTTATCTTTACCCCGGCGCATATCACCTCAAATGGGGTCCCGCCCAAGTGGAGGCCGCACAACAGCGCACGCTGGACTGGCTAGACTTCTGGCTCCGCGGGATCGAACGCGCGGACCCCAACGAACCCGAACGCCTGGAGCGTTGGCGAGCCCTGCGTTCATCTCAGCCCACGGCCGCGCCCTGATTCGTCTGCAAACATGGTGCGGTCCGTCGCAGAAACCTTTGAAGCCACGCCTCGGCCATGAAGGCAGACATCAAGGCGCCTTTGATCGCGCCATTCGCGACGAAATCTGGCTTCAGCGCCCTCTCGATCGCCGCGCGATCGAGAAGCTGCCGACGCGCTAACTCACCATCAAGCAGCACTTCCCGAAACAATCCTAGCTGTCGCTCGAGAACCCGGTTGTGGAAGCGCGTCGTGTCGCCTTTGCTCGACCGCTCGACAATCTCAGTTGGCAAACAATCTCGGAACGCGGCGCGAGCGAGGGCGCGGTCGATGCCGCCCTGTGTCATCACATATGGTGGAATGGCCAATACCGTCTCGATAACAGGCAAGCTGGCGAGAATGGGAGCTGTTTCAAATCGGCGCGTGATCTCCGAGACCTCAAAATAGTAAGAGAGGTCGCCGATATGCAGTGCGCGAACTGTTCGCGCGGGAGTCTCATTCAATAGCTCCTGCCGCAGCGGGTGGTCGCGCCATTCCTCCTCCGCGAGCTCAATCGCCCCAGAGTGCGCGAGAACGGCTTGCGTGAAGGCGTTGTTGAGGAAGGACGCTTGAGAAATTAGCGAACGCTCTATCGTCTTGGCGAACACTGACCAGATCGGGACACGCGCGAGCCTGGCTGTGTCCTGTGCGATCGAGAAATATCGGCCAAGACCGGCGCGATCAAGCGCCGCGTCCGCGGCAATCTCAGCAAAGCGGCGCCGGTGGAGCACCTGATCTCCACCTTGTCCAGACGTCACAACACGTGCGCCGCGCGCGGCGATCGCATCGCCCAGACTTGTATTGGCGTGACTGAACTCCGTGTGCGTGGGGCGAGCTGGAAGAGGTTGGTTCAAAATCCGTCCATAGTCGAAATCACCAGCTTTGCTTTCATGCTCGATGAGTTCGCAGCCGGCGTGGAGCGCTGCGGCGCGGGCAAACGCACGCTCATCCCCCTCGGGCGTCGCTTCAGGATATTCGTGAAAACAAATAACTTCTTCGCCCGCAGCCTTTCTCAACGCCGTCAGCACGATGCTCGAATCGAGTCCACCAGACAGACGGTGTGCAATCGGGTTCGCGCCCCTTCGATCGTTGTATTGAGCCCAGCTCGTTGCGCTTTCCATGACTGCCGCCCGGAGCGCCCCACGGGCTTGATCGAAATCGGTGATCACCGTTCTGCCGGACTGGGTTGGACTCCAGATAAACTTCCGCTCGACGCTTGTGCGTCCGAGCGTCAGACGCTCGCCTGCGAGCAATTCCTCGACGTCTTCGATAGCGGTCCGCTTGGTCAGTATCCGTGGCTGGACCATGTAGATGCCGAGCATTTTTTCGTCGCACGACACCGGTTCGTCACAGCATATGAGAAAGTCGTCGACGTGCGTGAACAGGCAGTGCAGCCGGTCGGTGCGCCAGACGTAGATCGGGTTGCTACCGGCAGGATCGCGCACCGCGTGAAAATAGTCGTAGCCCCGGTTATGCAGGATGGCGCAGCACGGCCCCCAGTACCTGGAAAAGAGCTCGGAGGCGCCGGTCGTGATCAGGGCCTCCGCCTCGACGCTAGACAGCTCTAGGACCTGCTGACCGCCCTCACGGGCAAACAACGGACCGGCAAGGAAACCGAACTCCGCTGGAAGCACCATGACGTCGTCAAGGCTGTCCACGTGGACGAAGGCGAGCACACCGCGCCAATCCAGAATCTTCTTCCATTCGTGATCGTTGAGCTTAGCGGCGAGCGCCCTGCCCCTTCGCGACGGCTCCCGTTCAGCGGGCGTCCAGCGGAAGACGATGAAACGCGCCGTCATACGCGCGCAATCTCCGCAAATGAATGACAGTCCTCACCGCCATCATCGAGAATTACGCCATCGACTTCGACCCAACAATGTGCCGAGAAGGGTCGGCTTCGAACGCCGAAAACTAGATCCGCGCCAACGCCTCGCCCGATCAGAAAGCGCGACAAGGCAAGACTGTCAAAAAGGCAGACATAAGCGGCCGGCGCCCAAATCCGTCCGGCTGCAAATTTCGAATGAGCAAATCTGGCCTCAGCTAGGTCGGCAGCGCCGTTCCTCAAACGAACCTTGCGCCTTCTGAGGTCATAGAAAGCTTCGAGCATCGCGCCTCGTTTCACGATGCGTTTCGCCCAAATACATGCGCGGGCAAGCAGAGCCAGGTCGCGCCACGTCACGCGAACATCCGAACGGGAAGGCGTAGGCTGTTCTCTGCGCGTTGCTCGCGCCACCAAGCCCGCCTGCGCGAGCCCTTGCCAATTTTGCTCAGAATCGCCACCAGCCGCTTCATCGGCTGGCGCTGCAACGAGGCCAGCAGCCTGCGTGAGCGATGCCGCCTGATAGCGGTTTCGCGCCAGATCGAGGAAGATAACCCAATCGCCATGAGCGACCGCGCACACGCCCCATGGCAGCCGCAGCTTCGATGCGGCAGGCGCGTCCGCGCGCAAAACGCGCGCAGACGCGTGACCATCAATCACGATAGTCCATCTCGCCGGTGGATTCCTCGTGCATCCAAACCGGAATACCCCGCGTTGCCTCACTTACGAGACCGAGATCGATGACGTCTTGAACTTCTGGCATCTGAGGCTTCCTCTGATTGTGCGTGGAAAAGCGCCGGCGCACGGGTAACCAGTGCGCCGGCGGCCGCCGAACCTCAGTCCTTGAAGTTCTGCTCGGTCAGGTCTTCCACCGCATCCTGCTTGGGAATGCCCAGCGTAACGTCGCTGACGGCGCCGAGATCGGTGATTTCCGGGCACTTGGTTTCTTCGCGCATCTTCGTCTCCATGATTTGCTCAGCATCGCTGGCAACGAGACTGTGCGCGGATGGCTGGCGATTTGGTGGACTATCTGGATAAAGATTTTGCAGGAAGTTTCGTGAGACTTTAGTCGCCATTGTCCGGGATGGCGCTTGCATGCGCCGCACCTCGAATTTGCGCCGACTGCGCGACCCGGCGCTTGAAGTAGGTCCGCAGCGCGCTTGAAAGAGCGGCGCCGCCCTTTTCTAGCGCGGCCGCTATGCGCACGAGATCCGCAGCGCCGTCAGTCAGAACGCTTATCTCAAACCTAAGTGCGGGCTGCAGGCGATCGTCGGCCGCTCGCGCAGCGCGCCTAGCCTCGATGTTCGCATTGACGTCGAGATGGCGCATGATTGCGAGGTGAGCGCCCGCGTAGTCGCGCTCAGGCGCGATCGGCGTGCCAAGCGCGGCGGGCACGTAGCTCTCCAACGCCCATTTGGTCAGTTGCTGACGCCAAAGATAGAGATCACGCAGCTCCCGCTCCGACCAGAACGCGACCTGGTACATGCGAGATGTGTTGAGTTTGACCAATCGCTCGGACGCAAGAATGGCGAGAGCGTAACGCACCGGCGTTGCGCTCACGCCAAGCTGAGCGGCGATCTTGTCTATGTCGAGCCGCTGATGGATCGCGAAATGGCCTGACAGGATGGCTTGCTTGATCTCCTGATAGACACGCTCGCCGGGACGCAGATCAAGCGCCATCCCCACCCCGCACGTCGCTCCCGGCATAGTGCGCCTTAAGCTGCGCCTCGATCTCCGGCGTCAGCGCGTCGACGTGCGGCATGGGCCCGCGTTGACCGCGCAGATACGCGATTGGATCTTGTCCTTCCCAGCCGCCGAGATTGGGCCGATGGATGCGATAGCCGATGAGACGCTGCAGATCCTCGGGAAAGGACGCGGCCACTTCTCGCGGGTAAGCGAGAAATTGGTTCTCGTACGTCTTGAGCCAACCCAGGCAGTAGCTGACGATGACGCCTGTGCGCGGCAGCGCGGTGAGGTTTTGCCCCGCACCGTGCGTGACCGATCCCAAGAAGAGGAGCGCCGAGCCGCGCTTCATCGCGCCCGGAACACTGTCGTCGGGATCGATGCTGCGGTCGAGTTGTTGGCGATGGCTGCCGCGCCACAGGCGCGTGGCGCCATTCTCTTCCGTAAAATCACTGACGGCCCACATCACGTTCAAGAGCCAGTGCCGGCCATTCGTTGGCCACGGCCACATCTCTTCGTCGCGGTGAGGCGCCTGCGGACGTTCTTGTCCATGCACGCGCACGGCTTGAGTGAGATTGAGCTGGATGCAATCGCAGTTCGGCCGAAGCAGCGCTTCCGCGATCGCCAAGATATACGGGTCCATGACAAGATCGGCGACGCTGGGCGCCTTCGAGAGGAGCCCGCCGACGCGCGTCGTATTCCAGCCGTAGAAATCGCCTTCGCAACGCGGCGTCTCCTGGAGCCAGGGTTCAAGCTCATCGGAAAGCCTTTGGCAGCGCCGGGCGTCCAGCACATCTTCGAGCACGACGAACCCGTCGCGTTCGAGCGTTTCGAGATGACCCATCGGTCTTGTCGCAAATGGAAGCACGGTCGCGTTCATCGTTTCCTCCGTTACGCGGCTTGAATGAGTTCGCTGCCTAGAAAGCGGGTCACAGGTCCATTGAGCCCGGCGCGCTCGCGCACGCGTCGAAGACCGCGCTGGTCGATCACGGCCATCACCGCGGTCAGCCGATCCCTGCCCGCGCGCTTGGTCGCTCCGAGCGGCTCAGCTTCCCAGCCGGCGCGCAGGGCCAAAGGCGCAAGCGCTGCGTTCGCCACGAAGGTGACGCGCTCGACGCCGAAGATGAGCGCGGTCTCCATGATCGCCGCGATCATGCGGCCGAGCAGACCATGTCTGGCTTGGCCATCGGGCGTTTCGGGCGCGGGACAAAACCGTGTTGCCTCCCAGACCTCCGGTCCCTGCGGCACTGGCCCGTCGCACAAATAATGGAAGTGATCGCCCATGAGATGGGGACGGTCCGTGCGCAGCAAACGCGCCGAGCCGGTCACTGCAGCACGCGGCGCGTCCGCTTCGATCAAGTAGATAGCTTCGGGACAATCATAGGCGTCGATCTCGATGCCTGCGCTCTCATCAAGGCGCCATTTCATCTGGTCGATGAACACCTCTTTGCGTTGGCGGTGCATCTCCATAAGCGCGTGGTGATAGTGGCGCCGGTTTTCTGCGGTGACGATGTGGATCATGGGGGCTCCGGGATCGCTAGACCCGCGGGAGCTTGCGTGAGCACAGCTTGGCGCGAAATAGGCACGAACGTGCCTATTGACAAACTGGAAAACCGCTAGGAGGCGACGTCCTCCAATCTGATCTGACCGTCCTTTAATGCGCGAACGAAGGCCTGCACACGGCTCGCGACGCCATACTTGCTCATCGCGCGCCGAACGATGTTGTGCACGGTGTGCTCGCTCAAGCTCAGAATGATCGCCATGTCGCCATCGTCCTTGCCCTGCCCCAACAACTGAACGCACTGGCGTTCGCGCGGGCTGAGCTGCGGCTTAGGCGGCATCTCGGCCAGCTTGAGACGCCTTGCGCATTCATGCGCATAGACCGCGTACCAAGTCGCCTTTTGTGCATTGAGCGGATCAACGCCATCGGGCCCAATCACCAGTGAACACGACGCTGGCAGTGCATCGGGTGCATGGATCGGAATGGTGATGCCATCGCCCAAGCCGGCCTCCGCCGCTTCGTGGAGGATGCGCAGTTGGTCGCTCGCAAGCGCCTTGCGAAAGATGCGATCGCTCCATTGGAACGGCAAAGTTTGGCGCCGGGCGGCCCAATAGACCGGATCGCGCCTCGCATAATTGTTAGTGCTGAACCATTGGAGCCAGGGCAGCGGATAGTCGACCATCATCACCGCACCGGGCGGTGGCCGCAGCGGATCGACGTGAGACGCGCAGGCCGCATAACTGAAGCCAAGCGCGCGCATTTCGCGGATGAACGCCGCTTGCAGTTCGGCGACGTTGGCGGCGCGATCGCATATTTCCGCGAACGCCCAGTTGACGCGCGCTTGCATGACTCCCTCCTCGCACTATGGATCGCAACTTTAGATGGTGGAGCGTCGCGTCTGACAAGAGCGGACGTGCAATTTCACCACGATTGCTTACGGGGAATGGCGCCTGAAAATATTGTGAGAAATCTTACGAAATATTTTCGGCGCCACACGCTGCGTTAGACGCTCGGCTTGATTTGACCTGACGCGATCGCGCGCGCTGCGGCTTGAATGCGCGTGGCGGCGCCCAACCGCACCCGCGCCCGCTCAATGTGACGCCGTACGGTCGCTATGCTGATGTCAAGCTTTCGCGCGATCTCCGCATCGATCTGACCGCTGGCGCAAAGCTCAAGGCATTGGCGTTCACGCCCGCGAAGAATCGCGAAGCTTGGCGCAGTCTCTACGCAAAGCTGAACGGCGCGATGATGAACGAGAATATTGGTAATCTTGCCAGCGCCGAAAACCTCTTCTGGCATGTCAGCGGTCTCGGCTACCAAAGAGCCTGAGGCCTTCAGACGAAGCATGGGCGTCAAGGCATGGGTGCGCCCATAGTGAAGGCCGACTTCCTTCGCCTCCCCGAGGATGCGGCGCTGGCGCCAGGACAAGGGTTGGCGAAACTCTCGATCGGTCCAAATAAATTCGCCGCCTACCTCGGCCGCCCGATAGACCGGGTCAATGAGATGCAGGCGTTGCTCAGAATAGTGCGCGATCCAGACTTCAGGATAATTTTGAAAAACGTAGCTCGCTTGTTCTGGCCGAAGCGGATCGACGTGGGCGCCAAGGGCGGCGAAGGTAAACCCAAGCTCCGCCACGCGCGCGCGCCAGATCGTTTCGAGTTCGGCAAGACTTGTGGCCGCCTCGCATAAGGAAGCGAACCCAAGCAAATCGGCGATGGCGAGGCCTCGGCTCATGATGCTACACAACCCGAAGTATAGCAGAATCGAGCCCGCCTTTCACTAGTCAGTTGCGCCCAAATTGATCACTTAACACCAACGTCTGTGACGAAACTCGCATCCTGATCGTCGGCGCACGCTCGCTATGCCGTCGCGCGGTTGCAACGTGTGGCTCGCCGCGCAATTCAGCGCGACGCTTGCTCGCATGCTGGAGCGGACACTTAACGCAAGATCGATTTGGAGCTGCCTTGCGGCGGTCTCGATCAGTGTCGCCGCTGGCTTTGTCGCAACGCAAACATGCGCGCGCGCCTTCGACTATCAAGCCGCGCTCGGTCGCCCGCTGATAAGAGTCGGCGCAACACCGGTCTATTCGCCCTTTGCCATTCTGACCTGGTCGGAGCGTTGGTCGGCGCGCTACCCGCGAACTTTCTTCGCGCCAAGGCTCATCGTCTTCCTCGGCTTCGTTTCCGGCGCTGGCGTGTTGTTGCTTGGCTTAAGAGCGCTCGCGCCCTCCTCACGGCAGTTCGGCAGGGGCGCCTGGGGCGGCGCCCGCGAAGCGGCTGAAGCCGGTCTCTTGGCCGAAGGCGGCGCCGTGCTTGGCAAGCTCGACGGCGAGATACTCGCTTATGACGGGCCGCATCATCTTTTGCTGACCGGGGGCACGCGCTCGGGCAAGACACGCGGCGCGGTCATTCCGACGCTGCTCGCCACGTCGCACTCCGTCCTGGCGCTCGATCTCAAGGGTGAGCTGCATTCGGGCGATGCGCGCGTGGGCTTTCCCGGCACCGCCGGGTGGCGGGCCAAGCTTGGCCCCGTCATTCGCTTCGATCCAACCTCGGCCAACTCTGATCGTTTCAACTTGATCGATACGGTGAGGCCGGGACCACATGAAGTACGCGACGTTCAGAACCTGACCGAGCTTATCGCCGACCCTTACGGCGATCAGCGCTTTCAGGAATTCTGGGACCGCGCCGCCAAGCAGATCGTCGCCGGCGTCATCTTGCACGTCGCCTATGCAGAGCCCGAGGAGCGCAAGACGCTCTATCGCGTGTTCGAGTTGCTGGCGCGTTTCGATGACACGGTGAAGTTGATGGAGGCGACGCTTCATCGCCTGGGCGCTGACGGCAAACCGGAGACACATCCCGAGGTGCGCCGGGCCGCACAATCCTATGCTGCTTATCATGAGAAACTTCGGGCCGGCATCAAGGCGACCGCGGAAAGCTATCTCGGCCTCTTCGCCGATCCGCTCGTGCAACAGAACACGGCCACCTCAACCTTCCGGGTCTCCGACCTTATGTGCGCCGACAAGCCGGTGACACTTTACCTGTGCTGGCCGCCCAATGATTCCAAGCGCGTTAAGCCGCTCATGCGGCTCGTGTTCGGCGCGGTATTACGCGATCTCATGGAGCATCAAGAACGCGCCGCTGACGGGCGCGCCAAGAAGCGTGCGCTTATGCTGCTGCTCGACGAATTCCCCCAACTCGGCAAGCTCGACCTATTTGAGCAATCGATGGGCGCGATGGCGGGCTATGGCCTTCGCGCCTTCATCGTCACGCAATCGCTGCACCAAGTGACGCAAGCCTACGGGCGCTACCATACCATCCTCGACAATTGCCAGATCGTGACAAGCTTTGCGGCGACGGACGTCGAAACCGCGGACACCGTCTCCAAGCTCGCGGGCGATCTCTATGAAATGCGCCCGCAAGAAACCTGGTCCGGCAAGCGGCAGCTCTTCGGTCTTGACCATCGCGCCATCACGTATCGGGAAGAACGTCGCCCGCTGCTTATGCCGGCTGAAGTCCGGCAATTGCCCGATCGCGACGAACTCATCTTCGTGACGGGCGCAAAGCCCCTCCGCGCCAAGAAGCTGCGCTACGACGAGGAGCCCATCTTCGCGTCACGGCTCTTTGCATCGCCGCAACACGAGCAACGCGCGCCTCTGCCATCGCCTTGGCGCGCAATGGCATCGCTTGGGGTTCGCGATGCGGCGCCCCCAACACCGGCCGAACGCGCGCCGGGCCGTGACGGCGCGGTCGCACGCGCGGTCGCGCGCCACGCGCATCTGCGCTCGCGGCCTTCCCCCGCTGAACATCAAACAGATCTCCTGACGCTCATTGAGCGTCCGGCCCCGCCTCCGCCGCCAGCATCAGACACGGGTTCGCCTGCTCCGCTCCCTCCCCCGGAGCAACCCCCGCAACGCGACCGTGTCGGCTTCGACCTCCGGCCTCGCGACGCTGGCGGCGGAGATGGTGAAGCTTCGGAGCCGGCGTCATGAGCGCCCGGCCGAAGAAGAAGCTCACGATCTATCTGGAGGATGATCTCGCACGCGCGCTTGATGGCGATGCACGCCTCCGCGGTTTGCCGGTGACGCGTGCCGCCGCCGACGCGATGCGGCGCGTCTATCTCGATGAGAAGGACGAAGCCGTCGCCGACACCGTCAAGATGCGCCTCGACCGCGTCGAGAAACGCGAAGTGATCCGCGCGCGAGAGATTGCCATCGTCAAGGAAACGTTGCTTCTCTTCATTCGCGTTTGGCTCGAACACAATCCCGCGCCCGAGGAAGAAACGCTCGACGCGACACACGCGCTCGCCGAGCAGCGCTTCCACGCCTTTCTCGATCTTCTGGCCCAAAGCCTTCAGCCCGGCCGCACTTTGTTTGCGGCCGCGCCACACGGTCACCAAAACCACCGCAATGGCGCAGAGGCAGAGACGGCGGCATGAGCGCACTTGCTCCCTCCTCGCCGCGCCAACTCGTCGCCGAACGAAGACTCGCTTCCCTTGCGCGCGCGCTGGGCCCCGCGATCGCCGCCGCGCTCGCCGAGGAGAACGTTGTCGAGGTGCTGATCAATGCTGACGGCCGCCTTCGCATCGACCGTGTCGGCGCGGGCATCGAAGCCACCAATGTTTGGGTGAGTATCGCCGAGCGCGACACTGCCGTGCGTTTGCTCGCCGCCGAGGCGCACGTGACGGTGACGGAGGATCAGCCCTTTCTCTCCGCCACCTTGCCTGGGTCCGGCGCGCGCGTGCAGGCCATGATCCCACCCATCGTTGCAGCGCCGACGCTCGCCATCCGCAAGCGCCCGTCCATCATCTTCACGCTTGATGATTACGTCCGCGACGGGATCGCGACGCTGGCGCAAGCTGCGCAAATGCGCGCGGCGATCACGAGCCGCCGCAACGTCATTGTCGCCGGCGGCACGGGATCGGGCAAGACGACATTGCTCAACGCCCTTCTAGCGGAGGCAGAGTTCGCCGAAGCGCGCGTCTTAATCCTTGAGGACACCGCCGAGCTCCAGTGCGCCGGCGCTGATGTCGTCCAACTCCTGACCAAGCGCGCAGCCCCGCCCGTCAGCATGCGCGATCTCGTGCAGATGACGCTGCGCCTGCGTCCCGATCGCATCGTTGTCGGCGAAGTGCGCGACGCCGCAGCACTCGAAGTGCTGAAAGCCTGGAATACGGGACATCCCGGCGGGCTTTTGACCATCCACGCCAATTCAGCGGCCGACGCGCTTTTGAGGCTTGAAGATCTCTGCATTGAAGCAGGCCTCGCAAGCCCAGAGCGCCTTATCCAATCGGCGGTCGACGCCGTCGTGTTCATGGCCCGCACGCCGAACGGCAGGCGCATCGAAGAGATCATCCTCGTCGACAGCGCCTCTGCCCACATCGATCGACGCGCGCGCGCACCGCCTTAGCGCCTACTGAGCTCCGGCGCGCCACACCCGCGCCGCTCCACTCCAATGACATTGAAGAGACTTGAAATGTCCAACCCACCCAATGACGTCGGACGCATCCTTGTGTTCGCCGCGTTTGCCTCACTCGTGCTCGTTAGTCCCGCCTTCGCCTCAGGCTCTGGCATGCCGTGGGAAGGACCGCTCGAACAGGTGGTCGATTCCATCACCGGGCCGGTCGCGCGCGCCGCCGCGGTCATCGCCATCATCATTTCGGGCGTCGGCATCATTTTCGGCGAAGGCGGCGGCGGCATTCGCAAGCTCGCCTTTGTGGGGCTGGGCATCGCCATCATGTTCGCGGCGGTCTCGTTCTTTCTCGATTTCTTCGGTTTCGCCGGCGGCGCGGTGCTTTAGCCATGATCGAGGAACCCGAAGGCTATCGTATTGCGCTTCGCACTTCGCTCACGCGCCCATTGCTGCTCGCGGGCGTGCCGCGGACATTCGCGATCCTGAACGCGACGGTCGCCGCCGCGATCGCCTTCGGCCTGCAGCAGCCGCTGATCGGCCTGCCGCTTTGGATCGTCATCCAAAGCGCCGGCGCCTACGCGCGCGCGCGATCCCTGGTTTCTCGAAACCTGGCCCCGCGCAATGGCCAAGCCCGCTTACTTCGGGGTCTGAGCCATGATGGATTTGCGCCCCTACAAGCAAAGCGAAGCAAGGCTCGCCGACTGGTTGCCGTGGGCCGCGCTCGTGGCGCCTGGAATCGTTCTCAACAAGGACGGTTCGTTCCAGCGCACACTTGCCTTTCGCGGGCCCGATCTCGATTCCTCAACGTCGTCCGAACTGATGGGCGCGGCGGCACGCCTCGACAATGCGCTGAAGCGCTTCGGTTCGGGATGGTGCCTGCACGTCGAAGCCCGGCGTGCATCGACCCATGCCTATCCAGACAGTGAATGGCCCGAAGCCTTGTCGTGGCTGATAGACGAAGAACGCCGTCACGACTTTGCTGCGGCCGGCGGGCGCTTTGAGTCGCACTATTACCTGACCCTGGCCTGGCTGCCGCCGAGCGAAGCGGCGGGCAGACTTGAAGCGGCGCTGTTCGAAGGCGCCAATACTGACGCCTCCACCACGCGCGTCGATTATCGCGCCTGCCTGCAAAGCTTCATCGACGAAACGCAAGCGTTCAAGACCCTGCTTGAGCTCGTCATGGTCCACGCGCGCTTCCTCGATGACGACGAGACGCTGTCTTACCTCCATGCGTGCGTCTCGGATCATCCCCATCGCATCGCTGCGCCTTCGACGCCGTTTCACATCGACGAATTGGTGGCCGACACGTCCCTGCTCGGCGGCGTCGCGCCGAGACTCGGCGATGTTCATCTCAAGGTGCTGTCCGTCCGCGCCTATGTGAGCGAGACCGAGCCCGGCCTTCTCGATGCGCTCAATCGTTTGGGCGTGCCCTACAGGTGGACGACCCGCGTCCTGCCGATGGATCGCGAAGACGCCCGCAAGGAGCTTGAGAAAATCCGCAAGCGCTGGTTTTCCAAGCGCAAGGGCATTCTCACACTGCTGCGTGAGGCGCTTTACCGCGAGGAGGCAACGCTTCTCGACAATGACGCCACCGCACAGGCTGAAGACGCCGACGCCGCATTGCAGGAGGTCAATGGCGAAGCGGCCGGCGCCGCGTTCGTTACACTCACCATCATTGTCGCCGATGCAAGCGAAGCTGTTGCGTTGGAGCGCATCCGTCAAATCAGGCAAGTCGCCGATGGCCTGGGGTTCGTCACGGCCTTAGAGACGATCAACGCCGTTGAAGCGTGGCTTGGTTCGCTGCCTGGCCAGCCCTACGCCGATCTTCGCCGGCCGATCCTGCTGACGCCGAGCCTTGCACATCTTCTGCCGCTCTCCGCCGTATGGGCGGGCGATAGGACCAACAAGCACCTTGGCGGGGCGCCCCTGCTCGTCGCCGCCACCGATGGCGCGACGCCGTTTCGCCTCAACCTTCATCACGGCGATGTCGGTCACACGCTCATCGTGGGTCCGACCGGCGCGGGGAAGTCCGTGCTCTTAGGTCTGCTCGCCGCACAATGGCGCCGCTACCCTCGCTCGCAGGTCGTCATCTTTGACGCCGGTCGATCAAGCCGTGCGCTGGTGCTTGGCCTTGGCGGCGCCTTCGTCGACCTCTTGGGTGATGACGAGAACCACTCAAGCATCGCGCTGCAGCCGCTCGCCTCGATTGACGACGAAGGCGAGCGGGCGTGGGCGCGCGATTGGGTTCTGGATCTCCTTGTCCGCGCTCAGATCACGCTCGATCCGCGGCGCAAGGAAGAAATCTGGCGCGCGCTCGGGGTTCTCGCGGAACGACCGGAGCGGGAGCGTACGCTTTCGGTCTTTGCCGGTCTTGTTCAGGACGCCGAATGCCGCATCGCGCTTGAACCGTTCACGCACGCAGGACCTTGGGGCCGCTTGCTCGACGCTGACGAAGCTCGCCTGGCTGCACACGACGTCCAGGCCTTCGAAATGGGCGAACTTCTTTCGCGCGCGGATGCGCTTGCGGCGGTGTTGCCTTGCCTCGTGCACGCGCTTGAAGCGCGTTTCGACGGGCGGCCTACCTTGCTCGTGCTCGACGAGGCCTGGGCCTATCTTCGCGATCCGACCTTCGCCGGGCAAATTCAGGCCTGGCTCAAGACCTTGCGCAAAAAGAACGTCGCCGTCGTGTTCGCCACGCAGGAACTGGCCGACGTTGAGCAAAGCGCAATCGCGGCCACGATCTTCGAAGCCTGTCCTACGCGCATCTATCTTCCCAACGACCGCGCGCGCGAGCCCAGGACCCGCGCCTTCTATGAAAGCCTCGGCCTCAACCAGCGCCAGATCGCCATCATCACCGAAGCCGCGCCCAAGCGGGACTATTACGTCCAGACCCGAGCCGGCGCGCGTCTTGTCGATCTGGCGCTTGGCCCCGCCGCGCTCGCCTTCCTGGGCGCCTCGACGCCACAGGACCAAGCGGCCATCGACCGCATCAGCGCCGGAGCGGGCGGAAACGACTTCGCACATGCCTGGCTTTGCGACCGCGCCTTGAACCGCGCCGCCGAAGCGCTTGCGCGCTTTGACGCCGCGTCGCGTCAGACCGCGCCGGCGCCGCCGCGCCAACACGCCTTTGCAGAAGCCCAGCATGGGAGACCTACATGAGAAGCAAATCACGTCTGTTCGTCGCCGCCTGCGCGCTCGCGCTTTCGTTCTCAAGCGCGCCTGCGAGAGCGCAATGGGTGGTCATCGACCCCGCCAATCTCGCCCAAAGCATTTCGCAGGTCACGCACATGATCTCGCAGATCAACAATCAGATCGAACAGATCCGCCAGCAGGCGCAGATGCTGGAAAGCCTCGGCCTCGAAATGTCGCCGGAGCTTTCGGTCTCGATCAGCCGCGTGCGCGACTTGCTGAGCGAGGCCGAAGGCTTGCGGCAGAACGCCCAAACCATTGCCGGCGACATGCGCGAACTCTACCCCGAAGACATCGAGAGCTTAGATCTCGACCGGCTGCTTGGCCAATCCGATCGCTGGCTTCAAGAAAGTCGCGACAGCATGGAGACGCTGATGGCTGTCAGCGCATCGGCCAGCACTGACGGTCTGAGCGACGCCGACCGGGCGATGCAACGCGCGCTCCAAGCCAGCGCCAATGCGCAAGGCCAGACCTCGGCCGAACAAGCCACGGCCCAATCGATCGGCGTCCTGTCGTCTCAGCTCGCGCAATTGCAAGCACTGCAGGCGGCACAATCGCGCGCGCTCGCCGCGGAGCGCCTGGAGCGGATCGCGCGTGAAGAACGCTCGCGCGAGATCCGCCGCCGCGCCTTTCCGACAGAGGTCGATTCTCCAACCCAGCCGGTCACGCCGCGCTTCTGATCGGACGCACGCTCATGCAAGGCGATAACGTCAACGGATTTCTGGAGCGGTTTTTAGGCCTCGCCGACGCGGGCTTTGGCCTCATTCAGGGCGACGTCGCGTTCGTCTTGAATACGCTCATCGTTATCTCGGTGACGCTGGCGGGCGCGATGTGGGCGCTCAAAGGCGAAGCGCCGATTGCGCCCTTCTTTCGCAAGGTGCTGTTCGTTGGGCTCTTCGCGTTCCTGGTCAACAATTGGAACGCGATCGCCGGCGCTATCAATCAATCGGGGGCACTGCTTGGATTGAAGGCGGGCGGCTCGGGCATGAGCCTGGCTCAATTGCACGATCCGGCAAGCGTCGCCGCTCAAGGCAAGGAATTGTTCGGCCGCACCATGGAGATGGGCGACGGCATGAACATCTTCACTGACTTTTTGACGCTCGCGACGATCCTTCTCGCGGGCGTCATCATCCTCATCGCCTTTTTCGTGCTGGCGCTGCAGATCTTCGTGCAATTAATCGCGTTCAAGCTCGGATCGCTGGCCGCGTTCATCGCCCTGCCCTGGGGCGTCTTCTCCGGCACCGCTTGGGTGGCCGAGCGCCCGCTTGGCTGGGTCGCAAGCTCGGCAGTACGTCTCTTCCTCCTCGCTTTCGTCGCCAGCGTCGCCATCACCTTCGTTGCAACACTGCCGCAGACGATGACGCTCGAGAACGGCGGCGCGCTCGACGTGCTGTTGTTCGGTCTGACGGTCCTCGCACTCTCATTCCTGGCGCCGGCGCTCGCCAGTGAGGTCATGCAGGGCAATCCCAACCTCTCGGCGGCGCAACCGATCCAAGGCGCCATGGCTGGCGCCGGCATGATCGCGGGCGCTGCGGTGACGACCAAAATCCTCACATCCGGCTCGGGCCGCGCCGGTCGCGGCGTGCGCGGGGGACCGCGTCCTCCCCATTCACGCGGCGGGCGCGGCGGCGCGCGCACACAACCGAACTACGCCGCGATGCAGCCCAAGCCTCAGCGAAATCCTTAGCGGAGCCACGACCCCATGCTTGCCTTTCGAAAACCACCGAAAAGTTACGCGGCTGAGCCAGCCGACACCCCGCACATGCGGGCGCAACAGGCCTGGGACCGGCGCATGGGCACGGCGGTCCAAGCCGCTCTGACATGGCGGTGGGTCGCGTTCTGTCTAGGCGCTCTTGCAATCGCGTTGGCGCTTGGAATGACCATGGTCGCGCTACAGAAGCGCACATTTGTTCACGTTGTCGAAGTCAGTCCTCAAGGCGCTGTGCTTTCCGTGCGCCCCGCTGGCGGGGACTACACGCCGACCGACGCGCAGGTGAGCTACTTTCTCGGTCATTTCGTGAAATTGGTGCGCGGCGTGCCGACCGATGGCGTCGTGCTGCGCGAAAACTGGTTGGAGGCCTATCGCTTCCTGACACCGCAAGCGGCGCAGAGGCTGAACGAAGTCGCGCGCGAGGAAGACCCCTTCGCACTTCTGGGCACGACCGCACGCAGCGCGATCATCACTTCAATCGTGCAGCGATCGCAAGAGACCTGGCAGGTGTCATGGATTGAAGCCACGCACGGCGCGGGTGGCGGAGCGCGGAGCGCCTATACCGGCCTCTTCACCATCCGCTTCGAGCGACCGCGCACCTCGGACGCACTCGCCCGCAATCCGCTTGGTCTTTTTATCACCGAGTTTTCTTTCTCGCCCGAAACAGCGGCTGTACGCGTTCGTGGAGATCAGCCATGAGAGGCTTGTTGCTCGCGGCGCTGCCCGCTTTCGCGCTTCTGACCGCTTGCGCAACGCCAGCGCCCGAAGAGCTGAACGCGGTCGCCAATTCTACAAGCGAGACGATCGAGGATGAGCCGTCGCTAACGGTCGCGGCGGACGACCTGGCGCCGCCTCAAACCGCACCTCTTCCGCCGCCGCGAGCCCGGCGACCGGTCGCGCCGCTTACGGCGCTCACAACAGCCAATGCGGATGCGCGCCGGCGCCCCGATCCCGATGCGTTCGTCGATGCAACGCAAATGTACGACTTTGCGCCAGGCGCGCTCTACGAAATCTACGCAGCACCCGGCTTTCTCTCCACGATTCTGCTTGAGCCTGGAGAGGCGATTGTCACCGTCGCCGCCGGCGACACCACGCGGTGGATGGTCGAGGAGACGACATCTGGCGATCTCGCCGATCCCCGGACATTGCTTCTGGTGAAACCGACCCGCGCCGGCATTCGCACCAACATTGTGCTGGCGACAGATCGGCGCACCTATCTGATCGAGGCGATCGCCGTGGACGGCCGGGCCTATTCCGCACAAACCGCCTGGCGTTATCCCGCCGGACCGATGCGCAACCACGCAGCCGCGATAAGCGGCGTTGCGCTCGACGCGCTCAACTTCCGCTACCGGATCGAAACGGTGCGCGGTCAGCCGCCAAGGTGGCGGCCCGTGCGCGTGTTCGACGATGGGCGCAGAACCTATGTCGAGTTTCCGCTCGACATCGCCACCAGCGAGGCGCCGCCGCTTTTCCTGCGCGATGGCGGCGACGTTGCGCTGGTCAATTACCGGGTCGCCGGCAACCGCTACGTGATCGATCGCCTGTTCGAGGTCGCCGAACTACGCCTTGGTGGTCGGCGCCAGACCATCGTGCGCATCAGCCGCGAACGTCCTCGCATTCTGGGAGGACGCAGATGAGCGCGGATGGCGAAACGCCGGTCCCGGACGACGGGGGGCCGCCTGCGTCCGTGCAGGCGAAAACCCACATCCCGCCGGTCACCGCCATTCGCGCTCATCCGCCGAAGCCAAAACGGCTTTCGCGCAGAACACTGATGGCCGCTTCGCTCGTCTTGAGCTCGATTGTCGCTTTGGCGCTGGTCAATGGGCTCTCGGATCGCGAGCGCAGGACCGCCGCCAGCGAAGCGTCCCAACCGCTTCAACCTGCGACGCCGCCGGAAAGCGTGCGCATCGCGCAAGCCGAGTATAGCGCCGACGATCTGCGTCCGCCGATCGAGGACGAAGATCACGATTATTTCTGGGGCGGCAATCGACCGGAGGGCGAAGCGGGAGAACTTGATGTTTTCGAGTCAAGCGCGCCGGCGCCGCCTTCGCCTCTTGAAATCGAAGCAGACGCCGCGCGCACGTCGGCCATACGCTTCGGTGCGGAGGCTCGCCGTCCTGGAGCGGCCGCGGGCGAGAGCGCAGCCCTCGCACCCGGTCCAGGCGCGGCCTTCATCGCCAGTCAGCGAGGCCGCGACGACGGCGTGCTCGACGCCGCGTATCGCCCGCCGCGTTCGCCCTATGCGATACAAGCCGGCTCGACAATTTCCGCGGCGCTGGTGACAGCGCTCAACTCCGATCAACCCGGCCGCGTCGTCGCGCAAGTGACCGAAGACGTCTACGACAGCGTCACCGGCGCCCACTTGCTGGTGCCGCAGGGCGCACGCCTGCTCGGCACGTATGACGCCGCCACCGCTCACGGCGATCAGCGCCTGCTTATCGTCTGGACTCGTCTCGTCATGCCGAACGGCTGGTCAGTCGCGCTGCGCGGCATGCCCGGAACGGACGCGTCGGGCGCGTCGGGCGTTCGCGACACGGTTGACACGCACCTTGGCCGCATCGCTGTCGCCTCGCTTCTCTCGGGCGCCTTGTCCGTCGCCGCGAATGAAGCACAAGGCGATGACAGCGATCGCTTGACCGAGAGCGTCGGCAACGCCGCCGCACAAGAAGCCGCTCGCGTGGGCGGGCGCATCATCGATCGTGAACTCAGCGTGCGTCCAACGCTGCGCATCCGCGCGGGCGCGCCGGTCCGCGTGCTGGTCAGTCAAGATATTGTGCTGAGACCCTACTGGCGATGAGCAAGCGCGCGCGCATCAGAGCAAGACAGGGAGACAATCAGGCCGATCTCTTTGGCGGCGCACCGCCTTTGGCGCCCAAGAAGGCGCGAGCCTCGAAAGCCGCCGGTTTATCTCGTCAAGCTCCCCGCTCCGGTCAAACTAGTGAACCGCCGCCCGACGCGCTGCTCAATGTCCGCCAAGCCGCATCGCGTCTTGGCCTGTCCAAATCCACCTTGGACAAAATGAGGGGCGCCGGCAAAGGCCCGCGCTTCATCAAATCCACCGATCGCGCCGTGCGCTACGATCCTGTCGATCTCGATGCGTGGATTAGAGCGCGCCGAAGCACAGGCCCATCCGAGAGCAAATGAAAAGACTCCTGCGAAAGCGATCGAAGCCCGAAGGGCCGAGACGCGCGCCCTCGTCTTCGCGCGCGCGGCTCGGTTCACGAGAGCGCGTCCGCGCTAAGCGCGGTTCGCCCGCGCCGCGATCTACGATATCTTCTTTGGCGGCTTCAGCTTCTCGAAGCTCAAGACCAGCGCATCGAGATCGGTCGCTGTCAGAGCCGCACCTTCCGACTTGGTGTAGAACGGCCTTGAGACTTCAACATAGACACGCGGAGATCGCCGTCTGTGCTGTTTGCAGAACTTGCAGGCCAAGCGCTTGGCGAGATCTGCAACCCGCCCCTCAGTCCCGTAGAGCTTCACCAATTCGATTGCGGTGAAGAGCGTGCCGCGCGCGCATCCCGTGCAGCCGAAATAGAGCCCGCTCAAACGTCCGAGCTGGCCAAACTTCACCGGCACTTTTTCTTCGTAGCCCATGGGGCCGCGCTCGCACTGCTGATCGGAACGGTCAGCCTCCTCGCAGAGACATCTTGCACGCTCAACCAATTTGTGCTTGTTTCGTTCTCACACCTAGGGACCGTTCGGCGCGCATCGTTTGCGAGCCAAACACGTCGAGACATCAGCGCCCTTCTCTTCAACGCTTGAAGAAGGCGCGTCTCGACATGAGCCGTCTCTATCTGACCGCGCGCGAGTTTGAGGCGCTGCTGAAAAAGCAGAACGGCGCCTGCTGCGTCGAGGATTGCGACGAGTCCGAAGGTCTTATCGGCGAACACTCAACGCCAAACGCATGGCGGCGCGCCAAGCCCGACCAGCTCATGTGCAAAAGCTGCCACAAGATCAGAACGCTGCGCGACATCAAGAAAATCTGGAAGGTGAAGCGCCTCAATGGCGCGGCGCCCTCGCAATACGACCGCCGCAAACGCTACGGTCCTCAACTGCGCGGCCGACCCTTCCCAAACTTACACGCGACGCATGGAGCGGGCGCATGGAAACGCTGATCGTCATCCTCTTTGCCCTTATCGCGGCGGTGTTGCTTGAAGCCGTCTATACGATCGCGGTCAGCCTCGCCCGTTGGGCGCCGATCCTTGTTGCGGGCATTCTCGGCGGCTGGGCCGCAGGCGCTCTCGGCGCGTCACATGCGGGTGCTTGGGGGCTTGGCGCACTAGCTGCAGTCGCGGCCCGGCGCCTCCTTCGCCACGCCTTTTGAGGCGGCTGTTGTACGTGCCGGTCGGATCGCTATCCGGCGCCAGGCGCCATTCTGAAAACCAGAACTCCTCGTTCAAGCGGGCTCGTCGCCGGCGCGCGGCACGGTGCTTCGATTATCGATACAGCGGATGAGACTTCCATCCAGATCGACCAGCGCAAAAAGCCGCAGCCCGAACGATTCCGTTTTCGGCGGCGTCAATCGGGGCGCATCACGGCAATCGCCGCTGAGCCCAGCGGCGCGGAAGTCAGCGTAGAGCGCATCGAGATCATCGACCCGAAAACATGCGCTGAACCAGCTCTCTTCCGGTTTGAGCTTCGGCATCGGGAAGAACTCAAGTTCAAGCGGCCCACGGTCAAGGATCATCCAGCCGTCGTCCTTGAAGCGGACCTGAAAGCCGAGCGCCTCATAGAACGCGGCTGTCTTGTCGAGATCACGGCTTGGAAGGTTTGCGGTAACGCGATCAGTCATGATCTCTCGTGACGGTTGGTTCGGGCGAAACATACCTGCCCCAGATCAACTCAAGCACATAGGTCAGCGCGGCCAAGCCCAAAGTGGCGATGATTGTCACTGGCAGCGCGCCCGGCCCAAGTTCGAGACCGGCGAAGCCAACAGCGGCGATCGATGCCGCGCCTACAAGCAGGATCGGGCCTGAGAAATAGCAATGCAGGCGGCTACAGCGGCGCGCGTTGATGAGACAGGCCACGCCCATCCAGGCAAGCGCGAGCGACCAGGCGCCTGCGGTCCAGACCAGCGAAGGCGACAGGACGCTCGTGACGAGGCCAGCAAGCGCTGGCGCGACCCAGACCGCAAGGAAGCCGCCGACGCTCGCCGACCAGTCGCGCCGCACACAAGCTTCATCGGGCGTGCGTTGCTGGCGCATCACGTCACCCGGCGCAGCAGGAGAGCTTGGCGACGTCGCGTTCGAAGCCTTGCGCAGCGAGCTTCAGCCCCTCCACCGTGGTGAGGTAGGGAAAGATCGTCTCGCCGAGCGCTTGCGCGGTCATGCCATGCTTGAGCGCGAGCACCAGCGTCTGGACGCTGTCAGCGCCTTCGGGCGCGAGGATTTGGCCGCCCAGCAAGCGGTCGGTGCGCGCATCGGCGACGAGCTTGATGAGGCCGCGCGTGTCGCGCGCAGCCAGAGCGCGCGGAACCTGGTCCAGCGGAACGACGGAGACCTTGACTTCGCGCCCGGCGGCGACTGCCTGCGCTTCCGTGGGCCCGACTCCGGCGACCTGCGGATCGGTGAACACCACCCAAGGCATCGCCGCGTTGTCGTAGCAAAGCGTATCGCCATTGAGGGCGTTGCGGGCGGCGAGCTTGGCGCCGTAGGCGGCCATGTAGACGAACTGGTCGCGGTTGGTCACATCGCCCGCCGCGTAAAGGTCGGCCTTGCTGGTGCGCATCTGCGCATCGACGATGATGGCGCCGCGCTGGTCTTGGGCGACGCCCGCCTCGGCGAGACCCAGCCCTTCGACATTGGGCGCGCGTCCGGTGGCGATGAGGAGCTTCTCGGCGCTGAGCTCGATCAACGCGCCGTCGTCTTTGACGCATAAGGTAACGCCGGCGGCGTCTTCGCGGCATACGTCATAGGCAACGCCGCAGTGAACGCGCATGCCCTCGCGCTGGAACACCTCCGTCAGCGCGTCGGACACCTCGGGCTCGGTCTGCGGCAGCAGGCGCGAGCGGCACACTATGGTTACCGCAACGCCCATGCGCGCCATCATCTGTGCAAGCTCGGCGCCGATGAAGCCGCCGCCCACGACGATCAGGCTCTTCGGCAGTGTGTCCAACTCAAGCAGCGAGGTGCTGGTGAGAGAGCTGACTTTGTCGATCCCCGGAATTGGCGGAAGCGCCGGCCGCGCGCCGGTCGCGATGACCATCTTCGGCGCACGTATGAAACTGTCGCCGAGGGCGACGCCGCCGTCGGCGAGGCGCGCCGGGCCTTCGATGTAAGCAATCCCCTCATATTGCGGCAGCAGCTCGATGTATTTCTTCTGCCGAAGGCCGACGACCAGCTCGTCCTTGGCCGCTATGACGCGCCGCCAATCAATCAACTGCGCTTCCCCGGCGATGCCGTCGAGGCGGCTGGCGGCGCGGGCGCCGTGCAGCGCTTCGGCGGCGCGGATCATGGTCTTGGACGGCACGCAGCCGACATTGACGCAAGTGCCGCCAATCACCCCGTGCCCGATCAAGGCCACGCGCGCGCCTTGCTCGGCGGCGGTGATGGCGGCGGAAAAGCCGGCGGAACCCGCGCCGATGACGGCGAGATCATAGCCCTCGCCTCGTTCTGAGGGCGCTGCACAGCAATCGGACATGTCAGGCCTTCTTGTGCGAACGATCACTCGCGTTGCGTCGGCGGCGCGCGAGCGCTCTCAGGCTAAACGCCAACGCCGCCAGCGCGGCGACGCCGATGAGCAAGGGCAGGAACAGGTCGCCGGCGATCGCCCGGAGGCTGGCGACGCCGAGGAGCGCCAACACGATCGGCGTCAACAGACAGCACAGCGCCGCTGCGGCGATGCCGATCGAGAAGACCGGCCATTCCCTCATGAGGCCGATGGCCCGCTCAGGAGCCGCGCGGGATAGCCGGCGTTGGTCGAGGCTTGCGCGATCGCGTCGGGCGTTGCGCGGGCGGGATCGTAGCTCACAATGGCGCGCTTGGTTGCAAAGTCGACCTCGACCGAGCGCACGCCGTCGACGCGCGACATCGCCGTGCGTACGGTGATCGGGCACGTCGCACAGGTCATGTTGTCGATTGTAAACGACGCGGTGCGCACCTGCGCCTGCGCGGTCTGCGCCTGCGCTCGCGCCGCCGATTGCAGGGGCGCGAGTGCAGCAACGGCGCCAACACTGACGAGCGCGGCGAGCGCGCCGATAGCCATGAGCTTCTTCATTGATTTACCTCCTTCAGTAGAAGAGCGGCGCCCACCAATCGATGGTGGCGGCCAAGATGACGAGCGCGGCGGCGAGCCAGAGTGCGATCTGAGTGATGAGCGCCGATTGCGGACGCGCGCAGTAGGAGCCGTCCTCGCACTTCGCCCGCGGGCGAAAATAGACCTGCCAGAACCCGAGCCCGATGAAGGTCGCCGCGGCAGCAATGAACACCGGCTTGAAAGGCTCAAGCGCGGTCAAATTGCCGATCCAGGCCCCGGAGACGCCGAGCGTCACCAGCGCCAGCGGCAGAACGCAGCAGGACGAGGCCAGAATCGCGCCAGCGACGCCACCAGCGGCGAACCAGGACGAGCGGGGGCTGGGATCGGGACCTTGCTGAACCATGAGAGCAGGCTACAATCTGTAGCGACTACAGGATCAAGAGGATTTTGCAGACGGATGAAACGACGCGATTCCATGCCCTTATTGCGGCGGGGCGAGTTGGCCGAACGGGTTGGCTGCAACCTTGAAACCATCCGCTATTACGAGGGCATCGGCCTCTTGCCGCATCCGCCCCGCTCGGAAGGGCGTCACCGCCTTTACGACGCGGAGCTGGCCAAGCGGCTGCGCTTCATCCTGCGCGGGCGCGAACTCGGCTTCTCGATCGAGGAAATCCGCGCGCTGCTCGCGATCGCCGACGGCGGCGGGGGCTGCGCCGAGGTGTACGCGCTCACGACGCAGCACATTGACGTGGTCAAGCGCAAGATCGCCGATCTGCGCAAGCTTGAACGCATTCTGTCGAACACGGCGGCGCGCTGCGCGCGCGACGCTTCGCCCGACTGTCCAATCATTGAGGCGCTCTCGGCGCCGCGGCGCGCGCAATGAAACTCCCGCGCTATCAAGCAGCGCGACCGTCCTCTGATCAGGCGGCGCGCGGCCCCAAGAGAATAATCGCTGCACCAACAAGGCAAACGGTCCCGCCCGCAAGGTCCCATCTGTCCGGCCGCACCCCTTCCATGCGCCAAAGCCAAAGCAGCGACGCCACGATGTAGATGCCGCCGTATGCTGCGTAGGCCCGACCGGCATGTGCGGCATCCACACGCGTTAGCGCCAGCGCGAAGAGAATCAGGCTCGCCACGCCCGGGAGCAACCACCAGACGGACGCATCCTTCCGCAGCCATGCCCAGAAGGCGAAGCAACCGGCGATCTCGGCGAGTGCGGCAACCGCGAACCAAACCAATGTCATGTGCGATCGTCCCTCGGTGTCACGGGCGCGCCCCTAAAGCGGCCTGAGACGCCTTCATTGGCAGCATGCGCATGCCGTCGCCAAGCCTCCAGCGGCGAAATCCGCGAACAAGGTCTCCGCAGCTACGCGCGCTTCTGCGGGAGCGGTCACGCGAACGCGCACCGCGTCATCGTGCTCGGCGATGTCAAAATCAAGAAAGGCGCAGCACGCTTGCTCACGTCGCACCATGTCACGAACCCGCGCCGCGGCCGCCGGCGCGTACGTAAGCACGAGCGTTAAGCCGATGCGTTCCTGTCCGCGCAACGCATCGCGATTGAGCGCGGCAATGTCGGCCATGCGCGTCTTGAACGCGTCAGCGGACAGGGTGCAGGCGATAGGCGCACTCATTGTGCGCCGTCGCGCGTCGCGCAGCCGCACGAGGACCCCGCTCGGCGACGCACACGAGTGCGCCAGTAGACCACCCCTGCCGCTATCAGGAGGCCTAGCCCAATTGCCGCCGGCCAGCCGAACACAGTGCTCGATAGAAACGCCAATCCGCCTGTCGCCAGGGCCGCTGGAAGAAGCGCGGCAGCTGCGCACGCGCCAACGCAGGTCACGGCGCCGACCGCGCCCAATGTGATGATCTTGTCGGCCTTCATGCCGATCCCTCCTTGGCGGATGTTGAACCAGCCTCCAATTTAGGACCTCAAGTTCCTTGAGGTTCAAGAGCCCATGTCCAGTTCAGCGATGACCATCGGCGCGGCGGCCAAACGGGCCGGCTGTCCCGTGGCGACAGTCCGGTACTATGAAGAGATTGGATTGATGCCCGAGGCTGAGCGGCGTCCTGGAGGGCATCGCCTCTACGACGAGACCGACGTCGCGCGCCTCATCTTCATCCGTCGCTGCCGCGAACTGGACATGCCGATTGGGAAGATCGTCGCCCTGCTTGCCATCTCGGACGATGGCGCGCGTCCCTGCGCTGAAGCACTCGATCTGACCCACGAGCACCTGGCCGCAGTGCGCTCGCGGCTCAACGAACTACGCGAATTGGAGCGAACGCTTGCGGCCTTCGCCGCGGAGTGCGCGCAGACATGCTGCCAGGGATCGTCGGCAACGTGCACGTTATTTTCCGAGCTGCGCGAACCGGCGCGACGCGGCGGCGCGGCCAGACCGACCTGAAAGGAAACAGCAGGCAACACCGCGCTACACTGTCTATCAGTCTCCTACGCGACTTTCCTTTTGGGGTCAGGCTGGCGCCGCGGCGCTCTTTCGGGCCGGGGTGGCGCGGGCACGGTTAAAACCCAGTGCCCGTCTTGTCCCTCATTGGCCCACCACGTGCCTCGCGTTGTTTGCGTGGTCAGACCTTCCCTCTGGCGCCCGAACGGATTGAGCCAGCCATCCGCGCCGGGAACTGAAGGGAGTCCGGAACTCGCCGACAACGGACCCTGGGCGCCGCCACATGCCGAGCAACCAAAGTTGCGCGGCGCAAGCGGCGCTCGTATGGCCGCCCAGCATAGCGCATTCCTTCTTCTTGCATGCCGTAAAACGACCCAGTATACACTGAACCATATGGCTCAGTATTTAGAAGCCCGCCTCGACGCATCGTTTGCAGCCCTGTCCGACGCTACTCGGCGCGGCGTTCTGGAGAAGCTCTGCCGCGCCGATGCTTCGATCACGGAGCTTGCCGACAAGTTCGACATGACCCTCACAGGCATGAAAAAGCATGTCGACGTGTTGGAGCGGGCTGGGCTCGTCACGACCGAAAAGGTGGGGCGCGTTAGAA
>JAWKUY010000027.1:0-1683 GCA_041398345.1 Hyphomonadaceae bacterium | reverse complement strand
CCACGTGCCTCGCGTTGTTTGCGTGGTCAGACCTTCCCTCTGGCGCCCGAACGGATTGAGCCAGCCATCCGCGCCGGGAACTGAAGGGAGTCCGGAACTCGCCGACAACGGACCCTGGGCGCCGCCACATGCCGAGCAACCAAAGTTGCGCGGCGCAAGCGGCGCTCGTATGGCCGCCCAGCATAGCGCATTCCTTCTTCTTGCATGCCGTAAAACGACCCAGTATACACTGAACCATATGGCTCAGTATTTAGAAGCCCGCCTCGACGCATCGTTTGCAGCCCTGTCCGACGCTACTCGGCGCGGCGTTCTGGAGAAGCTCTGCCGCGCCGATGCTTCGATCACGGAGCTTGCCGACAAGTTCGACATGACCCTCACAGGCATGAAAAAGCATGTCGACGTGTTGGAGCGGGCTGGGCTCGTCACGACCGAAAAGGTGGGGCGCGTTAGAACGTGCAGGCTTGGCATGCGCGCGCTGGAGGAAGAAACCGCCTGGATCGAGCGGCACCGCCAATTGTGGAACGCACGCTTCGACGAGTTGGAAAAGATTGTCGAAGAATTGAAGGCTAAGGAGAAGGCGGATGCCCGTCGAAAAAGAAGTTAGCGCCGGCGCCGCGAGCCGCACCGTCGTCGAGCGAAAGTTCGACCGCGAACTCGTTGTGACGCGAACGTTCAATGCGCCGGCGCGTATCGTCTTCGATGCGTGGAGCAAAGCCGAATTGTTCCGCCGCTGGTGGGTGCCAAAGGCGATGCGCGCATCGCTCATCTCTTGCGACATCGATATGCGCACAGGGGGCAGGTATCGCCTCGAGTTTCGCTTTCCAGACTCCGATCAGACGATGGCGTTCTTCGGCACGTATAAAGAGGTCGTGCCGAACGAGCGCATCGTCTGGACAAATGACGAAAGCGACCACGGCGCCGTGACCACAGTGACATTTGAAGAACATGCCGGAAAGACGCTGCTCACGTTCCACGAGCTCTATCCCACCAGAGAGGCGCTGGACGAAGCCCTCGCCGGTTCGGCGGAAGCCCTGCCCGAACAGTTTGCGCAGCTGGATGAGTTGCTCGCTAGCAGCTCGTGAATGTCCGCAATGGCCAAATATGCGCCGGAGAGACATGAGGGCCTCAACAGGCTCGACTGCGAGCCGCCTCAGCCGCGCCCGCACGGCAAACCTAAATCAGCGCAGATGAGGCTGCAGTTTTCGGCGAGCGGTTTGAGGGCGTCGAGGCGCCGCCAGCGCAAAGACAAATCAGCGGGCGGCGCTTGCGCGGCGGCGACCGCGACGTCAGCGTCAGACGCATCGTGGGCGCGCCCCGCGACGCGCTCAAGCCTCGTCTCCAGCGGCGCCTCAAGCCAGTAAGGGTGCAGACGCGGGCCAAATGCGGCCTCTGCCATCTCTCTGCTTGACGCATCCTGGAAGGTTGCGTCCAGGATGACGCTAGCGCCGCCGGCGACGGCCAGCCCCGCCGCGACAAGCTCACGATACACTTCCGAGCGCGCAGCCGGCGTGTAAGCGCCCTCACCGGCATGGGCCTGCGCGGAAAGCCCGAGCCCGCGCTTGCGCAGAACATCGCTGCGTAAGATGCGCGCGCCGGCGGGACCCGGCAGGAACGGCGCGAGCTCGCGCGCCAGACGGCTCTTGCCGGCGCCGGAAAGGCCGCCCACGGCCACCATTTTTTTGG
>JAWKUY010000026.1:0-2414 GCA_041398345.1 Hyphomonadaceae bacterium | reverse complement strand
CTTGAGACGCATGCGCCAGGCTTCGGCTTCCCAGGCCAGTTCGCGCGCCACCGTCACTTCCAGCTGGCCCGCCTCCGCCAAGCGCTCGCCCAATTGCTTGAACCCATTGCGCGCAATGGCGAGGAACTCATCGGTCAGGTCTTCGTCGGCCTCCAACGCCAGCCCCGCATCCGCAAAATACTGCAAGATGTCGCCGTGGGGCCGGATTTGCGGCTCTGCGAACGAGGTTGCAAACGCGGTCGCTAACTCCGCCGCTTTGAATCCGACATACGTTTCGACCACGGCGCAAGCGCCGGGCTTCAGGCATTTGAATACCTGCTGCGCCAAATGCGGCTGAAAGCTGCAATACGCGAAGTCGTCTATGCTCAACAGCCCATCGTACGCCTCAAGCGGAAAATGGTGTGCTTCAAGATCGACGCGCGTGGTGCTGACGCGCTCCTCCAACCTCGCCTTCCTGACGCCATACTGAAGCGCTTCGAGCGTCTCTTCGCGCCATTCGTACACGTCGATCTTGCCGGGATGTACGCCCGCTACCGCAGCCAGAGGCGCCATCAATCCCGGCCCGAGCAGGGCGAACACGCCCTCCGGCGCAAGCCCAACGCGCGCGGGCTCAAGCGCTTCGGCGGTGGCGTCGCCGGGACGCACGCGATCTTCGCCCCAGATCAGCGCCAGCGCCTGCAGCCGCGCCGGCAATTCGAACGGCGGCTCATCGAACAAGGCATCGTCCGCTCCGCTTGGACCGGCGTCATTGGCCAGATTGGCCTCGATCTGGGCAAGCGCAGCCGCCTCGTCGAACGCTTCGCCCTCCCACCACGCGCGCAGCTTCGCGCGCGTGAGCGCGAGGCTGCGTTTGTCAAACAAAGTGTTAAGCGCGGCGGCCATAGCGCCGCGAGTCTAGGGCGATCCCGTTAACGATTCGCTTGGACGGGCGGCAAAAACGGGGGAGCTCCCGATGGCAGCGGCCGGCCAGGCTCGGCGATGAAGCTCAGCATATCCTCATAGACCACCTCGCGCTGGCGGTCGCGGAGCAGCCAGTGCCAGCCGTTCTCATAAAGCGCCGTCCGTGCGGTTGGCGGAAGTCGCCGGGCGGCGGCTTCCGCCGAGCGGCGCGGAATGATCTGATCGTGCGCCCCATAAAGAAACAGCACGTCGCCGTTGAGGTTGGCGGCGCGCTCGGACGCGGCCTCCATCAGGTTGACGAGACCATAGACGGCGTCGATGCGCGTGCGCCAAATCATGTAAGGCGCGCGGCCCGCCTGCAGCAGCGCCTCGCGATTGTCCGAAGCAGTGCGCGTGCGCGTGACATTGCGCGGGGGCGTGACGGCGCGCCATGGGAACGTATGCGCGCCGACCCAGAGCGTGAGCGCGTAGGTGTCCGGCAACGTGGACCACCCCCAGACCCCCGGCGCGACGAGGATCAGCCTGTCGATCTCAGGCGCATCGGGCGCGCCGAAAGTCGCCATCGCTTCGGCTGCGCCCATGGAATCCCCGACAACGACAATACGCGCACCGGGGTGGTCACGCCGCGCAACCAGCACCGCGGTGCGCAAATCTTCCGACATGAGCCGTTCACCTGCCCAGACGCCGCGGCGCGGGCTGCGCCCGAAGCCGCGCGCATCGTAGGCATAAACCGCAACGCCGCGCGCGGCGAACCACGGCCCCGCGAGATAGTAGGTGTTGGCGTAATCGTTCATGCCGTGCAAAGCGATGAGCACCGCGCTGGGCTGCTCTCCATTTGCGGGCAGCCACGCGCTCAGCCCCAGTTCGGCGCCGTCGAAAGACACGAAGTGCTCATTGGCGACGTCGAAGCGCGGCCCTGCGAATGGCGCGACCGGCGACGCCGCGCGCTGCACCGTTGGCGCACATGCTGCAATCAACATCAGGACAAGAGCGAGGACACTCTTCGCCGCAAATCCGGCAATAGTTCCGCCTCGAACCAGGAATTGCGACTGAGCCATGCACTATTCCGCCATGAAGGGTGCGGCAAAGGCATGACCTCGGACGGATAGTCGCGCCACGCACGCACCGTTTCCCCCAATGTCGGCCGAACCGCAGCGCCGAGATGATACTTCTGCGCATACTGGCCGACCAGCAGCGTCAATCGCACGTTTTCCAGCAACGGCAGCAATTTCGGCCGCCATAGCGGCGCGCACTCCTTGCGCGGCGGCAAATCGGCGCCCCTCACCGTTCCTGGATAGCAAAATCCCATGGCGGCCACCGCGATCGCGCGCCTGTCATAGAAACGCGCGCGGTCAAGGCCCATCCATGCGCGCAGCCGATCGCCCGATGGGTCGTCCCACGGCACGCCGCTCTCATGCACGCGCCGCCCCGGCGCCTGACCAGCGATCAATATGCGGGCGCCCGAATGAACCCAGACGACCGGGCGCGGCTCATGCGGCAGATGCGCAGCGCAC
>JAWKUY010000025.1:0-5044 GCA_041398345.1 Hyphomonadaceae bacterium | reverse complement strand
TATGGCGCGCCCGAAGAGATTCGAACTCCTGACCCCCAGATTCGTAGTCTGGTGCTCTATCCAGCTGAGCTACGGGCGCGAAGGGGCGGTGCATAGCGCCCGTCCGGGGCGCTGGCAAGGCGGCCTTTGCGGGCTGGCGACGGCCCTGGCGGACCCACGCGGGCTTCGAGGAACGCGCCGCAGGCGACGGGGCCACGCCCCGCCTCCCCTGGCGCCCTACTGGAGATCGCGCCACGCCGCGGCCGAACCCAATGAGCGGGCCTCGTAAACGCCGCGCGCCACTGCGCGCGCGAGGCAATCGGCGGCGGCGGCGCCGATGTGCGCGACGCTGAGCGAGTGCGGGTCAGCGAGCGGCCGGCGCGCCGTTGACAAGGCGAACACGACGTCGCCGTCGAACGGGGCGAACACGGGCCAGATCGCACGGGCAAGGCCTGCGCTCGCCATTTGCGCGACGCGCTTGGCTTGAGCGGGGGTGAGTTCTGCGTCCGTCGCCACGCACGCCAGCGTGGTGTTCGCGCGCGGTTGGGGATTGAATTTGGCGCCGGACCAATCCTCGGCGTCAAAGCGCGCGCCGCTTGGGGCGACGCCGCCAAATTCGTTCTCCATCTCGAACGCATGCGCCCAGAACGCACGCTGGCTCGGCAAGGTCGTCGAGCCCCAGCAATTCACGCACGCGAGCGCGGCCACCGTGACGCCGCTGCTGAGCACGATGCTTGCGCTGCCCTGCCCGCCTTTGAGCGCTCCGGCCATCGCGCCAAAGCCGGCGCCCGCATTGCCAAGCGGCGTGCCTGCTGCGCGCGCAGCGTAGGCCTTGCGGCCCAGCTCATTGTATGGAGGCTTTTCACCCCAGGATTTTTCGCCGCCATTGGCGAGATCATAAAGGATGGCCGACGGGACGACCGGCGAGCGCGGCACGCCCGGCAGATCGATCAACCCGAAGCCCTTGCCCTCAGCGCCCATGGCGGCGGCGACGCCATCGGCAGCCGCCAAGCCGTATACCGAACCGCCCGACAGCACGAGGGCGTCAACTGCATCAACGAGATTTTCGGCGGCCAACGCATCGGTTTCGCGCGTGCCGGGCCCGCCGCCGCGCAAATCTACAGCGCACACTGAGCGCGCATCCGGAACAATCACCGTAACGCCGGTCAAGGCGCGTTCGTCCTCGGCGCAGCCTATGGACAAACCGGCCACATCACTCAAAGAATTGCTGGGGCCGGGACGCGCCATCTGCTGTGTCTCTTCCGGATGAACTGGGACTGTCCTCTAGGAAGCGTGCTGATGTTTGACAAGCAATCGTTGAGGCGGCTCGCAGCGCCGCTGTTCGCTCTGGCGCTGGCGGCCTGCGCGACAGCCTCAACACCGCCTGCACGCGACAGCGCGGCGCCGCAGCCGCGCGGAGAAGCGATGGCGGCAGCCGCCAATCCGCACGCCGTTGAGGCGGCGCTCGAAATGCTGCGCGACGGCGGCAGCGCGGTTGACGCAGCGATCGCCGCGGAACTTGTGCTTGGGCTGGTCGAGCCGCAATCTTCGGGGATCGGCGGCGGCGGTTTCCTGCTGCACTACAATGCACACGATGAGAGCGTGACAGGCTACGACGGGCGCGAGTTTGCACCCGCGGGCGCTGCCGCGAACATGTTTCTGGACGCACAGGGCCGCCCCATGGCGTTCGTTGACGCGCAAGCCAGCGGGCGCGCGATCGGCACGCCTCTGCTTGTCGCCATGCTCAAGCTCGCGCATGAGGACCACGGGCGCCTGCCATGGGCGCGCCTGTTCGAGCCGGCGATACGGTTAGCCGATAACGGATTTGAAGTGTCCCCTCGCCTGGCGCGTCTCGTCGCGCTGAGCGGCGAGCACGCGCGCTTGCGCGCGGACTTCGAGGCGAGAGCTTATTTCTTCGACCGTGCAGGCCAGCCGGTGGCGGAAGGCGCGACCCTGCGCAACCCCGCATACGCGGCGACGCTGCGCGCCATCGCCGAACAAGGCCCGCGCGCGCTCACGGAAGGTCCGATCGCGGAGGGCATTGTCGCAGCGGCGCAGCGCAATCCGCGCGCGGGCGCGCTAACGCTCGCCGACCTGCAAAACGCCCAGCCCAGGCGCTTCGAGCCGATATGCGGCGCGTACAGAATCTATCGCGTTTGCACGACAGCCCCTCCAGCTTCGGGCAATGCGGTGCTCGCGATATTAGGCCTTTATGAGCGCGCGCGGCCCCACCCCGAAGGCGCGGAAAGCGTTGAGGACTGGTCTGCCTATTTGTGGGCGAGCCGCCTGGCGTACGCCGACCGCGACCACTACATGGCGGACGATCAAGCCGTGCCGGTGCCGGCGCGCGAGTTGATTGCGCCTCAATACCTCGATCAGCGCGCACAGCTCATTGACGTGCAGCACGCGCCCGCGCAGGTCGATCCCGGAATTCCCGCCGGTCAGGAAGAATTGTTCGAGCGCTGGGGCCGCGACCCCGGCGAAGAGCACGGTACGACGCACCTTGTGGTGGTCGATGCCTGGGGCGATGCGGTGTCACTGACCGCGACGGTCGAGAGCGCGTTTGGCTCGCAACGCATGACGAACGGCTTCCTGCTCAACAATCAGCTGACTGACTTTTCTTTCACGCCGACGCTTGGGGGACGCCCTGTCGCCAATGCGGTCGCGCCAGGCAAGCGGCCGCGCTCGTCCATGTCGCCGACCATCGTGCTGCGCCGCAACGGCGAGCTTGAGATGGTCATCGGATCGCCCGGCGGCTCGCAGATCATCGGCTACGTCGCACGCGCGACCATCGGAATTCTGGATTGGAATCTGCCAGTCCAGCAGGCGATCGACTATGGCAATGCGACCGCGCGCACCCAGGCTGTGCGTATTGAGATGCAGCGCCTGCCCCCGGGTATTGCCGATGCGCTCACGGCCCGCGGATGGAACCTGCAGCCGACCGGCGCCCTGGAGGCGAGCGGACTGCACGCGATACGAGTCACCGACCACGGCTTGGAAGGGGGAGCGGATTCGCGTCGTGAAGGCGTCGTCGGCCGCTTGCCTGCCCAGCCGGCGCCGTGAATTCGCCTATTTGGCGCGCTGCGCGGTTGCAGCGATGTCATCTGCTGGCCGGTTCCCTCTCCCATTCGAGGTGCTAGATTGAATTCTCCGGCGGGGACGGGCGAGTGAGAAATATCTTGCGCGCAGAAGCGCCATGCAGGGGATCGTAATGGCCAAGACCCTACTCGCCAGCCTGGCGTTGATTGCCGGCGTGTTGTGCGCCTCCGCCTGCGGCGGAGGCGGCGGAGGAAGTGGTGGCGGGAGTGCGCCGCCGCCAGCCCCGCCCCCAGCGCCGCCGCCATCAAATGTCTTCCGTCCAACGCTGTTCATCGAGACCGATCCCAACGGGACAGTGAACATCCGGGTCATCGAGCGGGTCTACGATCCGTTCACCGCGCCGGATCCACAGCGCGTGCTCAACAACCTCACCGGCGGGCCCAATGACATTGACGGCCCGCAATCGACCCTGATCACCAACGCCAATCTGAACCGGGAGAAATACGGCATTCACATCCTGGGGACCGGCGCGGTTTCGATCTACAATTTGCGTTACGTCGATTTCGACGGCGGCGGCAGCATTCACGGCGCCGCCATCAAAGTGGAGCGCAGCGGCGCGGGGCCAACCTACATTCAGCGCGTGTTCGCCGATCCCCAAGAAACGCCGGACTACACCTACAATGTCAGCAACACCGATTTTCTCGGCGTTGAATTCAATGGCCAGCCCATTTATGTGCGCGGCGCGACGGCGAGAAACATGGGCGACGGCGGCGTCGATTCGAAATCGACGGGCATCTATCTGATGAACGTCACATTTGAGAACGCGTCACGGATGCTGCGCGCCTGGGACGGCGTCCAGATCACGATCGTCAACTCGATTCTGAATGCACCGGCGGCTTCGTCACACGCATGGATCTACGACAACACCTCTTCGGTGCGGTACTACAACACAATCTGGTGCGTGGACGCCGTTGACCCCACGCCGACCGACCCCGATTGCAGCGCCGACCCCACAATTGTCGAAGGCGAGACAATTTCTGCATCGGCGGCGCGCGCGCGGATGACTGCGCTCACATCCAATCCGTGGCCGGGCGTCAGCCCCTTCTTCGAGAGCCAGATCGATCAAATCGTTGTGGAATACTCGTCGAACGGCGGTGCGACATGGCAAACGATGAATCTGCCAAATGCGGGCGGAGGGGGGCGCGAGCCCATCGGCGATACGCGGTATCGCATCCCGCTCAATCTTGCTACGGCTGACTACCGATTCCGCGCCCACTTCTTGCGCAACGGCGTGCAGGTCGGCGAAAACTCTCAGATCATCAACGAGAGCGGCCAGATCGTTGGTTGAACAGCTTCTCACTGGAGGGAGAGAGAAAATCCATGTGGTTTGTAGACAAACTCGGACCCGCCCCTTCTCGAGCGCCCAGCGCGCCGGCGGCTTCGCCGCAGGCCCGAGCGCCCGCGCCAGCGCCTGCCCAGCAGGCCGCGCGCCCGGCGCCCGCACCAGCGCCGGCGCCAAAGGCCGCGCCTCCGCCCGAACCGCCGAAAAAGAAGAAGGGCTGGTTCTGAGCGGTTAGGCCGCCGGCAAGGTCACGCGGAAGGTTGAGCCTTCGGCGCCGGTTCGCGTGAGTTCCAACTCACCGCCCATGGCGCGGGTGAGTTCGCGCGCGATGGCCAAGCCGAGCCCCGCCCCGCCAGCCTCAGGGGCAGCCGAAACAAACGGTTCGAACAGCCGCGCGCGCAGGTTCTCCCGCACGCCAGGGCCGTGATCGATGACTTCGATCTCGCACCTGCCTTCGAGCCCGGTTGCGCGCACGATCAAGATCTTGTCCTTGCGGTCGTGCTCCTTCATCGCGTGCGCGCCGTTGCGGATGAGGTTGCCCAGAATGCGGTGAAGATGGTCTGGGTCAGCGATGCAGGCGAGCTTGGGTTCGATGTCGGGCTTGTATTCAACGCCGACAAACCCGATCAGCGATTCCGCAGCGGCCTCTTCAACCGCTTCTGCGACGTCGACCTTCTGAAGCAC
>JAWKUY010000024.1:0-24773 GCA_041398345.1 Hyphomonadaceae bacterium | reverse complement strand
CCTCGACTGTGCTCAAGTTCGGCAGCGCCATCATCGACATCGCCCGCACGCATGCCGCCGTGCTGAAGCCCCAACTCGGCCTGTTCGAGCAGTTCGGCGAGATGGGCTATGCGGTCGCGCGCATGCTCTGCGTCTACGCGCGCGAACAAGGCATGCAGGTGCTGCTCGACGCAAAGCGCGGCGACATCGGCACAACCGCGGAGGGCTATGCGCGCGCAACCCTGGGCGCCGCGCCGGGTTTCAACGCCGACTGCGTGACCGTCAATCCCTACATGGGAAAGGACACGCTCGAGCCATTCATCGCCCTTGCAGAGCGTGAGGCGAAGGGCGTCGCCGTGCTCGTGCGTACGTCCAATCCGGGCGCTGGCGACTTCCAGGACTTGCAGGTCGGCGGCGCGCCGCTGTGGCGGCGCGTCGGCGAGATGCTGGCGCCCGAATGCGCGCGCCTGCGCGGCGCCTGCGGCTGGTCTGGCTTGATGGCGGTGGCGGGCGCCACCTACCCCGACGAAGCGCGGGCGCTGCGCGAGGCAATGCCGGAAGCGCTGTTCCTGGTTCCCGGCTACGGCGCTCAGGGCGCAAGCGCCGCCCAAGCGGTGGCCGGATTTGTGACAACCACGAAAGGTCGCGAAGGCGGCATCGTCAACGCCTCACGGGCGGTGATTTATCCGCCTGCGGCCCAATCGGCGGCCAGTTTGGCCGAATGGCGGGTATGCGTCGGTGAGGCCATGGCGGCGGCCGCCGCGGAACTGCGCGAAGCCTGCGCCCCCTGAACCCGCGACAAACGAAAATCGATTGGCTAAACCTCCCGGCTGGGGATGCGCCCGCCCAGGGTCCAGCGAGGGAGAAACCCATGCGCCACACCATTATCCGCACCGCATTGGCTGCGCTCGCTCTATTGATCATTGGGCCCGCATTTGCAGACGGCCCCGGCGACGCCGGGCCAGATGTCGCCGCCCCGCCCGTGCGCGCCGCCCCCATCCGCCCAGCGGGGACAGATGCGGCGCCGGGAGGGCGTGTTGGCGTCATACCGCTTGGCGACGGCGTCATGTCGCTGAACGTGCCGGCGGGGTATCGCTTCTACTCAGCTGAGGAAGCCCACGCCTTCCTGCAGCGGAACAACGCCGCCGCGCCATCAGGCGACGTTTTCGGCCTCCTTGCGAAAGCTGGCGAGGATGTACGCGCCCCCGGCACTTGGGCGACAGTCATCAGTTATGATCCGATTGGCTATGTGCAGCCCGAGACGGCGGCCGGCCTGAGCGACGCCAATTTCGAAACCGACGTGCGCAACGCGCGTCAGACTCAGAATCGCGCCTTCGAGGGCTTCGCCGCAGCGCCGTCATTCAACACTGAAACGCCCTATCTGGTATGGGCCGAGCGCGCCGCAGCGCCCGGAGGCGGCCAGGGCAAGGATCTCCGCTACGAACAGAAGCTGCTCGGCCGCAACGGCGTTGCCTGCCTCACCTCGATCGGCAGCGCCGATCAAATGACCGAAATTGCCGCGGCTGCGGCGGACCTGCGCAGCATGGTGTCGTTTGCTGAAGGCCAGCGCCATGGCGATTTCCAAGCCGCATCCGATCAGGTATCGGCCTATTCGGTGCCGGGCCTCGTCACCGGCGTCGCGGCTTCCGCTCAAGGTCTGGTCAACGTCGCGGCCACAGGGGATTCCGGCCAGACAGGCTTCGGCGGTCTCTCCGGCTACTTCCCATGGATCGCGCTGGGCGTCGTCGTGCTCGCCGGGGGCGGCTACATGCTGATGCGCCGGCGCGACGAAGACGAAGAAGAGGAAGACGCCGCCTAGGCTGAAAACACTGCGTTTTCACGAATAGCAATGGCGATGCGCTCAAGGCGTTCGCCATTGCATGGCCCGCCCGCGCAAGCGCCATCCTGAAGCCGAAAGCTGGCGCCATGAGCGCCGCAGACCATGTAGCGGCCTTCCTGAACCAGGATTCGCCCATCGGCGCGCTGTAACGGATAGCCCGCATGTGGGCACCGGTTTCGAAACACGGTGACGCGACCGCCATGGCGGGCCACGATCAGCGAAAAGCGCGCGCCCTCATGCTCAAACGAGACCGCCTGAGCACATGGGTCTGGCAATTCATCCAGACGCGCAAGCAACAAACCTGATGGCGGCGGCGGACTCACACGCCCTCTGCTTTGAACGGACGCGCGAGCAACGCCGTAATCGCATCGTCGATGCTGATGCGTTCGGCCACGATGGCGTCCACCGCCGCGCAAATTGGCATCTCGACTTTGTATTTCGCGGCCAACGCCACCACCGCAGGCGCGCTCTCTGCGCCCTCAGCGACAGAGCGGCGCTCAGCAAGAACGTCTGCCAGCTTGCGCCCCTCTCCCAAGGCTGCGCCCAGCGAGGTATTGCGTGACGTCAGCGAAGCGCACGTCAGCACCAGATCGCCCAAGCCGCACAGCCCAGAAAGCGTCTCCGCTTTGGCGCCCATCGCCAGTCCAAGGCGCGTGAGCTCGGCAAAGCCCCGCGTGATCAGGGCGGCGCGCGCGCCATCACCCAGCTTGCGCCCCTCCGCGACGCCGCAGGCGATCGCGATGACGTTCTTCACCGCACCGCCAATCTCGGCGCCGATCAGATCGTCGGCCAAATAGGGACGGAACGCCGGCAGGCCGATGGTGGCGACTATGCGCATGGCGAGCGTCTGGTCGGCGCTGGCGATCGTTGTGGCCGTGGGCAGGCCGCGCGCGACGTCCTTGGCAAAGCCAGGCCCCGACAGCACAGCGGGGTGCAGCTCCGGAATTTCCTCGGCGAGCACGTCGGTCATCAGCGCCAGCGAGCCGCGCTCGATCCCCTTCGCGCACAAAACCAGCCCGGCGCGCGGCGATAGGAACGGGCGCACGCTTCGCAGCACGCCGCGCATGTGCTGGGCGGGGGACGCCGCCATAACCAACTCTGCGCGGGCGGCGGCCTCCAAATCGCCTGTCGCGCGAACGGCGGCGTTGAGCTTGATCCCCGGAAGGAAGGCGAGGTTCTCAGCCTGCGCGTTGATGCTTTCGACCACTTCAGGTTCGCGCGCCCAGATCGTGACCTTGCGGCCCGCCGCAGCGGCGACCTGCGCAAGCGCGGTGCCCCAGGCGCCGGCGCCCAAAATCGCCACGCTGGCGAAGGGCGCTGAATTCTTCATTGATCGTTCAGTCAAAACCCGCTAACCTGTGGGGATGGACGAGAAAAACGCTACCCGCGACCGCATCCTCCATGCCGCCATGACCCGCATCAAGCATTACGGTTACGGCAAGACCACCATGGCCGAAATCGCAGCCGATTGCGATATGTCCCCCGGCAACATCTATCGCTTCTTCGAAGCAAAGATCGACATCGCCGAAGCCATCGCCCGCGAGCACTACGCCGAAGAACACGCTGAACTCTCCGCCCTCGCGCGCAAGAAGGACTGGCCCGCAGATAAGCGCTTGCGCGAGATTTTTCTGAAGCGGATGCGCGATAGCTACGCGTTGTTCTCCGAAAACGCCAAGATTCTAGAAGTTGCGGAGGTTTTGACCCGCGAACGGCCATTGTTCGCCAATGAGCAAATGGCGCTGGAGCGCGTGTTTTTGGCCGCTGTACTCGAGGACGGCGAAAAAGCCGGGATTTTCGCGCCGGGCGACCACGCGTTTGCGGCTGAAATGATCCAAGCCGCGACGATGAAATTCGGCCTGCCTCAGCTCTTCTCTAAGCTTACGCTGGTCAAACTCGAGCGTGAGTTGGAAGGGGTTTTGGATCTCCTCCTCAAAGGGCTCTATTCCCGGCGCGCCGCCGCCCCCGACGTGACCCGCGCAGCCGCTGGAGCCGAAGTTTAATTTTTGTCCATGTACTGAACAAAAATGATTTTGTTTATTGCTTAGCGGACATTGTTCCGCTATGTTGGTGTTCATCGAAGCCCGAGCGATGGAGACTCCAGATGACCAATACCCGCCCCTCTTCCTTCCTGATGACCGCCTTCGTACTGACCGCTGCCGCCTTAGTCGCGGTCGCCATTTCGCCGATCCTTCATGTCGCCGCGACTGTGATCGCCTGATCCGCCCGTACCCCGCAGGGCTTTGTTGCAGGCGCGAAGGGCGACCGTCGCGCCTGCTTCATGTCTGCATGAATGGGGCGTAATTAACGTTTCACAAGCATTTCTGCATAGCTGATACCGTGTTTTCTAGGCTACAAAGTGTGATCGTGAAGGCGCATCTCCTGCCTACCGGTGTTCGCACCTGCAGCACCGCACCTTTGTGGGGAGAAGTTCGAATGTCTGCGCAAGACCTGCCTGCCACTGCCAAGGCGCTGTCCGTGGTGGTCGCGATTGCACTGGTCGCCACAGCGCTGGCGCCATTGCTGTTCGCGGCCGCTCGCGTCGTGGCCTAGGCCTTAGCTCCCTTGCGCCCCGGCTTATGGCTGGGGCGCAAGCGGGCGGCTTCACCATCAAGCGGCCAGCGCGGCCTGGCCGGAAATGACAGATCGTCACTGAATCCGAGCCGCAATCTTTCAGCCCCCGCCAAAGCGATCATCGCGGCATTGTCCGTGCACCATTTGAGCGGTGGAGCAATGAAATCATACCCCCGGCCATCGGCCATATCTGAGAGCCGCCCCCTGACTGCCTGATTGGCGGCCACGCCGCCGGCGACAACCAACCTCCCACGCGCGCCCCAGATCGGATCAAACATTTGCATCGCGTGTTGGGTTCGATCGCTGATGATATCGAGCACCGCCGCCTGAAAGCTGGCGCAGAGATCGGCCTTATCCTGTTCCGTCGGTGTGCCGAGGGCGGCCGCCTCGCGAGCGCACGCCGTCTTCAGTCCGGCGAAGGAAAAATCGCAACCCTCGCGGCCAAGCAGCGGCCGCGGCAGCGAAAACCGCCGCGGATCCCCTGATTTGGCGGCTTTTTCGACGAGCGGCCCGCCGGGAAAGCCTAGGTCCAGAAGCTTGGCCAGCTTGTCGAAAGCCTCACCTAGGGCGTCATCCATGGTCGAGCCGAAACGCCGGTAGACGCCGACATCAAGCACAGCGATGAACTGGCAATGCCCTCCGGAAACCAGCAGCAGCAGATAGGGGAATGTCGCACCCCCTTCCGCTAGCCGCGGCGAGAGCGCGTGCCCCTCAAGGTGATTTACAGCGATCAGGGGTTTGCCATGGGCCAGCGCAATGGCCTTGCCCGCCATCAGACCGACCATCACGCCGCCAATCAGCCCCGGCCCGGCTGTGGCCGCAACGCCGTCAAGGTCGGCAAAGCCCAAACCGGACTCGTGCATCGCCGCGGCGAGAGCGCCATCGAGCCCTTCGACATGCGCACGGGCAGCGATTTCTGGGACCACGCCCTTGTACGGCGCGTGCTGCGCTGCTTGACCGAGCACAACGTCAGACAGGACGCACGGCCCGTCCGGCGCCAAGCGCAACACGGCGGCGGCTGTCTCGTCGCAGCTGGTCTCGATGCCAAGAACGGTGAGCGGCTTCATAACGCAGGACATTTGGCGCGTTCCCACCCTGCGCGCCAGCGGCTAAGTGCAAACCATGACTAGGCTGATCCGCATCGGCGCGCGCGGCTCCAAACTCTCGCTGGCGCAAACTGAGCAAGTGCGCGCCGGACTTATGGCGCACGGCGGCGGGGGCGCGACCTTCGAGATCGTCCCGATCCTGACCACCGGCGACAGGCTTCAAGAGGGGCGCCTGACAGAAGCCGGCGGCAAGGGCTTGTTCACCAAGGAACTGGACGAAGCGCTGATCGAGGGGCGTATCGACCTTGCGGTGCATTCGCTCAAAGATCTGCCCACGCGATTGCCGGAAGGAATCGAGCTCGCGTGCGTCCCCGAACGTGAAGATCCGCGCGATGCGTTCGTATGCCTGCAAGCGAAAACGCTGAACGAACTGCCGGGCGGCGCCAATGTTGGCACCGCGAGCCTGCGCCGCCAGGCGCAGACCTTGTTCGCCCGCCCTGATCTGGGCGTGGTGACGCTGCGCGGCAATGTCGATACGCGGCTTAGAAAGCTTGAAGCGGGAGAGGCGGACGCAACATTCCTGGCGCTCGCCGGATTGAAACGCATCGGACTCGAAGCTCGCGCGGCCAGCCTCATTGATCCGTCTGAAATGCCGCCCGCCGCCTGCCAGGGCGCGTTGGCGATCACCGCACGCAGCGCGGACGCAACGGTGCGAGATTTGCTCAAGGGCTTCGAACAGCCTACCGCACGCATCGAAATAGAGGCGGAGCGGGCGTTTCTCGATGCGCTTGACGGGTCATGCCGCACGCCGATCGGCGCGCTGGCGCGCGTCGCTGGAGCTCATCTCTCCTTTATCGGCGAAGCGCTGACGCCTGACGGCACGGCGCGGTGGCGCCGCACGGGAGAAATCGCGTTGGGCGGCGATCCGATCGCAGACGCGCGCGCGCTCGGCTTGAGGCTCGGCGGCGAGATTCGCGATGAAGCTGGAGACGCATTCGTTACGGACAGCGCGTGAGCCTGCGGGTCGCGATAACGCGCGCAGCGCCGGAAGCGGCGCGGACGGCTGCGCGCGTGCGCGAACGCGGCGGCGAACCGGTGCTGGCGCCGCTGCTGACCATCACGCCCTGCGGCTTCGACGCCAGCCTGGAAGGCGTGCAGGCGCTTCTCTTCACCAGCGCCAATGGCGCGCGCGCCTTTCCAGACGTTCGCGGCGCCGCGGGGGTGCGCGTGCTCGCAGTGGGAGACGCAACCGCGCAGGCCGCGCGAGAGGCAAGCTTCCTTGATGTCAGCTCCGCCGGCGGCGATGTCAGCGCGCTGATCCAGCTCGCCAAGTCGATCCTCCAGCCCGGCGGCGGCAAGGTGGTCCACATCAGCGGAGCCCATGTCGCCGGGGACCTGACGGAAGAACTGTCGCGTGCGGGGTTCCAGAGCGAACGCCGGGTCGCCTACGCCGCGGTTGCCGCCGCTGCGTTACCGCCGGCCTTCGACGAACCGCTCGACATTGTGCTTTTCCACAGCCCGCGGGCTGCGCGCACCTTTATCGCCCTTGGCGCCCCGGGGGCGGAGCGGCTCATGGCGGGCTGCATCAGCCCGGCGGTCGCTGCGGCAGCGGGCGCAGTGCGGTGGAAACGCGTCATTACCGCCACTGCGCCGCGTGAGGATGACCTCCTGGCGGCCACAATGGGAGGCTAATTCGCCCCCGCTGGCGCAACCGCTTGAGCGGCTCTCCGGGCGGCCCTAAGTTTCGCTTTCACCCGCGACTCATTTCCAGTGCGAAATGCTGGAAATTTCGCGGAAATTTGGGGAGTTCCATGAGCAGAGACGACGATGACGCGGAGCGCGGACGCGCCGAGCCGATCGACGTTGAGTATGAGCCCGCCTACCGCGAAGAGCGGCGCGGCGGCGTTGGCGCCGGCGCGGCCTTGCTGCTCGCGGTGGCAGCTGCGGGCGCAGGTGCGGCTGGCGGGGCTATCGCGCCACGCTTGCCCGCCGTGCAGGCAGCGCTCGACAAAGTCGCGCCGCTCTCATCGGAAACTCACGCCGACGCCGCCACGGCGGAGGCTGCGGCGCTGGCGCAACGCGTCGGCGCCATTGAGGCGGTTATGAACGCGCCGCTTGCCGTCGCCGCAAGCGGCGACGCTGGCGACGCCGGCACCGCCGCGCGCGTATTCGCGTTGCAGGCTGGCCTGCGCGATGTTGAATCGCGCCTGGGCCAAATGCCGTCCACCGCGGAAGTGAGCGCCCTCGTCGCCGAGGTGCGGCGGCTGCAGGAAGACCTGCCCGCTGTCGCGGCGGAGGCGCGCTCGGCGGCGACGGCCGCGCGCGCTTCGTATGCGGTTGTTGCGGCGGCCGAGGCCGCCCGCTCATCGGGACCGTTCGAGCAAGCGCATGCCGCGCTTGCGGCGCTGCTGCCAAACGATCCCAATGTTGCAGCGCTTGAGCCGCTCGCGCGCACCGGCGCGCCAACGCGGATCGAACTACGCGATCAGTTCGCGCGCCTCGACAACGAGATCATTCGCGCCGCTCGGCAGAGCCAGGCCGGCGCCGGCTTTTGGGGCCGCATCCAAGCGGCGCTGGCCCAATGGATTGTGATCCGGCGCACCGGCGCTGGCGACACGCCAGAGGGCATCGTCGAGCGCGCCGAGCAATATCTCGCGGCCGACCGCCTCGCCGACGCTATCCAAGAACTTAACCGCCTGCCCGCCGCGCCGAAGCACGCGGCCCAGCCCTGGATCAATGACGCGCAGCGCCGTCTCGAAATCGACACGCGCCTCGCGGCCATCCGCCAAGAATTGTCGCGGAGCTAAGACAAGATGTTGCGCCTCGCTTTTCTGCTGATCATCGCCGTGATGGCGATGCTGGCGTCCTGGCAGATCGTCACCACCGATCCCGGCACCGTGCAAGTGACGTGGTTCGGCACCGAAGTGACCACATCGGCTCTGTTTGGATTGCTGATCCTGGTCGCGCTGATCGCGATCGCGCTGCCGCTGCTGCGGCTGATCATGTTTCTCATGGATGCGCCCGGCCGCATCGGCAAGGCCAGCCAGCGCGCGCGTGTACGAAGAGGCCAGGAAGCGTTGGCGCTGGGGCTGATCGCAGCCGAGGCAGGCGAGTTCGAAGAGGCCCGCCGCCACGCCGACAAGGCCGAGGACCTCATCGACGAACCGCGCCTGGCGCTGTTGCTGCAGGCGCGCGCGGCCGAAGTCGGCGGCGACACCGCGAGCGCCGAGCGTGCCTATTCCGGCATGCTTCAGGATGAAGACACCGAAGTGCTGGGCCGCAAGGGCCTGATGGCGGCGGCGTTGAAGCGCGGCGATCGAACGGCCGCGCGTGCGCATGCGGAGGCCGCTCTCAAAGCTTCGAAAACCGCGACCTGGCCCTTCCAATATGCCTTCGATCTGGCTGTGCAAGCGACCGATTGGGACAAGGCGATGGAAGCGCTGGATCTCGGCGACAAGCGCAAGCAGATCGAAGACAAGGTGGCCAAGCGCCGCCGCGCGGTGCTGATGTGCGCACAGGCGGCCAAGCTTGAGCGCGAGCGCCACCCCGAGAAGGCCGCTGAGATGGCTCAGAAAGCCTTCCGCATGGCGCCGGCCTTTGCACCAGCCGCGGCGCTTGCAGCGCGCTTGCTCGTCGGCGAAGGCAAAGCCGAACGCGCGGCCTCCATTTTGGAAGAAGCCTGGGAAAACGGCCCCCACCCCGCGCTCGCGCACGCCTATCGCGACATCGTTCCTGGCGAAACGCGCGAAGCGCGCGCCGAACGCATGCGCGCCCTGGCCGAGCGGCGGCGCGATTCACGCGAAAGCAGAATCGTGGTCGCCGAACTTGTCATGGAGCGCGGGGACTGGAGCGGGGCGCAGGCCGCGCTCGAAGACGCCTATCGTGAAAATCCCTCATCGCGGATCTGCATTTTGTTTGCACAGGTCGCGCGCGGCCGCGGCGACGAAAACGCAGCGCGCACGTGGCTTGCGCAAGCGGCGGCGGCGCCGCGTGAAGCCGATTGGTCAGACCTCGACCCGGAGGGACCGGCGTTCCTCTATGACGACGCCGATTGGGCGCGCTTGGTCTACGCCTTCGGCGACGGCGGTCAGCTCATCCATCCGCGCATGGAACGCGGCGGCGCGGACGCGCTTGGGCCGGTGATGGCGCTGCCTGCAGCGGCCTTGACCCCGCCGAAGCCCGAATTGCGCGCAGAGCCGGCGCCGGACGACGCCGAGGTCGAAGAAATCCGCTAGCGCGCGCTAAGCTGCCAGTCCTGCGCTGCGCTCGCCCTCGAACAACGCACACAAAGCTGCGCGAACCTGCTGCGGATCTTCAAGCACGCACATCGCCTTGCGCTCCGCGCGCGCGCAGGCGCCGAAAACCGCGTCAATAGTCCAGGCTATGTGCTTTCGCGCCACGCGCACGCCCAGCGCGCGATCATAAAATTCCAGCGTATCCTCGTAGAGCGCGAGCAGAGACGACAACAGGCGCGCGTGCGAAGGCGAAGCGGCCTCTCCGCCATGCCTGAGCGCATTATCGATGGCGCCCGGAAGCCCCACGGCCTGCCTTGCGCGGCGCGGCCGATCATCACGCCCGCCGCACCCGAGAGCGAAAGCGCGCGCCGTGCGTCACTGGCGCTGCCGATATCGCCATTTGCGATGACTGGAATCGACACGGCGTCCACGACCGGCGCGATAGCCGCCCAGTCGGCGCAGCCCGCGAAGAACTGGTTGCGGGTGCGGCCATGAACAACGATCATTTTCACCCCGGCCGCCTCCGCGCTGCGCGCGATGCCTGGTGCGTTCATGCTGGCGACATCCCATCCGAGACGCATCTTCAGGGTCACCGGCAATGTCGTGGCGCCCACCGTGGCCTCGATCAGGCGCAGGGCTGCATCGGGATCGCGCATCAGCGCCGAGCCACAGAGCCCCGAAGTGACGCTCTTGGCCGGGCAACCCATATTGATGTCGATGACATCGGCGCCGGCGGCTTCTGCAAGCCGCGCGCCCTCGGCCATCCAGCGGGGTTCACGGCCGGCAAGCTGAATGACTAGGGGCGAAATTACGCCAGCGCCAGCAGCGCGGCGCACCATGTCGATCCGCTGAAGCGCCAGCTGATCGGACGCAACCATCTCCGAAACGCAGTAGGCGCCGCCAAAGGCTTTCACCTGGCGGCGGAACGGGATGTCGGTGACGCCAGCCATCGGCGCGAGCGAAACAAGAGGCGCTTCCAATAGCCTCAAGCCCATTGTTGACGGTGCAACCGCGTAGTTCATGCGCCTCGGAAAGCCGCCCTTTTGAACGCTCTCTACCATAACGAAAATGCTCGGGCGTTCCAATCACGCTTCCAGCGCCACGCCTGCTGAAAAACCGCCACGCCGTTACTTTCCAGCCGCAACCGAGGGGCGGTGGGGTTCGCGGGCGTGGAGCGCGCCGTCCTTGAGCACAAGCACGCGATCAGCAAGCGCCAACAATGCTGGGCGATGGGCGATCACGATGCGGGTGATGGGCAGGCCAGCGATGAGACCAGCGATCATGAGCTCCGACGCCTCATCGAGATTTGCGGTGCCTTCATCCAGCAGAAGCACCTTCGGCTCACGATAGAGCGCACGCGCCAGCAACACGCGCTGGCGTTGACCGCCGGAAAGTGTCGACCCCATGTCGCCCACGAGCGAAAGGTATTGCATTGGCATGCGCACAATTTCGTCGTGAATGCGAGCGGCCTTCGCCGCCGACTCGATGCGGCGCATATCCAAGTCGGGATCGAAGAAGGCGATGTTGTCAGCCAATGTACCCGAAAGCAGCCGATCATCCTGCGCCACGACGCCGGTTTGAGCGCGCCACACGCGCATCTCGGCGGATGCGCCCTGGCGTCCGTCAACCTCAAGCGCACCCGACGTGGGCGCGTAAAGGCCGAGCAGGACCTTAAGCAATGTCGACTTGCCGCCACCGGAAACGCCGGTGATGCCAACAAATTCACCGGGACGGACTTCCAGATTGACGCCATCAAGGACGTAATTGCCGCCTGCCCCATAGCGGAAGCGCACATCCCGCATGCGCACCGCACCGGTCACTTCAAAAGCCGGGGCGACCGCTCCGATCGGCTCGGCTTCAGCGTGGACGATGTCGCCCAGTCGCTCAAGATGGAGGCTGAGCAGCTGAAACTGCATGCCCTGCTTGATGAGCGCATTGGCGCGATCAGTGAATGTTTGGCGGAAGGAAAGAAACGCAAACAGCATGCCGACCGAGAAGCCGTCGCCGGCGATGATCGAGCGTGCCGCGAGATAGATCACGAGCGCCGTCTGCAAACCAGTGATCAGCGTTTGTGTGAACTCGAGCCCGATCTGGTATTTCCCAACAGAGAAGCCAGCGTTGATGACTTTCGCGTAGAGGTTCCGCCAAGCGCTTTCTCGTTCTGGCTCACGCCCCATGATCTTGATGGTTGTCGAGGCCCGGATAGACTCCATCAAGTGCGAGCGCTCAATCGCCGACGCGTAGATCTCCTCCTCCGATCGATCACGCAAGGGACGATACACCGCCCAGGCGGCAAGGAAGCTGAGCGCAACGGCCCCGACGACAATCAGCGCCAATGTGGGGGAATAGAGAAACAGGATGACGCCCGCAGCAATCGCCATGACCCCGTCGATCAGCGCCGCAACGATGCCTTGCGTGATGGCGTCGCGGATCGGCGTTGTGGAATTCATCCGCGAGAGAATGTCGCCGACATGGCGCTTCTCGAAGAATTCCGTGGGCAAAGAAAGCGCGTGGCGGACGAGATTTCCAACCATCTGATAGGACAGCAGCGCCCCGAAATAGCGAAGCGTCCAGGAGCGCAGCGCTTCGATCAACGTTTGTATGACGACAAGAGCGCCGAATCCCAGCGCCAGCACGGTGAGCAAGTTCTCATCGAAGCGAAATATGGCCTCATCGACAACGAGCTGCAGCTGAAAAGGCGCCGCAAAGGTCAACACTTGCAGCGCCGCTGAAAGCGCCAACACTTGAACAAAGGCGCGCTTGAAGCCCTGATGCTCCGACCAGAGTGACGAAAGCTTTGTCACCGCCCGATTGGTCTGTTTGTCGAAGGTGGCGGCCGGCGTCAGCTCTAAAACAACGCCGGTGAAGTGTTGCGAAAGCGCCTCCATCGGGACCTTGCGCGAGCCCCATGCTGGGTCGTGGACGATTGCAAACTTCTTGCTGATCGATTTCAGGACGACGAAATGATCCAGATCCCAGTGCAGAATAGCAGGCAGTGCGACCTGCCGCAGGCCCTCCAGCTCAACCCTGAGCGGACGCGCGCCAAAGCCCAGCTGATGCGCCATGCCCATAATGGATCGCAGCGTGACGCCGGCCATGGAAACGGGGAAGCGCTGACGCAATGCGTTGAGGTCCACGTCGTGGCCCCAATAGCGCGCAATCATGGCCATGCAGCAGAGGCCGCACTCAGCAGCCTCAGCGCCCAGAACGATGGGAAGCCTGCGACGGCGAAAGAGGTTCAACTCATCCAAGTGTCACCTGCTGGGTCACGGGAGGCCTTCGCAAGAATTCTTCGATTGGACATGCACACACCGCAGATCGCGCACGCTAACGCCGGCCGGCGGCATAAAGCGGGTCAAGCAGCCACTCCATGAGGGAACGACGATCCACCACGATATCGGCGTGCAAAAGCATGCCTGGCTGCAGCGGGATGCGCTCGCCGTAAGCATCGACGTAGTCCTGTTGCAGGCGCACTCTCACGCGAAACACCGGCTCATCAATAGATATGCCGGCAGCCGCAATTTCCTGTGGAGACAGGACAGTGCGCGAGATCGTACTTATTTCCCCGTGCGCTGCGCCGAAGCGCTGATGCGGGAAGGCGTCGTACATGAGGCGTACCTCCTGACCAGCGCGGATGAAGCCGGCGGCGCGAGTAGGCGCGTAGAGCTCGGCTTCAAGCACTCCACCCTCCGGCACCAGGACGGCAACCGTGCCGCCGGAGACCAGCGTCTGGCCTTCTGCAACCGGCAAGGCCGCAACGCGTCCAGCAACGCCGGCGCGCACGACATAACGTTGCCTGATTTCCGCTTCGCTCAGTTCACGCTCCAGGCTGAGACGTCGTTCGCGGAGCGAAGCCAGGGCTTGTTCAGCGGCCAGAAGCGCGCTCTGACGGGACTCAAATTGTTGGCGCGGGAAAACGCCCTGTTGAACCAAAGGCTCGGTTCGCTCAACATCAGCCTCCGCGATGCGCACACGCTGCTGCTGCAGCCCGATTTGGCGATCGACCTCGCCTCGCTCCGCGAAAAGGGCGGCACGCAGCTCATCGGCGGTTGCGCTCACACCGCTAACTTCAGCGGCAGGACGCAGAGTTGCGAGCTCTACGCCAATCGCGACCTGATCGCCTTCTCGCACCGCTATGGTTTCGATACGCCCGCCAGGAGCGGCAACGACGCGGATCAGCCCGCGATCTGGCGTGATCCAACCGATAACCGTTTCTTTGCGGGCGTATGTTGCGATGCAGGCGAAGATTAGCGCGCCGGCAACGACGGCGACGAGCAGAGCGCTAAGAAAGCGGACAGAGATCGGAGCAGCAAGGATCACACTGCCGTGCAGCCGCTTGGTCCGATGTTCGATCGCTTCGGTCCGAAAAAGGTCGAGCACATTTTTCGACTAATGATTTCCGCGACACGCAGCCATTGAATAATTCGAATTGGTGTGTCGTAACGCATCCGGTCGATAGCGCATCTGCTGTCGCACACAGAGACAACTGAAGTATCACAGATGACGCCTGCGAATGTTCACCGACTTGTTATCCCGTTTCGTCGCAATTGCATTTGAAGCGTGCATTGTTAGAGGCGACATGCCGTCATGAGTGCGGGTTCTCTCTTTATTTCTTGAATGGCGCCCCGTGCTCGAACGGGAGGAACGAATGGAAGAAAAGAAAATCGATCTCAGCGAGCGCGTTTTTGCGCGCCGCATGGCCCGTGAATTGGAGCCAAGTGAGCTCGACAAAGTGGGCGGCGGCGGCCCTTGGACCGGCTGCGACTGGGGTGACGAAGTGAGCAACCCCTACATGGATTGGGCTCCCACCTGCTGAGCATGGGAGGGGGACGTCGAACACGTCCCCCGACCTTGCGCTGGGCCCGACGATGGCTTCAGTCCTGATCATCGCTGGGCCTGCGGACTTCCATGCGAACGCTCTGACGTGGGCCCTGGAGGCGTCCGGTCATCAATGCGTGCACTGGCACCCGGCGGCCTCGGAAGCGTTCGGTGTTTCGATCGCGAGCGGCGCTGACGACAGCGTGAGCTGTTTTGGCCCGCCCAACGCGCCGTTCGATGCGACTTGGATGCGGCGGCCTCAAATCCCGCCACCGCCTGCCGGTCTGGATCCACGTGACTTGCGTTTTTTGGGTCGAGAACTCGATTTCTTTACGCAAGGATGGTGGGCGAGCACGAGCGGCTTTCTGGCCAACCCGCTGGCCGCCTCGCGTCAGGCTAATATCAAGACATGCCAGCTCATTGCGGCGCGCCGGGCGGGGCTCAGTGTGCCGGCGACGCTGAGTAGTAATGATCTTGGCGCCGTACGTGCCTTTGTCGCTGCTGCGCCCGGCCGGGTCATCTACAAGACGCACAGTCCCGCTGCTTGGAGCACCGAAGGCAAGCAGCAAGTCGTGTTCACGACATTCGTGGATATGCAAGCGTTGGAAAAGGTGGACCAGCACCATTTCAATCCCGGCATATTCCAGCATTTTGTGCCGAAAGCGTACGAGCTCAGGATTTGCTTTTTTGGCAAAGAGATTATCTGCGCCAAGATTGAGAATGCAGACGAACTCGACTGGCGCATCACCAAGAAAATGGCGCTCAGCCCGCATGTCTTGCCGGATCTAATAGTGGAGCGCCTTCGCGCCTTCATGCGCGATATGAATCTGGTGATGGGCATGATCGACGTTATCGTCACGCCCGAGGGCGAGCACGTCTTTCTCGAAGTGAATGAGCAAGGTCAATTCCTTTGGATCGAGCTGCAAAATCCCGAAATCCCTGTGCTGCACCGCTGCGCGCATTTCCTCGCAACTGCTGGACAAAATGGTCATGTCAGGAGCGGCGCGCCGACCAGGCTCGAGGACTATCTCGCTTCCGACGCGTATGGCCGCTACGTAGCCCGGTACAAGCAGCAGAGTTCGGCAAACCCGTGGATCACGGCCGAGAGCTGAAGGACGCGACGCCGGTCGCGTCGGGAGCGCGAATAGTTTCGCTCAACACAACCGCGAATCTTGTCTTTGTATCAAGACGTTCTACGCGAGCGGCGAAGACACGACGCGGGCCGGGAAAAAATTGGAAATGGTGCCGCCTGCGTGACTCGAACACGCGACCTACGCATTACGAATGCGCCGCTCTACCGGCTGAGCTAAGGCGGCCCCTGGAACGCTGGGATGGCCCCCAGCGGAGGGCGGTTTCCTACGCGCAGCCGCGCTGAAGGGCAAGACCGCGGCGCCTCATTGACCTCCCGTTGCCCCCGCCCGGCCGGGCGGCAGGGCCCGCTCTGGGATGTCGCCGGGAGAAACCCCGCGCGGCACGGCACGGATCACCCAGCCCCAGAACAACGGCAACATCAGCAAGACGAGCCCCAGCTTGAGCAAAGCCGCGTAAGGCCAAGCGTCGATCGGGGTCGGCAAGGCGATTAATGCGAACGCCAACGCGCCCAAGCCAAGGAGCGCCAGCAGAAGCAGCACAAAGTAGCGCTTTGGCGTTTCGCCGATGAGAACGCGCAATTTCGGGTTTTCGGCGGCCAATGCCGCGATAACCGCGCGCACGAACGTGACATACGCTTCAGACTGCTCCTCGAATCCTTCCGCACCGGAGAAATGGCAGTTATCGATGACAATCTTGCGCCTGTGCCTGGGCTGCAGTTCCAGCACATAGCGCCACGGCCGCCGCCGCGCCGGCTCATGGCACAGCCTGACGCTCACGATTTCACTCCAAGGATACGTTCGCTCCCGCCCACCGGCGCCGCGCGTGGTCAATCCGCCAGGCTCAACGCGCCATTCCCGCGCACCGCGCGAAAGCGCATTGCGACGGCGGCAATAGGTGACCGATGAGGACATACCGCTCCTAACGCTCCGGTGCGGCGCACATTGTCAGGCCGCGCGAAGCCCCAGACTATGGCCTCGCTGCGGTGCGCGCCAGCGACCGCCCCAGCGGCGTGCGCTGGCGGCTTTCAGCACGGCGCGGCGGCTAGCCCGCCGCGGCGGCCTGGGCGTATTTCGCTGTGAGTTTGCGGAGTTCACCCAGCACGGCGCCGCGCATGGCTTTGTTCGCGGAGACTGCGGGCGTGCGCAGCACCCGCATCGAATCGACGTGCACGTGGATCGCGGTAAGCGGAATGCGGTTTCGCTCAGGAGAAGAGAGCAGCGAACACAAACTGTGCGCGGCAACGCTCAGTTCCGCGAGGCCGAAGGTGCCCGCCTCTGCGTAGATTTCATTCGAGAGCACGTAGCAGCGCTCAATGTCCGATTGCCCCGGCTGCGCAAGCGCCATGATCTGCTCGATCTTGGCGTCGATGGCGTCCAGGCAATAGCCCCGAATATCCTCGATGCCCTTGTCAGCCCGCGCAAGCGCTTCGTCTGCACGAATGCCGCCCGACTCCGCCAACAGCTTCTTGAGCCGCACCTCGGGCGTGAACTTGCGCACGACTGTCATATCATTACCCTTTGCGGCTTGATGAAGGCATCGACTTCATCCTGAGACATGTTTGGCTCAGCAGCGTCGCCGAGCGGTGTTGTCAGGCCCGCGTCGTCAGAGCGCCGGCCGTCGCTGCCAATAGGCGGACCTTCAAACTTGAAACGCCTGTCTGGGCCAATGTAGTTGCCCACCTCGACGAACGGGCGCTTGTCGCGCGACACCCAGAGCACCCGCTGCAGCAGGACCTGAGGTGAAAGCGGCTTGGCGACAACAAAATTAGCGCCCGTGTCACGCGCGCGAGAGACGTCGGCCTTGCGCACGTGCCCGCTCACCAAGATCACCGGCGAGAAGGCGCTTGGCCCCGCCGAATGGCGCAGGTCCCGAATGAAATCGTAGCCCGCCCCATCCTCAACCGACGGATCAATAATGATGAGATCTATGGCCTTCAGCTTAGCGAACTTGTCGGCTTCCGCGATCTCAGAAAAACGCTGAACGACGCCAACGCCAAAGCCTTTCAGGATCTGCGCCGTCACGTCGAGCGAATGCTGGCTGCCGTCGATGACGGCAAACGTCGCCTTCGCAAGATTCACGCGTGCGTTAGGGTCGATGCCGCTCATAGCATTTCCCAGCCTTCGTCCGATCCATCGAACGCTTCTGAACCGCCAAGCCGTGTACGCAGCTCGGCCAACGTTATGCGGTCCAATGCAGGGGCCGTATCCACCTCGTAGCCAGGATCACACTGCGCAGCGAGCTGAGCCGCATAGTCCCGCAAGGCGGCGATCTGTTGAAGAACGGCGTCCAATTGCTGCAACTCGGCGACCACCGAACCATCGATCGCCGAACGAACCGCGATCGCGCAGATCGCGCCCTCAACGCGCAAGCCGAGGGTGCGCGTGCGCTCCAGTTCCTCAGCGAGCGAACTCAGCACATGCGTGACCGGCGCCGGCGCGCCCGGCGCGGCATTCTGCGCGCGGGGTTTGGCGGAAGACATCGCTTAGAACAACTCGACGGAGCCAGCGGCAGGATCGGCTGCAGGCGCCGGCGCGCGGCGCTCGGCCTTGACCACATCGACATGCGTGGAATCGAGCAGCATCTGCCCGGCCCGGCCGGTCGTCGGCCAGAAGCGGATGCGCCGGGCGCGATCGCCTCCCAGGCTCTCGGCCACGCAAGGGATTCCCTCAAGGCGCAAGAACTTCCGCGCAAACTCGACATTCTTTGCACCGACATCGGAGAGGTTTTGAATGACGTTGGCGCCGCCAAACAACTTTGCCTGCAGGCGGCCACGCAAAGCGCCCTTTTGGAGCAGCCCGTTGATCAACAATTCCATGGCGTTGACGCCATACTTGACCTGCTCGCTGCCGGCGTCGGACTCATCGCCCGGCAGCAGAAAGTGATTCATGCCGCCGACAGCGGCGACCGGATCCCACAAGCATGTCGCCACGCATGAGCCAAGGATGGTCGTGAGGATGATATGGGGTTCGCTCACCACGAGATATTCGCCTTGAACCACATGGATCAAGCGCTCTCTCACGGGCTGGGGGTGCGCAGCGGGCATCATGACAGTGGGCCGAACACTTCCTCGATCTTCTGCTTAAGCTGCGCCGGGGAAAACGGCTTGGTGATGTAGTTGTTGACGCCAAACTGCATCGCGCGCTGCACCAACTCTTTGTCGGCCCGGCCGGTGAGCATGATGAATGCGGACTTCTTCGTCGCCTCATGCGTGCGGACTGCGCGCAGAAAGCCAAGCCCATCCAGCTTCGGCATGTTGAAATCGGAAATGACCAGGTGCGCGGGCCTGGCGATGAGCGACTTCAGCCCCTCCTCGCCATCGCCCGCATCGGCGATGTCCTTGAACCCGATCTCCTGCAACGCGGAGCGTATCAGCGCGCGCATGGTGAGCTGATCATCGACAACCAGCACTTTTACAGCAGCGGCCGCGGGCATTAGGCAGCTCCCCTCAATTCAAGTGCACACAAATCCAGCGCCGCCGCGCCGATCGCGGTCAGCGGCAGTTGGCGCTCCACAGCGCCGAGCTCGAATGCAGCCTTGGGCATGCCATAGACAACACAACTGCCCTCATCCTGGCCGATCGTGCCCGCCCCGGCATCGCGCATCGCCTTCAGACCCTGCGCGCCGTCGCGGCCCATACCGGTCAGGATCACGCCGGCGGCGCGGCGCCCGTAAGCTTCGGCGACCGAATGGAACAGCACGTCCACTGAAGGGCGATGTCCGGAGACTGTGGGCCCTTCGCGCAGCACGCAGCGGGGATGCGTGCCGCCCTTCACTTCAAGGTGCGTGGCGCCGCCGGGCGCCAGATAGACATGGCCGGGCAAAATTGGCGCGCCATCGCTGGCTTCCTGCACCTTGGGCGCGCACGTGCGATCGAGGCGCGCCGCAAAGCTTGCCGTAAACGTCGGCGGCATGTGCTGGGTGATGACGGTTGGCGGACAATTCTCAGGAAAGGCCGCAAGCACGGTCAGCAGCGCCTCGACGCCGCCGGTAGACGAACCAATCGCCAGGAGCTTGTTGCCGGGGCGATAGTCGCCCGCGCGCATCGCCGGACGGGCCAGTTCGCCCGTCGGCCGCACGCGCGCGCGCGCGGCTGCTTTCACCTTTTCGGGCAAGCCGTCAAACTCAGGTTTGCCTACGCAGTCGAACGCACCGAGCTCGAGCGCCTCGATTGAGATCGCCGCCCCGGCTTGCGTCAGCGTGGACACCATGATCACGGGCATCGGCCGGAGACGCATGATCTTTTCCAGGAACTCGATGCCGTTCATCTTCGGCATCTCGACGTCGAGAGTGATGACGTCCGGGTTGAGCTCTTTGATCAGGCCGCGTGCTTCCAGCGGATCGCCGGCGGCGCCGACGACTTCGATGTCGGGGTCCGCGCCGAGGACACGTGAAATGATGCCGCGAATCGTAGGGGAATCATCGACGACAAGGACACGAACGCGCCGCATCATCTACCCCCTTGCGTCAGCTTGTAGATGGTGAGCCCGTCGCTCACGTATCCCGGCACGTCGCAACGCTCAGAGTGGCCAATATAGAGACGCCCCTCCGGCGTCAGGATGTTCTTGAACCGGTTCCACAACGCGATCTGCGTGGGCTCTTCGAAATAGATCACGACGTTACGGCAGAAAATGACGTCAAAGCGCCCCTGCATCGGCCAGTTGCCATTGAGGTTGAGTTCTTTGAACGTGATGAGCGAACGAACCTCGTCTTTCACCCGCCATACTTTTTCGGCGGCGTCCGGCTCACGGCTCAAGAAGCGCTCGCGAAGACCGCTGGCAATCGGCGAAACAGCTTCGTCGCGATAGATCGCAAGTTTGGCCTTCGCCACCATGTTCGGATCAATGTCGGTCGCCAGGATGCGGACGTCATAGCGAGCGGCATCGGGAAACACATCGAGCAAGGTCAGCGCCATCGAATATGGCTCTTCGCCGCTCGAACAGGCGGCGGACCAAAGCCGCACCCGCCCTCCGGAACGAGCGGTCTCCATAAGCCGCGGCGCCACATTCTTGCGAAGGTGATCGAAATGGTGCGGCTCGCGGAAGAAGCGCGTGACGTTGGTCGTCAGCGCCGCGATCATTTCATTGCGCTCACCGGCGCCATCAGGCGTCTCAATGAATTCGCAGTACGCGTCAAAATCCGGAAGGCCAAGCTTGCGCAGGCGCTTAGCCAGGCGCGAATATACCAACGTCGCCTTGGCGTCGTTCAGAGCAATGCCGGTTTGCTCGCGCAGAAAGGTCGCGATTTGCGCGAAATTTCGCGCCGTGAAGACGTAATCGCCTTCGATCAGCACATCCCGCTTGCTCTTGGTAGCCGCCGCCGACGTCATGCTGCTTCTGCTTCCTCCGTCTCAGGGAGTATGTCGTCAATCGCGATCCAGGAGATCATGCGACCCTCCTGAGTGATAATGCCCCGAACAAAACGGCTCACGGTGTCGCAACCGACATTTGGAGTCGGCTGCACGGTCGAGCGTTCGGCCGCCAAGATCTCGGAGACGCCGTCGACCAAGAGCCCGACGAGGCGCGTGTTGATGTGAACCACAATGATCACGCTGCGCGCGCTTGGCTCAGACGGCCCCAAGCCGAGGCGGGCCTTCAGATCGATGATCGGCAACACCGCGCCGCGCAGATTGATCACGCCGCGGACATAGGGCGGCGAATGCGGCAGCGGCGTCGCAGCCGCCCAGCCGCGGATTTCTCTCACCGCCATGATGTCGAGGCAGAAGTCCTGCTCCTCAATGCGGAATGAGATCAGTTCGAGAGTATCGTTCAAGGCTTCACCGTCTTTCATGGGCTTAGCTCGCTTTCGCCAGCGGCGCTTGCCGCTCGTTCAACCGTTTCTCAACCACAGCTTCAACGTCGAGGATGAGGGCCACGCGCCCATCACCCAGGATCGTCGCCGCCGCCACGCCATCGACGCGCTGGTAGTTCGCCTCAAGGCTCTTGATCACGACTTGGCGCTGACCCTGGATCTCGTCGGCGACAAGCGCCGAACGGCCTCCGCCCTCGCTTTCGACCAGCAGGACTACGCCCTCGCACGGATCAATCGGCTGCTCACGCATGCCCAGCGCAACACCGACATCGATCAGCGGAACATGCGACCCGCGAACGGCAAGCACGGCGCCGCGCGGCCCGAGCGGGCGCACTTCATCGGGCTTAGGCCGCAGCGTCTCTACGATCGCAGTGAGCGGCGCCACCAGCGTTTGGTCGCCGGCGCTAATCACCATGCCGTCCAGAACCGCCAGTGTAAGCGGCAGCGACAAGGTGAAGGTGGAGCCCTTTCCCGGCGCCGAAGAAATCGAAATCCGGCCACCGAGCGCTTGAATCGAACGGCGGACCACATCCATGCCGACGCCGCGTCCGGACAAATTCGAAACTGTCGTCGCAGTCGAGAAGCCGGGAAGGAAGATCAAATTGTCGATCTCGTCATCGGTCAGCGCCGCATCCGCGGCGATGAGACCCTTGTTGACGGCGATCTCACGTACCTTGGGGCGATTGATGCCTTTGCCGTCATCGGAGACTTCGATCACGATACGGCCGGAGCGGTGTAGCGCCGCCAGGCGCACCGTGCCTTCTTCGGGTTTGCCGGTTGCGATGCGCTCCCCGGTGCTCTCAAGGCCGTGGTCGATCGCATTGCGCAACATGTGCGTGATCGGGTCCGAAAGGCGCTCGATGACGGTCTTATCGACCTCGGTGCCCTCGCCTTCCATAACCAGACGCACCTGCTTGCCGGTCGCGCTCGCCGCCTCGCGCACCAGCCGCGGCATACGCTGGAAGACAGACTTCACTGGTTGCGCGCGAATGGCCATCACGCTGTCTTGGATTTCGCGTGTGAGCTGCTCGAGCTCGTCGAGACCCATAGCGACCGTTGACGAGCGCGCCAGTTCGCTCTCCGCCACGCGTTGAGCCAACATGGCTTGATTGATGACTAATTCGCCGACCAGATCGATCAGCCGATCGACGCGCTCAAGATCGACGCGGATCGTTGCGCCGCTGGCGGGCGACGCATTCTTGGCTGCGGATTTTTCCGCCGCAGCAGGTTTTTCATCCGCTCCGGGAGCGCCGGGTTCTGGCGGCGCGTCTTGCACGCTCGCAAGCAGTGCTTCGATGTCAACGGCAGGAGCCGGCGCCTCTGCGGCGGGATCTGCTTCCGCGCGCGTCAGTTCGATCGGACAATCGTCGCCGACGAAATCGAATACATCGCGGATGGCGGCCTCTTCGACCTCGGACGGCAGCTCCACCGTCCATGCCAAATAGGATTCTTCCGGGTTGAGCGCGCCAAGTTCCGGCAACGCCGAAGCGTCGAGGCGCGTCGTCAGCTCGCCGAGGCGAGAAAGCTCGCGCAGGAACAAGAGTGCGTCGTGACCTTTGGCGTACGCCGCCGCCGTTGGGCGCATCGTGAGCATCCACCCGCCCGCAGCGGGCGCGGGATCGCCAAAGTCGAACTTCTGGACTGTAAAGCCCCACTCATCGGAAGCCGGCGCATCGGCGCTTGGCCGCACCTTGCGCTTTCGGCGCTGCGCCGCCTCCGGTGCTGTAAGCGCTTCCAATTCTTCAGCCATGGCCTGCGCCCGCGCGGCGTCAACGACGCCTTCGCCCTTGGCGGCTTGAACATGGTCGGCAAGCACATCCGATGCGCGAAGCATCAGCTTCAGCACATCGGGGTCGGGATCCAGCTTGCCCGAGCGCATCGCGTCGAGCGCCGTCTCGAAGACGTGGGCGAACTCCACCATGGGCTCGAAGCCGAAAGCGCCAGCGCCGCCTTTGACCGAGTGAACGGCCCTGAACACAGCGTTGATCGTGTCGCTATCGCCCTCACCCGCCTCCAGCGCAAGCAGCCCTTCTTCAAGGCTTGCGAGCAGCTCATCGCACTCCTGGAAGTAGGTCGCTTTGATGGCGTCCATTGCGTCCATAAGGGCGCTCTCCTAAGCGGATACGCGGCGAACGACGTCGAGAAGAGTGTCGGCCTGGAACGGTTTGACGATCCATCCCGTCGCGCCGGCCTCGCGGGCGCGTTGTTTTTTCTCGGCGCTGCTCTCTGTCGAAAGAACCAGGATAGGCGTGGCGCGATGGCGCGGATCGCGCCGCACGCCTTCGATGACGCCGTAGCCGTCCATGCGCGGCATGTTGATGTCGGTGATGATGACGTCCGGCGTCGTGCGCTCAAGGGCCTCAAGGCCCTCCACGCCATCTTCGGCCTGCACAACATTGAAGCCGGCGCCTTGCAGCACCATAAGCAGCATTTCGCGCATCATGCGTGAATCATCGACAGTCAAAATGGTCTTGGTCACAGGCTTGCCTCCACGGGGCCCAGTTCGGAGGCGGCCATCAGGCCGAGCGCCTCCGAGAACGCCGACGATGCGTTGATGACGGAGAATTCCATCCCGTCGGCCCGCCATTGCGCGTGCGCCGACAGAAGCACTTGCAGACATATCCCGCCCAGGCGCTCCACGCCGGAGGCGTCGAGCTGAAGCGGCTGCCCGCGTTGTGCGCAGATTTCGGTCCAGAGCGGGGTAGCCGCCCCCAGATCGAGGATGGCCGGAAGGCGCATGCTGTCACCCCCCGCCTAGAATTCCTGCCAGTCGTCGTCGCCCTTGAGCGCCGTCGAACCGGCAAACTGCGCGACACGCTGCTTTTGTTGCTGAATGGCTTGCCCGCCCGCCTTCGGCCGGCTCGCCGCCTTGGCCGCGGCCTGCGGGGCAGCGCCTGTCTGGAAGCGAGCGATCAAGCTCATCAGCTCTTCGGCCTCGTGCGTTAGTGAGTGGCTGGCCGCGGTGGATTCCTCCACCATCGCAGCGTTCTGCTGGGTCACTTGGTCCATCTGGTTGATGGCTGTGTTGACCTCGGCCAACGCCGTCGCTTGTTCCTGCGCCGAAGCAGCGATCTCGGAGACTAGGCCGCTGATCTCATTGACCTTCACGACGATGCCCTGCAGGGCTTTGCCCGCCTCGCCCACCAGCTCGACGCCGGTTTCGACGTGCTGCGAGCTTGCCGAAATCAGGCCCTTGATTTCCTTGGCCGCTTCCGAAGAACGCTGCGCCAGCGCGCGCACTTCCGACGCGACAACCGCAAAGCCCCTGCCCGCTTCACCGGCGCGCGCCGCTTCGACACCGGCGTTAAGCGCAAGCAGGTTGGTCTGAAACGCGATTTCGTCGATGACGCCGATGATCTGAGAGATCTGCTTCGAAGATTTCTC
>JAWKUY010000023.1:0-29510 GCA_041398345.1 Hyphomonadaceae bacterium | reverse complement strand
CGCCGCCCCGGCGCTCGGCATTGAGGCGGCGGCGCCGTTCACGGGGGCCATCGCGCTTGATGCGCCGGCGCGATTGCTCGCTGCGCAGGTGCGGGACTGGGCGCGCGTGGCGGTCGTGGAGGAGGAGCGCACGCGCCGGGCCGCGACCGCGCGCGCACATGCATTGTCTGCACCCGCTCCCGCGGCGCCGCGGCCATTGCGCGCCCTCTATGTCGGGGCGCCGAGCGCTGTGTTTCTCGAACTTGAGCGCATGTTCACCGGGCACAACGCCGCCATAACCGCCGCATTCACATCTCACGCCGGGCTCGAGCACTTGCACGACGAGACGTTTGACGCCGTCATACTGAACGGCGCCCAGGATAAGGCGACGGCGGTGACGCTGTGCGGGGCCCTTCGCCGCAACGCGAGCCTCTACCATCTGCCGACGATGATGATCACGGCGCCGGGCGATGCCGCCACCGCCGAAGCCGCCCTTTCGCGCGGCGCCTCGTCGGTCGCAGACGCCGGCGCGCCGTGCGGCCCGAGCCTGGGCTGGCTGTTTGAGGCCATCCGCCGTGAGCGCCGCCGTTACAGCGCCGAGCACGACGCGCGCGCCTTCCGCGACATTATGGGCGACGCCCGCACGGGCCTGTGGCGGCGCGAGCCCTTCGAGGCTCATCTCGCTCGCTTGGCGAGCGACCATCACGCCAGCGGGCGCCCACTCAGCGTTGCGGTGTTGCGGGTGTTGCCCGCCCATGGCGCGCGCCAACCCGGCGCCGACGTCTGGCGGCGCGGCTTCGGCGAGATTTCATCCCTGGCCGCGCGCCTGATGCGCGACGCCGATAGCGGCGCGGCTTTCGGCGCCGACATCATCGCCGTCGCCCTGCCCGCCTCTCAGCTCAAGGCGGCCAAACGCGCCGCTGAACGCATCGCCGCGGTGGCGGAATGCACAGCCTTCGCCGCCGGCGACAACACGCCAGGCCCGCTCGTCTTCGAACAGAGCGCAGCGGAGCTGCAGCCCGGCGAAAGCGGCGCAGGACTGCTTTCCCGCGCGCTGCGGGCCATCGAAGTTGAGAGCATTCCCGCCTAGGCGGCCTTGCGCACGCCGATCCGCGACAACGCCTCCAGCACCCCGCGCATGGCCTTCAGCCGCTGCTCGGCCTCCGGCCAGCCGCCCTGAACCACCAGCTTGCCGTCAGGCCGCAGTTTGAAATCGTCGGGCCGCTCAGTGATGTAGCGCACCAGCGCAAGCGGATCGGGGAAACCGGTTTCGCGGAACGTGAGCACGGCGCCCTTGGGGCCCGCGTCGAGCTTGGCGATCTGGCAGCGGCGGCAGAGCGCCTTGAGCGCGGCGACAGCGATCAGCTGATCGGCTTCCGGCGGCAGCGGCCCGAAGCGGTCGATCAGCTCTGCGGCGAAGGCTTCGCGCTCCTGATCGCTGTCGAGATCGGCCAAGCGGCGGTAGAGCGCGAGCCGCACCGTAAGATCGGCGACATAATCCTCCGGGATCAGCACCGAGGCGCCGACGCTGATCTGCGGCGACCAGGATTTGGCGCTCACCGCCTCTTCGTCCTTGCCCTCGCGCAGCGCCTGCACCGCCTCTTCAAGCATCGACTGATAAAGCTCGACGCCGACCTCGCGGATATGGCCCGATTGCTCTTCGCCGAGCAGGTTGCCGCCGCCGCGCATATCGAGATCGTGGCTGGCCAGCGTGAAGCCCGCGCCGAGATTGTCGAGCGACGACAGGATCTTGAGCCGCTTCTCTGCGCTGACGGTGAGCGTCTGTTCGGCGGCGGTCGTCAGGTAGGCGTAGGCGCGCAGCTTCGAACGCCCGACCCGGCCGCGCAGCTGATAAAGCTGCGCGAGGCCAAACATGTCGGCCCGGAACACGATCAATGTGTTGGCGCGCGGGATGTCGAGACCGCTTTCGACTATGCTCGTCGAGAGCAGCACGTCGAAGGCGCCGTCGTAAAAGCTGGTCATGATCTCATCGAGACTGCCCGCGGCCATCTGCCCGTGGGCTATGGCGAAACTGACTTCCGGCGCATTGCGGCGCAGAAATTCAGCGGCTTCGTCGAGATCGGCGATGCGCGGGGTGACGAAAAAGCTCTGCCCGCCGCGATATTTCTCCCGCAGCAGCGCCTCGCGCACGGTGACGGCGTCGAACGGCGTCACATAGGTGCGCACCGCCATGCGATCGATTGGCGGCGTCGTGATCAGGCTCATCTCGCGCACGCCCGCGAGCGCCAATTGCAGCGTGCGCGGGATCGGCGTGGCCGAAAGCGTCAGTGCGTGCACCTCCGAGCGCAGGTCCTTCAGCCGCTCCTTGTGCTTGACGCCGAAGTGCTGCTCCTCATCGATGATCATCAAGCCGAGATCGGCGAACTTTATGGTCTTGGAGAGCAGTGCATGGGTGCCGACGACGATCTCCACTGCGCCTTCGGCCAGCCCGGTTTTGGTTTCTGCCGCTTCCTTGGCTGTGACCAGACGTGAGAGCTGGCGCACCCGCACCGGCAGGCCCCGGAACCGATCCGTGAAAGTGCGAAAATGCTGGCGGCAGAGCAATGTCGTCGGCGCCACGACCGCGACCTGCTTGCCTGTCATCGCCACCAGGAACGCAGCGCGCAGCGCCACCTCGGTCTTGCCGAACCCGACATCGCCGCAGATCAGGCGGTCCATGGGCCGGCCCGCCGCGAGATCGCCCACAACATCATCGATGGCCGCCAGCTGATCGTCGGTTTCTTCGTACGGAAAGCGCGCGCAGAATTCGTCCCACAGGCCCTCAGGGGGCGCCACCGGCTCGGCCACGCGGGTGGCGCGGAGCGCAGCGATGCGCAGGAGTTCCTCGGCCATGTCGCGCAGGCGCTGCTTGGCGCGGGCCTTGCGGCTCTGCCAGGCGACGCCGCCCAACTTGTCGAGTTGCGCCTTGGCGTCTTCGGCGCCGTAGCGGGTGATCAGCTCGATGTTCTCGACCGGCAGGTAGAGCTTGTCACCCCCCGCATAGGTCAGATCGAGGCAGTCGTGCGGTGCGCCCGCGACATCGAGCGTCTTCAGCCCTTCATAGCGGCCAACGCCATGATCCTGGTGAACGATGAGGTCGCCCTGGCTCATCGCCGCCGCCTCGGCGATCACGCTCGCCGCGCGCCGGCGCTTGCGTGGGCGTGCGAGGCGATCGCCCAAAATGTCCTGTTCGGCCAGCACCGCGAGCGCATCGGATTCAAATCCATGCTCCAGCGGCAACACCGCCAACCCGTGCGCGCCCTTGGGCAGCGCCGCAGCTTCGCGCCAGGACTGGGTGCGCACGACCGCCTCAACGCCGTGGTCGCTCAGCACGCCGGCGAGGCGTTCGGCGGAACCATCCGACCACGCAGCGATCAGCACGCGCTTTTTGGCTTTGGCAAGCGCCTCAATGTGCTTGGCGGCGGCGTCGAACACATTGGCGTCGGCTGTCTGCCGTTCGGGCGCGAAATCCCTGCCCGCGCGCGCGCCGAGATCGAGCTGCTTCTTGGCGTCAGTGTCGAAATGGGTGAAGCGCCGCACGGTGTGTGCGCCCAAGGCCGCGCTCAGCGCATCGTCGCCAAGATAGAGCAGATCAGGCTCGGGCGCCCGGAACGGCGTTCCACCGCGGGGCAGCGGCGCTGTCTTGCGTGAACTGTAGTGGTCGCGCGCCGTCTCCACGCGTTCCTTGATGGCCTCCTCGGCGAGCGCGTCGAACGCGATCATCGCGCCTTCGCCGGCGTAATCGAACACGGTTTCGAGCCGTTCGTAGAAAAACGGCAGCCATTGTTCGACGCCTTGGCGGCGGATGCGCGCGCTGACGCTGTCATAAAGCGGATCGCTGACCGCGCCGAACGCCTGATTGAAACGGCGGCGAAATTGCAGCACCGTCAATTCGTCCAGCAGCACTTCGCTCACCGGCGTCAGCAACGCCCTTGTGAGTTTGGCCTTCGAAATCTGTGTTTCCGGATCGAAGCAGCGGATGGTCTCCAGCGTGTCGCCAAAAAAGTCGAAGCGCATCGGCTCGCCTGCCGCGGGAGGAAACACGTCGATGAGGCCGCCGCGAACGGCGAATTCGCCGGGCGCTCGCACTGTGGAAGCGCGAAGGTAGCCGTTGACGACGAGATAGGCCTCCAATTGCTCCATAGAGGTTTCCGCGCCGGCTTCGGCAGCGAACGAACCCTGCGCCAGCCGTGCGCGCGGCGGCGCCCGCTGGGCGACGGCCGAAGCGGTGGCGATCACCAGCAGCGGCGCCTCGCCGGCTTGTCTGCGCGCGAGTTGCGTCAACGCCGCACAGCGTTGCGCAGCCACAGCCGCAGCCGGGGAGATGCGGTCGTACGGGAGCGTGTCCCAGGCCGGCAGCCGCAACGTGGCGAGCTCAGGAGTGAAGAATCGAGCCGCCGCCTCGAACTGCGCAGCGCGCGTTTCATCACGCGCCACGAACACGCTGACGCCGCCGCGCAGGCGCGCCGCTTCCGCCAGAGCGGCCGCATCGACGCCCTCAGGCGCGCCGCTCAAAACCAGCGCATCCTTCGAACGCGCCAGCGTTTCGATGTGGCGTTGCGGGAGAGCTGTGTCTTTCATCAGCTGGGTTTGGCCATCTCAAAGCGGAACGCGCGAATAGCCGCCAGCGCCGGCGTGTCGTGTTCACGCGGCGGAGCGGATTGTTCTGTGATCCATAGATAGACGTCCTGGTCGGGCGCTTCGAGCAGCTTTTCGAAGGCGTCCACCCCCTCTTCGTCCAGCGCCTCGAGATGGCGATCGGCGAATCCGCCAAGAATCAGGTCAATCTCGCGGAATCCGCGCCGCCACGCGCGGAATGTGAGCATCTTGCGGCGCTGATCCATGGGCCCCGTGGCTAGGCGAAATCGGAGGGGGCCGCGCTATAACCCATCGCGGCGGGGCTGTCAGCGCCGCCGGAAGCACCAATGAGCGACACAACGCCCTCCCCCGCCAGGCTGGTCCTGGATGCGCTGCTGACCCCGGCGCGGGCGCCCAAGGGCGCGCGCAAGGAGACCATGGATCTGATCGCCAAGGTCGCTGGCGGGCGCCTGGTGCGCGATCTGGTGTTTCTGCCGCCTAATGCAGCCATTGACCGGCGCCTGCGCGTGCCGATCGCGGACACCAACGAGGGCGACATCGCCACCATCGAGGCTGAAGTCGATGGCCACATGCCGGGGTACAAGAATCTGCCCTACCGCATCCGTCTGCGCGATGAGAGCGGGTTCATGACCGTCGCCTATTTTCGCGGCGCCGAGGAGATGCTGAAGCGGATGTGGCCCATCGGGCAGACGCGCCTGGTCAGCGGCAAAGTCACTTTCCATGACGGCATGCGTCAGATGCTGCATCCTGACTACGTCGTCGATCCGCAAAAAGGCGAGGCGCCGCCGGCGGTGGAGCCGGTCTATCCCCTGACGCAAGGCCTCACCGGGCGCATGCTCTCGCGCACAATCCTGAGCGCGCTGCATACTGTCCCCGAAGCGCCTGAATGGCTGGAGCCGAGCACGGCGGCGGCCCATGATTGGCCCGACTTCCGCACGGCGCTCGAGCACATCCACCGGCCCACCGCGCCGGAGAATGTCGCGCCTGAGAGCCCGTTCCGCACCCGTCTTGCGTATGACGAATTGTTTGCACGCCAGTGCGCGCTCAGGCTGCGGCGGGTTCGCCGGCGCAAGACGCCCGGCCGCGCCATCACGGGCGACGGACGTTTTTCGGAGCGCATTCTCGCCAGCCTGCCGTTCGCGCCGACAGGGGCGCAGCGGCGTTCGGTGGACGAGATTTATGCCGACATGGGCGAGCCCGCGCCAATGCTGCGCTTGCTGCAGGGCGATGTCGGCTCAGGCAAGACTCTGGTTGCGGCTTTGGCGATGGCGCGCGCGGCCGAAGCCGGGCTTCACAGCGCGATGATGGCGCCTACCGATCTGCTGGCGCGCCAGCACGGCGCGACGCTGGCGCCGCTCCTGGAGGCGGCCGGCATGCCGATGGCTGTGCTGACCGGGCGCGACAAGGGCGCCCAGCGCAAAGCCATTCTGGAGCGCTTGGCCAAGGGCGAACTCTCCGTCGTGGTGGGCACGCATGCGCTGTTTCAGGAGGAGGTCGCGTTCCATGATCTCGGCCTGATCGTGATCGACGAGCAGCACCGCTTCGGCGTCTCCGACCGCATGCGCATGGTGGCCAAAGGCTTCGCCCCGCATGTGCTGGTGATGAGCGCGACCCCGATCCCGCGCACGTTGGCGCTTTCCATCCATGGCGACATGGACATTTCCGTGCTCGACGAGAAACCGCCAGGGCGCCAGCCGATCCGCACCGCGACAATGCCGACATCGCGTATCGAGGAAGTGATCGGCGCAATCGGCGAGGCCGCCCAGCGCGGCGAGCGTGCCTACTGGGTGTGCCCGCTGATCGAGGAAAGCGAGGCTGTCGATCTGCCCGCGGTGTTGGATCGCCACAAAGAGCTTCAGGCCCGTTTCGGCAAGGGCGTGGAGATCGTGCACGGGCAGATGAGCGCAACGGCGCGCGAAGCCGCGATGGACCGCTTTCGCAGCGGTGAGTCATTCCTGATGGTGGCCACGACAGTCATCGAGGTCGGCGTGAATGTGCCGGAAGCAACGATCATGGTCATCGAACAGGCCGAGCGCTTTGGTCTCGCACAGCTCCATCAGTTGCGGGGGCGCGTCGGGCGCGGCGACAAACAGGGATCCTGCGTGCTGCTCTGGAAACCGCCTTTGGGCGAAGCCGCCAAGGCGCGCCTGGACGCTGTGCGCCGCCATGATGACGGCTTCGCCATTGCCGAGATCGATTTCAAATTGCGCGGCGCCGGCGACATGCTGGGCACGCAGCAATCGGGCCTGCCCCCCTTCCGGCTGGTTTCGCCGGAGGCGCATTCGGCCATGTTGGGCGCAGCGGACAAAGAGGCGCGCCTGGCGGTGGAGAAAAACCCAGAGCTGAAAGGCGAACGCGGCCTGGCCATTCGCCTGGCCTTGTCGATGTTTGGCTACGCCGACGCCGCCGAGCTTGCACGCAGCGGTTGAGGACTGCTATCGCTTGAACTGGAGGGCTGCATGAAACGGGTTGTTCTAGTGGCTGCGCTCGTTCTCGCCGGTTGTGCGGGTATGTCGCGAGCTATGACATATGGGAATGAACTTGCGGATGCGAAGGTCCGCGTTGGGCATAGAGATTATTCAATCTACTTCCACCCAACAGACGCAACCATCTTGATCCAGCGTGGTTTTGGCGGGTCAATGGGGCAGGCCGTTGTCGAGGGATTGTCCCTGGGCGTGATCAACATGACAGAGCCGACGCCAATTTGGCGCGCAGCGGGCGATGCGGTCCTGAGTGAGGTCGGCTGCCATACAGTGGATGTCTACACACTGGACAACGACATCACCTGGGAGGCCACGTACACGTGCGAGAGTGGCGAGCGCATCGATAATGCCACGGTGACGCAGAATCGAGCGCGCTGGCGGGATGGCTTGACAGTCGACAACCCGCTTGAGTTTCGGAACCCGACGGCAGGAAGGGACTAGCGACACCTTGCGCTGTACCGCTGATTGGCGCTCTACCAGCGTCAATCAGTCGGCGCCCGTGCGAAGCGTCGCTGCGAACGACCCGGCGCGGCAGGTATGAGTCAAGCCCAGTACGTCGAACGAAGAAACAGCACCGACGCCGCCGAGCTTGCACGCAGCGGATAAGCCCGCTCAACGCGCTGCGTTTGCGGTTTCGCTGGATTTTCTTCCTCTCCGGACGGGAGAGCGGGGCGCGCTTGCGGCTAAGCGCTTCAAGAGAACAGGTGGTGGTGGTGCGCGCAAAGCGCGCCCCGCGCGATGTGTTGTGCAGCCGGCGCAGACGAGAGGCGTTCAACGTGCGCCCCGGGCGGCCATGCGTGACGGAGGCGGGTGGTGTGGTTCGACCGGCGCAGCTCCTCTGCTGAAACCGGATTTCTCCGGACCGGTCCCCGCGACGCTGGGGTTCCCAGGCGCGCCTTAGCGCCTTGCCTGACGTTCCCGGCTGACGCGCGCGCTCTGGACCAACTCCAGAACGCGGACCCTCCAGCTTCCTTTCTGCTCGCTGGAGCTGCGGAGCTCAGGCATCGCTGCTTTCGCTTCGCATCGCGTTCAAACCGCGTCTCCTGAACGGTTTGGTGTTGGTCGACTCAAACGCCTCCCTACAGGAGATGGCTCATCTTCGCATGGGCTGAAGCCAGGCGGATTGGAACGCGCGCCTTTCCTGCAAATGCTGGGTGAAGGCCGATTTTATTGTGGGATAGAGGCGGCACCTATCCCCGCGAACCCCTGCGCGCCTGCGGACTATGTCGCCGGAGCCCACAAAGGCCTATTGTGCCGCCATGCTCAAATTCGCGTTCTCACTGCTCGGCGCCGCCGCGTTGGCGATTGGCGGCATGATCTTCGTGATCGGCCCGGAAGCCACGGGGCAGACCTTCGCAGCAATGCTCCGCTTGCTGGCGCCGGAGACGCCTCGCGTGAGCGGGCTGAGCGGGGCCGATATCGACAGCGAGATGCGCTTCTATGCCGTTTTGTGGATGGCTTACGGGGCCGCCGCGCTCTGGGTGGCGCGTGGATTGCCCGAACGCATGGGCCTGATGCGTCTCATGCTCGGCGTCTTCCTGCTCGGCGGGCTCGGGCGTGTGATTTCCTATTTCGTAGCCGGCGCGCCCCATCCGCTATTCATTGCGCTCATGTGGATCGAGATCATCTTTCCGCTGGCGCTGACTGCGCTGTCCTATCGCGGCGCAAAACCCGGAGCGAGTTGAAGCCCGCTCGGCGGCGTCATGATCTGTCCTGACGGCCACCCAGAGCGCTGAGCAATTCCTCAAGGCGGGCCTGTGTCCGCGCGCGCTCCTCAGTGAACGAAGGGCGCCGATAAACTTGGAGCGCCGCTTGAAGCGCGCCGATGGCGTTGCGCAGCGCATCGGCATCTCTGCCGTTGTCTGAAGTCTGCACGTAAGCCGTGGCCAGCGTGGATTGCAGGCTGGCCCAGAGGACAGGCTGCTCGTTGCTTCGGATTGCGTCGATTGCCGCAAGAAGCAGCGGCACCGCCTCTTGCGGCGCCGTCGGGTCTTCCATATCGCCAAGGGTGACCAAGGCGCCGGCGATGTTCAGCTGAATACCAGCCCACCTGCTCGGCGCGCGCTCCCGCGAATAGTGCCGCGCCGCGAATTCCTCGGCGGAGATCGAGTCACGCAAAGCACGTTCGTCGCCTAGGTCTCCGATAACCAAGAGCGCGGTCCCAAGCGCTTGTTGCAGGTCCGCAAAACGTCTGGGGTGGCGGGCTCCGTCGTACGAGCGCAGCTGTCCGTTCAGATCGTCCACCAGGTCGCAAATTTCGTCGATACGCCTGTCCCCGCCGTTCGCCGCGGCCTGGCAGGCGCCGTAACGTTCACTCGCGGTCTGCGCGGCAGGTTCTTGGGCCCAGGCGCCGCCAGCGAACGCAAACAACGCCAATAGCGAAATCCAGCGCCGCATGACCTTAGCCCTCGCACTACGGGGCCGAATATGTTGGACGCGCCGGGCCTCCGCAAGCAGAGGCGCGCGGCCAACACATATTTATGCATACGGGGCGCCGGCGGACTGGGGCCTATTCCGAAAACGCCCGGCGCAGGCGTTTCATCCGCTTGGCGAACGAGCGCTTGAGACGGTCCCATGGCGTGCGCGCCTTGCGCGGCATGGTGGGGTCTTCAACGTGGCGCCCGGCGCCGAGATGGCGCACGGCCGGCGTTTCGAGGTTGGCGATGCGGAAGCCGGCTTTCTTGAAAGCGTAGGAAACGTCCGCTTCATGACCGATGGCGGCGAAGGGGCCGATTGCGCGCGCATCGGCCAGGCGCCGCAGACCCGGGTTGAATGAATAGCTGAAATATTCCGGGTGAAGGGTGGTGTCATAGGCAAAGCACGCGACGCCCCCGATGCTTTCGCTGGGGAGGTTGCGCACAAGCGGATTGAGTTCCGCGCGCGGGCGCAGGCCCACCATTGAAATGTCAGGCCGGGCTTGCAGGATCGCAAACGATTCCGCGATGAAGCCGGAACGGAAGAACTCCCAGTCGTCCTCGCAGTGGAAGACATAAGGCGTCTCCACCGTGGCGTAGGCCTTGTCGATGGAGCGCATCTGGCCGAGCTGAACGCCGTTGACGATTACCTCGACCGGAGGGCCAAGCCCCTCCACCGCCGCCTCCACGCCGTGATCGGCGGAATCTTCGATCACCAGAATACGCGCCGCCGGGCGGTCCATATGCGCAAACAGCGACTTGAGCGTTTCGCGCAGGAGGTCGAAACGCCCGCAACTGGTCACCACCACGGTGAAGGCGTCGCCCGCCGCCGCTTGCTGGGTCATGGGGCTGGGGCCTAGGGGTGCGGCCCGGGGGTGTCAATCGTCCAGCACGCGCTGAGGGCTGACGGCGCGCGCGTTTGCCCGTAAGGAGCGGGAAATGGACCAGCCCAACCGACAGCGCGCCCCGATTTCCTGCATCATCCGCGCCAAGAACGAAGAGCGCATGATCGCCGAGGTGGTCCGCGCCGCGTTTCAGATCGTAGACGAAGTCGTGGTGATCGATTCCGGCTCAACCGACCGCACGATCAAGATCGTGGAAGCCGAAGGCGGACGCGTGCTCAATGCGCCTTGGCTCGGCGGAGGCAAGCAGAAACGCCTCGGCGAGGACTCGGCCAAACATGACTGGATACTGGATCTCGACGCAGACGAGATCGTGACGCCGGACTTGGCTGAGGAAATTGGCGCCGCCTTCGCGGGCGGCCAACCCCAGGCGCCGGTCTTTGAAATGAAGATGGCGACGGCGCCGCCCGTGGGCCCGGTGTGGCGCGACTTCAATCTGGTTGACCGGCGCAAGCTGTATGACAAGCGCGTGGTGCGTGCGCCGGATTCAGCGGCGTGGGATCAGTTCAAGGTTCCCCCCGGCGTGCGCGTGGGGCGGTTGCGGGCGCCGCTGCTGCATGTGTCGTTCCGCGACCTCGCGCAGCTGCAGGACAAGTTCAACCGCAGCTCGTCGGGGCGCGCCAACGATGCTGAGCTGAAGCCATTCGCCTGGGTGGCGGCGCGGCTGGTATTTGCACGGCCGTTCTATTTCCTTGATCAGTATCTGCGCCGCGGGCTGTGGCGGGCGGGCTGGTACGGCTTCGCCGTGGCCAACATCGCCGCGCACGGCCGCTGGCTCAAAGACGCCAAGATGATGGAAGTGCATCTGAAAAGGCGCGAGGCCGCGCGCAAGGCATGAGCCCAGCGCCGGTCATCGTCTGGCTGCGGCAGGATTTGCGCCTCGGCGACAATCCCGCCCTGGCGGAGGCGCATGCGAGCAAGGCGCCGCTTATCCTTCTTTATGTGCATGATGACGAGACGCCCGGCCGCTGGCGCCTGGGCGGGGCTTCGCGCTGGTGGCTTCACAGGAGTTTGGAGGCGCTGGCGCGCGACGCAACCAAGGCGGGCGTGCAACTGGTGCTGCGGCGCGGGCGCGCCGATGCTGTCGTGATGCAGGTAGCGCAAGACATCGGCGCGCAGGCTGTCTTCTGGAACAGGTGCTACGAACCCTACGCGATCAAGCGCGACGCCGCGCTCAAAGAGCAGTTCACCGGCGCGGGCATTGCCGCGAAGAGCTTCAATGGGGCGCTGCTGCTGGAGCCGTGGGAGATCAAAACCAAGACCGGCGAACCCTATAAGGTGTTCACGCCCTTCTGGCGTGCATGCCTGCAAAGCGGCGCCATGCGCTCGCCATTGCCGGCGCCCAAGCGCTTGAACGGATTGCAACAGGCGCTCGCGAGTGACGCGCTGGCCTCGTGGGCGCTGACGCCCACCAAGCCCAACTGGGCCGCGGGTTTCGAACCGGAATGGACCCCCGGCGAGGCGGGCGCGCATGAAGCGCTTCAGCGCTTCGCCGGGCAACATCTGGCGCGCTACCCGCAGGCGCGCGATCAATTGGGGCTCAAGTCCACATCGCGGCTCTCACCGCATCTACGCTACGGAGAGATTTCGCCCGCCCAGGTTTGCGCGGTGGCCGAGACTGTGGCCGCGCAAACCCCTGGTCTGCGCTCGGGCGCAGACAAATTCATGGCGGAGATCGGCTGGCGGGAGTTCTCATACAATCTGCTGTTCCATTGGCCGTCGCTGCCTGAGGAGAACTGGCGCAGCAGCTTCGACGCTTTTCCCTGGCGTGACAGCGCCAGCGATCTTGAGGCTTGGCGGCGCGGCCGCACCGGCTATCCGGTCGTCGACGCCGCGATGCGGGAGTTGTGGGCGACGGGCTACATGCACAATCGCGCCCGCATGATCGCCGCCTCATTCCTGATCAAACATTTGATGATCGACTGGCGCCAAGGCGAAGCCTGGTTCTGGGATACTTTGGTGGACGCCGATCTGGCCAACAATGCCGCCTCCTGGCAGTGGGTGGCCGGTACCGGCGCCGACGCCGCGCCGTATTTCCGCATCTTCAATCCAGTGACGCAGGGTGAGCGTTACGATGCCGACGGCGCCTATGTGCGGCGCTGGACGCCCGAACTGGCGCGCCTGCCTGACGCTGTCCTGCACAAGCCTTGGCAAGCGAGCGCAGCAACCTTGCGCGACGCCGGCGTTGAACTAGGGCGGACCTACCCGCTCCCCATCGTGGATCACGCCTTCGCGCGCCAGCGGGCGCTTGAAGCGTTCAAGGCGTTGTCATCCGCGGGCTGAGTTCCCACGTAGAAAGCTCGACTGGCGAAACATCTCCGGGCGAGCAACATGCATGACGGCGAACACACCACTCCCCTTCCCGCGACGGCGCGCGCCATAGCTGCGCTGAAGGCGCCCGCGCGCGCCAAGGCGGTTCTGTTTGCGCTCTCGCAAATTCGTGGCGGAACGATAGACGCCACCCTGCCCGATGGCGCCGTGCTTCGCTTTGGCGACGGCGAGGAACCACCGCTCAAGCTTCATATCAAGGACTGGCGCTTCGGGCGGCGCGTGCTCGCCGGCGGCGACATCGGCTTCGCCGAGAGCTGGATGGCCGGTGAGTGGCGGACCGAGGATTTGTCAGCACTGCTGGTTTTGCTGGCCAACAATATCGAGCGCTTCAGCCGCGTATTCGAAGGCAGCTTCTTGGGCAAGGCGCTCAACTGGATGCGCCACGTTTCGCGCGAGAACTCGCGCAAGGGCGCGCGGCGCAACATCCTTGCCCATTACGACCTCGGCAACCGCTTCTACGCCGCCTGGCTCGACGCTTCGATGACTTATTCCTCGGCGCGCTTTGACGCTAAGGTGCGCGATCTCGAAGCGGGCCAGCGCGCAAAATACAGGGCATTGGCCGAGCACCTCGACTTGAAGCCGGGCGAACACGTGCTCGAAATCGGATGCGGCTGGGGCGGGTTCGCCGAATTCGCAGCGCGCGAGTACGGCGCGCGCGTCACTGGGATCACAATCAGCGACGAGCAGCTAGCCTACGCGCGCGCGCGCATTGCGAAGGCCGGTCTTACCGATCGCGTCGAGATCCGGCGTCAAGATTATCGCGATGTCGAGGGTCAGTTCGACAAGGTGGCGTCGATCGAAATGTTCGAGGCCGTCGGCGAGAAGTACTGGCCGAGCTATTTCGCAAAAATCGCCGACGTGCTGAAGCCGGGCGGACGCGCGGGCCTGCAGATCATCACCATCAAGGACGAATTGTTCGATTCCTACCGCAAACGCGCCGATTTCATCCAGCGGTACATCTTTCCCGGCGGCATGCTGGCAAGCATGGAGCGGCTGAAGGAAGAGACCGCGAAAGTGGGCCTGGTGTGGCGCAAGGCGGAAGCGTTCGGCCAATCCTACGCCGACACGCTGGCCGAATGGGCGCGCCGTTTTGAAGCCAAGTGGAGCGACATACGCGGCATGGGCTTCGATGATCGCTTTAAGCAGCTCTGGCTGTTCTATCTGAGCTATTGCGAGGCCGGTTTCCGCACCGGGCGCACCGATGTCGTGCAGCTGGAGCTTGCCAAACCGGCTTAGGCCCGAGCCGCTCGCCGCGACAGGGGCAGCCGTCGTCGATGCCCTGTTGAAGCGCCGCGCGTGCGGGCCTAGCGTCCGCGCCGATGAGCGATTTGCCCCCTGACCCAGTGGTCTCGCCAGCCTGGCTGGCCGAGCGCATCAGCGCGCCAGATATCCGCGTCATAGACGCCACCTGGTTCATGCCCAGCGATGGCCGTGACGCACGCGCGCTCTACGCGGAACGGCGCATCCCCGGCGCAATCTTTTTCGACATCGATGAAATCGCCGACACCACCTCGGCCCTGCCCCACATGTTGCCGCCGCCCGAGAAGTTCGCTTCGCGCATGAAGAAACTGGGCGTTGGCGACGGAACGCGCGTAATCGTTTACGACAATCACGGCATGTTTTCCGCCGCACGCGTCTGGTGGACGTTCCGCGTGATGGGCCACGAAGATGTCGCCGTGCTCGACGGCGGCTTCCCCGCTTGGGAGGGCGCCGGACACGACGTGGAAACCGGCCCTCCACAGCAACGCATGGAGCGCCATTTCACGCCGCGTGTGCGCAGCGATCTTGTCCGCGACCTCGCAGACATGCGCCGCGCTGTCGATTCCGGCCGCGCACAAATCCTCGATGCGCGCCCGGCGCCGCGCTTTCGCGGCGAGGCGCCAGAACCGAGAGCGGGCCTCAAGAGCGGACACATGCCAGGGGCGCGGAGCCTGCCCTCCTCGGCGCTTGTGAACGAAGCGGGCGCGCTGCGCAGCGCGGAAGAATTGAAACAGATTTTTTCGGAGGCGCGCGCCGACACGGCTCAGCCCGCGCTGTGCACATGCGGCTCCGGGATAACGGCGGCGATCATCGCTCTGGCGCTGGCGCGCCTCGGGCGGTGGGATGCGGCGGTCTATGACGGGTCTTGGGCGGAATGGGGCGGTCTCAGCGACGCGCCTGTGGCGATAGGCGGAACATGACAAAAAAGACGATGGACTTAAGCGGGCTCGGCCTCGCCAGCCGGCTCGCGCACGCGGGCCGTGAGGCGGCGCGCGCGGACGGGACTGTCAATCCGCCGGTGCAGCGCGCCACCACGCTGCTCTTCGACGACGTCGAAACGCTCTATCACGGCGCCAAGACTTACGCGCTGGAGGGCATGGCTGCGCACGAAGCGCTGTGCGAGGCGTTGCTGGCAGTCGAAGGCGGCGCGGGCGCGGTGCTGGCGCCATCGGGGCTCGCCGCATGCACGCTGGCGCTGCTTACGGTTGCACGCGGCGGCGGCGAGGTGCTGGTCGTTGATTCAGTATACAAACCCACGCGCAATTTCAGCGACAGCGTGCTGGAGCGCCTGGGGATCAGCGTGCGCTACTACGATCCGCGCATCGGCGAAGCCATCGCCGGCCTGATCACGGACAAGACCTGCGCGATCATGCTTGAATCGCCGGGCTCGCTGACGTTCGAAGTTCAGGACGTGCCCGCCATCGTGAAGGCCGCGCGGGCGCGCGGCGTCGCCACCATCATCGACAACACCTGGTCCGCGGGGGTGTATTTCAAACCGTTCGATCATGGCGTCGACATTTCGGTGCAGGCGCTGAGCAAGTATCAGGGCGGCCACGCCGACGTGCTGATGGGCGCTGTCATCGGGGGAACCCCGCACTGGGCCAAGGCTGTGCTGGAAACCTGGCGCCAGCTTGGCCTGGGCGTTTCCGCTGACGACGCCTACCTTGTCCTGCGCGGCATGCGCTCGCTCTCTGCGCGGCTGGAGCGCCACGCCGCATCCGCGCTGCAAATCGCACGCTGGATCGAGGGCCAGCCGCAGGTCTCGCGTATGCTCTGCCCCGCGCTGGAGAGTTCGCCCGATCACGCGTTGTGGAAGCGCGACTTCACGGGCGCCAGCGGTCTGTTCGCCTTTGTGCTGAAACCGGCACCGGCCGAACGGGTGGCAGCAATGCTGGAAAGCCTGAAGCTGTTCGGCCTCGGCTTTTCGTGGGGCGGCTTTGAGAGCCTCGCAATTCCGTGCGACCCGCAAATCGTGCGCACGGCGCAGCCATGGCGCGCAGAAGGCCAGACGGTGCGGCTTTCCATTGGATTGGAAGATCCTGAGGACTTGAAGGCGGACCTCGCGCAAGCGCTGGCGCGCATCTGAGGCTGGCGACCCCGGCGTGACTCGAACACGCAACCGTCCGCTTAGAAGCGGGATGCTAGTCGCGGAGTGATTTGTATCTACAATTCTTTTTGATTGCTCTCAAAAGCTCTGCCCGGATTTTGCCCAACCCGCCGATTTCAATGGTGCAAGAACATGCCTTTGTTGGCCGTGCGTTCCAGGCTCCTGTCGGCAAGCTTCGGGCAACGATCGGCACCACCAACGACCTCGGATTCGTGACTTCGAGTGCGATGACTTTCGAGTGGCGACCCCAGTAGGACTCGAACCTACAACCGCTCGCTTAGAAGGCGAGTGCTCTATCCAATTGAGCTATGGGGTCGACTGACGGGCTCGTATCAGAGGTCAGCTTGGTTTTCAGCTGTCCTTTTTAAGTTGATCAGAGCGGCGCCCCTACCCTCCCGGCCAAGAAAGTAGCGAACGGCCCCATGTCGTTGTCGATGCTCGCCTTCTCAAGCGCCTGGAGATAGCGGTCTCGATCGTCTTTGCGCACGATAGTCCACGGATATCCTCCCGATGCCAGCATCGCGTTCATCAGGAAGCGCGCGAGCCGTCCGTTGCCATCGGGAAACGGATGGATATAGCCGATGAGCCAGTGTCCAAGGACCGCTCGCACGGCTGCTTCGGGTTCGTTCGCTAAGAGAGTGAATAGTGCGTCCATTGCATCGGGAACGACCTCCGCGCGCGGGGGAACGTGCCAGGACCCACGCAGGAAGACTGGACTGTTTCGATACCCCGCAAGAGCACGCGGCGGCACGATGCCGGCGGTGACCGACGGCTGAAACATCTCCCGATACCAGGCGCGGTGCGCTTCACTGACAAGCGGTCCGGGCGGCTTTCCCTCGAGGATGCTCGTGATGGTCTCCTTGACGGCCTGAAAGGCCTGCCAGTAGCCGCGTGCAGCGAGCGCGTTGGCGTTGTCCTTGTCCGACTGGTCCGTTTCAGGATTCCAGGCGCCTGATCGCACGCGCTCGATGAGCTCAAGAGACACCGTGTAACCTTCGATCGACAGCGAGTGGTAAGCGTCGTGCTTATAGTTCTCCTCGACGTCGCGCATGTATTGCTCAGCATCGGCTGGAAGCCCCGGCGGCGGGGGGAAAGCAGCCGATACGGCAGCGCGCGATTGAGCCCAAAGCGCTTCGATGCGCGCCACGATTGGCGGGCGACCAACATCGAGTGCGGCAAGAACCTGTGCTGCTTCAAAAGGATTTGAAGGTCGGATCTCATAGTGTGCGGCGCGCATGGCGCTCTCAATTTCGTCGGCGATGTCTTTGCGGCCGACGGCGCGAAATGCGCCGACTAAACGGCTCGCCACAACAGAATGGCCGCCATCGAGAAGTCGTTCAAGCAGAGGCGAGGCTGAACGCACGCTCACGAGCGCCACTTGGGCCTCAATGGGATTGCGTTGGAAAAAGCTCTCAGGCACCCGAATGAGAGCCGCGGCGAGATCGAAAACGCGCAACCCATTTTTGACCGCGAGATCGGCCGCGGGCGGCATCTCCTTCTGTTTCAGATCGTAGAACGAGGTGCCGAATAACAGCGTCAGAGTATTGTTCGCGCCCTGCGGACTATAGATGATCACTTGCTTGGGGATAGCGGTCGCCTCGGCGTGCAGAAGCAGCGATTGCTCTGGCGCAAGGTGCCAATCAGCGCCAAATCGCTCCTCGCAATAGCGCGCGCAGAATTCCCAGAAGGAGGCGAACCATGGTGTGGTGTCGCCCTTTCCGGTTGCGGGGCTGGCCGACATCACCCAGCCCTTGATGACCTCTTGAAGGAAGCCCGCCTCAATGAGGCGCTCTCGGTGGACGCGGCTAATTTCGCTTGACCGAAAGACCCGTGCTCCAGTGTTTTGGAGCTCGCGCAACGCCGTCAATGAATCGGCCAGCTTTTCATTTGGTGTAGCCATTGGGGGTCCTCGAGCCGGGTCATCACGAGTATATCCTGCCGGATGTTTACAAGTATATCATGCCGCATCGTTTCACGTCTATAATGCTGCGCCGTTACAAGTATATTCTGTGATCTCCTTGTTCATTCGCATTTTTTTAGCCGACCTGGCACCCGCAGCTTCGCGTGGAACAAATATGGAACAAAGTGGCCTATCTGACTATGGCCTCCGTAAGCGGGGCGCCCGCGCAGAGAAGATACAGCGCCTTTAGAGCGTCCAAGGCGCGTGATGCCTCCCGCAAGCCGTACTCGGAAAAGCCAGCTAATGGGACGAACTCCGCGCCGCTGGCCTTCGCTGACACAAACTCCACCAGAGAACTTCGAACGCGCTCCAGTTCGCCAAGCGCGTCACTTGTGGCGACTGCCTGCTCGAACAGGCCTGGATCCAGCGACGCTAATTCTAAAAGGTGCTTTCCGATCGCCTCAGTGTGCACCACCGGCACGGGGACCACGGACTCCCCTTTGGATGTTTGCACGCGCAGCATCGGCCGCCCGTTCGTGTCTCTTCTGATCTCGATGACATCGCCTGCCGCCCGAGCTGCCTCGACGTCTTTCAGCACTTCCGACAGCCGGCGGATGGTGAAGTGATTTCGCTCGATTTCAGCGGCGAGGAGCGTCTTGAGCGCACGGCGTTTGCGCCCGTCGGCCCTCGCGCGTCTGATTGCCTCGATCACTTCCTTCAACAAGAAGATCGCGATCGCAACGATCACCGTGACCGGAAAGACGTCAGACACTGTCGAATCCCGCATCGAGCCACATAGGCGAGACTACCACAAACCGTTCGCCTCACTTCGCGGGCTGCCAACGGACGCTCATTTCGCATCTCGAACCAATCTGAGGAGAGGTCGTGTGCCCCGCGTGAAAGCGCTGGCCCACGCACACTGCGTAAACCGGTTGGACAACGAACGCGAACGCATCGATTCTCTTTTTCCTGATTTGGTTTGAGGCGAAAGAATGACGCCGGGTCCCGATGGTCTTAACGTTCCAGCGGAGGACGTTGTTCGCCAGGCGATCAACGTCATCCGCGGTTTTGCCTATCAGCTTTATGCCACGGCGCTGGCGTGGACGCGGTTAGGCGCCAATGAGACTCTGCTCGTCGAGGTCGCGGATGATTATTCGGTCGTCGCCCAAAACGCCCTGCGACTTGTTCCTGTTAAAGACAACGCCGCGTCAGGATCAGTCACGCTTCGCTCTAAAGGCGTTGTTGATGCGTTGAATTCATTCTGGCGTTTTCAACGCGACAATCCCACCCTTCACGTCACGCTCGCCTACCTCACAACGGCATCGCCGGGGTTTGAGGCTGACGTCACTTTCCCGGGCGCGGTTCAGGGCCTTGTGTTCTGGCGGGTCGCGGCGCGCGAGGGGGCCGATATCAAGGCGCTGCGTGCGTTGCTCGCACAATTGCCCCTTGAAGCGGGCCTGCTTGATTGGATTCAACAATCCGATGATGAAACGGTGCGACGAGATTTGGTCCGCCGCGTGCGCTGGGAGTGCGGTGCGCCTTCGATTCAAGAACTAGATCATCTTCTCCCTGACGCGCTGCTACGCGCAACGCCGCAACTATCGCTCGCACCGAGCGATGCAAAGCGCGCCGTTCCTGCGGTGCTCTATCATTTGCTTAAGCTCGCATCGACCAAGAGCGAACGCAAAGCAACCCAGTCGGACCTCATTGCCGTCGTCGAAGGCGCGACATCCGTGTCGGTCGCCATGTCGGCGTTACGCAGGCTGGTGGCCAACCAAAGTGACACGCCGACAAGCGAGGACTTCGGGCTCACTGCCCTCGCGACCGTTCCCAGCCTAGCGGGCGCCGTCTCTCGCCCCTCCCTCGTCGGAGACCTTCAATCGATCTTGCGGCGCGGATCCACGCCCTGGCTTGTAGGCTCTAGCGGATCGGGCAAGACCGCGCTTGCGCTCGAGACGGCGCGCACATCCAACAGAGGATGGTGGGTCCTACAACTGCGGGGATACGACAATCGTACGGTCGCTGCGCGATTGCGCGCCGCGCGCCGCGTTGTGGCGGATGCGAATTTCGGCGGTCTGCTTCTAGACGATTTCCCCGCGGGCGCGCACGGTGAAGCGAAATTCGAACTCGCCTGCCTCGGCTACGCGATCAACGCAACCGATGGCGCGCTGATTGTCACGTCATACGAGTCGCCAGCGCCTACCCTGCGCCAAGCATTTTCATCGGAGGTCGAAGCGTTCGACGCGCTTTACTTCTCTGAAGAAGAAGTGAGCGCACTCATCACAGCGAACGGCGGCGATGCCGCGATATGGGCGCGCCCAACCTATCAGTTTTCCAGCCGGGGCCATCCCCAGCTCGTGGCCGCACGCGTCATCGGTCTTAATTCCAGGGGCTGGCCCGAGCACGAATTGCTGGGTGGGGCGCCGCTGCATCCTTCCCCTGACGCGGACCAGGAACGCGACGCCATTCGCAAACGCCTACTCGCGGAGTTGCCAGATGCACCCCGCAAATTGCTCTACCGGCTCACACTGACCGCGCTCGGCTTTGACCGCGCGCTTGCGCTCAGCATTGGCGCCGCCGCGCCCACAATCGACCAGCCGGGCGAAGCGCTCGATGTTTTGATCGGGCCGTGGATTGAGATGTATACGGCCAACGAGCTGCGCGTCTCTCCCCTTGTCTCCGACGCCGGAGACAAGATGCTCAGCGCGGAAGAAAAAATCGCGGTTCACCGCGCCATCTGCAGCAACCTCTGCAGGCGCCGGCCGTTTCCCGCTGAGCGACTGCCGCAGCTCCTCATTTCAGGTCTCGCGGCGCGCGACAAAGACGCCCTCACGATCGTGACGATGGCGCCATTCGCCGCTTCGACTGAGCATTGGGTTCCCATCGCCCACGAACTTTTCGTGATGCGCTATTTCAAGACTGACTCGCGCATATTCGAGGAGGACGCGCGTATCAGCGCGATGCTTCGCCTGACGCAGCTGCGGGTCATCTTGGCGACGAACAACGACGATACCGCCAAGGCCGTTTATGACCGCCTGCAACTTGAGGCTGATGGCCTGGAGGGACGAGAAAACATCCTCACAGCAGCTGCGTTCTCCATGCTCTCACAATCGAAATCGCCGTTGGCGCCGCAGGAGTGGTTTCCGATCGCGCGCTCGCTTGAGCATCACAAGCTGACGGAGAGCTTTGGCGGACCCGAAGATAGTACAGGCGCGCCAGCCTGGCACCCCGCCGAAGCCATGTTCGTGTGGCGCGCTACGCAGCTGCGCGGCGTAGCCGATCTTCAGGCGTTGCTTTCGGTGCTTGATGAAGCCGATGTCGACACGCGTCAGAGATACCTGTCTGCCTTGACGGAACCCTACGCCGGACGGCGCGCGGTGGTGCAAACCGCGTGGTCGCGCGAAGCATCGAAGCCCGGTTTCGATGGACGAGGGGCGCTGAGTGCCCTGGAACCGCTTGCCTCTACAGTGTCGCAGTGGGCAGACCACGGGTTTGCCATCGAAATTGAATGCGCCCGCGCGGTCCTTCTGGCTGAGTACTGCGACGATTGCGATGCCGCGCTCGCCGTCCTGGAGACAGCGGAAACGCGATGGCCAAATGAACCTCGCCTGGCGAGAGAGAGAACGAAGATCGAGTTCCGGCTAGGCAAGCACCGGGACGTTCTTGATGGCTTGGAGGGCCTCGTCGCCCGGATTCCTTCCGCTGACGCGGTCGAGCGGGTCATGGCGTTGCGGGAAGCCGCCATGAGCGCGGCGCGGCTCGGTGAATATCGTCGCGCCGCGCATTTGTTCGCAGAGGCGCGCGCCGCGTGCGCGACAAGCCTCGGCAAAATGCCCGAGACTTCTGTCGGACTCACAGCTGACCGCGCCATCATGTTGTTCGAGATCGGCGAGCGCGCCGCGGCGCTCGCAGAGCTGCACCAAGCCGCGCGCGAAATCGAACCCTTGGATCTCTCTACGACGCGCGGCGAGTTCTTGCTGCGCTCCGTGGTCGCTGTCGCCACCTGGATGGTCGCCTGCTTGTCCGGCGGGGACGATCGCAATTGCGTGGCGGTGGCCGGCTTTTGCAGCGGCGCCCCGCCAAGTGAACCTTGGCCAGGGCCAACACCGAATATCCAAATCCTTTGGTATCAGCTCGCGGCGGTGGAGAAGAAACTCCGTATCGACCTGGGCATCGCCGTACGCACCCACGAGCGCACACAAGGCGCTCATATCGAACCCTTCGAAGTCCTTCGTGTTTACGATGATCTGGAAGCCGCCATTCACAACGCCGATACCGTCTCGTTCGCCACGTCGCTGGATGAGTACGCGCGCGTTCGCCAGTACATTGAGGCAGATCCTAAGCGCGCGCTGGACGTCCTGACGACGCTGCTTGCCGAACCACCATGGGCGCGCACTCGAACTAGCATCACTTCAGACGCAGTTCGCGATGAGGTCATCGCTGCGCTCGTTGCCTTCACGGCGCACCATTTGCTCTCCTCGGCCAAGGACGAGCGCGGCAAGCTTGGGCAGGCTCTGGCCTCGCACACTGAGCTTTACCCATTGATCACGGCGCTCCAAGGGTTTGACGCCGCTTTGCCGACGTCTCTTGGCCCCGCGTCCGAAATGGCCGCGTTCAAATTGCTCGCGGCAGACGATCCCATTGATCCCAACGAGCTCTTTGCGGCGACCTGCTGCGTTTGGCGCTGGCTCTACGCCAACCGACGGTTTGAACAGTCAATCGCGCCAGCCCTCTCCAAGCGGATGATCACCCGCTGGCGCCAAGTTGTTGAGCAGGCGCCCTTCAGGCTACGCGCTCCACTGCGCACTGGCCCTGCAATCGTTGAGGCCGCCATGCGCACCCACAGTGTCACGACACTCGCCGCCTTTATCCTCGTGGCACAGGAAGCGGTGCCCGACATGCTCGCCGAGGATGCGCGCGCTGCGCTTGCGCGCTGTGCAAGCGAGCGACGCGCAAGCGCCGCTTAGGCGGCTCGCGTATCGATCGCGGCGCGCCACAGCAAACCGCCGTGTTCCCAGGGCGCCGCCTCCGCGGTCGCCTGCGCACAGCTCTCAAGCTGGCTGCGAAGCGCCAAATCGAGATCGAGCGAAGAAAGGAAACGGCCAAATTCCTCCGGCCAGGTCTGGAGAGGCTTAGAGAGGCAAAGCATAAGCGTTGAATCCAGCGCTTGGGCCAAATGCGCGGATCGTTCCTCGACGCTCAAATCGGCGCGCCGAGAGAGTGCATTGCACAACAGACGCATGGCGCCGAGAGCAGCGTCCATGGCATCGGGACGCAGCCGGAGGCCCGAAATGCAGAAACCCGCAAGCGCGACTTCATCTCCCGGCTTCTTTGACGACGAGATGTTCTCGGCAATCGCGCGCAGCAAACGAAGAAGTTGCGCCGTGTTCAGGGCATGAGGTCCAAACATTACAAAATTGGTCGCCCCCTTCGAGCGCGGTTGACGCTCATACGCGCTCACCAGCTTCTCGATTTCGGCCTTATCTGGCGCGGCCCAGCCTCCCGAGATCGCTTCTACCAAGCGCTTGGGAGATTTCGCCAAGAAGGATCCGACAACGTTTGCCGATTTGGTCCAATCTTGTAGTCCAGCTGCAACGGACGCAGCTTTCGACCTCGCCTTTGCAGGCGTGAGCGCGCGTGTCACGGCGCCATCACGAACCGCCTGTTCAAAGGCGCAGAGCACGAGCCTGCCCGGAGGCAATGTGGTTGGGTTGGCGACATCGGTGATCAACGACGCTCCGATTGCGCCGACGATGCCAGAGCCCTTTTCATTCAGCCAGTCTGCCCACGCCGCTTTCGACACCGGCGTGGCATCGGCCGCGCGCCACAATCCTTCGGCCCACAACCATGCTGTCATGAGTTTCCAATTGCTCGGAGCCAATTGGTAGGTCGCGTTCTCGCAAATGCTGCGCAGCGCAAATCGCGCGAGCTTGATCAGAGTTTCGGCGTTGACAATCACGCGTTCGGCAGTGGCTACAACCTCCTGCTCCGTCCATTTGTGCGCCTTCGCCAGATGCACAACCGCCCACGCCGCCCCCAACGGCGAACGAGCGATCCATTTGCCAAACTTTTCCGCGTCCTCTCCATCGATCGCGGCCAATGCCGCCGGCAGGGCGCAGGGTAACCCACTCACCCATTCCAGCGCTTTGCGTGGGCCAATCTCTCCGTCCAGCCGGGCCGCGAGAGCGTGACCGTCCTCGTTCTCATCAACAACCTCCGACAATCGAAATCGGCGGCGTACATCCTGCCAGTCGGGTGGTTGGCAGATTTGGAGATTGATGTTGTCTCGCGTCTTGGCCGCCGCGTGCAGCTTCTCCAACCGACCGGTCCACGATTGCTCCAGCAAATCGTCAAGCAGCTCTACCCGATCAAGCGCTTCGGGCAGAGCGACAATCTGACCTTCAAGTTTCGCCACCTCGCTTTGTGTGAACATATGCGGTGCGAAGAAGCGCCTGATAGCCGTACGTTGAAGATCGGGTGGCGCCTTGATCAAAGTGCGCTGTACAGGCGCGAACAGGTCACCCTTGCCGCCGGTTGGCGTCCGGATTGTCACGCCTTCATCGTCGCGCAATATCACATGCGCTGGCGAACCTCCGGACAACGACGCGACTTCCCTTTCTTCGTTGACCTCCTCCAGCGCGGCGGTCGCAGCAACCAACACCTGCAGCGAATAATCTCTGCCTTGGACCGTCACGCTCCGGTTCCGCGTAAGCGCTAGAGCGGCTGCGATCTCTTTGTCTTCTGCGAACAGCTCCTGCATGGGTTGGGGCATCAGTAACAAGGTCTCTTGCGCCTGACGCCGCCAAAACGCCGCGACATCGTCGGGCGTAAACTCTTTGTGCTCGCTCGCAAACTCCTCGAACCCATCGCGCCTCAGCCACATGTCCTTGACCTGATCGCGGATGATCTGACGCAGCTGTGGGGCAGCAACAAATTCACGCGCAAGGACCTGGCTCCATAGCCAATCCAGCATCGGCTTCACCCGCTCGTCGTCGATGTCGAGGAGCGCGAGCGCGAGTGTGACGTAGGAAAGCGAATGGATGCGCAATTGCAAGTCGAGGCTGGGACCCTCCGGCGTCTCGGCGCCGATGCCCCCGATCCGTAGCTCGTCCCAAATCCAACTGGACCCTATGGCACAGCGAGCCAACGGAAGGTCTGAACTCCAAAGCGCGCCAATGCACTCGCCGGCAAGTCGCAGAATGCGAGACAGCCCAATTAGTTCTGGTTTGCGTCCGGGCTCTATCGGGGCGCTTAACGCCGTTTCGCGCAGCAGCTGCAAGTCCCTGGCAACGCGCTGTTTCGTCGTCGCTAAGAACGGTGTTGCAACTATGCGACCGATCGAGTCGAGTTCAGCACGCCCCAATTCGCGTGAAATCTTGTTCGTGTCATACGGTACGAACCGACCTTCCGCCGCGGCCAGCTTCTGCCAGATATCTCCTCGCTCGACGGCGGTGAGATGGTCTCGCTCAACGAGCGTCTCCACTAAATCGAACGTGGTCGCAATCGCTGCGTGATCGACTTGTCTATAACTCGCAAGGTTTCGATCGTCGGCGATCGCCACTGTCGCGTCGTCCAGTTGGGCGCGCGAGAGCTCCAACAGCGCCATGCGCACAGGCATCGCCCAGTCCTCATCGAATTGCTCGGGCGTGTCTGACTGCGCAGAAATCCAGGTCAAGCCTCCAGACTTAAGCAGCGCCGCAATCTTGATGCGGATATCGGCTATTCGGTCGGCTAGACGCCTTGAAGCTTCAAACGCCTCCAATTCGGCTGCAACGCGTTCGGCTTCTTGGGCTGACACGTGCAGCCGAAATGCGCGAGCAAGTGTTTCCAGAGCGCCAAATTGAGCGGCCTGCACCAGAACCTCCCCGCCGCACATCACACGCGTGGCGCGGCGAATGGAGGGCCCACGGTAGGGCTCTTGCACTTTCGCCCATCGCGCCAAAGCGCGTGAAGGCCTCTTGGCGCGCGATGCGCCGGCCACTAAGGCGCCGGGCGGTGACACGTTCGCGCCCTCAATGAAGTCCACCTCCCTCGCCTTACGGTCGCCCACGCCGGCGACCACGATGCGACCGCGATCAATCGCTTGCTTGACGCTGCGCATGGCGTCGACGCGATCTGGCTGACGCGGGCGGGCCGCACTCTCCAACTCAAACATTGCCATCGCAGAGCTGGGCGCGATGGACACCCGATCGAACGCGCGGATGGTTCGATCGAACAACCCAAGTCCTTCAAGCGTGAGAATGGCGCTGATATCCAAGACGAGCTTGCGTTGGCCGAAGGATGTGGGCTCCATGCGAGCAGCGCTAAACAGCGGCGATCCAGCGCGCAGCGGACTGGGCGCTGCCGCCAATAGCGGCGCGTGAAGAAATCCCATCTGGCGGCCAAGACCAAGATGTGCCGGAAGCCTTGCTTCCAGAAAGAGACGCAGCCGATGCTCCGTCTCCTGACGCTCCTGCAGGAAGATCTCTCGCGTTTGCTCGATCGAGAACGCCTTGACGATCTCTTGCTCCTGCGCCTGCTGTCCGAAGGCCTGCGCGGCAAATCGGTCCGCCAGCTGCTCTTTTCCGGCGGATGTAGACGCCAAGTACGCCGCGAGCGCTGCGCGCGCATCGATTTCGTCGTGTCGGATTTGAGCGACGAGCGCCGACGTCAACGCCGGAGCGGTCGCGCCCAGTCGCGCCGCCCATGTCGCGGCCTCCGCGTCCGACATTTGACCTTGCTGATGCAATGCAAGCGCGCGCTTTCCCGCCTCCTCAACGTCACCGAGCTGGAAAAGGAACTCACACACGTGGCGGTGATCGGCCGGACGGCCGCCTGAGGCAGCGACTTGCTCCAACACGCGTAGAGCTTGAGCTGGAGCGCCTTCACGCATAAGAAGGTCCGCTTCAAGGCGCAGCAACACGCCAGGCACCGCCTGTCCTTCGAAGTTCGCTTTCGTGCGATCCAAACGCTCACGCGCAGCGGCTACCCGTCCCGCCCCTATTGCGGTTCGGATTGCAAGCCAATGTGCGGAAAGCGTGTCCATTCCATCGGCAACATCGGCGGCAATATCTGCAGCAGTCGCTGTGAGACCAACGCCGGCGAGCGTTCTCACGCCCTCCAAACGCAAGGCCAAAGGCCAAACTTTGCCACGGGCAGCGTCTGCAAACGGCGCCCAATCGCCGCTCGCCTCCGCCGCCTCACGCAGCGCCCGATAAGCGGTTGGCCCATCAACATCAGCGGCGTCCCCTTCGGCATTGAGCCGGCGCCGCACGGCCTCAATCGCCTGCTCAAAAGGCTGAGCCTCTCCCGAATAATTTGGATCCGTCAGAGCCGCCCGCGCCCCTTCGATATCGCCCCGCTCCATTCTTATCGCAGCTAACGCCCAGGCGTGCCGGGCGTCGGCGCCGCTTCTGAGCTCTGCAACGAGCTGCTCTTCGATCTCGCTATGTGAAATGGGGATATCGCGCGCGATCGCCCAAAGGATCGCAAGCGGTTGCCTCTCGGAGATCAAACGCGCGCACAGACTATTACGTTTGTCGATGGACGTGGGGGACGCGCTTAGAGCCGCCAGCTCCCAATGGCGAAGCCGCAGCTTCTCGGTCGGGCTATCAACAACATCAGCGACACGTTCGAAATCGTTTGCGCCCGCGACGGCCTCGGCAAGCGCCACGGGGTATGATCGATATGCGTCCGGCAATGGCGGCATCGGCCAAGCGCTCATCTCAAGAGACTCGGCATCCGAGAGCGCACCCGCGTAGCGCAAGCGCCCTCGCCATTCCAAGCAATTGACGTCATCGGGAGCCATGGCCAGCGCTTGATCTAGCTCTTTGCGCCCCTCTTCGCGCTTTCCGAGTTGACCAAGCGCAATCGCCCTCAATCTACGCTCCACGACCGAAGGCGTCGCGTCCGTGAGAATTGAAAGCGCCGCAGTCGCGTCCCCGTCCTCGATCAGGAGCGCAGCGCGCAGCTCCCGCTCGTCGCGTGTCAACTCGCCACCAAGAACGCCTAGCGCGCCCGACCGGTCTCCTTTTGCCGCCAGCAACGCCGCATCGGGTCTACGGTCGGAGCTCGCCGCCAGACCTTGTGCTTCTGCAAAACTTGACGCCGCCGTGTCTAACTCATCGCGCGCGAGCGCGCGCCAGCCTAGAAACCGCAAGCATCTGGCCTGCAGCGCGGGCGAAAGAATGCTCCATTGCTTCTCATCACTGCGTAGCGACCGAATGGCGATGGCGGCCTTTTCGGACTTTCCTTCTCTCACCAATTCTTGCGCGCGCTGCAGCGTTTGCGCCGATTGCGCCTCGACCATTTCCATCAGCTGTTGGTTGGCGAGGTCGAACGCCCACTGCGAGGCGCGATTGGCCGGCAACATCCCATCCAACATCGCCCCGTTGCGAAGGGTTGTGATCTCTCGACCGACGATCTCGTCAAGAGATGTCGGCGTCAGCCGCGTCTTGTCGAACGAGGCGATCTTGCGGACAATTTGTGTAAATAGCTTATCGAGGATCGATCTAGCCCACACTGCCGCAGCCAGGCCCGCCACCTGCTGGCTGGCTTCCAATCGACGGCGTAACTTGTCGCAAATTTGCTCGATCAGATCAGCCGTTGGTGCGCTTCCTAGCATCCAAACAACGCGGCTCAACAAACGCGAGCGCAGTTCGCCGTCCGAAGCCGCCGAGATTTCGGCGGCCACTTCCGGTGGCAATGCGGACATGTCGCTGATTGCATCGCGTAGCGGCGCAACATTCGCTCCCGCGCTTGCTGACGGCCAATATGTGAGCGCTGGCCCCTTCGCTGGAATAGGCGTGCCGCGCTCGGCGCGCGCCGTCGCAGTAGAAAAGAAGATGAAACGCGCGCCTTTGGTGTCGGGATGTGTGTCGAAACGCCATGTCGCGGCAATTGCGTCGCCGACGCTTGGTGTGCGTAAACTCACGCTTGGCGTCTTCTTAAATTGGACGAAGTCTTTCTGCGCTTCGCGAGCCTGCGCGACCTTTGCCAAGTCCTCGCCGTACTCAAGTCTAAGATGTTCGCCCTCTTCGAGCGACAACCACCAATCAACAGTGGCATAGAATTGATACTCGTAACCGGCAACCGAGTGTCCAGCGTCGCGAGCGGAAGCGCGCCCTGCGCTCTTCGTCTTCTTTCTACCCAACTTGTTCGGCGCGGCTTTCCGCGTGTTCTTTGCCACCTGAAGACGCCCTATACGAAGCCGACGTTCGCGAGTCTCAGCATACCTAAGTCAGTGGTCGCCCGCACACCTGGAGTTGTGAGACGCGCTGACGAAAATCTCTCCCGCGCTAACAAGACGCTGAAAAGGGTCCGCGCTTCACCACCCTCGCTCGACCCCGCACACCAATCTGTCGTCCGCCCCGCCTTTCGTTTTGAAAGCGGAACGAGTGCCATTTATCGATATCTGAAGAAGCGAGCCCTCACCATGGCTTGGCGAGCGGGTCTATGGCGAGCCACGACCAAGCTCTGCCGGACGCGGGAGGTTCACAATGCCCGACACCCGAGATGGCAGCGCGGCGCCGAGACCCAATCGTAAGAAGCATCACT
>JAWKUY010000022.1:0-38651 GCA_041398345.1 Hyphomonadaceae bacterium | reverse complement strand
ACCCCGCACTCTTCTTCCCAGCGCGCAGCTTGAGGCGCGCCCTGCGCTCCCTTTGCGGGAGCTGGAAACCACGGCGAAACCGGAAACGCACAGGCGTTGTCCGGCCAAGTGGCGTGTGTGTCAGGCTTCGGGCGCCGGCGCCCGCGTCCAAATGCGCGGATCCTGCGAAGTCCAATTGCCTTGCGCGTCAATGTCGAAGGCGTGGGTGTGATACACATCGCCCTCCTCGCGGTTGCGGTGTCCTTCCCGCCACGAGCGCCCATCAGGCAGCCAGAAAGTCTGCTCGAGAATTCCCTCGTCATTTTCCCAGCGCGACTCGCCCACGCCATAGGCGCCCGGGCCGCCCCATTGTTCGAGGATCGCGCGCCGCTCGCCGGGATGCCAGAATTCGCGGAACGTCCAGTACTCGGCGATCTCGCGGCCCGCTTCGATGCCATAGAGGCGCCCAACCAGCCCGCGCCCGTCATTCACCGCGCGCCACTCCATGGCGAAGGCGTCCGGCGCGTTGGGATCGCCCACGCCAGGCGGATTGGGCGAAACCCAGGTCCCGCCATCGCGGCTGATGAACGCCACGTGCGCGGCCCACCAATCCGGCGGCGCTGCGGATGGGGCGGGCGCTGTCTGGGCGACGCTGGGCGCGGATGCGCAGGCGGCAACAAGGAGGGCGAAGGCGGCTGCGAGGACTTTGGCCATGGCCCGATCAAAGCCGCTCTTGAACGATCATTCAAGAGTCCCCGCGACGAGCGGCCCCTAGAAGGCTGCGAAAGCCTGATTCTGGGCGCGGCGGGCGTGTTTGTCAGCGTACATGGCCTCATCCGCACGGGCGATGGCGGCCTCAGGATCCTCGACCATGGCGATCGGATGCACGCCCACCGACGCGCGAATGCGATGGGCCACGCCCGCATGCAGAATGGCGCTCGAATTGATCTTGTCGCTCAGCGTCTGCGCCTTGGCGCGCGCTTCATCGGCCGCCGCACGATTGAGGATCACGCCAAATTCGTCGCCGCCCAGCCGGCCGACGACATCGCTTTCGCGCACGGAATCGGTCAGCAGCACGCCGACATGGCGCAGCACGGCGTCGCCGGCGGCATGGCCATAGGCGTCGTTCAACGCCTTGAAACCATCGAGATCAATGTAAAGGACGGCGGCCGAGCTTTTGTAGCGCTCAACCTCGGACATCGTGCGGTGCAGTTCGCGCAAGAAGGCGCGGCGGTTGAACACCGGCGCCAGCGTGTCGCGATCGGCCAGCTCCTCGGCGTCGGAGAGGCGCGCGCGCAGCGCCTCCAGCTCAGCGGTGAGTCGCTGCAGCGCCTCCAGGCCGGCCGTGGAAACGTCGCGCCGCTTCAGCCCCAGCCCGTGCAGGATCTGGGTCGTTTCGGGGTCGCGGCGCGGGAATCCGAATGCCATTCGTGACGGACCTTTGCCCACAGGCATGGCCCCCAGGTGGTAAAGGCCGCCTTAACCCGCGGCGTGAGCAGGCTGGACGCGGCGGTCGGCTTCCTTTAGCAGGCCGTTTTTTAGGAGCAGCCGCACATGGCTACCCCCACTCCGCCGGTCGGGCTCATCATGGGCTCGAAATCCGACTGGGAGACGATGAAGGCCGCGGCCGAGGCGCTCGACGCGCTGGGCGTCGCCTACGAAGCCAAGGTGGTCTCGGCCCACCGCACCCCGAAACGCCTCTATGACTACGCCGCCGGCGCCAAAGCCCGCGGCCTCAAAGTCATCATCGCAGGGGCGGGCGGCGCCGCCCACCTGCCGGGCATGACCGCGGCGATGACGCCTCTGCCGGTGCTCGGCGTGCCGGTGAAGAGCAAGGAGCTGAAAGGTTTCGACAGCCTGCTCTCGATCGTGCAGATGCCGAAAGGCGTGCCTGTGGGCACGCTCGCCATCGGCGAATCCGGCGCAGCGAATGCGGGCCTGATGGCGGCGGCCATCCTGGCCCTCTCCGATGATGCATTGGCCGCACGGCTGGAGGCCTATCGCGCCGCGCAAACCGAAGCGGTGACCGAAAGCGTGACATGAGCCCGCTCGCGCCCGGCGCCACGATCGGCATACTCGGCGGCGGACAACTGGGCCGCATGCTGGCCATAGCAGCCGCGCAGCTCGGCTTCGACATTTGCATCTACACCGACGAGCCTGACAGCCCCGCCTCGCGCGTGGCGGCGAAAACCTTTGTCGGCAATTATCTCGATCCAGTGGCGCTGGCTGATTTCGCGCGGCGCGTTCAGGTGGTGACCACCGAATTCGAGAATGTGCCCGCCCAGACCGCCGACGCTCTGATCGCGGCCGGCGCGCGCGTTGCGCCCTCGCCGCGGGCCCTGGCGGTGGCGCAGGATCGTTTTGACGAGAAAAGTTTTTTCGCCTCCATGGGTGTGGCCACGCCGCGCTTTGCTTCGGTGGCCTCGCAGGCCGATCTCGACGCCGCCATCATCGACATTGGCGCGCCTGCGATCCTGAAGACACGCCGTCTCGGCTATGATGGACGCGGCCAGATCCGCATCAAGACTATCGCCGAAGCCGCCGGCGCTTTCGAAAAACTCGGCGCGCCCGGCATCCTGGAAGGCTTTTGCGCGTTCGAGCGCGAGGTCTCGATCATCGCTGCGCGCGGAAACGACGGCGCCATCGCATTTTATGACGTCTGCGAAAACGAACACGTGGGCGGCATCCTCTCGCGCACAACGCTTCCCGCCGACGTTTCGGCGGCTGTTTCCGTGGGCGCGCAGACAGCGGCGCGGCAAGTGCTTGAGGCGTTCGACTATGTCGGCGTGCTGACGATTGAATTTTTCGTCATGCGCGACGGCTCGCTGATCGCCAACGAGATGGCGCCGCGCGTGCACAATTCGGGACATTGGACGATCGAGGGCGCGCTCACATCGCAGTTCGAGCAGCACATCCGCGCTGTTGCAGGCTGGCCACTGGGGCCGACAACGCGCATTGCAGCAATCGAAATGTCGAACCTCATCGGCGAAGACGCAACGGAATGGCCCGCGATCGCGGCCGATCCAACAGCGCGGCTGCACCTCTACGGCAAGCGCGATGCGCGTTCAGGCCGCAAGATGGGCCACGTGACCCGGCTCAAATTCTAATCGCGTTCGCTGAGCGAAATCTGCACGCGCTGCTGCGCGCCCCGCTCGCGCAATCCAATCCACACGTCGTAACCGCCGCTCGCCGGCGTGGAAAAGCGCAAGCCATTGGCGGCGACGCCGCAATACCAGGCGCCGTCGCCTGCGCGAACAACGTAAGTTGCGCCCGCCTCCGCGTCGAAGCGGATGATGAGCGGGAAGCGTTCGCCAGCCTGGTAGGTGAATGTCGCGCCGGGGCTCGCACTGAGAAAACCCGCACACGCGCCGCCGATTGATGTGGCGGCGTCGATATCGCCCCCCGCGAGCGCGCTCATGACATGAGGATCGGGCAGGAACCCGGCGCTCAAATCGTTAGGCCGCTCATAGATGGGCGCGCGCGACCAGTCCTGTGCATGGGCGCTGCAATACAAGGCCAGCATGATGGCCCCGGCGAAAAGCGAAAGCCGCATCGCTGCGTTCCCTCCGCCGCGCACTCGACCAGGGCTCAGCTGAACGCCGCCTGAATCCGCGCGCCGCTAGCGCGGGAACGCCTCATCGCGCGCGGTGAAAAGCCAGAATCCGATCGCGTAGATCGCGGGCGTGAACCACCACAGCACGCCGACAATCTCTCCCGGCGTGCGGCGCACAAGCGTGATGACGTCCTCAGCGCCCTCGAACCCGCCGCCGATTGAAGAGATCGCAGGCGTCGCGAGGACCACCAGCGCGATCAGGCAAACCCAGAACGCGATCGCAGTCGCAACGATGGGGCTTGTACGCTCGACGTAGTCGTCGGCGGGATGTTCCTCGAAATGAGTCAACGATGTCCAGATCGTCAGCGGCCAAGCCGCGGCGGCGAGGAACCGGATCGGAGCTGCAGCCATGGAGCGCCTCCATCACGGATGATGGACTCACACTACGCCCATGCGTCTGTGATGACAGCACAAATGCCGCAAGATTGCCGAAACTTTAGCGGCCGTATCGAAACCGCGCCGCGACGCCGATCGCGCTTTGCACGCCCTCGCCGAGCGGCTTCAGCTGGGCCTTGAATTTCTCGAACTGCATGACGTTTTCGATGCGCGCTTCGAGGAAGGCCCAGGTCTCTGAATTGTCAGCCGAGTCATCGGAGAACCAGCGCGCATAGGTGCTGGCGAGAACGCCGGAAAGAATGGCGCGCTTTGAATAGAAATTTCCATCCGTCGATGTGTCGCCGAGCGCGCGCCAGATCAGATCGGCGGTGCGCCACAGGAGCCGCGCCGCCTCCGGCGCCCGATCCGGCCGCGCAAGCGCGCGGGTCATGGCGCGGGCGGCCTCCTTGTAGGGCGCTTGCGCGTCCAGGCGCAGCTGCACCGCCGCGCGGACCTTTTCGCGGATGCGCATGGCCCCCAGGTCGAGCCCGTCGAGCCCCTCAAGCATGGCCTCGTCAGCGCGGGCGGCGAAAGCGCCGAACAGGTCCGCGGCGCCCTTTGGGCAAGCCAACGCCGCCTCCCCCTCGCTGAGGCCGGCGTCCGCCGCCGCCGCTCGGAAGGCCGCGTCGGTCCAGCCATCACGGGCGGCATGGGCTGAAAAGGCCTCAAGAATCCGGGTGCGAAACCGGGCGGAAGGGGTGGCTGACATGGGAGAAAGCCTACGCCCCGCCGGCCACAGCGTCGAGACGCCCGCCATGGACAGGGCCGCGGCGTTTTGCTATTGGCCCGCCTTCGCTTTGAGAACGGCCCCGTGGCGCAGATGCGTCCGCGGCTGACGGTGTTTTTGGTTTCGGCTTCGGGAGAAGGGTCCTGGTACAGATTTTCGTTCGCGATAACAACGTCGATCAGGCGTTGAAGGCGCTCAAAAAGAAGATGCAGCGGGAAGGCACTTTCCGCGAAATGAAGCGCCGCAATCATTACGAAAAGCCGTCCGAGAAGCGCGCACGCGAGCGCGCGGAAGCCGTGCGCCGGGCCCGCAAGCTGGCGCGCAAGCGCGCCCAGCGCGAAGGCCTGCTGCCGCGTCCGCCGGCCAAGCCGCGGTAACGCCGGCACGCCGAGCTGAATTCAGAGCGCCGCCCGAGAGATCAGGCGGCGCTTTCGTTTGAGATCATTGTTTCTCGGCCAAACGCAACATGAGGGCGGCGGCCTGGCCCAGGAGCGCGCGCTCGGACGCGCTCAGAGAAGCGACCCGCGCCTGGAGCAGAGCCAGGCGGCGCTTGCGCCCGGCCTCCATCAGAGCCCTGCCCCTGGCCGTCACCTCCACGCGCACGCTGCGCTTGTCGGCGCGGTCGGCGCGCTTGACCGCCAGGCCCTCGGCCTCAAGGCCGGCGACCAGCTTTGACATTGTCGGCGCCGTCACCTGCTCGGCGCGCGCCAACGCGGAAAGGCTCGTGGGCCCGCCGAAGGTCAGCACCGACAGTGCCGAAAGCTTGGGCGCGGAGACGCCAGTCTCATCGTCGGCGACGCGAACAGCGCGCAACAGGCGGATGGCGGCCGTGTGCAGACCGGCGGCGATCTCAAGGGCGTCGGATTTGGGCATCTGCGCAGTCTCGCTTGACATATTTAGTTAGTCAAACTAATTATCTGGCGCTCTGGCCGCATGCGGGCGGCGATCATTAGATGGAGCCCTATACATGAACGCCCCAGCCCCGCTGATCTCGAGCCTTTGCCAGGTCGCGCTCACCAGCGCCGACCCCGTCGCGCTCACGGCCTATTATCGCGACACGCTGGGCTTGCCTGTGCTGTTCGAAACCGCCGGCATGACGTTTTTCCAGTCCGGCGCGACGCGGCTGATGGTTGGGCCCAATCACCACGAGGCCAAGATCGGCGGCGAGGACGTCACCCTCTATTTCGAACCACGCGACTGGAGTGCGGCGGAAGCGGCGCTCGAAGCCAGGGGCGTCGCCTTCACCCACGCCGCACAGGTGCTGCAGCAGGCGCCGGGGCGCGAACTCGTGCTGCGCGCGTTCAAGGACCCTGAAGGGCACTCGCTGGCGCTGATGGGTTGGCGGGCGACCTGAAGCTCAGCCTCGGCCCTTGCGGGCGCGCCAGCTCGACAGGCTGATCTGATCAACGACGCCGGCGCGGAAGACGCGCGAAGCCAGGAACAGGATCAGCGCGACGCACGCGAACATCGAAGCGCCCATTCCCGCGATCTCGGCCCACGACAATCCCGAGGGCGCGCGAACCAAAAGCAGGAACGGCGTGAACAGCGGCACCCAGGAGGCCGCCTGGATGACCGGCGCATTGGGATTGTCCAAGGCGGGCGTGATCAGCATCATGGGCACGGCGAGCACAAGCGCCACCGGGCCGAGCAAGGTCTGCGCCTCCTGGATGGATTCACAAAGCGATCCGAGCGCCAGGAAGATTGCGCCATACATCAAATAGCCGGCCACGAAGCCGACGGCGAAAGCGCCGATCAGCCGCGGCTCGAGGAACGCCGACGCCACCTGGCCAAAAATATTTTCGCCGGCGCGCTCGGCGGCGAAGCCAAGCAATCCCCCGCCCAGCGCGCCCCAGAACAGGAACAAGGTGGCGCTGACGGCGGCCACACCGAGGAGCTTTCCAACCAGCATCTGCATGGGGCTCACGCTCGTCAGCAGCGTGTCGAGAATCTTGTTGGATTTTTCCTCGATGACGCCGTTGAGCAACATGTTCGCAACCGAGAACACCACGCTCCAAAGGACAAACGCCAAGGCGAGCGCGGCATAGAATGGTGCGCGCTGGCGCAACGTCACCTGGCCGTCGCCGGCCGCGGCGCGGGGATCGAACTGCACGATGTCAGGATCGAGGGATTGCAGACGCACCGCCTCTTCCGCCGATAGACCGCGGGCGGTCAGGGCTTCGCGCTGCATCTCAAGGCGCATGGCGCGGCGGGCGATGTCGGAGGGCTCGCCGTGGCTGAGATTGACGCTCCAGTATTCGATGGTCGCGCCATTGGTTTCATCGCGGCGAATGTTGAGCGCGCCATTAGCGGCGCGCGCCGCCGGGCAGCGGCTGCACGCCGTCCAGGTACGGGCGCAGGCCCTCGATATCAGGCGCTGGCGGCGGCGTGATCAGGTAGCGCGGCAACGCCTCCGGAAAGGCTGCGAGCGCGCGCGGCGCGCGGCGTGCAATCACCTCGCGCGCAGCCGCCACGGCCGCAGCGCGCCCTGCGGCGGCGTCGAACGCGGACATGGCCTCGGCCTCCAGCGCCGGCGCCGCCGCTGCCACATAGGCACGCACCTCCCCTCGCGCGCCGCGCAGCGCCTCCTCATCGAACGCAGCGCGAATGACGGCGCCATCCCCGCTCCGCTCAGCCACAATCGCCAGCACGCGCGGCGGCTCGGCCCGCGCGAGCAGGATCGGCGCAAACATTAATACGGCAATGATCAGCGGCGCGGTGATGAGCGAGAGCCAGAAGCCCCATGCACCCACATAGGCCAGGTAATCCCTGCGCGCGACAAGCAGAATGGGTGACATGATGCGCTAATCCCCCGGCCCAGCGTTGGCCTTATCGCCGACCAGCGCAACGAAGGCCTCATGCAGGCTGGCGCGCGCTGGCTCGAACAAGGAAAGCGGCGCCCCGGTTTCAACGCACGCCTGCAGCAATTGCCGTGAACCCGCTCCATTCTCGAGCTTTGCGCGCCAACGTTTGTTGCCATGCTCTGCGCCGTCGAAGGCGATATTGAATCCGCGCGGAGCAAGAGCTGCGGCGAGATCGAAGTCTCCATCGGTCTCCAGCAACGCCACGCTCGGCGCCAGGGCCAGCGCCTCAGGCACCGTGCCCTCGAACGCAGCGCGCCCCTGCGCGATGAGCAGGATGCGGTCGCACAGGCGCTCGGCATGCTCCATCACATGGGTGGAGAAAAGGATTGTGCGCCCGGCCGCCGCCTGCGTGCGGATGGTCTCTTCCAAAACCTTTTGATTGACCGGATCGAGCCCCGAGAACGGCTCGTCGAAAATGATCAGCTCCGGCTCGTGCGCAATGGCGCCCAGAACCTGCACCTTTTGCGCCATGCCCTTGGAGAGCGTCTTGATCTTTTTGCGGCGCACCTTGGCGAGACCGTGATCGTTCAACAATTGATCAGCGCGCTTGAACGCGCGGCCCGCTGGCGTTCCCTTAAGCCGTGCAAGATAGGCAATTGCAGCGCGGGCCGTCATCGAACGATAGAGCCCGCGCTCCTCCGGCAGATAGCCGACGCGCTTCATGGTTTCGCGATGGGGCGGCGCGCCCAGCACCGCAATGCGTCCGGCGTTCGGGCGCAAAACGCCGACAAGCATGCGCAACGTCGTGGACTTGCCCGCGCCGTTCGGCCCAAGCACGCCGTAGATGCACCCGGCGGGCACACGGAAACTCAAATCCTGGACCGCGGTGCGTGCGCCGTAGCGCTTGACCAGCCCTTCTGCTTCAAGCGCTGCATTCATGCGCGATCAGGTTTACGGGGCTTTCGCGCGCCAGATCAAGCGGAAGCGCCTCAGCGCGGAATGCATTTGCACAGCAGCGCCGCCGCAGACCGTCATTGCCGACGAGGCTCGCCTCAAAGGAGTGGTCAAAGGCGCTGGCTTCGCTACATTCCGCCGCCAGGGCGAGGCTCGTTCCGGCGCGCGGCGCGTGCTGAACCGGTAAAGGGGTGCACATGCAGACACAGGCAAATCAAACGGGCGCGCACTGATGGCGTACTGGCTGGTCAAAAGCGAGCCCGGAACCTGGTCATGGGAGCAGCATGTCAAAAAGGGCGCTGACGCGTGGACAGGCGTGCGCAACCACCAAGCCAAGGCGCATCTCAACGCCATGAAGAAGGGCGATCGAGCGTTTTTCTATCATTCCGGCGAAGGCAAAGAGATCGTGGGCGTCAGCGAGGTCGTGCGCGCGGCGTATCCCGATGCGACGGACAAGACCGGCGCATTTGTGTGCGTGGACCTGAAGGCTGTCGAACCGATGAAGGCGCCTGTGACTCTGGCGGCCATCAAAGCCGAGAAATCGCTTGCCGGCATGGTTCTGGTCAAGAACTCGCGCCTCTCGGTGCAGCCGGTGACGGCGCAGGAATGGGCCGCGATCCGCAAGATGGCGGGAATGAAGTGAGGCCAGTCGCGCGGAGGCGGCGGTTTGTCTCTCAGGCGTGGCCCGCACGGGCCGCGAGGGGCATTTTTCAAACGATCAATTCTGGGGAAATATCATGGTTTCACTGACGCGCCGCGCGGTTTCGGTTTCTGGCCTGGCGCTTGCCGCGGGATGCGCCTCGCAGCCCAGCGCCGCGCCAAATGCAGCGGCCGCGCCGCGCCCGCCGGCGGCGATTGGCGCCTGGGGCATTGATCTCACGGCACGCGACATGAACGTCCGGCCCGGGGACGACTTCTTCCGCCATGTCAACGGCGCCTGGATGTCCGCCAATGTCATCCCCGATGACCGCATATCGTGGGGCACAAACGAAATCCTTGCAGATCTGGCTGAGGAAAACGTGCGCGCCATCATCGAAGACGCGGCGCGCGAAGGCGGCGCCCCCGGGTCCAACGCGCAGAAGATATCGGATTTTTACAACGCTTTCCTCGACCAGGATGCGATCGACGCACGCGGGCTCGCTCCCATTCAGCCAGCGCTATCTGAAATCGCGGCGCTGCGTACGCACGCGGACGTCGTGCGTTTCATCGCCCGGCCCGGCAATGACGTGACCTGGCCGATCGATCTCAGCGTGCAGCTGGATGAGGGCGATCCAGACCGCTACTTGCCCTATCTTTCCCATGGCGGGTTGGGATTGCCCGAACGCGAATATTATCGCCGCAGCGACGGCCAGTTCCCGCAGCTGCGCGCGCAATACGCCGCCAAGGTCGAAGAAGTGCTGGCCCTGCTTGGCCAGAGCGGCGCGCACGCCAAGGCGCAGGCCGTGCTCGCGCTCGAAACCCAGATTGCTGAACGCCATTGGCCGATCGCGGAACGCCGCGAACGCAATCGCACCTACAATCTGCGCCGCCGTGAAGAGGTGCGCGCACTGGCGCGGCGCTATCCCTGGGACGCGCACTTCGAGGCCTCGGGCCTCTCCGGCAGCGACGAAACCGTCATTGCGGAATATTCCGCGATGGCGCCGCTCGCGCGCCTGATCATGGCCACGCCGGTCTCGACGTGGCGCAGCTACGTCGCCTGGCACTTCGTGCGTGTGCGCGCATCCGTTCTGCCCCGCACGATCGACGAGTCCGTGTTCGATTTCTACGGACGGACGCTGAACGGGCAGGTTCAGCAGCGCGAACGCTGGAAGCGCGCAATTCAGGCGGTCAACGGCGCCCTGGGTGAGGCTGTCGGCCAAATCTATGTTGCACGCCACTTCCCTCCCGAAGCCAAGGCGCAGGCCCTTGAACTGGTGGAGAACATGCGCCGCGCCTACGGCGAACGCATTCGCGCCGTCACCTGGATGAGCGAGGAAACCAAGCAGCTCGCGCTCGAAAAGCTCGCGGCGTTCCGGCCCAAGATCGGCTACCCGGACCGTTGGCGGGATTACTCATCGCTCGATATCCGCGCGGGCGACGCCTACGGCAACATGCAGCGCGAACGGGAGTGGACCGCCAATCTCGACATTGCCCGCATCGGTCAGCCCAGCGATCGCGACGAATGGTTCATGAACGCTCACACGGTGAACGCATATTACAATCCTCCCTTCAACGAGATCGTGTTCCCGGCCGGTTACCTGCAGCCCCCGCTCTTCGATCCCAACGCTGATCCCGCGGTGAACTATGGCGGCATCGGCGGCGTCATCGGTCACGAGATGGGGCACGGCTTCGATGACCAGGGCGCGAAGTCCGATGGCCGCGGCGTGCTGCGCGACTGGTGGAACTCTGACGATGTCGCACGCTTTCAGGCCGTTACGGCCCGGCTCGCCGCGCAGTACGACGCCTTCGAGCCGCTGCCCGGCATCCATGTGAACGGCAGGCTCACATTGGGCGAGAACATTGGAGACAATGGCGGACTGCAAGTGGCGCTGCACGCCTACCATCTCTCACTCAATGGCGCGGAAGCGCCGGTGCTCGATGGGTTGACCGGCGATCAGCGCTTCTTCATGGCGCGCGCGCAAGGGCGCCGGCAAATCATCCGCGATCAGGCGCTGCGCAACCGCGTTATGAGCGATCCCCATTCGCCCAACGAATATCGCGTCAACGGCATCGTTCGAAACGTCAGCGCCTGGTACGAGGCCTTCAACGTCCAGCCAGACGATGCGCTTTATCTGCCGCCGGAGGAGCGCGTCGTGATTTGGTGAGGCGTCAGTTGGCTCCCGCCAGCTCCGCCGCCAACGCGTCCATGCCGTAAACGTCCGTCACCGCGGCGGCGATGATCGTGGAGGCGACGGTGACGGAACGATTCAGCGCGCCGTCATAGTAATACTCTCCGGCCAGCGCGTGCATGTTGCCATCGAAGACGGCGCCGACGACGCGTCCTTCGCGATCCAGCAACGGGCTTCCCGAATTGCCGCCGATGACATCGGTGGAGCTTGCGACATTGACGATAACGCCGGGGGCCAGGCGTGCGCGCGCTCCGCGCCAGCTTTCGCTCAACGTGAAGGGCGCTGCGCCGCCAGCGCGCGCGAACAGGCCTTCAACGGTCGTGAACGCCGCCACCGGCGCCCCGCCCGGCTCTTCCCAGCCTTCCACGCGCCCATAGCTGAGGCGCGGGCTGAAGGTCGCGTCAGGGTATTGCGCTTCGCCAAAGGCGCGGAAGCGTGCACGCGCGATGCGCTCTTGCGCGCGCGCCAGCGGCCCCTCGACATCGGCCACATAGCGCGCACGGATGGCGCGCGCCTCACCATCCCATGCGCGCACAAACGCAATCATCGGATCATCCGACGCAGCGACCGCTGCGGCGCCGCCCTCCCATAACTCCATGCGGTAGCCAGGATCGGCCAGCCGCGATTGCGCGAGCCGCGCAGCCAAGGCTTCGGGCGCTTCGCCGCCGAACATGAGCTGCGTCAGCGCCGCATCGTCGCCAAGGTGCGCGCGAGTTTGCGAAAGCCAGAACGCCAGCAGCACCTCCTCGAACGAGGCTGTCACGCGCCTTGGCGCGCGCAAACTATGCGCGATCGAAGGCAAGCGCGCCTCCTGGTAGCGCGACAGGCGCTCGCCGTCGGGCTTCTCGCGTTCTGCGGCGCCGCGCACGATGTCACGCGCCCACGTAAACAACGCCGACTGCTCTCCGGCGCGCAATTCCAGATACTGGTAGCGATGAAACATCCCGCGATAGGCCGCTTCAGCGCGGGCGATCTCTCCCCAGGGATCGCCCGTTTCGCGACGGGCGGCGAGATTGCGCCGAATGCGGGCCTGCAAATCGGCCTCACGCTGCGCCACGCGCGCAAGCGCCTCGGGGTTCTGAAGCGCGTGCAATCGGCCCGCCAGCCCACCGGCGGCGTTGTCCACGCTCTGCAGCGCGCTCGACGCCGTCAGCCGCTCTTCATCACCGCGCGCCGCATACGCGGCAAGCCTGACGCGCGCATCGTCCATCAGCGCGATCTGCCACGGCAGCACGACATCGCGCTCAAACGCGAGTTCCTGGGTGGTGCGCAAGCGCGAGGTGCGCCCGGGATTGCCCGCGGCGAGCACAATCTCACCATCCTCCAGGGGCGTAAAGCGCATGCGCAAATGCGCGGGCGTCGCCGCCGGCGCGCCGTTCTCGTAAAGACGGACAAATGCGAAATCGAGGCAATAGCGCGGGAAGCTGAAATTATCCGCGTCGCCGCCGAAGGCCGCCATCGCGCGCTCAGGCGCCAACACCAGGCGCACATCGCTATAGGTGCGGAAGCGGTACAGCGCATAACGGCCGCCCTGGTAGAGCGTTTCAACTTCGCAGCGGACGCCAGGCCCCCGGCACGCGTCGGTCAGGCGCGCGATCTCCCGGTCACGGGCGAGCGCAAAATCGGATGCGCCGGACGCCGCCGCATCGATTTGCGCTGTAACGTCCGAGATCGTGTCCAACACATCGACGCTCAAGCCGGGACAGCGCACCTCTTCTTCACGCGCGCGCGCCACGAAAGCGGTTTCGACGTAGTCGGCCCCTGGGCTCGACACGGCCGTGAGACACCCGATCACGCAATGGTGGTTGGTGAGCGTCAAACCCTCGCCGCTGACCACGGATGCAGAACATCCCGGCATGCGCGCCGTCGCCGCCATCGCGCGATCGAGCCAAGCACGATCGGGCGCCCAGCCCAGTTGCGCCTGCATGCGCGCGGCCGGAAAATTGTCGAACGTCCACATGCCCTCCTCCGCCGCAGCGGGCGGCCCCGCGAGAGCGGAAAGGGCGATGGCGGCGAGCGCCGCGCGCGCGTTCTGGCGCATGGTTATCCTTCGATCGATTCGTTGGGCGCTCAGGAAAGCCCAGCCCTGGCGCGGCGGGCAAGGGTGCGACTCTTATTCGAGCCCCAGCCCCGCCAACATCTGAGCCTGCACGCCGGGCGACAATTCATCCGCCTCCGCAATGAAATGCCGCGCCGCCTCTTCGTCCACGCCAGTGATACGCACATAGGCGCGGTCGTCTTCGTCGCCCGGGCCGCCTTCGTCCGCATTCACTACGACGGTCTGGCCTTCGCCTCCGCCCACCGAAAGCGCGACGCGGCCATTGCCGTTTTCATCATCTTGATCGGCGTTGATCGTCATCGAGAAGCCGGGCAAGCGCAGCGACACCACTTGCGGCGCGGTGGTTTCCCCTTCAGGCGGCGGCTCGCTGGCCAGGGCGCGCACGCGATCGGCATCCATCAAGGCCGAGGCGCCGCCAGCGGCGCGCCCGCCAACCACGCGCCCATCCGGCGCGGTGACGATGTAGGTCTGCGCGCCTTCGACTGCGCGGATTTCCAGCGTGTAGCCGCCCTCGCCTCCGGCGAGTTCGACGCCATCCCGATGGCTCTGCTCGATTTCACCGCAAGCCGCGGCGGCAAGTGCGAAAGATGCAGCAATCAGCAACCGCATGACGTCCTCCCAGGATCGCGCCATATTGGCGCGCCGGAAAGGACCTGCAAAGCCCCCAAGCGCAGGCGCCCGCGCTCAGCGCGTGCGCTCGAACCGCACAACTTTCTGATCGCGATCCACGTAGGCCACGCGATAGCCCGCGCCCATCCAAGCGCGCGCGTGGGAGTGATAGGCTTGATTATCGTTGGCCCAGAAAGATCTGTGCTTGACCGCGCTCTGCGGCAGCGCCTTGCCGATAATCGCCTCGATATCCTCAAAGCTCAGCATTTCGGGCCGTCCGTTGCGCCGCCTGAGATGGTATTGCAACGCCTGATATTTGCGCAGCATGTACGCGCCTCCCGTGAGCGCCGTTCAGATCGCCATCGAAACAGCGCAGACACGGGAAGCCTCCGTGATTTGTGGTAAATGAAAGGTTGCCGTAGGTGGTAGGGGCCCCGCGCCCGCTGGCGCGCTCTGGTGAGGGAGGAGATCATGCGCCCGTCACGTCTTGTCGCGCTTCTGGCGCTCTCTGCGTGCGCGACCGTGGGCGAGAGCGGCCCCTCGTTGCGCTACGCCGACGCCGCAAGCCGGGGGGCGTTCGCATCGCTGCTGGCGGGGCGGCCAAGCCAACGGCAAGTCGAGCGCACAACGGAGAATTGGACCAATGCTCTGGGCGACAGCTTCGCCTGCCGCGTAGCCACGCGCGATGTGATCAATGCCGGTCTCGCGGGCGCACTCGAAATCGGCGCCATGAATGCAGCTGCGAGCGGCGGCGGCGAGCGCGAAGTACGCCAGGGCGTCGGCAGATATGTGGGTCAGCTCGCGTCACTGGTTCTCGCACAACGCGAACGCCCGAGCGCAGCGCGCTGTGAAGCAATGGCGGCGTGGGCCCCGCGCACCGCTGAAGCGGGACGCGAGGCGGTGGCGCGGGCGCGCCGCAACGGCCTGATGGACGAGGATTACGGGCCGTTGCTCGGGCTCATCGGCCAGTAATCGCTAGGCCGCGATCCAGCTGCGCGCGGCGGTTTCCTCCGCCAACGGATAGACCCGCACAAGCCCTGGCATCAGGAAAGCAAAGGCGCGTATCGCATTGCCGATCCAGGCCACATCGGTGACGACCGCAATCCGCTCCCAGCGCAGGAGGTGCGCCATGCCGACGCTGAAATCTTCCCACATGGCGCCGGGCGTGATGCCCGAGAAATCACCGCCGATCTTGTAGAACAACCGGATCTTGTCGTGCTTCTTCAAGGCGGCTTCGACCGCGGGAACTAGAATGGCGTCATAATCGGCGCGCGTAATGTGTCCGTGACACTGGAAAGCGATGACGTTGGCGGGAAAATCGCCGAGGGGTTCGATCATCTGATTTCTCCCGTTTGCGTTGACGATGAGTCTCACATAGGCGCCGCCGCACCCAGCGGCCACCGCCCGCCCCGCCATGTGCTGCGCTGTGCCCATGGTCACAGCCGCGACAAGCTGCGTCAGCCATTAAAACCTCGCCCGCCGCTCGGCCGCGCGGAACATGTTGCCGCAAGCAGCGTTGCAGGGCGCCCCATCAATCTTCACGGAGACGAGACGTGAGCAAAAAACCTCCCCACGGCGCGAGCACCATAGAAGCGAGTGATGACGGCGACGGCAAAATGAAATGGTTGCTCGGCGCCGGCGCGGCGGTGGTGCTGCTCGGCGGCGGGTACTTCGCCTGGCAGACCATGAACCCGCGCCAGGACAATACCGAGATCGCCTACACCGACCCCGCTTCGGACAATTCCTATTATGCGGCGCCGCTGCCGGGCGGCGTGGACGCAAACAGCGAGAGCAGCGCTCTCGACGACAACAGCACCAGCGCGGCGCCTGCCGCCCCGCGGACGCAAACGCAGGCGGGAACCCAGCGTGCGCGCGCGCAGGAAACGCCGGAAGAAACCATCGGCGTCACGCCGATCAATGCAGGCGTCACCGACAGCGACGATATCGTCGTGACTGCTGCGCGCCGCCCGATCTGGGCGCGCACGCCAAGCGCGCGGCGCTTATCGACTCTCTATCCCGTGCGCGCGCTGGAACGCGGACGCGAAGGCGAAGCGCGCCTTGCCTGCACAGTGCAGAATGGCGGCGCGCTCGATTGCGAGCGTTTATCGGCAACGCCCGGCGGCTTCGGCAATGCGGCGCTGCGCGTGGCGCACACGTTCCGCCACGCCGACACCCTCGCCGACGGCAGCACTGCCTTGGGCTCGCCGGTCAACCTGCGCGTTGTCTTCCGCCTGGAAGATGAGGGACGCCGGCGCGGCTGAGGCCTTCTGCCGGGAGCGGCCGCGCGGCGCATGCCGCGCGGCACGCCGCTCTGGCCGCTGAATCTATTCAGGGCGAATGGTGTTGAGCTGATCGGCCCGTAAGCGGGAAATGCGCTGCACGCGTCCGCCGGGCCAGCGGATCTCCGCGTAGCGCACATGTTCGCCTGGCGGCACGCCGAAATAGAACGCATCGCCGCTTTGACCCCGGATCGTGGTTTGCCCCATCGCTTCGCGCAACTGGCGGCGCTCGCCATTGCGGCCTGCGGTGACGAGCGTTACGCGGGCGCCGATTGGGTCAGGCGCGCCGTACTGATCGTAGAGCCGGATGCGGATGGCCTCACTGCAGACGGCGGTGCGGTTGCGCAGCATTGTTATCGGATGTGGGCCATCGTCGCTCCAGGCGCCGACCGCGACGTCAGGCGCGCCGTCACCGTCGAAATCTCCGGTAACGACGGCGGCATGCCCGGTAACGAAATTGTTGAGGCTGGGATCGGGCTCTTCCGCAAAGCGCCCGGTTCCGTCATTCCGATATAGCCGTATGCCGCGGCTGTAGTTGGCGATGATGAGATCGAGATCGCCGTCCAGATCGAAGTCGGCGAAGGCGGCGCCGCCAGCAACGTCCGTGTGCTCGGGGCCTTCGAAGTTCGCATCAAGACTGAAGTGACCTGCGCCATCATTGCGGAAGATGCGGTCACTCATGCTGCGATGGCGCCCCTCCGGGAGGTCGCCGCCGGGCTGCATCTGCGCAAAAAGATCGAAGTCGCCATCATTATCGATGTCGCCAAACGCGGCGTTCATCATCGGATAGGCCGGATCGTCAAATCCTTGCCCGGTCAGCGCAGTGAAACTCCAGCCGCCGTCATTGCGCAGGATGCGCGACGTCTCAAATGTGGCCGGGGCGAGGTCGTTTTGCCTGATGATGTCGCTGTTGGCGACGAACATGTCCTGATCGCCGTCATTGTCCACATCGATCCACAAAATCGCGCCGGCATTGGACTGGCCATCGCTTAGCAGCGTATCCGGCACGAGCACCGCCCGGCCGCCGTCGTTTCGGTAAACCTGGACAGGCCCCGGCAGCTCCAACGTCGGACCGCCCGAGATCAGATCTAGATCGCCGTCGCCGTCAATATCCGCCCAGGCAGAGGTGAAGTTGCTGCCGGCAGTTGCTGTTGCGTCTCCCAATTGCTCGCGCGCGAAACGGCCGCCGCCAAGATTGCGATAGAACGCGTCGGGGCGCCCAAGCTGTGTGGACACGAAAACATCGAGGTCGCCGTCGTGGTCGATATCGCCCCACGTGCTGCCGGACGCAGGTTCGTCCGCTCTGGAAATTGCGCTGCCCTCGTCTCGCGCGAAGGCGCCGGCGCCGTCATTCAAATAGAGCATGCTGCGGTCGATCTGCAGCGTGGAGAGACCGGTGTTGTAGCCACGCGTGGCGTAGATATCCAAATCGCCGTCGCCGTCAGCATCCACTAGGCTAACGCCGCCGATGAAACCCCGGTCGAGAACTCCATCGCCTAAGACCAGTTCCTCCGGGATCAGCTGGATCGCGCCACACTGATGCGCTGCGTCAGCGCTCCGGGACGGCATGGTTTGGCACGCGGCGAGCAGTGCTGCCGCGGCGACTCTGAGAAAAACTCGCCTCATGCGCAAATACTGCGGGGGCGCCCGACGGCGCGCCAGAAACATGCGACCGGCGAGCGCGGGGCAGCGATGAGCGACCGGCTCAAGGATGGCAGAACTGCGCTGGCTCAATCGCTGCTTCATGCGACGCAGCGGCGGGAAACGTCGACAAATGGCGGCGTGCAGTCCCTGGCTGCAACATAGCTGAAACACGCAGCGCCAATACTGCCGCGCTTTCGCCGGAGCGTTTCATGCGAGCAGCTTGGATTTCGATTTTTATCTTGGCCAGTTGCGCGGCCGCCCCCGCCGCCAAGGCGCAGCCTGCGCCCGCACGTGTTGAAGAGGCCTACGCGCCGTATGCAGGCCTGATCGGAACCTGGCAAAGCAATGGCGGCGAGATCGTCCAGCGTTTCAACTGGGGACCTGGTCGCAGCTACATCCTCTATTCGACGACTACGCGCGGCGGCGACGGCGCCGAACACCTGCACTTTGAAGGCATACTGCTCTACAACGCCGCAACGCAGGCCCTCGATTTTCTGATCGCGCTGGAACCGGGTTCACTCGGGCTGGAGCGTGGCTCGATCCATGCAGAGGCCGACGGCTCGCTCGTTCGCGATGTCGAGTTTGTCGGGCCGGGCGGCGCCACCGGGCGATTCAGGCAGACTTACCGCTTGCCCAGCACGGGCGATGGTGAAACCAGCCTGATGCGTGATGACGGCCATGGCGGATGGACGCCGACCTTCCCTGGAAGCGAGCACTTGGCGATGCACCGGGTCGATGCGGGATAGACAGCCGGTGAATTCGCGCCCGCTCTACCGCCCGAATTTCTGAAACTTGATCCGGCTCGGGATGATTTCGCTGACGCCCAGGCGGCGCATCTTGTCGGCCTCGTAGCTATCGAAATCGCCCTCGAACCACTCCACATGGCTGTCGCCCTCAAACGCCAGAATGTGCGTGGCCAAACGGTTCAGGAACCAGCGATCGTGACTGATAACGACAGCGCAGCCTGCGAAATCTTCGAGCGCCGCTTCCAGCGATTGCAGAGTTTCAACGTCGAGATCGTTGGTCGGTTCGTCCAGCAACAGCACGTTGGCGCCGGTCAGCAGCGTCTTCGCCAAATGCACACGATTGCGTTCCCCGCCTGAAAGCTGACCGACCTTCTTCTGCTGATCGGCGCCCTTGAAGTTGAAGCTCGACACATAGGCGCGTGAGGGCACCTCGCGATTGCCGACCGTCAGCACATCGAGACCGCCGGAGATTTCCTCCCAGATCGTCTTCTTGTCGTCGAGCGCATCGCGAGATTGATCGACGAAGCCCAGCTTGACGGAATCGCCGATGGTGATCACGCCAGCGTCCGGCTTCTCCTGGCCGGTGATCATGCGGAAGAGCGTCGATTTGCCGGCGCCGTTGGGGCCGATGACCCCGACGATGCCGCCAGGCGGCAATTTGAAAGTGAGCCCGTCAATCAACAGCTTGTCGGCGAAGCCCTTCTTCAAACCCTCGAAATTGATGACGTTGTTTCCGAGGCGCGGCCCGGGCGGAATTTGAATCGTGGCGAAGGTCTGCTTGGCGCGCTCGGCCTCGGCAGCCATTTCCTCGTAGCGCGACAGACGCGCCTTCGATTTGGCCTGACGCGCTTTCGGGCTTTGCCGCACCCATTCCAGTTCGCGCGACATGACCTTCTGTTTGCCCTCGGCCTCGCGCTCTTCCTGAGCCAGACGCTTGGCCTTCTGCTCAAGCCAGGCGCTATAATTGCCTTCGTATGGGATGCCCTTGCCGCGATCGAGCTCCAGCGTCCACTTGGTGACCTGATCGAGGAAATAGCGATCGTGGGTGACGAGGATCACGCAGCCGGGAAAATTCTCCAGGTGATGCTGCAGCCAGGCGACGCTTTCGGCGTCGAGGTGGTTGGTGGGCTCGTCGAGCAACAGCATGTCGGGCTTCGACAGGAGCAAGCGGCAAAGCGCCACGCGGCGGCGCTCGCCGCCTGATAGTTTCTCAACACCTGAATCATCTGGCGGGCAGCGCAACGCATCCATCGCCATTTCGATCTTGGAATCGATGTCCCAGGCGTCGGCGGCGTCGATCTTCTCCTGCAGCGCCGTCATTTCTTCCATCAGCTCGTCGGAATAGTCCTCCGCGACCTTCATGCTGACGTCATTGAAACGCGTGACCAGCTTCTTTTCCTCGCACCAGGCCTCGGCGTTCTCACGCACGCTGAGCGAAGGATCGAGCTGGGGCTCCTGCTCCAGATAGCCCATCTTGGTCCCGGCCATGGCGAAAGCTTCACCGGTGAAATCCTTGTCCAGCCCCGCCATGATCTTCATCAGCGTCGACTTGCCTGAGCCGTTGACGCCGACGACGCCGATCTTTGCGTCCGGGAAAAACGACAGCCAGATGTTCTCGAACACCTTCTTGCCGCCCGGGTAGGCCTTGGTGAGGCCTTGCATCGTAAAAATGTACTGCGCCGGCTGTTGCGCCATGGAATCGCGATCCTGATCAGAGCTGAGCCGGGCGATATAGCGGCGGCACCCCCGCGCGTCGAGGTGCGCTCGCGAATGGCTGTCGTTCGCTAGCGCGCGATCCGCCGGCACTCTGTTTCGGCCGCGCCCGGGCGGGTCCAGGTTGCGTTGGCGCCTCGCCCGCGCAGTTCGGCGCCGAACGCGGCGTAGCGGTATCCTGAACCGCTGACACGCGACGGCAAATCGACAGTGACGTAACCCTCTTGGGAGATGCGGGCCATCTCCGGCGCGTGCGAGAACACAACGTCGAGCGCCGATCCATCCTCACACTCGAAAGACGCCGCTTGCGGGCCAGTATCAGGCGCTGGACACGGAGTCTGGCAGGCGGCGAGCGCAAGGCTCGCGAAAACAGCAAGGGCGCGCATGGGATTCTCCTCGAGCGCTCCTTTCTAATCCACTTTCGGGGCGTAACGAAGCGGGATCGCGCGCGGCGCGCGCTTGCCCCGCGCTGGCCCGGCGACCTAACATCGGGCCTCACGAGGGGGCGCGCATGTCGAACGGTTACGTATTGGCGGTCGGGGCTGACATCGACGCCGCACGCGAGATCGCGGCCGGATTTGGCCTGGAAGTCTTCGACGTCCGGGTGGTCGGAGATCCCGAAACGGCCGCCGCAACGCTGGGGGGCGCCGCCAATCTGGGCGTTATCCTCAGCCTGAGCGCGGCCCAGGACGAGAAATTCGTGAGCCTGCTGCGTCGCCTTGGCGCCGCGCTGCCCACTGCGCAACTGATCCTGGCTTCCCCGGAGGCGCGCGAGGCATTTGCTTTCCTGCCGCCGGCCTGGCCAGCGATGATGCTTGAGGAAGCGCGCGCCCGGATCGGGGAACTCGCGCGGCGGCGCGAACAGGCTGAAGCTGGCGATGACGCCACGCGGGCGCACCCCCTGCCGCCGGCGGAAGCTGATAAGCCTGCGCCTGAGCAAGAGGCTGGGGAAGGCTTTCAGCAACAGCAACAGCAACAGCAACAGCAACAGCAACAGCAACAGCAACAACAGCAGCAGCAGCAAGAGCCGGAGCCGGAGCCAGCGCCGCCTCCGCAGGCCGAGGCGCACGAAGAGCGACCCGCCCCGGAAGCGCCCGCAGCCGCAGCGCCGGAGGCTGAAGAGCCCGCAGCGCCGGAACCCGAAGCGATGGATGATTTCTCAGGCGGCGCCCGCGACGAAGCCGAACACGCGCCCCCGGGCGCGGCGCCTGATGAACTGGAAGTTCAAGAGCAGGAAGCCGCCGCGCCTGCGCCGGGTTCCGGGGCCGACGAAGATGGCGCAGCGAGGCCACGCGCCAGCGCCGGGCCGCCGCGCGCGCCAGCGCCCTGCGCGGCGTGCGGAACCCCCATTGGGCGCGCCGGTCGATATGCACAGCTCGACGGCGCAGCAGGTTGACGTAACGCGCCTGGGCGAGACCGCCCCCGCCGACGCCACGGCATTCGCGCCTAAGAAGCTGCGGCGCGGCACGCCGGAACTGGTGCGCATTGTGATCCATCAACCCAAGGACCTTGCGGCAGTGATCAAAGCCGCACGAAAAATCGATCCGCGGACGGAGCCCGCGCCCAGCGGCATGAGCATCGGCGAGGTTTCCCTTGGCGCGAGCGTGGGGGTGTCGCTGGAAGTGCGCGGCGCCGCGTGCGACGGGGTGCTGCAGCGCCGCACGTGGCTCGGCGATGCGATTGACTTCAACTTTTCGCTCGAGCCAGAGGCCGACGTCAGGCAAGCCGTAGTGCTGGCGCGCGTGTTCGTCGATGACGCCCAGATCGGCGTGCTCGCCTTCACGCGCCCGGTTATCGGCGAAAACAAGAAGCCCGCGCAAATGGGAGAGCGCGTGCGTCTCAAGCGGCATAAGCGCGTGTTCCTCTCCTACTCAAGCAAGGACCGCGAGGTGGTTTCGGCCATCGCCACCGCCTACGAAGCCGCCGGCGTGCAACATTTCTGGGACCGCACGTCGCTCAAGTCCGGCGAGGAATGGGGACCGCGGCTGCGGCGCGAAATCGATCGCGCTGATCTCTTCCATCTGTGCTGGTCGAAATCGGCGGCGGCTTCGGAATGGGTGGAAAAAGAAGCTGAACACGCCCTCACCCGGCGCCGGCGCAGCAATGGCAAGAGGCCCGACATCACCGTGCAGATGCTGGACGGCCCGCCCTGGGCGCCGCACCCGCCCCACCTCGACAGCATCAATTTCGACGATTTCGTTCGCGCCGCCATTGTCGGCTATGCGCGCGGCGACGGAGAGACTTGACCACGCGCGCCGGGCCACGCACATGCAGCGCGCTTGGGGCGCGTAGCTCAATGGTTAGAGCCGGCCGCTCATAACGGTCTGGTTGCAGGTTCGAGTCCTGCCGCGCCCACCACTCCGGTACAAAACCGGGCACTCCTCCTCCGCCATCAGAGCCGGAGTTCGAGTCCTGCCCGCCCCCACCGCCGGACTCCCTTCGCCGACAACGGACCCTGAGCGCCCCCACATGCCGAGCAACCAAAGTTGCGCGGCGCAAGCGGCGCTCGTATGGCCGCCCAGCATAGCGCATTCCTTCTTCTTGCATGCCGTAAAACGACCAAGTATACACTGAACCATATGGCTCAGTATTTAGAAGCCCGCCTCGACGCATCGTTTGCAGCCCTGTCCGACGCTACTCGGCGCGGAGAAGCTCTGCCGCGCCGATGCTTCGATCACGGAGCTTGCCGACAAGTTCGACATGACCCTCACAGGCATGAAAAAGCATGTCGACGTGTTGGAGCGGGCTGGGCTCGTCACGACCGAAAAGGTGGGGCGCGTTAGAACGTGCAGGCTTGGCATGCGCGCGCTGGAGGAAGAAACCGCCTGGATCGAGCGGCACCGCCAATTGTGGAACGCACGCTTCGACGAGTTGGAAAAGATTGTCGAAGAATTGAAGGCTAAGGAGAAGGCGGATGCCCGTCGAAAAAGAAGTTAGCGCCGGCGCCGCGAGCCGCACCGTCGTCGAGCGAAAGTTCGACCGCGAACTCGTTGTGACGCGAACGTTCAATGCGCCGGCGCGTATCGTCTTCGATGCGTGGAGCAAAGCCGAATTGTTCCGCCGCTGGTGGGTGCCAAAGGCGATGCGCGCATCGCTCATCTCTTGCGACATCGATATGCGCACAGGGGGCAGGTATCGCCTCGAGTTTCGCTTTCCAGACTCCGATCAGACGATGGCGTTCTTCGGCACGTATAAAGAGGTCGTGCCGAACGAGCGCATCGTCTGGACAAATGACGAAAGCGACCACGGCGCCGTGACCACAGTGACATTTGAAGAACATGCCGGAAAGACGCTGCTCACGTTCCACGAGCTCTATCCCACCAGAGAGGCGCTGGACGAAGCCCTCGCCGGTTCGGCGGAAGCCCTGCCCGAACAGTTTGCGCAGCTGGATGAGTTGCTCGCTAGCAGCTCGTGAATGTCCGCAATGGCCAAATATGCGCCGGAGAGACATGAGGGCCTCAACAGGCTCGACTGCGAGCCGCCTCAGCCGCGCCCGCACGGCAAACCTAAATCAGCGCAGATGAGGCTGCAGCTTTCGGCCAACGGTTTGAGGGCGTCGAGCCGACGCCAGCGCAAAGACAAATCAGCGGGCGGCGCTTGCGCGGCGGCGACCGCGACGTCAGCGTCAGACGCATCGTGGGCGCGCCCCGCAACGCGCTCAAGCCTCGTCTCCAGCGGCGCTTCGAGCCAGTAAGGATGCAAGCGCGGGCCAAATGCGGCCTCTGCCATCTCTCTGCTTGACGCATCCTGGAAGGTTGCGTCCAGGATGACGCTAGCGCCGCCGGCGACGGCCAGCCCCGCCGCGACAAGTTCACGATACACTTCCGAGCGCGCAGCCGGCGTGTAAGCGCCCTCACCGGCATGGGCCTGCGCGGAAAGCCCGAGCCCGCGCTTGCGCAGAACATCGCTGCGCAAGATGCGCGCGCCGGCGGGACCCGGCAGGAACGGCGCGAGCTCGCGCGCCAGACGGCTCTTGCCGGCGCCGGAAAGGCCGCCCACTGCCACCATTTTTTTGGCGTGAGGCCCGATCAGCGCCGAACTGAGGCGCCCATACGCAGCCGCTTCCTGCGCGTTTGCCGATTGCAGCGCCACCGCCAAACGCACGGCGGCGCGCAGACTCATGAAGAACGGCATGAGATCAAGCGCCGCCTCATCCTCCCTCGCTTCGTCCCAATAGCGGTTGAGCGCTGCGTTGGCGTGCGCTCCGAGGCCCACGTGGCGCAGATCCATCAGCAGAAAGGCGAGGTCATAGAGCACATCGCAAGCAGCCAGATCGTCATCGAACGACACAGCATCGAATGCCGTGGCCGCGCCCTCGTACAAACACAGATTGCGCAAGTGCAGGTCACCGTGCACGCGCCGCACCTTGCCCGCGGCCGCGCGCGCCAGCAGCGTGGGCGCGAGGCGTGCGTGCTCAGCCGCAAGGCGACCGAGAACGGCGGACCAATCAAGTGAAACACCTGAACGCGCGGCGCCATCGGCGCAGGTGCGGCGCAGACCCGCAATAACAGCGCCGAGATCGCCGCCTTGGCGGTGCGGCGCAGCCGCATGCGCTTCCGCGATCATGGCGGCGGCGTCCTCGATCGCAGCAAGGCTCAAGGCGCCCCTTGCCGCAAGCTGATCGAACTGAAGCGCGGTGTCGAACCGGCGCATCACGACGGCCCAGTCGACCACCGCGCCAGGGCCCGGCCCCAATGCAAAGCCATCGCCCTCGCACAGGAGCGGCGCAGCACGCAGGTAGAGCTTGCGCGAGCGCCCGACATTCCAGGTGATTTCACCGCTACATGCGCGCTCGCGTGCGGCGACGCCCCTGAGGTCCACGAACGGCATGCGCACCGCGCGATAAAGCTTGAAAGCGTGGTCGCGCGTGAGCAGGACGTGAGAAAGATGGGTGTCGATCCGCTGCTCGACAGCGCCAACGCCTGTGACCGCGCCAGCCTCCAGGGCCGAGAGCAAGAGCGCTTGATCGGCGCTTGCTGGATCGGCTTGCGTCATCGCCCCGCCTCCCCTGCTTGCCAAATGCTCATTGGCGGCGGGTGACGCATCCGGTCGAAGGGTCGATGATGTAATCCTGGCTGCGCTGTTCGCCGCATTGCGCCAGCTGCAGCACGGCGTTGATGACGAAGTCAGCCTTGGCGTCGTCCATCAGATAGCTGAGATTGAGCCGCACCCAACCGGGCTTCTTGCTTTCATCACCCTGCTCAAGCTCAAGATTGAGCGCTTGCGATTGCTCAAAAGAGATGTCGAGCAACCTGTGGCCGTAGGGGCCAGCGCACGCGCAGCCGCCGCGCGCCTGAATGCCGAACAAATCCGACAGCATGCAAGTGAGCGGCAGGTGATGAATATGGCCGCCCCGTCCATCGCCGATCCGCAGGGAAAAGATCGGCAGTGCGCTGGCGCCCGGCGCCCCCAGCACCTCGATGCGCGGTTCGCGCGCCCACGCGGCCAGCGCACGGCTCCGCAGCGCCGCGCAGCGTGCCCCGATCATAGTGCAGCCCACTGCCTCCTTGACGATGAACGCCAGCGCAGCGCGGATATCGCCTACGACGTTGGGCGTGCCGGCTTCCTCGCGCGCGATGAGATCATCAAGATAGCGATGCGTCCATGGCGAGACGAACGCCACCGTGCCCCCGCCAGGGCGGCTTGGCGTCGTCGCCCGGACAACGTCCTTGCGCACAAGCAGCACGCCCGAAGCCCCCGGCCCGCCCACAAATTTGTGCGGCGACAGCACAACCGCGTCGAGGCCGCCGCCTGCGCGCATGTCGATATCGAGGTAAGGTCCGCCGCACGCAAAATCCCAGATCGCCAGCGCGCCATGGCGTTTGAGCAGCGTTGTCACCGCCGCGATGTCGCTGGTGATCCCGGTGACGTTCGAAGCGGCGGAAAACGTGCCGATGATGAGGCGTCCGCCGGTCTGCCCGGCCGCGAGCGCCGCCTCCAAGGCTGCGAGATCGACACCCCCGCCCGTGGCTTCGCCGACCTCCACCACTTCGGCGCCGCTTTCGCGCCACGGCAGAATGTTGGAATGGTGCTCGTAAGGCCCATGCACAATCAGCGGCCGCGCTGCGGGATCGATTGTCTCAGGAAGCAAAACGTGAGCGAGCGCGTTGAAGCCAGCCGTTGCGCCCGCGCCAGTGAAGATGACCGCGTATTGGTCATCGGCGTTGCAGATGCGGGCAATCTCTGCGCGCGCCGCGTTGCGCAGCTGATTGATGTAGGCGCCGCAGAACGACGTTTCGGTGTGCGTGTTGGCGTAGAAGGGCAGCACCTCGTCCTGCACAAATCGCTCGACCTGCGCGAGCGCGCGCCCTGAGGCCGTGTAATCGGCATAGACGAGCTTCACAGGCCCATCGGCGCCTGGAATGACCAACCCCTCGCCAATGAGCCCAGCGCGCAGGTTTTCCAGCACATCGCCCTGTTTCAGGCTGCGCGCGAAGGCCTGGAGCAAGTCGCGCTTGGACGACGATGGCGCGGCCCCGGGGGCGCTGGGCGCTGAATCCGTATCTGAGCCGCTTCCCCCGATTTGGAACGCCGCTCGCGCAAATCGCCTCCAAAACAAAGCTCTTCTCCAGACTTGGCGCCCACCGGCGGGATCCGCTGGAAGCCAGCGCACAAGCATTCTCTCATAAGGTCAATCCGCGCTTTGGCCTAGCGCAGCCCGCGCCAGCGCCGATTTTTCGCCTGATCGGGCGCCGCCGGGCTGGAGGCGCTTCCCTCGCGGCCCCGAACCCCTATGTTTGGGGCTTCGGAGGAGATTCATGTTCTGGCTTTGGATAGGCGGCGCAATGGTGGTGGTGATTGGCCTGTCGGTGCTGGCGGGCAAGACGATCGGCAAGCCGCGCGGCAATCACGGCCGCCAGGATCAGATCACGGCGCTGAAGGCGTCAGGCGCGTTGCGCAATCGAAAAGAAAGCCGGCCCTGACCGATGCAAGACGCAGCGCGCGCTGATTTGCCGGACGACAAGGCTGAGCGCTATGCGGCGCTGCGCGCGGAGATCGCCGCGGTCATCGCGGGCGAGCCCAACCGGACCGCGCGCTTCGCGACCGCCGCTTCACTGCTCGCGGATGCGTTTTCCGGGCGCTTCTTCTGGACCGGCTTCTATGTCGCCGACGAAACCAAGCCCGGCGAGCTGGTTGTGGGACCCTATCAAGGCACGCTCGGTTGCCTGCGCATTCCGTTCGGCAAGGGCGTGTGCGGCGCTTGCGCGGCGCGGCGCGAAAGCATCATCGTGCCCGACGTCCACGCCTTCCCCGGCCACATTGCATGCGACAGCCGCTCGAATTCCGAAATCGTCGTACCAGTGCTTGATCGGGAGGGAACGCTTGCGGCGGTGCTCGATGTCGATTCCACGGACTTCGATGCATTCGACGCGCTTGATCAAGCGGGGCTCGAAGCCATCTGCGCGGACCTGCTGACGCTCGACTGAGATCAGTGCGGACGCCGCTTCATGAGATAACAAAGACAGTCAAGGCGAACCGCCTCGCAATTGGTGCTGATCATCGCCGGCGTCACCGCGCGGCGAAGCACGAAGGCGCCGGCGTCGCGGCGGAAAAATTGATCGGTTATGTCGTCTCCGTGTTCGTTGAGCACGCGCAGCGCCTGGGGCGAAGCGGAAGCGCCCCATTGCACACCCTCCGGCGCTTCGCAGAAATTGAATCCCTCAAGATCAGGGCGCAGCAGGAGTTCAGCGCCGCTCTCGCCAAAGCAGAACGAAATATCGGGGTGGATCACCACGCGCCCGACCGTCTCGAACAAAGACAGCGCTTCTGACTGAGGCGCATGAACGGCGAATGCCTCAAGCCTCATCACATCTTCAACCAGCCGCACGGCGCGCACGACCCCCGCGCGATCTCCATTGCGGCCGCATTCGACCGTGATTGCCGGGCAGAACTGCGAAAACGCCATCGACTGCGTCGTCAGCGGATTCTGGTAGAGCACGCCGATGGGCGCAAACATCGCTGCGAGCTGAAGATCGGCGGGGCGCAGCGAATTGATGCAGCCATAATGGGGATTGGCGCCGGTGTTGTTGTGGATGTCGATGCTGGCGAACACGTTGGCCTCGCGCGCCGCATCAATCACCTCGCGCGCCAGGTTCGCGCCAGGACCCTCGCCGCGCCAGATGCGATTGAAATCGGGCTGTCCCTCGAGGTAGCGCACACCCGCGCCCGCCGCACGCACGTTGCCGATGAAGATGAGCGCAGCGCGCGGCCACGCCTCTCCTCCATACCGGCGCACGAGTTCGCACAGAACCTCAAAGCTCGTGGTTTCGTTGCCGTGAAGCAGCACTGAGAGAAACAGCGGATCGCCTGCGCCGGCGAGCGCGATCAGTGATGGGCGCGGAAACACGCGTTCGATGTCGCGCACCTCGAGTTCCACGAGGCCGTGCGGCACACGATCGAAACGTTCCGTCAGCATATTCGAGATCACACTGTCCAGCTATGAACCGGCTCGCCGGCGGCTTGCAACTCAACGTAACGTTCGAGCATGGCCTGAAAATTCGGCCCGTTGCAATCCACGAAACTGCGCTGCCACGCCGCGCCATTCAACCCAGAGATCAGACGTGGACGCACAACACAATTGAGATAGTAGTCGACCGCCATGGGATCGACACCGGCCTTGCTCAGGGCCCGCGCCGCGTTGGGCAGCAACACATCGATGAGCAACGCCTGCACATCAACAGCCTTCCCGCCCCAGCGCACCTGCGCGCTCAGGCCCTCACGTGCGCACGCGTAGAAATTGCTGCGCGCATCCTCAAAGCTGGTTTGCGTTTCGGGCGGAATGTCCGCCCGCGCCAGCGCGCGCACCATCCCGAAATAGAGCGCAAGATTGGCGATTGAATCCGCAATCGTCGGCCCGGCGGGCATCACGCGCTGCTCAAGCCGGAGGTGAACCGCGCCAGCGCCATCAAAGCCGACAATCGGGCGCACCCAACGCCAAATCGTCCCGTTGTGCAGGCGCAGATGCGGCAGCCGCGCATCGTCATCGGCGAGGGCTGGCAGCAGCGCCGGGTAGCTCAAATTCTCCAGGAACAGCTCAAGCAGGGAGTGGCGCAGATATCCTGTTCCGAGCGTGACGCGCCGCACCTCCCTGCCCTCGTTATCGACAAAGCCGTGAGCGGCGGTGGCCTGCTCAAAGGCCGGCACGCGGGTTTCCGCCCATAACGATTTCCCATAGAGGAACGGCGAGTTCGCGCTCGCCGCCAGCAGCGGCCCCGCGGCAATCACCGAGGCGTTGTAGAACCGCGCCGCTTCATCCTGATTGACCTGCAAGTGCGCTTGCAGCGACGTGCACGCCGCTTCCAGCATGATGTGGTCGCAGCCGTACTGAAGGCATTCCTCGCCTTCGATGTCGATGCGAACCGGCTGGCCGGCGCGCAGGCGCATGAGTTCCTGGTTGAGCGCCCTGTAGCGCTCGGCGTCCGACATCCAGTCCAGCTGCAGCATCTGGTCGCGAACGGTGGGCAATATGCCGGTGGCGACGACGCCCAGCTTCATGGAGCGCGCGACCTCCTCGCAGCGCCGCCATGTGCGCTCCAGCGCATCGTGTGTCCGTTCCAGGAACCCTGCGTCCATCAGCTGGGGATCCGCGTTCAGCTCGAAATTGAACTTCGACAATTCGAGCACGACGTTGGGATCGCCGACCGCGGCAATGAAGGCGGCGTTGTTGGGGGCGGGCAGGCAATCGCGATCGACGAGCCAGGCTTCCAGCTCCAATCCGGTCGTGGGGCGCGAGGCTTGCTGGAAGGCGCGCTCCTCGAACCAACGCTTCAAGGTCGCGGTTTCATGGCGCAGACGCGCGCGGAATTCCCCATGATCGGCGGCGCTGAACGCGGATTGCGTGATTTCCTGTCCCAAACCGCCCTCCGGGGCCTGCCACCTCGCCTTGTCTTGGCCGCGCACGCTTTGATCTGTCTCAAGCGCCCGGACCTAAGCGCGCTTGTCTGCGCCGGCGCCCGCGCTAATAAGGCGGTCATGAACGACGCTGAATCAGGGCTTATCCTTTCACAGATCGCGCAGCACGCGACCGAGGCCGCCGCTATCGCCAGCGCCCGCCTGCGCGGCTTTGGGCGCAAGAACGACGCCGACCAGGCTGCGGTCGACGCCATGCGCCGCTCCTTTCAGACCGCGCCCTTCTCGGGCAAGGTGGTGATCGGCGAAGGCGAGATCGATGAAGCGCCGATGCTCTATATCGGCGAGGAACTCGGCGCGGGCGGCCCCAGGGCCGATATCGCCGTCGATCCGCTCGAAGGCACCAAGCTTTGCGCCAACGATGCGCCGAACGCCATGACTGTGGTCGCGCTTGCTCCCGCCGGAGGGCTTTTGCACGCGCCCGACATGTACATGGACAAGCTCGCCATCGGGCCCGGTTATCCGCCCGGCCTGATCGATCTCGACCTGTCGCCGACCGAAAACGTCAAACGCCTCGCCAAAGCCAAAGGCGTGCCGGTAAGCGAGATTCGCGCTTGCCTGCTCGATCGCCCCCGTCACGAGAAAATCATCGAAGAACTGCGCAGCGCCGGCGCCGGCATCCGCCTCATTCCTGACGGCGATGTCGCCGGCGTATTTTGGACTACGGAAGCCGCTCGCTCGGGCGTCGACATCTATTTCGGCTCCGGCGGCGCCCCCGAAGGCGTGCTCGCCGCCGCCGCCATCCGCTGCGCCGGCGGACAGATGCAGGCGCGCCTGCTCCCGGAAACCGAACAGGAAGAGCAGCGCGCGCGCGCCATGGGGCGCGACGTGCACGCCAAGCTCACGCTGGATGACATGGCCCCTGGGCATGTCGTCTTCGCCGCCTCAGGGGTGACCCACGGTTCGATGTTCGATGGCGTGCAGTTCGAAAACGGCGCCGCCCATGTCGATTCTCTGGTCTGGGACACGTTCACCGGCCGCAGGAGCCGCATCCGCTCCGTCTGGCCATCCTAAGGCGCTGGAGATTCCGGAGACTCATCTCCGGCGGCTGACGGTTCAATGGCTTCCTCGGCGCCCCCCTCGCCTTCTTCCACAGGCGGCGGGGCAGGCGCCGGCGCCGGAATCCTGCGGGCGAACGCACTCAGGCCGGGAACGTTCACCGCGCCATCGAACACGTGAAGAGCAGCGCCTTCGAAGGCCGCGCCTACCGGCTCAACGCGTCCGCCAAGGCAATCTCCGAGGAAGTGCTCAAGCACGGCGAGGTAAGAAAGCCGGTTCTGCACGCGGACGAGATCGCGCCCTTCATCAGGGAAGACAAGGTAGGTCAGCGTTCCGCGCGGGCGCACGGCTTGCGCGACCTGGTCGGTCTCGCCGCGCGCAGAGCGTGGATCGTGGGCGCCGAGCGCCAACAGCAGCGGGCTGCGAATGCCTGCTGCGGCGAACAGCGGCGATTGCCGGCGCAGTGTCTCCCTGCCTGCCGGTGTGCGCGCATCGCCGACGCGCAAGTAGAGTTCGTTGCGCAGCGAAAGCGGCGCGCGATCCAGCATGGCGAACAGGTTGGCCGGGGCATCATAGCTGACGCCGCAACGGAAATGTTCCGGCGTGAACGCCAGCGCGGCCAGCGCCGCATAGCCGCCAAAACCTCCGCCAGTGATGGCGACGCGATCAGGCTCGGCGACCCCGCCTGCAATCGCCCATTGGACGGCGTCGAGCAGATCCTCCTGCATGCGCCCGCCCCACTCGCGGTTGCCGGCATTGAGGAAGGCTTTGCCGAAACCAGCGGAGCCGCGAAAGTTCACGCTCAGCACCGCATAGCCTCGATTGGCCAGCCATTGATGCAGTGGATTGAAGCCGTAGGAGTCACGCGCCCACGGCCCGTCGTGCACCGCCAACACCAGCGGCAGCGGCGTTTCGGGACGCCCATCCCCATCGGCGTCGGCGCCGGAGGGGAGGGTCAGGTAGGACACCAGGGTGAGTCCGTCGCGCGCTTCGATCTCGACTGGCGTCATCGGCTGCAGCGGCGCCTGATCCAGAGCGGGGCGATGGCGGAACAGAGACGTTAGCCGGCGTCCGTTCCGGTCCGCGCGGTCGTACAGATACGAGCGCGGCGCGATTGCGGGCCCCTCTTCCACCACGATCCAGCGCGTGTTGTCAGCGCTGCGCGAAACCACAGAGAAATCGCCCGCGAGTTGGCCATCCAAGAAATCGATGTCCGCTTGAGTGTCGGCGTCGAGCGCGCGCCACTCGCGGCGCAGGTACTCCGTAGCGAAGGCCTCCGGCGCGTTCGTCGAGGGATCAAGCCAGACATCGACGACATCAGCGCGGGCGCTTTCGCCCAGCAAAGTCTTGACGCCTGTCTCGGCGTCCACACGCACAAGTGCGGTGCGGTCGCGCCCCGTGGAGTCCAGCATCAGGAAGCTGCGCCCATCGCCCTCAAATGCGATTGGGCGCGCGGGCATCGCGTCCTCGAACGGCGCCGTGAACAAGGGCGTGGCGCGCCCATCAGCGCTGAGCGAGACGATTTCAGCACCGCCATCGGGCTGCGGACGCACGCCAAGCCGCACCTGGTTTTCGCGGTCAAGCACGAAGCGCACGAAACCGCGCGGGCCGCTATTGCGCAGCAGCAGCTTGCGTTCCCCGCTGGCGATGTCGACGCGAAACACGTCCGGCCACGCTGGATCACGCTGGTTCAGCGTAATCGCCACGCCGCCGGCATCGCCCGCGCTGACGCCAAGGACCTGCGCACGGGCGCCGGCCGGCGTCAGCGGGCGCGGCGCCCCGCCAGCAGCGTCTACCGCGTAGAGGCGCCAATTCTCGTCGCCGTTGTCGTCCTGCAGGTAGAGCAGCGTGGCGCCATCAGCGGCCCACCAGAAGCTGCGCAACCCGCGCAGGCGCTCATCCGTGACCGGGCGCGCCTCGTCGGCGGCGTCGACCGACAGCACCCAAAGGTTCATGACCCCGTCCCGCGGGGCCAGGAACGCTACCCGATCCCCGCGCGGAGAGAGCTGCCCGCCGTCCCGCGCGGCGTCGCCAAAAAGGGCCGCACGGGTGATCCGCGCCGGCGGCGGCGACGCCTCCTCGGGCGCATGCGCGTTCTGCCGGCCGCAACCGGCGACGCCGAGCGCCAGCCCCAGAGCGGCGAGCGCCCCGGCCCAAAACCTGATCCAACTCGTCCCCACGCCAAAACCTTACAGGACCGTCATCCACCGGCCAACTCGCATGGCTGACAAGGTGTTCATCTTTACGGCAGCGGTTGGGCGGCGCCTGCGATGAGGGGAAGAGCAGTGCTTTTGACACCCCGCCCGGCGCACCCTATTCCACTGCCGCTTTGGCAAAACCGACTCATTTCCCCGCCGCCACCGGCGCGCTCGTGCTCGCCGATGGCGCTGTTTTCCTGGGCGAAGGTCTGGGGGCTGCGGGCGCCGTGGAGGGCGAGGTCTGCTTCAACACGGCGATGACGGGCTATCAGGAAATCCTGACAGATCCCAGCTACGCCGCGCAGATCATCACATTCACCTTCCCCCACATCGGCAATACCGGCGCCACACGCGAGGACCTTGAAACTTCATCGCCAGCGGCGGCGGCGGCGGCGCGCGGAGCGGTGTTTCGCGCGCGCCCGACCGAGCCTTCCAATTGGCGCAGCGAAGGCGGCCTCGACGCCTGGCTTAAGAGCCGCAACATCATCGCGCTCGCGGGCGTGGACACGCGCGCGCTGACGCGGCGCATTCGCGAGCATGGCATGCCCAACGCGGTCATCGCGCATGCGCATGACGGCAAATTTGATCTTGAAGCCCTTCAGGCGCGCGCGAAAGCGTGGCCCGGTCTCGAAGGCCTCGATCTCGCCAAGGACGTCACCACCGCGCAGAGTTACACCGTAAGCGAGGGCCGCTGGCGGTGGACTGACGGCGTTTCGCCGGTGAAAAAACCCAAATTTACGGTCGTCGTCATGGATTATGGGGTGAAGCGCAATATTCTGCGCGCCCTCGGCGATATCGGCGCCAAGACGATTGTGCTGCCAGCCAACGCCACCGCTGAAGAAGCGCTCGCTCACAAACCTGACGGCGTATTGCTTTCAAACGGCCCCGGAGACCCGGCCGCGACCGGCGTCTACGCCGCTCCGCAGATTCGCAAGCTCGTGGACTCCGGCGTTCCGGTCATGGGCGTGTGCCTTGGCCACCAGATGCTCGGCCTCGCGCTCGGCGCGCGCACCATAAAGATGGCGCAAGGCCACCATGGCGCGAACCATCCCGTGCAGGACAAAGCCACCGGCAAGGTCGAGATCGTATCGATGAACCACGGCTTCGCCATTGATCGCGCAAGCCTGCCCAAGGATGTGCGGGAGACGCACGTCTCACTCTTTGATGGCTCCAATTGCGGCATCGAAGTTGAGGGCAAGCCGGTGTTCTCGGTCCAACACCACCCCGAGGCCTCTCCTGGCCCGCAGGACAGCCACTACCTTTTCGAGCGCTTCGCAAAACTGATGGCGAAGAAAAAGGCCAAAGCAGCCTAGCTGCTATTGCGAATGACTTGCGATTAGAGCGCCGCGCGGCTAAACCCCCTCCGATTGTTCGACATCGGGGGAGTTTCCAATGCACCGTCTGGCCGCCGCCGCCCTTGCCGGGGCTCTGCTTGCGCCGGTTGTCGCCAGGGCCGAGCCGGGCATGGCGGGCGAGGTCTATTCGCCCACGGTCACCCGCGGCGAGAGCGAGTTGGAATTGCGCTACGGCGCGCTGCAGGGCGGAGATGCTGGCGGCGAGTGGCAAGCCAAAGCCGAGATCAGCCACGCCGTTACCGGCTGGTGGCGTCCTGGCCTTGTCGGTGAATGGGAACGCGAGGCCGGCCAGACCGACTTCACGGCATTCGCCCTTGAGAACGTGTTCGACTTCACGGCGACACGCGACTGGCCGGTGCATTTCGGCGGCTACCTTGAGTATGAATGGCCCCAGAGCGGCCCGGACCACGTTGAGGCCAAGCTTCTGATGGAGCATGAGCGCGGCCCGCTCGCACTGACGCTCAATCTGATCGGCGAACGCGAGGTGGGCGGAGGCGCCGGCAACGAGTGGGAATTCGGTTATGCGGCGCAAGCGGCTTATGCGCTGAACGAAGACATTGCCCTTGGCCTCCAGGGCTTTGGCGATGCCGGAACTGACGACGACTTCGGCGCCTTCGGCGATCACGCCCACTATTGGGGGCCATTCGCGCAGTTCGAAGTGGCGCACCTCGGCGAGGGGGAAATCGAGCTTCAGGTTGGGTATTTGGCGGGTTTTGGCGACGCCGAATCCGATGGCCAATTGCGCCTCAAGCTGGAGTACGAATTCGAGCCTCGCTAGGCGCGGCGGCGCGCCTCATTTGCGGCCAGGCGCGCAGCCCTCATATGCGGGGAATGAAGCTCTATTACGCACCTGGGACCTGCTCGCTGGCGCCGCACATCGCGCTCATCGAGATCGGCGCATCGTTCGATCTTGAGCGCGTCGACACGCGCGCAAAGAAAACCGAACGCGGCGCCGATTTTCTGCGCATCAACCCTAAGGGCTACGTGCCGGCGCTCGAACTGGATGATGGCGAAATCCTCACCGAAGGCGTGGTGATGCAGCAATACATCGCCGACCTGAGGCCGGAGGCGAAGCTGGCGCCCGCGCGCGGAACCAAAGAGCGGCGGCGGCTTGAAGAATTGCTCGCCTTCCTTTCCTCCGAGATTCACAAGTCGTTTTCTCCCCTGTTCGCAGCGGCCACGCCGGACGCCTACAAGATGCAGTTGCGAGAACGCATCGCCCAGCGCCTCGATTATCTGGAGCAGCAATTCGCCGATGGCCGCGCTTTCCTGACCGGCGGCCAATTCACCATCGCCGACGCCTACTTCTTCACCCACACCACCTGGGCCAAGACCACCGGGGTCGACCTTGCGCGCTGGCCGCTCGTCAGCGGATTTGCTGCGCGCGTCGCTGCGCGGCCTAGCGTACAGCAAGCAATGAAGGCCGAAGGCGTCCTCTAGGCCGGAAGATTGCTTATGATTGACCGGCGTTCAGCAAGCTTCTTAGGAGCTTCGTTAGGACGTTCTTAAACTGTGAATTAGGCGCCAGGCGCTACTCTCCCCCTTTGCGTTGGCAAGGGCCTTGGTGTGATGTTCTCGCGTTTTCAATTGCGAGATTACTTCTGGCTGATCGCCGGATTGGGCCTGGGCGCCATCGCCCTGCTCATCTTCAGCCTGTTCGAATTCGCCCATCAGGCCGACATCGCGGCCAAAGAACGTGAAGAAGCCGTCGTCACCGCCGGCCTCGTCTCGCGCGCACACGAGGTCGGGCGTCAGATCATCCCGAACGCAATCTGGGACGACGCGGTACGCAACCTCGACAACAATTTCTCCAGCGCCTGGGCGCATGACAATATCGGCCAATTCTCGACACTGACCGCCGGTTATGACTTCGCATTCGTGCTCGCTGGAGACGGAACGCCCCGCTACGCGATGGAGCAAGGCGAAGACCGCGAACCATCCCGCTACAGCGCAATCGACCCTGCCGCGCGCAACCTGGTCGCCGAAGTGCGCGAGGCTGAAGCGCGGAGGCGATCGGCCCCTGTGACCAGCAACCTCGGCGATCCCATCCAGGCCACGGCGGTCAAACTGATCGGTTCGCGCTTCTACATTGTCACCGCAACTTTGGTGCAGTCCGACTTCGGCGCCGCCCGCATTCTCGGCCCGCGCGGCCCAATCGTGATCACCGGCCGGGAAATCGATGACGCCTTCATGGCCGAGTTCGGCGAGCGTTACATGCTCGATGACGCGCACATCCATGAGGGTGACGCGCGCGGCGAACTGACCGGCGACGCGCACGCCGCCGTGCGCGACGAGACTGGCGCTGTGGTGGCGACAGTCGATTGGACGCCCCAAGGCCCTGGAGCGGCGCTGCTCGCGCGCGCCCTGCCTTGGATCATTGGCTTGATGCTTCTGATGTTGACGGCCGCGCTCTTGCTGTACCGGCGCGCCCAGGACGCGGCCATGAACCTCGTCGAGAGCGAAGAGCGCGCGTTGCACATGGCCTATCACGACGCGATGACCGGCATTCACAACCGCGCCCATCTCGAACGCCGCTTGCTCGCCTCTCTCACCGGCGTGCAGAGATCCAGATCGACGTTCGCAGTGCATTGCATCGACCTTGACCGGTTCAAGGAACTCAACGACGTCTATGGCCACCAGGTTGGCGACGAGTTGCTCAAACACGTCGCCCGGCGCTTGAGCGAGGTCTGCGGCGGCGACGGTGAATGCGCCCGGCTCGGCGGCGACGAATTCGCGGTCATCCAGCCCGGCGCCTCGGCCGGCGATGCCGAAGCGCTCGCACAGCGCATCGTTGATGCGCTCGGCGCACCGTTCCAGCTGAGCGTCGGCGTCAAGCAATTAAGCTGCAGCATCGGCGTCGCTGTGGCCAGCGAGGCCGCGCTTGAGCCGTTGGAACTGCTGCGCCAAGCTGATCTGGCGCTCTATCGCGCCAAGGGCGCCGGACGCGGCCGCGCGTGCTTATTCGAGCACGGCATGGATGCTGAGCTGCGTGCGCGGCGCTTTCTTCAAGACGATCTGCGCGCCGCCATCGCCAACCACGACCTCTCGATGGTGTATCAGCCTCAGGTCGATCGCTCGGGCAGAATTGTCGGCGTTGAATCCCTCGTTCGCTGGAATCACCCAGTGTTGGGCGCGGTGTCCCCAGCGGTCTTCGTTCCATTGGCCGAAGAAGCCGGCCTCATCGCCGAGCTCGGCGAATTCACGATCCGCCAAGCCTTTAGCGACAGCGCACGATGGCCCGGCCTGCGGGTCGCCATCAATGTGTCCGCAACGCAGATTCAAACGCCGGGCTTCGGCGCGCACGTCATCCGAATGGCGGACGAGTTGAACGTCGATCCCGCCGACATCGAAATCGAGCTCACCGAGGGCGTCCTCTTGGCCGACGATGATCTCACCCGCGCAACGCTCGCCGATCTGCGCAACGCCGGCTTCTCGCTCGCACTCGACGACTTTGGCACGGGTTATTCCAGCCTGAGCTATCTGCGCAGTTTCCCCATCACCAAGATCAAAATCGATCGCTCCTTTGTCGCCAATCTGGGCGTCGATCAGGAAGCGGATGCCGTGGTGGGCGCCATTATCAAGCTTGCGCAGGCGCTCGACCTGGCGGTGATTGCCGAGGGCGTCGAAACCAACGAGCAATGGCTGCGCCTGATGGCGGCAGGTTGCATGGAAATCCAGGGCTTTGTCGCAAGCCATCCCGTGCAAGCGTCCGCGATGGCGGACATGCTGGACGGCGAAGCAGCTGATGTTCCCTGCGCGCCTCCCGGCGGAGCGCCGCGCGCCCTGCAGGTTTCTTGACCGCCCAGAGACGCCATGCCTCCGATGCGCGACGGAGTCTCCAAAAGAAAAACCCCGCCGCGCCT
>JAWKUY010000021.1:0-40861 GCA_041398345.1 Hyphomonadaceae bacterium | reverse complement strand
GCGGTTGAGTTTGGCGCAGCGGAACAGCGGCTTGGCCTTGAACTCTTCGGTGTCGCCAAAGCGTTCAAACGCCAGGGCCAGATTGAGCACGCGAGCAGTCGATCCGCTCGCGCGGATTAGCGAAAGGTCGCGCAGACCGTCCGAGCTGGGGGGCTTTGCCACGCCCAATTCTTACTCCGGCCCGGCAACTCAATAGTTAACGATTTGGGCGTCTCAGCGCAGCTGTTCGAGCCAATACGCCGTGCTGGCGTCGAGCCCGGACGGGGCAGGACCACCTTGCAGCGGGCCGAGCAGAGCGCCGGCCATCTCCTTGCCCAGCTCCACGCCCCACTGGTCAAAAGGATTGACGCCCGCCAGCACAGCCTGAGCGAACGTGCGGTGCTCGTAGAACGCCAGCAGAGCGCCAAGCGCCTCGGGCGTCAGAGCATCAATCGCCATCAGGGTGGAAGCGCGGTCGCCCGGGAAGGTCCGGTGCGGGGCGAGGCGGTCCGCCTCCGCTTCGCTCATGCCCTTGGCCAGCATCTCCGCGCGCGCCTGCGCCGTGTTCTTGCCGGCCATGAGCGCCTGCGCCTGCGCCAAAGCGTTGGCGAACACCATGGGCCGATGCTCCGAAGGGCCCTCATGCGTTCCCGCATTGACGATGAACTCGACCGGAATTTCCTGAACGCCCTGATGGAGCAGCTGGAAGAACGAGTGCTGCGCGTTGGTTCCGGCCGCGCCCCAGGTCACTGCGCACGCCGAACGCTGCAGCGGCGCGCCGTCACGGCTCACCCGCTTGCCGTTCGATTCCATTTCAAGCTGCTGCAGCCATGCCGGAAGCAGGCGCAACCGTTCAGCATATGGGATCAGAGCGTAGGAACCATGGCCGAGTGCCTCCCGGTTCCACATCTGAACGGCGGCCGAAAGCGCCGGCAGGTTCTGAGCAAACGGCTCATCACGAAAGTGCGCATCCATCTGTGCTGCGCCTGTGAGCAGGCGCTCGAACGCATTATCGTTGAGCGCAATCGCGCACGCCAAGCTAACGCTTGACCAAAGGGAGTAACGGCCCCCCACCCAATCCCAAAACGGCATTACATTTTCAGCCGGGACGCCCCAGGCTGCGGCCTTCTCTGGCGCTGCTGTCGCGGCCGCCAGATGGGCCGGTCCCCATGCGCGCACGAAGGCGGCGTTGGCGAGCGTTTCCTGGGTCGTGAATGTCTTAGAAACGACGATCAGCAGCGTGCGGTTGGGATCGAGGCCCTCGATGGCGTCCGCGACATCAGCGCCATCGACATTGGCCGCGAAACGCACATCAATTGCGGGCGCGCGCAGCGGTTTCAGCGCGTCCATAACCAGGCGCGGGCCAAGGTCGGAACCGCCGATCCCGAGATGAATGATGGCGTCGATCTCGGGGCGGATCCGCTCGGCGAATGCGCCCATGTCCGCGCGCGTTTTTTTGACTTCCGCCGGTGCATCCGCTGCGCGCAGCGCCCAGTGCTTGGCAGAGCGATGCTCAGTCGGGTTGACCTCCGCGCCTGCAAACATCTTGGCGCGCCAGCTGTCGAACTCTGCTGCTTCTGCCAATGCACCAAGCGCCGTGAGGGCGTCCGAATCGATCCGCTGTTTCGAGAAATCCGCCAGCATGTGCGGCGCGCGCAGCGTCAGCGCCGGCACGCGCCCGGCGTCGTCGCCGAAGAGTTCGTTCAACGTTGCGCTGCGGAGACGCGCGGCAGCGCCGGCGACTTTCGCCCACGCTGCCTCTCGATCGGTGCCGGCGCCGCTGACCATGGCCGCTCCTCTAGACGCGGCCAACGCTCACGTACTTGAATCCCTTCGCGCGCATCTCAGCGGGGCTGTAGATGTTGCGAAGGTCCACGATCGTGGGCGTCTTGAGCGCATCCTTCAAGCGGTCGAAGTCGAGCGCGCGGAACTGATCCCATTCCGTGATGATGACAACGCCATCGGCATTCTGCACGCAATCGTAAGGGCCGGTCGCAAAGCTCACATCCTTCAGCATCGCTTTGGCTTCGTGCATGCCTTCGGGATCGAATGCGCGCACCTTTGCGCCTTCGGCCTGCAATGTCGGCACGATGTCGAGGGCCGGCGCGTCGCGCATGTCGTCGGTGTTCGGCTTGAACGTCAGGCCGAGGATCGCGATGGTCTTGCCGTTTACATTGCCGTCGAGCGCTTCGACGATCTTCTGCGCCATCTTCTGCTTGCGTGCGGTGTTCACGCGAACGGTCGTCTCGATCAGCTCGATCGGCGCTTTCGCATCGCGCGCCGTCTTCATCAGAGCGAGCGTGTCCTTGGGAAAGCACGAGCCGCCGTATCCGGGCCCGGCGTTCAGGAATTTTCGCCCAATGCGGTTGTCGAGGCCGATGCCGCGCGCGACTTCCTGTACGTTGGCGCCGACTTCCTCACACAAATCCGCAATTTCGTTGATGAACGTGATCTTCATCGCCAGGAAGCCGTTGGCGGCGTACTTGATCAATTCTGATGTGCGGCGGGCGGTAAACAATATCGGCGTTTCGTTGAGAAAAAGTGGACGATAGAGTTCGCGCATGCGCTCCCTCGCGCGCTCGTCATCTGTGCCGACTACAACGCGGTCCGGCCGTTTGAAATCGTTGATCGCCGCGCCTTCGCGTAGGAACTCGGGATTCGAAACAACGGTGAAATCCGCGTCGGGCCGCGTCTTCTTGATGATCGCTTCAACTTCATCGCCGGTGCCGACAGGCACCGTCGACTTGGTGACGACGACGGTGTAGCCGTTCATCAGTGAGGCGATTTCTTCCGCCGCCGCGTAAACGTAGGAGAGGTCGGCGTAGCCGTCGCCGCGGCGCGAGGGCGTGCCCACCGCAATGAAAACCGCATCGGCGTCGCGAATGGCCTGGCTGGAATCGGTTGTGAAGAACAGGCGGCCCTGTTCAACATTGTCCTTCACAAGTTCATCGAGGCCCGGCTCGAAAATCGGGATTTCGCCCTTCTGCAACCGTGCGATCTTGCTTTCGTCCTTATCGACGCAAGTCACGATGTGGCCGAAATCGGCGAAGCATGCGCCGGAAACAAGGCCGACATAGCCGGTTCCGATCATGGTGACGCGCATGGGTTAGATCTCCTGGTTGTAGGCGCCGACTTCCGGGAAGCGGGCAAGGCGGGGTTTCACTTCGTCGCGGAAGAGCGAGCGCATGTCAGCTTCGCTGGTCATGCTTTCCACCACAACGACGAGTTCGGGCTTATTCGAAGAGGCGCGCACCAGCACCCAGGCGCCATCCTCCAAAGTCACGCGCGCGCCATTGACGGTGTTCACATCGCGGATGGCGCGGCCAAGGATTTTGCCGCCTTCGGAAGCAAATTTTTGATAGTCGGCGACCACGCGATCGACGATGGCGTATTTCTTTTCGTCATCGCAGTGCGGGCTCATGGTCAGCGAGGTGAAGGACTTTGGGAGCGCCTTGCGCAAGTCCGACAATTTCTTGCCCGGGTTGCGGTCGAGCATCGCCAGCACCGCGGACGCTGCGACGATGCCGTCGTCATAGCCAAGGCCGAGCGGCGGGCGGAAAAAGAAGTGCCCGCTCTTTTCGAAGCCCGCCAGGGCGCCAAGTTCGGTGGTCCGGCGCTTGATGTAGGAATGGCCGGTTTTCCAGTAATCGACCGTAGCGCCGTTGGCCTTGAGCACGGGATCGATGGCGTAAAGGCCCGTGGATTTTACGTCCGCCACGAACGTTGCATTCTTGTGCGCGGCGGAAAGATCCCGCGCCAGCATCAGACCGACCTTGTCGGCGAAAATTTCCTCGCCTTCGTCATCGACCACGCCGCAACGATCGCCGTCGCCGTCGAAACCGAGCGCGGCGTCAGCGCCGTGTTGCTTAACCGCCGCGGCCATGTCGTGCAGCATTTCGCTGTCTTCGGGGTTGGCGTTGTAGTGGGGGAAGCTCCAGTCGAGACGCGTATGCAGATCGATCACCTCGGCGCCCATACGCCGCAGCGCCTCGGGTGCGAAGGCGCCGGCAGTGCCGTTGCCGCAGGCCGCGACGATCCGAAGGGGGCGCGAGAGCCTCACGCGCCCCGCCACATCGGCGATGTAGCGCTCGGCCATGTCTTCAATGCGCTTGTAGGCGCCCCCGGGGCGTTCCTTGAAAGCTCCCGCCAGCACGATGTCGCGCAACCGCCCCATCTCGTCAGGTCCGAACGTCAGCGGGCGGTCCGCTCCCATTTTGACCCCGGTCCAGCCATTCTCATTATGGGACGCCGTCACCATTGCGACGCACGGAATATCGAGCGCGAACTGCGCGAAATAGGCGGTCGGCGAAAGCGCCAAGCCAATGTCGTTAACTTCAAGCCCAGCCTGCATCAGACCAATGGTCAGCGCCTGTTTGATGGATTGCGAGTAGAAGCGGAAATCATGGCCCACAACGATGCGGGGCGCGGCGCCGAATTCGTGGATAAGCGTGCCCAGACCGAGGCCAAGTGCTTGTACGCCAAGCAGATTGAGCTCCGGCGGCTTTTCCGCGCCAGGTATGCCGAACCACCAACGCGCATCGTATTCGCGAAAGCCCGTGGGCTTCACGAGCGGAAGCGTTTCGAATTCGGCGCTATTGGCGCCTAGGCTTGCGCGCGGCGCAGGCAGCATGAGGCTTTGTCCATGGTCCGGGGAAAGAAGGCTGGGGTGTGATGCAATTGCCGTGAAAGTTCAATGTGCAGGTCTGTGTCAGGCGCGTGGGGCGATGCGAACGCGTGTGATTTCCAGGCCATAGGCCTGGTCGTCGTTGTCGCTCAGCGCGCGCAGGCCTATGGCGTTAACCGAACTCTGGGCCGGAAGGTCAAACCGGAGCGTCGCCGGTTGCGGCGGCGCCGGCTGCCCGACCCACGGGCTCGGCCCGGCGCCCCTCGCGCTCAGGGCCAGTCCGCTGGCGGCGTTCACCGGCGATGGATTGTAGCTGACCTCGATGGTTAGCCTGCGTCCGGAGAGGGCGGCCCCGTCCTCCGGCGTAAGCAGCAGGCGCACGCCATCTTCGCCCGGCGTTGGCGGCGCCTGGTTGGGATTTTCCGCTATGCGCAACGCCAGCGCGCGTCCCCAGAAGTCGCGCGGCACCGTCATGCGCTGGTCTGGCCCTGGCGCCGGAGAATTGAAGCGCGCCCCCTCAAACACGAGCCAGCCCCCCTCGTGGAGGGCGGCGACAGGGGCGGGCGGGCGCGGCCATGCTTGCGGCTTGAGGCTCAGGCCGATGACGAGAGCCGCCAACAACGCCGCTAGTGGGTAGAAAGCGATCGGGTGAAACAGCCAGTGCCGCATGGGGGCTTGGTCTAGCCGCTGGCAGGCGCGCGTCCAAGCGGATTGGGCTCTTGACGTGCGCCTAGGGGCCTGAAAATCAAGCGCTCATGCCTTTCCTTGCTCTGCTCCGCCACGGCCAAAGCCAGTGGAACCTTGAGAACCGTTTTACCGGCTGGGTTGATGTCGATCTGACCGCGGAGGGCGAGCGCCAGGCCCGCCAGGCCGGTCAATTGATCGCCGCTTCCGGCATCCCGTTCGACAAGCTCTTCACGTCGGTTCAGACGCGCGCCATCCGCACTGGCAATCTTGCCCTGGAAAACGCTGGCCTTGCCTGGCTGCCGGTCGAGCGCAGCTGGCGGCTGAACGAGCGTCATTACGGCGCGCTGACGGGGCTCGATAAGGCCGAAACCGCTAAGAAGCACGGCGAAGAACAGGTGAAGATATGGCGGCGCTCATACGACACGCCGCCGCCGCCGCTCGATGCGCAAAGCGAACACGATTTTTCCAGAGATCGCCGCTATGCCGGGGTGGCTGACCTGCCGCGCACGGAATCGTTGAAGCTCACCCTCGAACGCGTGCTGCCTTATTGGAATGGGGCCATCGCGCCCGAATTGCAGGCCGGAAAAAATCTCATCATCGCCGCGCACGGCAATTCGCTGCGCGCCATTGTGAAGCACTTGTTCGCCGTTCCCGACGAGCAGATCGTCGGTGTTGAGATGCCGACGGGTAATCCGCTGCTGATCGAGCTGGATGCCGGCCTGAAGCCCGTTTCGGCCCGGTACCTTGACGAGAAACGCGCGGAGAAGCTGCCGCCGATGCCGGCGTGAGCGATGAGGCGCACATGCGCAGCGCCTTGGCGCTCGCCGCAACGCAATTGGGGCGCACAGGCGATAATCCCGCCGTCGGCTGCGTCATCGAGAAGAATGGCTCTGTGCTGGGCGGCGCCGTGACAGCCGATGGCGGGCGCCCCCACGCCGAAGAGCAAGCATTGGCGCAGGCTGGCGATGAGGCGCGCGGTGCGACGGCCTATGTCACGCTGGAGCCTTGCGCCAAGCGCTCGTCGGGATCGGCCTCATGCGCCGATCTGCTTATTGGAGCGGGCATTGCGCGCGTGGTGATCGCAACGCGCGATCCCCACCCCAATGCAGCCGGCGCCGGCGTCGCGCGGCTGCGCGCCGCTGGCGTCAGCGTCGAAATTGGGCTGCTCGAGCCTGAAGCGCGGCAACTGAACGCGGAATTTCTTGCACGCTGGACGCCGCTTTAGCCGCATCGCGCCCAAAAATCAGCGGGTCGCGCTCGCGCACGAGGCCCTCGAAATAGGCGATTGTCTTGCTCAGGCCTTCGCGCAATTGCACGCGCGGTTCCCAGCCCAGATGCTCACGCGCCTTGTCGATGTTGGGCTGGCGCTGCTTGGGGTCGTCGCTCGGCAGTGGCCGGTACACCAGCCTCGACTTTGAGCCGATGAGGTCGATCACGGTCTCGGCCAGTTGCTTGATGGTGAACTCGTTTGGATTGCCGATATTGATGGGACCGGTCAGCGCCGCCGGCGCTTCCATGAAGGCGAGGAAGGCGTCGATGAGGTCATCGACATAGCAGAAGGAGCGGGTCTGCTGCCCGTCGCCATAGAGTGTGATGTCTTCGCCCTTCAGCGCCTGCACGATGAAGTTCGAGACGACGCGCCCATCATTGGGGTGCATCCGCGGACCGTACGTATTGAAGATGCGCGCGACTTTGATGTCCAGGCCATGCTGGCGATGATAGTCGAAGAACAGGGTCTCGGCGCAGCGTTTGCCTTCATCATAGCAGGAGCGCACGCCAATCGGATTGACGCGCCCCCAATATTCTTCCGGCTGCGGGTGAATGTCGGGATCGCCATAGACCTCTGATGTCGAGGCTTGGAAAATGCGCGCCTTCAAGCGCTTGGCGAGCCCAAGCATGTTGATGGCGCCATGCACGCTCGTCTTCGTCGTTTGCACCGGATCGTGCTGGTAATGGATTGGCGATGCCGGGCAGGCGAGATTGTAAATCTGATCGACTTCCACGTAGAGCGGGAACGTCACGTCGTGGCGCTGGAATTCGAAATTCGGCGCGTCGAGCAGATGCGCGATGTTGCGTTTGCGGCCGGTGAAGAGATTGTCAGCACAGATTACGTCATCGCCGCGCGCCACCAGGCGGTCGCACAGGTGCGAGCCCAGAAATCCGGATCCGCCGGTTACGAGAATGCGTCGTTCGAACATGGAGGCCTTGCGCGCAAAAGGACCCCCGCACTCGACGCTGCGCCGGTTAATTATCCACTTACCATCGGGCGCGGCCGGCTATTCGGCGGCGATGGCGGTCTGCTTGGCCAGCTTGTCGAACGCCACCAGGTCGCGGACGAGGTCCTCCAGCTCATCAAACGGCACCATGTTGGGGCCGTCGCTCGGCGCGTTGTCGGGATCGGGGTGGGATTCGATGAACACCGCCGCCACGCCGACCGCCACCGCCGCGCGCGCCAACACTGGCACGAACTGGCGCTCGCCGCCGCTGGTGTCGCCGCGCCCGCCCGGCTGCTGAACCGAGTGCGTGGCGTCAAACACGACCGGCGCCCCAAGCCCTTTCAGGATAGGCAGGGCGCGCATGTCCGACACCAGCGTGTTGTAGCCAAAGCTTGCGCCGCGCTCGCACGCCATCACGTTGGGATTGCCGGAGCCGGTGATCTTGGCGATCACGTTCTTCATGTCCCATGGCGCCAGGAACTGGCCCTTCTTCACATTGATTGGTTTGCCGGTTTCTGCGGCGGCGACGAGAAGGTCGGTTTGGCGGCAGAGAAAGGCGGGAATCTGCAGGACGTCCACGACTTCTGCGACCTCGTCGCACTGGTCGGGCAAGTGCACGTCCGTTAGCACCGGCACGCCGAGCTTGGTGCGGATTTCTTCGAAGATCGGCGCCGATGCTTCAAAGCCCGCGCCGCGTTGGGTCGAAAGGCTCGATCGGTTCGCCTTGTCGAAGCTGGTCTTATAAATGAAGCCCGCGCCAACGCGCTTGAACACGTCGCGCAGAAACTCCGCCGTCTCCAGTGCGTGCTCTCTGCTCTCCAGCTGGCATGGCCCGCAGATGAAGGTCAGCGGCAGGTTGTTGCCGATTTCGAGCGGTGTGGATTCAACGCGGGGAATCCGGATGACATGGGCGGGGGTCATGGGCGTCCTTGTGAAGCTTACCACATAGGCTCCCTGGGTGCTGCTCTCAACCCAAGCCGGGGTCTGTTGAGCAGATGTGTCCCGGCGGGCAGGGATGCTCCTCCGCAGCGGCCCGCGCCTGCAGCCATTCTCTGAGCAGCACGGCGTCGGCGTTGCCCTCGCGCCCCGCGGGCCAGGTCAGCCAGTAGGAAAAGTCGTCGCGCAGCGTGATGTCGAATGGCGCGACAAGCCGCCCTGCGCGCAGCTCGTCTACGGCAAGCCAGTGGCGGCCCAAGGCGACGCCCTGACTGTCGAGCGCGGCGCGGAGAAGCAGTGGCGCGTCGTCGAAAATCGGGCCCGAGCTTGGCTCAGTCCAATCCAGGCCGGCCGCGCGAAACCAGCTGACCCAGGGCGTCCAGACATTGCGCAAGAGCGTCGCGCGCGCGAGGTCGGCGGGGGCGTGAAGGTTGAGCCGGTCCCGATATTCGGGCGTGCAGACGGGAGTGAGCGCTTCGTCGAATAGCTTGGCGCCATTGAGCCCGGTCCAGCCTCCAAGGCCAAGGCGCACGCCGATGTCGATGCCCTCTTTTTTGTAATCGGAGAGGCGTTCCGAGACGCGCAGATCGATGTCGATGTCCGGATGCTCTCCTCGAAATTCAGCAAGCCGCTTGTAGAGCCAGGTGGCGGCCATGCTGGGCACCGAGGTCACGACGATGCGGCGCTGCCTCGCGGGCGAAGGCGCGCGCGGCGCTGCGAAGGCCTGCTCAAGCAGACTCAAGCCTTGCCGGACTTTCCCAAGCAATTGCTGCCCTTCCGAGGTGGGAACCATCGCGTTCCCCGCGCGCTTGAAGAGCGTCACCCCGAGCTGCTCTTCCAGCTCGCGAATGCGATGGCTTACGGCGCCATGAGTCAGGCCCAGCTCGGCGGCCGCTTTCGAATAGGATTGAAGCCGGCCGGCCGCTTCGAATGCGCGCAGCGTCTGCAATGACGGCAAGTGGGCCATGGCGCTCACCCCTCGCGGTTGTGAATTCCGCTCACATCCAAGTCGTGAACTGCTCGTTCGCAATCAAGGCCGCGGACGCGCATTTTCTTTCCATCGGACGCCCGCCCTCGGGGTCAGGAACTCAGGAAAACCGGAGAAAACAAATGCCATATCCTCATCTCTTCCCAGTTGCGGCCAAAGCGGCGGCGTTTGGGCTGGCCGCCGTCATCATCCTTTTCGCTGCCTTGCCGGTTCTGGCGCTTGGTTCGGGCATCGTCGCAACCTGACGGGCCCTCGCGGGGGCCGCTTCAAGCCAGCCCAGCTCCTCCCTGAGCGGTCCCCGCGCTTCAACGCCTGCCGAGCACGCTGTCGAGCGCGGCCTCTGGGGCGGCGCCTTCAGTATGGATACGCCCCCACAGCCCCAGAAACAGCAGCGGCCAACGCAAGCCCGCGTGCTTCTCGTCTGCAAAAATGGCGCGCACCGTTTCGGCGCTCACCGCTGCTCTCACCGCGGCCACATCCGCAAGGCTCTCGCTCAGGTCACCGGCGCGCGGCGCAATCCACTCCGCGACAGGCACGGTAAAGCCACGCTTCCTGGCCCATGGCTCGGCCGCAGGGCAGTGGCGCGCCAGCCAGGCGCGCAACAGGTATTTGCCAAAGCGGCCACGGGTCTTGAGCCCGTCGGGCAAGTGAAACGCAAACGCTGCGACCTCGGGATCAAGGAACGGGGTGCGTCCTTCAAGGCCGTGCGCCATGAGACAGCGGTCAAGCTTGAGCAGGAGATCGTTGGGCAGCCACGTCGCAATGTCGGCGAACTGCGCCTGTTGCAGGGTGGTCAGCCCCGCTGGCGCGGTCGCGGCTGCGCGCCAGTCCCGCAAACTGCCTGTCGCGGTTTCTCCCAGGGCCGCATCGCATTGGGGTTCCGCGACCCGTCCGCCCAGCCAGGCTGGGCGGAGCGCGCGGCGATAGCGTCCATAACCGGCGAACAATTCGTCGCCGCCTTCGCCGGTGAGCACGACCGTCAGGCGTGCTTTCGCCGCCTCCGCCAATTTGTATGTCGGCAGACAGGCATAGTCGGCCACCGGATCGTCCATCGCCCACGCGACCTGCGGCGCAATCCGCCAGAAATCTTCCTCACCAAACGAGACGTTGTTCCAGTCGAGATTGAGCGCGCGCGCAACCCGTTCGGCTTGGCCGCGTTCGTCGCGGGCGTTCGCATCCTCGAATCCGCACGTATAGGCCACGACCGGCCGTTCGTTCAGGCGCGCCATCATCGTCGCGATCGCGGCGGAATCGACGCCGCCCGACAAGAACAGGCCGTAAGGCACGTCCGAGCGCTGGTGCACGCGCACGCTGTCTTCGAGCACGCGATCAAGCGTCGCGAGAGCCTCCTCTTCATCGCTGACTGTGGCGGAACGGGGCGTGAGCAGGGCGCGCTTGCGCATGGGCTTTGGCTTTCCACCAACGATCTCGACGATTTCGCCGGGCGCAAGCCGCCAGACACCCGGCCACGCGGTCTCAGGCGCCAGGCTGTAGTGCAGCGCCGCGACCTGTTTCGAAATCCGCGGATCAACATGCGCCGAACCGAAAGCGCGCGGCTCAGAGGCGAACGCAACGGCGCTGCCTTCGGCGCGCACGTAGAGCGGCTTTATCCCGAACGGATCGCGGACCAGCCAGGTGCGGCCATCGGCGCCGATCAGGCAAAACGCATACATGCCGCGAAGGCGGTCGAAGGCGCGTTCGCCTTCTCGCGCATACAAATGCAGCAGCGGCTCGAAGTCCGACGCTGTGGTGAGCGCGTCCTTGAGTCCGAACTCGTCTGTGAGTTCAAGATAGTTGTAGATCTCGCCATTGCCGATGACGGTCGAACCCGCCGCGTGCAGGGGCTGCCAGCCTCCTTCAAGGTCAATGATCGAGAGCCGTGCATGCGCCATCGAGAAGGCCGGCGTTTCCTCCACGCGGATGCCGTTGGGGCCGCGATGCGCGATGGCGTCGATCAGCGCGCGCGCGCCGCTGGGGGCCCCGACGATTCCAGCGATGCCACACATCAGACGCCCCCCAAAGCGTCGAACAGCTCGCGCCATTGGGCGACGACAGCCGTTTCGGAAAAATGTGTCTCGACGCGCCGCAGCCCGGCGGCGATGAACGCGGTCCGGCGCAGCGGGTCAGCCAGAATTTCCTGCGCGCGCGCCGCCAGGGCCGGCGCGTCGTCCAGGGCGATGAGGAAACCGTCATGGCCCTCGGTGATCAGCGAGGCAGGGCCTGCCGCCTTTGCGGCGATAATGGGAACGCCGTGCGCCCAGGCCTGGATCACGACATTGCCCAGCGGCTCGAAGCGCGAAGGAAAGATGCACAGATCAACGCTGCGATAAAGCGCGGACGCATCGTCGCGCCAGCCCAGGAAGCGCACGCGATCTGCGACGCCGAGTTCGCGCGCCAGCTGCTTCAAGCTGGCTTCCTCGGGCCCCTCGCCGGCGATCCAGAGATAGGCTTCCGGCATGAGCTTCAGCGCGCGCAACGAGACATCGTGCGCCTTCACCGCATGCAGGCGGCCCATGCCGAGGAGCAGCGGCGCGCCCTCGGGCGTATCCAGCGCGGCGCGCGCAATCGGTTCGCTCTCCCTGGCGGCGGCGAAATTGGGAATGTAGTGGGCTCGCTCCCTGGGCCAGCCTTCGCGCACCATCCAGTCGGCGATGTCTTGCGTGTTGGCGATCAGTGCGTCGAAATCGCGGTAGTTCTTGAGCTTGTAGTACCCGCCCAATCTGCCGATGCGCTTCCAAGGGCCGCGGGGGGTCAGGCTCGCGGCCCGGTTCATCCACGCGAGTACGATGCGCGCACCTGTCTGGTTCGCCATCGCTGCGATGCCAGGGCGCGTCGCGATATCGAAGGGTCTGGCAAACGGCAGAACCCGCGTGGGCACACCAAGCGCCGCCAGCGCCGCTTCGCGGCCAGCGTGCGCGCGGATGGCCGCGCTCTGGGCGATGCCCGCTCGCGCGAACGCGCTCACCAGGTCGACAAAGTAGGTCTCGGCCCCGCCATTGCCGGGGGCGCCCAGCGTGTGCGCAAGGCTCATGGATGCGGGCGGCCAGGTCGGTTCATGGACTGGCTCGACACATAGAGGGCGCCGCCCCGCGCCTCAACCGTTTGCTCGCGGATGACTTTTCATCTCCGCCATGCCAACAGGACGGCCATGTCGATCATCACCCCAGCTGCGGCTGTCGCCGCTGGTCAGGACACCATCCGTGCGGAGGCGCGCGCGCTTGACCAACTGGCTGAGGCGCTCGGCGGCGCCCTCAACGCGCCGTTTGTCGAAGCGGCCCGCCTGCTCGGGGAGGCTCGCGGCCGCGTGATCGTGTCGGGCATGGGCAAATCCGGGCACATCGCGCGCAAGATAGCCGCCACGCTCGCCTCGACGGGCACGCCCGCGCAGTTTGTGCACCCCGCCGAGGCCAGTCACGGCGACCTCGGCATGATTGTCGAGAAAGATTGCGTTCTGGCGATCTCGCGTTCGGGCGAGACAGCCGAACTTGCCGATCTGCTTTATCATTGTCATCGCCTGGGCGTTCCCGTCATTGGCATGACGTTCAAGCCTGAATCGACCCTGGCGCGCGCATCGACTGCGGCGCTGGTGATGCCCGATTGCGGCGAGGCGAGCGAGGACGCGCCCGCGCCGACAACGTCCACCACCATGTGTCTGGCCCTGGGCGATGCGCTTGCCGTTGCATTGCTGAAGGCGCGAGGGTTCAACAAGGACGATTTCGGCGCCATCCATCCAGGCGGCAAGCTGGGCGCGGCCCTGAAGCGCGTGCGCGACCTGATGCGGGTAGGTGAACACGATCCGCTGATCGCGCCTGACCTTTCCGTGCGGGACACTCTGAAGGCGATGAGCCGTGACAGCATCGGCGCCGCCGGCGTCGTCGAGAACGGCAAGCTGATCGGCATCATCACCGATGGCGATTTGCGCCGCCGGCTTACGCCGGAGATGTTTTCTCAGGACGCGCGCGCGCTAATGACGCCAAATCCGGTCACCATTGCGTCGGACGCTCCCATCGCCGACGCCATAGCCATCATGAACGCCAAGCGCATCACGATTTTGTTCGCTGTAGACGAAGGTAAGCCGGTCGGCGTCGTGCATATGCACGATCTGCTGGCGGCGGGCGTGCGGTAAGAACCAACGAGGGGGGGGACGACGTGAAGAACGCACTCAAGGCCATGGCCGCACTGGCGGTCGCCGCAACAACGCCAGCACATGCGCAGACGGCTGCGGCCTTTCCCTCCGCCGTCGAAGCGCAGATTCAGTCAGTGCTGCCGCGCATGCTCGCCTGGCGGCGCGACTTCCACGAGCACCCGGAGCTCTCCTATGAAGAGGTGCGCACCGCCCGCATCGTGGCCCAGCACTTGCGCGCGCTGCGCTTGGAGGTGCGCACCGGCGTCGCCCAAACCGGCGTCGTCGGCGTGCTCCGCGGCGGCCGCCCCGGCCCTGTGATCGCCTTGCGGGCGGACATGGATGCGCTGCCGGTGACGGAAGAGGTCGATCTGCCGTTCGCCTCTCATGCGCGCGGCACTTACAATGGCCAAGCTGTCGGCGTGATGCACGCCTGCGGGCACGACACGCACACCGCCGTGCTGATGGCGGCGGCCAGCGTGCGGGCCTCGCAGCGTGCGAATCTGGCGGGCACAGTGATCTTCGTGTTCCAGCCCTCGGAAGAGGGCGCGCCTCCTGGCGGTCTTGGCGGGGCGCGGCGCATGATCGCCGAAAATTTGTTCGGCGATCTGCACCCCGACGTAATGTTCGGCCTCCACGCGTGGCCGGGACCGGCGGGAACGGTCACCATCGATCCGGGGCCCGTGATGGCGGGCTCCGATCATATGCACATCACGGTTATAGGCTCACAAACGCACGGCGCGCAGCCGCATCGCGGCATCGATCCGATCGTGGTGTCGTCGCAGATCGTCAACGCCCTGCAGACGATTCCATCGCGGCAGATGGATGCAATCCGCTCGCCGGTCATCGTCACCATCGGTGCGATCCATGGCGGCGTGCGCTACAATATCATTCCTGACCGCGTCGAGATGGAGGGCACGATCCGCTATCTCAACCCGGAGACGCGAGACGACCTCTACGCCCGTATTCGCCGCACCGCATCGGAGATTGCGGCAAGCGCAGGCGCTACGGCGGAAGTCTCGATCGAGCCAAACGCAATTCCTGTCGTCAATCCGAACGAACCTGTAGCGCGTGCGCGCGCTGCGCTGGCCCGTGCGCTCGGAGACGGCAACGTCTTGAGCGATCAGCCCAACATGGTCGCGGAGGATTTCGCCTACTTTCAGCAGGAAGTTCCTGGCGTCTTCTTCGTGTATGGCGTGAACCCGCCTGGCGTGGCGGTTGCCGACAGCGCTCCCAATCACAGCCCTCGTTTTTTCGTTTACGAACCTGCAATGGAGACGGCGTTGCGCGCCATGCTGGCCGTCACGCTGGACCGAGCGAACGTTCAGCCTGGGGGGTAAGGCGCACTGGCCAATTGGACCGGCCGGGGCCGGACTTTGTCTTGACTTGGACAGCAGGGAAGGGCCCTATGCGGCCCGGACGACCGGTCGGGACGATCACGACCGCGCGGGCTCGTATCGCGCAGGCTTTCTTTTCCCCGCAAGTCCAGCCGCGGACCGCTCTTGGTATGCGGCAGTTTTGAGGAGCAAAGCCATGGCGACGGGCGTGGTGAAGTGGTTCAACATGACGAAGGGTTTTGGATTTATCGCGCCGGACGAGGGCGGCGCTGACGTGTTTGTGCACGTAAGCGCTGTGGAGCGCTCAGGCTTGACGGGCCTCCGCGAGGGGCAAGCTGTCAGCTTTGACGTCGAGAACGACCAGCGCAAGAACAAACCCGCTGCCGTGAACATCAAGCCGCTCTGACGCGCCGGCCAAGTTCGCAGCTTTCTTCGCCGTGCGGTTTCGCCGTACGGCGAATTGTTTTTCGGAGAACGCCTTCATGACCGCACCGTTCCGTCTCTATGGCGCGGAGCTTTCGCCATATTCGGTGAAGGTGCGCTCCTATCTGCGCTACAAGGGCCTCGACTTCGAATGGCTGCCGCGCACCCAAGCGCGCCAAGATGAGTTTCAGCGCTACGCAAAGCTGCCGTTGATTCCGGTCCTGGTCGATGCCGAGGACAACGCCTTTCAGGATTCGACGCCGATCATCGACATGCTTGAGGCGCAATACCCCGAGCCTTCTGTGACCCCGCAAGAGCCGGCGCTCGCATTCGCGGCAGTGCTGATCGAGGACTATGCCGACGAATGGCTCAACAAGGCCATGTTCCACTATCGCTGGAGCTATCCTGAAGATCAGGAGAGCGCGGCGCGGCGCATTACCGACATGATCTTCGAAGGCGCCGATAAGCCGGAGAGAATCGAAGAGGCCGTTCGCACGCGCATGGTGGGGCGGCTCTATCATGTGGGCTCATCGCCAGAGACAGCCCCCTTGATCGAGGGATCGTTTGTGCGCCTGCTCGCCGTCCTGAACCGGATGCTGGGCGCGCGCGCTTACTTGTTTGGCGGGCGCCCCAGCCTCGCCGATTTCAGTTTGGCCGGTCAGCTGGCCCAATTGCTCTCTGATCCCACGCCGGGCGCCCTGATCAAGGCGCAGGCCCCGGACGTCGTCCGCTGGATCGACCGCATGGAAAATCCCGACGCGGAAGGTGAATTTGTGCCCTTGGCGGTGGTTCGCGAGGATCTCGCCGAGCTGCTGCGCACGGAGATCGCCGGCGCCTACCTGGTCTGGATGGACGCCAATGCGCGCGCGGTGGCCGATGAAGCGGCCGGCGTGAGCGTGGAAATCGCCGGCGCGACGTTTACGCAAAAGCCGCAACGTTACGCCGCCAAGGCCATGGCTGAGCTGCGCGCCAAACGCGCCGCCATTCAGGATGCGGCGCTCGCCGCACTGCTGAGCGAAACCGGATGCGAAGCGTTCCTTGCGGTCGCCGAAGGCGAGGCGGACGAGGATGGCGGCGAGGAAGAAGCCTAGCCCAGGCGCAGACTAACAACCGCACATGAAAAACGGCGCGCGTTTTGCGGGAACGCGCGCCGGAGTCTCTCTTGGGGATCAAGTTGCTCGCCGCGCGGCGCGGGGGGAGGGGGTGGCCGCGCGGCGAGCGGGAAGCGGGGGATTAAGCCGCTTCTGTTTCATCGTTGGCCGCGTCCACGACCTTCGGCTTGGTCTTGGGCGCGGTTCCGATCTCGATCTTGCGCGGCTTCAGCAATTCAGGAAGCTCGCGGACGAGATCGACGGTGAGCAGGCCGTTTTCCAGTTTGGCGCCGGCGACGCGCACGTGATCGGCGAGCCCGAAGCGGCGTTCAAAACTGCGCTCGGCGATGCCGCGATGCAGAAAGTTGCGCTGCGCGTCGGCTGGCTTGCGCTGACCGGTCACTACGAGCGAGTTCTGCTTGAACTCGATGGTGAGGTCGTCCTGGCCAAAACCGGCGACGGCCAATTCAATGCGGAATTCATCTTCGCCGATCTGCTCGACGTTGAAGGGCGGATAGCCAGGCGCTGCGTCAAGGCGCGCAGCCTGATCCATCAGGCTCGCAATGCGGTCGAAACCGACGAGCGTGCGGTAAAGGGGGTTCAGTTCATTCGCTGCCATCAGATTGTCCTCCTCAAAGCGACATTCGAACGCTCCCCTTGCGGGAGCTGGGCTGCCGTAGGCTTCCGTCCCCGAAGGCGGCGGGCGTTCCGGCGGCGCAGCCCCATCTGGGCGCCGCGCAAAAGTTCAGATGGGGTGGCGGCGGACGGGTTCAAGCCCCGCAACCGCCCAGGCGTTTTGACAATGTTAGCGCTTCCGGCTTAGCGCTCCTGGGCCATGTTGCTGACCCGCCGCCACGCCGCCGCCGTCCTGGCCGCAGGCCTCTCCGCCTGCGGGCGGCGTGAGCCCAATGCCGCTGACGCGCCGCCCGAAGGATCGCTGGCCTGGGCCCTGGCGGGGCCCTGGCGCATCGATCCCGAACGCGACGCCGCCCGCCATCCGCTCCAGACCTTATTGTTCTGGGGGCTGCAGGGCGACATGACGGTGCTCGAAATCTTTCCCGGCATTGGCTGGTACACTGCTGTGCTGGCGCCCTATCTCGCCGCAAACGGGGGCCACCTCATTGCTGCGAGTTTCGACCCGCGCACGGGTTCTGTCGCCCAGCGAGAGGTGGTCGCCGCCTGGGAAGCGCGCTTTGCGCACGACCCAGCGCTCTACGGCGAAATCACGCGCACTGCGGTCACGATCGAGGGCGCGCCGCTGGCGGGCGCCAACAGCGTCGATCTCGCCATTCTGTCCAACAATCTTCACACGCTGATGGCTGAAGGCGTGGCCGAGCGGGTATTCGCCGGCGTGCTGGCTGCGCTCAAACCGGGCGGCGCGTTCGGCGTCGAGCAGCATCGCGCCGCGTCTACCGGGCTTCAGGATCCCCTGGCCGGCGCAGGCTACGTGCAGGAAGCCTATGTGCGCGCGCTGGCTCAGGAAGCCGGCTTCGAGTTTGTCGCCGCCAGCGACGTGAACGCCAATGCGCGCGATACGCGAGATCATCCCTTTGGCGTTTGGACGCTGCCGCCGACGCTGCGCACCTCGCCGCTTGGTCAGCCGGACGATCCGAGCTTCGACACCGCGCCATATGAGGCGATTGGCGAAAGCGATCGCATGACGCTGAAATTTCGCAAGCCAGCGCGTGCTGCCCCAGCGGCGCCCTGAGCCCCAGATTCAAGACGATGCCGCGCCCGCCGCCCTTGCGGCGGGGCCCGTGCTGGTGTGTAACGGCGGCAGGGCTTAAGTCCGGAGGAAAAGGACCATGACGTACGACGAAATCCTGAACCGCTTCACCAGCGCTGGCGTGACCGTTCCAGGGAAGAAGGTGAAGTTTGATTTCGGCGACGCCGGCAAGATTTTTCTCGATGGCGGCGCCAACACGGTCTCAACGGAAGACGCGGCCGCTGACACCACGATCAAAGTGAAACTCGAAGACTTCGTGGACATGGCCGGCGGCAAGCTCGACCCGACGTCCGCTTTCATGCAGGGCAAGCTCAAGGTTGAAGGCGATATGGGCGTGGCCATGCAGCTGCAAAGCGTCATGGCCAAGCTGCGCGGCTAGGACGTCCAATCGCGATGGCTTTCATCCGCGTCCCCGGCAACGAGATTCCGGAGGGAGCGGAGGAGCATTGGCTTGAGGGGCGCGGCGGCGTGAAGGTGCGGGTGATGACCGCACCGCCGGCGCGCGGCCCTGCGCGCGGCTCGGTGATCGTCGCTCCCGGGCGCACCGAGTTCATCGAAAAGTATTTCGAAGTGATCCGGGAATTGCAGGAGCGCGGCTTCGCCGTTTTCTGCATCGACTGGCGTGGCCAGGGGCTTTCCGGCCGCGAGGTCGAAAACTCGGTGAAGGGCCATATCGTCAGCTTTGACGATCCTGTGAACGATCTCTCCACGGCGCTCAAGCTGCTGGCGGCGAAACTGCCGCGCCCCCATATCGCGCTCGCCCATTCCATGGGCGGGGCGATTGTGTTGCGCGGGCTGCAGACGCGGCGCCTGGAGTTCGACGCCGCGGCGTTTTCGGCGCCGATGTGGGGCATCGCCAGCTTAAGCAACTTCGCCAAGAAATATGCACGCTTCATGGTTTCGATCGGCGCCAGCGGCACGTTTGCGCCCAGTGTTGAAACACGGTGGAAGCGGGAGCCGTTTAAGAAGAACCCTGTCACCCATGACAAAGCCCGGCACGATCGCTGCCAGGGGCTGATAGCGGAGGAGCCGCGTCTGGCGCTTGCGGGGCCGACTATCGGCTGGGTCGCCGCCGCCGCCGATACCATGGAGGCCTTCATGGCTCCCGGCGCGTTCAAGCACGTAAAGATCCCGATGCTCGTCGCCACCGCCAGCGACGAACAACTCGTCGATAACGCAAGCCAAGGCGCGGTCGCCGAGCAATTGCCTGACGCCACCCACATCACCATCGAGGGCGCCAAGCACGAAATTCTCATGGAAACAGACGAATTGCGGGCTCAGTTCTGGTCCGCATTCGATCAAATGACAGAGCGTGTGGTTCCCGCGCGCGTCTGAGATTGGAGTCCACATGGCTGGAGAGCTTGTTCTTGTCACCGGCGGTTCGGGCTTCATCGGGGCCCACTGCATCCTGCAATTGCTTGAGCAAGGTTATCGGGTCCGTACGACTGTGCGCTCGCTGGCGCGCGAGGCTGACGTGCGCGTCATGTTGCGCGCGGGCGGCGCCGATCCGGGAGAGGCGCTGAGCTTTGCGCCCGCCGATCTCACCAGTGACGCTGGCTGGCCCGAGGCCGTCGCCGGGTGCGCTTACGTGCTGCACGTCGCTTCGCCATTTCCTCCGGCTGCGCCCAAGGACGAAAACGAGCTTATCGTGCCGGCCCGGCAAGGGGCGCTGCGCGTGCTGAAGGCGGCGCGCGACGCCGGCGTAAAGCGGGTTGTGCTCACATCCTCTTTCGCCGCCATCGGTTACGGCCAGGGCGTGCGAAACACGCCGTTCACCGAAGAAGATTGGACCGATCCCGACGGGGACGATGTGCGCGCCTACGTCAAATCCAAGACGTTGGCGGAGAAGGCGGCCTGGGACTTTGTCGCCAATGAGGGCGGCGCCCTTGAGCTCTCGGTGATCAACCCCGTCGGTGTTTTCGGCCCCGTTCTGGGCGCGGATTATTCGACATCCATCTTGCTGGTGCAGCGCCTGATGGACGGCGCCATGCCCGGTTGCCCCAAGATTTCGTTCGGCATCGTCGATGTTCGCGATGTGGCCGATCTGCATCTGCGCGCCATGACCAACCCCGCCGCCAAGAGTCAGCGTTTCCTTGCGGTCGCTGAGGATCACATCTGGATCAAGGACGTTGCGCGCATCCTGAAGCGCAGGCTTGACGCCGCCGCAAAGCGTGTGCCGGCCGGCGAATTGCCGAACTGGCTGGTCCGCATGGTTGCTGCGCGCGATGCGGCGGTGGCCCAGATCGTGCCTGAGCTCGGCAAGTTCAAGAACAGCACCAATGAGAAGGCCCGCCGTCTCCTCGGTTGGGCGCCGCGATCCAATGAGGAAGCTCTCGTCGCCACCGCGGAAAGCCTGACGCGCCTCGGGCTGCTGAAAAATTCCCAGAAAGCGGCCGCCTGAGTCGAAGCCGGCTGTGCCCGCGCGTCGTGCGGCTGACGGCGTGTCGCCGTCAGAGGTCGCGCGTGAGCGCGATCCAGCCGTGATCCGCGCCCGGCGCGCCGTGCTCTAGTTCGGCGCAAGACCCGCTAGCTCCGCTCGCGCGGAAGCCATCTCCTGCTGAAAATCGGCGTCCGCATGCAGACGCGCGATGGCGGCCGCGGCGACGATGCGTCCGGCATCGACGTCGCTGGGGTAGTGCACGCCGCAGACGACGCGGCTCCAGCCGAAATCGCGCCCGCGCTCGATGAGGGCGTCAGCGCGCGAGGGAACAAGCTCGGCAAGCACCAGCGCCCAGCCGAACCCAAGGGCGCTGTGTCCGGAAGGGTAGGAGAAGCTGGCGCGTAGGCGCGCATCGTCTGGAATGCAGGTGTGAATGGCGCCGTCGCTCAGGAACGGGCGCGCCCGCTCGTAGCGGAATTTTGCTGGATCACCGGCGAAGCCTGCCGCTCGCCCGGCATGGGTGAGCAGCGCTGCGGTCGCCGGCAGCGCGGCGGCGTTGAAGCCGGGGCCGAGCACGGAATCAAAAGCGGCGAACGGATCGATGGCGTTGTCTTCCAGCGCTTGCTGGCGGCGCTCGGCGCTCCACGGCCCTGCCACGATCGCGCGTTCGGCCAATTCCAGTGCGCCGTTCGCTTCTGGCGGCGGGGCCAGGAACACCAGCGCATCGACTTCGACCGCCGGATTGCGCTCCGCCGTGACCGGATGCGTGGGTTGCGTCGCCGGACCGGCTGAGGGTTCGACTGTTGCGCACGCGGCCAGCAGGAACGCAGCGGCCACGGTCAATTTGATCTTCATGCGTACGCCCCCGTTTGCGCCGATGTGCGCGATGGCTATGGTCGGAGCCGACATTAGTCCAGGACGTCTCCTCGTGACCATCACCATTACGGCCTTTGCGCGTTCGCCCGACCGCGGCCAGGGGGCCGCAGGTGTTGCCGTTAGCGCCGCGGAATTGGCGGTGTTCGTATCGCAGAACTTTGGGTGAGGGCCGCCATGCGCGAGTTGATCCTGAAGATGTCGATATCGGTGGACGGCTTTGTGGGCGATCTCGAAGGCTCGAACACGTGGATGTACGGCTCCTGTGCGGAATCGAAGGCCTGGGCGGTGGAGCAGACGTGGAACGCCAGCCTGCATATCATGGGCGCCAACACCTTCCGCGCAATGGCGCCGTTCTGGCCAACCTCCACGATGGAGTTTGCATCGCCGATGAACCAGATCCCGAAGGCCGTGTTTTCAAGCCAGGGCGAAGAAATCTTCAAAGGCTTGAACCCGTCGGGGAATTGGGCCGAGGCCTACGTGGCGAGCGGTGATTTGGCCGAAGAGATCGCGGCGCTGAAGGCGCAGGACGGCAAACCGATCCTCGCCCATGGCGGCGTGCGTTTTGCCCGTGCGCTGGTCGCCCAGGGACTGGTGGATCGCTTCGTCTTCGGCGTTCATCCCGTGGCGCTGGGCAAAGGACAGCCGCTCTTCAGCGGCCTCGCCGCGCCCATGCAATTGAAGCTGGTGAGTTCGCAAGCATTTCCTGGCGGCGCCGCCGCGCAAATCTATCGGCCGGCCTAGCGGAGCATGACGATGGCGAAACTCATCTTCGGAATGAACATGTCGCTGGACGGCTATGTGAATCACGATGCGTTTGGCCCCGGGCCGGAGTTGTTCAATCATTTCATCGACCAGACGCGCGCTCTGACCGGCAGCATCTACGGGCGCGGCCTCTACGAAGTGATGCGCTATTGGGACGGCGACCATTTCGATCAGCACGATCCCGTGTTTGGGACGGCGCTCGCCGAGTTCGCGGAAGCGTGGCGGGCGCAGCCGAAATGGGTGGTCTCGCGCTCTCTGAAAGAAGTTGGGCCGAACGCGGCCTTGTTGGGCGATGATTTCGAAGCGGTGATCCGCAAGCTGAAGAACGATCTCGACGGCCGCATCGATGTAGGTGGACCGAAGCTCGCGGCGAGCTTGGGCAAGCTTGGGCTGATCGACGAATATCAGATATATCTGCGTCCCGTCGTGCTCGGCGGCGGCAATCCGTATTTCGCCGAAGCGCGCCCTCCGCTGACGCTGCTTGGGAGCGAGCGCGTGGGCGAGGATGCGGTGAAGTTGCGGTACGCGCCGGCCTGAGTGGCGGCGCGTTTCAGTTCATCCGCGCGCGCCGTCAAGCCCGTTGGTCGAAATCGGCTTGACCGCACAAGCACCTGCGTATCCAGCCTATGGCGCGGGACGTTGCCGCCGCGATGGACAAGACAGAGAGCTCAACAATGAAGCGCTTGATGGCCACGGCGATCGTGATCGCATCTGTGATCTTTGTCGCGCTGTTCCCCGGAGCCGCGCGCGCCGACGAAGTTCGCGACCGAATTGCCGCCTATCTCGAACCCTATGTGAGTTCCGGCAATTTCTCGGGCTCGATCATGGTTGTTCAATCCGGTCGCGTTGTGTTCCGGAACAGCTATGGGTTTTCTGATATTGCGGCGGGCTCCCGCAATCGCGCCAATACAAAATACCACATTGCATCGCTTTCCATGCAGTTCACGGCGGCTGCGGTGATGCGTTTGGTGGAGCAGGGCAGGCTCTCGCTCGACGCTAAGGTGAGCGAGTTTGTGGCCGATATTCCCAATGGCGACCGCATTACGATCCGGCATCTGCTGCAACAAAATTCAGGCGTGCCGGATCGCAATGACCTGGATGGCTATGACGATTTGCTGAACGAGCATCAGACGCCGGAGTCGCTCGTTCAGTTCATCCGCGGTCATCCCCCGAGATTTGAGCCTGGCGGTGAAACACAGGGTGAGGAGCATTCAGCGTATGACATCCTGGCGCTGATCATTGAAAGAGTGACCGGCCTGTCTTTCCGGGAGGCGGTGCGGCGCGAGGTTTTTGCGCCGCTCAGAATGAGCGACAGCGGCATTGACGATGACAGCCCGATCGGGCGCCGCGTGGCGGTTGGGCACGTTGAGAATGGCCCCGTCGCGCTGCAGCCTGCCTCGGTGATACATTGGTCAGCAAAGGTCGGGACCGGTTCGGCCTATTCTACGATCAACGACGAGCGCCGGTGGCTGCAGGGATTTTTCGGCGACTCGTTCTTGTCCGCCTCGAACCGGCAGATGATGCTGGACAACGGATATGGCTGGGAGAGGGACGACGAGGACGGGGAAACGACCTACTTCCAGAATGGAGAAGGCCCCGGCTTTGCATCGACCATGATCTACCTGCCGAGACTCAATGCGGCGATCGTCGTGCTCAGCAATTTTCAAATTCCCGTTGCGGGAAGGATCGCCTGGGATATCGCCGCGCTGTTGCAGGGCAAGGAGTATCGCCAGCTTGAACTGCGCGCCTCACCGCTCACGGCCGAGGAAATTGCGCACGTCACCGGCAGCTACACGTTCGGGTCGAATTTCTATCGGGCCAACGGTACGCTGCAGCTTGTCGCGGACGGCGATGGTTTGATGCTGAGGTGGCCGGGGTGGGGCCCCAATTCTCCCGTCATCGTCGTCGATGATCATCATTTCATCGATCGTCACTACTGGACGCGCTTCAGCATCGCTGACGATGAGAGCGGGCAGGCGTCTCAGCTCGTCTTTGGCAGGTTCACTGGTCAGCGCTCCGTCGAAGGCGACGCCGGGGCGGCGCACTGAGTAACCGTGACGCTTCGGCGGCTTCGCGCCTCCGCGGTCTCGCACACGCCGTTTGGACAAGCGACTTCGCCGCGCTGGCTCCGTATTGCACTCCACCCTCGCCCTGGCCCTCTCCCTCCCAAAGGAGGGAGAGGGTGAGTTCGTCTTCGTCATTCCGGCCGAGCGCAGCGAGCGCCGGAATCCAGCGGATGATTAGGCGGCGTGTATTGCTACTGGGTTCCGGGTTCGCACTTCGTGCGCCCCGGAATGACGAGCTAAGCGAACAGCTTCGCCCAGTTCCGCGCCGCGCGTTTGCGCCAGCCGCCGCGATGATAGGCGTCCGACACGATAATCGGCGCGACCGAGGTCGCCTCAGCGAACACCATCTGCTCGTGCACCGTCGACACCTTGCCCCAGCTTGCGGCCTCCTGCAGCGTTGAGGAGGAGCAGGCGCCGTCGCGCACGTCAGCGACCGTGATCTGCACGGCGTATTTGTGCACTTCGACGTCTTCGTGGCCCAGGATTTCCGCGCACACGACCGTGTCCTGCGCGAAATTTTTCGGCACGCCGCCGCCGACCATGAACAGCGCGGTGGTGCCGGCCGCCAGTTTGATCTCGGTCAGTTCTCGGAAATCACCGCCCGAATCGATGGTCAGATACGGTTTGCCGGCTTTTCGCCGCTCAACCTGGTGCTTGACGATGCCGAAGCCGGCCGAGCAATCGGAAAACGCCGGCACGAAAATCGGCACGCCCTTTTCGTAGGCGCGCTGAATCAAGCTGTCCTTCTTCTTGGCGTTGCCGGCGGCAAGCCACTTGCCGATCTCCCAAATGAATTCGCGCGACGTGTAGGGGCGCGGCTCCAGCGCATTGCAAAGCTCGTAGATCGTGTTGTCGACGTGCTGCAGCTCTTCTTCGTCGATGTAGGTGTCGTAGATGCGGTCGATATAGAGCGAGCGCAGCGTATTATCGTCCGGGATTTCCTTGGCCTGATAGTGCTTGAAGCCAAGCGCTTCGAGGAAATCCATGTCGATGATGGAGGCGCCGGTGGCGACGATGGCGTCAGCCATATTGTACGTCACCATGTCGCGCCACACGTGCAGGCATCCGCCCGCGCCAGTGGAGCCGGCCATGATCAGCCAGGTTGAGCACTTCTCGTCCTCAAGCGCCATGTTGAGGATTTGCGCGGCGCGCGCGGCGTCGCGGCTGGTGAAGCTCATCTTGCCCCAGGCATCGACGATGGGGCGCGCATCGAAGCTGGCGATGTCGATGTGCTCGACGGGGCTGGAGAGCAGTTCCGCTTTGCGGTTTGAGTCGATTTTGGCGTCAGCCATGGGAGGTGCTCCTCACGGGCGGCGTCGGATCAAATCCAACCGCGCGGACGCTCCGCCGACGCGCGATCGGGGGTGCAGATAAGGCAAAGCGCCAGGATTGCAAGCAGAGAAAAGCGCTTAGGGCTTGGCCTTGAGGGCCTGCGTCATTTCAGGGGGCGGCCCGCCCGGCATGATCGGGCGCGCCGGATAGCCGCCGAGCGCGAGCAGGCGGTCGTACATGACGATGGCGCCCGCGAGGCCGACATTGACGCAGAACTTCGTCGGGATTTTCACCACATGCGCGCACCGGGCCAGCAGCGCCGGCGACAGCGAGCCGCGCTCGCGGCCCAGCACGTAGGCCGCCGCCTGCGGATGCATGAAGCGCGGCAGCTCGACCGCATCGTCGGTGAGTTCGACGCCAACAAGCGCGCAGCCCTTGGGCAGACGCATGTCCTCCATGCTGTCCCATGGATAATAGGGCACGTGGCCGAAGCTGCGCGAGGTGTCGGCATTATAGGCTTCGCGCACTTTTGGATGCGCGTTCAGCGTGAAGAAAAAACTTGCGCCGAAGGCGTGCGCGGTGCGCATCAGAGCGCCCAGATTCATGGGCTTGGAAATCTCGTCCGCGCCGATGCCGAAATATCCGCGCACTATTCCTCCACCGCGCGGCAATCGGCGTAGTCGCCGCCGGGAACGCCGGAAAGCGTCGCCCGCTCGCCGGTTTCGCTGGAGCGCAGCGAAACCGCGCCGTCGGTTTCAAGGTGGCCTTCGGCAACAGCGACGGGGCGCAGCACGTAGGTAAGGTCGCCGGCGAAGATGACGGCGCACGAAGCGTCGGTGCTCGATCGCACCGAGAAGAAACGCCCGTCTGCACACTCGTAAGGCACGGCATCAAGTGTATCGTCGCAGATCAGCGGCTGCGCCGCCTCGGCCGCCGGCGGCTCGCGATCGTGCGCCGCGCTGCACGCCGTCAACGCCAGCGCGACCCCGGCCACAAGCGCGCGCATCAGCGCCGGCAATTGTTGTAGGGCCCGCCATGGGCGCCGGTGAGCGTGGCCGAACCGCCGCGTTCCCAATAGTCCACCGCGCCGTTGGAATAGCGCGCGCCGGAGGAGGCTTCAACGTGGGGGAGATTGTACACCTGACCGGCGGCGAAAACCTCGGCCGTGCCGTTGGTCTTGATGCGGGCGGAAAACGCAGCGCCGCCGTCGCAGCGCCAGTCGGCGCGGTCGCCCACGGTTGCGGTTGCGCAGGCGCCGAGCGCCAGGAGGGCGGCGAGAGGGAAGAGTGCTTTCATCTGATCACCTGAAGGTTTTGACTTCGCGCAGCCCCGAAGATGTGGCGATTCCCCGTTTCATGCCTTCGCTCTCGAACGGGGTTGCGACATTTCCATGTTTGTCGACGGCGATGAGCCCGCCATAGCCGCCGAGGCGGCGTACGTCGTTGATCACGGAAGCGCCGGACTGATCCAGCGCCGCGTCGCCATAGGCGATGCGCGCCGAGACGTCGGCGGCTGCGTTGGCGCGCATGAAATATTCGCCAAGTCCGGTGCAGGAAACCGCGGCGCGTTCATCGGCCCAGCAGCCGGCGCCGATGATCGGCGTGTCGCCCACGCGCCCGGGCAGCTTGTTTTGCAATCCGCCTGTCGATGTGGCGGCGGCGAGCCTGCCCTCCGCGTCGAGCGCGACAGCGCCCACCGTGCCAGTGTCGGCGCTGGAAAGCCCGCTGGCGGCGGTGACGTAATATTGAGCGGGATCCTCCACGCGCGCAAAGCGGTTCGCCGCCGCGAAGCGATTGGCGCCATCGCTGACGAGCAGCACGTGCGAGGTCCGCTCCATCACGCCGCGCGCCACGCGCACGGGCGATAGGAAACCCTGCAGCGCCGCCACCGCGCCAGCGCGCCGCGTCGGCCCGTCCATGATCGATGCGTCCAGCTCGACAACGCCTTCGCTGTTGGGCGCCGATCCCTTGCCAGCCTGATGCAGCCCGCAGGCCTCGAGTTCCTCCACCATGGCGGTGACGGCGTCGAGCGCGCTCTGTCCTCGCGCCAGCATCGCCGCGCCGCGTTCGATCAGCATGGCCATGTGCGCTTCTTCGCTCTTGTAGGTGCGCGCGGCGATGGCGCCGGCGCCCCCGTGCAACGCAAGCGCCCAGGTCATTGAGCTTGCTCCTGCACAGGCGCGGGCGGAGGCGCCGCGTTGGCGCGTCCCATCAGGTGGCCCTGGCGCCAGCCGACATAGAGCGCGATCAACGTCGCAGTGGGAATGAAGCTGTCGACCTGATCGGTGAAGTCGATCAGTTCTGCGAGATTGACGAGCCCGATCGGTCCCCACATCGCCAGCAGCACCACAGTGCCCACACCCTCGGTGACCGAACCGAAAACCGGCACGCGTCCCAAGGTCAGGTCGAACAGATCGATGACGACCGAAAAAGCAAGGCGGGCGAAATAGCCGGTGCGGGTCATGGGTTGGAGACTACACGAATGGGCGATGCGCGCTCAAGCAATGGATGATGGCGCGTTGTAGGCAAGAAGATTGCCAAGGCGATTGAAAATGGCGCAATGAATGCGCGTCACTGAGAGGAGCGAACATGAAAGCGCTGATGAGCACCAAGGTTGGCCCGCCGGAGGCGCTGGAGCTCCTGGAGACGCCTGATCCGGTCGCGGGCGAGGGCGAGGTGGTGATCAAGGTGATGGCGGCGGGCGTGAACTTTCCCGATGCGCTCATCATCGAGGATAAATACCAGTTCAAGCCGGAGCGTCCGTTCGCGCCGGGCGGGGAGGTCGCGGGCGTGATCGAAAGCGTTGGCGCGGGCGTCGCCAACGTGAAACCGGGCGATCGCGTGATCGGCTCGATCGGCTGGGGCGGATTTTCCGAGAAGGTGAAGGCGCAGAGCCAGCGCGTGCTGCCGATCCCGGATGCGATGCCGTTCGATGAAGCGAGCGCGTTTATCCTCACCTACGGAACCTCGTACTACGCGCTGAAGGATCGCGGCCAGGTCAAGGCCGGCGAGACGGTGCTGATCCTGGGCGCGGCGGGCGGCGTTGGCGTGGCGGCGATCGAACTCGCCAAAGCCATGGGCGCGAAAGTCGTGGGCGCGGCGTCGTCGGAGGCAAAGGCCGCGTTCGCCAAGCAATGCGGCGCTGACGCAACCGTCGTGTATCCGCCAGGCGCGTTCGCGAAAGAACAATCCAAAGCGCTGGCCGAGAGCTTCAAGCAGGCGACAGGCGGTGGGGCCGATGTGATCTACGACGCCGTGGGCGGCGATTATTGCGAGCCTGCGCTCAGGGCGATGAATTGGGGCGGGCGTTATTTGGTGATCGGTTTTCCAGCCGGCATCCCCACGCCGCCGCTCAATCTCACGCTGCTGAAAAGCTCATCGATTGTGGGCGTATTCTGGGGCGCTAGCGTCGCGCGCGAGCCGGCGTTGCACCAGGCGAATGTGCGCGATCTGTTCAAGCTCTATGGCGAAGGCAAGATTCGCCCGCGCATCTCAGCGCGCTACCCGTTGGCCGAAGGCGGCAAGGCCATCCGCGCGCTGATGGACCGCAGCGCGACCGGCAAGCTTGTGGTGATGATGGACTAACGTCTCTGAAATCCCGCCAGCGCCTCGCAGGCCCAGCGCGCGGCGGTGAGCGCGGAAATCGAAGCGACATCGAGCGAAGGATCGAATTCGGCGAGATCGACGCTCCGCACTTTCGGATGCGCGCAGATCAGCCGCGTGGCGTCGAAGAAATCCTGCGGGCTCACGCCGCCTGGGCGCGCGCCCGGGGCGCCGGGCATGTGCGCGCGCTCGATCACGTCGATGTCGAAGTCGACATGGATGATGTCGCAGCGCGCGGCCAGCCGCGCCAGCGCGTTTTCCGCGATTGCTGTCAGCCCTTGCGCCCGGCACGCGGATGCGGGGGCCACGTAGATGCCGGCGGCCTTTGCCTTCTCGTGCGCTTTCCTGGTGTTGGCGAAAGGCAGGAGGCCGATCTGGGCGATATGCGCGCCCGGCATGCCGTCCTCCAGCAGCGCCTGCAGCGGATTGCCGTTGGTGAGGCCGCAATCGGTGTCGCGAAGGTCGAAGTGCGCATCGAGCGTCAACAGGCCGACACGTTGCAGCGTGGGATCGAGGGCGTGCACGCAAGGGCGCGTGATGGCGTTGTTGCCGCCCAGCACAAGCGTGAGCGCATGTGAGTTGATGAGCGGGGTTAGGCACGCCAGCAGCGGCGCCAGCATTCCCGCGGGTTCAAGGTCTGCGATGTCGGCGTCGCCGGCGTCAAACACGTGCAGGCCCGAGAGATCGGTCTCGGTCTCCAGATCGTAGACGCTCATCCGCCTCATGGCTGCGCGCACGGTCTCCGGCGCAAGATCGCAGCGCCCGGGCGTGATCGAGCCGAGGCCGACGGGCGCGCCGATCAGCGCTACCGGCGCCGAGGCGTCGGTCGTGAGCAGGTCCGCGGCTGAGAACCAGGAGCGGCAGTCGGAATCGTGCATCCGCAATCAATGGCGCGCGGCGGCGGCGCAGTCTATAGACGGCGCTCATGTGGGACACGATCTGGGTCGATGCGAACCTCGCGACCATGACGCCGGGCGGCCAGCCTTATGGCGCCATCCTGCGCGGCGCGATCGCGGCCAAGGATGGCAAGATCGTCTGGGTCGGCCACGCCGCTGATTTGCCCAAGACGCCAGATGAATTAGCGCGCGAGGTGCGGCGCTGCGAGAGCGCCTGGATCACGCCCGGCCTGATCGACTGCCACACCCATCTTGTTTTCGGGGGCGATCGCGCGCGCGAGTTCGAGATGCGTTTGCAAGGCGCGAGCTACGAAGAGATCGCGCGGGCGGGCGGAGGCATCCTCTCGACCGTTGCGGCGACGCGCGCAGCCTCAAAAGAAGAGCTTGTCCGCGGCGCCGCGGAGCGGCTCGCCGGCCTGACGCGCGAAGGCGTAACCACGGTCGAGATCAAGTCTGGCTACGGTCTCGACCTTGAGACCGAGTTGAAGATGCTGGAAGCAGCAGCAGCACTCGCGGAGGGCGTGCGCGTGAAGCGCACTTTCCTTGGGCTGCACGCCGTGCCGCCCGAGTTTGCCGAAGATCGCGCCGCTTATGTGCAGCTCGTCGCCGATGTCATGATTCCGGCGATTGCGGCCCAGGGAGCGGCTGACGCGGTTGATGCGTTTTGCGAAGGCATCGGCTTTACGGCCGAAGAGGTGGATTATGTCTTTTCCGCCGCGCGCGCCGCCGGGCTCGACGTGAAGCTGCACGCCGAGCAGCTCTCCAACCTGCACGGCTCGGACCTGGCGGCGCGTCATGGCGCGCTGTCTGCCGATCATCTGGAATATCTCGACGAAGCGGGCGTTGCGGCGATGGCTGCAGCCGGAACAGTCGCCGTGCTGCTGCCTGGGGCGTTCTATTTCTTGCGCGAAAGCAAGCTGCCTCCCATTGGCGATCTGCGCGCTGCGGGTGTGAGAATGGCGGTGGCGACGGACTGCAATCCGGGCACCTCGCCGCTGACCTCGCCGCTTATGGCGATGAATATGGCCTGCACCCTGTTCCGGCTCACGCCGGAAGAGGCGCTGGCGGGGATGACGCGCGAGGCGGCGCGCGCTTTGGGGTTGCACGACGAGATCGGTACGCTGGAAGTCGGCAAAGCAGCCGACCTTGCGATCTGGAACGTCGAGCGCCCTGGAGAGCTCAGCTATTGGCTCGGTGCGCCGTTGCTGCGCGAACGCGTTTTTGCGGGCCGCGCCTTCTAGTGGCGGATCACCTGGCGGATGTCGTTCGAAACGAGCGCTGCGATACGTGCCATCGCCGCTGAATCTCGGGCTGCATGTGCGAGAACAAAATCGGCGCCGTCGGCTATGGCGTCGTCGCTGTTGGCGTCCGGTCCGCGTGCGCCACCGATGAGATTGTGTGACCCTCCAGCATAGACCAGCGCCACCTTGTCGCCCGCTGGACTGTGCTCGATCGGATAAAGGTGCTCATGCCAATCGCTGACGGCGCCGATCACGTCTTGATCGCCGGTGATCATCAATGATGGTATTGTAAGCCCGGCATAGGTGTTCTCATCGACGATATTGGGGATGACGCCAGCGTCTGAGAACGCCACGACGGCTTTGACTGAAGGCAGCGCTCCCGTGATCATTGGAGGGAAGCCGCCTCCCGCGACAAACGACATCAAACCGCCAAACGAATGTCCGGACACTGCCTGGGGCGCACTAGGCGCCATTGTCTGCAGCGTGTTGAGGGCGCCAACGACGTCCTCATAGCGTGCCCGGAAGGTCTGGATGCGATCGAACTGGCCGCGCAGCGGATGCTCCAGGGAATCGACGTGCAGCGGGGCGGCGACCAGAAGGCCGGCGTCGCGATAGGTCTGCATCAATGCGGGATAGTTTTGCGGCCGCCCGCCACTGCCATGGCTGAACATGACTGCGGCGCGCACCGTCTGCGGCCGCCAGATGCTCAGCGAAATTGAACGCCCATCAGGCGCCGCGATGGTGATCTGCTCATCTTCATCCGCGAATGCTGGTGAGGGGAGCGGTGCAACGCCGGAAAATGCCAGCGCGCCAGCAAGAAGATGGCGGCGGCTGGGGTCAAAACGTTTCATGCGCGCGCCCTCCGATGGCACGGCGCTGTCTTAGCTTACCGCTAAAGCTTGGCAATCCCGCAACGACCGTTGGACGTGGGGGAGGGTTCGCGCTAACACCGCGCGAAATACCGGAGCTACAATGAACCCCCGTCGCGACACGGCGCGCGTGATTCGCGCGCCGCACGGCACAAGTCTTTCGTGCAAGAGCTGGCTCACCGAGGCCGCGCTCCGGATGCTGATGAACAATCTCGATCCCGACGTGGCCGAGCACCCTGAGGAACTGGTTGTCTATGGCGGCATTGGCCGCGCTGCGCGCGACTGGGTCGCGTTCGACAGGATCGTGGAGACGTTGCGCCGGCTCGAGGATGACGAAACGCTGCTGATCCAGTCGGGCAAGCCGGTTGGCGTGTTCAAGACGCATACAGATGCACCGCGCGTGCTTCTCGCCAACTCGAACCTCGTGCCGCGCTGGGCCACATGGGAGCATTTTGACGAACTCGATCGCAAAGGTCTGATGATGTACGGCCAGATGACGGCCGGCTCGTGGATCTACATCGGCACGCAGGGCATTGTGCAGGGCACATACGAGACCTTCGCCGAGATGGGGCGCAGGCATTTCGGTGGCGACTGGTCGGGCAAATGGATACTCACGGCGGGCCTGGGCGGCATGGGCGGCGCGCAGCCGCTTGCTGCGGTGATGGCCGGCGCGTGCTGCCTCGCAATCGAGTGCCAAAGCGATCGCATCGAGAAACGTCTGCAAACACGCTATCTCGACAAGCGCGCCGAGAACCTCGATCAAGCGTTGGCCATGATCGCGGAAGCGTGCGCGAAGAAGCAGGCGATCTCCGTCGGGCTGCTCGGCAACGCCGCCGAGCTCCTTCCGGAAATGGTCAAGCGCGGCATACGCCCCGACGCAGTGACCGATCAGACCAGCGCCCACGATCCGGTCAACGGCTATCTGCCGGCAGGCTGGAGCGTCGAACGCTGGGTGCAGACGCGTGTGCAGAACCCCGAAGCGGTCGCGGAAGCGGCGCGTGCGTCAATGGCGGTGCACGTGCGCGCGATGCTCGCCTGGCATCAGCAGGGCGTGCCGGTTGTCGATTACGGCAACAACCTTCGCCAGGTCGCGAAGGATGAGGGCGTCGAGGACGCATTCGCCTATCCAGGCTTCGTGCCGGCTTATGTGCGCCCGCTGTTCTGCCGCGGCATCGGTCCGTTCCGTTGGGCTTCGCTGCGCGGAGACCCCGACGATATCGCCAAGACTGACGCTAAGGTGAAGGAACTCATCCCGGATGACGCGCACCTGCACCGCTGGCTGGACATGGCAAAGGAGCGCATCGCCTTTCAAGGTCTGCCAGCGCGGATTTGCTGGGTGGGCCTGGGGCAGAGGCACCGGTTGGGCCTTGCGTTCAACGAGATGGTGGCCAAGGGCGAGATCGGCCCCATCGTGATCGGACGCGATCACCTCGATTCCGGCTCGGTCGCTTCGCCCAATCGCGAAACCGAAAAGATGCGCGATGGCAGCGACGCGGTGAGCGATTGGCCGTTGCTCAATGCGCTCTTGAACACCGCTTCGGGCGCAACCTGGGTGTCGCTGCACCATGGCGGCGGCGTCGGCATGGGGTATTCGCAGCACGCAGGCGTCGTGATCGTGTGCGACGGCAGCGAAGCAGCTGCGCGGCGTATCGCCCGGGTGCTGTGGAACGATCCGGGCACCGGGGTCATGCGCCACGCTGACGCCGGTTACGAAGAGGCGATCCGGTGCGCGAGAGAGCAGGAACTCGATCTGCCGTCTTTGGATTGATCAGACCGCGTGCCGCGCGGCGAGAAGTACGCCCGCTACGATCAGCACTTGCGCTGCGGCGTAAGTCCACCACACCACCGGGGCGGTGATCCGGCGCGCAGGCGCGTCAGCGGGCAAGCGAAACAGCTCCGCCGAAAGCACGAGGTCGCTGACGAGAAAGCTCAGGGCGCCGATCATTGCCGGCCAGCCAGCCCAGGGCAGCCACATGGCGGCGGCGGCCATGGCCGTGATGGCGAGCGCGTACGGAACGACGCCCAGCGCGAACCAACCTAGTTTCGGCGCCATCCAGATCAGGAAAGCAAGCGTTGTTGCGATAATCAGCGCCATGGCGGCGTAGCGTGGCCAGAGCGGCGCGTTGTCGCCGGAGAAGAACCAGAGCGCGACAAAAATCACGACGTACAGCAATTGCGCCAGCAGAAAGGCGAGGATGCCGAACGGCAGGATCCATTTCTTGTCGAAGCCCAGGAAGAAATCGCCGAGCGCGGAAAAAGCCGCCGCAAGCACGAGCGGGGTGGGAATTTGCGCGGTCGAGAGCGCGGCGGCGATCGCAGCCATGAAGGCAGTTTTCACCAGGGTGCGCAGAAGCGTGGGCGGGCGCGCCAGGAAGTAGCTTCCATAGACGCCTGCCGCCGCTACGCCCAGCGCACCCAGCAGCCAGAACGCCAGCGGCAGATGTGTTTCCCCCATTTTTGCCTTCCGATTCGGCCCGCGTTCAGGTCAAGTCTCTATTCTAAGGGCAAGGACGGAGGGGAAGATATGGCGCTGCGGCTCTGGCGGTTCAAAATGTTTGCGGCGGCGTCTGCGGCCGCGCTGCTGGCGGCCTGCGCGACAGCACTCACGCCCGAGCAATTGGAAGCACGCGCCTGGGCCGGCGCGATTGCGCAAAACTCGCCCTCTGCGTTTGAGGCCTATCTTAGCCAGTATGGCGATGGGCCGAACGCCGCCGCCGCCCGCTTGCGCATCGAAAGCCTGCTCCAGGAAGAGCGCGCTGCCTGGGCCAACACCCGGCGCCTCGATACCGAGGCTGCCTATGAGGATTATCTGCGCCTCTACCCGTGGGGGCCTGAAGCGCAAACCGCAGACGCCCGCCGCGCCGAGCTTGCCGCACCGCGCCTTGCCGCGGAGGAGCGCGCGGACTGGGCCGAGGTGTCGCGCATCGATCGCATCGAGACCTACGAGGAGTTCCTGAACAAATGGCCGGATGGCGCTCATAGCGAGGAGGCGCAGGCGCGGCTGGGATATCTCTGGAATACGGACGAAGGCGCCTGGGTGCGCGCGCAGCGGTTAGGTTCAATCGGCGGCTACGCGGACTTTCTGCGCGCCTATCCGCGCTCACCTTATGCGGCGGAGGCGCGGCGCATGCTCGACGAGTTCCAGCGCCGCGACGATTGGGCCTGGGACGGCGCGCGCCGGCGCGACCAGGTGCGCGAGTATGAGCGCTATCTGCGAGAGTTCCCCGATGGCGCCCACCGCCGTGACGCCGAGCGTCGGATTTATCAGTTGCGCGCTGACGATCGCGACGCTTGGGACCGCGCCGCACGCCGCGATACGATCGAAGCGTTCAATTTCTATCTGAGCGGCAATCCTGACGGCGACTATCGCGATCAGGCGCAGCGGCGGATCAGGCAATTACGCGACGCAGAACAGCAAGCAGCGCCGCCTGCGCCTCCGCCCGCGGCGCAACCACCACATGTCGCGCCGCCGCCGCCGCCTGCTGAGCCTTCCCCTCCGCCGGCGCGCCCGCAGCGCCCGCGGGAGCGCGAGGGGCAGCGCCCGCCGAGTCCTCCGCCAGCGGCGGCGCCGCCGCCGCCCGCGCCGCAACCGGCAGCGCCGCCGCCTGCAGCTTCAACGCCGCCCCCAGCTGCGCCGCCACCTGCGACCGCACCTGCGGAAGACCCTGCGGCGGCGGAGGAACCTGAGCGCCGCCGCCCAGCGCCTGGGCAGCAACACCCCTGACGCTGCGCAAGTTGCCAACGTCCGCGCTGGCGCTACAAAGCCGCGCGAACGAGCGCTTGAGCGGAGGAAGAGATGCGGCTTTCAGGTGATATCGCGGCGGTGGTCACGGGCGGTGCATCGGGCTTGGGCCGGGCGACGGCCGAAAAACTCCGCGGCGAGGGCGTGAAGGTTGCGCTCTTTGATCGCGACGAGCAGCGCGGGCCTGCGGTCGCCGCAGAACTGGGCGCGACATTCTGCAAAGTGGACGTCACCAGCGAGGAAAGCGTGGACGCAGGCTTTGCCGCCGCACGCGCAGCCAACGGCCAGGAGCGCATCCTGGTGAATTGCGCCGGCGTCGGCAACGCCATCAAGACAGCGAGCCGCTCGAAGGAGACGGGCGAGATCAAATCGTTCCCGCTCGAATTGTTCAACATGGTCATCCAAATCAATCTCGTCGGCACATTCCGCTGCATCGCCAAATCCGCCGCGGGCATGCTGACGCTGCCGCCCTTGGATGGGGGCGAACGTGGCGCAATTGTCATGACCGCCTCGGTCGCGGCCGAAGACGGTCAGATGGGGCAGGCGGCGTATTCCGCTTCCAAGGGCGGCGTCGTCGGCATGACCCTTCCGATCGCGCGCGACCTTTCCGGCGAGGGCATCCGCATCAACACAATTCTGCCGGGCATTTTCGAAACGCCGCTCATGCTGGGCGCGCCGGAGAAGGTGAAGGAGGCGTTGGCGGCGAGCGTGCCGTTTCCCAAGCGCCTGGGAAATCCGCAGGAATACGCGTCTCTCGCCCTCGAAATGATTCGCAATCCGTACTTCAACGGCGAGGACGTTCGCCTCGACGGCGCCATCCGCATGGGTTTGCGCTGAGGCGAGACGCCGCAGAAATCCCTTATTTACGGGCATTTTCGCAACACGCTGGCCCCGCCTGCGCGCCGAAACCGCTGTAAATCAGCTTTTTTGCGTTGCGACTCAGAGCGCCCCGTGCAAGGGAACTCGCGCGCAAGCGCCGAAAAGCCCGGAATATATGGGTTTTGGGCGGGTTTTGTGAGGAACCCAGTCACGCTCCGTCAAGGAATGAGTGGCATTCACTTGAGGCGCCGGTTCGAAGAAGGGCTCATCAGAAGCCCGGTTTTGACGCCGGTTCGTTGAGTTTAACGCAAGACAACCATTGAAGAGGGGAATGCAAATGGCCCGCAAGGCAATGAAGAAGGCGGCTAAGAAGGCGCCAGCGAAGAAGAAGTCAGCGGCGCGCAAGAGCGCCAAGAAGGCCGCTCCGGCGGCGGCGAAGCCGGTTCGCGTCACCGCGACCGCTGGCAAGACCGTCACTGCAAGCGCGCTGCTGCAATCGGTCGCCGATCATCTCGGCGTCAAGAAGTCGGAAGCCAAGGCCATGGTCGAGGGCTACGTCGATGTGGTGAAGGCCTACGTGCTCAAAGGCGCCAAGGTGAAGATCGGCGACATCGGCATGGTGATGATCCGTCATCGCAAGGCGCGCATGGGCCGCAATCCGCAAACCGGCGAGCCGGTGAAGATCAAGGCGTCGAAGAAGCTCGCGTTCCGCCAATCGGCGGTGATGAAGGCGCAAGTGATGGGCGGCCGCTAAGGCGAACGCCGTCACACGACGCAAGAGTTCATGACCCCTTAGGGGTTGTCGAGACGGCCGGCGCCTACGAACGCCGGCCGTTTTCGTTTTTGGCCGCAGTCCGCGAGTGGCCGTGCAGGCGTGCTGAATTGCGCAAATTGCGGCAAAGCAGGATTTGGTTCGACCCAGGAAAGCCGTTCGCTGGTCCAGATTTCCTTTTCCGGCGGGAAGGCCTCCGGATCGTCCAGTGAGGCGGTCGTTACGTCAAACAGGCCTGGCCGGTTGGCGCGCCGATAGGTGAGGGAAGCGCCGCAACGGCCGCAGAACCCGCGCTCCACTCCTGGCGAGGATTCGAAGATCGTGAGCACGCCGTGCTCGATCGTCACCTGGTCTTCTTCGAAGATGACCCATGCGAGGGAAGGCCCGCCTGTGGCGCGGCGGCAAGATCGGCAATGGCAATGCGATGTCGCGCGTGGAGCGCCGCGCGTGCGATAGCGCACGGCGCCGCACAAACATCCCCCCGTGGCCGAGATTACGTCTCTGTTCATGATTGTTCCCATCGTTTGAACGCCGCTTGCATCGCTCCGGACGTTTTCATGCCAGCAACGCGCGCGCGCGCTTGAGCACGTCAATGGCGCTGGCCACTTCCTCGGCGGTGAAATGCGGCGCGAAGCGGGATTCGGCGGCGAGAAACAATTCCGTCATCTGCTCGAAGCGGGCGCGCCCTTTCTTGGTGATGCTGACCAAGTGGCTTCTCTTGTGTTTGGGATTCTCCACGAACTCCACGAAGCCTTGCTCATAAAGGCGGTTGACGATGGTCAGGCAGTGCTGGCGCGAGACCGGGCGTGAGCGCGCCATCTCCGGCACCGTCTGATCGCCCTCGACGACAAGCAGGCGCATGATGCCCCATTCGCCGCCCGCCTGGGCGAAGCCGGCGATGGCGCGCGTGGCCGCCTCCAGTCGGAAATAGAGCTCGATCACCGCTGTCGAGAGATCGAGCAGCGCCTCGGCCGTTGGACATCGTGCTTTTTTCACTTGACAATCCGCTTGTCAAAATTGACAGATCACTTGTCATATTCGGAGAAGCTCATGCGCGCGTCAACGGTCAACGAAGCAACGCGATGTGAAGGCCCAGGCTGCGTGTGGGGCGATCCGCGAGGAATTTCGGGATCTTTGGCGCTGACGGCGATGGCGCTGAAGAATGGCGGCCAGAACGAAGCGGCGCTCGATGCGCTCGATCTCAAGCCGGGCGAGCATGTGATTGAGATTGGCTGCGGCCCCGGCATGGGGTTGCGGGCTGCGCTCAGGCGCGTCGGGCGCGAGGGCTTTGTGGCCGGCGTCGATCAATCCGGTTGCGCCGCGCATTTTGCAGCGCACGCGATCCACCGCGCGGCCCTGCGCGGGCGGGCGGTGGCGCTGCGTGCGGAAGCGGCTGATTTGCCGTTTCGCGATCGTCTTTTCGACAAGGCTTTCGCCGTGAACACGTTTCAGTTCTGGCCCGATCCAGCGCGGGCGCTGCGTGAAATCGCGCGCGTGCTGGCGCCGCAGGGCCGCCTGGTCATCACCCAGCGCGCCTCAAACCCGGACAAGCCGACGGACTTCGCAGGCGCTGCCGCCGGCATGGAGCGCATCGGCCAGGCGAGTGCGCTCCTGAAGGCGCAAAGCTGGCGAATTGTTGATGAGCGCTGCGTCAAGGATGGCGCGCGCCTGATGGCCGCGAGCGTCATCGCCGAGGCGCCCGGCTAGCCGGGCTTGCCGAACCGTTCAGCCGCGCGCTGGCGGGCCTTTTCAGCTTCGACATCGCGATCACGCGGCGGCGCGCTGGTTTCCAGCGAGTCGATCAATGCGCGCGCGGCGGCGAACACGTTCTCGATGGCGGCGTTGAAGGCCGCTTCATTGGCGCGCGAGGGCGCATTGAAGCCTGAGAGCTTGCGCACGAATTGCAGCGAGGCCGCCCGGATTTCCTCGTCCGTCGCCGGCGGTTCGAAATTGTAGAGGGTCTTGATGTTTCTGCACATGAGCGCCTCCGCTGCGCTTAAACAAAGCCCGCCACAGGGTGAGGAGCGTAGGGTTCCTCCAGCCGCGCCGCTTCGTCCGCGCTGAGAACAACATCAACAGCGGTGATGGCGTCGTCGAGCTGGCTGAGTTTGGTTGCGCCGATAATCGGCGCCGTTACGCCCGGCTTTTGCAGCAGCCAGGCCAATGCGATTTGCGCGCGTGGCAGGCCGCGTTCCGCGGCGATTTCGCCCACACGCTCGATCACGGCGCGGTCGGCGTCCTCAGTTTTGCGGTAGAGATACCTGCCGAAGCGGTCGGTCTCGCTGCGTTCGGTCTTTTCCTGCGGCGCCCGCGTGAGCCGTCCGCGCGCCAGCGGCGACCACGGAATGACGCCGACGCCTTGATCGCGGCAAAGCGGAAGCATTTCGCGTTCTTCTTCGCGATAAATCAGGTTCAAGTGGTTCTGCATCGATGCAAAGCGCGCCCAGCCATTGGCTTTCTGCAGCGCCAGCGCCTGCATGAATTGCCACGCCCACATTGAGGAGGCGCCGATGTAGCGGGCTTTGCCGGCCTTTACGACATCATGGAGAGCTTCGCACGTTTCTTCGATGGGCGTTTCGCTGTCCCAGCGATGGATCTGATAGAGGTCCACATAGTCCGTGCCGAGACGTCTGAGGCTGTTGTCGATCTCGGTGAGGATCGCTTTGCGCGAGAGGCCCTTGCCATTAGGATCGTTGGCCCGCATCTGGCCGTGCACCTTGGTGGCGAGCACAATCTCTTCGCGGCGCGCAAATTCCTTCAGCGCGCGCCCGGTGACTTCTTCGCTGGCCCCATCGGAGTAGACGTTGGCTGTGTCGAAGAAATTGATCCCCGCCTCGATCGCGCGTTTGAAGAACGGTTTGCTTTCCGCTTCCGGCAGCGCCCAGGAATGAGCGCCCTTGCCGGGATCGCCGTAGGACATGCAGCCCAGGCAAATGCGCGAGACCTTGAGGCCGGTCCGGCCAAGATTGGCGTATTGCATGGCGATCGTCCTTGGGCCCAATGAGACACTCTTAAGCGCCTGCAAGAGCGGCCATCAAGCTCCAGGCGGGCGATGGGCCGGGAACCCAGCCCTGGGCGGCCCGCCGAAACGCCCGCCCTGTCAACGCGTTCATCTGGCCCACGCCATCATAATTTCGTGACCGCCATTGCCGGTATTTTCACGCTTCGCCACATGAGCGCCTCGCTTCGTAGGGATCATTCGTCCCTGAGGAGCGTAGAGGGGTGCTGACGCAAGGTGCGGCTGCGTGAATGCCGCGCGCTCGGATCCGGGCCATTGAGCCCAACCCGGATCCGTCCAGGTATTGGTGGAGCTGAATGGATCACGACTTCTGCAATGTTGACGGCGCGCGGCGCATCAAACAGCGGATTGAGGAGTACTGGCGTGAGCGCGGCTATAAGGTCGAGGTCAAGCTGGTCGAAGCGGGCTTTGTCGC
>JAWKUY010000020.1:0-41617 GCA_041398345.1 Hyphomonadaceae bacterium | reverse complement strand
ACGTGGCGGAACTGGCAGACGCACTGGATTTAGGTTCCAGCGCCGCAAGGCGTGGGGGTTCGACTCCCCCCGTCCGCACCAGGAATTTCATGGCGCGGGCGCGTGGACACTCGATATTGAGCGTGCCATAAGCCCGCCTTTCCTGAATATTGCGCCGCGGCAGAGGATTGAGAGCTTCGGCGCGCAGTGTCGAAAGCCCGTCCTATGCAGCTCACCGAGCGCCGTTCCGAAGGTCTCTTGCGCGTTTACGACATCGTCGTGCCGGCTGCTGAACTGCAGCAGCAACTGAACGCCAAGATCGCCGAAGTGCAGCCCCGGATTCGGATCAACGGTTTCCGGCCGGGCAAGGTGCCCGCCAGTCATATCCGCAAGGTCTACGGCCCCGGCATGATGCAGGACATCATCAACGAGACGGTGCAGAAATCCACGCGCGAGGGCCTGGCGAACGTGCGCGCCGCTTCCGAACCCTCGCTCGATCTGAAGAGCGACATCACCAAGGTGATCGAGGGTTCGCAGGATCTGGAATTCGAGTTGTCGCTCGAAATCATGCCCGACTTCGAACCGATTGAGCTGAAGACCATTTCCGTCACGCGCCCGATCGCCGCCGTCACCGACGAACAGGTGGACGAGGCGCTGGCCGAACTGGCCAAGGCGCAGCGCGGCTTCGAAGAGAAGAAGGGCGCCGCCGCCGAAGGCGATGCGGTGGTCATCGATTTTGTTGGCCGCATCGACGGCGAAGCGTTTGACGGCGGAGCCGCCAACGACGCGCAGGTCGTGATTGGCTCCAACCAGTTCATTCCCGGCTTCGAAGAGCAACTCATCGGCGCCAAGGCCGGCGAAGAGCGCACCCTCAACGTCACTTTTCCCGACCAGTATCAAGTGGCGTCGTTGCAGGGCAAAGCCGCGGCTTTCGAAACCAAGGTCAAGATGGTCAAGGGCCCGCGCACGGGCGAACTCGACGACGCCTGGGCTTCCGAGCTTGGCTTCGACAGCCTCAACGGGCTGAAAGAGGCGCTCAAGCAGCGCATCGAGAGCGACCACAACGCCCAATCGCGCCAGAAGGCCAAGCGCCAGTTGTTCGACAAGCTCGACGCGGCGCATGACTTCGAACTGCCGCCGCGCATGGTCGAAGCGGAGTTCAATCAGATCTGGCGGCAGATCGAGCAGGATCGCGCCGCGGGCCGCCTCGATCCCTCTGACGAGGGCAAGAGCGACGATGACCTGAAGGCCGAATACCGCGACATCGCCCAGCGCCGCGTGCGCCTGGGGCTGCTGCTTGCCGAGATCGGGCGCGTCCACAAGCTGGAGGTCACCGACCAGGAACTGGGTCAGGCCGTCGCCGCGCAGGCGCGGAACTTCCCCGGCCAGGAACAGCAGGTTTTTGACGCCTACCGGCGCAATCCCCAGCTGCTCGCCCAGATCCGGGCGCCGCTCTATGAGGAGAAGGTCGTCGACTACATCATGGAGCTGATCGACGTCCGCAACGAGACGGTCAGCAAGGACGAGCTTTTTGCAGACGATGACGTGCCGGCGGCCAGCGCGCCCAAGAAGGCGAAAAAAGCCAAGGCCGCCAAGGCTGAAGACTGAATCTTAAGGCTTGCCCGGCAGTTCTGATACTCTGCTTGGGGGTTGCGGGGCGCGCCCAGGCGTCAAATATGACCCCGACGCGCCGGGGCGATTCCGGCTACCGCGAAAGGCCGCCATGTCGTTCGATCCAGTCACCAAGATGATCAATTTCGTCCCGAACGTGCTTGAGCAGAGCAGCCGGGGCGAACGCCTTTACGACATTTTCTCGCGGCTCCTGAAGGAGCGGATCATCTTCGTCACGGGGCCGATCGACGACACCACCGCCACCTTCGTGACGTCGCAGCTCCTGTTCCTGGAGTCGGAGAACCCGAAGCGCGAAATTGCCATGTATATCAACAGCCCCGGCGGTATCGTGACCTCCGGCTTGGCGATCTACGACACCATGCAATACATCCGCAGCCCGGTCTCGACCGTGTGCCTGGGGCAGGCTGCCTCGATGGGCTCTCTGCTGCTTTCAGCCGGCGAGAAGGGCCTGCGCATCTGCCTGCCCAACGCCCGCGTCATGGTTCACCAGCCGTCGGGCGGCTACCGCGGCCAAGCCTCCGATATCGAGCGCCACGCCGAGGACATTATCGCCACCAAGCGGCGGTTGAACGAGATTTACGTTAAGCACACCGGCCAGCCTTATGAGCGCGTCGAGCGCACGCTGGACCGCGACCACTTCATGACCGCTGAGGAGGCCCAAGCGTTTGGGATCGTCGATCGCGTTTATGAGAAACGAGAACTGCCTGAGGGCGGCCTCTCCGGCGCGGCCTGAGATTTTCTGCGAAAACCTGGCCCGCAGCGGCCAAATGGCTGTTTTCCGGGCCCGAATTGCCGCCAATCGCGCCCCGGAATCGCTTGCGGCCCCATACTTGCTATGGTCGAATTGGCACTTGGCCGGGGCGGTCGGGTGGTGAACGTTTTTGAAAGGGATCGCGGTCAACCATTGCCAGCAGGGGATTAGCGGGGGCCTTACGCCTGCCGCTATCTATTCCTACCTGTTGGGGCCGCCTCTCGAAGGATCGCGCGTATGAGCAAAGCCACGACCAGCGGAGAGTCCAAGAACACTCTCTATTGCTCGTTCTGCGGCAAGAGCCAGCACGAGGTGCGCAAGCTCATCGCCGGCCCGACCGTGTTCATCTGCGATGAGTGCGTCGAGCTTTGCATGGACATCATCCGGGAGGAGCACAAGACGTCCTTGGTTAAGTCCAAGGAAGGCGTGCCCAGCCCAAAGGAAATCAAAGGCGTTCTCGACGATTACGTGGTCGGGCAGGATCACGCCAAGCGCGTGCTCTCGGTGGCGGTACACAATCACTACAAGCGCCTCAACCACGCCGCCAAGAACGCTGATGTCGAGCTGGCGAAATCGAACATTCTGCTGATCGGCCCGACGGGTTGCGGCAAGACGCTACTGGCCCAGACGCTGGCGCGCATCATCGACGTGCCGTTCACGATGGCTGACGCCACCACGCTGACGGAAGCGGGCTATGTCGGCGAGGATGTTGAAAACATCATTCTGAAGCTGTTGCAGGCCGCCGATTACAACGTCGAGCGCGCGCAGCGCGGCATCGTCTACATCGACGAAGTCGACAAGATTTCACGTAAGTCGGACAATCCATCCATCACCCGCGACGTCTCGGGCGAGGGCGTTCAGCAGGCGTTGCTGAAGATCATGGAAGGCACTGTCGCCAGCGTGCCGCCTCAGGGCGGGCGCAAGCATCCGCAGCAGGAATTCCTGCAAGTCGACACCACCAACATTCTGTTCATCTGCGGCGGCGCCTTTGCGGGGCTTGATAAGATCATCAGCCAGCGCGGCAAGGGGTCCTCGATCGGCTTTGGCGCGACCGTGCGCGACGAAGAGGATCGCCGCACCGGCGAGGTCCTGCGCGAGATCGAGCCGGACGATCTCTTGAAGTTCGGCCTCATTCCCGAATTCGTCGGCCGCTTGCCGGTTTTGGCGACGCTCGAGGATCTCGACGAAGCGGCGCTTGTCACCATCCTGACAGAGCCGAAGAACGCCCTGGTGAAGCAATATCAGCGCATGTTCGAGATGGAGAATGTCCGCCTTTCCTTCCCGGACGAGGCGCTGCGGGCCATCTCGCGCAAGGCCATCGCCCGCAAGACAGGGGCGCGCGGTTTGCGCTCGATCCTTGAAAGCATCCTGCTCGACACCATGTTCGAGCTGCCCTCGATGCGCGGCGTTGAAGAGGTGGTCGTTTCGGCTGACGTCGTCGAAGGCCGGGCGAAACCGCTTCAAATCTACGCCGAACGTCGCGACGGCCAGGGCGCCGCCGGCTGAATCCAAACTGAAGATTAGGACGAATCGGCGGCTTCTAGGCGTGGACAGGCGCCTGGAGCACGGCGCTGAACGCGCGTCCACATGGGCGCGCCGTCCAACACTTGAAGCGGCAGGCAAACGCTTCCACATTTTTGGGTGAATGCTGCGGGGCGCGGGCTGGTTGCCGGCCGCGCGCTGCAGCGAAGGAGCATACCATGGCTGAGAGCCGCGTTCTTCCAGTGCTGCCGCTGCGCGACATCGTCGTGTATCCGAAGATGGCTGCGCCCTTGTTTGTGGGGCGCGAGAAGTCCGTGCGCGCGCTCGATGAGGTGATGCGCAAGGACAAGCAGATTCTGCTCGCCGCGCAGATGGACGCTTCCGAGGACGAACCGGCCACCGACCGTATCTTCACGGTCGGGACCGTGGCGACCGTGGTGCAATTGCTGAAGCTGCCCGACGGCACGGTGCGCGTACTGGTCGAAGGCGGCTACCGCGCCCGCGTCAACGCTTTCAAGGAGAACGCGGAATTCTTTGAAGCCGAGGTGGAAGAGATCGCCGAGGAAAACGCTGACACGCCCGAGGCGCGCGCCGTTGCGCGCGCGGTCGTCGATCAGTGGGACAATTACGTCAAGCTTTCCCGCAAGACGCCTCCGGAGGTCACGCAGGCGATTACGCAGCTCACTGAGCCCGCGCGGCTGGCCGATTCAGTTGCTGCACATCTTGGCGTGAAGATCCCCGACAAGCAGGCCTTGCTCGAACTGGCCGACGTGCCCCAACGCCTTGAGCGCATCCTCAGCCTGATCGAAGGCGAGGTCGGCATGCTTCAGGTCGAGCGCAAGATTCGCAATCGCGTGAAGCGTCAGATGGAGAAGACGCAGCGCGAGTATTATCTCAACGAGCAGATGAAGGCGATCCAGCGTGAGCTGGGCGACGGCGACGAGGGCCGCGAGGACATCGCTGAGCTCGAAAACCGCATCCGCAACACCAAGCTTTCGAAAGAAGCGAAAACCAAGGCGGATGCGGAGCTCAAGAAGCTGCGGCAAATGTCGCCGATGTCGGCGGAATCGACGGTTGTGCGCAACTATCTCGACTGGCTGCTTTCGCTGCCCTGGGGCGCAAAGAAGAAGGTCAAGAAGGATATCGACGCCGCTCAGAAGGTGCTCGACGAAGATCACTACGGTCTTGAGAAGGTGAAAGACCGCATCCTCGAATATCTCGCCGTGCAAGCGCGCACCAATAAGCTGCGCGGCCCGATCCTGTGCCTGGTCGGACCTCCAGGCGTGGGCAAGACCTCGCTCGGCAAGTCGATCGCCAAGGCGACCGGCCGCGATTTCGTACGCATGTCGCTGGGCGGGGTGCGTGACGAGGCCGAGATCCGCGGTCACCGCCGCACCTATATCGGCTCCATGCCGGGGCGGGTGATCCAGTCCATGAAGAAGGCCAAGAGCGCCAATCCGCTCTTTCTTCTCGACGAGATCGACAAGCTCGGCGCCGATTATCGCGGCGATCCGGCGGCGGCCCTGCTTGAGGTGCTCGATCCGGAACAGAACTCCACGTTCAACGACCATTATCTGGAAATCGATTACGACCTGTCGGACGTGCTGTTCATCACGACGGCCAACAGCCTCAACATGCCCCAGCCTCTGCTGGACCGCATGGAGATCATCCGCATCCCCGGCTACACCGAGGACGAGAAGCTCGAAATCGCAAAGCGGCATTTGCTGCCCAAACAGGTCGAGAACAACGGCCTGCGGAAGGCCGAGTTCAGCGTCTCGGAAGACGCGCTGCGCGATCTCATCCGCCGCTACACGCGCGAAGCCGGCGTGCGCTCGCTTGAGCGCGAGATCGGCAATCTCGCGCGCAAGGCCGTGCGCCAGCTCGAGCAGAAGAAGGCCAAGCGCGTCGAGATCACCGCTGAGAATCTTCCCGAATACGCCGGGGTCTGGAAATACAGCTTTGGTGAAACCGATCAGGAAGATCGCGTCGGCGTCGTCACCGGCCTGGCGTGGACGGAAGTCGGCGGCGATCTGTTGACCATCGAGGCGGTGGCCATGCCCGGCAAGGGCGCCATGACCGTCACTGGCAACTTGCGCGACGTGATGAAGGAATCGATCTCGGCGGCGTCTTCGTACGTGCGCGCGCGCTCGATCCAGTTTGGCGTCAAGCCGCCCGTGTTCCGCACCCGCGACATTCACGTGCACGTGCCCGAAGGCGCAACGCCCAAGGACGGCCCCTCGGCCGGCGTTGCGATGGCGACCGCCATCGTGTCGGTGCTCACCGCCAATCCGATCCGCAAGGACATCGCGATGACGGGCGAGATCACGCTGCGCGGGCGCGTCCTGCCGATCGGCGGCCTGAAGGAAAAGCTTCTCGCCGCGCTGCGCGGGGGCGTGAAAACCGTGCTGATCCCGAAGGACAACGAAAAGGATCTCGCCGAGATTCCCGACAACGTGAAGTCCGGCCTGGAGATCATTCCGGTCTCGACGGTGGACGAGGTGCTGCAGCGCGCGCTCACGCGTCCGCTCACGCCGGTTGAATGGACCGACGAGGACGAACTGGCCGAAACCCGCCGCAACGATGGCGCAGGCGATAGCCAGGAAGGCGTGCGGCCGCACTAGAGTTCTGTATTTTCCGCTGTTTTCGCGCTGCAGCAACTTGCGGTCTGTCTTGCGCGTAAGGCGGAAATGCTCCTAGCGTCTGCTTCGAAGCGGGCCGGATTCGGGTCCGTAGAGGGGCGGAACCCTAGGGGCTTCAAGAAATGAACAAAGCAGAATTTGTGGCCGACATTGCTGAGCGCATCGGCGACTCCAAGCAGCGCGCCGAGGAAGTTGTGAACGCAGTGTTCGAGGGGCTCACGGCGGCGCTGAAGCGCGGCGATGAAGTGCGCTTGCCGTCGTTTGGCGTGTTCGTCGTTTCCGAGACGAAAGAACGCAAAGCGCGCAATCCTCAAACGAACGAAGAGGTCGTCGTGCCGGCTGGGAAGCGCGCGCGCTTCCGCCCGGGCAAGGCGCTGAAAGAGGCGTTGAACTAGCGCCGGCGCCTGGTCAGGTCTTTCAGCAAGGGGCGGCCCTCCAGGGCCGCCCTTTTCATGTCCGCCGCAGCCGTGCTAGCCAGCCGGCGAGGGAATTCACATGCTCGCCAAGATTTACCGCCCGGCCAAGAACGCGATGCAATCAGGCAAGGCGCAGACGAAGAAATGGCGCCTGGAATTCATGCTGGCGAGCGCGCCGCGTCCTGATGCCTTGATGGGCTGGGTGAGCTCGGCCGATCCCAATGGCCAGGTGCGGATGTCGTTCGACACCAAGGAGGCCGCCATCGCCTTTGCGCGCGATCATGGCATCCCCCATCAGGTCGCCGATCCGCCCGAAACCAAGCGGGTGATCCGTTCCTACAGCGATAATTTCGCGTTCCGCCGCCGCGAGCCGTGGTCGCACTGAGCGCGGTTCTCGTGCTAGGCAGCGGCTTGCCGGCCCCGTAGCTCAACTGGATAGAGCATCCGCCTTCTAAGCAGCCAAACTGGCTTTGTTCTTTTGGCGCTGAACGCGTTGTAATTGCTGCGCTTCCGAGAAATTGCGCGAACGAGAACGCGCGTTTCTGCCCAGAATTTTTCCTGAACGAACGGCGAATATCGGGGCAAAAACTGGGCGCCCAAGCCACTGGCTTCTGCATAGGCATGTGCGAACAAAGGCAAGAAATTCTAATCGTCGCGCGCGACGAATGCGCAGGCACTCTGATCACTTCAAGCGCGCAAGTCTCTCGGCCGCGTGATCCATGTCGACAGCCGCGTAGCGCTGCACCATCGAGAGTTCGCGCCAGCCGCCAAGCACCTGCAGGGTGCGCAGGTCCATACCCTCGCGGACGCACCACGTCGCCCAATGGTGGCGCCAGTCGTGGGGACGGAAGTCCGATATCTTCGCGCGCTTCAATGCGGCCACGTGGGCCCGCCGCATCGGATTGGACCCCGCGCCGGTTTTACGCGTGTCCGGATAGGGTGTTCCTCGGTTCGACAGGAACAGCGGATCGATTTCCTCGCCCTGGCGGGAGGTGAAGGTGCGCTCACGCTTCTCCTCCAGCAGCGGGATCACGACTTCCCGCGTACGCGGGTGGAGCGGCACCCAGCGCGATTCCCCGTTCTTCGAGCGCCTAATGAACACCGCGCCGTGTGGCCCTCGATCGAGCGCAATGTCGGGACGCTGAACCTGGAGCGTCTCCTGCGTCCGCGTACCTTGGTAGCGCAGGAAGATCGCGATCCGGCGCGCGTGCTTTGGGTAGGCGTCGACCAGGCGGTCGGCCTGCTCGATGGTGAGCCAGCGGACGAGTTCGACCCGCTTCGTGCCGATGGGAATTTTGGGAAACTCCACGCCGCCGCCGGCGTGGGTGAATACCTGCCTCAGGGTGATCTGGTAGCGGGCAAGCGTGTTCGGCGCCCGGCCGGGCAGTTTCTGGCGGCAGAAGGTTTGCCACGCTTCGGCGTCGAAGTCCCTGAGCGCCATCGGGCCGAAATGGGTGAGCAGAAACTCCAGCCGATAGCTGTCGCCGCTCGATACTTGCCGGACGTCGAGCAGGCGCGCGACGGCGTCCGAGAAAAGTAACGGCGGTCCGTCACCCGCCGGCGCGGCAAGACCCAGAACCAGCCGTGCGCGAATTTCCCGCTCTAGCCGGTCCGCATAAGCGCGCGCCGCGCTTTCGGAAGTTTCGCGCGTGCTTCGTTCACGGACTTGCTCGCTCCGCCCCTCGGCCTGAACTGTGCCTCTAACGTGCCAGACTTCGCCGCGCTTTCTGAGTTGCAGCATGTGATCGCCTCCATCAGCACTGCGAGCTGAGCGGGGGTGAGCCGCATCTTTGCGCCGACGCGCGTGTAGGGCACGCCGTAGCGCCGCACCATCCCACGAACGAGCCGAATAGGATCGTTGCTCTCGATGCGTAGTCGAGCCGCGACTTCGAGCTCCGTAAGGAGCGGCGCCGGCGCATCGGCGGTGATCGTTTCCGCGTCCATAGTGCGTGCACGCTAACGCGCGCGCAAACGCATGGCCGCACGCGGCAACCAACGGCACCGATCAGGACGCTTGACGCGAGAATCACGTGCTAGCCCTCCGAACAGCGACGGCCAGCACTTCAATCAGAACGCGGGTGACCACGGCAGCGATCACGGCCGCGAAGAAGATCATCGATGGATCGTCAGGATAGTGCGCGAGCGTCACCTGCAGCGTCGCCATCGCAACACCGATGGGCGCAAGCCACACCAACGCGTACAGCAACAGCACGCGAACGAAGTCGAACACGGCGCCCAACGCGATGATCAAGATGATGGCGGTCAACAGCACGATGCGCCTCTTGCGTGGCAGGCGTCATCGCGAGGGCCCGAACATGTGCCGATCCCGGCCCAACGGAATCTGGTCACTTCCCGCTTAGTGCGGGGCGAACAAGGGCTTCTGTCGCTCTTGTGCCAAAGCAGGCGAGCGCTTGCAAGGACAAAAAGAGAACGCATACGCTGGCGCCATGGTGTGGTGGAATGATCGCGAGCGCGGCATCCGGCTCGGCGCGAGCACGACACTTGGTCTGAGCGTGTCATGCACAAACTGCCAGCACGTCGCGCGCATTCGGCTGGTTGTGGCGCTGAGACTTTGGGGCGAGCGCACATTCGCGCGCGACATCGCGAAGGATTTGCGGTGTTCGCGTTGCGGCCTGCGCGCGGCCTGCGTGCACGTGTTGTCCGACAGTCGACCGCCGCACGCGATCGCCGACGATCCAGGCGGCGGCTTTTTGCTCGGTCCGAACTATCCGTGCGTGGACCCGCCGCTGTCGCCGGCGGCGGAAGCCGCCAAGGCGCGCGGCTGGGCGTGGTGGGAGTCGTAAAGCTCACCGATCCAGCAGCCCCTTGCGCAGCTGAGGGGCGACTTGCTGCTGCTGCGCAAGCGAGCGTTCGACGCGTTCGCGCACCACGCGTTTACGAATGTCGAGATGCAGCTCAATGGCTTTGAGCTGGTCGCGCCAACCGTCCGCCATGCGAAAGACGCCGCCGGTCATGCGCTCGGCGAGGCCCAAGCGTTCAAGCTCGCCGAGCCGCGCCTGCAGCGCCTGTTTCAGCGCCGCATTGCCGTTGGGCGCGTCGAGGTCCGCCGCCTTCACGCGGCCGTCGTTCGCCTGTTTCTCGATCATCGCGTCGAGCCGGGTTGGCCCATGTCGGCGCGTTTCCCGTTCAAGCGCAGCGCGCTCCTGTTCCGGCGTGCGGCGACCAAGCCAGTCGGTCGCGACGTCCCGCGCCAGGCTGCGGAAGCCGTGCTTGATGAAGTCCCGCGGCAGGACGAGGTCCTGACCGTTGGCGCGCCGCCCGCGAAGAATGATGTGCGTGTGCGGATTGTCAGTGTCGTGGTGGTCGATCGCGATCCAGCTCAGTTTGGTCCCGAGCGAAGCGCCGGCGCGCGACATCACCTCCCGCGTGAACGCGGGCAGGTCCTTCAAGCGCGCGCCTTCTTCGGCGCTCAGGATGATTCGGAAATGCCGAAGGTCAGACTTAGCCCAAGTCTCAAGCCGCGTGGCGCCTTCGGCGCTCACGCCGTCGGCATCGTAGAACGAACCCCGCTCGCCGTTGCGCTGCAGATAGTCGGCGTGAGCCTGCGTATCGCCTCGTGGCTTTGGCTCGCCCGGCGCCATCTCATCTAGCGGCGGGCCGTCACGGGCCGTCGCCGCATCGCGGGCGACATACTTGGCGTGCGCTTTGAGCGCCACGCCGCCGCCGCCGGCGTGAGAGAAGTAGTGGACCTTGACCACCGCGCGCTGGCGGCGATCGAACCCAGCGCCAGCCTTTGCCTTCGCATTCGCCATGGCCTTGTGCGGCGGCTTCTTCTTCAGCTTGGCGCCGAGCTGTTTCACTAGAGACTGCGCCTTCGACGAACCGCCGCTGGCGGCGCCGTGCTTCTGCTTGACCTTGCCAACGAGTCGCTCGCCATCTGGTCGCGTCATGCGGATCGAGCGATCGGCGACAAACTCGGTCTTGCCGATGGCCTCCATCGCAAGACGCGGGACCGGACGAGGCGCTCGTAGTTCCTCATCTCGCGCGATCACCGCTGCGGCCGTGCGGCGGGCCGTGAACACGTTTGCGGGCCGGGAAAAACTCAACGCGCGCAAGCGCTTTGCGCGGCCACGGGCCGCGCCTTTATCTTGCCCTACGTCCCATTCGCGGCCCGTGTCTCAACCATCAGCTAGTCACCCGGGAGTTGAGGTCAACGCAAACGGACGCCAAACGCCTTCGATCCAGACGTTCTCGACGCTCCAGTAGCGACTGTCGAAGCTGTCTTCGGTATCCCCAAGTAAGAACACCTCGTTCGCCGACAATGTTCGACAACCAGACCAAATCGGCAGCATGCGTCCAGCGGAGTCTCGCTCGTGGCGATGCGCCGCCACTGTGCCATTGATCGTCACTACGCCCCTTGCCGCGCAGACCGTATCGCCTTCAGCCCCAACCACACGCTTGATGAACCGGTCGCCGTCGTCAACGAAGCCGCGAGCCTGCGCATAGTCATGAGCGACGTCCGCAGCCCGCACAGTCACAACTGTGTCGCGCGTCGCTGTGGCGTTCGTCCGCACATAGAGGCCGACTGGAACGGATGGACTGTGGTTGTAGAGGACGACGTCGTTCGCTTTGAACCCCGCCACAAAAACGCCAGCAGCCACCGTCGTGACTAGTAAGAAGAAAAGCCCACTTCTTGGGCTGGAATATCGCCTTCGCCACGGCGGTTCCGAGGTGGATTGAGAGCCTGACATGGACTCCGCTATTGCTACACCATCCTCCAAGCGCGGCACCGAAGGCACCCACCGCGCTCACTAAGATTGGTCCGGCTACGAGCACAATTGCGCGTAAACGCGGCGGTGCGCCGCCGCGCCTACCTTCTTCGGGTTGGTCAAGAGTTTCTTATTTGGGCGGGCGGGCGGGGACATGCGACAGGATCGAAGCCGAATGGCCGAGACCGCGGGACGCGGGCTCGGTGCGCAGCACGAGGCCTGGTGCGCCGGCGTCGCCGGCGCGGTCGCCCAAACTAATGCGAAGCAACACACCTTCAACGTATGAAGAGCAAGCGACGCCTGGCGGCGCGCAGCGGGGCAGGGGGGGGGAAAACGCGTGCGACGCCGCGGGTCCGTTACGGACCCTCGTGTCTTGATCCTTGTGTCTTCGTCGCTCTAGGCGCCGGTCCGCGCGTCTGTTGTCTCGCCTGCTGACATGTCGGTGGGCGAATGACTCGCGAGACGATGCAGGCCGGAAACACCGGCGAGAAGGGTTCGAACCTTCATCACCGGCACGATGCCGCTACTCGGCTGCTACAGCGGTGTGTTCGGCGGCATCCCTTGCTGTGCAAGCACCCACCCACAGCGGGACAGGCAACCAGGCCTTCCCCTTGAACGCGCGCTTCACCCGCGCGAGCACGTCCTTCTTCGCTGACTTCCCAAGTTTGACGCGATCGATCGAGGGCGTCACTTCCGCGATCGCTGTGATAACGACATTCTTGCGCACATGCTCGAAGAAGCCGTCAACCGTTGCGGTCCACCACTTGTTCATGTCGAGCCCAGCTGCGACACAGAGTTGGTCGGTTAGAGCTTCAGCGCGTCCGGCCTTGAGTTCGATGGCTGGCGCCACCAAGACAGCGAGCAGATCGAGCAGCGTGGACGTGTCGGCGTCCTGGATGAAACGCCAGAGCGCTTCGGTATTGTCCGGCAGGCGCTCACGCCACGCATCCAGCAGCACCGCATACGCGGCCGGCGCTGGGCTGTCGCATCGCTGGATTAACCGAGCAACGTCGGTTTCTTCCACGCGAAGACGAATTACCGAAAGCGGTCCTGAAGCACTGATAGCGTTGGCGGCGAGGGCAAGGACGACGCAACGCAACGCCAGGTCGGGCTGTGAGGCCAGTTGGACCCTAAGCGCCAACGTCTTGTGCGCCATGAGTTCATCGACAAGCTTCGCCGGCAGGCCGGTGCCTGCGGTGGGCGTTGCAGTGGCCGCGTCATCACGGTCGAAGATTGTCTCACAGTGCTGCTTCGTTGCCTGACGCCGCAGCGCTTTCAGAGCCTTCACGTCCTCGATACGCACTAAGCCGCGGTCGATCCGGATCTCGCCGGCGTGTTTCAGGCTGATCACTGCGCCTGCTAGCTTCACTTCGTCTTCGTCCCACGCCGCTGGCGCGAGCGCATCAATCGCCGCCTCGATTCTCTCGATCTCGGTTTTGTCTTCGGTCGCGTCCAGGGCTTGGTAAAGCCGCTCTTGTTCAGCTTGCTCAACGTCGCTGAGCGTGCGGCGCTGTTCGCGGATCCGTTCCGGAAACTTGGACCACGCCGGGCCGTCGATCGCGATCTCAACCCAGGACCAGCCTTCCGTGCGCACGCCGTCGGCTGCAGGCGAGAGTTTCGCTTCGGCCAACCGCACCAGAAGATCACGATTGGACAGCCAACGGGTCTCGTCATCTTCCGCGAAGAGATCGCTCGCCAGCGCGCCGCCCGCGGCGACGTAAGGCTCGACGCCAACGAAACGCGCCAGCTTATCGGTTTCTGGCACGTGCGCCTGCGCCAAGTGCTCCTTCAGCCGTTCCGGCGTGCGCGCCCAGTCTGGTGCGCCATAGAAGGCCGCTTCCTGAGCGGCGTGATCGTCGGAAAAAGCGAGCGCTGAAAGCTGGTCGAGATCGAGTTCGTCATTGCGGAAGGCAGCGAGCAATTTCGGTGACACCCGCGCGAGCTTGAGCCGTCGTGCGACATGGACGCCACCGACGCCAAACCGTGCGCCTATCGCCTCCGGCCCTTCGCCCGCGTCGCAGAGCCGGGCAAACGCCTCGACCTCATCGGCCGGATGCATGTTCGACCGCACGACGTTCTCCGCAAGCGATGCTTCCGCCGCTTTGTCTGCGGGAACGACGGTGCACGGGATCGGCATCGCCTTGTCGATGTCGCCGTTCTTGGCCAAAAGCCGCAAGGCGCGAAGCCGGCGCCCGCCGGCAGATACAGCATACTTTCCGCCCGCCGTTTCTTTCACAACGAGGCTCTGCAGCAGGCCCTGCGCTCGGATCGAGGCGGCGAGCTCGCCGATGCCGTCTTTGCGACCCACCTTGCGGACATTGTCCTGGTCCTCAACGAGTTTGCTGAGCGGGATCATCACGATGCTGGTCATGTGCTTTTCTCCATCGCCCAGACGCGAGAAGCCGCGCCGGGCGAGGTTGCCCTGCACGCGGCCCTGCGCGGTCAAGGCCGAAGAGCGCAGCGTGCCTTGACCGAAGAAGCAGGGCGGCGTGCGATGGCCCGGCGCGAGACTGGGCCCGTGAACGCACCTTCACCACCGCTGTCAGCGGCGCATCACCACAGGCCTGTGAAAGACGGATTCACCGCGAAGCCGACCGTGGGGACGAGGGCCGGTCGTACGTTTTATGAAGTGCGGACGCGCGGGGAGGTCATGGGGCTAAGGCGCCGACCCGCGCGCGAGCACGCCGACGATACGTGCTTCTCCCCGACCGCCGCGCCTGCTCTCGAACCTGGCAGGCGCAGCGGGTACGCATTCATCCAGCGTGATGCTCCGCCAATGCTTCGCGCGACAAATGTGTTGAGTTCTCAGAAACCGCGTCGTCAGCCATCGGATGACCAGCGTGCTCCGTCAGCCAGTCGATCGCGTTCTGCGCCTTGGCAGCCGCTGACAGAAACGCCCTAGGCTCATCGCGCAGCAAGGTTAGCCAATCGGCCACGTAAGCCGCGTGATATTCCAAATGGTCGGGTTGCAAGCCGATCATCGCGCCAAGCATGGCCGAACCGATCTCGGCGACGAGTTCTTCGCGCGCCCGGGCTTTGCCGGTCGGTGTGATAGTCGCCGTTGAGACCTTCGGGCGGCGGCTTTAGCCCGTGAAATGCACCGCCTCGTGCAACAGAGTTGCAGCGAAGTGCTCCTCGCTCGCAAAAGCCACGATAGGCGGGATATGGATCGCATCGGTCGCTGGCGAATAGAACGCGGTTGCGCCACCCACCCGAACCGTCGCACCGGCGCGACGAGCCATTCCTCCACGAACGAGGAGCTTCCGCGGCGCGCAGACGGTCTCCACGCCAACGTGTCCCGGCGAGTCTATCTGATCGACGTTGAACACATGGAAGAGTTTCAGGAAGCGGTACGTGCGCTCCGTCGCGGCTTGGCCGGCGGTGGCAGTCGCCTCGGTGTCGTTTCGCGACCTGGCTTGCCCGTAGAAGATAACGGGCGTGGCCTTTTCGCCTTTGCGCACGTGGCCGCCAAGCTGCAGAGCCTGGCGAAAGGAAAGCCACGTGCGCTTCGGGTATCCGCGCGCAACCTGCGCGGCCCAGAGCAGCACGACATTGGCGCCGCGATAGGGTTCGCCGGTGAACCGCAGGGGAAGGCCAGGCGTCGCCGCAAGCGCGAGCGTCGGGTCCCAAGGCGCTCGCCAGGGCAGGACGCCGCGCTCTAACAGGCGCGTGAGTTCGCCGGTGACGATCGAGAGTGCATCGGAGGTGGAGCGCCGCTTGGTGACGGTCGAGGAAACAGGTGCGCGCGTCATGCTTGGCTCCTGATAAGAGCTGAAAACGAAAGCGCCGCCCGAAGGCGGCGCGAGGTGGGAAGTGAGGAGGGCGGTTTATGCCGCGGCTGCGTCTTGCGGCGGAGCATCGGTTTCCTTCCGCGTCTTGGCGGACGCCTTCGGCTTGGACGGCCGCTCAAAGCGTTCGATGAAGAAGGAAGTGTCGTAGACGGTGACGCCTTGGACTTCGCGCTTGCGCGGCTCGATGCGGCCGTCGAGCTTCACGCTCATGCCGACTTCAAGCTCGGTCTCGAGTTTGCGGTTGAGTTCAGCGTCGAAGCTGATGCAGGTCAGCCATTCGGTGCGTGTGTAGGCGCCTTGTGCGCCTTCGGCCAGACGATCGGCGGCGACCGAAATGCGCAAGCCGGACTTGGCCATTGGTGCGATCTTGCCGATGCGGCCCTGAGCGGTAAAGCGGAACATGAAGGTGTCTCCTGTTCGCCGGAAGCTCCGGCGAGAGCGCCGCGGGCCTCTCCCGCGATGGGCCCTGGGCTGCATGCGGGTATGAGGGCGCTTGCAAGGGGTCGCGTAGCGACCAGAGGCTTGCCCCTTGCAAGCGACCGCCCGCATGCGAAGACGAGGACCAATGAGCGGGAGGGATTGCGGCCCGGTCGTAGTTGTTGCGAAGATAAGCATACGACTACGGCGTGCGACGCCGTTTGGACGGGCGGGGATGCGCTCAATGGTGGACGTTGGTTAGAATTCGCCGCGGAGACGGCGTTTGGCCCGGAGCGGACATTGTCGCTGAAGATCGCCGCGCCTAGACACGGAGTCATCGCGGAGGCCGCATGAGCAACGGCTATCAAATGCTGGCCTTTGATGCCCTGGTGTCTAACGACGCGAGCGTCACCTCGCAACTGGCTGTCGATTGGATGATCTCAGGAGGCTTTGTCTCCGAGCATGTTTCTGATTGCGTCGGTGGGGCGGACGTACTTGGTCGCGCGCCTGGGCCGAATTGGTGCTTGATAGTTGACGAAGCAAGGCGATGATGCGGATCGGTTCTGGTGTCTGATCGGTTGCCCTTCGCCACGGCCCAGCCTGCCAGAATGGCGGCGCCCGGCAAGGGCACGCGTCCGCGTGCGTAATGAGCAGACCGCTCCCACTGCCGTTGGATTGGCGGTACACTCGCCAATCCGGAGACGGTATGTCGGGTCGTGAGGTAACGGTCTGGTGCGGACTGATGGGGGTCACCGCCGTTGGGGCCGCCGCCATGGCCGCGACGACCTCTGCGCCATTTTCACTGCCCTTGATCGCTGCAAGCACGGCAGCGGCGGTCGCAGTCAACATAACTGCTGCAAAGATAGACCGGGTCTGGAGCGCCTTCAAAGAGCAGCGTCTCGCCCGGCTCGAAGCCGGCAAGACACTTGATCAGAACCATGACGAGATGCGGGCAATCCGCGAGGCGCAGCTTGAGGCGCTGCGCGAACTGCTCGAGCGATACAACCGCTATGCCGCAGGTTTCAGCGATGAATACAGAAAGGACGAGGAATTTGCACAGCGCGCACTCGCCTGGGTGAGAGGCGAGATCGGCTGCTTTGCAAATGTTGAACTTACCCATGACGCCTCCATCGAGGCGAGCGTGCGTCAGTCGGTTCTGAGCGCGTTTGCATCCCGGGTTAAGGCCGAACGCTCAACTGGCGCCACCGAGACCGCCGCTGTGCTGCGCGGCGCCGCCGAGCAAGCAGTCCTGAGCGAACTGGCGGCCGCGACCGAAGGCGATCCCCCCGAGGACTTCGCGCAATGGTTTCACGACGCGCAAACCGGATGGTTCTGCGGCTTCACTGTGCAGATGTCGGCGAAGATCAAACAGAGGCCCGCGCTAGCAGCGATCTGGATCGCGATGCGCGTCGCATGGATTGGCGAACAGACGGAGTCGATTCAGAGCGAGCTTGCGATCCTGCACGATTATGCAGCCGGACTGTCGGATGCTCTTCATGGCCGGGCGCCAGTCTCGCTCTATCTGCCGCAAGTGGAGCGACCCAGGCCTCAGGATCGCTTGTCGTTCAAGAACACTGACATCCCGTTTCATGGCCGTGCAGCTGAACTGGCGGTGTTGCAGGCTTTTCTGGACGATCCATCGCCGTTTACCTGGCACATCGTCACCGGGCCAGGCGGCGCCGGCAAGAGCCGCCTTGCCCTTGAACTCTGCCTTCGCAACAACGGCCCCTGGCGCACCGGCTTTGCCCGTGACGATGCGAGGCTGGAAAATCGCGGCGATCTGGAGTGGGCGCCGGCAAAGCCGCACCTCATCGTCATCGATTATGTGATCTCGAATGCCGGGCTGGTAACGACGCTGCTGAGCGGGCTCGCCACGCGAACGACGCCGCTTGCGCACAAAGTGAGGGTCTTGCTGCTGGACCGCCACGAGGACGAGTTTCTGACCGAGCGAACCTGGGGCGAGGCCTCAGCCCGGCAGGAAATACGCGCAGCGCGCTGGGAAGGCCCAATGCTCGAACTCGATGCGCCGAGCGATGACGACATCTGGCGGACAGCGCTGCCGTTTCTTGCCGACGCTCCGGTGAGCAGGGAAGAATTCCTGCGCTGGCATGGCGAAATCGATCCCTGCCGGCGCATGCTCACCGCTCTGTTGCTGGCGGAGAGCTGCGCCCGCGGCGACTCATCGACCGGCAGTCTCATTGAATTGCTCGATGAGCATTTGGTCCATGAACGTAAAGTCTGGGCCAATACCGGCGTCCGCGAGGATGTTGAAGAACCGCTGCTGGCGTTGGCGACCATGACCGACGGATACGTTCCGAAGCGGGATGGCTCGCGCCTTCCCTCAGAGTATGCAGCGACGTTGGACCGCGACCCGGAAGACGGAAGCATCGCCCGACTGGCGCGCCTTGCGCCTCCCTTTGAGCAGAGTCCTGCAGTGATCGGCCGTTACCTGCCCGACCTCGTCGGCGAGTACTTCGCTCTCACATTGCTCAATCGCCAATGCACGCCCGATCCCGTGACGGGCGCGCCAAGAAGGTCATGGCTCATCGACGTCGCATGGCGCTCTGGCAATGGCGACGCCATGTTTGAGTTCGTGCGACGCGCCGGCTGGGATTTTCCCTTCCTCAGCCAGGCGATCGACCTCGATCGTCCGGTCAGCGGCGTCGCGGCGAGTTTCCACTGGCGTTGCTTCCTCGAAATCTGGCGCGCCGAGACTGAACCCGAGATTGTCGATGGACTGGGCCGCGTGGCCACGCTGATGAAGGCAAACAGCAGCGACCCGGCAGCCCTCGAGGCGTGGGGCGGTGCACTGATCAACTGCTCGAGCCGAGGCATACACGGCCCTGTGTTGTACGAGCACCTCCAAACTCTTACCGAGGCCGTTCAGTCCGCTCGCGCCAGCGGCGCCACGGGCGACTTTCTCGACATCTGGGCCAACACCGTCACGCGCCTGATGTCACCGGCCAATTTCGCAGATGCTGGCTCGGCTCAGGCGTTGCTGGATTCTGTGGAGGCCATTGCATTTGACGCCGACGTTCCGCCACGGATGCGCGAGCGTTGGGCGCGCGGCGTGCAGGCCTTCATAGGTCAATGGGTCGAGACGGATCCAGCCGCTGCTTATGCCTGGCTTCACAAAGTCGAATCGCGGTCGGCTGGATCTGGGTCGTTCGACGTGTTCGCCGAAGCTTATGTGCGGAGTGTGGCGGCGATGGTCGCCGGGCTTGCCGGCGCGCGCCCGGATGAAGCGCGAACGCTGCTCAATATTCTGTCGGTTCGAGCGCATAAGAGCGACGTGCATCAACTTGAGCTGGAGCAATGGGCCCACGCGGCGGCGCATTGCATCTATCACGAGGCCGAGCATGAACCGGAGCGAGCCCGCGCGCTGCTGGATGAGCTCGGGGCAATGGCGCACAGCGAGGCCGCCTCTCCCGAAGTCGCTGAGATGTGGCGCCTGAGCGTCGCCAATCTGACCAACCGAGCAGCCGAGGTCGATCGCGCCGAAGCGCTCGCGCTGTTCGAGATGACGTTCGCAGGTGAGGTTAATCCGGCCGCGCTCGATCGATGGTGCGCCGGCGTTGCCCGTGCGGTTCCCATGCTTGCCAGCACCGACCGCCCCACGGCGCGCCGTCTGTTGAATCATCTCGCGCTGCTGCTGGAAGACCCAAAGTATCGCGAATTCGACTCTGTGCGAACCGGATGGGTGTTCAGTGCAAGCCACTTCATTTCCGCAGTTGTTGAAGAGGAAGGCGTCAATGTGCGCGAACTCCTGGCCACGCTCGAGCAGCGTGCGTTGGCGCCTGATGCGCCAGACATTTTCCGCATGGCCTGGGCGAGCGCTGCCGCGAAGTACGTTTTTTATGTAGCCCACCAAGCGCCGGATGACGCCGATGTGCTGGTCCAGAAGCTCAAGGTTTGCGCCTTCGCCGATGACGCCCATCCCGACCTCGCCGGGCATCTGGCTTTCAGCATTCCCGCGGTCGTGCGTGGCTACGCACAGAGCGGACAATTAGAGCACGTCTGGCGTGTCTATCGGGAAACGCCATGGTACGACCTGCCCTTCGACGAGTTTGCGTTCGGGTGGGTGCTTTCGCTGCGCTTCGCCATCGAGGCCAAGCTGAAGCTCGACGGCCTCCCCAGTCCAGAACTGCTGCGTGATCTGCAATATGTTTCTGACCGGGGGAGCAACCTATCCCGCGTAAGCGACATCATCGAATGGTGCAGAGAATTGCTTGCGGGGTCGGTGAACAACCGGCCGACCTAGCGTTCGCTGGATTGAAGCTCCGCCACGACCGTTGGGCAGGTCGAACTTAAATCAGGTGCGCCGTCGTCCGGGCTCGACGATCTTTGCATCTACTGACACTTACTTGAGCTGCTGCCGGAAGGCGCTGAGGGATGGACGCCCAGGATCTTGCGGGAGAGGGTGCTCAAGGACGGCCTTGCCCGCGAAGAGGATCTGCGCCCGGAAGATCTCTCGGCGGGGTTCTACGTAGGAAACGCCGTGCGCGGTCCTCTCCCGGCACGAGTGGCCGAGCCTAGCGACGACAATGACTTGCGCTAAATCGTATCATTCTAAACGCGGTCGAAGGGACTGAGACCGTGATCGACGCGGGCCTTCGCAATGAGTCCGAAGCAAGCGAGACGCCGATTCAGCTCGAGCTTTCCGTTGAGAACGCAACCGACGACCTCGCTTGGCGCGCTGACGGCAGCGACGGCTTCACGCTGAGCGAGCCGCGCATGGTGACGCTCTCGGCGACGGCGGATTTCTGAACCCGCCGATTGGACGGATCAATTCCCACCGTCACGCTTGAGGAGCAAGTGGCGGAGACGGAACGGCGCGATCCCTGCCCGCGTCAGTTGGCGAATCTCGGCGATGGCAAGTTACACCTCTCGGGATGGTGCCGGCGACGCGATCCCCGTTGGACAGCGCTCAATGGCAACTATCGGCGAGTGTGCGCCGTTGTGCAGGTGCCTAAGCCACCGACCGGATTGAATCGCTGCTGCCGCTCGCAAAATATGACCATCGGGCGTGCCGTGGCCCAAAGCGGACTGTGCCGAAATTGGCGCAGTGTCGCGACTTGTGACTGGTTTCGACCGCTCTGGCGTGCCCTCTCGGTTCCATGCTCTCACCCCTCTCGCGCCGTGGGGGCAAGGAGCCGCTTCTTACACACGTTCAAGCTTGGTTCATCGCGATCAAGTTCGCGAGCGTGTCGCGTTCGTATTTTGACAATATGTCGAACCTGACGGGGCCATCATCGGCGAAATAGGTTGCGAGTCCGGACGCCGACTGCGGCAATTCAATTCCAAGCAATCTTATGGCTGCTGTTGCACTTTGGTAGTCCCGTTCAAATTCAAGTTGGTCGAGCTGCGAAACCCCTTTCAGCATTGCCGCCGGCGGTGCGACGAAGACTGTTTTCTTGAGAAGGCCCAGTTCGATCACTCTCTTGATTTCCCACATCGTGCCAGCGGTATTGCCAACGACCAAAATGATCAACGATGCCTTCGTAAGCAGTTCACTGACGTCATCGCGCCAAGTGTGATCGCTGGACTCGACACGTCCGATCCCGTACTGCCCAAAATCTCTTCCAACTGAAACCAGTACAAGATCACTTCGCGCCTCTCGAAGGCGTGCGAACAATTGGTTCTCAAAGCTTAGCTCTTTCGATGCTTCGAAAGCAACTCCCTTCCAGTTGCCAACGCGCCCGCTCAGCGGCAGATCGGCAACGTCAATCTCGCTAAGCTTGCCGTCAATCGCGAAGGACCGCAGATACAAAACAAATGAATCCGACGTGGCGGTCCGAGCCAACACGGCTCTTGCAACTCGCCGAGCGTCGCTGTTCCGCTCGCCTTGTCGCAGGGATCGCCACATCGGTCCCGCCAGAGCCGCGACAGGGATCGAGTAAGGCAATACTGGAAGCGGAAGCACGTAGCTGTCAGGGATTAGGGCAACGCCAGAATAATAGTAGTAGTAGCAGGCACCGATGTAGCACCCCCAGGCGATTACGGAGAGTGCCACGAGAATCTGAAGGAGTCTTACAGTTACAACCATCTTGCCGATACTGCTCGGGAGACTAATTGACGTGGGTCACTAATGGCAATGGAATAAATTGCTCGGTCCATGAGTCACGGAGTGACCAAATTTCGGATGAGACTAGGCGATCCAAGAGCAAGTTGAACCTTGGTATCTGGCCTCAAGGTTGTTTTGTGATGGCGGTCGGGCCCTAGCTGTCTCGAAACCCATGTAACCGAAGGGCAGCTTTCGGCGAGTTCTAGCCGGTCGCCGCTTCGGGCCAAATGACAGTTATGTGGCGCATCCGAGCCAACGATGATTGCGGCGCGCCGGCCGCTCGAAGAATTTTGCGATGGCGTAGGTCTGGCCCGAAATGGACAGAGGGCTTTGATCGGCGCTGCTATTTGCCAGGGTCGAAATCACGCTCTGTAACCCACATGCGGTGCATCACAACGGCAAGCCGTCTCGCGCAGGCGATCGCGGCGAGCTTGAATCCCTTTCGCTTCGCCAACTCCTTCGCCCACGTCCGTAGCCGCCAGGGCGTCTTGCACACGTTTATGAGGCTACCGGCGGATTGATAGAGCAACGACCTCACTTCCAAGTCACCGCGCTTGCTGATCGCGCCCGTATGTGAGCGTTCTCCCGATTGATACACGCGCGGCGTCAGGCCGAAATACGCTGCAACCAGGCGAGATGACGCGAATCGCGATGGATTCTCTATTGCGGTTCGATAAGCGAATGCGGTCACCGGCCCAACTCCAGGAATCGTCATCAGGCGACGGCAGACTGGATCGGCATTCGCGAGCCGCACTACGACCGCGTCCAATCGCTCGTGCTCCACTTGAAGCACATTCATGACGGCGATCGAGCTCTCCAACACTGCCCGCATCGTGGGGTCGAGTTTGCGGCGTTTCTGAGAGACAACAGCCAGCGTGTCTCCGTCTCGCATGAGCTTGCCACCGACCTGCTTTAGGATGCCTGACGCGAGAAGCGAGAGCTCAAGGCGTTTTCGCAGCATGGCTTTGCGGTGGAGCAAGATCGTGCGCCATGCCTGGGATTGCTCGCTCCTGATGTACGCGACCGTGTAGATTCCCCGGCAAAGTACCTCCGCAATCCCTCGTGCGTCGTTCGCGTCAGTCTTGTTGATCGATGCCCGCAAGGCCGAATGCGTGTGAAAAGCATCGAGGCAAATCATTGGCCATTTCTTGCGCAGCATCTCTCGCGCGAGCCACATCGATTTGTTGCCAGATTCGCAAGCGACTTGAGCCAGCGAGCGCCGATACGGCTTCAATACCTGGCTTATAGCGCCGGCGTCAGTGTTCGCGGACGTCTCGAGAAGAGTTTCACCATCCGCCGACACAACGCAAATCGCCGTTGTTTTGTCGGCAACGTCTAAGCCTGCATATGCCTTCATGAGCCGCACCTCCTCGAAGAGATGCGCCGCCGAGCGCCTCGCGAGCTGTCGCACTCAAGGTGCTTACCTGCCAACGGCTCGTGGACAATCCAAGTCTACGCGGACGCACGGCGTCTCACGCGCCAGCTGCCGTATCAGCGAGGGGTCCACATCCTCGGCGACGCCGTTAGACACTGGCGCAGGTCCAAGATACTGGCCATCAAATTTCGACTCTGCCATGACTAAAGATGTTTCGCCGCGAATGTTCGACTTCGGCGACGGCGTGCCGAATTGACGGGCAGGGCTTTGGTCAGTGTAGCCGTGTGTTCGACCTGTTGATGCCGCACACATTCTCTTGCCCGACGAAATCTGACACAGAGCGCTATCTCGGGGCTGTCAGTCTTGATGGTTGGGTTTACGCTTCCAGCCGGCGAAGATATCCGGCTCAGTATCATTTGAGACGGACCCCTGGATTTCCATGGTTGAGGAACTCAACCCCTCTGCGCTCTAGCGCCTCCTGAACGCGCCGGATGGTGGCCAGACCGCTTGTTAGGGTGCTCGCGCCAGACGCTTCCATTGCGCGAATTGTGTTCACGTTCACTTGCGCGTCTACCGCGAGAGTCTGTTGATCGACGTCGGCGAGGGCGCGCGCCGCCTTGAGCTGGTTGCCAGTTACGAGCATGTGCCGGAGCGACTGGTTTCTGTAACCAGAATAGTGTTGACAATAACCATTTTGACCCACATCTTACTGGTGCTCATAACCAGTTCGGTATCGACGCCAGAGGCTGCTTTGGTGAAGGATTCCTTCGCCCTGCGCAATCCTGGGTGAGGCCGATCGCGTTTGGATCGGAGCGGCGCATGCCCAAGCTATCTCGTCGCAATCTAATCGCCGGGGCCGCGGCCGCCGCGCCATTGGCGCTCAACGCGCACAGCGCCGAGCCGGTGGCGACGGATCAGAGGCGTCTGCCGCCCAGTGCAGTTGCGCCGAAGCCAGACCCAGTTGTGGCGAAAGTGGCGGCGTGGTTCGCCGATCGCGACGCGATCGAAGCGATGATGCTTGAATGGCAAGATCAGGAAAGCGCGCTCTGCGACCGGATCGCAGGCACGCCGATGAATCTCACGCAAGCGTGTCGCTCAGGGTTGGCAGAAGCGCGCGCGATGCGTGCGCTAGATCGGAAGATCAAGCCGGGACTAAGACGCCTTCATCGCGTCGCGCAGCGCATTGTGCTGATGCGTACAACGAGCGCCGAAGGTGCGCTCGCGAAGATCAGACTCGGGCTTCGCATCCAGGGCCCCTACGATTGGAACGACGACTGCGTCTTTGCGCTGGTGCAGGATGGTTGTGAGCAGCTCGCGCAGATTCTCGCGCGATGAGTCGCGCACGTCTGCGCCTTCACTCCCACGGTCGTCTCACCTAAGGCTCAATCTGTCCGCTGAGCAGCGCTCTGATGGCTGCCTGAACTCGGCTCGACACGCGGAAGCGAAGTCTGACGGATTCAATGTGGCGGCGCACCGTGGCGACACTAATGCCAAGTTCGCGGGCGATCTCGGGGTCGGTTCGGCCCCGCGCGCATAACTGCAGACATTGGCTTTCGCGGTGCGACAGGCGCGTGCTAGGCCCCCGCGGTGCGGCGCAAAGCAGCGCCGCGCGATGATGTGTTATGACATTCGACAGTTTGGCCGTGGCGTACGCGGCCGGATCGACATCCACTGAATCCGAGACCAAGGAAGAAGAAGCGGTGAGATAGTGCGTCGGCGCCAGCGCATGCGTGCGGCCGAACCGCAGTCCGAACTCTCGCGCTTCCGCCAGGATACGGCGCTGGCGCCACGCCAGCCCCTGATGGAAGTCGGGATCATGCCAGAGAAAATCGGACGCACCGGCTTCGACGGCGCGATAGACGGGATCGATCAAAAAGTAGCGCTGCGTCGAATAATGCGCGACCCATTCACCTGGATAACTGCAGAAGACATAAGTTGTGCGATCTGGATGCAGCGGATCGGCGTGGCCGCCAAGAGCGGCGCACGCAAAGCCCAGGGCGCGCATGCGGTCGCGCCAAATGAGTTCGAGATCAGGAAGTGTGGCGGCGTTTTCGCACGCCTGCGCGAAATTCAGAACGGCATCGTCGATCAAAGGCGCGGACTGCACGAGGTCCTCCAGCTTCAACCTTGGTCAAGTCTATCACATCTCCGGTTGTCCGCCCAGACGAGTGGATTCACCCAATCCTGGTGACGATTCTCGCGAACCAGCGGCTATGAGCGGACGTCTGTTTGCCGTGATGGTTGCAATGACTCGCACGCCGCTTCGTCGCTGCCGCACGGTGTTGCCATGGCGATGCAGTTCACCACCAAGCAAGTCGTTCAGATGTCTCTGCTCGTGCTGTGTGTGAGCGTGCTGGGCTCGGTGGGCGCGACGCAAACGCTCGCACACATCTTCCGCTATCAGGCCGCGCTGGGAGATGCGCTTAGTGTGCACGGCGTCCGACTCTACTGGCCATGGGCGTGGCTGGAATGGGAGCGCGAATGGGGCTCGGATTATCCGCGTCCTTTTGCACTTGCGTCTCTTGTGGGAGGTACGGGACTAGCGCTGGCGCTTATTGCACCCGCGCTGCTGCTTCGCCGCGCGCTCGCGCTGCGGCCGTTCGGCAAAGACGCGTGGGCGTGTTTCCCCGACATTGCGGCCGCAGGCCTCTTCGCTTCGCAAGGCGCGATCCTGGGCAAACTCGATGGCGAGATCATCGCCTTCGACGGTCCCGAGCATCAAATCCTGATCGGCGCCTCGCGCTCCGGCAAGGGCAGGGGACATGTCATCCCCACGCTCCTCTCCTGGTCAGGTTCGGCGCTGGTGCTCGACGTAAAGGGTGAACTCGATCACGGCGATGCGCGCCATGGCTTTCCCGGTACGTCAGGATTCCGCGCCAAGCTTGGGCTCGTCATCCGCTTCGCGCCGACCGATCCCCGGTCCAATTGCTTCAACTCACTGATGGAGGTCCGGCTCGGCGCCAACGAAGTGCGCGACGTCCAGAACATTGTCGAAATGATCGTCGAGCCAAAGGGCGAGACGAAGGGCGCAGAGCAATTCTGGAACGCCTCGGCAAAGATCGTCATCACCGGCGTCATCCTGCACGTGCTCTATGCAGAGCCACTCGAACGCAAGACGTTCGCTGTGGTCCGCGAAAAGCTCCGCGATCTCGACAAGACCGCCGAAGAGATGCGGCTGACCCTGCATCGCAAGCACCCGCAGACGGGGGAGCCGCAAGTCCATCCTGAAGTGTTGCACGCGGCGGAATCCTATCTCGCCGGCGAGGAAAGGCTGCGCTCCGGCATCAAGGCGACGGCGGAATCGTTCTTCGGGCTGTTTGCGGATCCCATCATTGCCGCGAACACGGCGCGCTCGGATTTTCGGATCGGCGATCTCATGTGCGCCGACAAACCCGTCACACTTTACCTGCAGCCGCCGCCGTCCGACGCACAACGTCTTGTGCCGCTGATGCGGCTCTTCATCAATCAGGTGGCGCGCTCGCTGATGGAGGACCAAACGCATGACGCGCTGGGTCGGAAGAAGAATCACCGCCTGCTGATGGCGCTCGACGAGTTTCCGCAACTTGGACGGTTGCCGTTTTTTGAGTCGATGATGGGCGCCATGGCGGGTTACGGCCTCAAGGCCTATCTCGTCTGCCAGTCGCTCAATCACCTCACCAAGGCGTACGGGCGCGAGAACGTCATCCTCGACAATTGCGCGATCGTCACCTCGTTCGCGGCCGCTGATCCTGAAACTGCAGAACGCATCGCTCAGATGGCGGGTGAGGTGTGGGAGGTTAGGCCGACTCAAACGGAGTATCGGCCCCGCGCCATCCTCGGCCCCCACAAAGGCTCGATCTCCTACCGCGAAGAACGTCGTCCGCTCATGTTGCCCGCCGATGTGCGCGGTCTGCCGCGGGATGAGCAGCTCATCTTCGCCTCCGGCATGAAACCGCTGCGCGCGAAAAAACTCCGCTTCGATGCTGAGCCGATCTTCGCGCAACGACTACTGCCGCCGGCGCCACGATGCGAGGGGCTCTCCCACACGCACGATTGGGTGGATGTCAAACCGCTGGGCAAACTGCCCAGCGAACGCAAACCGGTCAGTTCGTCTCAGCAGCCGCGCCGGGCCCGCGTAGCGACCCCGCCCAAACCCCAGCCGGTCGCAGCGCAGGTCGATCTATTCGGTGAAACCGTTGCCGTGCCACCGCCACCGCCGCCGCCGCCCGGCCGCAAGCTTTCTGAGATCGCGCTCGCAGGCTTTCGCGACATCAATGCGGATGAAGCGCTGCCGCCGCCACCGCCGCCCATTCCAGCTGACGCGCCGCCCCGACGTGCGCGCGCCACAGGAGTCTGAGCGCCATGTCGACCGTACCGATGAAAACCTATCTCGATCCGGACCTGGCGCGCGTGGTGTCGCGCACGGCTGCAGCCCAGGGACGTTCTGACTCTGCCGTGATCGCGGACGCGATCCGCTCGCGCTTTGCCTCGGACTCGCCGGATGCCCTGAGCGCACAAGAGAGCACGGCAAGGCGTCAACTGGGCCGCATCGAGTCCCGGATCGACAAGATGATCTGGGAACAATCTCAGGTGAAAGCGTGCTTGTTGCTCTTCATACGGGTCTGGCTCGAACACAATCCGCCGCTGGACCCCGAGGTCGAAGATAGCGCCGCCGCCAGCGCAGAGGCGCGCTTCGCGCGGTTCCTAGACCTGCTCGTGAATGATCTGACCGCGCCGCAAGGCGGCGACGATCTGAGCGAGCGTCTCACGGACGCGCACATGAACGGTGGCGAGGGTCCAGAGCGTACGGCGGTGGCGCCATGAGTGCGACGCACGCCATCGGCCCAAACAATGTCGGTAGGGCACGCCGCCGTTCGGCGCTGTCGCGAGCGCTTGGCGAAACGATCGCCGACGCGCTCGCAGAAGCCGATGTGGTCGAAGCGCTCATCAATGCCGACGGCCGCGTATGGCTTGATCGTCTGGGGCGGGGGCTTGAACGCACCGGCGCGAGCTTGTCCGCCGCAGATCGCGAGACCGCCATTCGATTGTTGGCGCATGAAGCCGGCGACACCGTCGGCGAGCATCGCGCATCGCTTTCGGCAATCTTGCCGGATTCAGCGGCGCGCATTCAGGCGTTGATGCCGCCGCTCGTCGAAGCGCCTATCATCGCCATTCGTAAGCGGCCGTCACGCATCTACGCTTTGTCTGACTACGTAACGGACGGCATCGCAAGCGACGAGCAGGCTAAACTGCTCGCCGGCGTCGTCGCTAAGAAACATCATCGTCGGGCAGCACCGGGTCGGGCAAGACCGCGCTCCTGAACGCGCTCCTCGCCGAGCCGGCGTTCCAGCAATCGCGCGTGGTCATCCTCGAAGACACCGCCGAACTGCAATGCGCGTCTCCCAATGGCGTGCAACTCCTGACGAAACGCACCGAACTTGCGTCCGTGACCATGCGCGATCTGGTGCAGATGACATTGCGCCTCAGACCCGACCGCATCGTTGTCGGCGAAGTGCGAGATGGGGCCGCACTCGAAGTGCTAAAGGCTTGGAATACGGGGCATCCCGGCGGGTTGCTCACGCTGCGCCAATTCCGCAACCGACGCGCTCGCGCGCATCGAAGACCTGGCGACCGAGGCGGCCTTGCATCGCCGCGCCGTCATCGCCAGCGCAGTCGACGTGATCGTCTTTATCAGCGCGCACCGCGACGGACGCCATCACCGAAATTATCGAGGTTCGTGGCGTCGAAGGCGACGCCTACGCGATAAGGCTCTGGAGGAGAAGAGACATGAAGACCGCAAGGAGAGCGGGCGCGGCTGCTTAACGCCGCGAAAATAACGGGCGCAGTCGCGGTCTTCGTCTTGGCTGCGGAGCCCAGCTCCAGGCTGCTGGCAGCAGCATGCCCTGGGAAGGGCCGCTTGAACAGATTGTCGATTCGATCACCGGCCCGGTGGCGCGCGCGGCCTGTCATCGCCATCGTGATCGCCGGCGTCACCATCATCTTTTCGGAGGGGTGAAGGGCGTGCGCAAGCTCGCATTCGTGGGTCTCGGCATCGCCATCATGTTCGCGGCGGTCTCATTCTTCCTCGACTTCTTCGGCTTCGCCGGCGGCTGTTGATCTGACCAATGACCGTCGGAGGACCTTCAGGCTATCGCTTGCCGCTCAGGACATCGTTGACGCGTCCCATCGATAGGCGGCGTGCGCCGCGTTCGCGATCCTCAACGCCACAGTCGGTGCCGCGATCGGTTTTTTGGCTTGCAGCAGCCGTTCATCGGCCTGCCGCTCTGGATGGTGCTGCGGGCATCTGCTGCGTGGGCCGCCGCACGCCAGTCCCTGGTTCCTCGAAACTTGGCCTCGGCATCTCGCCAAGCCCGTTTTCGCCGCGTGATGCTACCCATGCTTGATCTCCGTCCATATCGAGAAACAAGTGCTGCGCTCTCGGACTATCTGCTCTGGGCGGCGCTCGTCGCGCCGATCGTGCTCAACAAGGACAGGGCGTTTCAGCGCACGCTGCGCACTTCCGCGGTCGGACGGGACTCCGCAACGCCCGCGGAGCTGATGAAGCCAGCCAAAGGCTGAACAACGCGCTGCACGCCGCTTCAGCTCGAGCTGGTGCATTCATGTCGAAGCGCGCCGAAGTACCTTAGTTAGTAACTCCAATTTCCCGGACGCGCTCTCCTGGCTCATCGACGAGGCGCAAGGCCGTCTTCGAACCACCGGGACGCGCTTTGAGTCCGCTATTTCATGACGCTCGCCTGGCTGCCCGCCAGCGGAGCGTCAAGGCAAGCTGGAGGTGTGTTGTTCGAAGGCGGCGACGCGCCGGCTAATGCGCAGGTGGACTATCGCCTACACCTTGAGCGCTTCGTCCAGGAGACCGATCAGCTCATGGCGCTCGTCGAGACATGACGCCGGACGCGCAATGGCTCAGCGACGAAGACACGCTGACCTACTTGCACGATTGCATCTCGGACCGCGCCCACCGCGGCTCGCCGTTCCGGATACGCCGTTTTCACCGCGATGCGCTGCTCCATGATGCAGCCCTAGTCGGAGAGCCTGCGCCGAGACTCGGCTACAGCATCGCCAAGATCATCTCGATACGAACTACGTCACCGAAACCGAACCAGTCCTGCTCGACCAGCTCAACCGTCTGCCAGTCTCCCTACCGGTGGGTGACACGTTTCGCCTGCTGATCGCGAAGAAGCGCGCAAGGGAGTTGGAAGACACGGAAGCGCTGGTTCTCGAAGCGCAAAGGCCTGCTGACGCTGCTACGCCGAGGCCACTCTTCGGAGGAAGGCGACGCTTCTCGACAATGGCGGCCAACGGGCGGTCGATGCCGACGTTGCGCTGCGGGAACTTGGCGCTGACGCTGTCGGGGCAGGCTACACCACGCTCACCATCGCGATTGCCGAAAGCGACGAAGACGCCGCCAACGACGCTGTGCGCCAAGTACAACCAAAGTGGCCGACATATGAAGCCGTCACCCAGGTCGAAAGCGTCCAGCGCCGTCGAAGCTTGGCTCGGCTCATTGCCGGGGCACGCCTACGCCGATGTGCGCCGTCCAGTTCCTCGCGGCGCGCCAGTCTCGCACATCTCCTCCCACCAGCGCAGTCTGGGCGGGGCCCTGAGCGCAACGCGCATCATGACGGCCCGCCGCTTATGCTGGCGGCCGCAGTTGGCGCAACCCCGTTCAGCTTGACCTCCATGTCAGCGATCTCGTACCTGTGGTTGTGGGTCCGACGCTGGCAGCCGACGGGTCGGTGCTGCTGGCGACGCTCGCCGCGCAATGCTGAGATACCCGAAAGGCGCAGGCTATCTCTTCGATAAAGACGAAGTCGGCACGCGCGACGATCCTTGGGCTGGGTGGCGATTTCTTTCATCTGGGCGTTGAGGTGCGCTCGGCCTGCGGCTTCACTCGAGAATGAGCTGATCCCCAAGAGCGCGCGTGGGCGCTCGACTGGGCGTGCGATCTTCTGACCGCCGCGCATGTGACCGTCGAACCTGAACTCGGCCGAACTACCAGCGCGTGCTCGATATCTGGCTGAGCGTCCGCGCGAACCGCACGCTGACGCTGTTCGCGGCTCTGGTGAGACGCCAAAGTGAGGGCGGCTCTCATGCCGTTCACGCAGGCCGGTCGTTCGACCTTGCTCGATCTTGATCATTCGACGCTGGGCTTCGGCGCAGTGCAAGGCGTTCGAAATGGACGACCTGATGAAGCGTCCGCAAGCAGTAGCCGCAGTGCTGCGAGTTCTCTTTCACATTCTCGAACGCCGGTTTGACGGCAAGCCGACTGCTCGTGCTCGATGAAGCCTGGCTCTTCCTCCGAGATTCCGCCGCCGCTCAAATCCAGGACTGGTTGAAAACGCTGCGCAAACGCAACGTCGCAGTCATCTTCGCCAGCCAAGAACTGGCTGATGTCGAAGCGAGCCCGATTGCATCGACGATCATCGAGGCCTGCTTGACGCGGATCTATTTGCCCAACGACCGCGCCCGCGACCCCAGATCACGCGCCTTCTACGAGGCGCTCGGTCTTAACACGCGACAGATCGATTTGATCGCCAACGCGACGCCGAAACGGGACTACTACTTCGTGTCACGCGATGGCGCCCGGCTATTCGAACTGGGACTAGGCCCTGCAGCTTTGGCATTCGTCGCGAGCTCGAGGCCCGAAGATCACGCGCTGATGGATCGCATGCTCAGCGAAAAGCAGAGCCAGAGCTTTGCGGCCGCCTGGCTTGACTTGCGCGGCCAGCCTGCAGCGGCCGATGCGATCAGGCGCTTCAACGCTCAGTCACGAAACGCGGCGCCAGCGCTGCTGGCGGCAGAATAGGAGGGGAGAGATGAAATCGAAATTCTTCCGTGCGTTGTGGGCCGGCGCGTTCGCGGTCATCTTGGCGCTCGCGCCACCTCAGGCGGCGCGCGCGCAGATGGCGGTTATCGATCCGACCAATCTTGCGCAAAATCTGCTGCAAGCGACGCGCGCGCTGGAACAGATCAACAATCAGATCCGCCAGATCGAGCAAGCCACGGCCATGCTCCGGCAAAATCCACTGCAGCTCTCACCGGAGCTTAGCCAATCGATCGGTCAGGCGCGCGAACTGTTCCAGAGCGCGCAGGGCATCGCGTTTCAGGTCGATCAGCTCGGCGACGACCTGCGCACGCTCTACCCCGAAACTTGGGAAGACTTCGATCTTGAGCGTGTGTTGGGCCAGTCCGACCAATGGATGGCGGAAAGCCGCCGCGCGCTTCAGCGGGCGATGGAAGCTGAAGCGCGCGCCGCGGAGCGCATCGAACAGACGCGTGGGCACATTGACCGCGCTTTGCAATCGTCGTCGAGCGCGGAAGGGCAGACCGGCGCAATCCAAGCCAGCAACCAGCTGCTTGGCATCCAAGCTTCGCAGCTCGCGGACATTCATGCGCTGCTGATCGCGCAGGGCCGCGCGCTTGAAACCGAGCGCATGGAGCGCATCGCGCGCGACGAGCGCGCGCGTGAAATCCAGCGCCGCGCGTTTCCAAGCCAGACCAATCAATCGCCCAACGCGGCGCGCTCGGCGTTTGAGGGCTAGGCCGATGGATCCCGCGTCCGTCAATTCGTTCCTGGATCAGTTCCTGGCTGTGGCCAATTCCGGCTTTGGGCTGATTCAGGGCGATGTAACCTATGTGCTGAACGCGCTGATCATCATCTCGATCACGTTGGCGGGCGCGCAATGGGCGCTAAGCGGCGAGGCGCCCATGGCGCCCTTCTTCCGCAAGGTCCTGTTCGTCGGTTTGTTCGCATGGCTGATCAATAACTGGAATTTTCTCGCCACCACCATTGTGCGCTCCGGCGCGCAGCTGGGGCTCAATGCCGGCGGCGGCGGCATGACCATGGCAGAGCTGCATAATCCGGGGCGCGTTGGGCAGATCGGCGTCGAGTTGTTCGGCCGCACGATCGCGCTCGCTGAGGGCATGAACACCTTCACTGACTTCGCGTCGATGCTGACGGTTTGGGTCGCCGCCTTTCTGGTGATGCTGGGCTTCTTTGTTTTGGCGCTGCAGCTCTTCGTTTCGCTGATCGCCTTCAAGCTTGGCTCGCTAGCAGCGTTCGTGGCGTTGCCGTGGGGCGTTTTCAACGGCACGGCGTGGGTGGCCGAACGCCCGTTGGGCTGGGTGGTCGGATGCGCCATCCGCCTCTTTGTGCTCGCCTTCGTCGCTTCGGTATCTATGACGTTCGTCAACACGCTGCCGGCGACCTTCACGCTGGATTTCGGCGGCGTGCTCAACGTGCTGCTGTTCGGCATCACCGTCCTGGCGCTCGCCTGGTTCGCGCCGATGCTGGCGAGCGAGGTGGTGCAGGGCCAGCCGCATCTCTCGGGCTCTGACGCCGTCCGCACCGCCATCGGCGCGGGCTTCACCACGATCGGCGGCGCGATGATCACGTCCATGGCGATCAGGAATACCGCCGGGGCCATCGGCGCCGGCGCCAAGTTCGCTGGCCGCGTCATCGGCGGCAGGCGCGGCGGCGGCGGATCGGGCGGCGGCAAACCGGCTCAGATTAATTACGCGGCGATGCAGCCAAGACCTGCGCCGCCTGCAAACGGGGGCAAGTCATGACCTTTCCATTTCGCTCACCGGTGCGGTCGTTCGCACCGGAGCCGCCGGCCACGCCTTATGCACGGGCGCGCCAGGAATGGGACGCGCGGATGGGCTCGGCGGTTCTCTCAGCAAGAGCCTGGCGTGCAATCGCGTTCGGATCGCTGGCGCTTGCTGCGGTGTTGGCGCTCGCGCTTACGGCGGTCGCAATGCAACGGCGCACCTTCGTGCACGTCGTCGAAGTCGATCCACAAGGCCAGGTTATGAGCGTGCGCGCCGCTGATGGCCGCTGGTCGCCATCGGAAGCCGAGATCGCGCACCACCTGGGACGCTTCGTCAGGTTGGTGCGCACATTGCCCACCGATGGCGTCGTTCTGCGCGAGAACTGGTTGGAAGCTTACCACTTCCTGACACCACAAGCCGCCGCGCAACTGACAGAGATCGCGCGTCAGGACGACCCCTTTCTGTCGCTCGGCAGGGTGGGGCGGACGGTCGAAGTGCGGTCCATCCTGGCGCGCTCGGATCAGTCTTGGGAAGTCGCGTGGATCGAGCGCGCCACCAACGCAACCGGCACAACCGATCCAGAAGTCTATACCGGCGTCTTCACGGTAACCACGCGTCCGCCGCGCAACGCCGATGACATCGCAGGCAATCCCTTAGGCCTCCTGATCTCGGATTTTTCCTGGAGCCGTGAACGATGAACGCGCTCGTCAATCTTGCATCGGTCGTGGCGTTGTCCGTCGCGCTTAGCCAGCCAGCATTCGCGCAGCGGCGTGCGGTGCGCACGCCGACCGCTGTCGAAACGCTCGCCTCCGCCAACGGCGCGGCGCGACAGTCACCGGCCGCTTCGGCGTTTGAAGAGGCGCGGCAGATCTACGCCTATCGGCCCGGCGCGCTCTATGAGGTCTATACGAGCCCGAACTACGTCACGACAGTACTGCTTGAGCCCGGCGAAACGCTCAACACGATCGCGGCAGGCGACACCTCGCGCTGGATGGTGACGCAAGCGGACGCTGAAGAACAGATCGAAGGCAGGACGGTCGTCCTCATCAAGCCGCAAACGCCGAACCTGCGCACCAACGTGGTACTGATTACAGACCGCAGAACTTACTTAATCGAGGCGGTATCACAGTCAGGTGCGACTTATTCGGCGCAGATCGCCTGGACCTATCCGCAAGAGCCGCGTCTCGACGGCGCCGCGCCCATCGATGAGATCAACCTCAACTATCGCATCCGCACCGTGCGCGGCCGAACGCCGGCGTGGTCGCCGACGCGCGTGTTCGATGATGGCCGCAGGACATGGGTAGAATTTGCGCCGCAGGTGTTGGCGTCAGATTTGCCGCCGCTCTTCGTCGTAACGGCCGAGGGCCCCGAACTCGTCAACTATCGTGTCCTTCAAGGTCCGTTGGGACAGCGCTACATGATCGACAGAGTCTTCGATGTCGCCGAACTCCGTCTTGGCACGCGCAACCCGACCGTGGTCCGCCTGGAGCGCAATCCTGTCGAGCAGCGCCGGCGGCAAAGCATGAGGCCGCATCGATGAGCGCCGTCGATACCCCAACGCAAGCACCGCAGGTCGCGATCCGCGCCCGCCCGCCATCGCCAAAGCGCTTGTCACGCAAGGTGCTCCTCGCTGGAACGATCATCGCCGGCGCCGTCATCGCCTTCGCGCTTGTGAACGGCCTGTCCGAGAGACCTGATCGCCGCAGCGCCGCGGAGCAAGGCGCCGTGGCGGCGGCGGGTGGGCCGCCGGAGTCGATCACGCAAGCGTCCTCCCAATACGATGCGTTGGCGTTGCCCGGCGGCGGCCTAGATGCTGACGACGCATCATCTGATGACGCCAACGCCGCCGACCTAGCGGCGCCAACCGATCCGCTATGGGCGAACCGCGACGAGGCGCCATCGGCGCCACGACCAGATCCTGCTGCGGGCCAGGGGGCGCCCGACCCGCAAGCGGTGGCGCAAACCTCACCAATCGTGTTTGCGGCGGCCGATGGCGCGTCTGGAAACTCGCTCGCCGATCGTGATGACGCGGAAGCACGTCTTGACGCACGGCTGTCTGCTCCACGCTCGCGCTACGAACTCCAAGCGGGACATGTCATTCCGGCCGCGCTCGTCACGGGCCTGAATTCGGATTTACCGGGCAGGGTCATCGCGCAGGTGACGGCGCCGGTCTACGATTCCGTCACCGGCAACTACCTGCTCATCCCGCAAGGATCACGGCTCATCGGCACCTACGACAACGGCGTCAGCTATGGCGATCGCCGCATTCTGCTTGTTTGGAACCGGCTCATTCTTCCGAATGGGTGGTCGATCAATCTGCGCGAGATGAACGCATCGGATCCCGCCGGTGCCGCTGGCCTTCGCGATCGCACGGACAATCATCTGGACCGCCTTGGCATCGCTATCGGCCTCTCGGCGATCATCTCGGTCATCGCCAATGAAAGCGAAGACGACGAAGAGCAAGGCTCCCTGTCCCAAAGCGTCGGCGACGCCGCCGCGCAGCAGGCCGCGCAAACGGGTGGGCGCATTGTCGATCGCGAACTCACTGTGCGCCCATCGCTCACAATCCGGCCAGGGGCGTCCGTCCGCGTGATGGTCACGCGGGATATCCAGCTCAGGCCCTACCGGTGAAGCTCAAGGACTACCTGCCGCTCAAGGCCGTCGTCGAAGATCTAGGCGTCAGCCGTTGGACGCTTTGGCGCGCGTCTCGAAGCGGCATTGCCGGCTTCCCGAAAGCAACGAAAGTCGGGCGCCAAATCTATTGGAAGAAGTCCGAGCTCGACGCGCTCGAAGACGCGCTGATGCGCTTCGAGGGGCGCTGCGTCTTCGACAGCAAGCGCCAACACGAACGCAAAGTCAAAGCGCTGACCAGGACTCGGGCTGCGGCGGCGCCGCGCAAGCGCACGCCGCGCGCCACACAACGCGACCTCTTTTCCTAGCCCTGCGTTCGGCCCGCCTGGAAGGCGAGGGGCGAACATCGATCCGGAGGCGCCCCGCGCCCCGACAGGCTCGGCTTGGCCGTCGCGCGCAAGCCGGCGTCAAGGGCGTTAGAGCGGAACGCGTCCCTTGATGCCGGCGAGCACGATGGCCCTTGAATTACGCGTCAGGGATCGAAGCCCGAACGGGCGTGACGCGCGTCGCCGCTCCGCGTCAGTGGCAAGGCCTGCAACACTCGTCCTGTTGCTGGTCGGATCAAAGATCTAGGCTGATGAGGACTGTAGCGGTTGGCTTTTCAAACGCGGCGGCCTACCAAATGAGGATCACTCCGCTGACGATAGGCATGATCAAACCGCCATGACTGCTTATGCCGCTAAGGCGGCACTTAGCCTGGGTGCTGGCGTAGTCGCGGTCGCCGTCGCCAGCGCGATAGCGCCGCCGGCGGTAGCTGCTGGCGCAACCGCGACTGCGTTGCTGGGTGTCGTCGCCGGCAATGCTCTTGCCAATGTGGGTGCCGGAGTCCTTGGTAACTCGCTCCACTCCGGTCTGCAGAACGGATATGACGCAGTCCTGCAGGCGTTGACCGCGGCATCCAAAACTGGCCGCGCCCCGGAAAATCACGATCTCGCACGTGCGGTCCGGCGCGCTCATTTGCTCGCTCTCAAGGTCATCGTCGCCAGTCACCTTCAAGAAGCTCGGTCGGGCGGCGAGTTTGATGCGCCAACGGTGGAACGGTTTGCCCGCGTTGCGGTGAAGTGGATTCATGGCCAACTAAAGGCCGCCGAGTCCACGGCGTTCTTCGATCGCCACACGATCGATGTAGCAGCCGCAGACTTGGCTCCCCTCGTGAGAGACGCATCTGTGAAAGCCGACCTACAAGTGCTCGCTGCACTTGGACGTGCGGCCGCAGATGCGGCTTTCCTTGAACTCGCAGAGGCCATCAAGCCGGCGGTCCCAGTCGTGCCCGACAGTTTTCGCGATCGATTTGAAGGGTGCAGCGGTGATGGCGGATGGTTAGCGGCGGCCCAAGCGTTCTTTCTACATGCTTTGAAGACTGATGAGCGCGTACGGACGGTGGTCTTGTTCGCGCGGCTTGAGGGGATGGAGGCAAGATCGGCTGCGACAGCGGCGCAAGTCGAGGTGAGGCTGACGGAAGCGGTCGCTGAGATGCGTGCGACCTCTAAACTCATGGAAGACCGCCTCGCGCTCCTCGCCAACACCACAACCGAGTTTTCCTCATGGTCGGATGAGAATCGCCGCGGATTGCTCGACGCTATCCTGCCGCTGCTTGTTGACACCAATTTCGTTGAAGCAGTTCGTCGCCGCGCGGGATGCGCCCGGCCGGACGATTTTTGGGCTGCGTCGAGGGCCAGCAGAGACGTCACGGACCGTGTTAGCAACCTGCTCCGCGTGTTTTTCGGACGCGAAGACGATTTCGAGAGATTAAATGAGTTCATAGACACGAATGAGCGGGCTGTGATCGTGGTCGCTGGCCCCGCGGGCGCGGGGAAGTCTGCTTTGCTCGCGCGATGGATCCAGAGAATCGAGGCGGTCGGCGACTCTGCGATAGTGCGCCACTTCGTGTCGAACAACTATGGAGCTACGACCGACCCAATAGATGCGTTGCGGCATCTTCTTGCACAGATCAGGGAGATGGACGGGTACCGTGCGGGACCAAGCGCCGGGACTATTCCCACTGATCAACGGACGTTGCTTGATATGTTAACCGCGAGGCTCGCTCAGCCCGCGCCAGACGGGCACAAACTTCTCCTGGTGCTTGATGGGCTGGATGAACTCGATGCACCCCTCCTGGACACGTTTGTTAGATCCGATCTCGGGCGTGGAAACTACATTGTCGTTAGCGGGCGCGCGGATGTCGGCGCATTGCCTATCGTCCTATCGCCGTGGCTCGCCATGGGGCTCGACGATGGTTCGCGCCCGAAGAGATTTGATATTGCTGGCCTCTCGCGTGGGGACGTTGCCGAGTGGCTGAGTGCGAGGATCAGCGGACTGAGTATAGGAGAGTTGGCTCGATTGGCTGACGATGTCTATCAGAGTGCCGACGGTCTCGCGGTCTTCGCGTACTTCTTGATTGATCACCTGTCTTCTCTGGAGGACGGGCGGGCAGCGGTCGCCAGTGTTCCGCCGAATTTCGGCACTTTCGTCCAAGACCAATTGGCTCGTTTGCGTTCGGCGGTGGGTAGGCGTTGGTCACCAGGCGTCGATGCATTGTTCTCGGTGCTGTCGATTTGTGAGGGCGCAATTGTCGAGGAGGAGCTCCGCTCGTATTTCGAATTCCGAGGCCGGGCAGACCAACGCTTTCCCGTGTTTGAAGGACTGCATGCACTCGATCCGCGCATAACTCGTTGGCTGTCCATTCACGGCGACTTCGGAGGGGACGGATCGAGCGTGTCGGTTGCGATGTATCACCCCCGGTTGACGGCGGAATTTCGACGCGCGCTTGGTGCGTCGGCGACGCAAGCGCATGTTAGGCTGATCGATTGGATGCGGGAAAACGTGCCGGCGACCGGCGATGGTGGCGCGTGTGGCTATGCACTTCGGCACCTACCGAAGCACCTAATTTCTACGCAGCGTTTGAGCGAGTGCGGCTCGCTCCTTGAGGACGTTCAATTCATGGAGGCACGTTTTCGAGCCTTCGGCGGCGCGGTTGCGGCTACGGCGATGCGCGAAGATTGGCGAAGGTGGACCGCAGCTATCATGGCAAGCGGTGAGCACGGCGCTGCAGAAATTGCGAACGAGCGCGCGCCGCATCGAAGGTTTTGGGGCAACTACACGAGTGCCCTTTGCCGCGTTGCTCAATCCGGCGAACGTCGCAATATAGACAGCCTGAGGGGGTTGCTTGCAGATGTCGACCTCATCTCCGGCGCTGCACGCGTGTTGGCGCCATCGCGTGCATTGCTGCCGCATTCGCTAAGCCTCATGGAAGCGCACACTGACTGGGTCTATGGCGCTCGGGTCTTACATGATGGCCGAATTCTTTCGTGGGGTCAGGAGGGACTTCTTTGCCTTTGGTCAGCTCAGGGCGAAAAACTCGCGGTTCTAGAAGGGCACAGAAGCTTTGTGAGCGGCGCCGAGGTGTTTGCCGATGGCAGGATCTTGTCTTGGGGTCATGATCGCGCGCTTCGCCTTTGGAGCCGTGCCGGTTTTCCCCTGGCGGTTTTGGACGGGCACGATCATGGGGTCCGAGGCGCCTGTGTGCTCCAGTCTGACCACATAGCGTCGTGCGGCTGGGACGGCACTCTTCGTATCTGGTCTGGGGAGGGAGCGCTGTTGTTCGTGCGCGACGCGCACGACGGAGGCGCGTACGGGCTAGCGCGAACCACGTGCGGCGAGAGAATAATCACATGGGGAAAAGATCGAGCAATACGGCTCTGGTCTAGTGGCGGTGAACTTCTACAGGAATTCGCCGGCCATTCAGACGTGGTTGTCCGCGCAAGGCAGCTGAACGATGAGCACGTGCTGTCGTGGAGCGAGGACGGCGCGTTGATGCTTTGGACAATATCCGAAGGTACGCGCGTCGCGGTTTTCGAAGGGCACAAAGGGGCTGTCGCTGATGTTTTGACGTTGCCCGATGGTCGCATCTTGTCCTGGGGAAGGGACCGAACCCTTCGTATTTGGTCCGCTCAAGGTGAGCCAGGCCCTGTGCTCGTTGGCCACAATGGATGGGTGGAAGGCGCGTTAGTCCTGGACGCAGATCGTATCCTGTCATGGGCCCATGACATCGCCCCTCGAATTTGGTCACTGTCCGGGGAATCGCGCGCCGTGTTGGAAGGGCACATGGAACACGTCACTGGCGCCACCGTCCTTGAGGACGGCGAAATAGTCACCAGCAGTTGGGACGGCACGTTGCGCACTTGGTCAAGCGAGGGACGCGCTAAAGCCATCTACGAAGGTCACCAGGATCCCGTGATGGGTGTGATCCAGGTGTCAGACCGTGCAGTTTTATCTTGGAGTAGGGATGGTTCGTTACGAACGTGGTCGAATTCGCGCTTAGATGCGGGCGAGACCGACGAACATCACCGTCATGCAATCAATGGTTTTGAACGATTGCGCGACGGCCGGATCCTGTCATGGAGCGCGGACAGCACCATCAGATTTTGGTCCGCTACCGGAGCAGCGCTGATGGTGATCGATACTTGCGACGAAGTCGCCTTCGCGCGTGCGCTGAGCGGTGGAAGACTCTTCTCCAGCGGAGCGCGCCTGGCAAGACTATGGTCAGCTGAAGGCCAATTGCTGCGAACCCTTGATGGGCATGAAGGTTTGGTGTGGGGCGGACTAGAACTTTCCAACGGACGTATCCTTTCGTGGGATGCCGTGGGTCATCTTGGGTTCTGGTCCAGCGAAGGTGATGCGATCAGGATGACGCACAACCATTTTGGTACGATCTTTGGCGTCAGAGAGATTTCCGATGGTGGACTGATTTCTTGGTCATCTGATTGCATTCGCAAGTGGTCACCGGAAGGTGAAGCATTGACGGTGGCATTCGACCACGACAACGCATCCATCAGCGGAGTGCATGTCCTCCCGGACGACCGAATTCTAGCTTGGGGTTGGGGGAACAAAATATGGCTGTTCGACGGTTCGGGAGCCAGAACCAAAGTATGTGAAGGGCATGCAAGTTTTGTGAAGGGTGCGCTCATACTCAGGAATGGGCAGGTACTCTCATGGAGCGACGATGGCACCCTACGATTCTGGAACGAGACGGGCGTGTGCGTTCAAACGATCGAGGCGCATGCCAAAGGCGTAATTGGCGCGGTTCCGTTGGACGATGGTGGCATCTTGTCGTGGGGCAAGGATCGAACCGTTCGACGCTGGTCGTCAACCGGGAACCA
>JAWKUY010000019.1:0-45474 GCA_041398345.1 Hyphomonadaceae bacterium | reverse complement strand
CCCGCCAGCGCCGGCGAACAGGCCAGGGCCGGACGCCGGGCGCCGCTGAGCGGCGACACACTTTGTCGCAAACCCGACCAACGCGCGTAAACCTGTCACGCTAGCAAGGCGGCGAGTAAGCGCCGCATTCCGCGGCTGAGTAGGAGCGCGACGATGAAAAAGATGTTGTTTGCAGCCGTGGGATTTGCGTCGATCGCGAGTGCGGCAGGCTTTGCGATGGCTCAAGATGGCGGGCCAGCGCGCCCGGGCTTGTTCCAGGCGGACGCCAATTCCGACGGCGTTTTGACTCGCCAGGAATTTGACGCTGGCCGTGACGCAATGTTTGCGAGCATCGATACCGACAATAACGGCGTGCTCTCGCGCGAAGAGATGCGCGCCCATCATGGCGAGCGCGGTCACGGCCGCCGCGGCCGCAGCGGTGGGCGAGGGGGCCAAGAAGGCATGCACATGGGCGGCGCCGACGCCAACAATGATGGCGTCATCACGCGCGATGAATTCCTCGCACGTCCGATCGCCATGTTCGAACGCATGGACGCCAATCATGACGGCGTCATTTCCCAGGATGAACGTCCGCAGCGGCCGGAACGTCCCGGCCGGGGCGAGCGCCGCGAAATGCGCGAGCACATGAACCCGGACGCAAACAATGACGGTTCGGTGTCGCGGGCTGAGTTCGCCGCGATGGGTCAGCGCATGTTCGAGCGCCTCGACGCCAACAATGATGGGCGCGTGACGCAGGAAGAAGCGCGCGCGGGTCATGGGCGGCGCGGCGGCGGCCGCTAACCGGCGGGGCGCGGCGCGTTCTCTGCGCGCGCCGCGCCAGCCAGTTGAGTAATGTTGACCTTACCGGCGGAAAGAAGCGGGCTTGCGGCCCGCTTGATCGGGGATGACCATGTTTGCGGCTGCCATAAGCAAAGTGCGCGAGGTCTGGGCAAAGCGCCCCGGTATGCTGCGCGGCCGAAATCTCTGGATCGCGGGCGGCGGCGCCGCGCTGCTCTTGCTCGCCGGCTGGACCTTCTTCCGGGGCGACAGCGACGCAGAGCCCTATCGCACGGCGCCGGTTGATCGCGGCGCGATCACGCGCGTGGTGAGCGCGACCGGCACGCTGCAGCCGCTGGTTTCCGCCAATGTCGGTTCGACGGTGTCCGGGCCGGTGACGCAAGTGCTCGTCGATTTCAACACTCAAGTGCGCGCGGGCCAGGTTTTGGCGCGTCTCGATCCCACGCCGTTCCAGCAGCGCGTCACGCAGGCGCAAGCTTCGCTTTCCCAAGCGCAGGCGCAGGCGGCGGTGGCGAACGCCGATTACCAGCGATACGTGCTGTTGCAGCAGCGCGGCTTTGCCTCCGAGCAATTGATGACGCAGCAGCGCGCGGCGCGTGATACGGCGCGCGCGGCGGTGGCTCAGGCCGCGGCGCAGGTGGCGAGCGCGCGCACCGATCTGGAGCGCAGCGTGATCCGCTCCCCGATCGATGGCGTGGTCGTCGACCGGCAGGTCAATGTCGGCCAATCGGTTGCGGCCAGCCTGCAGGCGCCGACGCTCTTCATCATCGCCCAGGATCTCTCGCGTCTGCAGGCCAATATCACCGTCGATGAAGCCGATATTGGCGAGGTGCGTGAGGGTATGGCCGTCCGTTTCACGGTGGATGCATTTCCCGACCGCGCATTCGAGGGCCGCGTCAGCCAGGTGCGCCAGCAGGGCGTCGCCGATTCCGGGGTGGTCAGCTACACGGTGGTGGTCGAGGCCGACAATCCCGGCCGGCAATTGCTCCCGGGCATGACCGCCAACGCCGAGATCGTTTTGGAACAGCGTGACGATGTGCTGCGGCTGCCGAACACGGCGCTGCGGTTCCGGCCCGCCGATCCGGCGATCGCGGCGCGCGGACAAGCGTTGGCGGCGGACTCAAGCGCCGCGCCCGCGAGCGGTGGTGGTGGGGAGCGGCAAGGCCGCGCAGGGCGCGGCGTGGGCCAGATCGCACAAGCATTGCAGCTGGACGAGGCGCAGCGCGCAGCGGCGCAGCGGGCGTTCGAGACCGCGATGGCTTCTGCGCCACGCGGTGAAGGTGCGGACAGGCGCGCGGCCTTCCGCCAGGTTCGTGAACAAGTGCTGCGCGAGATCGAACCCTCGCTCAATGACCATCAGCGCGAATTGCTTACGCAAATGCGCGCTGGCGCCGGCCGGCGCGCGGAGGTGCGGCAGGCGGCGGTGGTGTGGGTGCTGCGTAACAACGTCCCCACGCCGGCGCCGGTGGAGATCGGCGTCGCCGACAACGGGCACACATTGCTGTTCAGCGGCCTCAGCGAAGGCGAAGAGGTGATTGTCGGCGGCGGCCCACGCGGTCAGGACACGCAGAGCGGTCCATTCGGCGGCGGTCGCGGCGGCCCCGGCGGCGTGCGCATACGGGGCGCATGATGACTGCGCTGATTGCAGCCGCCGGCTTGGCCAAGCTCTACCGCATGGGTGACGAGATCGTGCGTGCGCTCGATGGCGTGAGTTTCGAGATCGCGCGCGGTGACTATTGCGCCATCGTCGGGCCGTCTGGCTCGGGCAAGTCGACACTGATGAATATTCTGGGCGGGCTCGATACGCCCACGGAGGGGCGCATTGTCATTGATGGCGCCGACATCGGCGAGATGGATGACGATGCGCTGGCCTCGTTCCGAAATCGCACGGTCGGATTTGTGTTTCAGAGTTTCAACCTGCTTCCGCGGTTGACCGCGCTCGAAAATGTCGAGTTGCCGATGATCTATGCCGGCGCCGCGCCGGGCGAGCGGCGCGCGCGTGCGTCAGAGCTGCTCGCCCGCGTCGGATTGAGTGAGCGCATGGGCCACAAACCCACGCAGCTTTCCGGCGGCCAGCAGCAGCGCGTCGCCATCGCGCGCTCGCTCGCGTGCCGGCCGGCGCTGCTTCTGGCGGACGAGCCAACAGGCGCGCTCGACACCAATACCGGCGTCGAAATTCTCAACCTGTTCGGACAGCTCAATCGCGAAGGCGCCACTGTCGTGCTGGTGACGCACGACCACGAGGTCGCCGCCGCCACCAGACGCACGATCGAAATGCGCGACGGCCATATCGTGGCCGATCGCGCCAATGCCGCGGAGGCGCGCCATGATGCGCACGTCTGATCTGGTCGCCAGCGCCGGGCGGGCGTTGCGCGCCAATCCGCTGCGCTCGGCGCTTACTGCGCTGGGCGTGATCATCGGCGTCGCCTCGGTCGTGGCGATGGTCGCGCTTGGATCGGGCGCGCAGGCGCAGGTCGAGCGCTCCATTGCGAGCCTGGGCTCGAACCTGCTGATTGTGGTGCCCGGCGCGCTGCGCGGCGGCGGCGGCGTCCGCGGGGCTGCGGGCGGTTGGGATTCGCTGACGCTGGACGACGCCGCCGCGATTGCGGCGCAGATCGAAGGCGTCGTCGCGATTGCGCCTTCGCAGCGCGCGCGCACGCAAGTGATCGCAGGCGGCGCCAACTGGAATCCGCAAGTCGAGGGCGTCACGCCGGCCTATCTGGTGGCGCGCGACTGGGAGATCGCACGCGGGCGCATGTTCGATGACACCGAAGAGCGTCAGGCGCGCCGCGTCGTCGTGCTGGGCGCGACTGTCGCCGAGCAGCTGTTTCCGAATGTCGATCCAGTCGGGCAGACGGTGCGCATGAACGGCGGCGTCTTCGAAGTGATCGGCATCCTTGAATCGAAGGGCCAATCTGGTTTCGGCATGGACCAGGACGATATTGTCCTGGCGCCATTGACCACGGTGAAGCGGCGCATTTCCGGGCGTCAGCGGCGCGCCGATACGGTGAGTCAGATATCGGTGAAAGCCGCCAGCGAAGACCATCTTTCCCGGATCCAGGATGAGGTCGAGGCGCTGTTGCGCCAGCGACACCGCACCCGCGAGGGCGAGGACGATTTCACCGTGCAGAATCTGAGTTCGATCACCGAAGCCGCGGCCCAGACCACGCAGGTCTTCACCTATCTTCTTGGGGGAATCTCGGCGGTCTCGCTGCTCGTCGGTGGTATTGGGATCATGAATATCATGCTCGTGAGCGTCACCGAACGGACACGTGAAATCGGTCTGCGTAAGGCCCTCGGCGCGCGCCAGTCTGATATTTTGCAGCAATTCGGCCTGGAGGCGGTTACGCTTTCCGTGGCGGGAGGAATAATCGGGTTAGTTATCGGCGTGCTTGGCGCCTGGGCGATGACATCCCTATTTAACCTCCCATTGGTGGTCGCGCCTCAAAATGCCGCTTTGGCCATTGTCTTTTCTGGACTGGTCGGGGTCGTGTTCGGCGCGTATCCAGCTTGGCGGGCCGCGAAACTCGATCCGATCGAGGCGCTGCGGCGGGAATGAGGAAGAAGTTCTCATGCGTGGTTTGATCGTTTCGGTTCTGGCGCTTTCGGCGGCTGCGGCCCCTGCCGCTGCGGACACTTTGGGCGAGGCGATGGTTTCGGCGCAGGAATCAAATCCAACGCTCGCCGCGCAGCGTCAGCGTTTGCGCGCAACGCGCGAGGCGCTGCCGCAGGCTTTGTCTGCGGCGCTGCCCCAGATTTCGGTTTCCGGCGCCGCGACGCGCGCCAATCGCGATTCCGACAACCCGCTGCTCGACACGCCCTCGACTGAAACATGGACGAGCTCGGCCAACGTATCGCAATTGCTGTTCGGATCGGGTCGTGTGTGGGCCGCGACGCGCGCCGCGCGCGCGCAGATCGCGGGGGCGCTGGCCGATTACGAACTGGCGCGCCAGACGCTGCTGCTCGACGTAACGCGCGCCTACGCGGACGTGCGCCAGGCGCAGGCTGTGGTCGCAGCGCGCGAAACCACGGTTTCCAACCTCACCCGCCTGCTCGAATACGCGCAGGCGCAGTTCGACGCCGGCGTCGTCACGCGCACTGACGTCGCGCAGGCGCAGGCGCGCCAGGCGCAGGCGCGGACGCAATTGGTGCAGGCGCAGGGACTGATGGCGGCTTCGGTTCAGGCCTATCTGCGTCTGGTTGGGCAGCCTCCGTCGGGGCTTGAAGAACCGGCGCATGCGATGGGCTTGCCCGCGGATTTGCAGGGCGCGCTCGACACTGCGGTTGAAAACAGCCCGCTGCTGATCAGCGCGCAGGCGCAAACCCGCTTGGCCGATGCGAACGTTGATGTCGCCGCCGCGCAGGGGCGCGCCAACGTCAGCCTGGAGGCTGGGCTCTCGAACGGCGCTGACTTCAACGACGATCTCTCCGAGACCACCACAGATTCTGTGGGCGTGCGCGTCAGCATCCCGCTTTTCCAGGGTGGGGCGATCCGCTCGCGCACGCGCGCCCAGCGGGCGCTGCGTTCGGCGTCCAACCTCGACCTCGCGGCCGCGCAACGCAGCGTGCAGGAAGCGGTGACGAACGCGTGGACGGGGCTCGCCAGTTCGCGTGCGGCCGTCGATTCCGCGCGTCAGCAGGTCGAAGCCGCTGAGCTGGCCTATGAAGGCGTGACGCTGGAGCAGGAGACGGGCCTGCGTTCGACGGTCGAAGTGCTGAACCAGGAGCAGGATCTGCTCGACGCGCGGCTCGCGCTTGCGCAGTCCGAACGCGATCTGGTGGTGGCCGAGCGCCAGATGCTCGCAGCGACCGGCACGCTCGACATTCCTCAGACCGGCGGCGGCCTGGTGGAAGGCAACGACCAGCTGCGCGGCCGTTGAGCCGGCTCCTGCATGAAGCGAATGTCGCGCGCCAAGCGCTGGAGCGGGCGGGGGGAATCGAACCCCCGACATTCAGCTTGGGAAGCTGACGTTCTACCTCTGAACTACGCCCGCGGCGGTGGTGACCGATAGCGCGATTTCGCCAGCGCGCAAGAGGCGGGCGCCGCCGGGCCGGCGTGGGCGCAGTTTTGCGGCCGGGAGGACGGGGAGAAGGTAGGCGCGCGCGCGCCGCTGGCCTATGTGTGAGGCAAAAGGAGCAAGGCTCATGCGCGCACTGATCGATCGGCTTTGGGATGGCGAGATCGTCCCCACGCTCACCGAATACATTCGCATTCCCAACAAGTCGCCGGCGTTCGAGCCTGATTGGGCCAAGCTCGGGCACATGGAGCGCGCGGTGGAGCTCCTGGCCGGATGGGCGCGCGGGAAGATCAAGGATTTGCCGGGCGCGACATTGAGCATCGAGCGTTTGCCGGGGCGAACGCCGCTGATCCTGATCGACGTGCCGGGTGCGGGCGATGAGACGGTGCTGCTCTACGGGCATCTGGACAAGCAGCCGGAAATGACGGGCTGGGCCGAAGGCAAGGGGCCCTGGGTCCCGGTCATGGAAGGCGACAAGCTCTATGGCCGCGGCGGCGCCGATGATGGCTATGCGATGTTCGGGGCGCTGGCAGCGCTGCTGGCGCTGAAGCAGGACAACATCCCCCATGCGCGCGCCGTGATCGTGATCGAAGCGAGTGAAGAGAGCGGTTCGCCCGATCTGCCATTTTATGTCGACGCCCTCGCTGAGCGCATCGGCGATGTGTCGCTGGTGATCTGTCTGGACAGCGGCTGCGGCGATTATGAGCGCCTGTGGCTGACAACCTCGCTACGTGGCCTTGTCGGCGGCACGCTGCGCGTGGACGTGCTCGACGAAGGCGTGCACTCCGGCGACGCGTCGGGGATTGTGCCGTCGAGCTTTCGCATTCTGCGCCAATTGCTGGCGCGCCTGGAGGATATCGACAGCGGCGAGGTGATCGTCGAGGAGCTGCGCGCGCCGATTCCGGCAGACCGGCTGGCGCAAGCCAAAGTGGCGGCCGAGGCGCTCGGCGACCAGGTGTTCGCCAAGTTTCCTTTCGTCAAAGGCATGAAGCCGGCGCTCAGCGACCGCGCCGAACTGGTGCTGAACCGCACGTGGCGTCCTGCGCTATCGGTCACGGGTCTGGCGGGTGCGCCAGAGCCAGGCGCTGCCGGCAACGTGCTGCGCCCGTTCACCGAAGCGAAGCTCTCCATGCGGCTGCCGCCGACGCTTGACGCCGTGAAGGCGTCCGCGCGCATGAAACAGATCCTGGAAGCCGAACCGCCTTACGGCGCGCGTGTGTCGTTCCACGTCGAAGAGCCTGGTTCGGGCTGGAATGCGCCGAAGACCGCGCCGTGGCTTGAGGCGGCGCTGGAAGAGGCGTCGCAGAAAGCCTGGGGCAAGCCGATGGCGATGATGGGCGAGGGCGGTTCCATTCCGTTCATGGGCATGTTGGGCGAGAAATTTCCCAAGGCGCAGTTTGTGGTGACCGGCGTTCTGGGGCCGAACTCGAACGCGCACGGCCCCAACGAGTTTCTGCACATCCCTACCGGCAAGCGGGTGACAGAAACGGTGGCGCTGGTGCTGAAGGCGCACGCGGCGCGCTAGCTGGCGGCCTTTGTCGCCACTGTTGTGGCGGGAGCGTCAGCGTCCGGCGCCGCGCGTTTGCGCGCGAAGCGCATGACCGTGGCCGCGAGCTTGTCGCGGTCCGCAGGCTTGACGATGTGTTCGGCCGCGCCCAGCGCCAGCGCGTGCGCGCGATCTTCATTCACAGAAAGCACGACGACGGGAATGTCGCTGGTCTTGGGGTCTTGTTTGAGGCTCTGCAGCACGCGCCAGCCCGAGCGATCGGGCAAGAAGATGTCCAATAGCACGAGCGCCGGCGATTTCGCACGCGCCAGCGCAAGCCCCGCCTCGCCGCCGCCGACGCCCTGCACGGCAAAGCCCGCGCGGGTCAGCGCGCGCGCCGCAAGCTCGCGGGCGTCAGGTTCATCTTCGATGACGATGACGAGCGGTGCGCTGTCCGCGCCCTGGACATCATCGATCTGCGCGGCGGCGCCGAGTGCAGCGGAAGCGTCCGAAAAATTCGCTGGCACGTGGAGCGTGAACGTCGATCCTTCGCCGAGAATGCTTTTCACCGTAACGTCCCCGCCAAGCAGCTGGGCAAGGCGGCGGGTGATGGTCAGGCCGAGGCCTGTGCCTCCGAACTGCTGCGTGATGGACGGATCGGCTTGCACGAACGGCTGGAACAGGCGTGACATGTGCGCCTTCGACATGCCGATGCCAGTATCCGAAACGGTGACGAAGATCTGGTCCACGCCGTTATAGCGGCGGCGATTGAGCGAAACCTCAATCGCGCCCTGCTTGGTGAATTTGACGGCGTTGGAAAGCAGGTTGAGCGCGCATTGACGCAGCTTCATGGCGTCGGTGTAAGCGTCCGTGCACGTACCGGTGAATGTCAGCGTGTTGCCATTCTGCGCCGCACTCGGCCGGAGCGTTTCCGCCAATTCCTCGATGAGCTCGTTCGGATTGAACGCGGCCGCGCTCGCCTCCATGCGGCCCGCTTCGATCTTTGAGAGGTCGAGCACTTCGTTGAGCAGGGCCAGCAAATGCTTTGCGGCGGTGAGAATGCGCTGCAGGTCGCGTGCGTCATCGTCATCGCCGCTGTCTTCTGCGTCTTCGTGCAGCATCTCGGCATAGCCAATGATTGCGTTCAGCGGCGTGCGCAATTCATGGCTCATATTGGCCAGGAACTGCGACTTGGCGAGATTGGCGCTATCGGCTGAATGGCGCGCATGCGCCAATTCATCGACGCCGCGCTCGATGGCCGCCGCGTTCTCGGCGAGCTGCGTAAGCGGCCGTCCGCCCGGCGCGGCGCCTTGGGGAAAGCAGATTGCGAGTTCGTTTTCCAGCGTGCGCAGCGTTTGGACCTGCGCGGCCAGTGCCGCGTCGAGGTGTTCGGGCGTGATCTGCGCTCCGGCGCACGCGGGAATTTGCGTGATGCAGGTCAGGCGCCGGGGAACGCCGTCAGGGGTTGTGCGCACGAAGCCCTGGTGGCGCACCCGAAGCCGCGAGCCGTCCGGGCGAAGAACATCGTGTTCGAGCGCGACACGCCGCGCCGCGCCGTGGGCCGGCGCGAAGGCGCCCATAACCAGCGCTTTGTCAGCCTCCGGCGCAAAGCATGCGCCCTCAGCGATGTCTGCATAGCTTGCCGGCCGGCCGAGCAGCGCCGCAAGCGCGTCCGCGCCGGCCAGCGTGCGCCGCTCAAAATCCAGCTCCCAGGCGGCGGACGCGCCGTCACCGTAACTCATGTTGAGCTGACGCACCCACTCGCCATCCTGATCTCGTGCGTGTGCGGCGCGGGCGTTGCGATGCAGCGCCGCGGCGAAGGCGTAGCCAAGCGCGAGCGCGCAAGCGGCTGCGGCGGGCAACGCGCCGCCGCTGCTGGCCTCGATCAGCATCGCCAGGCCGACGGCCGCATAGGGCGCGGCGGTGGCGAGGGCGTAGCGGCGTCCGCGCCTAGCGTTGAGCGCGCAATCTACCGTAAGCGCTGCAAGCATCGCGCACGCGACAGCGCCGCCGAGTTCGCCGCCGCCAAACCACGCGATGGCGGGCGCGGCCGCCAGGCCTGCATGTGCGGCGAGGTCAAGCGCCAGAGCCGCCGCTGGAGGCTGCGCACCCGGCGCAGCCGCCGCCTGGCCGAACGCAGCGATGCGCGTTGCGTCGATCAGCAGGATGAGCCCAAGCCAGATTGTCGCCAGCGCAAGGCCGGCCGCTGCAGCGCACGCGAGGGCGACTAATCCATAAACGTAATAGCGCGCGCGCGGCCCGGTGAAGACTTCCCCCGCGGTGCGCTCGATGGCGGCATGGTTGACGAAGTGTTGCACAGCCCGCCCTGATGGCTAATTTCACGGTAACGATAGCGCGCGTCTGTAAAGCAAGCGTTCGCGGGCGTGCCGATTTGTGTTGAATGGCAACGTTTATTGCGATTGTGCTGCAGGCGGATGTGAAGCAAACGTTTCTGCGCCGCCTCTGGGGTAAGCACTCATGAACTTTCGTTCCGACAACACAGCGCCGGTTGCGGCTGAAATCCTGCGGGCGCTGAGCGATGTCAACGAAGGCGCGGCGCTCGCCTATGGCGAAGACCAATGGTCACGCCGGCTCGATGATGCGTTCGGCGCGGTGTTCGAACGTGAAGTGCGCGGGTTCACCGTCGCGAGCGGCACCGCCGCGAATGTCATTGCGCTGGCCAGCGCGGTCCCGCCCTGGGGCGCAATTTTGTGTCACCGCGAGGCGCACATCGAGTGCGATGAGTGCGGCGCCGCCGAATTCTATTCCGGCGGCGCGAAGCTTGTCCTGATGGATGGCGCCGCGGCGAAGATCGGCCCTGCCGCGCTGACCGAAGCGATCGGGCGCAATGCGCGCGGCATTCATTCCGTGCAGCCGGCGGCGGTCTCCATTTCGCAGACGAGCGAACGCGGCGCCGTTTACCGGCCCGCCGAAATCGCCGCGCTGGGCGCTGTGGCGCGCGAGGCGGGGTTGGCGTTTCACATGGACGGCGCGCGGTTCGCGAACGCCGTCGCCGCGCTGGGATGTGCGCCGGCGGACGTCACTTGGCGCGGGGGCGTTGACTTGCTGTCGTTCGGCGCCACCAAGAACGGTGCGCTGGCGGCCGAGGCGATCGTGTGTTTCGATCTCGCCCGCGCCGAGGCCATCGCGCGCCGGCGCAAACGCGGCGGGCATTTGTATTCCAAGGGCCGCTACGCAGCCGCGCAGCTTCTCGCCTACCTCGACGACGGCTTGTGGTTGAAGCTTGCGGCGCGCGCCAACGATCTGGCCAAACGCCTGGGCGAAGCCGCCGCCGGCTATCTCTCCGTTCCAGTGGAGTCGAACCAGGTATTCATCAAGCCCGGCGCTGAAGCCATCGCCAGGCTTCGTGCGCAGGGCGCTGAGTTCTACGATTGGGGCAAGCCGGAGGCGGGCGAAGCGCGGCTGGTGGTGTCGTGGAGCCAGGACGAACGCGAGGTGGACGCCATGTGCGCGCTGCTCGCTTCGGCCGGCTGATCAGGCGCGGCGGGCCTCCAGCGCCTCGGGCATGCGGCCTTCCTGCACGGCGTGGCCCGCTGACATGCGCGGGCGCGACGAGAGGCCGTGGGCTGTCTTGGCCCAATAGTGCGGCCGGATGAACAGTTCGAGTGCGGCGCGCAGGGCCGCGAAAGTGGAGAGCGGCCAGTAAAACGGCATGGTGAACGCGGCGCGGATGTGGCTGAGATCGCCCGAATGCGCGCTGGCCGTGAGCGCTGCGAAGATCGCAACGCAGTAGCCCGATAGTGCGAGAGCGAAATCGGCGGGACCAAGCAGGGAATAGGGCGACAGCATCGCCATCAGCACGATGAAGGCCAGCGGCCCGTGCACGAACGCCGCCGCGAGACCTCCTCCAAACACCAATTGCATCGACAAAAATGCGCCAAGCCCCATCTCGCGCGCGGTGCGGATCGGATTACGCATCAGGATAAGCCAAGTCTGCAAATGGCCTTTGATCCAGCGTGTGCGTTGCGCCAGCCATGCTGAAAATTTCACCGGCGCTTCTTCGGCGGTGGGCGGCGCGATGACGCCGGCGCGATAGCCGTCGCGCGCCAGCCGATATCCCAGATCGGCGTCTTCGGTGACGTTGAGTAATTTTCGGGGTTTTTGCTGCGCTTTGCGGTTTTTCCGCGCGCGCGGCGCATGCCCTTGTCGTGCTTGGCTTTTCCTTACTAGCTGAACCCTACCGAGCCCTCTCGGTCCCTACGTCTCCCTCTGCACTGAATGGGACAGGAACGGGATTTGAGGGATGCAGTGGAGCGTATCAGTTGCCAAGACCATCAAACCACAAGCTCAAATTGACGCGTCGCGCGATCGAAGATTTGCAGCCTGAAGGGCGTCGCTATCGTGTCCTCGACACCGAGATCGCCGGCCTCTCAATCATGGTGATGCCCTCAGGCAGAAAGACATGGTCGGTGCGCTACACGCCTGAAGGCGCATCTCCAACCGAGGTCGTACTCGGTGACTATCCGGGCGTGCTTCCTGAGACTGCCCGCGACTACGCTGGCAAAGTTCGCTCAGGCGCGCGCCTGGAAGGACGTGACCTTGCAAAGGAGCGCAAGGAGGCGAGGCGGACAAATGCCATTCGGCGCGAGCGCACAGTCGATAAGGTGCTGGAGACCTATATGGCCGACGCGCAGCGCCGGATGCGCGAGTGCACAATCGTCCGGCTTCAGTCGACGATTAGGCTCTATGTGACGCCGAAGTTCGGCAAGAAGAGCATTGGGCTAGTGACTCTGGAAGAGGTCCGCCGCTACGTCGAAGAGATCGAGGACTCGGGCCGCCCGGGCGCAGCGCGCAGCGCCTGTTCGGCTTTGAAGGGGCTCATGGCCTTCGCGCTGCAACGGGGCCTGATCGAGCGCAATGTGCTCGCGGGGTACCCTGGCCCGAGTATCGCGAGCCGTGAGCGGGTGGCCACACAGGACGAATTGAAGCTCGTTTGGTGGGGCCTTGTGGATATGGCCAAGAATCCGCAGGGCCGCTCCACCGCCCAGGCCCTGCAACTCGCGCTGTTGACCCTCCAGCGTCGAGGCGAGGTCGCGGGGCTCAGCAAGTCCGAGGTTGACCTCAGCGCGAAGCGTTGGACCATCCCGGGCAGCAGGACGAAGAACAAATCCCCGCAGGTCGTACCGTTGGCTCCGCTCGCCCTCAAGATTGTGGAGGAGGGTTTTGCGCACACTGGAACCGACCAGGCATTTGCGGGCCGCAAGATGCTTATTGCATCGACTGGCCATGCGCTCACGCGCGGCTTCATTCGACTGAGGGAGGATGTCGGCGCTGGCGATCTCACGGTGCACGACCTGCGTCGGACCGGCGCGACGATGATGGCGGAGATCGGCATCTCGGGCGATGTGATCAGCCGTATCCTCAATCACACGCCGCCCGGACCGCAGGTGACAAAGATCTACAATCGCTTCGACTACGAGCCGCAGAAGCGTGAGGCGTTGGAACGCTGGGAGGCGCACCTGATGTCGATCGTGCGCAAGAAGGAGGCAGGAGGAGCTCGACGTGCCGATTAGGTTGAGCATCAGGCGCTCCCCCAAACCCGATTAAGAACCTGGGCGGCCAAATGCGCTTTGTTCTCGGGCAGGAATCGACCGTAGTGCTTTGCCACAATCTCCGGGGTGTCTTGTATCGCGTAACTGGCTTGCTCGAACGAGCCTGTCTGCTTCAGAATGTGCGTGGCCAGTACGTCGCGGACGTTGTGGGGACCATGCGGAAGAAGGCCGGCGATCGCGCCACGCTTGGTGTACGGATTGTAGATGCCATAGCGCTGCGTGATCCAGCGCCAAGCCTCGTAGAACGTGGTCTGTGAATAGGCCCCATTCTTGCTCGATCGTTTCACCGTCTTCACGAAGAAGGTCTCTGGATCAGGCGCTGTTGAAAGCAGTAAGGGGCGCGCCTCCGAGAGATAGCGGTCGATGTGTTCGTAGAGCCCGCATAAGTCAGGCAGCAGCAGCCGGAACGGTTTCCCCGAGAAGAAGGATGAGCCGGCGTTTTTAAAGCTGACGGAGGGGATAAACACTTCCCAGCCATTGTCTCGGTCAGACCAACGCAGCTCTCCGCATTTCAAATCTTCCAGCCGGCGCTCGCTCGAGGCCTGGGTGCCTCGCGCCTTCACGAGCAGCTGGCGCAAGTTCTTTTGCCGAAGGCCAAGGTGTAGACCCAGCCGAACCATTAAGAGCGAGCGGAGAGCTTCCGCCGTGGCCCGCGGATGGACGCGCCCACACGGCATGAGGTGCAGGATCTCATCCGCAATCTTCTTGTACTCTCCGAGAGGGCTCGCCGCTTCAAGCACGGGTAGGATCGGCTCGAAGGGGTCGCGATGTACGCGCAAAACGCGCTCCAACTCTTTGAGCCGTCTGTGCGCGTGTGCCCGCACCGTCGCACAGGCCTCTCCCCAGTTGTCGCGAAGTGTCTTTATCTCGGAGGGGGTGACGATACCTTCGATTGGTGCGAGCGCATCGGCCAATGAAGGCGTCTGGCGCAGCCATCCAGTTTCTGGTGCGGTTAGCCCCATCAGCATACTGAGCATGTCGACCTCCCACGCAGTGAAGAAGCCGCGGCGGTCTGCGCGCCAGCGAATGTACCAATCCCAAATGGACGGAAGGACGAGGAGGGCGAAGCACAGCTTATCGGCCGGCACGCCGCGTCCGCGAACAGGACCATTTGGGCACGCGGCGAGAGCGCCGAAGAAGAGACTGAGGTGTTCAATCTTCTGCGCTGCTGTTTCCGGCCCCCAAACGCCGCGCCGTTGGAGGTTCGCAGGCGCAAGTGTCGATGTCTTGAAGTCAAGCAGAGAGCCCAATTCATGGGCTAATCTGGATGGCGCCGCTAAAGGGTGCGATGCAATGCTCGCATTCTCCGCGCTTCCAGCGCCAAAGCGCAGACCGTAAGGGTGTTTGATCGCTTCGGCTTGAAAGCATCGATAGTCCGTCGCGCCAGATACAACGACCCTGCGAACCCATTCGAGAATCTCCGCCCGCTCGCGCGCCGGCCTTGAAGCAAAATCGGTTGGAAGGTGCCATGCGAGGCGCCGCTGCTCAGCGGTCGTGACTGATCTGATACCCGGAAAGCATGTAGCGCGGCTCTTATGGGGCAGGAGCGCCCGGAAGTAGCCGGCGGCCAAAGCGTAACGCTGTTCAATTCGCTCCACGTAGATGAAGCTCTGCGCAAATCGCGGAGACTTCACGCCGCGTCGCCAAGCGGAGATCGTCGAGGGATCTAGGGTTTCGCCGTCGTGGATGATCGCTCGCCATAGCTTGTCGGAATTCTCGCCGTGCCGACGCATCTGCAGATCGAGCGCCTCTGCAAATGTTTCGGGCTTACTCGTGTCGGGCCATAGCGGTTTCGCCGGACCGACTTGCATGAGCCGCCTGCGCGACAGTCTTGCCGCATGTACTGACTGCTTTCTGTTTCGGACGCGAATGTTCCGCTTTGACGTGTTCGAATTGACAGCCATTCGTCCTCTCCTCTGGCTCCCAGAGCGAGAGCGACGGGACGAAGACAACTCACGCGCTTACACGCGCCATCTGTTTCGGACGCGCGTCATGCTGGGCTAAGGTCGGGCGCCGGAGATTCGCATGCGCCTTGGGGTGATTGCTATTTGCTTTGCCGCTTTGCCGGCGGTCGCCTGGGCTGACCCGTGCGAAGCCCCTTTGCCGCGACGGGCAGGCGAGACCTTCAGTGGTCAGGTCAGGTACATTGGCGATGGCGACAGCCTCTGTGTCGGCAATTCTTCTCACCCGACGACTTGGATTGAAGTGCGTCTCGCTGACTTCAATGCGCCTGAGCTTCACGCCCAAGGCGGGGAGGCGGCCAAGGATGCGCTTGAGCGCCTGGCTATGGGACAGAACGCGCAATGCGTCGCGACACGTGGGCGCAACGGCCGCGTCATTTCGTACGACCGTGTCATTGCGACCTGCAGAATAGGTGGACGCACCATTGGTGACGCCTTGCGGTCCGCCGGCGCCCGCGAGGGCGGCAACTAGGTTAGTCGCTCCGGTCGCGCGCTTCCTCTGCGCGCCGCAGGAGGTGGCGCGCCGCGATGCTCGCTAGAGCTCCGGCTGCCAGCGCCTCTGTGGAACCAAGCCCCTCGCGATGTGCGAGCCAGCCAATTGCTGCGCCAACGATGAGTACGGGTGACCAACGCATCAAGCTGACCGCAATCCAGTAGCCGGCGTCTATCAGCACAAGTACGACCAAGGCAGCGCAGGCGACCACTAAAGCTTCCATCGTGAAGCTCCGGGCTCATCGCGACGCGATTGGAAGGGCCGACTGCGCAGCTGGGCGCCATATCGACGGCGGCGTTCGTATTGCGACAGCGCTTCACCGTTGAGACGCTTCACCTTCCAAATGTTCTTGATGTCGCGAAGCGTTTTGACCTTGTGGCAGCGCGCACACATGAGCTGGTCGGGCTTGGCACGCCGCCATGTGTTTGGCGTCGAATGTTCGCCGATCAGACCTTCGGTCGCTTCGCACGCATCAACGCAGCAGGCGCCGTTCTGCTTTTTCAGCAGCGCTTCGTATTCGCGTGCGGTCAGATAGAGACGGGCCATGAGGAGACGCGCCTTCTTCAAGTGTTGAAGAGAAGGGCGCTGATGTCTCGACGTGATTGGCTGGCGCCAATCGGTCCCCGGATGTGAGAACAAAACAAGCACAAATTGCTTGAGCGCGCAAGAGGGGTCTGCGAGGACGCAGCGCCTTCCCCTTGAAGAGCGAGCGCGTCTTGTGGGCTACGAGGAGAAAGTGCCGGTGAAGTTTGGCCAGCTCGGGCGACTGAGCGGGATCTATTTCGGTTGCACCGGCTGTGCCCGTGGCAAGCTCTTTACGGCGATCGAACTGTTGAGGCTCTATGGCACAGAGGGACGCGTTGCTGATCTCGCGAAGCGATTGTCATGCAAGTTCTGCAAGCAGCACAGGAAGCGTCCGCCGCGTGTTTATGTGGAGGTCTCGAAGCCGTTCTACACCAAGGCGGAAGTCGCAGCGCTTAGCGCGACGGACCTAGATGCATTGGTGTTGAGCTTGGAAAAGCTGCAACCCAAGAAAAAGATTTCGTGAGCGTTGGCGAACCCGCGCTCACGCGCGGGACGCGCTCTCGTGAACCGAGCCGCGCTGGTATGTATGAGTCTGGCGCGTCTCGGCCCTGCGGGCGTCGATCGCTTTCGCAAGCAGTTGGCGGTTGTTACCAGGGGCGGCCGGTAGTTTCTATTTTTCCATGAAGCAACGGATCACAGTGGAGTCGATCATGGAGCGCGCCATTCGCGCTGAGGCCAACGGCCTTGTGCAAAAGATGTTCGTCACGACAGCTGACGGGAACTACATCCTCGCGCGCAACGCGTTTTTTATGGCGCTCGACTATGATTTCTTTTGGCTTGGCGCCCACGCGCTCGAAAAATACCTGAAGGCCGTCTTGCTCATGAATGGCGGGAGCGCACTCAGCCAAGGCCACCAAATCGTTCAGCTGTTTGATGAAGTGAAGAGCATGGACGCTCGGCTGGCCATCGATGTGCTGGTCGATCCCCATATCGAAGACTTGGGCTGGCGGCAGGAAAGCGTGCGGGAATTTCTGATGCGCCTGGCGGAGCTAGGTAGTCCGGATAACCGTTACGGTGTTTATGGCTTCTCGCAGCGAATGGAGGATCTTTTTAAGCTTGATCAGGCGGTCTGGCTCATCCGTCGGTATTGCCGGACGTTCACTTACACCATTCCGCATGGCGGCAAGACAATCACGGTGGACTACGTCGATCAGGTGCTGAAAGGGAGCACGAGTTGGAGTCACATGGGCTTTCTGCCGCTGGAGAGATTGCTTGAGCGATCCCAAGAGGATCCCGATCGCGCAGCGTTCCTCCGGCACAACGTTCCCTTCGCACCTAATGCTGACCATCAGTTGCACCGGCTAAGTTAGCGAAGCGCCGATCCACCGTTCGCGGACCTCGTGAGTCGCATCCGTTCAACTACAGCTCCAGCGGAAACGCGCGAGCATGCGGCGCGCGTGATCGCTTGGGCGCTAGCGAACATCAAGCTTTCGTCGCCGGACCGGAAGACGTTGCAGGCGATCTTAGACCAGTACGCGCAGACATGAGCGCACTCGTTTACTTTGTCTTGTTCCTGCGACGAGCGTCGACCCAGGCGTCCAAGTCCGCTTTGTCATATCGAACAGCACGGTCGGTAGATTTGACGAATTGGGGCCCTTTGCCGGCGCATCGCATCTTATCCAGCGTGGACTTTGAGAGGCCGAGCCGAGCGGCGGCTTCGCGGACGTTGAGCAGAAGCGGCGCTGGCGCGGCGACGCGCTTCGCCGTTGCGGAGACGGCGGATCGAGCACGAGAAGGCGGCGATCTGGGCGCAGGCGTTTCCTTTGGGCTCGCGTCGCCAAAGAGATCGGGCTGCGGTAGACGCTCGTCCTTGTCGCGCTGCTTCTTCACGGTGCGTAGGGGCGTAGCTGAATATCTTGACTGACCAGCACGCGAACGCGCGCGCCGGCGCGTATGCGCAATGTTGGACGAACGTTCAGTTCGCGATCGACAAGGCGCGAACCAGTCTGCGCAGCTTGTTGAGCAGCGGCGTCACCAATGCTCTGTGAAAGCCTAGCGTCATCTTCTTCATTGGCGGCGACGCCAAGCACCGCGGAGATGAGCGAGGCGACCGCAATGCGCCCAATGTGGGCGTCAACGTCGCCGGTTAGACCCGCGCTTCCCGCGGCGTCGGCGCCGGGCATCGCGCGTAGCGGAATCGACCACCCATTCGGCATGATGAGCCTGTTCCAAACCACGAACATACGCCGCTCGCCATAGGCGGTGTCGGCATCATAGGCGCCAATCAGACGCGCGCCCTGCGGGATGAGCAATGTCTCGCCCGTGACGCTGTCGAAGACGTTCTCGCTCACTTGAGCAATCACGCGCCCAGGCTGATCGGAGTTGAGCGCTGTAATGAGCGCGGCGGAAATCGTAGCGCCTGCCTGGATCGTGTATGGCGAACGCGGCGGCGCATAGGTCGCGTCGAGCACGCCGTCGTCGCGTCCGCGCTGACCATTGAGGAAGGCGGCGCGCCGGCCGTTCTCACTAAAGCTCTCCGCGTACGCCGGCGCCGCACCTTCGCGCCGCGCTGAAAAGAGAATGGATGACGTGCGCGCTGCGTCCGCCTCCGTTTCAAGCGGTGAGGGGCGGGCGGGCTCGTATGCCGCGGGGGATGCATAGTCCGGCGCGGTCAATGCCGCATCAGCAGGCGCGTGATCGCCCCAAAAGTAATCGTGGCCTTCCTCGGGAGGCTGCAAGGTCGCGAGATCGTAGTTTGCAGACGCCTCTCGAATGTTCTCTGGCGGGTTAGACGCTTGCAGAGTTTGTGAGCCATCTTCGCCGGAGGCTGGCGTGCGGTCGCGTTCCGACAGTCCGTTGATGAGTGCAAACGCGACAAGAGCGCCGAGGGCGAGGGCGCCCGCCATCAGCGTCTTGCGCGAGAGCCGGCGCGGCTTTGGCGGCGCTGCGCGAATGGCGGTGACTGATGCAGGTGGTGCGCGTGCATCATCGCTGGGCTTGGATTGCGAGGCGGTCATGGCCGTCTCCCGCGGCGAGTTGTTCGTGGCGTCTCAGCGCCGTCCCGGCTGATGCGCACGATCACAGGACGCTCGGCGCCTAACCGAAGCTCGGCGATGTCGAAGAGGCGGTCGACCACGTACCGGCTGCCAGATACCCGATAATTGACGAGCCCGGCCTCGCCATTCTCGATGATGAAGAGCGGCGGCGCTTCGCTGGTGGTCATCGCCGGAGGAAACTCGATGTAGGTCTTTCGACCGTCGTCGAATACTCGAACGGGCCGCCAGCGGGGATTGAAGCCGCGCACCGTGCGGACGCGGTAGCCGAAGTTCAGCGTCTCCAATGCGGCAGGGGCGCCAGCGAGTTCGTCATTTTCGGCGGCGGGATAGCGCCACGCTGTCTGCGCGGAATAGGTTTGACCACTGGTTGCGATCGCTTCGATGGCGTAAGCGCGGCGATCGGTGACGAGGACAATGTTGGTCCGGATATTGGCGCGCGTCGGCTTGATGAGCAGCATGGCGCGCGCATTGGCGAGGTCGCCGCCAATTGCTTGTTCAACCATCCAGCGTGTGGTGTCCCCGGCGGCGACTGTGATGATTGTCTCACCGGGTTCAAGCAGCACCGTCGAAATGAAGCCAGGCGCGCCATAGACTTCATAAATGGCGCCTGGCGCATAGTCGTAGATCTGTGTTGCGTCGGTAAAGTTGGCCGGGTCAGGACGTCGGCGTGCTTCGGCGTTGGCTTCCGCAAGCGCCGCGATCGGGGTCGGAGGCCGGGAGTTCTGTGCGTGAGCAGGCGGCACAAATGCAAAGCAGGAGACGAGACACAGGAGAGTGGCGCGTTTCATGGCTGAGCTCGCGAATAGGATGAGGCCGGGGTTTCCGGCGACATTGAAAATTCGGTGATGAAGAGCCCTAGCGGATTGTGCATCAGCGCATCGGCATTGCGCGGGCGGTCGAATCGAACGGTGAAGAGGCCGGTGAAACTCTGGGCCGAGCGCGCATCGGCGCCGTGCGTGGCTTCGATCCAACTCGCTGCCATACGTGGCCGACGCGCCGTCAGCGAGCACTTCGACGCGCTCGATCGCGGCCAGAGGGATGGCGGAGATATCAACGAAGTTGCCGAGGCCCGCTGGCGCGAGGCGGCGCCCGTTGAGCAGGGTAAGCGTTGCGTCTGAGCCCAGGCCGCGAAGATCGACCGTCGAGCCCAAGGCGATGTTGTTGCCGGGCGCCGTTGAGTTGAGCTGAGTGAGTTCGCCTTGGCTGCCTGGAAAAACCTGCGGAAGCGTTTGCAGCAGGTCTTGAACGGTCGTGCGGCCGCTCTCTTCAATGTCGCCGCGATCAAGCGTGAGGAGGTTGGCGCCCGCAGGTATGGCGCCGCGAATGCGCGTGCCGGTGACGACGATCTCTTCGTCAGGCTGGGCGCCGTCGGCGCCAGGTTCATCGGTGTTTGCGATGGCTTGAGTGGAATCAACGGCGCCGTTCGCGGCGCTCTCCCGCTGGGGGCGGGACGATTGCTCCTGCGCCAGTACGAGATTGCCGTCGCTTATGCGTCCGTTATAGCCGGAGCGCGCGAGAAGAAGATCGAGCGCCTGCTGGCGCGTGTATGAGCCGCGTAGCTGCGAGGAGGAGAGGCCGCGAAGATCGTCAGAGAAGTAGAGTGCGTTGACGTGCGCTTGCCGCGCAAACTCGCTCAAGGCGCTACTGAGCGGTTGAGCGGCGATATCGAACTCGACACGCTCGTCGCTGATCTGCAGCAGGTCTTGCGCGAGCGCAGGTTCGGCGTTGATGGCGCCCATGGCGCCGAGAATCAGGACGGTCGCCAGCTTTCGCCGGCGGTCATGCCGCTTGGTGGTCTTGCCCTTCATGATTTCCCCCTTCCGCTCTTGAACGAGCGTTGTCGGGAGGAAGACACTTCAGCTCGAAGACTGCGCCACGCCGACGCGAACGATGTTTGCAATGCTGGATCGGTGCTCATCTTGACCGACACCGGAATAGCTTTCCTTGAATCCATGCGGCCGTTCATAGACGGGGTGACGCTCATCATGTGGGCGTGGGCGACGTGGTGGATTCCATTGCTCGTGCTGTTCGGTTTCTGGAAGCATGGGGTGCGCCGCGCCCCCATCACCTATACGCCGATGCTCTGGAGTCTTGTGTTTCCGCTCGGCATGTACGCCTTGGCGAGCCTGCGTCTTTCCTTGGCGGCTGACTTCACACCGCTGCGACTCATTTCCGGAGCGATGGTATGGGTGGCGCTAGGCGCGTGGTCGCTCACCGCCGGAGGGTTGATAATCTCCATGTGGCGCGGTGCGCGCGGCATTGGAGGGACTTAAGGTCCAAGCAGACGCGCGACCAGATCGAGTTGCAGAAAGCCGAGCACCATGAGGGCGTTGCCGGCCCATACGACGGTCGAAAGGCGGGCAAAAAGACGCCAGTGCGGCCTGGCGCGCTCGGCGCAACGCCAAACCGAGGTCAAAATCCACGCTGTGTAAAGGGCGAGCGCGACAAGCAGCGTCTGCTCCATCCAGAGCTTTTGTTCGTGAAGCGCTTCAAGCAACAGCAAGGCGAGGACGACGCTGGTGAGAACGCCGTAGCCCCAATAGACCTTCCAGAGCGTCATTTGCCCGCGCCAGGCGCGCAGCTCCGGCGCGAAAAAGAGTGAAAGCCAGCGCACGAGCCAAATCTCGAAGTGTCCAAACGCCAGTGTGGCGCAGCGAGGCGGGCGGGCAAGGCGGATCGCGATGGGACCTTTGGCTATGGCCCGATTTCGCCCGGCTGTGGCCCAATCATGCCTTGGCCTCGAATTGGTCGAATGCGCGCAGCGCGTCGGCCGCATAGTTCATGGCTGGTCCACCGCCCATCTGAATGGCGACGCCCAGCGCCTCTGCCACATCCTGGCGGGTCGCGCCCGTGCGGCGGGCGCCGCGCGCGTGATAGGCGATGCAGCCTTCGCAGCGCGTGGCCACCGCGATCGCGAGTGCGAGCAGTTCCTTAGTCGTTTTGTCCAGTGAGCCTGCAGTCTGCGCCGCTTTGGAAAGTCCGCCAAAGGCCGCCACTGTTTCGGGAATGAGTTTGCGCAACTCGATCGCGTAATCATCGATCTCGGCGATGCGCTCGGCGTAGTCCGTCGTCATTGATTGATACTCTTCCGGCCAAACATGAAGCAGCCGCTCCGCTTTGACACGGAGCGGCGTGCCCGACCGAGCGTTCCGCGCCTCCACGGTGCGGGCGGCTGGCCTCTTGAAGCGCTGGGGGATGCGCTAGACGCAAAGTCAAACACGGCCTCGAGCGGACGCGTTTGACCATCGTCAAGCCGTAGCGTGGTCGATTGCCGCAATGGCCGAGGCGGATGCTTCAAGGGACGGCGGGCGGTTTGATCGGCCTCAATATCGAGGCCGGCCATGGGCGCAAGGCTTGATGTGGGGAGCCTGCGCCAATGAACGATGCCTCCGCACTTGATCTCTTGCGCCAGTGTGAGGAAGCGCACGCCGCCGGGCGCGATTTTCCCACGATCTGGAACACGCTCTTGAAACGCCATCCGCTCGTGCGCGGCATACCCGGCCACGAAGTCCGGAGCGGCGAAGTCCTCATCGTCGTGCAATTGCTGAGCGGCCAACGGCTCGCCTCATCGACGCGCGGTTTTTCTCTCCTTTAGCGGAGAGAGCCATTGATGCGCATCAAACGAGGGCGGCCCGCCGCACGTTAAGGCCTTCGCATGCGAACCATTATCGAGCCGTTCCGCATCAAGTCGGTCGAGCCAATCCGAATGACCTCGCGCACTGAGCGGCAGGAGATTCTTGCCCGCGCTGGCTACAATCTATTCCGCATTCGAGCTGAAGACGTCATTATCGACCTTCTGACCGATTCAGGCGTTGCGGCGATGAGCGCCGAACAATGGGCCGCGCTTATGCGTGGCGATGAATCTTATGCAGGCTCAGCCTCGTTCGAAAGGTTCGACGCGGCGGTAAAGCGGCTCATGCCGTTCAAGCACGTGATCCCCACCCATCAGGGGCGCGCAGCCGAAGCCATTCTATTTGCGCTCCTGGGCGGGCCAGGAAAAATCATCCCATCCAACACCCACTTCGATACGACCCGCGCCAATATCGAGGCGACGAACGCCGAAGCAATCGATCTTATCTGCGCCGCCGCTGACGATGTCGCCTCCGAGGCTCCGTTCAAGGGAAACATGGACCTGGAACGTCTGGGCGTCCTTCTCGAGCGCGACGGCGCGCGGATTCCCTGCGTCATGATGACGATCACCAATAATGCGGGCGGCGGTCAGCCCGCTAGTCTTGCGAACATTAGGGCGGTTGCCGAAATCGCGCGCCGCCATGGCAAACTCTTCGTCATCGACGGCTGCCGCTTTGCGGAGAATGCCTGGTTTGTCAAAGAGCGGGAGGAGGGGCAGAAGCACCGAGCCATCGTGGAAATCGTCAACGACATCTTCGCCTGCGCCGACGCCATGACGATGTCGGCCAAGAAAGACGCCTTCGCCAATATCGGCGGCTGGCTCGCGCTCAATGACGACGAGTTGGCCGAAGAAGCGCGGACCCGTCTTATCCTCACGGAGGGCTTTCCGACTTACGGCGGACTGGCTGGGCGCGATCTTGACGCCATCGCCCAAGGCCTGTCCGAGATCATCGACGAAGACTACCTGCGCTATCGCGTGCGCGTGAACGAATATGTACTTGAACGGCTTATCGCCAAGGATGTTCCGGTTGTACGCCCGGCGGGCGGACATGCGGTGTTCTTGGACGCCGGCGCAATGCTTCCCCACATTCCGCCGCTCCACTACCCGGGGCAGGCGCTCGCCGCGGCGCTTTACGAAGAAGGCGGCGTGCGCGGCTGCGAGATCGGCAGCGTCATGTTCGGAAGCCACCCTGACGGCAGCGAGCGGCCGGCGCGCCGCGAACTGGTGCGCTTGGCCATGCCACGCCGGGTCTATACGCAAAGTCACGCTGACTATGTCGTCGAGACGATTCTCGCCGTGCACCGGCGGCGCAGCACTCTCGACGGCATGCGGATTGTCCGTCAGCCACGGATGCTTCGACATTTCACGGCTGCGTTCAGCCCGATGTGCTGAGACCGAGTTTACGCCATTGCTCGATACTCATCTCCCAATAGCGCGAGCGACGTTCGCTTCCATCGGCGCGCCGGGACTGGCGTTCCCCCATGGGCAAGAAGCCGGCAGCCTCGATCACGCGTGCTGAACGCACATTGTCGAGCGCAGCGGTCACACAGATGAGGCGGACTTTGAACGCCTCGAACATCCAAGCAAAGCTACGCCTTGCTCCAGTCTTGCCGAGGCCCGCGCCCTGATGCTCGGCGCGAAAGCCTCCTGCGATCTCCGCGGCGCCCAGTTCAGGCCAGACCGTGAAGTAGGAGTAGGAATAGATCGTACCGTCAGCCGCGCGGCGCACCGTCAGGAGCGCCTCGCCGCGCTGGCGCTTCGCTCGCGCGCCGGCGATCCACGCGCTCACCGTCTCAAGCGTGATCGGCGAGGTGAGATCGTATATCGCGTTCGATAGCGAGGGATCGGCCAGCAAGTGTGTCAGCGCTTGCACATCGCTGTCGCTTGCTTCCGTGCAATCGCCGCCGAGACCCGACGGATCGGCCGCGATAACGGCGGCGCGAATGGCGCCGGCCTCCTCCGGCGTCACATAGAGCCGGGTCTTCGGCGGCGCGCTCACCGCCGGTGGGCCGTTTTGGCGGCGCGATAATCGCTGTCCGGCGCCGATAGGAAGATCTTTTCCGGGTTCATGATCCCTTTGGGGTCGAGCGCAGCTTTAATAGCGGCCATCAGATCGACTGCGCCACCCAATTCGTGGCGGAGTGATTCGCGTTTTCCCATGCCTATGCCGTGCTCGCCGGTTGATGTGCCATCCATCGCAATCGCGCGCGCCACGAGTGTGTCGTTGAAACGTTTGGCCGCGTCGGTTTCTTCGGGTTTCGCTGTGTCGAGCAGCAAGATGACATGGAAGTTGCCGTCGCCGATATGGCCAAGAACCACCGCTGCAAACGGCAACGCGGCGATGTCCTTCTTGGTCTCTTCAAGGCACTCGGGCAATCGGCTGATGGGGACGCAGACGTCTGTCGACCAAGGACGCGCCCCAGGGCGCAAGCTGAGCGCGGCAAGGCCTGCATTGTGCCTAGCCTTCCAGAGTTGATTGCGCGCTTCGGTTTCAACAGCCCAACGAAAGTCGCCGCCGCCATTGTCTCTGGCGATCGCGTGCGCCCGTTCCGCGTGAGCGGCGACGTCTTCCGCGGAACCGTGAAACTCCAGAAACAAGGCGTCGCTTTGGGCGTAGTCTGTCCCGAACGTATTGTTGACCGCGCCCATTGCGACGTCGTCGAGGTATTCGGCGCGCGCCAGCGGCAGCCCGCATTGAATTGCCTCAATCACCGTCGAGGTCGCTCCTCGTGCCGATGCGAAGGCGCACACTGCCGCACTCATAGCTTCGGGGACAGGGTGCAATTTCAGCGTCACGTCGGCGATGATGCCGAGCGTGCCTTCGCTGCCGACGAAGAGATGGGTTAAGTCATAGCCGGCCGAAGATTTGCGCGCCCGGCGCGCCGTCTTGATGACCTGCCCGTTCGCCGTGACGACCGTGAGCGCAATCACATTTTCGCGCATGCCGCCATAGCGGAGCGTGGTCGTTCCGGAAGCGCGGGTCGAGGCCATGCCGCCGATGCTGGCGTCAGCGCCGGGATCAACCGGAAAGAAGAGGCCAGTATGGCGGAGCTGCTCGTTGAGCGCCGAACGCGTCAAACCCGGTTCGACCGTGCAATCCTGGTCCTCGGCGCTGACGCGGAGCACGCGTCTCATGCCGGAGAGATCGATCGAGACGCCGCCAAGTGGCGCGCTGACATGGCATTCGAGAGATGTGCCGGCGCCGTAAGGAATGATTGGAACTTTGTGTTCGGCGCATGCACGGACGATGGCGATGATTTCTTCCAGAGTCTCGGCCATCGCGACCGCCTGCGGCGGGAGCGCCGCCAAGTGCATGCCGCCGCCCGCGTGCTGATCGCGAACCGCGACGGCTCGACTGAAGCGGCCGCCGAGCAGGGTCGAGAGCTGCGCGCAGAGCGCGCTGGGCAAGTCCTTCATCGGATCATCACCTCGATGAGTGCGGGACCAGGACTGGCGTAGCTGCGCGTCAGTGCGGCGGTGAGCGCCGCGGGCGTTTCCACGCGCTCGGCGGGAACGCCAAAGCCGCGCGCGATGCTGCAGAAGTCGATCGCGGGGCGCTTCAGGTCGAAGAGCGCGTTCGCCGCCTCGGACAATTGATTGACGCCGGCACGAATCATCTCCAGGCGCAAGATGGCGTAAGCGCCATTGTTGAGAATGACATTGGTGACGTCGAGGCCCTCGCGCGCTTGCGTCCACAGCGCCTGGATCGTGTAGAGCGCGCTGCCATCTGCCTCCAAAGCGATGACTCTACGTTCTGGGCAGGCGATGGCGGCGCCCGTCGCGAGCGGCAGACCTTGGCCGATCGATCCGCCGGTCAGCGTCAGCCAGTCGTGTGGCGGACTGGCGGCGGCCGCTTCATAACAGAAGAGACCCGCTGTGTTGGATTCATCGCAGACGATGGCGTTGGCGGGCAGCGTGGACGCAAAGCATTGCGCTAATGCGGTTGGATCAATTGCGCCGCCAACGGGCGGCGAGGGCGTTGTTGGAAGCGGCGCCACAACGTCGCCAGCCTCAAGTAACGCGGCGAGCGCTTTGAGCGCGCGCTCGACGCCGCCGCCATTGGCGGTGAGTGAAAACATGCGTGCGCCATCGGGCGCGAGTTTTGTCGGCCGTCCGGGAAGGGCGAAGAACGCGACGGGCTCAGCGGCGCCGGCGAGAACGATGGTCTCCACCTCAGCTAATGCGGCGGCGGCCATCTCGCTGAGATAGGGCAAGCGCTTCAACTGCGCCGCCGATCCCTCGCGGCGCACGCGAGCGGGAAAGGTCTCGATTAGAACAAGAGCGCCGGTCTTGGCGCCGATCCGTTGAGCGGCCGAACAAGCCGCCGCGGAGAGGAATCGTCCGCCGAGCAGGAGCAGGGTACGCGGTCCCAAGAGCTGAGCCGCTTCTTCAATCCAGTTGGAATCGAGCCTCTCATCAGGCGCCGGCGCCGGTGATAGGAGTGCGAGCGCATCATCGCTCCAGGCAATGTCGGCAGGCAGAATAAGAGCGGCGGGACCCAGCAGCCGCGCCGCTGCAAACGCGTCGCGCGTCAAGGGGAGCAGATCAGCGGTTTCCTCCACCGTTTGAACCCATGATGAAACCGGGCGCGCCAGAGCGGCGATATCGCTCGCCAGCGGCGGATTGTTGGCGCGGTGGAACGTGGCGTGCTCGCCAATCAACGAGACGATTGGCGTTCGCGCGCGATAGGCGTTGTGCAAATTGGCGAGCCCGTTGCCGAGGCCTGGACCCAAATGAAGCAGCGTCAACGCCGGCGCCTGCATCATGCGGCCATAGCCATCGGCGGCGCCCGTCGCCACGCCTTCGAACAGACATAAGACCGGGCGGATGTCCGGCGCGGAATCGAGCGCTGCGACCAGGTGCATTTCAGAGGTGCCGGGGTTGGCAAAGCAGGCCCGAACGCCTTCGCGCTGAGCAAGCTCCAGGAGGCTTTGGGCCGCCTTCATGCGTTGGCGCCGCTGAGGCTCGCTTCGACCAGCCGACGCGCTCCAGGCGTGACGTTCATCAGCCGAAGACCTGCGCCGCGCGCCCAGCGCGCAACCATGCGCTCGTCGGCGTAGAGTTTGGCGATCGCGTTGGTGGCCGCGAAGAGCGGAAGCGTCGCGCGTCTATGATCGCGCTCATAGCGGCTGAGGCCGGGGCTGGCGCCAATATCGCGACTCTCACGGCTCGCGGCGAGGACTTCACGCCCGAGCACGAAGGCGCCGCGCAAGCCGAAGTTGAAGCCATGCGCGGTAACCGGATGCATGCCGACGGCCGCATCGCCCAAGAGCGCAAACCGGGGCGCAATAAAGCGATCCGCGTAGACCGCAATCAACGGATAGTAGAAGCGCTCGCTCGTCAGCGTGATATCGCCCCAGCGGCGCTGCGTGCGGCGTTCGACCTCGCGTGCGAAGTCGTCGGCTTTCAGCGCCTTGATTTCCTCCATTTCGAGCGCGTCCAGCGTCAGAACGAAAGAGGATTGCCTGTCCCAGAGCGGCAGCATCGCGATCGTTTGTCCGCGATCGAACCATTCGGTGGCGATATTGTCGTGCGGCCGTGTATGGCGCACGCGGCAAACCAACATGGTGCGTCCAAAGTCAACCATGCGAGCGCCGATGCCCTGGCTTTGGCGCAAGGCCGAAAATCTCGTGTCGGCCCCGACGATGAGCTTGGCCGCTAGTGCGCCACCATCCTGAAGCCGTACTTTGGCGCCTTTGTCGTCCATTGCGGCGACGTGCGCCGTGCTCCCTGCGAACAGATCGCAATTGTTCTGAGCCTCGACGCAATCGAACAAGGTGCGGCGAAGAGCGGCGTTCGAGACGAGCGCTCCCAGCGGCGCGCGGCGGTCGCGATCGGTGAATGGCAAGACGTAGGAAGAAGTGCCGTCCAGCACTTCGGCGCGCGAGAGGGGAGCGGCTTCGTCTTCCTTTAGGCGCTGCCATGCGCCAAGTGTACGCAGCCGTTCGATGGATGCGCGGGTGAGCGCGATCTCGCGCCCATCATAGGCGGGGTCGCTCAAGGCGGCCGCCGGCGACTTGTCGATAAGCGCAATACGCAGCGGCGCTTCGGCGAGCCGCGCGGCGAGGCTTAGGCCCGCCGGTCCGGCGCCGACAATGATCAGATCATAATCACGCATGGGATCTTCCTTCGCGTTCACCCCGCGCTTGCCTGGCGCGGTCGCAGCAAAAGTGGGGCATAGACGATGGCGAACCAGGCGAAAGCACCGCTCCAAAGCACCGCCGACAGCGCCACGAGCAGAGTGTAATGTTCGGCCAGAAATGGCGCTGCGACGCGGACCAAAGCGCCGAGATTGACCAAGACGTAGATGGCGCTGATGTGCGGCGTCGCGGCAAGAGGCTGCCCAGTGTGCCCGAGGCTTGCCCGCGTCATCACCGAAAGCGTCATGACGCCAAAGGCGCCGGCGGTGATGGCATGAAGGCCGGACGCCGCCGGCACAACGGATGGGGCAAGGATAGCGAGACCTTTAAGGCAAAGGCCCAACGCCAGCCAGAAATAGCCGAGGTGTAGGATGAGCACCAACGGTTCGACCGTGGTTCGCCAGCCGCGCCAGCGCGCCAGCCGCACAAAGTGCAGCGCGCCCGCGAGGGTGAGTGCGAGGCCCGCGGCGTAAAGCTCCGGCGAAATGGCCCAAATGCCCAGGCCTATCGCGCCCACCGAGAGCGCGACTGCGTCGAAGCGGCTGGGTGAAGCGGGCTCGGGCGTGAGTTTGCGCTTGGCCATCCAATTGCGCGTGAAGCTCGGTACAATTCGTCCGCCGATCAGCGCCACAAGCGTCGCGACGACGGCGATACCGATGCGCTCGCCGAGCAGCGCCAAGTCAGGATCGACGCTGCGCAAATGCGAAAGCACGTTGGCGCTGCCGAGAACCGTGAGCAACACCAGCACCGGTGCGTTTCGAACATTGCGGCCGGCGATGATCTCGCGCCCGACCACGGCCGCGAAGACGAAGAGGAACGCGCTGTCGACGATTGGCGCCGCGGCGAAACCCGGGATGAGCATCGCGACTCGTCCGGCGCACCATAAAAGCACAAGCCCCATGAGCGGTGCGCCTGTTACCGGGAGCCGCCCCGTCCAGTTCGGGACTGCCGTCAGCAGAAAGCCGGCGATAACGCCGCTCAAATAGCCGAACACCATTTCGTGCGCGTGCCAGTCGCGGTTGAAGTGCTCGATCGGCAGCCACCCTGCAAATGCCGCGACCCAGAGCGGGACCGCCAACGCGGCCCAAACCGCGGCGAGCAGGAAAAAGGGTCGAAAGCCCATGCTGAACAAGGCAAGGCCCCGGTAAGCTCGGTAACGTTCAGCGGTTGTGGTGGTCATGACAGGGCTTTAGACAGCGCGCGAATGCGCAAGCGGGGCGGATTGGCCGTAGGCGTCAAAAGCCATGGCCACGAGACGTGAAAATTGCCGTGCCGCTCGTGGAACGACGAGGACGTCGCCATGAATTTCGACGAGGCCCGCTTCCGCGAAGGGCCTCACCTCCGCGTAAGCTTCCGGGAACATGTCCCAGCCGCCCCAGGGGCCGAGATCGATTTCCAGATTGCACATGATGGATTGAATGACGGCGCCGCGACGCAGATCTTCCGCGCTCTCCGCATGGCCACGCGAGACGGGGAGCGTGTTGGCTTGCACCGCACGGCGCCATGCGCCGATTGTGGAAATGTTTTGTGCGTAGCCGCCGGGAAGATGAGAGATGGCCGAGGGGCCAATGCCGATGATTGCCCGACTGGCTTCGGCGACATAGTCCTGAAAGTTGCGATGGAGCTTGCCTTCATGCGCCGCCTTGGCAAGTGGATCATCGGCGCGCGCAAAGTGGTCGAGCCCAATGCTCTGATACCCGAGATCATTGAGCATTCGCCCCGCCAGTTCGGCCTGATCGAAGCGCTCGTGTGCGCCTGGCAGCGCGGTTGCGTCGATGAGACGCTGACGGCGCTTGAACCAGGGCACGTGCGCATAGCCAAAGAGCGCAATCCGCTTGGGCCTCAGTTCGGCGGCGAGCCGGATCGAACGCGCAAGGTCGCCCGTTGACTGATGCGGCAAACCATACATCAAGTCGAAGCTGATCTCTTTCAGTCCCGCCTCGCGAAGGATGCGTACGCCTTCGCGCAGCTGCTCGAACGGCTGGACGCGTCCGATCGCTTCTTGCACGTGAGCGTTCAGATCCTGAACGCCCAATGACACCCGGCCTACACCCGCGGCCGCGTAAGCTTGCGCAAGTTCAGATGTGATATAGCGCGGATCGAGTTCTATCGCGTGCTTCACGTCCGGTCGCACGTCAAACCAAAAGTCAATGTGATGGATGACGCGGAGGAATTCAGCGGCGGAGAGCACGTTGGGCGTGCCGCCGCCCCAATGGATCTCGCCCACCGTCCGCGATCCCAACGCTGAGGCGACGAGATCCATCTCCATCATCAACGTGGTGACGAAGTCGCCGATATCGCCGCCGCGCGTCAGGAACGTGTTGCATCCGCAATACCAGCAAAGCTGTCTGCAATAGGGAACATGCAGATAGATTGAGAGACTTGTCGTTTGGTCGAGAGCGCTGAGCCAGCGCCGATGGAGGCCGGCATCGACGCTGGCGTCAAAATGGTTGGCGCTAGGATAAGATGTGTATCGCGGCACTTGACGTTCCGCGAAAGACAGAAGCTGCGGATCCATGTCCGCCATGATCGATGCGCTTGGCCTGGAAGCGATTGATCTTGGTCAATCGCCCGTGCGGCCCAAGCGCGCATCACTCAAGGACAAAGCACCTCGACGAGCCCGCCTTCGGCTGTCTCGGGCGCGTCCGGCGGGCGCATCACAAGTGCGGGCGCTGCGGCGAAGACCGATATCAACGAGGAATCCTGCTGCGCTGCCGCTTTCACCCACAACTGACCCGTCTCATCACTTTCGATTGCGGCGCGCAGGTAGGTCTCGCGCACGCCGTTGGCGGCAAGCGGCGATCGGGTGCGCGCCGCGATGGTGCGGGTGGACGCGCCAGGCTCTTGGCCGCAAAGTTTGTCCAGCAAGGGGCGCAAGAAGAGCCGCGCGCATACCATGGCTGACGCTGGATTACCTGGAAGACCTAGAACAAGGTTTTTTTCTATTCTTGCGAACCATGTCGGTTTGCCGGGGCGGAGCGAGACTTTCTCAAACAGGATCTCGCCGCCAAGTTCGCGCACCGCGGGACGGGCATGATCGTGATCGCCGACCGAAGCGCCGCCAATGATGACCGTAAGGTCGTTTGGAGTGAGTGTCTCTGCAATAGCGCGCGCGACATCGGCGCCGCGGTCCTTCAGCGGCGGAGCAGTGCTTGCTCCGCCGCCCCATTGCTCTACCAGCGCCGCCACGGCGAAGCTCATCGAGTCAAAGACCTGGTCGGCGAGCGGCGTATCGCCCGGTGTTACGAGTTCGTCGCCTCCACCCAGGACCGCGACCCGTGGGCGCCTTGAGACGGTAAGTGCATTTCGTCCCAGGGTGGCCGCAAGCGCGATCGAAACCGCATTGAGCGTCACGCCCGACGTCAGGACGCGATCGCCCGCGCGGAAATCGATGCCGGCATCGCGCACGTGGCGGGCCGGCGCGATCTGCGGGGCGGTGACGATATCCTGGTCGCGCACCGCATCTTCCTGGATAAGGATGGCGTCCGCCCCAACGGGCAGCGGCGCGCCGGTGAAGATGCGCGCGCATTCCCCAGGGCCCAGTGGAACCTGAAGCGCGTTGCCCGCGCCGGCTTCACCGATGACGCGCAGCGCGCCGGGCGTGTCGCTCGCGCGCACGGCATAGCCATCCATCGCGGAAGCGCGAAACGGCGGGTGATCTCGCGCCGCGATCAGATCTTCGCGCAGCGTGCGTCCCAAGGCGTGGCGCAGACGCACATTCTCGGCGTCTACGGGCTCTACGGCGGAGAGAATTGCCGCGCGCGCTTCAGCGACGCTGATCACGCCTTGGCCCGCACATAAGAGCCGCTCGCGCCGCCGTGCTTTTCCGTGAGCGTGATCTCTTCGATCACCATGCTCCGGTCTATCGCCTTCAACATGTCGTAGAGCGTTAGGCACGCCACCGAAACCGCCGTCAGCGCCTCCATTTCGACGCCCGTTTGTCCATTGACGCGTGCGCGCGCCGAAACGGAAAACCCAGGCAGACCATCGTCCGGCGTCACCTCGACCTTGAGGTTGGTCAAGGCCAGGGGATGGCAGAGCGAAATTAGATCCGAGGTCCGCTTGCCCGCCATCACGCCGGCAATCTCGGCGATCGCGCGCACATCGCCCTTCGGCAGATCGCCTGCCAACGCGCGCTCCAAGGTTTGCGCCTGCATGCGGATGCGGCCCTGGGCTATCGCTTCGCGGCGCGTGGTCTCTTTGTCGCCGACATCGACCATGCGCGCGCGTCCGGCGCGATCAAGATGCGTGAGGGTGTCCTTCATCTCAATGCTCCAGGAGGCGCGGCATGATTTCAACGAGATTGCAGGGCGTGTGACGGCTATCGAGTTGCCAGCGGATGATTTTCTCCCATCCGTCCCGACAGGCGCCGTTCGAGCCGGGGAGGGCGAAAATGAACTTGCCTTTGGCGACGCCAGCGCACGCGCGCGACTGCAAGGTCGAGAGGCCGACGCTTTCGAAACTCAGCATGTGCCACACGATCGCGAAGCCCTCGATTTCTTTTTCGAAGAGCGGTCGAAGCGCCTCGGGGGTGACGTCGCGCCCTGTAAGGCCGGTGCCACCGGTCGAGATGATGACATCAATCCCGGAAGATTCGATCCACTCGCTGACGCGCGTTCGGATCTCTGTTGCGTCGTCGCGGACAAGTGTTCGTTCGCCAACACGATGCCCGTCGCGGGCGATGAGCTTGGCCAATAAGGCGCCGGAGGTGTCGCTTTCCTCGTCTCTGGTGTCGGAGATTGTCAGGAGCGCGACATTAACGGGTTTGAAGGGCAGGCTCTCGTCAATCCTGCAGGCATGATCTTTCATTTCGAATGCTCCTCGCGCCGGCGCCGGTCCTCGGCCGTCGGCTCGATCCAGCGGGCGCCGTCCGGCCCGGTCTCCCGCTTCCAGAACGGCGCGTCCGTCTTCAAATAATCCATAAGCTCTTCGGCTGCGGCGAAAGCGGCGGCGCGGTGGGCGCTCAATGCCGCCACCAACACGATTGGCTCGCCCGGAAGGATCGTTCCAGCGCGATGGATTACCAATAGGCCGGCCAGGGCATGGCGGTCGGCGACGCGCCGTGCAAGTCGATCAATCTCTTTCTCGGTAAAGCCCGGATAGTGTTCGAGGTCGAGACGCGTGACTTCTCCGTCTTGCGAGGCGCCGCGGCAATAGCCGACGAACGTCACCGCCGCGCCGCATCCAGCGCCACGCATCGCTGTAAATCGCGCAAGCTCTACATCCGGTGAAAAGACTTCGGGCGTAATCGAGATTGTGATCATGCGGCGAGCGCCGCGGCGGCGATGCCCAAGACGACGCCCAGAACGCGCAACACGCCGCGTTTGTCGAGGCCCTTCAAGCTCCACGTCGTGCCGATCAAGGCGCCGATCATCGCCGCGGCCATGAACCAGGGCAGGTAGGAAGGCAGTGTCGCAAGCGAGGAGGCGCGGCCGGCGAGACCGGCGATGGAGTTGACGACGATGAAGCACGCGGCGATCCCGGTTGCGCGCTGAGGATCGGCCCAGCCGGCAAACACCAGCAACGGCGAAAGATAGACGCCTCCGCCGATGCCGGTGAGGCCCGCGAGCGCGCCGAGACCGGCGCCGGTCGGCAAGGCGACCAGAGCCGACGGCGCCTTGCTTGGTTTGATTGCGTCGATCGTGGGCCAGAAAAGATAGCGAAGAGCGGCGGCGCCGAGCGCTACGGCCAGCAGGGGACGATAGACATGTACCGGCACATCGATGCGCCCGGCAAGAAAGGCTGCGGGAATGGCCGCGACTGCGAATGGCCAAAACACCTGCCAATCGAAGCGCCCAGCGCGAATGAAGCGCCAGGCGCCGAAGCCTGCGACGAGAATATTGAGCACCAGCGCCGCCGGGCGCACTTCCTCCGGCGCAAGACCCGCAAGCGCCATCAGAGCGATATAAGCGGAGGCGCCGCCGTGGCCCACGGAGGAATAAAGCGCCGCGGCCGCCGCGATCGCCAAAGCAAGCAAAAGGATCGTCTCGTTCATCCTAGCCTCCGCTCAAGGGCGGCATGAACGCAATCTCGTCGGCTCTCCTAACGCTCTCTGTGTCCCTGTTCGAGATCACTTGATCGACAACCACGTGGATACCGCGGCCCTGAAGCGCGGCGCCGAGTTCAGCGTCCTCGCTGGAGAGCCAGGCGCGAAGGTCGGCGACGGTTTCAATGTGAGCGGGCAAAGTCACGACGCGTTCGCCGCGCCCTGCCACGTCGCGCAGGCGCCCGAGGAAAAGCAGGCGCGTCATCCGCCAGTCACAGACATATGCCGGACCGTCGCGGGCGTGCGCAATCGATCCACCTGAAAATCGTGGCCCTTGGGCCGAAGCGCAATCGCCGCATCGAGCGCCGCGTCCAAGGCGCCCACGCCTCCATCCCCGCGCAACGTCTCGCGCAGGTCAACCGAAGTTTCGTGCCCCAGGCAAAGATAGAGCCGGCCTGTGCAGGTGAGACGAACCCTTGAACAAGCCTCGCAAAAATTGTGACTGAGCGGCGTGATGAAGCCCAAGCGGCCACCCGTCTCTTCAACGCGAACATAGCGCGCGGGCCCGCCCGTACGGTCTGGCAGATCGGTGAGGCGCCAATAGCTCGCCATGTCTTGGCGCACGCTTGCCAAAGACAGAAATTGATCGGTGCGGTCTTCATCGATCTCGCCGAGCGGCATCGTCTCGATCAGCGTGATGTCGAAGCCGCGTCGATGCGCCCACATGATGAGGTCGGGAATTTCGTGTGCGTTGTCGCGCTTGAGCGCGACGGTGTTGATCTTGACCTTGAGGCCCGCGCGCTCGGCAGCGTCAATACCCGCGAGCACTTCGGGCAAGCGATCGCGGCGCGTAATATGTTTGAAGGTGTCGCGATCGCGTGAATCGACCGAGATATTTACGCGGCGCACACCCGCCTCGAAGAGCGGACCGGCGAACTCGGCGAGCTGGACGCCATTAGTGGTGACAGTGATTTCGTCGAGGCCCGACCCGAGGTGCCGTTTCACCAAGTTGAGGAGATCTAGAAACCCGCGTCGCACCAAGGGCTCGCCGCCGGTGAAACGCAATCGGCGTACGCCGCGCCTGACGAACGCCGCGCACAACTGATCAAGTTCTTCGATGCTGAGAAGCTCGTTGCGCGGCAGAAAGCGCATGCGTTCGCTCATGCAATAGATGCAGCGCAGATCGCAGCGGTCGGTGACGGAAACGCGCAGATAGTTAATAGCGCGGCCGAAGGGATCGATCAGCGGGTTCATGCGCCGCCCTCCAGAGCGGCCAACGCCTCAACCGTATTGGCATTGGCGAACGCTCGCGCCTCATCAAAATGAACCGGGATGGCGCCGATTTCGGCCAGGAAGGCGCGCACCGATGGGTGGCGGCCGGCTTGCAGCTGTGCACGCAACGTGTCGTGGACGCCAACGCTCCAGAGGGCGCAGAGTGGATGTTGGCCAGCATCGGTCACGGCGAATGCTGCGCGCGCGCTGCCAATATTTTGCGCAAGCCGAGTCACAAGGTCGCCAGGCAAACAAGGTGCGTCACAAGGCGCGCTTGGCAAAGGCAAAGCCCGCTGGCGCGCCCAAACCAGAGCGCCTCAAGACGCCCGCAAGGGGCCCACTGGAAACGAAGGGTCATCAAACACGACCTCAATCCCGGCTTCACGCCCGCGCGCCTCGGCGCCTGACCCTGGGCGCGCGCCGATCGAGAATGCGGGTAGGTCCGCAAAGAGTTGGGCGACGCGGTCCATCATCGGCATGCCGCTAAAGAGCGCCACGGCCTTCTCGGCGCCGAACCGGGTGGAACGTCCCCCGGCAATCAGAAGTCCGCCTATGGTGTCGATCGGGATCACGTCTTCGGCCGCGTGTAATCTTCAATCCAGGTCAGCGCGCGAATGGCGTGCGGCCAGCCTAAAGTGGTGATGGCAAGATAAGCGATGTGGTGAAGTTCATCTGCGCTGAGGCCCTCGGCCAAGGCGCGGCGCGCGTGGGAGTGAGTTGCGCCTTCCGAATCGGCGCCGATGGCGAGGGCAAGCGTAACGAGCCGGCGCGTCTTTGCGTCGAGCGGACCTGCCTCGCCTGCCGCTGCGCCCAGCGCCTGCAACGCTTGCCATAGTTCGGGTCTTTCACGGGCGACTCGGCCGGCGGCGCCCGGCAAGTCGTCGCCAGCAGGTTCAGATGTCATAGCGTTCGCTTCTCCTTACTGCGGCACTCAAAGGCGCCTGCCGGAGGAGGTCAACCAAAGCGGGTGGGTTCATCGCGGCTTTGTCCGCGAGAGTTCCGATAGCCATATCTCGGCGTCCGCTTCAGCGACAATATCGCCCCCGCGCGGGGCGTTGTTGTCGATCAGCGGATCGGGCTTTGCGAGTTGTTCCAATGCGGCGGTGTTGGCTAACGTGACGACCGAGCCTTGCACGCTCACGCCGTGCTTTTGCAGGGTGGCAAAAGAGCGCGAGAGATTTTCCGGCGTCATGCCGAGGAGCGACGCCAGTATGCGCTTTTCATGATGCAGAATGACAGTCGATCCTGAACTGTCGATGGCGCGTTGCGCCAACAAATAGTTGGCCAACCTCTCGGTGCTGTTGCGTAGCTTGATGTTCTTGATGTTGCGAACGAGACCGCGATAGCAGCCGGCAAGATCACGCGAGACGGACATTGCAAATCGCGGATCAAGGCGCATCGCCGTGCGGATCGCGTCGCCCGGGATCATCAGAATTTCGCACCGCTCCAAAGTGCGCGCCGACATCAAAGCGGCCGCGTCGAGCACGACGGCCGCAAGGATGAAGGTCGATACTGGCCGCAGGATGGTCAGCACTGTTTCATGGTCGTTCCAGGTGCCGTGGAGTTCGACCTGGCCATCGAGCAAAACATAGAGGAAGTCGACGGGATCGCCTTCGAGCAGCAGCATGGTCCCCGGGGGGAAACGCTGCACGTGGGCGCCAGCTGTCGCCACGCGGAAGGTCTCGGCCGCGGCGTCTGCGAACAGCGGCAATGCCTTGATCCGGTCGATGTCGCTCGCGCGCAAACTGCCCTCCGATCGAGGCAATGTGGCGCCGTTCTTAAGCGGACGATTTGATGCAAATCAAGCCGATGGGCCGGGCTGACAATCTTCACTGTGGATGCTTGATAAAGCTCAAGTCATAGGCCGGACATAGATCAATTGGCCCTGGTGGCGACGCGCGCAGCGATCATATTCGCGTTGATCGGCCTGCTTGGCTTGATCTGCATCAAATGCTCCGGGAGCGTTTAGTGCTGTTGATGCTCAAGCACGCGCCTCTTCGGGGCGCTGCTCGCGAAAAATGGGGCGATCGACATGGCGTCACTGCAAGCGCACCGGGGCAAGAAGAACGGAGCGGACAGCGCTCTTTGGCTCAGCACCGTGGCGTTCACGGCTTGCTTTGCCGTGTGGACCATCTTCTCGATTCTTGGCGTTCAGATCCAACGCGATCTGGGGCTCAGCGAAACCCAGTTCGGCCTGCTCATCGGAACACCGATCCTGACGGGATCTTTGATCAGACTCGTACTTGGCGTTTGGACCGAGCAATATGGCGGCCGCGTCGTTAATCTGGTTGTGATGCTGGCCGCAGCGGCGGCGACGTACCTGCTCTCCTATGCGCACACCTACGAACAGTTTTTGCTGGCGGCCCTGGGCGTCGGCATCGCTGGCGGTTCGTTCGCAGTCGGCATAGCCTATGTCTCTAAGTTCTATCCGACGAGCGAGCAGGGTACTGCGCTCGGCATTTTCGGCGCCGGCAATGTCGGTGCGGCCGTCACCAAGTTCGTTGCGCCGTTCGTGCTGCTCGCCTTCGGCTGGGAAGCGGTCGCGCAATACTGGGCCGCCGGCCTTGCGGTGATTGCACTCGTCTTCTTTGTATTCACAACGGATGATCCCGATCTCGTCGAGCGGCGGCGCCGGGGCGTTCGGCCGCGCTCCATGCTGGAACAGTTCGCGCCGCTCAAGAACGTCCAGGTCTGGCGGTTCGCGCTCTATTATTTCTTCGTGTTCGGCGCCTTTGTGGCGTTAGCGCTTTGGCTGCCGCGCTATCTCGTCGGCGTCTATGGCCTTGATCTCAAGACTGCCGGCATGGTGGCGGCGGCGTTCTCGGTGCCGGCGTCACTCTTTCGAATTTATGGCGGGCATCTCTCCGACAAGGTCGGCGCGCGCCAGGTCATGTATTGGACCTTCCTGGTCGGCATCGCGGCGACCTTTCTGCTGTCCTATCCGCCCACAAGTTATGTGATCGACGGGATCGAAGGGCCGATCTCGTTCCGGCTGGAAACCAGCTTGGTCGGATTCACGATCATCATCTTCGTGCTTGGCTTCTTTATGAGCCTCGGCAAAGCGGCGGTCTTCAAGCACATCCCGGTCTATTATCCCAAGGATGTCGGTGCAGTCGGTGGCCTTGTCGGCATGATCGGCGGTCTGGGCGGCTTCGTGCTGCCGATCGCTTTCGGCGTGCTGAACGATCTCACCGGGATTTGGACGAGTTGCTTCATGCTGCTCTTCCTCATCGTTTCCGGATCGCTCGTGTGGATGCATTTCGCTATCCGGCAGATGGAGCGCGACGCCGCCGGCAAGGCGCTTGAGGCGTTGCCGGAATTCCCGGAAATGCAGCCCATTCACGAACCGGCCAAGCATAAGCCCGCGATGGCAGGCCTTATCAGCGATTGGCGTCCGGAGGACGCAAGCTTTTGGAAGGACAAGGGCAAGGCGGTCGCTGCGCGTAATCTCTGGCTCTCCGTGCCCGCGCTGTTCCTCTCGTTTGCTGTCTGGATGGTCTGGTCAGTGGTCGTGGCGAAATTACCGACCATTGGTTTCAATTACACGACCGACCAGCTCTTCTGGCTCGCGGCGCTGCCGGGCTTGTCGGGCGCGACGCTGCGCATCTTCTACTCATTCATGGTTCCCGTCTTTGGCGGGAGGTTGTGGACGACATTGACCACATGGTCGCTGCTCGCGCCGGCGCTCGGCATTGGCTTTGCCGTGCAGAATGCCGAAACGCCGTACTGGATCATGCTGGGTCTGGCGCTGCTGTGCGGACTCGGCGGTGGAAACTTCGCAAGTTCGATGTCGAACATAGGCTTCTTCTTTCCGCGCGCCGAGAAGGGCAATGCCCTCGCGCTCAATGCTGGTCTCGGAAATCTTGGCGTCAGCGCCATGCAATTTCTGGTGCCGATTGCAATCACGACGGCAGTGTTCGGAAGCTTTGGCGGCGACGGTCAGGCGACCGATGCCGGCGGCACGCTCTTCATGCAGAATGCCGGCTTCATCTGGGTTCCGTTCATTGTCGTTTCCGCCTTCATGGCGTGGTTCGGCATGAACGATCTCTCCACCGCGAAGGCCTCCTTCGCAGAGCAATCGGTCATCTTCACGCGCACTCATAACTGGATCATGTGCTGGCTCTACACGGGCACATTCGGTTCGTTCATTGGCTTCTCCGCGGCGTTTCCTCTACTCACCAGCACGCAGTTTCCCAGTGTCAATGTGCTGCAGATCGCGTTCCTCGGGCCGCTTGTGGGTGCGCTGTCACGCTCGCTGACGGGTTGGATATCCGACCGCTTCGGCGGGGCGCGCGTGACGCTTGCTGTGTTCGCATTGATGATGCTGGGCACGATTGGCGTCATCTATTTCCTCGCCAACAAGGCGGCGCCCGGCGCTTTCACCGGCTTCTTCGCCTGCTTCATACTGCTCTTCTTCGCGAGCGGCGTCGGCAACGCATCTACCTTCCAAATGATCCCGGCCATCATGCGCAAGGAGATCGCCCGCCTCGCGCCGCAAGCCTCCCCTCAAGATCAGCTGAAGCAGGCGGAGAAGGAATCGGCTGCCATCACCGGCTTTACGTCGGCGATTGCGGCTTACGGCGCCTTCTTCATTCCGAAGAGCTTTGGCTTTTCAATCGCCGAAACGGGAAGCGCCACCGCAGCGCTTGTGGGCTTTCTTGTCTTTTACGTGTCGTGTCTGGCCGTCACTTGGTTTGTGTACGCTCAGCCGAAAGGCCTTCTCTTCGACGTCGAAAACAAGCGCCACGGCGCCCAGCCCGCCAAGGTTGCGGCGCAATAAGGACTGAACGCACATGAGCCATACACTCGATCGGCTGGCCTTCTTCACCCGCAAGACCGAACTTTATGCAGGCGGTCACGGCGTGACGAACGACGAGGACCGTTCTTGGGAGGAGGCGTACCGGCGCCGCTGGCAGCACGACAAGATCGTGCGCTCCACGCACGGCGTGAACTGCACCGGTTCGTGTTCGTGGAAGATCTACGTCAAGGGCGGCATCGTCACCTGGGAAACCCAGCAGACGGATTACCCGCGCACACGTCCCGATCTGCCCAATCACGAACCGCGCGGGTGCGCGCGCGGCGCAAGCTACTCGTGGTATCTCTATTCCGGCAATCGCGTGAAGTACCCGATGGTGCGCGGCCGCCTGTTGAAGCTGTGGCGCGAAGCGCGCAAAGCGTTGTCACCGGTGAAGGCGTGGGCGTCGATCGTCGAAGATGCGGCCAAGCGCAAGTCCTACACCTCCATCCGTGGCGGCGGCGGCTTGGTGCGCTCGACATGGGACGAAGTCACTGAATTGATCGGTGCGGCCAACGCCTACACAGTAAGGAAGCACGGACCGGACCGGGTGTTCGGCTTTTCGCCGATCCCGGCCATGTCAATGATTTCGTACGCTGCTGGCGCGCGCTATCTGCAATTGCTCGGCGGCGTTTGCGGATCGTTTTACGATTGGTACTGCGATCTGCCGCCGGCGAGCCCGCAAACCTGGGGTGAACAGACTGACGTCCCGGAATCTGCAGATTGGTACAATTCGGGCTTCATTCTGGTCTGGGGCTCAAACGTGCCGCAGACGCGTACGCCTGATGCGCATTTCTATACCGAGGTGCGCTACAAGGGCGCGAAGTCCGTCGTCATCTGTCCGGACTATTCGGAAGCATCGAAATTCGCCGATCTTTGGATTTCGGTAAAACAGGGCACGGACGCGGCGCTCGCCATGGCGATGGGCCACGTTGTGCTCACCGAATTTCATCGCGACCGCGAAGTGCCGTACTTCAAGGATTATGTGCGCCGCTACACCGATATGCCGCTTTTGGTGCGGCTGGTGAAGAAGGACGGCCGCTATGTGCCTGAGCGGCTTCTGCGAGCCTCCGACTTCGACGATGCGCTGGCGCAAGAAAATAATCCCGACTGGAAGACCATCGGCATCGATGAGACGACCGGCAATCCGGTGGTGCCGACAGGATCGATCGGCTTCCGCTGGGGCGAACAGGGTAAGTGGAATCTGGAAGAAAAGACCGCTGACGGCGGCGATGTGAAATTGCGCGTGGGCCTGAAAGGCGCCCACGATGACATCGCTGAAGTGGTTTTCCCGTATTTTGCCAATAGCGCATCGAACGGCTTTGCATCGACAGATCACCCGGACACTTTGATGCGGCGCCTTCCGGTAAAGCGGTTGAAGCTGAAAGACGGCGAGACACTTGTCGCTTCGGTGTACGATCTCTTTCTTGCAAACTATGGGGTCGATCAGGGCTTCGGGGGCGAGCACATCCCGTCGAACTACGACGACCTCGAGCCCTATACGCCGGCTTGGGCCGAGAAAGTGACGACGGTGCCGCGCGAGCAGGTCATCGCGGTGGCGCGCGGCTTCGCGGCGAACGCCGAAAAGACCAACGGCAAGTCCATGGTGATCATCGGTGCGGCGATGAACCATTGGTATCACATGGACATGAATTATCGTGGGGTGATCAATCTCCTCGCGATGTGCGGGTGCATCGGTCAGTCAGGCGGTGGTTGGTCCCACTATGTCGGCCAAGAGAAGCTTCGCCCGCAAACCGGCTGGGCGCCGCTCGCTTTCGCCTTGGATTGGGCGCGCCCGCCGCGGCAGCAGAACTCGACCAGCTTCTTCTACGCGCACACCGATCAATGGCGCTACGAGACGCTCGATGTGAAAGAAATTCTTTCGCCCACCGCGCCGGACGGCGACTGGGGTCAGACCTTCATCGACTACAACGCCAAGGCCGAGCGGATGGGCTGGCTGCCGTCGGCGCCCGCGCTGAAAAAGAACTCGCTCGAAGTGGCCAAGGCCGCCGAGAAAGAAGGCGTCGACCCGCGCGAATACGCTGCGCGCGAACTGAAATCCAAGCGGCTCGAAATGAGCTGCATGGATCCCGATCACCCCGACAACTGGCCGCGCAACATGTTTGTGTGGCGCTCCAACTTGCTGGGTTCGTCCGGCAAGGGCCACGAATATTTTCTGAAGCACTTCCTCGGCACGTCGAACGGCGTGCTCGGCAAAGATTTGGGCGAGACCGGCCGTCGCAGGCCCGTAGATGTAACTTGGCGCGAGGAGGGACCCGAAGGAAAACTCGATCTGCTGGTCACGATCGATTTCCGCATGTCGACGACGGCGGTCTATTCCGACATCGTGCTGCCGACTGCTACCTGGTACGAGAAGAACGACCTCAACACCTCCGACATGCATCCGTTCATTCACCCGCTCACGGCGGCGGTGGATCCGGTGTGGGAGTGCAAATCCGATTGGGATATTTTCAAAGCCATCGCCAAGGCGTTCTCGGATGTCTGTCCTGAAGTGCTTGGCGTCGAAAAGGACGTCGTACTGACGCCGATCCAACACGACAGCCCCGGTGAGATGGCGCAGCCCTTCGATGTCAAGGATTGGTGGAAAGGCGAGTGCGACCTCATTCCTGGCAAGACCGGTCCCCAGATCAGCGTCGTCGAGCGCGATTACCCCAACCTTTATCGCCGCTTCACCTCACTTGGGCCGCTTATGACCAAGGCCGGCAATGGCGGCAAAGGCCTTGCCTGGAACACGGAGCATGAGGTCGAGCACTTGAAGGCGCTCAATGGCGCCGTGCTCGACGGTCCGACCAAGGGATTGGCCAAGATCGAAACCGAGATCGACGCCTGCGAAACCATCCTGATGCTGGCGCCCGAAACCAATGGCGAAGTCGCCGTCAAATCCTGGGCGTCGCTCGGCAAACAAACCGGTCGCGAACACACGCACCTCGCGCTCTCCAAGGAAGACGAGAAGATTCGTTTCCGCGATGTCGTCGCGCAGCCGCGCAAGATCATCTCCTCGCCGATCTGGTCCGGCATTGAGAGCGAAAAGGTCTGCTACAATGCAGGTTATACCAACGTGCACGAGCTCATTCCGTGGCGCACGCTCACGGGCCGCCAGCAGCTCTACCAAGATCACCTCTGGATGCGCGCCTTCGGCGAAGCGCTGTGCGTTTATAAGCCGCCGGTCGATTTGAAGACCGTCGAGCCGGTGCACAATCGCAGGTCCAACGGCGAAACAGAAATCGTGCTCAATTGGATTACGCCGCACCAGAAGTGGGGCATCCACTCAACGTACTCCGACAATCTCCTGATGCTCACGCTCAATCGCGGCGGTCCAGTCGTGTGGGTCTCGGAAAAGGACGCCAAGCGCGCCGGCATCAAGGACAATGACTGGATCGAGTGCTTCAATGCCAACGGCGCGCTTGCCGCGCGCGCTGTGGTATCCCAGCGCGTCCGCGAAGGCATGGCGCTTATGTATCATGCCCAAGAGAAGATCGTGAACACGCCCGGCTCGGAAATCACCAAGCTGCGCGGCGGCATCCACAATTCCGTGACGCGTACAGTCTTGAAGCCCACGCACATGATCGGCGGCTACGCGCAGCTTGCTTATGGCTTCAACTATTACGGCACCGTCGGATCGAACCGCGATGAGTTCGTCATCATGCGCAAGATGCGAAAAGTTGACTGGCTCGACCAGCCGCTCGCCGACACGGAGGGCCGCTAGCGATGAAAGTTCGCGCTCAAATCGGCATGGTGCTCAATCTCGACAAGTGCATCGGTTGCCACACCTGCTCGGTCACCTGCAAGAACGTTTGGACCAATCGCGAAGGCGTTGAGTACGCGTGGTTCAACAACGTCGAAACGAAACCTGGCGTCGGCTATCCGCGCGAGTGGGAAAACCAGAAGCGCTGGAACGGCGGCTGGGAACGTACGCGCAGTGGCAAGCTGCAGCCGAAGATGGGCCCCAAGTGGCGCATTCTGGCAAAGATCTTCGCCAACCCGGATCTGCCTGAGATCGACGATTATTATGAGCCGTTCGATTTCGACTATGCGCATCTGCAGAACGCGCCGGAAATGCAGGCGTTTCCAACCGCGCGGCCGCGTTCGAAGATCAGCGGTCAACGCATGGAGAAGATCGAGTGGGGCCCCAACTGGGAAGAGATCCTGGGCGGCGAGTTCTCCAAGCGCTCGAAGGACGTGAATTTCGAGAAGGTGCAGAAGGACATTTACGGCCAGTTCGAAAACACCTTCATGATGTATCTGCCGCGTCTGTGCGAGCACTGCCTCAACCCGGCGTGCGTAGCGGCGTGCCCTTCAGGCGCCATCTACAAGCGCGAAGAAGATGGCATCGTCCTGATCGACCAGGACAAATGCCGCGGCTGGCGCATGTGCGTCTCGGCCTGCCCGTACAAGAAGATCTACTACAATTGGTCGAGCGGCAAATCCGAGAAGTGCACGTTCTGCTATCCGCGCATCGAGAGCGGGCAGCCGACTGTGTGTTCTGAGACCTGCGTCGGCCGTATCCGTTATCTTGGCGTCATTCTGTATGATACTGACCGCATCGAAGAGGCGGCGAGCGTCGAGGAAAAGGATCTCTACGAGAAGCAGCTCGAAATCTTCCTCGATCCGAACGATCCTAGGGTCATCGCGCAAGCGCGTGCTGATGGGGTGCCGGAAGCCTGGCTTGAAGCGGCGCGCCGCAGCCCGATCTACAAGATGGCGATCGATTGGCGGGTCGCGTTCCCACTTCACCCGGAA
>JAWKUY010000018.1:0-46660 GCA_041398345.1 Hyphomonadaceae bacterium | reverse complement strand
TTTCGCTCGTCGCGTTTGCAGCCGCTGGCGTTTCAGCGGCGACCTGGGCGGCGCAGCCCGCGCGCGTCGTGGCGACAGCCCCAACCATCGCGCCTGCGCAACCGCTCGGCATTCAAGCGGTCCGCCCAGTGACGACGCTGGCCCCCACGATTGACGCCGTCCTTGCGCCGGTGACAACTCAGCCAGTAGCGCTGGACGGCGACGACGAGGTCCTCGAGGGCGGTAGCGGCGCTGCACAGCGCTACCAGCTGAGCCCCGAGGAGCGCGAACAAATTCGCGCCGCGATCGCCGAAGGCAGCGCCGCGCGCGCAGAGGCCATTGCAAGGGCGCAAGCGGAGATCGCCGCCGCGATGGCGGAGGTCGATGATTCCGACCTTGAAGGCGGCCTCGCCGCGCAGACCCACGCCCTCCTGGCCGACACCATGCGGCTCGTCCAAAGCGACCAGCTCACCGCCGCCGACCACGCCGAAATTCGCGCCGCCCTAGCCGCACGGAGGGAAGATATTCGCGCGGCCGCGGAAGCGGCGCGAAGCGCGCAGATCGAGGCGGCGCGCGACGCCGCGCGGGAAGCCAATCGCGCAGATCGCGAAGCGGAACGCGAAGCCGCCTTCGCCGCGCGGGAAGCGGCGCGTGAGGCGGCCCTTGAAGCCAGGGACGCGGCGCGCGAAACACGGGACGCCGCACGCGAAGCCGCACAGGACGCGCGTGACAGCGCACGCGAGGCCGCGCGCGAGGCCCGCGAGGCCTGCGTGGAAAATCGCGACGCCTGCGAGCGTGACGACTAGCGCCTGGGCGAGCCGTCAACCCAGCAGGATCAGCGTCGCCAGGCCGAGAAAGGCCATGAACCCGACGATGTCGGTGACGAACGTGACGAACACCGACGATGAAACGGCTGGGTCCGCGCCGAAGCGGCGAAGGCTCAGCGGCACCAGGATGCCCGCAAGGCCGGCGCACGCGAAGTTGATCAGCACAGCCAGCGCTATCGCCAGCGCCAGCAGCGCGCTCTGAAACCAGATCGCCACCACGGCGGCCAACACCAGCGCGAAGATCAAGCCGTTCGACATCGCGGTCATCGCTTCGCGCAGCACATAGCGCGGCGCGTTCGACTCGGTGAGATCGCGCGATGCGATGGCCCGCACCGCCACTGCGAGCGCCTGCGTGCCGGCGTTGCCCCCCATCGAGGCCACGATCGGCATCAGGATGGCGAGTTGCACCAGCTGATTGATGGAGTGCTGGAAGCCGCTGATGACCGCGGAGGCGGTGATCGCGGTGCCGAGATTGACCAGCAGCCAGGGCGCACGCGCGCGCACCGACTTGAACACATTGTCGGTTTGCGCAGCTTCGCTCACGCCCGCGAGCTTGAGCAAGTCTTCCTCACCTTCCTCGCTGATGACGTCGACGATGTCGTCCACCGTCACCATGCCGGTGAGCCGCCCCGCCTCGTCCACGACCGGCGCGGAGGCCATGTGATATTTCTGAAAGGTCTGCGCCACTTCTTCCTGATCCATCTCCGGACGGATCAGGATCAGCGGCGCGCGCATGATCTCAACGAGCGGCGTCTCCCGCCGCGCGCGGATCAGGCTCGACACGCGCACGGCGCCGATCGGGCGCATCGCGGCGTCGACGATGTAGATTTCGAAAAATTCGTCCGGCAGTTCAGCGGCCTCGACGCGGAGCCTGTCGATCACGTTGCCGACATTGTCGCCCTCGGGCGCAGCGACATACTCGCGCTGCATGAGACGCCCGGCCGTCTCCTCCTCGAACGAAAGCGCTTCCTCGACTGCAAGGCGCGTGTCTTCGTCGGCGGCGGCGAGCACCTGGCCGAGCTGCTTCTCATCGATGTCGGCGGCGACGGCGGCGGCGTCGTCGGTGTCGAGTTCGCCCAGCGCCTTGCCGACATAGTCAGCCGGCAGCTCGGGCAGCACTTCCTCACGCCGCTCCCAGGAGAGATCGGCGAGAAACTCCACCGGCAGTTCACGCCCGATCAGCCGGGCGATGGTGCGCGCCGTTTCCAGCGGCACGTGTTCGATGACGTCGGCAAGATCGGGCGTGCTGAGGTCCTTGAGCTGACGGCGCAGCAGCAGCGCATCGTGATCGCCCGCCGCGCCCACGACGCTGGCGATGAAATGCGGATCCTCAGACGGCGGCGGCGCGCGCGTCTGTTCCGCCGCCGGTTCGTTTTCGATGCTCATCGGCGGGCGCTTTGCTTCCGGAAGGCGATGTCGCCTCCCCCAAACGCCGCGTCGGCGCCCGCGTCAAGCTTTGATTACGCGCTGGCCGTTAATCGGGCGCGGGGATTGTGATAGGAAGCTGCAATAATGATCAGACAGTCTCAGAAAGAGGATGCCGTGAATTCTTGGCTTGCCGCGCCTGCGGCGCTGTTGCTGCTTGCCGCCCCGGCGTGGGCCCAGGATCAACATTCCGCCCACGCCGGCCACGAAGCGCCGCAAACGCCGGCGCCAAATCCAGACATGGATCACATGCACGGGGCCCACCATGCTTCGATGATGACAGGCGCGCTGGGGACCTACGCAATGACGCGCGAAGCCTCGGGCACGGCCTGGCAGCCCGACGCCTCTGTTCATGGCGGCGTGCACTCCTTGCATGGCGAATGGACCGTGATGACGCATGCGCTGTTCAACGGCGTCTACGCCTGGTCGGATGGGCCTCGCGGCGATGAGCGCGCGTTTCTGGCCGGCATGGTGATGGCCTCGGCGCGGCGCGACGTTGGCCACAGTGGCACGCTCAACCTGCGCGCCATGGCGTCGCCTGATCCGCTGATGGGAGCAAAGGGTTACCCTTTGCTCTTTGCTGCGGGCGAAAGCGCCAATGGAACCGATCCTCTGGTCGACCGCCAGCACCCCCACGATTTGGTCATGGAGCTTTCGGCCTCTTACGCACACCGCCTTGGGCCTTCGTCTTCGATGTTCATCTATGGCGGCCTGCCGGGCGAGCCCGCCTTCGGCCCGCCCGCCTTCATGCATCGCATGTCCGCAATGGATTCGCCCGAAGCGCCCATTTCGCACCACTGGTTCGACAGCACCCACATCACATTCGGCGTGCTGACCGCCGGCTTCGTGCAGGGCGGTGGAAACTTCGGAAGCCTCGCGCTTTCATGGCCGCGAGCCTGATCAACACCGCTACGACATCGAGACCGGCGCTCGATTCAAGCTCCGTGCGCCTGAGCTGGAATCCCGGGCCGAACATCTCGCTTCAGGCCTCGTGGGCCGACATCGCCTCGCCTGAGGCGCTCGAACATACGACGAGGATGAGAACGCTGGTCCGTGAGCGGCAGCTATGCGCAGCGTGTGGGCGAGACAGGCTGGTGGTCCGCGACGGTGAGCCTGGCCGGGAAATCCCGCAGCGACGGCGTTTCGCTCAACGCCTCTCTGATCGAAGCGGCTTGGCATCCCAATGACCGATGGACGTGTTGCGCGCGCCGAGGCCATCCGAAAGCGACGAACTCTCCGGCGTCCACCATGGCCCCGTAGACGACGCGGCGCGGACCAAGCGCTGGCGCCATTCGCGACTGGCGGCTCAGCGAACATGCGTGCTCGCGCCAGCGCGCTGGCGCAGCAGCACTTCGCATCAAGCGGGCTGGAGGCGGCCTACGGCGGCGACCCCGCAGGGCATATGGCTTTCGTACGGCTGAAGATTGGCTGAGAGGCGCGCCGCGCCTCCCGCCAATGGTGCGCTCGAAGGGATTTCGAACCTCCACGATGTTACTCGCCTTCCTCAAGCTGGTGCGTCTACCAATTCCGCCACGAGCGCATCAGGCGCGCGGGGTATGAACCCGCCGCGTACGAACAAGGGCCGCGGCGGCAGCGCAGCCCGCTGTCTGAGAGCCTGCCTCAAGGGAGCGGGCTAGTAGCTGGTCAGTTCGAAATCAGAAAGCGTCGCCGGCGGGTAGTTGCCGCCCGTGGCGCTGTAGGTGCCGACCCGAATGTCATAGAGGCCGCTGATCGGATTATCGATGCGCATGCCGGGATTGAAGCAGGTGAAGCCGCCGTCATCCTCGCACAGCCAGCACCCGTCCGGGGTGTGGACCACAAGGTCGTATCCCGGTGGCGGAGTTTGCCGAAATGACCAATGGAAGCCGCTGCCGGCAGTCCAGTAAAGGTCGAAATCGGGCGCGTTGGCGATGAAGCCCGGGCAGGCGTTGCCGGGCGGCCCTTGAATCGATGTTGCCGCCGGCGGCAGGTTCACCGTGAAGGGGTCGGGCTGGAAGCCCGGCGAACTGGATCGACCCGTAGGTCGGATTGGCTTGCCAATTCTGCGCTGAGGCTGCGCCTGCGCTCAGCGCGGCCAGGACAGCTGCCGCGGCCGCGATACGCGTCTTGATGCTCATGTGTGCTTTCCCCGTTTCAGGCGCCGGCTCAGGCATACAGCATCCGCAGTGGCGTCCCGCCTGGAAGGCCCAGCATGAACGGATTGGCAATCTTGCGTCCAGCCGAAAATTTGGCCGCGCCTAGCTTGCGGCGTTAAATTCGTGAACGTCAGCGGGCTCCGGTTACCGTGATACAGAGCCGCTCGCCCTGAATGGTGATCTCCCCGGGCGATGGGGTGGCGGCCTGGAAATCCAAAGCTCGTCCTGACTCCTTGGTGTCAGCAGGATCACCGCGCCGCGGCCCATGCGGAGCCAATTGGTGCATCGGCATGCTGCAGCGGCCCAAAACCACCGCCAAATCGATACCGACGTTGTGAACTTGCGTTTTTGCTGGCACGGAGACGGCCCCATCTGATTCTGCTCTAGTCGAACCTGAAAGGGTTGCGAGCGCGTGAACAAGGACCTGATCGGCTGGGCGGTTTCGCCGAGGCTGACCGAGTACGGGGCAGCGCGTCGCCACGATGGAGGCGCGCGCGGCGCGATCGCCGCAGGCAGGCGGGCGAGCTCATTTGGCTCCTGGAACATCCCCGCTCTACACCGCCGGCGTCAGCGCCAGGACGAGGATCTACTCGATCCGGATCGCTTCAGTTTTCGAAGCGGGCGCGGCGGACGACCAATTCACATACGGCCCTGGCCAGCACGTGGCCTATGTCATGCTCGATCTGCGCAAGCGCGGCCACGACGTGACGCGCTTCGTGCATGACCTGGAACGTTGGATCATCGGCGCGCTGGCGCGCCAACGTGGCGGGCGTGGTGCGAGGCCGCGTCGGCGTCTGGGTCGAACGCAAAAAGGGCCGGGCTGGACCCGCGAAGGACAAGATTGCAGCTATCGGCGTGCGCCTGCGCAAGTGGGTGAGCTTTCACGGCATCGCCTTCAATGTTGAGCCGGGCTCGAACACTTCTCGGGCATTACTCGCCGGCATCAGCGCTGCCCAGAATTTGGCGTCACCAGCCTGGTGGATCTCGGTGCTGCCGGTGACGATGGCCGACGCCGACGCAGCGCTGCGCTTCGTTCAGGAGATCTTCGGCGATACAATCATCGCCGCGCGCCGGAAGTTGATCCACACACGCCACTTTGCCGGACAACGCCTGTGCGTTTCCGGTTTCGCCGTGGTTTCCAGCCACGAGGAGGCGCAGGGCGCGCCTCAAGCTGCGCGCTGGGAAGAAGAGTGCGGGGTGTGCCTGAAGCGCGCCCTGCGCGGATCGTTCATCACAACCGGCGGAAGCGCGCGGCGTTCGATGTCCGCGCCGGCGGCCGCTACGTTTCAGGCAAGACAGGCTTGGCAGCTCGACCGGCGCGGTCTCCTCCCGCTGGTTGGTTCCCCAGACCGTGCCCGCGACGCTGGAGTTCCGGACGCGTCTTAGCGCCGTGCTTCACGTTCCGGCAGGCGCGCGAAGCACCATACTTCAACGGAGCCTCCAGCTTCCTTTCAACTCGCTGGAACTAACAATGCCAGGTGTCGCCACTTCCGCGTGCATCGCGCTCAATCCGCATCCCGGCGACGTTTGGCCTGGTGCACGCAATCGCCTCCCTAGCCGGAACCTCAACAGCATCGCACAAAACCAAACCACGCGGATTGAAACGCCCCTATCCCCCTTTTTGACGCGCTTTCCGGAGGCCTGGACGAGACGCACGCCACGCATCCCAGCCTTCGGCAGGCTCAGGCTTTTGTCGAGGCTTGGGGCGCTCTTAGAACAAGCTTCCCTGATCGCCGCCGGGTTTGGTCTTTCCGCGTGGCTTTGCAGGTTCAGCCCCCGGCGCAGGATCGATCACCGCCTTCTTGTGATCGTCAGCGAAGGTGAGATCGACGACATCGCCAGCGTTGAGATCCTTGGCTGCGCGCACCAATGAGCCATCTTCCCGCTGCACCATCACGAACCCGCGCGCCAGCACGCTTTTGTGCGAGAGGCTCTCAAGCATGCGTCCAGCAGCGTCGAGATGCTTTCGCTGAGCTTCCAGCGCGCGCGCCATGGCGGGGCTGAGCCGGGCGGCGGCGCGCGCCAGCAGATCGCGGCGGCGCGCAATGTCCTGGCCCAGCGCTTCGGGGCGCAAGCGCGCAGCGACGCGATCAAGCTTCGACTGCGCCGCGCGCGTGTTGGCCACAAGCGCCGCGTTCAGCCGCTCGGCGGCGCGATCGAAGCGTTGTTGTGGAACCTGGAACAATGTTTCCAGGCGCGGCAGCCTGGCGGCGGCGGCGCGCAATTCCGTGCGGCGGCGTTCGAGGCCGCGCACCAACCCGCTTTTCAACCGGCCTTCAAGCGTGGTGACGCGCTCGACCAATTCGGCGCGCACAGGCACCGCCTTTTCCGCAGCGCCCGTAGGCGTGGGCGCGCGCAGATCGGCGGCGTGGTCGATCAGGGTGGTGTCGGTCTCGTGGCCGACGGCGCTGATCAGCGGGATCAAGCTCGCCGCCGCCGCGCGGACCACGATCTCTTCGTTGAAGGCCCACAAATCCTCGATCGAACCGCCGCCGCGCGCGACGATCAGGACATCGGGACGGTCAGCGCCCTGCATGGCGTTGAAACCGTTGATGGCGCGCGCCACTTGCCCAGCCGCTTCCGGCCCCTGCACCAGCACCGGCCATAGAATGACGCGGCGCGGGAAGCGCTCGCCAAGACGATGCAGGATGTCGCGGATCACCGCGCCTGTCGGTGACGTCACCACGCCAATGGTCTGCGGCAGATAGGGGATCGGCTTTTTGCGCGCGGGCGCGAACAAGCCTTCAGCGGCGAGCTTGGCCTTCAGCTTTTCCAGTTGCGCCAACAGGGCGCCAGCACCCGCCGGCGCCATGCGTTCGGCGATCAGCTGGTACTGCGAACGCCCTGGATAAGTGGACAAGCGCCCCTCGGCGACAACCTCCAGCCCCTCCTCCGGCTTGAAGCTGAGCTGGCCGACATTGGATTTCCACATCACCGTGGAGATGGTGGCGTTCTCGTCCTTGAGATCGACGTAGAGGTGCCCCGATTTCGCGATCAGGCAGCGGCCCAGTTCGCCGCGTACGCGCACGCGGTCGAAATTGCTCTCCATCGTCCGCTTGACCGCCTGCGCCAGCTCGCTGACGCTGAGCTCGGGCAAATTGGAATTGGCCGGCGGCGTCTGTGGGGCGGTCTCTGACATCTCTTTCATATAAGCTGACTCGCCCCCCGCCGCTCACGGTGGTTTAACACGGGGCCGCGGCTGGGGAGCCTGGGGGATCATGATGGCGTTCGACGCCAACGACCTGTCGCCGCACGAACACTTCGTGATGGAACGCACGCGGCTTGGGGAAATCGCGGACTTCACGCCGATGGCCGGGCCTGGCGGGGACAAACCGGCGGTCCGGGCGGGGTTTCTGCGCAAGCTGATGCTGCGGCTCGATCCGGCCTGGGAAGTGCGCGCCCCTGGCGTGCGGCTGACGGGCGCGCGCATCGAGGGCGCGCTCGATCTCACGGACTGCTCGGGAGAGGGCCTGCCGGCGCTGGCGCTGACGGCATGCGAAATTCCCGAGCCTATCGATCTCAGCCATGCGCGGCTGGCGCGGCTTTCGCTGCGCGGCAGCCGCTTGACCCGCCTGAAGGCGGACGAAGCGCAAATCGATGGCGAAGTCGATCTCTGCGACGTCTCCCCGCTTGGTGCGCCCGGCCAAGAAACGCTGACGCTGAAAGCGCGCGGGGCGCGCATCGACGGCGACGTGCTGGCGCGGGGCGCAAAATTCGCGCGCGCCGTCGACAGCGATGACGATGCGATCATGCTGCAAGGCGCAGAGATCGCGGGCAATGTGATCTTCGACGGCGGCTTTGAGGCGTTCGGCTGCGTGTGGATGCTCGCCGCCCACATCGAAGGGACGTTGCAGCTCGGCGGCGCGCGGCTGATGAACCGCTCCGATTCCGGAGACGCGCAGGCGCTCAACGCCGGCAGCGCGCGCATCGGGGGCGTGCTGATGCACGAAAAATTCAGCGCCGAGGGCGAGATCAACTTCGCGGCCGCCACCATTGGCCAAGCGGTCAATTTCGCCGACAGCACGTTGCGCAACGAAGGCGGCGTGGCGCTGTCTTTGGCCAACGCCGAGATCGGCGGGGAAGTGTTTTCGAACGGCGCCAAGGTCGCTGGGATTCTCGCGCTGCAGGGCGCAAAGGTCTCCCGCAATCTGGATTTGCGCGGGATCGAAATCGCCAATCCGTTGACCCCACGCGGCGCAGAATTCGGCCGGGCGGTAGAGGGCGCGGGCCTCAGCGTGGGCGGCACGGCGCTGCTGCAGGGCGCCAACATCAAGGGCGAACTGTTCCTCGCGGACGCGCGCATCGAAGGCTATCTCGCTTTCGGGGGCGGGCGCTTCATCAATCCCGGCGGCTGGGCGATACGCGCGCCGAATGTGCGCGTCGGGGGCAATCTCACGTTCAAGCTCGCCGATGACGGCTATGCTCCGCATGGGCCGAAGACAGTCATCGAAGGCGGCGCCAAGTTCGACCGTGCGCGCATCGACGGCGCGCTGGCCTGGTATCACCTTGAACTGCGCGGCCCGAGCCCGACAGGGAGCAAGGGCGGCTATTTCTCCTTCGTCGATGCTCAGATCGAGGGGCCGGTGCAAGCGCGGGCGCTGATCACCCATCAGGATGCGGCGGTCGACGCCGCCGGCGCGCAATGCTCTGCGCTGGACGATGACGTGACGACGGGCTGGGGCGAAGCGGCCGGCCTCGCCCTCGACGGTTTCGGATATCAGCGCATCGACAGCAATCTGGAGAGCTGGCGCGCGCGGCTCAATTGGCTCAAGCGCTCGCGCCGCGGCGGCGAACGCTTCTCACCGCAGCCGTTCACGCACGCGGCGAATGTCTATGCGCGCATGGGCCGGCGAGAGGACGCGCGGCGCATCCTGCTGGCGCAGCACGATCTGCAAACTCTGCGCGCGATCGGGGCGCCGCTGACCTGGGCGCTCTCTTCCCTCTTTGGCCTGATCGCCGGGTACGGCCTGGCGCCGCTGCGCGTCGTGCGCGCGCTCGTGCTCTTTTTTGCGCTTGGCGTTGCCGGCGTGCTGACCATGAACGCACAGGGCGCGCTGGTGACGCCGCGCGGGGCGGCCTGCAACGGCGCCATCGAGCCCGCGCTCTATGCGCTCGATGTGGCGCTGCCTGTGATCGATCTCGGCCAGGAGAGCCGGTGCGGGCCGGGGCGCACAGCCCGCGCCGACCTGCCCGCGGGCGTCGCCCTGTCACGAAACAGCGATTGGCGTCTGTTCGAAGGCGCGGCGCTGTGGAAATGGGCCCACGCGCTCTATGCGATGCTGGGCGCCATCCTCACAGCGCTTGCGATCATCACCTTCTCCGGCGTCATGAAGCCGCGGGAGGAATAGCCAGCCGCTGGCGCTGCTCTTTGGCTTGACCGCGCGGCGGCGCCGACGCAAGCCAAGCGCCCATGAAGATTCTGATCGTCGGTTCGGGCGGGCGCGAACACGCCTTGGGCTGGAAGCTCGCCCAGAGCCCGCTGGTTTCGGAGCTGATCGCAGCGCCCGGCAATCCCGGGCTTGCCAAGCTCGGCCGCACTGTTGCGATCAAGGCTGACGATGCGCGCGAGCTGGCGGCGTTCGCGCTGCGCGAGCAGGTCGATCTTGTCGTCATTGGCCCGGAGGCGGCGGCGGCGGCAGGCCTGGCCGACAGCCTCGCGCAAGTCGGCGCGCCCTGCTTTGGGCCAAGCAAGGCGGCCGCGGAACTGGAAAGCTCAAAGGCCTTCATGAAAGAATTCTGCGTGCGCCACGGCGTGCCGACCGCGGAATACAAGGTGTTCGACGACGCGATCCGGGCCAAGGCCTATCTCGGCGGGCGCGAACCGCCATTTGTGATCAAGGCCGACGGGTTGGCGGCGGGCAAAGGCGTCGTCATCGCCGAAACCCGGCGCGAAGCCGACGCAGCGATCGACGAAATCCTTTTCCTGCGCAAGTTCGGCACGGCGGGCCAGCGCATCGTGATCGAGGATTTTCTGCCCGGAGAAGAAGCCAGCTTCTTTGCACTGTGCGACGGCGAGACGGCCATCCCGCTCGCGGCTGCGCAAGATCACAAGCGCGCCTATGACGGCGACAAGGGGCCCAACACAGGCGGGATGGGCGCCTACTCGCCGGCGCCGGTGTTCACCGATGCGGTGCGCGATCAAACCATGGAGCGGATCATTCTGCCGACGCTGCGCGGCATGAAGGCGGAGGGGCGCCCGTTCGTGGGCGTTCTGTTCGCGGGGCTGATGATCAGCGCCGATGGGCCCAAGCTGATAGAGTTCAACGTGCGCTTCGGCGATCCCGAATGCCAAACCCTGATGCGGCGGCTTAAGAGCGATCTCGCGCCCGTGCTGCTGGCGGCGGCGAAAGGCGAATTGGCGCAGGCGCCCGCACTGGAATGGGACGCGCGCGCGGCGGTGACGGTCGTGTACGCTGCACAGGGCTATCCCGATGAACCGCTGACCGGCTCGGTGATCCGCGGCGCAGCCGAGGCGGACGGCGTCGACGGCGTGGTCGTGTTCCACGCCGGCACGCGCCAGGATGAGGACGGCACGCTGCGCGCAGCGGGCGGGCGCGTGCTCAACGTGACGGCGGTTGGCGATACGCTGCGCCAGGCGGTGGACCGCGCCTACGCAGGCGTTGCAGCCATCGACTGGCCGGGCGGCTTCTGCCGCCGCGATATTGGCTGGCGTGCTTTGGATTGAACGGCATGCGCTGAGCGGCAGCAGGTTCGCACGAAAGGTCGCGTGTTGCCTGTTTCAAGTTCTCCGCGTTTTCGGCCTTCGACAAGCTCAGGCCACGGGACGTTCATGACCGAGAGCCCTGAGCAAAGTCGAAGGGCGGAGCGAGCGGCCCGCCAACGGCGCGGAAAAGTGTGTGTCACCTTTTCACCTTCGCGACATTTCAACCTCGATCAGTGCTGACCGGCCCGCTGGCGAGCGTTGAGCTAACTCCGCCCTCTTGTCGTCATTCCGGGGCAATGCGAAAGCATTGAACCCGGAACCCAGGGGCAACCACCTCGTCGTTTGCCCTGGGTTCCGGGTTCGCTCTCGCTTCGCGAGACCGCCCCGGAATGACGAGCGCTGGAATCTACGATGACGGAACAAAAAGCCGATCCCCACGAACAATTCACCGGCGTCAAGCCCGTCGAAGAGCGCCACAAGCTCGATGAAGAGCCGCTGACGCGATGGCTGGAGGCCAATGTCGAAGGCTTCGCGGGCCCACTGACCATCAATCAGTTCAAGGGCGGGCAATCGAACCCGACATACCAGCTGGTCACGCCGGGGAAGAAGTACGTGCTGCGCAAGAAGCCGGGCGGCAAGCTGCTGCCCTCAGCCCACGCGGTGGACCGCGAATTCCGCGTGATCTCCGCGCTCCACCCGACCGGCTTTCCGGTCGCGCGCCCCTACGCGCTCTGCAGCGACGACGCCGTCATCGGCGCCATGTTCTACGTGATGGAAATGGTGGAAGGCCGCATCCTCTGGGACGGAACCCTGCCCGGCTGCACGCCCGCGCACCGCCGCGCCGTCTACGAAAACAAGATCGCCACTTTGGCCAAGCTGCACATGACCGATCATACGGCGATCGGGCTCGGCGATTACGGCAAGCCGGGCAATTATTTCGCGCGCCAGATCGACCGCTGGTCCAAGCAATACAAACTCAGCGAAACCGAAAACATCGATGAGATGAACCGGCTGATCGAGTGGTTGCCGCAGACTGTGCCCCCGGGCGAGCGCACGTCGATCGTGCACGGCGACTATCGCCTCGACAATATGGTGCTGCACGCCAGTGAACCGCGCGTCATCGCGGTGCTGGATTGGGAACTTTCCACGCTCGGCGATCCGCTGGCGGACTTCACCTATTATCTGATGAGCTGGGTGCTGCCGCGCGATGCGCGCTCAAGCCTGGGGGGCCTTGATCTCAAGGCGCTGGGCATTCCCGAGCGCGACGAGGTGGTGGCGCTATATTGCGGGCACACGGGGCGAGACGCGATCCCCGCGCTCGATTGGTATTTCGCCTACAACGCCTTCCGCCTTGCCTGCATCCTGCAGGGTATCGCCGGGCGCGTGCGTGACGGCACCGCCGCAAGCGCGCACGCGCTGGACATGATCAAGCGCATCCGCCCGCTGGCGGCCGGCGCCTACGGCTTCGCGCAGGCGGCGGGGCTCAAATGACCGTTTCAGCCCGGGCGTAAGCGGTTGACGGGCGGCTGAGCCGGGACGATCAAAGGCCAAATTCGGGGGAGATTTTATGCTGCATCGTGTGCTTTCCGCCGCCTGCGCCTTTGGCGCGGCCCTGACGCTCGCGGGATCAAGCTTTGCGCAGGACGCCGCCCCGCGCGTCGCCAGCGTCATCCACGCCGGGCGCCTGCTCGCCGATCCTTCCAATGGCCGCGTGCTGCGCGAACAATCGATCCTGATCGGCGAGGATGGCGCCATTGTCGGCATCGAGGCGGGGTACGTCGAGCGCGAGGGCGCCACGGTCATCAATGAGCGTAACCGCTTCGTGCTGCCGGGCCTGATCGACAGCCATGTGCACCTGACCAACGAACTTGGGCCAAACCAGCTGCTCGATGAAGTTCAGCTCTCGGCCTCCGATCTGGCGGTGCGCGCGGCGGGCAATGCGCGCATCACCTTGATGGCGGGCTTCACCACAGTCGCCGATCTTGGCGCGCCGAACGATTCCATCTTTGCTTTGCGGCGCGGCATACGCGAAGGCCGCATCGCGGGTCCGCGCATTGTCGCTTCGGGCGCGGCTATCACCCCTGACGGTGGCCATGGCGACGCTAATGGCTTCGCGCCTGAGGTCCTGGACGTCCTGCGCAGCATCGCCGCATGTTCGGGCTCGGACGCATGCGCGCGCGCAACGCGCCGGCAAGTGCAAGCCGGCGCCGACGTGATCAAGATCACCGCAACCGGCGGCGTGCTCTCCAACACAGCGGCGGGCGTGGGCCAGCAGCTCACCGATCCTGAATTGCAGGCGATCGTGCAGGCCGCCCATTCCATGGGACGGCGCGTCACCGCCCATGCGCACGGCACGGACGGCATCAATGCAGCGCTGCGCGCAGGCGTCGATTCCATTGAACACGGCACCTATCTCGATCGCGAGTCGGTCCGGCTGCTGCGCCAGGGCGATCGTTATGTGGTGCCGACGATGATGGCCGGATGGTGGGTAGGTCAGTTGGCCGAACAAGGCGGCGTGCTGACGCCGGCGCAGGCCGACAAGGCCCGCCGCGTCGGCCCCGATCTGGTGCGCATGGTGCGCATGGCCCGCGCGGCGGGCGTGCGCATGGCCTTCGGCACCGACACCGGCGTCTCGCCCCATGGCATGAACGCGCGCGAATTCCAGCTGCTGGTGGAGGCCGGCTACACGCCGCTGCAGGCGATCCAGATGGCGACCGTGAACGCCGCCGATCATTTGCAGCTCGGCGCCGTCACCGGGCGGATCGCGGCCGGCTATGCGGCTGACATCATCGCCGTCGATGGCGATCCTTTGGCCGACGTCGCCACCTTCATGAACGTCCCGTTCGTGATGGCCAGAGGAACCGCCTACAAGAACGATTGACGAGCGCTGATTGCGCAAATGTAAGCTGGGCTCATTCTGCGCGCCTTGCTGGCGTTAACGCTCCGCTCACACTAGATCGTGCTCAAAAGCGCAGGATGCGCTTTCGCTTGATGGAGAACGCCATGAACAAGACTGTCGCCGTGATTGCCGCCGCCTGCGCGCTGGCCGGCTGCGGCACCCAGATGGGAGACCGCCTCGCCTCCGGCGCAGCCATCGGCGCCGGCGCAGGCGCTGTGGCGGGCGGCGTCGGCGCGCTGCCTGGCGCCATTGTCGGCGCCGCCGTCGGCGGGCTGACGCGCCCCGACCAGGTCAATCTCGGCAAGCCGGTCTGGGACGACCAATAATTGAACGCAGCCGCAAGCGCGGCTAAGGAAAGCGCGGCGCCCGTCTGTTCTGCGGGAATGCCCGGAATGAGACATGGCATCGATAGAATTTGCGCGCCGCTATGCGATGGCGCACCGGCTTCTGGCCGATCCCGACTCCAAATGCGCGGTTCCGCACGGTCACAATGAGACGGTGACGGTGCGCCTTGAGCCGCACGCGCGTTTCCGCTTTGGCGGCGCCAACGCGCAGGCGCCCTTCGATGTGCTGAAGCGGCGCTGGCATGCCTGGATCGACGACCACGTCGATCATGCGCTGCAATTGGACGAGGCCGATCCGCTGATCGGCTATTTCCGCGAACACGAGCCGCGGCGGCTGGCGCGCGTTATGACCTTTCAGGGCGACCCGACGACGGAAGCACTGGCGGCGTCCTTCTGGCTGAAGCTTTCGGCCTTCCTTGAAGCCGACGCATTGCCTTTTGCCGTAACCCAGGTGCGCGTGGAAGAAACGCCGACCAACACGGCTGTGCTCACGCGCGCGACGTTCGATCCAGATGAGTGCGGGCTTGCAGCGGACGCCTGGCCGCGCCGGGCCGACATGAGCATCAACAGCCTCTAGCCGAACACCCACGCAAGCCAGGGCGCAGCAATCGCCAGCGCCATCGCCGCCTCAACGCAGATGCTGATGCGATTGAAAGGCGTGTTGGCGCCGTCGCGCCAGATCGCGAGCGTGCGTCCTCCAGCGGCGCCCGCCCAGCCCGCGCTCAAAGCCGCGGCCGCGCCGGTCGCAGCAACGCCGATCACGTTCTCGCCCCCTGTCATGTATTTGAGCGAAAACGCCAGCGCGACGAGATGGAGGCCCAGAAACACCCCGCCATAAGTTGCGCGGAATTCGGCGAAGCCCCCGCCCTGCTCGTCCGGCTTCAGCCGCACCAGCCGCGCGGCCCAATTCGGATCAAACAGGCCGCGCGCGCCAAGATAGACGCCGAACGCAAGCGCCAGCGCATTCATCCACCAGGCAATCGCCATCAGCGCGGGCCAGGCAGGCTCACGCCCTCCGTCTTGGCGCGTTTGCCGCTCCAGCCGTATTTGCCCAACTCGTTGAGCGCGATGGCGCGGCAATGCACTTCGTCAGGCCCGTCCGCGAGGCGCAGCGTGCGGATGCCGGAATAGGACTTGGCCAGGCCGAAATCCTGGCAGACGCCTGCGCCGCCATGAGCCTGGATGGCGTCATCGATGATCTTCAGCGCCATGCGCGGCGCCGACACTTTGATCATGGCGATCTCGTTCTTGGCGACCTTGTTGCCGGCGACATCCATCATGTAGGCGGCCTTTAGGCAAAGCAGGCGGTTCAGTTCAATATCGACGCGGGCTTCGGCGATGCGCTGCTCCCATACGGAATGCTCGGCGATCGCCTTGCCGAACGCCACGCGCGAGACAACGCGCTTGCAAAGCGCCTCCAGCGCAGCCTCGGCCGCCCCGATCGTGCGCATGCAATGGTGGATGCGCCCCGGACCCAAACGGCCCTGGGCGATTTCGAAGCCGCGGCCTTCGCCCAGAATGAGGTTCTCGGCCGGCACGCGCACATCTTTGAGTTCGATCTCCATGTGGCCATGCGGGGCGTCGTCATAACCGAACACGGTCAGCGGCCGCAGGATGTTGACGCCCTTGGCGTCGAGCGGAACCAGGATCTGACTTTGCTGGCTGTGCTTGGGATTGTCAGGATTGGTCTTACCCATGACGATGGCGACCTTGCAGCGCGGATCGCCGGCCCCGGAAGACCACCACTTGCGGCCGTTGATCACATACTCATCGCCGTCGCGCTTGATCTCGCAGCGTATGTTGGTTGCGTCCGAGGAGGCGACCGCCGGTTCGGTCATCAGGAAGGCGGAGCGGATTTCGCCGTTCATCAGCGGCTTCAGCCATTGGTCCTTCTGCGCGCGCGTTCCGTAACGCTCCAAAACCTCCATGTTGCCGGTGTCGGGGGCGGAGCAGTTGAACACCTCCGAAGCGAAGCCGACGCGCCCCATCAGCTCGGCGAGCGGCGCGTATTCCAGGTTGCTGAGGCGCGGACACTCGAATTCGAACGTGTCATCGACGTGGGCATGGCCGCTTCCGGGAGGCATGAACATGTTCCAAAGCCCGGCCTTCCTGGCTTTGGCCTTCAGCTCCTCCACAACGGGAATGACCTTCCAGCGCCCGCCCTCCTTCTGCTGCGCCTCGTAAGTGGGCACGGCGGGAAAGATGTGGTTGTCCATGAAATCCTGAACCTTGGCGATCCAAGCTTTGGCGTTTTCGGAGTGTTCGAAATTCATGCGCTTTCCCTCCGCGCTGGCGGCGTGTCGGCAGGCACGCTAAAGGCGGGGCGAACCGGGGGCAATGCGAACAATGGACCTTGCCGCAGCGACACTTGCCAACGCTTTTGTCCGCCTCGAACCGTTCGAGGAGCGCCATCGCGCGGGATTGGCGGCCGCCGCTGAGGCCGATGTCGGGATTTTCCAGCACATGCCGTTCGGCGTCGCCGAAAAAGGCTATGGCGCCTGGTTCGATTGGCTGCGCGCCGAACAGGCGCAGGGCCGGTGGATTCCGCATGCGGTGCTGGCGCCGGACGGGCGTATTGTCGGCCAGTCCTGCTATCTGGCGATCCGGCCGCGCGACAGCGGCGTCGAGATTGGCGGCACCTGGTACGAACGTCCCGCGCAGGGCACGAACATCAATCCGGCTGCAAAGCTCCTGCTGCTCGATCACGCCTTCGACTGCGGCGCTGAACGCGTCGAGTTCAAAACCGATGCGCTGAATGCGCAATCGCGCGCGGCGTTGACCAAATTGGGCGCCGCCTTTGAAGGCGTCTTTCGCCGCCAGATGCGCAGGCCCAACGGAACCATGCGCGACAACGCCTATTTCTCTATTATCCGCGAAGAGTGGCCGGATGTGCGCGCACGGATCGAGGCGCGCTTGATGGCAGGTCATTGATACGGAGCTGGCCGTGCACACAGAAAGCATCGTCAAACGCTACGGGCGTCCTTGGCTCTTCTACGGGATCTCTCTGGTTGTTCCGTGGGCATTCTGGTTCGCTGCGGGCGCTGTCAGCTACCAAGACTGGAGCGGCGGCGGGCAGGCGACCGCCGCCAGCCTTCTTGCCCTTCTTGGGTTGCTTGCGCCGCTGGTGACGGCGCTCGCCCTCACGGCAGGCCAAGCGGACCTCCGCCGGGACGTAGCGCGGCGTTTGTTCACGCTGAGCGGCGTCACGCCCTTTTACGCCGCTGTCGCCGCGTTGCTCATGCTTGCAAGCATCCTGGCCGCGCAGGCGGTTTCCTTGCTGTTTGGCTACAGCGCCGAGCAATTTCAGCTCGCGGGACATTTTTCATTCACGTCCGGCGTGCTGCCGGTTTGGTTTCTGCTGGTCGCGGCGCCGGTTATCGAGGAACTGGCTTGGCACGCCTATGGCACTGATGCGCTGCGAAGCCGCTTCAGCCTTTTCACCACGTGCATGATCTTCAGCGCCTATTGGGCGATCTGGCACATGCCGCTGGCCTCGATAAAGGACTATTATCACAGCCATCTGGTGCAAGGCGGCCTGCTCTACACCGCCAATTTTCTCATCAGCGTATTCCCGTTCGTGATCCTGATGAACTGGCTCTACTACAAGACACGGCGCAACATCCTCGTTGCATGCGTGTTTCATGTTACCGCCGGCTATTTCAATGAGATCTTCGCCACTCATCCCGACAGCAAAGTCATTCAGACCGGCTTGCTGCTTATTCTCTCCGCGATCATCGTGCTGCGTGAGCGGCGTTTCTTCTTCGATCGGGCGATTGAGTAGCGCGCCGCTCCCGCAATGACGGTAATATCGAGGCACGCCGGGCATCAGGCGGCGCGGCCGCCGCCAGCGATCCGTCACTCCTATTAGCGTTCCGTCGATCTTCGATTGCTCTGCGGCCAGCGGCATGAACACCTGCACTCTGCCATATTTCGGAGGGAAATCAGTGAGCTCAACAAACACCCGCCGGACGCTTTTGAAGCAAGCGACAGCCCTCGGCGCCGCGCTCGCGTTCGGCCAGAGCTGCGCGCATGCGCCCGAAGGGCCCCGCACGGAGCGGCGCGACCTCTACCCCCAAGGCGTCGCCTCCGGCGATCCTGCGCCGGACAGCGTGATCTTGTGGACGCGCCGCGAGCCGGATGCGGGCGCGAGCGCCCATCGCCTGATGGTGGAAGTTGCGCGCGATGAAGCGTTCGCCCATGTCGTCGCCCGCGGCGATGTCGAGGTGAGCGAGGCCACGGATTGGACATGCCGCTTCCTCGCGGCGGGCCTGCGGCCCGATCGCGAGTACTGGGACCGCTTCGTCGATGAAGCGGGCAATATGAGCCGCGTCGGCCGCACGCTGACAGCGCCCGCGGACAACGATGACCGGCCGGCGAAGTTCGCGTTCGTCAGCTGCCAGGATCCCACCAACAGCGCGCTCAATGCCTACCGGCGTATGATCTATGAGGATGTGCGCCGCCCCCGCGCCGAGCAGCTGAGCTTCGTGCTGCACCTGGGCGATTTCATCTATGAGATCATCAAATATCCTGAAGACGCGCCGAACGGCATCGATCGTGGCCGGCGCTTGCGCGGCAATGTGCGCTACCCGACGGGCAAGAAGGTGCGCAATTTCCATTTCCCCGTCGATCTCAACGACTATCGCGCCGCCTATAAGGGCTTTCTTGCCGATCCCGATCTGCAGGATGCGCGCGCGCGCTGGCCGTTCGTGCCCGTGTGGGACAATCACGAATTTTCTTGGCAAGGCTACCAGAGCCAAGCGCAGATCTTCAACCAGCCGGAGGCGGCGCAGACGCTGAAGGTCGCCGCCAGCCAGGCCTGGTACGAATATCAGCCGGCGCGCGTCGCCAAGCCCGGCGCGGGCGATCCCTTCGAAGCGCCGGCCGTCACCGACACGCCGCTCACCGATCGTGACGCGCGCGGCGTCTACCAAGAGCCCAACAATCTCATCGCCATTCATGCGTTGCGCATCGAGCGCGCCTTCCGGTTCGGCAAGAACATCGACATGATCTTGACCGACAATCGCTCCTTCCAGTCGGCGCCGATCGACGGCGCCAACATCCCCGTGCTGGATTTCGGCTACATTCCTGACACCGCCAACGACATTCTTGAGGCCGGCCGTGAGTACCCAGGCGGCGCGCCCGCTACGATCCGCATTGGCGAAACCGAGGTTCCCAATCCGCAAATCAATGAGCCGCCGCAAGCCTATCTCGGCATCGAGCAAATGGCTTGGCTCAAGGAGCGTCTGCGTACGGCGCAAGCGCCCTGGAAAATCTGGGGCCACTCGTTCGGCACGCTCACATTGCGCACCGATCCGCAAAACCTGCCGCCCGAATTTGCGGCGATGTGGCCCAGCGATGATTATGGGGACTTGATCCGCTCCTATGTGGTCGAACACGCTGAAATATTCGGCATGGTCCGCGATGAAGGCATCACCGGGCTCACGACCGTTGTCGGCGACAGGCATTCTTTCTGGGCCGGCTATCTCAGCGAAACATTGCCGCCGCATCCGTTCGAACCGGTGGGCCTCGAATTCATCACCGGCTCCATCTCGCAGGCGAACTCGGGGGAAGTTCAGGCGCTCACGTTCCCGCGCGACAATCCGCTGCGGCCATTCAATGTGCACGACCGGCCCGACGGCTCCATGCAATGCGCACTCAACACGACGCTGTTGCACGGGGTGCGCGCCGCGCTCGTGCTGCGCGACACCGATGACCCGGTGCAAGCGCGCGCCGCGCGCAATCCGGATGTCGCGCCGCATCTCGAATTCGCGGACTTTGCCGGCTATGGCTACTCCACCGTGCGCGCTTCCCCGGATGAGTTGGAAACCGAGTTCGTGTGCATTCCCCCGCCGCTGGAGCGCGCCGAGACCGAAGACGGCGGCCCGCTGCGTTACCGCGTGATCCACCGCGTGGCGCGGTGGGCGCCGGGCGAACGCCCGCAAATGCGCCGGGAAGTCGTTGAGGGCGACGTGGAACTTTCGACTTAGGGCTGAGTCCACATTGCCAAGGCCGCGGATAGGCGTAGTCTCCCACTGACGCGTGCGCCGCATCCGCGGCTTATCGGGGCGCCCCCCGCCGCGCCGCTCTCCACTTTGATCCTGGGAGGCGCGCGCGTGGCTTCGATTGCCCTCACTCACATACTTCTGCTTATCGTCGTGCTGGTCACGGCGACCGTCTCCGGCGTGTTCGGCATGGCCGGCGGGCTAATGCTCATGGGCGCGCTGACGCTGGCGATGCCTGTTTCCGCCGCGATGGTCACGCACGGGGCGGTGCAGTTCATCTCCAATGGCTGGCGCGCCTTCCTGCACCGCGCCCATATCAATTGGCCCATAATCCTTTTCTACGGAGCGGGATCGGCGATCGCTGCAGCGGTGCTGGCGCTGGTCACCTACGCACCGACCAAGGCCTGGGTGTATCTGATGCTGGGGCTCGTGCCCGCACTGGCCTGGCTGCCGAAGACCTGGTTCAATCTCGACGCCGCCAAGCCCGCCCACGCGATCGCCTGCGGGCTCGGCGTCACCGGCTTGAACGTCATGGCCGGCGTATCGGGCCCTTTGCTCGACGTCTTCTTCGTCCGCACCACGCTGACCCGTCACACGATTGTCGCCACGAAGGCGGCGACGCAGGCATTCAGCCATACCGTAAAAATGGTGTTTTATGGCGTGCCGCTTTTGGCCAGCACGCAGGCGAGCGGCCTGCCGCCCTGGTGGTTCTTTGTGCTCGGCGCGCCGCTGGCGATGACCGGCGCGTGGATCGGCGGCTTCGTGCTCAACCGCATCAGCGACAAGAACTTCCTGAAATGGACACGCTGGATCGTTACTGCACTGGGAGCTGCGTATCTGGTCCAGGCCGCGGTGCTGTTCGCGGCGGGTTAGGCGTCCTCGCCCGCCTCAGGCGCAGAGCCCGCCTCAACATCGAGCAGATCGGATGGCTTGCAGGCAAGCGCTTCGCAGATCTTGGCGAGCGTCTCAAAGCGCACGCCCTTCACCTTGCCTGTGCGCAGAAGCGAGAGGTTCGCCTCGGTGATTCCGATACGCTCGGCAAGGTCCTTCGATTTCATCTTACGCCGGGCGAGCATCACATCGAGGGTGACGACAATGCGCATCAGACGATTTCGTCATTCTCTTCTTTGATGCGCGCAGCAGCTTCGAGCACACGCCCGAGCACGGCGACGAAGGCGGCAAAGCCCAGCAAGCCAAAGTCGAATGGCTCCATGCGCCAGACAAAGCCGCGGCCTTCCTGTGTGATCCATGCGAAGAGCGTGGGCGATCCAATGATTTTGAAGCCGAGCGCCCAAAGCGCGTACTCAGCTGCGGAGCGCACCCCGGAACTGGCTCTCAAGGTGAAGAACTGGCCCTTGCCGTACTCATCGAGCACTTTGCCGAGATCAAGCAGCGCGCCGGCAAGCAGGAAACTGGGGATCGTCAGGACGGAGAAGGCGCCGACGGCGCGGACGAAGTTCATCACGCCGGCGAGATCGGGCGTGACCGCCCCAGAGCGCAGCGCTTCGACAGCGGGCGGCGCAAGCTCGCGCGCCACGGCGCCGAGAGCCACCAGCACAGCGCCAGCCACGGCGGCCGTTGCAGCGCCGCCGGCAAGGTGTTGGGCGCGCTGCAATGGCGCCGCCGCAGCCTGACTCAATACCGCCTCCAAATTCCAACAATAATTTATTATCGTATTACAATAATGTTGTCAAGGCGAGAGCCACGCAAGTTAAGCATGCGTCAACCAGCGCGCCCGTCCCATGAACCACTTAGATTCGAGGCGGCAAATAATGCCTATCATCACCCATATTCTGCTCTACCTCGCCTACGCGACCATCTCGACGACGGTCGGCCTGGCGCTGAACCAGGTGGGCGGAGAAGGCATTGGCGGCTCGTTCCTGGGCGGGCTGGCGCTGTTTTCGGCCTGCGCGGTGACGCATGCGGGCATCTCCGCCAGCGCAGCCGCCGGACGCATCGGCGGCGTCGAGCGCAAGATCAAAGGCGATATGGAGAAACTGCGCGGCGCCCACCGCGAGGTGATGGCCGATATCGATTCCGTGCAAACCCGGCTCGATCAGATTGAAGCTCAGGTCGCGTTCGCCGCCCCGCCCGCGCCCGCTCAGATTGAGAACACTTCCCAGGCGCCGATCGAACTCAAACTGATCGATCAAATCGTCGACAAGCTTGGCGCGGCCATGGACGCGCGGCTGCAGACGATCCAGGGCGCGGGCAACATCACGCCGATCAACCCCAGCGCCGCGCGGGGGCCGATGGATTTGGTGCGCGAGGCGCTGCTGGAAAACCGCGTCGAGCTGCACCTGCAGCCGATCGTGCAGCTGCCCCAGCGCAAGACCGCCTATTATGAGGGCTTCACGCGGCTGAAGGACTCAACCGGCCGTCTAATCCTGCCGCAGGAATTCATCCCCGCCGCCGAGCAGGCCGGGCTGATGCCGACGATCGACAACGTGCTCCTGTTCCGCTGCGTGCAGATTGTGCGCAAGCTGATGAAGCAGGATCGGCGCATCGGCATTTTCTGCAATATCAGCCCAAGCGCATTGGCAGACGATGCGTTCTTCCCGCAATTCCTGGATTTCATGCGCGAGAACCGCGATCTCGCCGGCAGCGTGATCTTCGAAATCCCGCAAGCCGCCTACGAGACGCGCACCTCCGTTGAGGCGCGGGCCATGGCCAAGCTGGTCGATATCGGCTTCCGCTTCTCCATCGATAAGGTCACGTCCGCGGAGATCGACCTGCCCGACCTCGAGCGCTCGGGCGTCCGCTACGCCAAGATCGACGCCCGCACGCTGCATGAGCAATACGTCAAGCGCGGCATGCGCCCGCGTTCGGCGATCACGCGTGAGATCGCGGCTGCAGACATCTCCGCGGTGTTCCAGCGCTACGGCATCGACCTGATCGCTGAGCGCATCGAGAGTGAGGAAGCGGTGCTTGAGGTTCTCGATCTCGATGTGCCGTATGGCCAGGGGCACCTCTTTGGCGCGCCGCGCGCGATCAAGGAAAGCCTCATGGAGGAAACCGCCCCGCCGCGGGAATTTTACATGAAGCAGAGCGGGCGCGTGAGCTGACCTGCGGCTTGCGTTTCGTAGGCGGGAGCCGCACCTAGCGGACATGGCCAGGATTATTGCAATCACCGGCGGATCGGGCGCGGGCAAGACCACCGTCGCGCGCGCGTTGGCGCGCCGCCTCGGCGCCATGGTGATCGCGGAGGACGACTATTACCGCTGCGCCTCCACGATTGCGGACTTTGACGCCGCCACGCACAATTTCGACGCTCCTGAAGCAAAGGACCACACGCTCCTGCGCGCGCACTTGGATATGGCCAGAGGCGGCGCCCGCTTTGAAAAGCCGCTCTACGATTTGGTCACCCACCGCCGCCGCGCCGAGGGCGAAACGGTGGCGCCGGGCGAAACCTTGATCGTCGAAGGCATTCATCTCCTGGCGGCCCCGGATTTGCGCGCACTCTACGATTTTTCCGTGTTCATCGAAGCTGATGAAGCGGTGCGCCTGGGACGGCGTATGATCCGCGACGTTGAAGCGCGTGGGCGCACGCCGCGCGCAGTCCTGGCGCAGTTTTTCGCCAGCGTCCGGCCCATGCATGAAAAGCACGTCACGCCGCAGCGTGCTTTTGCGGATCTGGTTCTGAACTCGCCGCCGGACGCCGGGCCTGAGCACGCCGAGGCCGATGCGGCTCGGATTGAGTCCCGATTGCGATGAAGATCATCAGCTCCATAGATGTGATCGCTGATCAGTATGACGCGCTGCTGTGCGACGTCTGGGGCGTTCTGCACAATGGCCGCCGCGCCTACCCCGCTGCGTGCGCGGCGCTGCAGCGGATGCGGTTGCGGGGCAAACCCGTCATCCTGATCACCAACGTGCCAAAGCCGCGCGGGCCGATCCCGGTCCAACTCGACAAGGCTGGCGTGCCGCGTGACGCCTGGGACGCGATCGTGACCTCGGGCGACGCCATCCGCGCAGAGCTGGCCAAACGCGCTCCTGGCCCGATGTACAGGATCGGCCCCGCCGACTACGACCGCCCGCTTTGGGAAGGCCTGGGCTTGGTTGAAGCACCGCTCGCGGAGGCTGCGTTCGTCGCTGTTTCAGGACTCAACCGCGACGATGAAACGCCCGCAGACTATGTGCGAGTGCTGCAGGATGCGAAGGCGCGTGACCTCGATCTCATCTGCGCCAATCCCGACATCGTCGTGCAATTCGGCAAGCGCATGATCTGGTGCGCCGGCGCGCTTGCCCGCGATTACGAGGCGCTGGGCGGGCGCGTGATCATGGCCGGCAAGCCTTACGCGCCGATCTATGAGCTGGCTTATCGGGAACTTGAATTGGTCACCGGGAGCGCCGCCGCCGCTCGCATCCTGTGCATCGGTGATGGCATCCCGACCGACATCGCCGGCGCGAATGCGCAAGGCCTGGACAGCCTTTTCATCGCATCCGGCATGCATGGCGAGGCGCTTCGCAAGGACGGCGCACTCGATCTGAACAAGGCCAGGGCAGCGCTCAATAGCGCGTCAGCCAAGGCGACCTATGTGATGCTGGAACTGGCTTGATCGCGCCCTTTACGACGCCGATCCGCCATCGCCGCGACCGGCACGGGGTGTTTTCACAGCCGCGAACATGTTATTCTCCATTATCATCCCCTTGTATATATTGATTCTTTGCGATCTCGTTAAGGGCTTAGTGGCGCCGCCCAACCTTTTCGAGCCTGCCTCAGCCGCCTCTCCGAAGACCTTAGCCCTCACCCCCAGCGCGCCGCTCCGGAGCGGCAGCCTCCCACCGTTCATTCACCTCATCCCCGACCAGTGTCCGCCACCAGAAAACGACGCTCTGGTAAGGTAGAATTGGCCCGCCGGACGCCCAGACGCCGCCGTTGGCGTCAGAGGGTTCGCCCCGATCATTTTCAGAACTGAGCCTCTCATCCATGCCGCTAGGACAATGCGCGGTGATGCCGAACTTCATTGAACTTTGCAAGCGGCCGACGTCGCAAATTATCCACAGCTGGTCGGTAGGGATCAGACTTACCCAGACCTCGTTGTCGCTTCTCTCCTTCACCAGGACGACCTCGTAGGTCACCTGCAGTTGTTCTCCGGCTTGGAGATGACAACTCTTGGAAAATTTCGCGAAATCGCGGCGCTCGGCGTCCGCCAACTCGGTGCCTTCGGCGATCTCTTGCGCGGACATCTCGTCGCGCCCGATTTTGATGCGCACGATCCGCGACAGGCTCTTGTGGAAGTCGCTCTCGCTGCGCAGCGGATAAGCGCACACAACTGTATGGTCGAAACTCGATCCGGAGATGTTCTCGAGCGTGTAGTCCGTGAAGATGTGCAGCTTTATGAACTCATCCTTGAGTTCCTTTATTCCTCGAACCTCCGCGTCGGTGAATTCAAGCAACTCATATCTGATCACCATGTTGGTGCGGACGGTGTGCGACTTGCCTACATCCAGAAATGCGTCCTGAAATTTCCTGGGCAGGAATTTCCCCAGAACGCTGGCGAATACGTCACGCGACACGCGCTCGCTGAAATCTTCGACGAACCTGCTTTGGCGCTCGCTAAAATCCCGGACGAAAACTTCCTGCCTACGTTTAGAATCCTCTTCGATCAGCCAGCCAATCAGGAATGCAATGATCAGTGCGAAACCAATCTCACGCAGCAACGCTGCGAATATCTGTGGCGATAGCATCCAAATCTGAAAATCATGCGCTGGCCGGGGCGAAGGATCGCCATGGCGCACGCAGTCCAGCGCGCAAGCGCCGGCGCCCTGCCCTGCATGAAGGACAACATCAAACGCTGTCGCCACAAGCAGCAGCACCAGCGCCAAAATGAGCAGCCAAAGATTGGGCGGGGACGGCCAACGAATGCCCTGGCGCGGGCTTTCCGGCCTGCCAGACGCTGCCTCCGGGCCAGCGTTCTCGGTGCCACCCGCCACCACACCCCTCCTAACGCCATCTAGGTTGATCACGTTCGGCGAAGCAATATTGGAACCTGTAATTCTTAGAACGTCGCCACGCCGAGCTGTTCGAAGGCGCGCCCGATATTGGCCTCGAAGTCCCGGGCCTGGTTCATGTCGGCCCGGCCATCGCTATCGCCGGAACGGCGGCGGGCCACGCCGCGCCCAAACAACGCCGCCGGATTTCCCGGCTCCACTTCGAGGACCGCCTCGTAAGAAGCGCGGGCATCGGCCCATTCTCCCGCTCGCAGCTGCAGCACGCCACGGCAAAGCTGACCTTGCACGTTGCGGGGATCGGCGGCGGCGGCGGCATCGGCGTCGGCGCGCGCGGCGGCGAGATCGCCATCTTGCATCTGCACGCGCGCCCAGCAGCGTCCGGCCAAGGCTGGCGAAAGCTGCGGGTTAAGCGCGATGGCGGCGTCGAAATCCGCCAGGGCGCCGTCATAATCCTGCTGACGCATGCGCACGGCGGCGCGGCTCGCATAGGCGTGGAAAAACGTGCTGTCGGCCGCGATCGCGCGATCATAGGCGGCGGCCGCAGCGCCGAGATCGCTGCGTTGAAGGGCGATGTCGCCCGCGAAATCGTTGGCCTCGGCAGGGAACTCGCCGCTGGCGAGGAGCCGCTCCACGAGCGGCTCGGCTGCATCCAGCTGGCCGCTTTCGATCAGGATTGCAGCGCGGCCCTTGACGGCGCGCATCGTATCGGGCGCCGCCTCAAGCGCAGCGTTGAAGTCGCGCAGGGCGGCGGTGACGTCCCCGGCTTCGGCGTACGCGTCGCCGCGCGACGCCAGAACCGCGCCGCGCTCACCGGCTTCGAGACTGCCGGACTCGATCAGCTGCGTGCAGGCGTCGAGACGCGCCTCCGCCTCGGTGCTGGCGCTCGCGCATGTTTCGCGCGCGCCGGCCAGAGGATCGGCGGGCTCACACGCCGCCAAGGCCAGAGCGAAGCCCACGCCCAGAAGCCAACGCCGCGCCATCATCTCGCCTCCCTCGCGTCAGCCTAGACCGGCGCGCACGCCAGCGCCTAGGGTGGCGCTCCTTAGCAGGGAGTGCGCGCGTGGCCAATTTGTTCGACCTGACCGGCAAGACAGCCATCGTCACCGGCTCTTCCAAAGGCATTGGCAAAGCCATCGCACACAGGCTGGCCGAGCACGGCGCCAACGTAACCATCTCCTCGCGCAAGGCGGACGCCTGCGAGGCGGTTTCCAACGAGATCAACGAACTGGTTGGGCGCAAGGCTACGATCGCCGCCGCCGCCAATATCGCCGTCAAAGAAGCGCTCCAGGGGCTGGTGGACGAAACCCGCCGCGCTTTCGGCCAGATTGACATCCTGGTCTGCAACGCGGCGTCCAACCCCTATTTCGGGCCGATGGGCGGGATGAGCGACGAGCAGTTCAACAAGATCCTGCAGAACAACATCGTCTCAAACCACTGGCTGGTGCAGATGTGCGCGCCGGAGATGCGCGCACGCCGGGACGGCGCGGTCATCCTGGTTTCATCGATCGGCGGCCTGCGCGGAACGCCCGTCCTGGGGGCCTACGCGATTTCGAAGGCCGCCGACATGCAGCTGACGCGCAACCTCGCCTGCGAGTTCGGCCCCGACAATGTGCGCGTCAATTCCATTGCGCCGGGCCTGGTGCAAACCGATTTCGCGCGCGCATTGTGGGAAGACGCCGCCATCTTGAAAGCCTCCACCGACCGCGCCCCGCTCAAGCGCATCGGCCAGCCGGACGAGATCGCCGGCATGGCGGTGCTGCTTGCGTCCAAAGCGGGCGCCTTCATTACCGGCCAGACTTTTGTGATCGATGGCGGCCAGACCGCCGTCTAGAATTCGCCGAGCACTGGGACCAGTTTCGACTTCAGCGCCTGCGCGGTGAACGGCTTCACGATGTAGCCGTAGGGCCCGTTTTCGGCGGGCGTTTTGTCATCGCCGTCATTGGCGACCATGACAAATGGCGTGCGCGCGGTCCGCTCATCGGCGCGAACGCGCTGCAGCAGTTCGGCGCCGCTCATCGGCGCCATATGGGAATCGGAGATCACCAGCGCGTAGTCCTTGGCGCGCAGCTTGGCGAGGGCGGCGTCGCCGTCATTGGCTTCATCGATATTGGAGAAGCCGAGCTGACGCAGAAGATTGCGCATGATGCGGATCATCGTGTTGTAGTCGTCCACGATCAAAATGGGCATCGACATCGATACGGACACGCATATCTCCCGCATACCCACGAGCGCTGTTTTGGCAAACCGTCTCGCCGCCGGGCCGGGGTGCGACGGCCCGGCGGCGAGACGTTACCGGCTGTTATTGCGCCGTGTCGTGAGGATCAGAGATAACAAAGACCTGAGAATTTTCGGTAAAACAGCACTTAAGTATGAATGAATGCGTCCCTGCCAAATCAGCTTACGCTCATGCTTTGGCAACCCGCAGGCTCGTATTTGAGCGCCAACCGTAAGACTTTGTGAACCTCATGCCGCGCGTGATCCAATTCTCAACAATTCCTAACGACGCCCGCGGCGCGGCGATCGCGCTCGGCAATTTCGATGGCGTGCACAAGGGGCACCAGGCTGTCATCGCCTCCGCACAAGCAGTGAGCCGCAAGCGCGGCGTCAGCCTGGGCGCGGCCGTCTTTGAGCCGCACCCGCGGCGATATTTTCAGCCGGACGCCCCGCCCTTGCGCCTGCAGACCCCGCGGCAACGTGCGCGCGCCTTGGCGGAGCTGGGCGTTCAGGAGGTCTTCGAAATAGGGTTCGACGATGGGGTTGCGCGCTCGACCGATCGCGAATTCGCCGAGCGCCTGCTGCGTGACGCGCTCGGCGCATCACATGTCAGCGTTGGCGCCGACTTCAGGTTCGGACGCAACCGAATGGGCGACGCGCAAAGCCTCGCAAGCCTGGGAGCGGCGTGCGGGTTCACGGTGGACGCCGTTGCACCTGTTGGCGGCGCGCAAAAGATATCATCCTCAAGCATTCGCGACGCGGTAAGCGCAGGCGACATGGCGGCCGCGGCGCAAGCCCTCACCCGCCCCTTCGCGATCGAGGGCGTTGTGCAGCGCGGCCTTGAGCGCGGCCGCGGCTTCGGTTTTCCAACCGCCAATGTCTCGCTTGGCGACTACGTGCGCCCGCGCCTGGGAATCTACGCCGTGCGCGCCGATCTGGGCGACGGCGTGCTGCTGCCCGGCGTGGCGAGCATCGGCGTCAATCCCACGGTCGGCGCGCTGCCCGAACCGTTGCTGGAGGCCCATCTGCTGGATTTCGGCGGCGATCTCTATGGCCAGATGATCGAGGTCGAGGTGATCGCCTTCCTGCGCCAGGAAGAAAAGTTCGACAGCATCGAAGCGCTGAAACGGCAAATGACCAAAGACGCCATCGAGGCGCGGCGCGCGCTCATCGGCGCCTAGGCCGCGGGCTTGGCTGGAACCTTCACTTCGGCTTCGCCTTCCAGCACGAGCGTCTCGCCAACGCGGCACTCGCAGCGCAGCTTGCCCCGGCGGCCCTTTTCCGAAAGTTCGACGATTTCCACGCTGGCCTCGACGGTGTCGCCAATGCGCACCGGCGCCAGAAAGCGCAGCGTTTGCGAAATGTAGATGGCGCCAGGGCCCGGCAGACGCGTTCCGATGACCGCCGAAATGAGGCTTGCGGTATAGAGGCCGTGGGCGATGCGCCCGCCGAAGGGCGTCTGCGCGGCGAAATGCTCGGAGAGGTGGATCGGATTGCGGTCGCCGCTGATCTCCGCGAAGCCGACCACATCAGAGGATTTGACCAGCTTGGAATAGGTCTCGCGCATGCCGACGCGGAGATCCTCGAAATAAAGCGTCTGGGTTTCAGGCAGGGTCATGTGGAGGTCCTAACGCCGCGCCTTGAAGAAATCCTTGAGCAGGCGCGAGGAAGGCTCGGCCAAAACGCCTGAGGTGATTGCGGGCCTCCAATGACATGTTGGCTGGTCGAATACGCGGGCGCCGTGGGCGACGCCCCCGCCCTTGGGGTCGCTGGCGCCATAGACCAGGCGCGCAATGCGGGCGTTGCTTATGGCGCCAGCGCACATGGCGCAGGGCTCCAGCGTGACAAACAGGGTGAGCCCCGGCTTCAAACGATAGTTTTGCAGCGCGGCCGCAGCGCGCCGCAGCGCCACGATCTCGGCATGGGCGGTGGGGTCGCTGGCTGCAATGGGCGCATTGGCGCCTTCGGCGATCACCTCGCCGGCGCCATCGACGATGACGCAGCCGATCGGCGCTTCACCGGCTTCGCCAGCCTCCTGCGCCAGCGCCAGCGCCCGCGCCATGTGCGTTTCATCGCTCATGCGCGACGCGACTCCAGCAGATCGGCGGCGACGGGCATGGCGTAGAGCGTCTCAAAAGTGCCGGGCACGATGGCTTGCCGATACATGCGCCGCGCCTCGTCATCGGAATGATGCATGCGGGCTTCCAAAGCCCGCTTCCATGTCGCTTCATCGGGCCATTGGGCGTAAGCGATGTAGACGCCGCCGCCCGCCGCGTGCAGGCGCGAACCCCAGCCGCCGAACTCCTTGGCGATCCGTTGGGTGCCGCGCCGCCAACCCTCCTCGAATTGCGCCTCAAGCCCTGGTACGACTTGCCAGCGATAGATCACCGCGAACATGGCTCCTTCCCCTCTTCCCCCTTCTAGCCCGGAAGGCGAGCGCATCGCCAAGTTTCTCGCGCGCGCGGGCGTATGTTCGCGTCGCGACGCCGAACGGCTGATTGCCGAGGGCCGGGTCAAGCTCAACGGCGCCGTGCTCGACACGCCGGCGGTGAAAGTGACAGGCGCCGACAAAGTGCTGGTGGATGGGCGCCCGATTGGCGCACCCGAGGCGACGCGGCTGTGGCGTTATCACAAGCCGTCGGGCCTGGTGACTACGCACCGCGACCCCGGCGGGCGGCCAACCGTGTTTCAGCACTTGCCCGGCGATATGCCGCGCGTCATTTCCGTGGGGCGGCTCGACCTCACATCGGAAGGGTTGCTCCTGCTCACCAATGACGGCGAGTTGGCGCGCAAACTGGAGCTGCCCGCCAATGGCTGGCGAAGACGCTATCGGGCGCGCGCATTCGGGCGCGTGACCCAGGAGGACCTTGATCAACTGAAGGACGGCGTCACCGTCGAAGGCGTGCACTACGGACCGATCGAAGCCAAGCTTGAGCGCGGCGCCGGCTCGAACGCCTGGATCACGCTAACGCTCAGCGAAGGCAAGAACCGTGAAGTGCGCCGCGTGCTCGACGCGCTGGGACTGAAGGTGAACCGCCTGATCCGCGTGGCCTATGGCCCCTTCCAGCTTGGAACGCTGCCGCCAGGCGCTGTTGAAGAAGTGCCGGGCAGGGTGCTCAGGGAACAGCTGGCCCAAAGACGCCCTGATTAGTGCGCGGGCGCGGCGCCATCTGAAAACATTTCCGGCATGCCGGGCACGCGGCCTGGGAACAGATCGTGCAAATCCTCCCAGATCATCTGAACGCCCGCCAGAACGATAATTCCGACGCCGAGCCAGGCCACCCAGCGATGGCGGTTGATGATCTTGGCGATGACATTGGCCGCCATCGCCATCAGCACCACCGAGAGCACCAGGCCGAAGGTCATGATCGCGGGGTTGTGGCGCGAGACCCCGGCGACGGCGAGCACATTGTCGAGCGACATGGAGACGTCGGCGACGATGATGGTGAACAGCGCCCGCATGAACGTCGTTTGCGGTGGGGGCGTGTTTGCAGCGTCGGCGGCCTCGTGCGCGCCAAGTTCACGCCACATGCGCCAGGCCACCCAAAGCAGCAGCAGGCCGCCAGCCAGCAGAATGCCTTTGATCGCCAACAGCTGCACAGTGACGAGCGCGAACGCGCTGCGCAGCACCAGCGCTCCGACAACGCCCCAAACGATCGCCTGACGCCGCTGCGCGGCCGGCAGCGCCGCCGCCGCAAGGCCAACAGCCACGGCATTATCACCGGCAAGGGCCAGATCGATCAGAACGACCTGTACGAAGGCTGTAATGTCCGCGACAGGGATTTCGGGCAAGTGGGCGACCTCAGGGAACGGCAGCGTGGCCACCAAGCCAAACCGGCGGCGGCGCGACATAGGCAGGCAACAGCACGCTGAGATCGTCCCACGCCATCGTCACGCCCGCCAGCACAATCGCGGCGATGCCGACGTGGCCGATCCAGCGGTGCTTGTCGATCAGGCTGGCGATCCAGGCCGCGGCCACGCCCATCAGCAACACAGAGAGGATAAGTCCGAACGCCATGATCGCGGGCGCGTTGCGGGCGATGCCCGCGACCGCCAGCACGTTGTCCAGCGACAGCGCGATATTGGCGATCACGATCGACATCAAGGCGTGGGCGAACGACGGCTGCTTGGCTGGACCACCGGTCAGCGTCGCCGCGCCGGCGGCCTCATCGACGGCTTGGGCGTGGGCGGCGAGATCGCGCCACATGCGCCAGGCGATCCAGAAAAGCAGCAGCCCGCCCGCGAGCAACAGCCCGGGAATATGCAACAGCTGCACGGTGACCAGCCCGAACAGAATGCGCAGCGCCAACGCCAGCAGCACGCCCCATAGCACAGCCTGGCGGCGCTGGGATTCCGGCAGCGACGCCGCCGCGAGACCGACGGCGACGGCGTTATCGGCGGAAAGCGCCAAGTCGATAAGAACAACCGCCAGCAGCGAGCCGACTTCGGCGATGAGCGATTCCACGTGGCCTCCGCTTCAGGCGCGGTGTTGTGTCGATGCAGCGCCGCCGGGTCAAGCCGCGCCCCGGGCCGGGGGCTGATATGGCGCAGGCCCCATCCTCCCGCATGCGGCAGTTGCATACGCTGGGCCGGCGCGCCATGAGCACGCCCATGCGCATTATCGGGGGTCAATTTAAGGGCAGAGCCATCGCCGCGCCGCCGGGCGGCGGCACACGCCCCACAAGCGACCGCGCGCGCGAAGCGGTGTTCAACGTGCTGGCGCATGCGGAGTGGTCGCCCGGTCTGGCGGGCGTGCGCGTGCTCGATCTTTTCGCCGGCGCGGGCGCACTCGGCCTGGAGGCGATGTCGCGGGGCGCCGCATTCGCCCTCTTCGTTGAAACAGAGGCGGCCGCGCGCGGCGCCATACGCGACAACATCGAAGCGCTTGGGCTGTTCGGCTCAACACGCATTCACCGCCGCGACGCCACAGATCTGGGCGCCAAGCCCGCGGGCCTCGGCGAACCGTTCGGCCTTGTGTTCATGGACCCGCCCTACGGAAAGGGCCTTGGCGAACGCGCCCTCGGCAAGTTGCGCGATGGCGGCTGGATCAGCGCAGACGCGCTCATTGTGTTCGAAACCGGGGCCGACGAAAATCCGGCCACGCCCGGCTTTGCACTGCTCGACGAACGCACCTACGGCGCAGCGAAAGTGCTCTTCCTCAAACCGCTCTAGGGCGCGGGCGCAACGCTCTGTTCCGGCGCAGTGCGCTGAACAGGCGTCCGCTGGACCGTGCTCAGGCGCGGAGACAGGCGCACTTCCGGACGAAGCTGCGTGCGATAGAGCGTGCGGCAGCGATCCAGCAATTCCTGATCGGGCGCGGCGACATCATGCTGCTCCTGCGCCTGGCGCAGCCGCTCGCACGCCTCACGCGTACGCCCCGACCGGTCGAGAGCACGCACCAATTGCTGGGCGTCGGTATCGATCTCCTGCGCAGCGGCCGCATCCGGCGATTGCTGGGCGACCTGCTCCCGCGCCGTATAGGCTTGCGAGAAACGGGCGCTGGCCGAGGTAAAATCACCGCGCTGCTCGGCGATGCGGCCAAGCTCGGAGGCCACCGGCGCGCGCAGTTCCGGCGCGGTCAGGCTCGGCAACGCCGATTGCAGACGTTGCTCGGCTTCTTCCGTGCGGCCTTCGCCTTGCGCCTCGACGGCTTCCGACACTTCGTTCGCCGCCTGCGCTTCGTTCGCCCGGTTGACGCGCTGATATGAGCGCGAAAGCATGCGCCATACCTCAGGGTTGCTGGGGGAGAGACTTGTCGCCGCTTCGAGCGCATCCTGGCCCAGCGGATTGCCGTTGGCTTCCCCGACCGAACCGCAGAGCAGATAGATGTCATCGCGCATTGGATCATCGGGATGGCTTTGCGCGTACGCCCAAAGCGTCTGCATCGCCGCGTCGCGCGAGTTTTCCTGCGTCATCTGCACGGTGGCGAGGCGCACTTGCGCATCCGGATGCTGAGTGAGCGCGGCAAAGGCGCTGCGATAGGTTTCGCGCGCGGCGGCGTCGAACTCCGCCTCCGATACGCTCGCCAGCGCGGCCGGCGCTTCCTCGGCGCTCATGGATCGCACGCCGTCGTCGGTCATCGGCGCGCCCGGCGCCGAAGGCGCGGCGGCCCCTGAGGGCTGCTCAAGCGAGGCCGACTGGGTTTCGCCCAACGCGCCGGATTCCAGAATTTGCGCGAGCTGGATGGCCTGTTCGGGCGTCAGCTGGCCTTCGGCGAGCAGACGCAACAACTCGGCGCGCAAATCCGTTTGCGGCGGCGGCGGACGGAAGATGTAGGTGCCGCCGGCAGCGATGCCGATGATCAGCGCAATAACCGTCAGCACCGAGACGAGGCGGATGCGCGCGCCCAGGCGGCGGCGGCGGCGCTCGATCTCGCTGCCATCCACCTCGCGGCCCTGCAGCTTCGCCTTCAGAACTTCTTCCAGCAATTGCATCTGCGGCGCGTTGGCGCCGCCGTTCCAGCGCGTGAAATCCTCGGCCTGGAAGGCGCCGAAACCGAGCGGGATCTCCACGCGGTCGAGCATGACGGGAACCAGCCGGCCTTCGTCGCGGGCGCGCCCGGCCTCGTCGCGCACAAACGTCGAGGCCGATGAACTCTGCGTCCACAGCACGATCACCGCCTTGGCGTTCTTCAATTCGCGCTCGATGATCGCGGTGTAGTCCTGCCCGGCGGCAAGCGAGCGATCCCACCAGACGTTGAAACCACGTGAGATCAACGCCTCCGCGAGCGGCCGCACGCGATTGCGATCCTCGCTGGCGTAGGAAATGAAGATATCCGCCATAAAGCGCACCCCTGGCTCGCGGCGCAACCCGCGCCAGCCTTGCTTGTCCCTCCCCTCCATAGGCGCTCACAAGCGCGGCGGGAAGATGACCTCGGGCGCTGTTTGGGGAGTTGAGGCGAACGGAAGGGGAATGCGCCGCCTCCGGCGCGCCCGGCCGCCGCCTCAGCGCTCGATAAACAGCGCCGCAGGGTGCTCCAGCATGCCCTTGACCCGCTGAATGAAAGCGGCGGCGTCATAGCCATCGACGACGCGGTGATCGAATGAAGATGAGAGGTTCATCATCTTGCGCACCACGATCGCGCCGTTTTTCACAACCGGGCGCTCAACCAGCTTGTTGACGCCGATGATCGCGACCTCGGGGTGGTTGATTACCGGCGTCGTGACGATGCCGCCGAGCGCGCCGAGCGATGTGATCGTGATTGTGGAGCCGGAAAGCTCATCCTTCGTTGCAGTGTTGGCGCGCACGGCGGCCGCCAGGCGCGACACCTCGGCGGCGCAATCCCAAACGTCGCGCGCCTCGGCGTGGCGCACCACGGGCACGATCAGCCCATTCTCGGTTTGCGTCGCGATGCCGATATCGACATTCTCGTGGCGATAGACGACGCCCTGCTCGTCATCAAAACGAGCATTGATCTGCGGAAAATCCGGCAGCGATAGCACCAGAGCGCGCATCAGGAACGGCAGCAGCGTCAGCTTCGGCTGATCGGTGCGCTTGGTGGCGTTGAGATGAGCGCGCAGTTCCTCCAGTTCCGTCAGGTCCGCTTCTTCGACATAGGCGAAATGCGGGATGCGGCGTTTGGCGTCCTGCATCTTCTCCGCGATCTTGCGGCGCAGGCCGATCACCTTCACCGGCTCGATGCCGTTCTTCTCAGCCACCGCGCCGCCACGGCGCGAGCCGACGGCGGGGACGAGAACCGCGTCGAGATCCTCATGCGTAATGCGCCCATCGGGGCCGGTGCCGCGAACCTGACCGAGATCGAGGCCAAGTTTTTGTGCGCGCGCACGCACGGCGGGCGAGGCTTGCGCCTGGCTCCACTCCTTCACCGCCGGTTCACGCGGCTCGGGCCGCGCCACCGCTTGGGCCGGCGCCGGCTTCGGCGCAGCGCCCGGCGGCATGGCGCCGGCAGGCACCTTGATGCGCGGCTTAGGCTCGGGCGCAGCTGCTGGCGGGGGCGCACTCTCCGCTCTCGGCGGCTGCGCCTCCTGCTTGACCGGTGCGAGCGCTTCGCCCTCGGCCTCGGTCTCGAACACCGCGATGGGTCCGCCAACGGGCGCCATATCGCCGGGCTCGCCATGAATGGAAATGATTTTGCCGCCGACCGGGGCCGTCATTTCCACGGTGGCCTTGTCGGTCATCACATCGACGAGCGGGGCGTCTTCCTTCACGATGTCCCCGACGCGCACGTGCCAGGCGACGATTTCCGCTTCCGCGGTGCCTTCGCCGACGTCCGGCAGTTTGAAAACATATTGGCCCACGTCAGGCCTCCATAACGCGGCGCATCGCTTTGATGACACGCGGCGGAGTTGGAAAATACTCCCATTCGAGAGCGTGAGGATACGGCGTATCGTAGCCGGTCACGCGCTCAATGGGCGCCTCGAGCTGATAGAAGCAATGCTCCTGCACCAGCGCCGACAATTCCGCGCCGTAGCCGGACGTGCGCGTCGCTTCGTGGACGATGACGCAGCGCCCTGTCTTGCTGACGGAAGCCGCGATGGTTTCGATGTCCACCGGCAACAAGGTGCGCAGATCGATCACCTCGGCGTCGATGCCCGAATCCTCCGCAGCCGCCAGCGCGACGTGCACCATTGTGCCGTAGCAAAGAATGGTCAGATCAGCGCCCTCGCGCACCACGGCCGCCTTTCCCAAGGGGATGCTATAATAGCCTTCGGGGACCTCGGAAGCGGGATGCTTCGACCACGGCTGCACCGGGCGATCGCGGCGCCCGTCGAACGGCCCGTTATAGACGCGCTTCGGCTCCAGGAAGATCACTGGATCGTCGTCTTCGATTGCGCTGATCAGCAAACCCTTGGCGTCATAGGGCGTCGATGGGATCACTGTTTTCAAGCCGGCGACGTGCGTGAAGAGCGCTTCCGGACTTTGGCTGTGGGTCTGGCCGCCATAGATGCCCCCGCCATAGGGCATCCGCACGGTGAGCGGCACTGTAAAATCGTTGGCCGAACGATAGCGGATGCGAGCCGCCTCGCTGACCAGCTGATCGTAGGCCGGGTACATATAGTCGGCGAATTGAATCTCGATCACCGGCCGCAAACCGTAAACCGCCATGCCAACCGCCGTGCCGGCGATGCCGCACTCGTTGATTGGCGCATCGAAGCAGCGCCTGGCGCCGTATTTTTGCTGCAGGTGTTCGGTGACTTTGAACACGCCGCCGAAATAGCCGACATCCTCGCCGAAAGTCAGCACATTGGGATCGCGGCCCATCATGGTGTCGAGCGCCGAGTTGAGCGCCTGGATCATGGTCATCGCAGCCATCGGCTCAGCTCCCCAGCTCTTCGCGTTGCTGGCGCAGGTGCCACGGCACGTCCCGGTAGACATCCTCGAACATCGACGCCCGTTCATGCGCCGCTTCCGCGCCCAGAACGCCGATCTTTTCCGCCTCGCGCCCCGCCGCGCGCACGGTCTCAACCGCTTCTTCCTGGGCTTGGCGGTGCTGCTCCTCGGACCACTCGCCGAGCGAGACGAGGTGATCGCGCAGACGGTCAATGGGATCGCCAAGAGGCCAGGCGCGGCCCTCATCGGCCGGGCGATAGCGCGAAGGGTCGTCAGACGTTGAATGCGGCCCGCCGCGATAGGTGAAGTGTTCGATCAATGTCGGCCCGAGATTGGCGCGCGCACGCTCCGCGGCCCATTGCGTCACTGCGTACACAGCGAGGAAATCGTTTCCATCCACACGCATCGGGGCCATGCCATAGCCGACGCCGCGCGCGGCGAAGGTTGTGTTCTCGCCCCCGGCAATGCCCTGGAAGGACGAGATCGCCCACTGATTATTGACGACATTGATGATGACGGGCGCCTTGTAGACGTTGGCGAACGTCATGGCCGCGTGAAAATCGCCTTCAGCGGTGGAGCCCTCGCCCAGCCACGCGGCGGCAATGCGCATGTCGCCGGAATAAGCCGACGCCATAGCCCAGCCGACGGCTTGGGGAACTTGCGTGGCGAGATTTCCGGAGATCGTGAAGAAGCCATCCTTCTTCGACGAATACATCACCGGCAATTGCCGCCCCTTCATCGGATCGCGCTTGTTCGAATAAATCTGGCACATCATGTCGATGAGCGGATATTCGCGCGCGATGAGAATGCCCTGCTGGCGGTAGGACGGAAAGCACATGTCGTCGGCGTTCAACGCCATCGCCTGCGCCACCGAGATGGCTTCTTCGCCAAAGCTTTGCATGTAGAAGCTGGTCTTGCCCTGGCGCTGGGCGCGATACATGCGATCGTCGAAAGCGCGCGTCAGAAGCATATGCTTGAGGCCGCGGCGCAGCGCGTCCGGCGAAATGTGCGGCGTCCAAGGACCGAGCGCATTGCCCTCCATATCGAGCACGCGAATGAGCCCATAGGCGTAGTCGCGCAATTCAGCGGCGCCGGCGTCGACATCCGGGCGCGGCGTGTCGCCGGGCTCCGGAAATGTCCAGCCCGAAAAATCCGGTTTGTCGCCCGGACGCGCGCGCGGCGCCGGAACGTGCAGATCGAGCGCATTCGACTTGCGGCTGCTCATGTGGACCCCAGCTCTCTCAATGCTTTCTTGCAGCGGCAATGCGCTCACGCACGATGCGGTCAGCAGCCTGGTGCGGCGTGATCCCCTGGCGCTTGGCGGCTTCCAACACCGCAAGCAAGCGGGGCGCGATGGCGCGCACGCGCGCTTCGACGGCGGTCTCCGTCTCACCCAGATACTCGGCCGACACGTTGATGATGCCTCCGGCATTGACGACGTAGTCGGGCGCATAGGTGACGCCGCGCGCCAGAAGGCGGGCGCCATCTTCCTCTGTCGCGAGCTGATTGTTGGCGGCGCCGCAAACGATAGGTGCGCCCAGTTCGGCTATGGTCTCGGCGTTGAGGCCGGCCCCTAGCGCGCAGGGCGCGAACAGATCCGCGCTTATGGCGTGGATCTGGTCCACCGGAGCGATCTCTGCGCCAAGCGGCTCGGCGCGCGCAAGATTGGTTTTGTTCACATCGCTGATGACCAGCTTTGCGCCTTCGCCCGCCAGCAGCTTGCACAGCCCAAAGCCGACAGCGCCGACCCCCTGCACCGCAACCGTGCGGCCCGCCACCGACCCGCCGAGCAGCGCCTTGATCGAAAGGAAGACGCCAAGCGCCGTCCAGGGGGATGGGTCGCCCCCCGCGTGCCCCGCTTCCCGCGGCAGGCCCGCAACATACGATGTGCGCCGCGCGATTGTGCGCATGTCGGCGACGGTGGCGCCGACATCTTCGGCTGTGATGTAGCGGCCGCCGAGCGCCTCCACCGCATCGCCGAATTTCTCAAACGCCGCAGAGCGATCGCCGCTCAACCGGTAAATCACCGCTTTGCCGCCGCCGAACGGCAGGTCGGCCATAGCGTTCTTGTACGTCATGCCGCGCGACAGCCTGAGCGCATCGTTGAGCGCATCGCGATCATCGCCGTAACTCCAGATGCGGCAACCGCCCGCGGCGGGGCCGAGGGCGGTTGAGTGGATGGCGATAACGCCGGCGAAGCCTTCCGCTTCGCCTCCTACGAAGACGACATCTTCATGCCCGTCAAACGAGGGGTGCGTCTTATAGTTCATCATTGGATCGGTTCATCCAACAGCAGTTGACGGGCAAAGCGCACCGGCGGCGAGCCGAAGGAAAGCACGCCGTCATGATAGCTCTTCAAGTTGAACGCCCCGCCCTGCTGGGCTTGCGCGGCGGCGCGCGTTTCAAGGTGCTCCTGCAGACCGACGAAATAGGTCGATAGCTGCGTGACCGAGAGCTGGGCCCGGCGCCACTTGCCGGCGGCTTCGCGCTCTTCCTGGAAGGCGGTCTGGGTCAGCAATTGCATCATCTCGTCGCGCGTCATGCCATCGACATGGATGGCCTGATCGATGATGGCATTGGTGATTGTGCGCAACTGCACCTTCAACTGGCTCAGCCGGTAAAGCGGATCGTCCGCCCGGAAGCCTTCCTCCACCATCATCTGCTCGGCGTAGCACGCCCAGCCTTCGGTAAAGCATCCCGAGCCCAGCACCGCGCGCAGCAAAGAGGGATAGCTGTTGGAGTGCCAAAGCTGCACGTAGTGGCCCGGCATCGCCTCGTGCACGCCGACATCGATGATGGCGCGGCTATTGTACTCGCGCAGGAACGAGGCCGCCTGCTCATCGGTCCAATCGTCTGGCACCGGCGAAATCGTGTAATAAGTCTCCAGATTGCGCTCGAGCGGGCCCGGCGCGTCGCAATACGCGACCGCGACGCCGCGCTGGAATTCCGGCAACAGGATCACACGCACCGCTTCCTCAGGGAGCGTTATGACGTCCTTCTCCCGCAAGAAGGCGCGCGCCTCCTCCACGCCGGCGGTTGCGTCCGCCACCAGATTTTCACGTAGCGGCCGCTGCGCGGCGGCAAGGTCGAGCGCGGCGCGGATCACCGCTTGCTGCTGCTCGAAAGACGGTTCGTCGGGCGCCGGCGGCGCATCCGCCCGGCCCGCCAAAGCCTGGCGCGAAACATTGTACATTTGCGCACGCACGCTCACCACAGCAGCATCCGCGCGGCGGCGGATCTCCGCGCGGGAGAGGTCCGATTGGACGGTGAAGCCGAGCTGAGTGTCGAAGATTTCCGCGCCGGCGCGGAAATCGGCCTGCGCGGCGGGGACCAGCGTTTCCGTGATCCAGGCCTGGTGCTCATCGACCGCGGCGTTGAAGCGCTCGATCGCCTGATCGAGACGCGCCCGCTTGGCCCCGCTCAGGACGTCCTTATGCGGGTCGATCATTTCTGTGATCAGGGACTTCAGCCCTGGATTCTGCGCCGCGTAGGTTTCAGCGTACGGCGCCGGCACGCGCGAAGGCTGCAGCTCCGCGCGCGTCTTGGCGAGCATGCCGGGCAATTGTTCGAGCCGCGCGGTGGCCGCATCCAGGCGTTCGCCCACCGGCGCAAACTCGCGCGACATCAGGCCGTAGAGCGCCCCGCCCGCCAGCGCCTGATAGCCGATCGGGTTCCAGGCCCAGGTCTGCCAGGTCTCGGTTTGCCAAATCTGCGCCCGCAGTGCGTTCGCAAGCATGGCTGCGTCCACCTGATTGGCGCGCGAGAGAGCGGCGGCGTCGATCGCCTCCAGACGCCGCAGCGTGTCACGCGCGAACGCGAGGCCCGCATTGCGCCCGGCCGCGCTCACATCGTCGATGCGCCGGTCATACCGGTGGTCGCCGAGCGCGGTCGCCGCGATCGGCGTGAACCGCATCGAGCGGTTGAGCCAGCGGCGCGAGAGATCGGCGAAAGCGCGGTCGGCGCGGCTTGCAGATTGTGCGGAAGCCTCCCCGCTCAGCAGCGGGACAAGCATTGATGAGCCGAGCGCGAGCACGACCCGGCGGCGTGATGTTTTCATGGTCAGACGCTTCGCTCCCAGTGGCGATTTGCCGGGGCCCCGATGGCGCTGCCCGGCTGTTATGGCGGCGCAAAATACTCGCGCGCGTCATTCTGGCAACAACAGACCGTATGGGGGGTTCAATTACCCTATTTTGCTCCCATGCTGGGACACATTACCCAATCTGCCAGGAAAAGAGCAATTTGCTGCCTTTTGCCAGATCGGTCGGGGCGGCGGGAGCGGCGCCGCCACGAACCCAACGCCTTCATCGTCCCGAGCAGCGTCTATTCACGGAAATCCTGCACGCGCTGGAGGACGTCATGCCAGGCCCAGGACACCCGCACCTTGGTCACGGAGCCTTCCAGCGAAAAACCGGTGTCGCCTTCATCCAGCGTCTGCATGTGCGTGAGTTGCAGCGACATGTTGTCGTTGATCTGAAAGCCCAGCGTCACACCCAGCAATTGTGCGTCGACGCCATCGGTTTCGCTAACAAACGAGCCGGCGGAATTGAACAAAGTCTCCTCGCCGCCGGACAGCCACGTGTAGTCGAGCGAGATGTAGGCGTCGCGCGTCATGTCGCGCGTGATATGCGCTTCCACCGAGTACATCGGGTCCTGCTCAATGCTGCCGCCGCCGGGCGCGTCATCGTTATCGCCGAAGAGCGTCACCGCTGGCATGACTTCGAGCGTTGTCCGCTCGCCGGCGCGCCAGCGGCCAAAGCTTTGCACCATTGGAAGCGATAGCCGTACTTTCCATTGGTTCGATCCGACATTGAGCGTCTGGTCGCTGTCGTAAGCGCCGGTCGGCGCGGTGACATTCGCGCCGGCCCACATGACGAAACCGACGTCGCTCCGCAGCCACTCATAGGCCATCATTTCCGGTGCGCCAAAGAGATTGACAGTTCCGCCAAGAGTTATGTCGCCGAAGCCGTTGACGAACGTGTCGTCGGTGGGCAGCGGCAGAACCGAACCGGTGTTTATCGTGGCCGCCGGCAGAATGCCGGTCCACATGATGGAACGGCCAAACAGAGGTTGAATGCGGGTGTAGGTAAGCATGTAGACATCGCTGCTGATGTCTACGTTGGGGGTGATGTTGGTGAAATTGCTGAACGAAGCGTTGGCCTCGCCATTGACGTAGAAGCCGCCCACGATGTTCGTGTTCTTTGGCAATGGCCAATAGATGCGAGCGCCGTCGAGCTCGGCATATGCGGGCGGAGCGGCGATCACGAGCGCGGCCGCTGCGGCGCCGACCATGGCTAGCGTGCGTTTCATTGTGCGTTCTCCTGGGCGCAATCAGTCGCCGCGATCGCCGGCGTCCTCATGGGTTCCGAAATTGGGCTCCGCGCCGCGCGGCCAATCGGGCGCATCCACCGGCGGACGGGGCGGCACACTGCGAACCGCGCCATCATAAATGGTGCGGTCGGGCAGGATGACATTGTTGGCCGCAGCATAGGCCTCCCACGCCGCGATCATTGCAGTGCGCCGTTCCGGCATAGATTGAGATAGGTCGGTGGTTTCGCCCGGATCCTCGTCCAAATTGAACAATTGCCATTCACCGGAACCATAAGGCTCGTGCATCCAGGTGATCTTCCACGGGCCATCGCGATAAGCACGGCCGCCAAACATTTCCGTGCCGCGCGCTGCAGTGAAGCGCCCGCTCGCGGAAGGATTATCCAGGACCGCGCGTACAGAGCGGCCGCGCTGCATATTTGGCTCACGCGGAGGATTGAATTCCTCCGGAGAGAGTCCCGCCCAATCCAGCAGCGTCGGCGCTATGTCGCTGACGTGCAGAATGTCGGCGTTGTTGATGCTGCCCGCGGCCGCTTGATGGCGACGCCAGACGATCAGCGGCGAGCGCAGGCCGCCCTCGAAGGTCGTCAGCTTGTAGCCGTTCAGCGGCGTTGACGAGACCTGCGCCCAAGGCGTGCCGACGGCCGTGAAGCTGTCCGGATAGCCCATCGAACCAAAATCGGTCTGATAGTTGGTGGCGTAAAAGTTCGAGTCCAGAAGAGCGCCGGCGCCGCGGCGGGCGCTCTGCAGCGGATCGACGGGATTGGCGCCGTTGTCCGACATGAAAATGATAATGGTGTTCTCGGCGAGACCGGTGTTCTCGAGGTAATCGAGCAGCCGGCCAATCTGCATGTCCATATACTCGACCATCGCCGCGTACACCTCCATGCGCCGCGACGATTGCGCCTGGGCGATGCCAGTAAGATCATCCCATTGCGGAACAAACCAGATGCGCGGCGACAGCCGCGTCCCGGGCGGCATGATTCCCATCTCGATCTGGCGCGCCAGGCGGCGTTCGCGGATTGCGTCCCAGCCGTCGTCATAGGCGCCGAAATAACGACGCACCCAGTTGCGCGGCACTTGGATCGGATCATGCACAGCCTGGTGCGCGAGATAAGCGAAGAACGGCTGCCCATCGCCGCGATTGGACTCGATGTAGTCGATGATCTGATCGGTGAAAGTCCGGGTCGAATAGTAGTTGCGCGGCAGGCGGCTCAGATACTCGCCGTCCGCGTTGAACTGAGTGACCTCCTCATCGCCGCTAATGCCGGTCATGCTGAAGTGGCTGCCGCCTCCGGGAAGGATGGAGAAACTGCGTTCGAAGCCGCGCGCCGCCGGGACATGCTCGGGGTCCTTCCCGAGGTGCCATTTGCCGGCCATGTAGGTGTGATAACCGCCAGCGCGCAGAGCGTCGGCGATAGTGCGGAAGTCGGTGCGCAGAACGCCCTCGTAGCCGGGTTGCTCAAGCTGGTTGGGCGCAGTGCGCTCATACATGTTGCCCATGCCGACGACATGATTGTCGAGGCCGGTCATCAGCATTGAGCGGGTCGGCGAGCAGCTGGGCCCGACGTAGTAGTTGACGAAGCGCAGGCCCTGGCGCGCCAGCCGGTCAATATTCGGCGTGCGGATCTCTCCCCCATAGGCGCCGACATCGGAGAAGCCCAGATCGTCGGCGACGATGACCAGGAAGTTTGGCCGTCGCTGCTGATCTTGCGCGGCCGCCCCTGCCGGGATCGCGCAGGCGAACATCGCCAGGAGCAGAGAGAAAACAACCGTCGCGATGCGCCCGGATTTCGCGGCCATGTAGCGCCCCCAAGATTGGAGGACATCCTACGGTCCACGCGCGCGCGACACTCCGCAGATTGCACTGTTCGCACACACGAGCGCACGAAACGCCGTCCGTGACGCACACCCACAATTCATGCTGCACGAGTTGCGGCCGATCGCTAACTGCCTATCAGGTTGGGAAATTCTTTGCGCACCACAAGATTTCGGCTGCGCGACACGGGCAGTTCGTTCCCATTCTTGAGCCGGACTCTCAAATGCCCGTTTTTGCCCTCGATCGACTCGATTCCGTCCCTCGCCACCCAATGGGAGCGATGGATTTGCAGCCCCTCCAAGGCGGCGCACAAATCTATGGCGTCCGACAGGCGCATCATCACCAGGTCGTTGCCTTTGGACGTGTAGACGCGCACGTAATGCAGCTCGGAGGAGAGCGCCCAGAGTTCCCCGCGTTTCTCCGGCGGCAATCGCTTCAGGAATAGCGGGGTCGCAGCTTCGCCGCCCTGCTCCGGCTCAACCGGCGCCGCCCCCTCCAACACCGTTCTCCTGGCGATTTCCTCCCGCCACCAGCTGTAATTGCCGATCATCCAGAACGCCGTGCCGAGCATGCCGAACCCAGCAACGACATAGACGTAGCGCTGTTTCATGACCGCGATGAGGTCTTCATAGGTCGTCGCCGCCAGAACAGCGGCGGGGCCCGCATTCAACGCCCAGCTGACTTGAGGCGTGATCAGGGCCACCACCGGGCTGGCGGCCACGCAGCCCATGATTGCCCGAACATAAAGAGGCATCTGCGCTGGCGCAAAGCGCATGGAAAGGTACCCGCCCGCCGTCTGAATGGGATGGGCCACCACGACCAAAATGACGGAATGCAACAGCAGATTTGAGACGTCAGCCTGTTCGGCCCAATAGCCGACCAACCGAGATATCGTGAGCACCAACACAGCCACCGCTGAGGTCAGCACATGGTGGGACCAGAAACGTAGGCGCTCCTGTTCGCGCATCACGAGGCGTTCCCCAGGCCGCACGAAATCCACTTGGTGCAGCGAAGCACGCAACCGGTGCACGCACAAGCCCTTTGCGCCAAGGCCGGACGTATAAGCGGGGCCGGCTGACCGCGCTGAGGAAGGCAAATGCGAAGTGGGTGGAACTGTGCTGGAGCGATCGCCGCAGCACTGCTGATTTCGGGATGTGTGGGGGCGAGCGTAAGCGGCGCGACCTACGCCGTGCGGGCTTCCCAGCGTGGTGATTTCGAGCCGGCTGCGGAACGCGGCGACCCGGACGCGCAGTATCGGCTCGGCGTGCTATATTGTTGTATGGGCCCGGGGTTCTCGACCCAGACGGCGACTGAATGGCTCTGCCGTTCGGCTCATCAGGATTATGGGCCTGCCCAGTTCGAGCTTGGCCGCATTTACGCAGGCGAGATCGCGCGGACGCCGACGCCAGGCCAGCAGATCGTTCGCGCCGTCTCCGCGCAACGTGATGCTGTGAAGTCTCACGTCTGGTTTCAGCTCGCCGCCACACATGGTCACGAGCGCTCCGCCGAGCGCGCAGCGGCGACAGGCGCCGATCTCACCGAACAGGAACGCTCCGCCGCCGAGGCGGCGCTAGCCGATTGGCGCAATATGCCCTGTCGCTATGACGAAGTGTTTGGCGAACGGTAGAAACGGCGGAGCGATCTGCTCCGGCGCTGGCCGAGGTCGAGCGCGACGCGCGCACAAGTCCCCGTCATCGATGCCTCGGCGCGAATTGCGAGTTCGAGCGGCAGATGGCGCCTTTTGCCAATGAGCCGCCTGGGCGCTCCAACTCCAATCGAAC
>JAWKUY010000017.1:0-48697 GCA_041398345.1 Hyphomonadaceae bacterium | reverse complement strand
AGGGCATCGCCTCCGCCGCCCTCGGCGCGCTGTTGCAGGCGCGCGGGTACCGCGTCCGTCTCCGTAAGCTTGACCCCTACCTGAATGTCGATCCGGGCACGATGAGCCCATACCAGCATGGTGAGGTGTTCGTCACAGATGATGGCGCGGAGACGGACCTCGACCTGGGCCATTACGAGCGCTTCACAGGCGTTTCCGCCACGCAGGCCGACAACATCACGACCGGGCGCATCTATCAGGAGATCATCGCCAAGGAACGGCGCGGCGACTATCTGGGCGCCACCGTCCAGGTGATCCCTCACGTCACCAACGCGATCAAGGAGTTCATCCTATCCGATCACGGCGAGGCGGATTTCGTGCTGTGCGAGATCGGCGGCACGGTCGGCGACATTGAGGGCTTGCCGTTCTTCGAAGCCATCCGTCAGCTGGGTCAGGAACTCGACCCGGGCCAAGCCGCGTTCGTGCACCTGACGCTGCTGCCTTACATCCCCTCTGCCGGCGAGATGAAGACCAAACCGACGCAGCATTCGGTGAAGGAGCTGCGGTCGATCGGCATCCAGCCAAACATCCTGCTATGCCGCTGCGACCGTCCAATCCCGGAGGACGAGAAGAAGAAGATCGCGCTCTTCTGCAATGTGCGCGAAGCGGCCGTCATCGAAGCCCGCGATCTTGCGACAATCTACGAGGCGCCGATCGCCTATCACGCGGCTGGGCTCGATACCGAGCTGCTGAAGCACTTCGGCGTTACGGTCGCGCCTCAGCCCGATCTCGCCAAATGGGAAACAATCGTCCAGCGCCTCAAGGCGCCGGACGGACAGGTCACTATCGCGGTCGTTGGAAAATACACTGAACTGAAGGACGCCTATAAGTCGCTGATTGAAGCGCTGCATCACGGCGGCGTCGCCAACAACGTAAAGGTCGATATACGTTGGATCGAGAGCGAGAAGTTCGAGGAGCGCGGCGAGGGCTGGGTGGAAGATCTCCACGGCGTGCATGGCGTGCTCGTGCCCGGTGGCTTCGGCGAACGCGGCTCTGAGGGGAAGATCGCGGCGGTGACTTTTGCGCGCGAGCACAACACCCCGTATTTCGGCATCTGCTTTGGCATGCAGATGGCTTGTATCGAAGCGGCCCGCAATCAAGCGGGCCTCAAGGGCGCAAGCTCAACCGAGTTTGGCGCCGCCAAGCATCCCATCGTCGGCCTGATGACCGAATGGTTGAAGGGCAACGAACTGGAAAAACGTCAAGCCAACGGCGACATGGGCGGCACCATGCGGCTGGGGGCCTACAGGGCGGCGCTGGAGCCTGAAAGCAAAGTTGCGGCGATCTACGGCGAAACCGAGATTTCGGAGCGGCACCGCCACCGCTACGAGGTGAACACCAAATACCGGGAAAAGCTTGAGGACGCCGGCCTCATTTTTTCCGGCATGAGCCCCGACGGGGTGCTGCCCGAAATCGTGGAAAGGCGCGACCATCCCTGGTTCATAGGCGTGCAGTTTCACCCGGAACTGAAGTCGCGTCCCTTTGAACCGCACCCCTTGTTCGCGAGTTTCATCGCCGCCGCTGTCGAACAAAGCCGCTTGGTTTGAAAACCGGGTTCGATGTGCTCTATAGGCGGAAAGTCCAGCTGAGCGGGAAAATGCGATGAAAGACGTGCGGATGGTTTTTTCGCAGGCGTTTGAGGGAGACGACGCCCCGCCGCAGCTTGCGGCCTCGATCGTGAGCCTGGTCGAGCTTTGTCATCTGGCCATGCCCGACATCGACCGGATGCGCCAGGCAATCCTTGGCGCCGGCTTCATCGCGGGAGCGGATCTTAGGGCCAATGAAGCGGGAGAGTCGCTGGGCCTGGACAACAAGGTGATGGCGACGCCAATCACCAACCTCAAACACGAACTGTTTGGCCGCGGCAGAGATGGGGCCGCTGTCATCCTTCTTCTCAGCCAGGGCGACAGCCCCAGCGGAAAAGTCGTTTTCTGTTCCATCATAACCCGCGGCGCCATCGAAGCGGACCTCGTGAAAGCGGTCAATCACGTCTCGAAGAAGACCCCGCTCACCGGCGCGACGGTGCGCAACTCATTGGGCTTGCCCCTGCGGCGCGTGTTCTGGGACATCGGGGGCGGCGATGGCATCCGCGGCATGATGGTCACCGGTCCTGAAAACATGGACAGCGACCTGGCGATGCGCGCCATCACAGCCTTCAACTTCGCAACGCCCAGAAATTGAGGTTTCTGAGCGCCACTCTTGCGAGCGCTGGCTCCAGTGACAGCGCCGGCATGGCGACCGCGCTTTTCGTCGTCATCGCCGCAGCCGCGCTTTGGATTGCCTTGCGAGCGTTCATTCGTGGGCTGCGAGCAGGCAAGGCTGACCGGGTTGTTCATGGCGACTTCGCTGCATTCGCGCTCGAAGCCTTGGTCAACGCAGCCAAGATCGACGGCCGCATCATTTCCTCGGAGAAGCAGGCCATCGTCGCGGCCATGCGCGAACTCGCGGGCGAGGCGTACGAGGCCGTCAAGGTCGAGGAAGCGTTTGCCGCCGCCCAGTTGAGCAAGGACGAATTGCTGGCGTTTCTCGGCGAGCGTTCGGGGGCGTTCACGCGCGACCAGAAGGTTGCCCTGCTGAAGGCGCTGATGAACGTTTTCGTTTCCGATGGCCGCTTCGATGAGGTCGAGCACCACGCATTGGTGGAATACACCGCTGCGGTTGGATTCGACCGGCAGAGCGCGCCCGATATGCTGCGGAGCCTGGCGCGGGATTTTCAGCGCGGAAACATCACTTAGAGCCGCCGGCCAGGTCATTGCGGGGCCGTTCGCGGTCCTCCCATGAAATCGCGGCAGGCTGCATCCAACACGTGGGCTGCGTGCATCTAGCCATCAAAGGCGGGCGGAATTCCCGATTCTGCCGCCGTGGCAGGGGAGATCTATGAAAGCTGCACATATTACCGCCGCGCTGGTATTGGGCATGGCCGGCGCTGCGCATGCCGAGAGCCGGGCGCTTTCCGGCTTCACCGGCGTATCAGCGAGCGCCGGCGTCGATGTTGAGGTGAACGCCGGATCGGAATTCGCCATCGACGTGAGCGGGCCCGATGCTTCGCGCATCATCACGCGCGTCTCTGGCAACACGCTTGTGGTCGAACCAGAGCGCCGGTTTGGCTTCCATTGGGGGCGCCACCATAACAACGCGCGGGTGCGTGTGAGCATGCCGCAGATTGAAAGCCTGGATGCATCCAGCGGGGCCCAGCTGGCCGCGCGCGGCGTGAATGGCGGCGACATTTCTCTGGACGCGTCTTCGGGTGCAAACATCGAGGTTGCAGGCGCTTGCGCGACCTTCCGCGCCGACGCGTCGAGCGGCGCCGATATCCATGCCGCGCACTTGCTCTGCGAAAATGGCAGCGTCGACGTTTCTTCCGGGGCCACCGTTCGCGTGTACGCAAGCAACCGCATCGATGTCGATGCGTCGAGCGGCGGCGACGTCCTGGTGTCCGGAGACCCGGGGATCGGTTCGATCGACCTTTCTTCCGGCGGCTCTTTGCGGCGGGTGAATTAGGCCATGAAGTGGACAGTGAACATGCGTGAATTGATGATCGCCAGCATTGCGCTTGCGGCGATGGCCGCCCCGGCCGCCGCAGAGACGCGCGAACTCTCCGGGTTTGACGAGGTCGCCATCTCAGGGCGCTACACCGCCGATGTTTCAGTCGGTCCCAGCTACAGCGTGCAAGTTGAAGGACCCGACGCCGCGCGCATTCGAACCCGCATTGAAAACGGCGCCTTGAAGGTTGAGCCGATGAACCGGGCATGGTTCCACGAGCGGCGCTACAATGTGACGGTGCACGTGACCGCGCCCCGACTTGAAGGGGTGTCGGCCGCCCGCGGGGCAAGCGTCGGCGCCAGCGGGGGCGGTGAGTGCGGGAACTTCTCGGCGAACGCCGCCATGGGGGCCGAGCTGACGGTGCGCGATCTGCACTGCGATCTGGTCGATGCCTCCGCCGCCATGGGCGCTGAGCTGACGTTAGCCGGCGTATGCGGCGCACTCGATGTTTCGGCTGCCATGGGGGCCGACGTCGATGCGCGCCAGCTCCGCTGCGAAACTGTGGACGCGAGCGCGGCCATGGGGGCCGATGTCGATGCTTTCGCGCTCGACAGATACGATGCGTCCGCCTCTATGGGCGCTGATATCAGCGTGGCCGGGGGTGGCCGCCAGAGCGGACGCTCCACCACCATGGGCGGCTCTGTCCGCGCTGACCGATAGGGCGCGCCGGGCTTGCGGGGCGGCGTCTGATCCTTTATCAGCGCCGCTTCGCCGCCCCGGGACCGCCGGGCGCGGACCAGGAGATTTCCGGCCATGGCCGTTCCGAAGCGAAAAACCTCGCCCTCCCGTCGCGGCATGCGCCGGGCCCACGACAAACTGGCGAAAAATACTTACGTGGCCGATGCGGAATCGGGCGAACTCCGTCGTCCCCACCACATCGACCTTAAGACCGGCCGCTACCGGGGCAAGCAGGTCCTGAAACCCAAAGAGGACTGAGCGCGCTGGCGCCGGGTGACGCTTCGCCAGGCGCAGTCGAATAGGCAGCTTTTTGCGCCGCGCCATTGAGCGCGGCGCTTTGCTTTGGGCGGAGGCGCCGCAACAGCGGACCGACCATTCCGCGAGTGGTGGGCTTGTTTTTTCACCACAGCCGCGCTCCAACGCCCACGTTATTTTCAAACGAGAGCAGGGTGCGTTCCCATGACCGGCATTGCCGACATTATTGGCCGCGAAATTCTTGACAGCCGCGGCAATCCAACGGTCGAGGTCGATGTCTATCTTGAGGACGGCGCTTTTGGCCGCGCCGCGGTCCCCTCCGGCGCATCCACGGGCGCCCACGAGGCGATGGAAAAGCGCGACGGCGAGCCCGATCGCTATCTGGGCAAAGGCGTCCGCGACGCCGTTGAAGCGGTGTCCGGCGAGATCGCCAACGCCATCCTGGGCATGGACGCTGAAGAGCAGCGCCGCATCGACAATGTGCTGATCGAACTCGACGGTACAGAAAACAAGGCGCGGTTGGGCGCCAACGCCATACTTGGCGTCTCGTTGGCTGTCGCGAAGGCAGCCGCCGCCAGTGCTGGCCAGCCGCTCTATCGCTATGTTGGCGGCGTTCAGGCGCGCGTGCTGCCGACCCCGATGATGAACATCGTCAATGGCGGCGCTCATGCCGACAATCCCATCGACATCCAGGAATTCATGATCATGCCTGTCGGCGCCGATACCATCGCGGACGCCGTTCGCATGGGTTCGGAGGTGTTCCACACGCTCAAAAAGGAGCTCAAGGCTGCGGGCCATTCCACTAACGTGGGCGACGAGGGGGGCTTTGCGCCAAACCTCGCCAGCGCCGATGAGGCCATCGGCTTCATCCTGAAGGCAGTCGAAAAGGCAGGCTACGCGCCCGGCGAGGACATCGCGCTCGCGCTGGACTGCGCCTCCACCGAGTACTTCAAGAACGGCAAGTACGAACTTGCGGGCGAGGGCAAGTCACTGGCGCCGGAAGCGCACGCCAAATACCTGGCCGATCTCGTTGAACGTTTCCCGATCGTGTCCATCGAGGACGGCATGTCGGAGGACGATTTCGACGGCTGGCGCGCGTTAACCGATCTCATCGGCGACAAGTGCCAACTCGTGGGCGACGATCTCTTCGTCACCAACATGAAGCGTCTGGAAATTGGCTTCGAGCGGGGCCTCGGCAACGCCATTCTGATTAAGGTCAACCAGATCGGCACGCTCACGGAGACGCTTGATGTTGTCGAGATGGCCCAGCGCGCCGGCTATTCGGCGGTGATGAGCCACCGCTCAGGTGAAACGGAAGACGCCACCATCGCCGATCTCGCCGTGGCCACCAATTGCGGCCAGATCAAAACCGGTTCGCTCGCACGCTCGGACCGCACGGCGAAGTACAATCAGCTCATCCGCATCGCGGAAATGCTGGACGACGAGGCTCGCTATGCGGGCGCCGACACCATCGTGGGGCAATAGTCCACGCCGCAATGGGTTGAAGGGCGGCGCTGGCCCGGAGCTTGCTTCGGGCCGCCCATGCTCTCAATTCCCGCCCACGACGCTCTTGGTTTGGCAGGCTGGCTCCGCATCCCGGAGAAGCAGCATTTCTCCTGGACGCTCCGCATTGAGCCGACGCCCAAGACGGTGGTGATGGTCCCCGTGAAGGCCCAGAGCCAAAACCGCGGCTGGACGCATTATCACTACGCGGACCTGAGCGCTCTGAGCCCGGCGCAGCTCGACTTGCTCCTGGACCAGGGTTGGATTGAACCCTTGTCGGCTCACGCAAGCGCGGCTTAAGCCCCGCAGCGGCCCAATAACCGAAAATATTTTTTCGATGACGCGCGGGACTCGATCTGGAGTCCTTGCCGCCGCCGCTCCACAACATCTTGGGCGCTGCGTCTAATTCTTTGAATCTATTCGACTCTTTGGACTCGTTTTGTTCCGCAAGCTCCTGATTCCGTAAAGATTTCATTAAGGATCGGGACTCATTTTGCCCGCCTCTTCGGGGTCGGTACGATGGCGAAACATGGCGCTGCGGCGCTGAGCATAGGGCTGGGAGCGGCGATCCTTTACCTGGGCGCCCATGCCGTCACCGGCCGTCAGGGGCTGGTGGCGTATGTCGATCTCCAGGCCCAGGAACGCGCGCTGGAGAGCCATGTCGCCGCCCTGAGCGCCGAAGAGGTTGCACTTGAGGCGCGCGCCGCGCGCCTTCGCCCCGGCTCATCATTTGATCGCGATTACCTCGAAGAGCGCGCCCGCGTCACGCTGGCCGCCGGGGATTCAGATGAGATCGTGTTCGATCTGAACTGACCCATTTTGCACTGCAACAACGCAAAGCTTTCTGGCGAGCCCTAGCAAAGCCGCATAAGAGGAGCGCGCCGCGGCGTGTGGACACCCGGCGTGTCCGCTGCGTTACGTAGCGGCGGAGGAAAAGACATGGCCAGCGCCAGCAACGGCAAGCACGCGGGTGGAGCCAGCAAGGGCGAGCTGCTGCAATTCTATCGCGACATGCTGCTTATCCGCCGCTTCGAGGAGCGTGCCGGCCAGCTTTACGGCATGGGGCTGATCGGCGGTTTCTGCCACCTCTATATCGGCCAGGAAGCGGTTGTCGTCGGCATACAGGCCGCGCTCAGAGCGGGCGATCAGGTCATCACCGCCTATCGCGATCACGGCCATATGCTGGCGGCGGGCATGGACCCCAACGAGATCATGGCGGAGCTGACTGGCCGCGCCGGCGGCTGCTCAAGAGGCAAGGGCGGCTCCATGCACATGTTCTCGATCGAGAAGGCGTTCTATGGCGGCCACGGCATCGTCGGCGCTCAGGTGTCGCTGGGCACGGGCCTCGCCTTTGCCAACCGCTATCGCAAGGACGGCAAGGTGTGCGTGACCTATTTCGGAGATGGCGCGGCCAACCAGGGCCAAGTCTACGAGAGCTTCAACATGGCCGCGCTTTGGAAGCTGCCGGTCGTCTACATCGTGGAGAACAATCAATACGCGATGGGCACCTCGATCCAGCGCTCATCTTCTGAAACGCATCTGCATAAGCGGGGCATCAGCTTCAACATTCCCGGCGAGGAGGTTGACGGCATGGATGTCGTGGCCGTGCGCGAAGCGGGCTTGCGCGCCGCTGAACGTGCGCGCTCTGGTCAAGGGCCGATCCTGCTGGAAATGAAGACATACCGCTATCGCGGTCACTCAATGTCCGATCCCGCGAAATACCGCACCAAGGAAGAGGTCGACGAGCAAAAGGCGAAGCGCGACCCCATTGAGCACGTGAAGAAGCTGCTGCTCGACGCGGGTCACGCAGAAGAATCTGCGCTCAAGGATATTGACCGCGAAATCCGCGCCATTGTCTCCGAGAGCGCGGCCTTCGCCCAGGAAAGCCCGGAGCCCGATCCGAGCGAACTGATGACGGATGTGTATCTGTGAGCGCGTGCGCCTGCGCACAGCTGGGGAGGAACAACAATGACGCTTGAACTTAGACTGCTCGCTTACACGATCCTTGTCTTCTTCGCCGTCGTGCTGATCCAGGCGACCGCGGGAATATTGAACAATGGCGGCCTGGTCATGGCCAACAGCCGTGACAACCTGAAGCCGCCCACCGTGTTTCAGGCGCGCATGAAGCGCCTCACCGACAATTTCCGCGAGAACCTCTGGTTCTTTGCGCCGCTGGTGCTTATCGCCGCCGTCGCCAATGTCTCCAATGATTGGACTGTCCTGGGCGCGCGGCTCTTCTTCTACAGCCGTATCGCGCACGCGGTGTGGTACATGTTCGGCCTGCCGTTTGTGCGGCCCCTGTTCTGGGCGGCGGGCGTCGCTGGCTGCGGCATGATCTTTCTGGCTCTGTTCGGAGCCTTAGCCTGATGGGCTCCCCACACACCGAAAGCCAAATCGCCAAGAGGTCGAGACGTGCCGCATTTTGAGATTCACGCCACGGACACTGTACGCGCTCGCGCGTTTTACACGGGGCTGTTCGGCTGGAGCTTCACACCGATGCCAGGCGGCGAACCGGTGGATTATCATCTTATCGAAGGAACGCATTTCGGTGGCGGCGGGCTCACCGGGGGCATGATGCGTCGCATGGGTGAAGCGCCCAAGCCAGGCGCGCCAATTCGTGGTGGAACCATGACGTTTGAGGTCGCCGATTGTGATGAGCGCTACGCCTGGGCGATTGCCAATGGTGCGGCCGAGGCGTTGCCGCCCGCTGACTATCCCGGCGTCGGGCGCTGCGCCTATGTCGATGACGGTGAGGGCAATGTCGTTGGAATGATCAAGCCCGAAAGAGGCGCGTGAAATGACGCAAATCCTCATGCCTGCGCTGTCTCCCACCATGGAGGAGGGCAATCTCGCGAAATGGCTGGTGAAGCCTGGTGACAAAATCGAGCCTGGCCAGGTCATCGCCGAAATCGAAACCGATAAGGCGACGATGGAAGTGGAAGCCGTCGATGAAGGCGTTGTGTCCGCACTGCTCGTCGCTGAGGGCGCGCAGGGCGTGAAGGTGAATACGCCGATCGCGGTGCTCGCGGGCGAAGGCGCTTCGGCGTCTCCCTCCCCCGTTGTGGGGGAGAGCGGGGACGGGGCCCGTTCGGAAACGCGCGCACGCACCCCATCGCCCCCAGCCTCTAGCCCCTCCCCACAAGGGGGAGGGGAACGTGTCGCCGCCGACCCCGACGTTCCCCCCGGCACGGCGACGGTGAAGATCACCGTCCGCGACGCGCTGCGCGACGCCATGGCCGAAGAAATGCGTCGTGACGAGGGCGTGTTCTTGATGGGCGAAGAGGTCGCCGAATATCAGGGCGCCTACAAAGTCAGCCGCGAATTGCTGCAGGAGTTCGGACCCGCACGGGTTGTCGACACGCCTATTACCGAGCACGGCTTCGCCGGTCTCGGCGTTGGCGCCGCGATGGCGGGATTGAAGCCCATCGTCGAATTCATGACCTGGAACTTCGCCATGCAGGCCATCGACCAGATCATCAATTCCGCCGCCAAGACGCTCTACATGTCCGGCGGGCAGATCAAGTCGAGCATTGTCTTCCGCGGGCCTAATGGCGCTGCTGCGCGCGTGGCCGCACAGCACAGCCAGGATTATTCCTCGTGGTACTCCCACGTGCCCGGGCTCATTGTCATCGCGCCATATGATGCTGCGGACGCAAAGGGGCTTCTCAAAGCCGCGATCCGCAATCCCAATCCGGTGGTCTTCCTTGAGCACGAAATGCTCTACGGCCAGGAATTCGAGATCCCAGACGTCGCCGATTGGATCGTGCCCATCGGCAAGGCCAAGGTGCGCCGCCACGGCGCTGACGTCACCATAACCGCGCATTCGCGCATGGTGGGGTTGGCGCTGAAAGCCGCCGAGCAGTTGGCCGAGGAGGGCGTCGACGCCGAAGTGATCGATCTGCGCACGCTGCGTCCGCTCGACACAGAGACGATTATTGGAAGCGTGAAGAAGACCAACCGCCTCGTCACTGTTGAAGAAGGCTGGGGCCAATCTGGCGTCGGCGCGGAAGTCTGCGCGCGCGTAATGAACGAAGCGTTCGATTATCTCGACGCCCCGCCCGCGCGCGTGCATCAGGTTGATGCGCCCCTGGCTTATGCCGCCAATCTCGAGGCCCTGGCGCTGCCAAGCGTGGAGAAGATCGTCGAGGCGGTGAAAGCGGTGACCTACAGGTGATGCCATGAGCGAAGGGGAAGTGCTCCAGGATCTGGTTGAGTTCACCAACATCCTGCTGGCGGGCGTCACGCTGATTTTCTCGGTGGTGTCGGCCTACGTGGTGGCGCTGAATTACTTTATCGGCTCGTCCAACTTCCTGGCGCGCCTCGGCAGCTTCGCGTTCGTGACTTTGGTGCTGGGCATGCTGGTGTTCGTGATGATGGGCGCGCAGGCGACGCAGGCGGGCCTCGTCGAACGCCTCCATGAAATCGACGCCGAAGGCCAACTCACCGCCGCCGGGCGCGCCGTCATCGCCAATGCGACGCCTGAGTGGGTGGGCATGGTCACGGGCAACAACTACAGCATAGACAGCATCGTGCGCTTGTGCGTGTGGGCGGGCCTTGGCTTCGTTTATCTCGCGCTCGCCTATCTCACCTTCCTGCACCGCTGGTCGCCCGATGCGATCCCGGTTTCGATCGAACAACGGACGCCGCGATGAGCATACAGATCACCATGCCGGCTTTGTCGCCCACGATGGAGGAGGGCAACCTCGCCAAGTGGCTCGTGAAGGTGGGCGACAAAATCGAACCGGGCCAAGTCATAGCCGAAATCGAAACCGATAAGGCGACGATGGAGGTGGAGGCTGTCGATGAAGGCGTGGTCGCGGAAATTCTTGTGGCCGAGGGCGCACAGGGCGTGAAGGTGAATACTCCGATCGCACGCCTCGCGGGCGAAGGCGATGTGGCGAAGCCCACAGCTGCGGCGCCTGCGCCGGCAGCGGCCAAGCCCCAGGCGCCGCCTCCCGCCTCAATGCGCGCGCCGCCGCAGAAGACGGTTGAGGCCAGCGCGACGCCCGGTGAACGAATATTTGCCTCGCCGCTGGCGCGCCGCCTCGCCGGCCAGGGCGGGATCGACCTTGCGTCGCTCAGCGGCTCGGGTCCGCGCGGGCGCATCGTGAAAAGCGATGTTGAGGCCGCGCTCAAGGGCCCGCATGCGCAGGCCGCGCCGCAGCAGTCGCGCGAACTCGCAAGGCAGGCGCCTCCGGCGCAAGCCCCGGCGCCGTTCAAGTCGCTCGAGAGCCAGGGCATTCGTCCCGGCAGCTACGATCTCGTGCCGCTCGATCTCATGCGCAAAACCATCGCCAAGCGCATGACGGAAAGCTTCCGCGATGTGCCGCACTTCCCGCTGACGATCGACATCGAGATCGATGGCTTGTTGAAGGCGCGCACCGAGATCAACAAGCGCTTTGGGGACAAGGGCGTCAAAATCTCGGTCAACGACATGTGCATCAAGGCTGCTGCTTTGGCGCTTAAGCTCGTGCCGGAGGCCAACGCCAGCTACACCCCCGACGGCGTGGCCCTTCATCACCATGCCGACATTGCGGTTGCCGTCGCTGTTCCCGGCGGCCTGATCACGCCGATCGTCTGGGCTGCCGAGACCAAGGGCCTGGCGCAGATCAGCCACGAGATGGCTGATCTTGCCGAACGCGCGCGAACCAAGAAGCTGAAGCCGGAAGAATTTCAGGGCGGCACGTTTTCGATTTCCAACATGGGCATGATGGGGATCAAGAGCTTCGCCTCGATCATCAACGAGCCGCACGGCATGATCATGTCGATCGGTGCCGGCGAAAAGCGGCCGGTGGTAAAGAACGATGCACTGGCCATCGCCACCATAATGAGCGTGACCGTCACCTGCGATCACCGCGTCGTCGATGGCGCCCTGGGCGCGGCCTTTCTGAAGGCGTTCCGCGGCTTCCTGGAAGACCCCATGGCGATGCTTCTCTAGCCAAAGCCGCGCGGCGTGCGTTTGACCTCTCCCCAACGCAGGCGAGATTTGCTCTAACAGGCGGGGGGAGCCAGCATGTTCGCCAACCTCATCGCAACCGCCGGTCTTGGCTTCGCCATCGCCGTCGCGCTGGAAGCATTGGCAGTTTTTGTGGAGCAGGCGGGCGCCGCGCGTTCGCCGGATGAGGACACGCCGCGGCGCGGAATTGCGGCGCTGGCGATGCTCGCACTATCGGCGCTGACGCCGGGGCTCCTGCTTGCGCATGGATTTCTCTCCACCTCGGCGGCCGGCCAGACTTTGCGTCTGGTTGCCATGGCCGCGCCCGTCGCTGCCGTGATCGGTGGCTCGTTGCTTGGCGCCGTCTGCGGCGCTCTTGCGCGCGGCGCGGCGCCATTGATGCGAAAATTGGCCTTGCCCGCCGCGCTCATCGCGATGGCCGCTACGATTTACGCGACCTTGCCGAGCATCCGCGCCTTGGCGGAGGCAGCAAAGCACGGCGGCGTTGTCAGCCCATTTTAGGCAGAGCGCGCGCTCGCCTGACCGAGCTTCTTGGCCACCATGCGTCCCAGTTCGTTGGTCACGGTTTGACGCAGCTCGACTTGGTGGTTCTGCAGCTCCGCCAGCTGCAATATCGCCGCCAGATGCGCTTCGACGACATCGTGGCGCAGCCCGGCGCCGGCCGCCTTCATGTAATTGAAGAGCGAAAGTGTGGCTGTGCCCAGCAGGCGGTCGCGCATGGCGGAGCCCAGCGCGCTCAGCTGACCGCACGTCAACAAAAACTCGCGCACGGCGTCCGCGTCGTTGGCTCCAAGGCTCTCCAGCTGCGCTGAAAGGCGCTCCACGTAGGTGCGCACCAGACCCTTATGGATCTGCAGCTCCGGCGCGTCGGCGGCTTTGTCCGTGTGATCGAACACGCGCCTGCGCGGGCCGTCATAGTCAGTGTCGGCGATGCGGCGGCGCCGGCAGGGGCCGACATAACCTTCCGTTTCGATGAACTCGCGGCGGCGGGCGCGGACCTCCATGACCCGCTTCATCATGGTCACGGTGGAAAAGGGGCGGGCGACGAACTCATCGATGCCGGTCGTGCGGGCCAGTTCGACCTCGCTCGCCGTGCATTGACCCACCATGATGATTGGCATCGCCTTGGCCTTCGCCCCCGCCTCGCCGGCCCGGATGCGGCGCACCAGGCCCAGGCCCTCGCGGGCGCTCAAATCCCAATCGACGACGAGAATATCGGACTTGAAGGTCGACATGGCGAGCAGGGCGTTGGCGACACTGTCGGCGTAGTCGATGCGAGCGCGCCCGGCCGCGCGCACGGCGTCGGCGATCAGCTTGCGCTGAAACGCTTCGCCGTCGGCCACCAAAATCCTGATCTCAGCGTCTTCCGCCGCTTCGCCGTTCATGCCCGCCCACCGTAGCGGCTTGACTATGCCGTGGAGGGTTTAACAATTATGCTACGATTGAGCCTAAGACAGACCCAAATTTGCGTGAATCGGTTAAAGCCCGTTGATGCTTTCGCTGCTGCTGGCCTCATTCGTCACTTTCTTCGTCGCGATCGACCCGGTCGCGATGGCGCCGATGTTCACCACCATGACGGCGCGGATGAGCCCCGCCTGGCGCAACCAGATGGCGTGGCGCTCGGTGGCCTATGCGACGGGCATTCTGCTCGCTTTCGCATTTGGCGGAGCTTGGTTGCTCGCGCAAATTCACGTCTCCATAGACGCGTTTCGGATCGCGGGCGGGCTTCTCCTGTTCCTGATCGCCGTCGACATGCTGTTCGAGAAGCGCACCGAACGGCGGGAGGAGCGCGCCGAGAAGGTGGCCGCGGAAGTCGCCAGCCATCCAGACCATCACGATGACATTTCCGTATTTCCACTGGCGATCCCGCTGATCGCCGGCCCGGGCGCCATCGCTTCGATGATGCTGTTCTTTTCTCAGTATGACAGCGCGCTTGACCGCGCGATGATCCTGCTCGGCGCCGGCGCCAATTTGGCGTTGTGCCTGGCGGCATTTCTGCTTGCAGGCCCGATTGCGCGGATCATGGGCCCCGCCGTCGGCTCAATGCTTACTCGCGTGTTCGGCATCTTGCTTGCGGCCCTCGCCGCTCAGTTTGTGGTTGATGGCGTCATCAACGCTTTCGGATTGACGCACCCATGAAGAAGAAACTCGATCTTTCGGTCATTCCTGAAATGAAGGGCTCCGGCTACCCGCCCCCTCATGACGAGCCGTGCAAAGAACGGCGGTGGAAGGCGCTCGGCATGGCCGCGGGCCTCAGCCAGTTCGGCGTCAACCTCTACACTTTGCCTCCCGGCGCATGGTCTTCGCAGCGCCATTGGCATGCGGTGGAGGATGAGTTCGCTTACGTGATCTCCGGCGAGGTGACGCTGGTGATGGATGAAGGCGAGGAGATCATGCGCGCGGGCGATTGCATCGGCTGGAAGGGCGGGGTGCGCGACGGTCACGTGCTGAAGAACCTCTCCGGCCAGGACGCGGTGCTGCTGGTTGTCGGCGGGCGCAGTGACGAGGACTGGGGCGAATATTCCGATTTCGACATGCGCTTCAACAAGGGCCGGTACTCGGGCCCGAACATCAAAACGCGCAAAGACGGGAGCCCGATGTGAGCGCTTACGATCTTATCGTCATTGGTTCGGGCCCAGGCGGTTACGTCACCGCCATCCGCGCTTCGCAGTTAGGCATGAAGACCGCGATCGTCGAACGCGACAAGCTCGGCGGCATTTGCCTCAACTGGGGCTGCATACCCACAAAGGCGCTGCTGCGTTCGGCGGAAGTGTATCGCAACTTCCAGCACGCCAAAGAATTCGGGCTTTCGGCTGAAGGCGTGAGCTTCGATGCGCAAGCGGTGGTCAAACGCTCGCGCGGCGTGGCCGATCGGCTCTCAAAGGGCGTCGCGCACCTGATGAAGAAGAACAAGATCGCGGTGATCGAGGGGCAGGCGCGGCTCGAAAAGGGAGCAGGCGCACCGAAGGTGATCGTGACAGGCAAGGACGGAAAAGACGCGGCCTATGAGGCCAAGCACGTCATTCTCGCCACCGGCGCGCGGGCGCGCGAAATTCCGGCCGCTGGTCTCAAAGGCGACGGCAAGCGCATCTGGACCTATCGCGATGCGATGACGCCGCCGGAGTGGCCAGAGAGCCTTGTGGTGTTCGGCTCGGGCGCTATCGGCATTGAGTTTGCGAGTTTTTACGCCGCCTTCGGCGTGAAGGTGACGGTCGTAGAACTGCTCGATCGCATCCTGCCGGTGGAAGACGAAGAGATTTCCGCCTTCGCGAAGAAGCGCTTCGAAAAGGAAGGGATGAAAATCCTCACCTCGACCGAAGCCAAATCATTGAAAGCGACGGCCAGCGGCGTTGAGGCGATCGTCTCGTCGAACGGTAAGCAGGAGACGCTGAGCGCCAGCCACGCAATCGTCGCTGTTGGCATCGCTGGCAATGTCGAAGGGCTCGGCCTTGAGGCGCTCGGCGCTCGAATTGAAAAGGGCCATATCGTCACCGATGGTTATGGAAAGACCGGCGTGCCTGGCCTCTATGCAATCGGCGATGTCACCGGCGCGCCTTGGCTTGCGCACAAGGCCAGCCACGAAGGGATCATCTGCGTCGAGGCCATCGCTGGGCTGAAACCTCACGCGCTGATCAAGGGGCGCATTCCGGGCTGCACGTATTCTCACCCGCAGGTCGCGAGCGTTGGATTGACGGAAGCTAAGGCGAAGGCTGCGGGGCGCGAGGTGAAGGTCGGGCGTTTCCCGTTTGTTGGCAACGGCAAGGCGATCGCCTTGGGCGAAGACCAAGGCATGGTGAAAGTCGTGTTCGACGCCAAGAGCGGCGAACTATTGGGCGCGCACATGGTTGGCGCGGAGGTGACCGAACTGATCCAGGGCTACGCCGTGGCGATGCAGGCCGAAGTCACCGAACACGAGCTCATGGAAACTGTATTCCCGCACCCCACGCTGTCAGAAATGATGCATGAGGCTGTGCTCGATGCCTACGGGCGAGTGTTGCATATCTAAGCGCTAATAGTAGCGGCGCGGCAATTCCCCGTTCGGAAATGCGGGCGCCTGGCTTGGGCGCTGCCAATGCGCATACCATGGAAGGGCTCGCCCGCCGGGATCTCGCAGAAACGCTTGCGCTTCCTCATCCGTCATGGAGAGCGCGCGTTCAAGCACCGGATCGCGGCCTGCGGCGTAATCCGCGAACGACATCCATACCGGTGCATCGGGGTAGATGGCGTTGCGGGTGTCCGTCGATACCGATTCCTGCTCCATAAGTGATGAGAACCGGAATACGACCGGCGCGCCGGGAACTGCCCAGGTGACGTGGTTGCCGACAGGCGCATTGAAGAGGTTCGGCGCGTCGCCCGTGGGTTCGCCAACGAACACGGCATTGGTGTCGCGTTCGAGAGCGGCGGCAATGATCGTGCCGGCCGATTGCGTGGCCCGCGAGGTCAAGACGACGATGCGGCCGGGCTGGTTCAGCTCCGGATCTCCAAGAATGGCGTGCGTCAACGCGCCCGCCATGAAGCCCCAGCCTCCCGGATTGTTGCGCAAGTCGATGACCAGGCGGTGAGCGCCGCTCGTTCGCATCGCGTGCACAACCTCCAAGACGAAGTCGTCGTAGACGACGTTTTCGTCGTCCCGCGGCAGGTTGAAGGCAAAATAGATCGCCGAGCGGTCCGGCAGCAGCTGGTACCAGTAGTTCCTGTCGCGATTTGTCATCCAAAGCGGTGTTCGCGCGTTGCCCCACGGCGCCGCATCGACAAAGCCTTCCTGCTGATTGAGCCATTGGGCGCTTTCGCTGGAGGAGAAGTATCTTCCGACTTGATCTGCGCGAACCGAGGTGCGCAGTGTCCGGCCATTTGCGAGACGCAACGTCAGCGGCACGGTTGTCGCGGTGGAGGTCCAGCCCTGGGCGTGGGCGAACTCTGGGTGTAGCAGGTAGAAACAGAGCGCCGCCGAGGCCATGGTGGGGTTCTCGCCGGGAAAGCGGCGTGTCAGCTCATCCCAGCCTTCCTCGACATCGAATGTGCCGATCCGGACGACGCGCGCGCCGACGAGATTTCTGTGCTCCGGATTGGCAGCGCGAATGTAAAGGCCATCGGAAAATCGGAAGAAGCGTACAGGTAGTGTCGTATTCAAAAAGCTCGACGTGGCGGAGGGGAAGATCGAGGTGTGAATGTCGCCGTTCATGCCGATCAGCGAAACCAACTCAAAGAAGTAGCTCGCTTCATCAAGTTCGGGAGCGCGGGCGATGATCTGATCTGCGCGCGCACGCCACTGAGCGGGTGTGAAGTAACGGTACGCATTCGGAGAGCGCGTCGTCACAGTGTTCAGAATGAGTTCCACGCCGCGGCGCACTTTGTCCGGTGAGAAACCGCGTTCTGCAGCGGGCTCGTACCCGGGTCCGTATGCGTAAGCGAGTATGGCTTCGTACCGGGGATCGCTGCGGAGCGGCGCAAGGGCCTCGTTGCGCTCTAGATTGTCGCCGGCCATACGAAATGTCGCGCCGCTCGCCCGCACGGCTTGGTCCAGCGCCGTGAGCGCGTGGTCGTGATCGCCCAAACGCGTGTAGAGGACGGCCTGATCGAGCAGCCGGTTTGCGCGTTCGGACGGAAATTCTGCGGCCCGCTGAGCCGAGGCGAGCGCAGCCTGATCGTCCGTCCCCACATTCACCAGGCATCTAGTGAGCAGAGACGCGGAAACGAAATCCGCGGGATTCTCTTCGAACGCCTGGCGGTAGAGCGGAATCGCGGATGGGCAGTCGCCGCGTTCAAAATAACTGTCCGCCTGCTGGGCCAGTTCCTGCGGCGTCTCGGCGTATGCAACGCCCGTCGCCAAAGTGGCCAACGATGTAAAAAACAAGCGCATGATCCCTCCCGCCCGCTGGGCATCTCTAACGAGAGATGCCCCGGGCCCGCAGGAGAGATGCGGCGTTCGTCGCTAGATTTGGCTCGTTTGTCGTATCGTCGCCGTATGTGACGGCCTAAGCCGCCTCGGCTCTTGCAACCAAGTCCGCCGCCATGCGCCCCAGGGTGACGTAATCGGTCTTGCCGGTGCCAAGCAGAGGGATGTCCTCTACATAGACAATCTTTTTCGGCACGGCGATGTCGGCGACGCCACTGGCCTTGCACCACTCAACGAAAGCTGCGGATTCCGCCCCTTGCTGGTTGGTGAAGAGCACGAGCCGCTCTCCTTTGCGCGTATCGGGCATGGCGATCGCGGCATGCGTCGCTCCCGGCCACACTTGACTGGCGTAACTCTCAACAGCGTTGAGTGAAACCATCTCGCCGCCAACCTTGGCGAAGCGCTTCACGCGCCCGAGAATGCGGATGAAGCCATCCTGATCGACATCAACGACATCGCCCGTGTCATGCCAGCCTTGCGGCAACAGATCGATGCCGAACGGCTTGGTTGGATCGAGATAGCCGCGCATGACATTGGGCCCGCGCACATAGAGTTTCTGCCCGCCGTCGATCCCGGGAACGGGCTCCAGGCGCCATTCGATTGCCGGTACGAATTGGCCAACCGTGCCGGGCCGGTTGCGGCCTGGCACGTTCACCGAGATAAGCGGGGAAGCTTCCGTGGCGCCATAGCCTTCGAGCAACTCCACGCCAAACCGCTTCAGATAGATTTCGCGTGTTTCCGGCTTCACCCGCTCCGCGCCGAGCACCATCAGACGGACGCATTGCAAATCCTCGTCCTCGGCGTTGCGCGCATATTGCTGAGCGAACGTATCGGTGGCGAAGAAGACGTTGGCGCCGCTGTCCTTGATCAATTTTGGAATCTCTTTCACCGCCAAAGGCGAGGGAAAGAGAAACGTCTTGTGGCCGGTGAACAGCGGCAGAAGCACGCCCCCCAACAGGCCGAAACAATGGAACATCGGCAGCGGCGAGAAGAAGCTCCAGTCCGGTTCGAACGGCACATGCGTGTGGCCCTGTTCGACGTTGGAGACGAGGTTGGCGTGGCTAAGCACAGCGCCCTTCGGCGTCCCGTAGGAGCCGGAGGTGAACAGGATGACGGCGGTGTCGTCGGGGCTGCCCTTGGCGGCGAAAAGGCGCGGGAAGAAACCCTTCACAAGAGCGACGACCTTATCGCCCAGGTCGATCGATTTGCGTACGTCCTCAAGATAGATGAGCGTCGCAAATTTTGAGAGCTCAGCCTCCAGGGCCTCAAGCTTGGCGAGCCGTATGAAGGCGCGCGAGGTGAGGATCTTCTTGACATTGGCCGCTTCGCACGCTGCGCGCAGGTTCATGGCGCCGGCGGTGAAGTTGAGCATCGCCGGCGTGCGCCCGATGGCGTGCAGCGCAAAGAGCGTCACAACCGCGCCCGCGCCTGTCGGCAGCATGACGCCAGCCGTCTCTCGGCGTTTGATCAGGGTATCGATCTTGCCGCCGAGTGCGAACGCCGCCCGGACGATGTCGTCATAGCTCAGCGGCTTGCGCTCGTGATCTTCGAGAATTTTGAATTTGCCCCCGCGGGCGGCTCGCGCCCGGAGCAGGGCCCCGAACAAGGTGACGCGCGTGCGCGCCAACTCGAACGTTCGATCGGTCATGAAACTGACGCCTCCGTTGCCCGTCCCGCAACCGCGCGGACGTGACCACCCGTGATTATTGTTTCACGGTTGTAACAGAGCCTAGCCACGTGGATAAAGTTGGGCAAGAGAGGCGCCCATTAACCCGCTGGCCATGCAGGGCTGGGATGTCCAGGGGCGCCGTTGCGGGGCATGGCGCGGAGGCTCATGTTCAGGCCATGACGACACTGATCGATTTGCGCCCGGATGGGGAAGGCGAGCGCCCGCGCCATCCTGAAAAGCAAGCGCGCCCGGACCAGGTTTCGCCGCGCAAGCCGGACTGGATCAGGGTCAAGGCGCCGACGAGCGCCGGCTATCACGAGACCAAAGCGCTGATGCGGGGCCTCAATCTCGCCACCGTGTGCGAGGAGGCGGGGTGCCCCAACATCGGCGAATGCTGGGCCCAGAAACACGCCACCTTCATGATCATGGGCGAGACCTGCACGCGCGCCTGCAGCTTCTGCAATGTCGCCACCGGCAAGCCGCTGCCGCTCGATCCCGCCGAGCCCGAAAATGTCGGCAAGGCGGTTGCTCAGATGCAGCTCAAGCACGTCGTGGTCACCTCTGTCGACCGCGACGACTTGGAAGACGGAGGCGCTGCGCACTTCGTCGCCACCATCGCATCGCTGAGGCGCCTGGCGCCGCAAACCACGATCGAAATTCTGACGCCGGATTTTCTGCGCAAGCCAGGCGCAGCAGAACGCGTGATCGACGCCCGCCCCGACGTGTTCAACCACAACCTTGAAACCGTGCCGCGGCTCTATCATTCGATCCGCCCCGGCGCGCGCTACTACCAATCGCTGCGTCTTCTGGACTCGGTCAAGCAGCGCGATCCAGCGCAGTTTACAAAATCAGGGCTCATGGTCGGGCTCGGCGAGGAGCGTGACGAGGTGCTGCAGGTCATGGATGATTTGCGCGTGGCCAACGTCGATTTCCTCACCATCGGCCAGTATCTGCAGCCGACCAAGAAGCATGCGGCCGTTGCGCGTTTCTGGACGCCTGAGGAGTTCGAGGCGCTTGAAACCATCGCCTACGCCAAGGGTTTTCTCATGGTGTCGGCTTCGCCGCTGACACGCTCTAGCCATCATGCGGGCGAGGATTTCGCCAAGCTGAAGGCGGCGCGGTTGACGGCGGGCGCGTGAGCAGAACCACCATCACCGCCGACCGCATCCTGCCTTATGCGCCAGCTGATCTTTGCCGCCTCGTGGGCGATGTGCGCGTCTATCCCGAATTCGTCCCTTTCTTGCAGAGCCTTCGCGTGAAGAATGAGGCGCCCCTGGAGGACGGCGGCTGGCGGGGCGTCGCAGAGGCCGATGTCGGCTGGAAGGCGATCCGCGTGCGCTTTTCGACAGCGGTCCGGTGCGAACCCGCCAAAGGGGAGGTGGACGTCACGCTGGATGAAGGTCCGCTGCATGCGCTCACCAATCGCTGGCGTTTCGCTCCGCATAATACCGGCGCGCATGTGCATTACTGGATCGAGTACGAGTTCAAAAACCCGATCCTTCAGGCCGCCATATCCGCCAACAAGGACAAGCTCGCGACCCGCATCATGGCTGCGTTCGAGAAGGAAGCGCGGCGGCGCTTGGGCTAGGCGCGGGCCCGCGCCGTCTGTCGCCATCGGTGCGCAATTCGCAACATTTGGCTATGCGGGCGGGCCTGCAGGCGCTAGCGAGAGCCCCATGTACACAAATCGTCGCCTTTTCGTCACCTCAGCCCTGACCCTTTTTGCGGCCGGCTGCGTCTCCGCCCCCCAAGCCGCCGCGCCGCTGGCGCCAGCCCGGCCTCGGCCCCGCTTCGGCAGTTTCGGGGTCGACCTCGCCAGCCGCGATCTGAGCGTCCGCCCCGGCGACGATTTCAACCTGTATTGCAGCGGATCGTGGATGCGGGCCAACGAGATACCCGCTGACCGCGCCAGTTGGGGCACTTCGCCGATGTTGAGCGCGGAAGTGCAGGATTCGGTCAAAGCGCTGGTGGAAGAAACGGCGGCCGCTGGCGGCGCTCCGGGCAGCAACGCCCAAAAGGTTGGCGATTACTACAACGCCTTCATGGATGTTGATGCAATCAACGCAAGGGGCATGGCGCCGGCGAGGGCAGGGCTCGATGCAATTGCGGCGTTGCGCACGCATGCCGATGTCTGGTCATTCGTCTGCGCGCCCGAAAACACATCCGTTGGCTTCGGCACGCCTGCAACGATCAACTTCCCAATTCAGCTGTTTCCGCTGATCGACGCGCGCGATCCCGACAAATACTGCATCATCGTCACCCATGCCGGCTTGGGCCTGCCTGATCGCGACTATTACCTGCGCGATGACGAGCAATTCCCGGAGTTGCGCAGCCAATATCAGGCGCACATCGCGCGCCAGCTGACCAATGCTGGACTCTCGGATGGCGAGCGCAAGGCGCAAAACATCCTTGCGCTTGAAACCCGCATTGCGCGCCTCCACTGGCCGGTTGAACGCCGCCGCGATGTTGTGGCGACGTACAACAAGAAGACCCGCGCCGAACTCATCGCCCTCAACAGCCGCTTCCCCTGGGCCGAGGGACTCTCTCGCGCAGGCCTCACAGACCTGGGCGAATATGTCGTGGCTGAACTCGACACGATGCGTCCGCTCTCGCAATTGGTGCTGTCGACGCCGGTGGCGCAGTGGAGGGATTATCTCACCTTCCAATACATTGCCGCTCACGCCCAGGTGCTGCCCGCCAACGTCGATGCCGAAAACTTCGCGTTTTTTGGCACAGCCCTCAATGGCCAGCCCGAACAACGGCAGCGCTGGAAGCGCGCTATCGAAGGGCTCGACAACGCCTTGGGCGAGGCCGTCGGCCAAGCCTATGTGGCGCGCCATTTCCCGGAAAGCTCCAAGTCGCAGATGCTGGAGCTGGTGGAGAACATGCGGCGCGCCTATGGCGAGCGCATCAACACGCTCACCTGGATGTCGGAGGAAACCAAAGCCGCCGCGCGGGAAAAGCTGGCCACATTCCGTCCCAAGATCGGTTACCCCGACCGCTGGCGCGATTACAGCGCCTACGAAGTGCGGGCAGGAGATGCGTTCGGAAATCTGCAGCGGTCAGCGGCCTACGAGTGGCGCCGTCAGATCGGGCGCCTCGACCAGCCGACTGATCGCGATGAATGGTACATGTCCACGTTTACAGTGAACGCGTACTACAATCCCTCCTGGAATGAGATCGTCTTCCCGGCCGCAATTCTGCAACCTCCGTACTTTGATCCAGCTGCCGACGCTGCGGTTATCTATGGCGGCATCGGTTCAGTGATCGGCCACGAAATGGGCCACGGCTTCGACGATCAGGGCGCCAAATCCGATGCGCACGGCGTTCTCCGGGATTGGTGGAGCGCCGATGACGTGACGCGCTTCAGCGCGCTGGTGGACGAACTCGCCGCGCAATACGACACGTTTTCACCGTTCCCCGGAATTCATGTGAATGGCCGGCTGACCCTCGGCGAAAATATCGGTGATTTGGGCGGTCTGGAGGTCGCTTATCAGGCCTACAAGATTTCGCTCAACGGTCAGGAAGCGCCAGTGCTCGACGGGATCACAGGCGATCAGCGCTTCTTCCTTGGCTATGGTCAGGGGTGGAAGCGGCTGACGCGTGACGCCGCGCTGCGCAACCAGATATTGTCAAATCCGCACTCGCCGGCGCAGTACCGCGTCAACGGCGTCGTACGAAATCACGACGCCTGGTACGCCGCATTCGACGTGCAGCCGGGCGATGCGCTCTATCTGGCGCCGGAGGATCGCGTCCACATCTGGTAGGGCTATTGCCCGGCCAGCGCGTCGCTCAACATCGAGAGCGCTGCGCGCACTGTTTCTTCACGCACGGCGTCGCGGCCGATGTCGCCAAAGCGGCATTGGCTGTGCGCCGTGGCGCGTCCGCGGCGCGCGCAGGCGATATGCACCAACCCCACCGGCTTTGCCGCTGAGCCGCCGCCCGGACCGGCCACGCCGGTGACCGCGACCGCGATGTCAGCGCGTGCGTGCGCCAGTGCGCCCTCAGCCATCGCCCGCGCCACCTCTTCGCTTACCGCGCCATGCGCGGCGATGAGGGGCGAAGGCACGCCGAGCATTTCTGCCTTGGCCTCATTGGAGTAGGTCACGAAACCGCGTTCAAAAACGTCCGAAGAGCCGGGGATCGCGGTCAATGCGCCGGCGATCAGGCCGCCTGTGCAGCTCTCGGCGGCGGCGAGCCTCAAGCCGCGCGAGCGGCAAGCATCCAGTATGGCGGCGGCCGCCCGCGTGATGTCAGCAGCGAACATGTCGGCGCCGAGATAAGTCAGCGTCGGGGAGAAAGTCCATTCCCAGGACTCGGCCCGGCCATGTATGGGCAATCCATGAGCGCAGCCGAAACCCCTCACCCCTCGCCGGATCCGAGTGGAGGAGGGGGTTTGGAGCGGCTGGCGCGCCGCGCGGCCGCGCCGGTGTTTGCGCTGGCGCTGTTCTCCAGCGCGGCGTTGATCTTTGTGCTGCAGCCTCTGTTCGGGCGCATGGTGACGCCGCTCCTGGGCGGCAGCCCTCAAGTCTGGAACACGTCGATGGCGTTCTTCCAGGCGGCGCTGTTGGTTGGCTATCTCTACGCGCACCTGCTCGCACGCCTGAAAGACCTGCGTCTGCAAGCTGCGATCCATGCGGTGGTTCTGCTGGGTGCATGGTTCGCGTTGCCCGTGCATGTAAGCTCGGCGCTTGGAGCGCCGAGTTCTGAGCAACCGGTCTGGTGGCTGCTTGGCGTGCTTGCGCTCTCGGTCGGTGCGCCGTTCGCGGCGGCGAGCGCGACCGCGCCGCTGCTGCAGGCTTGGTATGCCCGCACCGGGCGCGCTGACGCGCACGATCCTTATTACCTCTACGCCGCGTCCAATCTCGGCAGCTTCATCGGCCTGCTGGGCTACCCGGTTTTGATTGAGCCCTTGTTTGGCGCACACGCGCAAAGCGCCTTGTGGTCGCTCGGCTATGTTCTTGTCGCTGCGATGATCGCCCTTGCGGCGGGCGCGGCCATCAGCGCGCACGGCCCAGCGCCGAAACCAATCGTCCACACAGGGCCTGCGCCAACCTGGCGCGACCGGCTCTATTGGGCCGCCGCCGCGGCCGTCCCGTCCGCGCTGACGTTAGGCGTCACTCTGCACATCTCCACCGATGTGGCTTCTGCGCCGATGCTGTGGGTGATCCCATTGGCGCTCTATCTGGCAACCTTCGTGCTGGCCTTCATGAAGGGCGCCGAAAAGCTCGATGGCGCGACGCTGATGGTCCATCCGCTCGCGCTGGCGCTGCTCATCATGTCCTACTATTCTTCGGGCAATTGGCTGGGTTCGATTGCAGGCATTCTTGGCGGCTTCTTCTTCAGCGCGCTGGTGTGCCACCTTGCACTCGCGCGTTCGCGCCCGGCGGCCGACCGGCTCACGGAATTCTACTTGTTCGTATCGCTGGGCGGGGTTCTCGGCGGGGCTTTCGCGGCGCTGTTGGCGCCGCTGATTTTCAACAACGTCTACGAATATCCGCTTGCCCTGGCGGCAGCCTGCCTGTTCCGCCCGCGGGGCGAGACGGATATGCCGCGCCTGAAGGACGCCGCGTTCGCCGCGTCGATCATGATGGGCGTGATGGCGCTGCTGCTGCTGCGGCTGGCGCCGCTCGATTCCACGATTGTGCTGGGTGCGATCGGTGCGGCCGCCGCCATGGTCGCGGCCGGATGGGCCGATGAGGATCGCCCCGCGGCTTATCGCTACGGCTTTCTCGTGCTTGCCGCGCTCCACGCTCTGCTCGTCATCTACATTGCTTTCAACCTCAACACCGCCTTCGCGCCGGGCATCGTCAACGACCGGCCGATCACGACCGCCAGGCAGCCCTGGTCCGCGATGCTCATGGCGTCGAGTTTCATGGTGCTGGCGTTCGCAGTGCATGGCACCATTCTGCGCCGCCGGGACAACCGCCGCATCGCTGATTTCGCGCTCGGCGCCGCGCTTTCATCGTGCGTGTTGGTGTTGGTTCTGCTGATCCGCGGCGGCAATATCGACGCCAATCTGCTCACCGTCACCGGCATCATGATCTGTGGCGCCGCGATTTTCTTCAATCGCGGCAGTCCCAGAGCGCTGGCCGCGCTCGTACTCGTCGCGTTTGTCATCATCTTCATCGAAGATACGCGCGGCGCACGGATCATCACTCAGGAACGAAGTTTCTTCGGCGTATTGCGCACGCGCGTGTTCGAGGATCGCGCCGATCCGGAAGCGCCGCCGCTGCGTATACTTATGCACGGCACCACCATCCATGGCGCCCAGATCGCGGCGCCAGGTTACACCCGCCAGCCGCTGACCTACTACCATCCTCGCACCGCGCTGGGAGAGGCGATCCTGGCGGGGTTGAGCATGGGAGAGACATCGAGCCTCGCCCTCATCGGCCTTGGCGCGGGATCAACTGCGTGCCTGATGCGCCCTGAGGACCACCTGACCATTTTCGAAATCGATCCCGCCGTGGTGCGGCTGTCCGCGCGCGCGGGCGGTGATTTTACCTACGTTCCCGAGTGCCAGCCGAATGCGCGGATTGAGCTCGGCGATGCGCGCCTGCAGATCGCGGAGGAGCCAGACGGGGAGTTCGACGTCATCGTGGTGGATGCGTTCTCTTCCGACGCCATCCCCGCGCACCTGCTCACCCAGGAAGCCATCGCCCTTTATCTGCGCAAACTCAGCGATCGCGGCATCGTCGTCCTGCACCTCTCGAACCGAAACCTCGCGCTGGTGTCAGAATCGGCGCGCGTGGCGCGGGCGTTGAACGCGCCGGCGGTCTACCGGATCAGTGACCGCTTCGAGCAGCGTTATGTCTCCTACTACGGAGGACTTGCCGCTAGCGTGATGATCATCGCCAAATCGCCTGCGACCATTGGGCGGCTCGCCCTCAATCCCGATTGGCGGGTTCTGCCGGCGCCGCCCGGGCGTGCGTGGAGCGACGACTATATCAACCTGCCGCGCGCGCTTTGGGAAAGCCTGAGCGGCGCCGAAGAGTGCCTGATCTACGATTATCTGGAGCGGTGTCAGGCGGGGAGCGCGGAAACACAGGCGCCGCGCGCTGACTAAGCCACGCGCTCCACGCTTGCTGTGGCTTGCGCGGCAAGGCCTTCTTCGCGGCCCAGAAAGCCCATGCGCTCGGTGGTGGTGGCCTTCACGCTGACGCGCTCCAGCGGCAAACCAAGGATTTCCGCTGTGCGCACCCGCATGGCCTCGCGGTGCGGCCCGATCTTAGGTCTTTCGCAGATGAGCGTGACATCGACATGCAGGATGCGTGCGCCCGCCTTTTGCGCAAGCTCGGCGGCGTGGCGCAGGAAGCGCTCGGACGCTGCGCCTTTCCACTGCGGATCGCTCGGCGGGAAGTGAGCGCCGATGTCGCCTTGGCCAAGAGCGCCAAGAATGGCGTCCACCAGCGCGTGCCACCCTGCGTCAGCGTCGGAATGGCCGACCAAGCCTCTCTCATGGGGGATGTTCACGCCGCACAGCGTCACATGATCGCCCGGGCCGAAGCGGTGCGCGTCGACGCCATTGCCCACGCACACAACACGCTGACCGCCCAACATCTGCTCCAGCATGCTTAGGTCCTCAGGGTAGGTCAGCTTCATCAGCCGCGGGTCGCCCGCGATCAATCTGGCTGCAACGCCATGTGCGCGCACGACGGCGAGATCGTCGGCCATGGCGACATCGTGGGCCAAGGCGGCGTAAGCCGCGCGCAAAGTGTCCGCCCGGAACGCCTGCGGCGTCTGCACACGCATGAGCTGGCTACGGTCGATGTCCGCCACAATGGCGCCTCTGGCATCGACGCGCGCCAACGCATCTGCACAGGGCAAAGCCGGAGCGACCGCGTCTGCGCCAGCGGCGATCTCGACGAGCAGGGCTTTGACGACAGGCGCCGTCAAGCCCGGTCGGGCGGCGTCGTGGATCAACACGGCGTCGGCCTCGGCAAGCGCGGCCAGCGCCGCGCGCACGGATGCGGTGCGCGTCGCCCCGCCCGGCACGGCGCGAACCGCGGCGCCAGAGGCGGCTTGCCGGAAGCGCTCTTCGTGCTCTGGGGCGATGGCCGCCACCACCTCGTCCACCCCTGCTCCGGCAAACGCATCAATCGACCAGCGGAGGAGGGGGCGCCCGAAAAGGGGCAGATACTGTTTGGGAACGCCGCCGCCCGCGCGTTCGCCCTTCCCTGCCGCGACAATGATGGCCGCCGTCCTCATGACCTGAACATTTCCGCGTCTGGATGTTGCATTGCAGCATAAAACCCTTGGCGCCCGCTTTTTAGGCGCCTTAAGCTCCCCACGCCAGGACGGGCCCATGTTCGATGTGAACGATGTCGCGCCTTTTGTCTCGCACGCAGCTCCGCGGCGGCGTGCGTGAGTGAGCCCGTCTCCCTCAGCGCGCCAGCCAGAGCCCAGCTCGTTGACGCCGAGCGTTGGTTGGAGGCGCTGCCCGCGCCGGTTCTGGGGATCGATGCAGGCGAGCGCATCCGGTTCGCGAACGCCGCAGCGGCTGAATTACTGGCCGGGGCCCGGCGCGGGCTGCTGGGACGGCGTCTTCGACCGAAATCTTTGGCCCGGACGCGCCGCTGGTGAACCTTGCTCGGCGCGCGCTGGGCGGCGCAGCTGGCGTTGCCGAACCGACGTCGCCCTGACCGGCCCTGGCTTCGCCCTTGGAAGGGCCGCGGTCGCGGCCGGGCCGGTGGGGGAGAATGGGCATGTCGCGCTGGTGTTCACGCGGCCTCCGAGGGCGCGCGCGGCCCCGCCCGCCGCCTCCAGTTCAGCAGCGCGCACTTTGGCGCACGAGGTGCGCAATCCGCTGGCGGGAATCCGCGCCGCGGCTCAGCTGATCGCGCGCAGCGATGATGGCGAGGCCAACGAGCTGGCCACGCTGATCTGCGACGAGGTCGATCGCATCCGCCGTCTCACCGATCGCATCGATCCGCTGAGCGCGGTGGAGCCGCCGCGCTTCGAGCGGCTCAACATCCACGAAGCGCTGGACCGCGTGCGCCAGCTCATCAGTTCCAGCGCGCCCTCGATCGCAATCCGCGCGCTTTACGATCCGAGCCTGCCGCCGGTGCGCGGCGATCTCGATCAGCTGATCCAGGCGTTCTTGAACATCGCCAAGAACGCCGCCGAAGCGCTGTCAGATCAACCGGCCGGCGAGATCGTGATCTCCACCGCCTATCGCCCGGGCGTGAAGTTTCGCTCCGCCGCCAGTGGCTCGGCGCGCGCGCAGCTGGAGGTGCAGATCATCGACAATGGCCCGGGCCTGCATCCCGACGTAGCCGATCGCCTGTTTGAAGCGTTCGCAACCACAAAAAGCGGCGGCATGGGCCTTGGCCTCACGGTGGCGGCCGACATCATCGCGCGCCATGACGGGCGCATCGAAGCCGAGAGCGCGCCAGGGCGCACCGCGTTTAGAATTCTCCTCCCCATCGATCCGGAAGAAACGCCATGAGCGCACGCATATTGCTTGCCGAAGACGACGCTTCACTACGGTTCGTCTTGTCGCAGGCGCTTTCAAAGGAAGGCTTTGACGTGCGTAGCACCAACAGCGTGTCCACACTTGTGAAATGGGTGCGCGACGGCGACGGCGATCTGGTCCTCAGCGACGTCTATCTGGGTGACGACTGTGTGTTCGATGCGTTGCCGTCGATGCGCATGGTCAGGCCGGCGCTGCCGGTCATCGTGATGAGTGCGCAATCGACGGTGACGACGGCGATGTCGGCCGCGGGCGTCGGCGCGTTCGACTACATTCCCAAGCCGTTCGATCTCGATGAATTACTGGCGACGGTGAAACGTGCGTTGGCCGGGGGCCCGGACGCCAAGCTGCGCGCGCAAACGTCGAAAGCCGAGAAAGAGGAACGCCTGCCGCTGATCGGGCGCTCTCCGCCCATGCAGGAGGTCTATCGCGTGATGGCGCGTGTCGCCGGAACCGACCTGACCGTCTTGATTCAAGGCGAGAGCGGCACGGGAAAGGAGCGCGTCGCGCGCGCTATTCACGAACACGGCAAGCGCGCGGCAGGGCGATTTATCAGTCTGAGCCTCGCGGGCGTCGCCTCTGCGCAGGTGGAGCGAGATCTCTTCAGTTCGCAGGGAAAATTCGCGCGCGCGCATGGGGGAACGCTGTTCCTTGAAGACATCGATGAGATGCCCGCTGAGGCGCAGACGCGCCTGGCTGGCCTTTTGCACGCGGAAGATCCCAAGGAGCGGCCGGACGCACGCTTGATCGTTTCCGCGCAACGCAATCTCTCCGCTCTCGCGCGCGAGGGCGTGTTCCGTCAGGACTTGTATTACAGGCTCAATGTCGTCTCCATTCGCTTGCCGCCGCTGCGTGAGCGCATGGAGGATGTCGGCGATCTGGCGCGGGCGTTTCTGCTGCGCGCCAAGCGCGAAGGATTGCCGGAGCGAACCATCGACAACGCCGCTATTGATCGTCTCAAGGCGCATCCGTTTCCCGGCAATCTGCGCGAGCTTGAAAACCTGCTGCGCCGCGCCGCCACTTTAAGTCCGGCCAGCGTCATCACCGCGCGGGAGATCAGCCGCGAGCTTGGCCATATCGAGAGTGCGGCCGGCGCCACAGAAGAAGGAGACACCTTGGAGGCCGCTGTCGCGCGCCGTCTCGCCGGCGAGTTTGCATCCGCGAACCCCGGCCTGCCTCTGCCTGGTCTCTATGAGCGGCTCGTCACCGAACTCGAGCGGCCGCTCATCCGCCATACGCTTGAGGCGACCCGGGGCAACCAGATCCGCGCCGCCGCCATTCTCGGCATTAACCGCAATACGCTGCGTAAGAAGATTCAGACCCTGGGCCTGGCGACTGGCAGAGGCGATTGACCTTGGCGTGATATTGGTTCAACACCTTGTTGCTAAACCGCCACATGGGGCCCCCGGCCATGGTGCAAATCACGGCAGAAGAGCCGGCTGACGCAGCAGTCCTCAGTGACCGGCCGCAAAGCCGCAGCGCACTGGCCTTCATGGCCGGGCTGTGCATCGCCGCGGCGCTTACTGCCGCCGCGACCATCACGCTTTTGCTGGGCGACGGGCTCGCGGGCGAGTCGAACGGGATTATTCGCGGTCTGCTGATCCTGAGCCTCGTCATTTCGGCGGGCCTGGCTGGCATCTTGATCCATCGCATCGTGCGCGTCGCCCGCGCGTGGCGAGCCGCCGCTACGGGCGCGCGCCTGCATGTGCGCTTTGTGACGTTGTTCAGTCTTGCCGCGCTTGCGCCCGCAATCCTGGTTGCGGCGTTCCTGGGGCTGACTTTCACGCAGGGCCTTGAGCGCTGGTTCAGCCAACGCGTCGGCACCACCATCGAAAACGCCGCCAATGTCGGGCGCGCCTATGTCGAGCTCGTCTCGGAGGGGCTGCGCGGTGAAGTCCAGGCGATGGCGGAAGACTTGAACAATGCGCGCCGCGGGCTGGTGGACGATCCATCGCGTTACGCGGCGTTCCTGCAATTGCAGGCCGAACGCCGCGAGCTTTCGTCCGCCTACGTGATTGACAGCGGCGGGCGCGTGTTGGCCGGCGGCACAGTCGCGGAAGGCGGCGTGGCGTTTCAAGCGCCTTCGCGCGAGGCGTTCGCGACCGCTGATGAGGGCGACCTCTCCGTCCGCTTCGATCAGGATCATGATCGCCTCGTCGCGCTGTACCGGCTGGCCGACTACACCGACGCTTACGTGTTTGTGTCCAAGCCGCTGGAGCCCGGCCTGGTAAGTCAATTGCGCGCGTTCGAGGACTCCGTCAGCGATTACCGCGCCGCCCGTCAGCAGCAGGCTTCCGTGCGCGGCCTTTTCGGATTGGCGTATGTCTCAACCGCCGTGCTGGTTTTGCTCGCCGCGGGATGGGTGGGGCTTACCAGCGCCACCCGCGTAGCTGAGCCGATCGGGCGTCTCGTCGGCGCGGCGCGGCGCGTCGCCTCCGGCGATCTGAGGGCCCGCGTGGCCGTCGGCGAAGAGCGCGACGAGATCGATGCGTTGGCCAGCGCATTCAACCGCATGACTGTGCAGCTCGACACCCAACACCGCGAACTGGTTTCAGCGCAGGAAGACGCCGAAAATCGCCGCTCCTTTATCGAAGCGGTTCTGGGCGGGGTGAGCGCGGGCGTGATGGGCCTCGACGCGAACGGCCGCATCACTGCCGCCAATCGCTCGGCCGCGCATCTGCTGAATCTCGACGACGCCGATCTCGTGGGCCGCCGCCTCATTGATCTGGCCCCTGAATTCACTGACTTGCTCAATCAGCCGCGCGCAGGGGAGGCCCCGCCGCAGCGCGTCGATCTGATGCGCGAGGGCGGCTCCATCAATCTCAGCGTCCGCACTAATCTTGAAGCGGACGGCGGCATTGTCCTGACGTTCGACGACATGACCAAGTTGATCTCGGCGCAACGCCAAGAAGCCTGGAAGGATGTGGCCAGGCGCATCGCGCATGAGATCAAGAACCCGCTGACGCCGATTCAGCTGTCGGCGGAGCGGTTGCATAAGAAATACGCCAGCGAAATCCAGAGCGATCCGGAGACCTTCCAGAAATGCACCGACACCATTCTGCGGCAGGTCGCAGACATCGGGCGCATGGTCGATGAATTCTCATCGTTTGCGCGCATGCCGGCGCCGCGCATGTCGTTCGCGGACATGAGCGACGTCGCCCGCTCGACGGTGTTCGGGCAGCGTCTGGCGTTTCCCGACATTCGCATCGAGGTCGAGGGCGTCGACAAGCCGATCGGCCTGGTGAGCGACGAACGCCTGATCTCACAGTCGCTGCTCAACCTCATCAAGAACGCGGCCGAAAGCGTGCAGGCGCGGCGCGCGCGCGACGGCGAGCCTAAGGACGGTTTCGTCACGCTGCGGCTGCGCGATCTCGATTACGGCGTGCAGTTTGAAGTGATCGACAATGGCTTGGGCTTTCCCGACAAGGATCGCCATCGCTTGATCGAACCGTACGTCACCACGCGCGTGAAGGGTGCAGGGCTTGGCCTCGCCATCGTGGCGCGCATCGTGGAAGATCATGGCGGCCTTATCGAGTTGGATGACGCGCCGGGCGGCGGCCCCGGCGCTGTCGTCCGTTTCGTTCTCCCTAAGCGCGGCGAAGACATCATTGAACCCGCTGCAGAACACGGCGCAGGAGCAGCCTGATGGCGCAAGACATTCTCATCATCGACGACGAAGCCGACATCCGCGATCTTGTCTCCGGCATCCTGGAGGATGACGGCCACCAGGTCCGCGCGGCGCGCGACAGCGACGAAGCGCTGACGGCCTTCTCCAAGCGCAAGCCGTCGCTTGTCGTACTCGACATCTGGCTTCAGGGCAGCCGCATTGACGGCCTCGATCTGCTCGCCACGTTCAAGGAAATCGATCCCGACATGCCGGTGGTTGTGATCTCCGGCCATGGCACGATCGAAACCGCGGTGGCGGCGATCCGCAAGGGCGCTTACGATTTCGTCGAAAAGCCGTTCACCGCCGATCGTCTGTTGCATGTCGTCGCGCGCGCGCTTGAGGCCGCGCGCCTCAAACGCGAAGTCGCTGAGTTGAAGCAGAGATCGGCGGCTAGTGACGAACTCATCGGCTCATCAGCCGTTATGGGCGCGCTGCGCAGCTCGATCGAGCGTGTGGCGCAGACCAATTCGCGCGTGCTGATCAGCGGCCCCGCCGGTTCCGGCAAAGAGCTCATCGCGCGCCTTCTGCACGAACGTAGCCCGCGCGCTTCCGGGCCCTTTGTGGCCATCAACGCGGCCTCGATTGCGCCTGAACGCATGGAAAGCGAGATCTTCGGCGAAGAGGGGCCTGACGGACGCCCGCGCAAGATCGGCGTCTTCGAACAGGCTCATGGCGGCACCCTCTTCCTCGACGAGGTGGGCGACATGCCGCCCGAGACGCAGTCGAAGATTTTGCGCGTGTTGGTGGATCAGCGTTTCCGCCGTTTGGGCGGCGGGAACGACGTGCAGGTGAACGTGCGCGTGGTTTCCTCCACCTCGCGTGATCTCACCGGGGACATCGAGCAGCGGCGCTTCCGTGAAGATCTCTATCACCGCCTCAATGTCGTGCCGCTGAATGCGCCGAGCCTCGACGAGCGCCGGGACGACATCCCCGAACTCGCCGGTTATTTCGTTGGCCGGCTCACCGGCATTTCCGGCGTGCCGGCGCGTCAGATTGGCGAAGACGTGCTGGGCCTCCTGCAAGCGGCGGAATGGCCCGGCAATGTGCGCCAATTGCGCAACGTCATCGAACGTATTCTCATTCTCGCGAAGAACGATCCCAGCATGCCGGTCACGATCGACACGTTGCCGCCTGAGGCGTTCCCTTCGGCTGGGTCTGCCAAGCACGAGGGCATGCAACAGGTCATCGGCCTGCCATTGCGTGACGCGCGCGAGCGTTTTGAACGCGAATACCTGCAAGTGCAGATCACGCGGTTCGGAGGCAACATCTCGCGCACCGCGGCTTTCATCGGCATGGAGCGTTCGGCGCTGCATCGCAAACTGAAGTCGCTGGGCGTCGATCCGCCCAATCGCGGCGGCGTCGAAGCCGAGGCCAAATGAGCCGCACGGCCTATGTCAACGGCGCTTATGTTCCATTGCGCGCCGCTTCGATCTCGATCACCGACCGCGGCTTCCAATTCGCGGATTCTGTTTATGAGGTGTGGGCCGTGCGTGGCGGGCGCATCTTCGATGACGCTGCGCACATGGCGCGGCTGCGCCGCTCATTAGCCGAACTGCGCATCACCCTGGCGATATCGGATGCTGCTCTCTGGGCGGTCGTGCGCGAAACCATGCGGCGCAACCGCGTGCGCGACGGGATCATCTATCTTCAGATCAGCCGCGGCGCCGCGCCGCGCGATCAAGTTTTTCCGGCCGCTGACGTGAAACCCACGCTCGTCGTCACGGCAAAGACTCTCGACCGCGCGGCCATTGCGGCGCGCGCCGCCGCCGGCGTTAAGATCATCAGCCTCCCAGAGACCCGTTGGGCGCGGCGCGACATCAAAACCGTCAACCTCCTCCCCAACGTGCTGGCCAGGCAGGCGGCGAAAGAGAAGGGGGCGTTCGAAGCCTGGTTCGTGGATTGCGACGGTTTGGTGACCGAAGGAACCTCCTCTACGGCGTGGATCGTCGACGCCGCCGGCGCCTTGCGCACGCGCGCTTTGTCCAATGACTTGCTTCACGGCGTCACCAGAGCGGCGCTCCTGGCCATTGCGCGCGAACGCCAAATGCCCGTCGAAGAGCGTCCCTTCACGGTTGCGGAGGTTCAAGCTGCGCGCGAGGCGTTCATCACCGCGGCGAGCAATCCGGCCACACCCGTCGTCGAAATTGATGGCGCCGCCATTGGCGATGGGCGTCCTGGGCCAATCACGCAGGCGCTGCGCGCCGCTTATTTAGGCGCCTGAGCTGAACCTAGGGACCGCCGCCGGGTTCAAGGTTGGCGCCGCAGACGGCGCACATTATAGCTTCCCTGCAGCCGCGCGGACGACGCGGCGCCATAAAACTGAGCCAAAGGATTTGGGGCTGACGCAATGGACAAGAAACAAAACCTGCAGGACACGTTTCTCAACGCTGTCCGCAAAGCCAAGACGCCGCTGACGATTTTCCTCGTAAACGGCGTGAAATTGCAGGGCGTCGTCACCTGGTTCGATAATTTCTGCGTGCTGCTGCGCCGCGACGGCCAGGTGCAGCTCGTTTACAAGCACGCGATCTCGACGATCATGCCGGGCGCGCCCGTCCAATTGTTCGAGATTGAAAAGGCAGCTGATGAAGCCGACGGCTGATACGCCGCTTCCGGATTTCAATCGCGCGATCGTTCTGCGCCCGCTTGCGAACGCCGAGGAAGGCGTGCGCAGCGGTGAGACACGCCTGCTCGAGGCGGTGGGCCTGGCCCAAGCGCTCGGCCTTGATGTTGCGCGCGCCGAAGCGGCGCCCCTGCGCCAAATCAGTCCGCGCAGCTATTTCGGTTCGGGGCGGGTTGAGCGCCTGAAGGAGGAGGCTGAAGAGCTCGGCGCGGGCGTGATCGTCATCGATGCGCCGCTCTCTCCTGTGCAGCAGCGCAATCTCGAAACGGACACAGGCGCCAAAGTCATCGATCGCACCGGGCTCATTCTTGAGATTTTCGGACTGCGCGCGCGCACCAAGGAAGGCAAGCTGCAGGTCGAGCTGGCGCGGCAAGGCTATGAGCGGTCCCGCCTGGTTCGCACCTGGACGCACTTGGAGCGTCAGCGTGGGGGCCTTGGCAAGACCGGCGGCCCTGGCGAAACCCAGATCGAACTCGACCGCCGGATCATCGCCGATCGCATCATCAAGCTGAAGCGCGAGTTGGAGGATGTGCGCCGCACACGTGGCTTGGCGCGGCGCGCGCGCGCCCGTGCGGGCCTGCCCGCCGTCGTTCTGGTCGGTTACACCAATGCCGGCAAGTCGACGCTGTTCAACAGGCTCACACAGGCCGGCGTGCTCGCAAAGGACATGCTGTTCGCTACGCTCGATCCCACAGCCCGGCAGGTGAAGCTGCCAAGCGGGCGCGCTGTGATCATGAGCGATACGGTGGGCTTCATCTCCGATCTTCCCACCGAACTGGTCGCCGCATTCCGCGCGACGTTGGAGGCGGTCACTGAAGCCGACCTTCTGGTGCATGTGCGCGATATCGCCCATCCGGAAAGCGAGAAGCAGCGCGATGACGTGCTGGCGGTTCTGGCGCAGTTGGCGAAAGACGCAGGCGGAAAGTCGCCGCCGGTGCTTGAAGCCTGGAACAAGATCGATCTGCTGGATGAAGGCGCGCGCAGCGCCCGGCTCCGCCGCGCTCAGGCCGCCGAAGAGGGCGGGCAGGGCGCCCTTCCCCCTGTTGCGCTGTCGGCTGAGAGCGGGGAGGGCATGGAGAACCTGCTCTTCGCGATCGATCGCGCTGCGTTTTCGGCCACCCGCGTCGTGACCATCACCCTCGCGGCTGACGCAGCCGGCAAAGCGCGCGCGCAGATCGCCGCGGCTGGCCGCATTCTGGAAGAGAGCGCGGACGAGCACGGCGCCATTACGCTCCGGGCCGAGCTGTTGGTCGAAGATGCGGCGCGTTTTGCGCCGCTGACGCCCCTGCCCGACGAGCTACGCCCGGCCGCTGAGTGAGCAAGCGGGCGGCGTCTGGCGCCAGTTCGTCGCTTGCCTGTTTTCAGCCCAACGGCGCTTCGGCCAAAGTGCGGCAATGATCCGTTTTGTCACCATCGCGCTCTGCGCCGCGCTCGCCGCCTGCTCCCAAACAGACCTGTCGCGCGTGCGTGTCGCGCAAGGGGAGGCGCAGGGCGTTGTTGAAAATGGCGTGCGGGTTTTTCGCAGCCTGCCGTACGCCGCTGCGCCCGTCGGCGAACTGCGCTTCCGTGGCCCCAGGCCGGCGCCCTCCTGGGAAGGCGTGCGCGACGCCACAGCGCCTGGCCCCATGTGCGTGCAGAATGCCGAGGGCGCCGATTGGGGGCCGTGGACCGGCTCGTTCACGACCCATGGCCCGATCAGCGAGGATTGCCTGACGCTGAGCGTGTGGACGCCCGCACGGTCGCGGACGGCGCGTTTGCCGGTGATGGTGTGGATTCCGGGCGGCGGGCTGACCGACGGCGGCGAAGCCAGTCCGATTTATGATGGACAGGCGCTGGCGCGACAGGGCGTCATCGTTGTCACCATCAACTATCGCCTCAACGCGTTCGGCATGCTCGCCCACCCGGACATCGAGCCCGAAGAAGACGGCGGGCGCGGCAACAATCCCGTCCGCGATGCCATCGCCGCGCTGCAATGGGTCCGCGACAACATCGAAGCGTTTGGCGGCGACCCCGCACGCGTCACGATCGTCGGGCAATCTGCCGGCGGCGCCATCGCCTACATCCTCCTGGACGCGCCCCAGGCGAGCGGGTTGTTCTCGGCGGCGATCCTGCAGAGCGCACCGCCCGGATCGGAGCTGCTTCCCGATCGCGCCGCCGCCGAGGCCCTGAGCGTCCAGGCGGGCCAGGCGTTGAATGCGCGCAGCGCCGCCGATTTGCGCAGCGCCGACGCAGCCGCCGTCCTGGGGCTTGAGCAGCGCTTCAATCTCTATGTCGATGGCGTGCTGATCCGCGATCCTGAATTCGCGACGCCACCCTACGTCAATGACGTCCCGATCATGACCGGCATCACCGCCGACGAGCTTTCGTTCCTGCAGCCAAACCTCAGCAGCCACCAGCGCGAGAGCGCGCGCCGCGGCGCGGAGTTCGCGGCGCTCTATCCGGCAAGCGACGAGGCTAGCGCGCGCGACGCCAGCCTGCGCAGCACGCGTGAGGCCGCCTTGGTCGGTCTGGAGCGTTGGGCGCGCGCAACGCAAGGCGGTGCGCCTGCTTATATGTATCTGTGGACCCACACATTGCCCGGACAGAACGCCGACATCTATCGGGCCTTTCACAGCGCCGAGGTGATCTACGTGTTCGGCTCGCTGGCGCGTGCGCCTGAGCGTCCGTTCACAGACGCCGATCGCGATATCTCAGCACGCACCGTCGAATATTGGGCGAACTTCATAAAAACCGGCGACCCCAATGGAACGAGCGGCGGCGCATGGCCGCGCGCGGATACCGAAACGCCAGTGTTCATGGAGCTGGGCGATCACTTCGCACCCTTGCCCCCGCTGCCCGAGAACGTGCGCGAGTACTGGAACCGAAGCTACGACGCAGAAGGCGCCTACCAGTTCTAACGCGCCAAGCGCTGAACCAGCTCTCCGGCAAAAGTGCTCAACGTATCGTCGCGGGCGCCCATGACGACGATGCGGTCTCCGGCTTCGGCCAGCTCAAGCAGCTTGTCGCCGCACGCGGCGCGCTCCGCGAACGCCATGGCTTGCAAGCCGCGCGCGCGCACACCAGCGGCTATGTGTTCACTGGTGACGCTGCGATCGACCGTGCCCCCGTAATAAACCGGATCGGGCATGATCAGCACATCCTCTCCACCCATATGGGAGGCGAAGCAGTCGATGAACTCGGCGCGCATCAGCTTGAGCGGTCCAAAGCCGTGGGGCTGGAACATGATGAGCAGGCGCCCGGGAAATGCATGCAGCGCCGCAAGCGTGGCGGTGATCTTGTCCGGATTGTGCGCGAAGTCGTCGATGACGGTGACGCCAGCGGCGGTTCCGGCCACTTCAAGGCGGCGCTTGGTTCCCGAGAACCCTCCAAGCGCGGCGGCTGCTTCCCGCAGCGGTAAGCCATAGGCGCGCGCCGCCGAGAGCGCCGCCAGCGCATTTGCAACGTTGTGTTCTCCAGGAACCGCCAGCTCAACATGCGCGCTCGTCCGCGTATCTTTCTCCAGGACATCGAACGCCACACTGTCCGGCGCCGGCGTGATCGCTGCCGTGTGGAGATCGGCCAACCCCGAGCGCAGTGAAAAGGTGCGCGTGCGTACCTTGGCGCCGATCACGAGGGCTGCGGTTTCGTCGTTATCGAGATTGAGCACCGCGACCTCGGCCTTGGCCACGAAGCCGGCGAACAGCGTGCGCAGCTCGTCCATGCTCTTGTGGTCGAGCGCGATGTTGTTGACCACGGCGATGGTGGGCGCGTAGCGGGCGATGGAGCCATCGCTTTCGTCAACCTCGCTCACGAAGGCGTCGCCTTTGCCCACCAGAGCCGACGCGAACAAGGCGTCCGGCGTCACGAAGTTCTTCATCACGGCGCCATTCATCACCGTCGGGTCGCGCCCGGCGCGATGGAGTATCCAGGCGATCATCGCCGTCGTCGTCGATTTGCCGCTGGTGCCAGCCACGCCAATGCGCACAGGGGCCGCGTTGAACAATTCCGCCAGCAGCTCTGGACGCTTCATGTCGCGCGCGCCAACGCGCCGGGCGGCGACGACATCGCCGACTGTGTCCTCAACAGCGGCCGAGCGAACCAGGATCTGGTTGGCGCTGACGATGCCCGATCCATCCTGAGGGAAGAGGGCGACGCCTTGGCTCTTCAGGTATTCGAATTTTGCGCCAAGCCGGCCCTGATCAAGAGAGCGGTCGGAGCCCGCAACCTCAAATCCGCGCGCGCGCAGGATCAGCGCCAGCGGCAGCATGCCCGAACCGCCCACGCCGCTCATGAAATAGGATTTGCCCAAATTGCTTTGATGACTCATCGCCGCCGGTTATGACGAGAAACGTCGCCCACCGGCAAGGAGAGCACGCGCAAATGGCGCCATCGATCCGCATAGGCGTGGTAGCGCCGGGCACGCGCATCGAGCCGGCTTTGGCCGAACGGGTGAGCGCCTTCGCAGCCGACAGCTTTCTTGATCGGGCGCCGGAGATTGTTTTTCATCCGCAATGTTTCTTGAGCGCGGGGCATTTCGCCGGAAGCGATGCTGAGCGCGCCCAGGCCTTTGTCGAGTTCGCCAATGATCCTTCGTTCGATGCGATCTGGTTTGCGCGCGGGGGTTATGGCGCGTGCCGGATGGCCGAGGCGGCGCTTCTCCAGCTCAATGAAGCGTCGCGCGCCAAAACCTATCTGGGCTACAGCGATAACGGCGTGATCCTCGCTGGCCTGTACAGACGCGGCTACGCGAAAGTGGCGCATGGTCCGATCCCGGTGGACATGACCCGGGCAGGGGGCGAGGGCGCGGTGAAGAGGGCGCTCTCATGGCTGATTGACCGCTCCCCTGAGAGCCTTGAGCTAGGCGTCATGTTCGACGGCAAAACCGCCGCGTTCAACGTCACTGTGCTGCAGTCGATTTTGGGCACGCCTATGGAGCCCGATCTGAGCGGCCACGTGCTGATGCTGGAAGAGGTGGGGGAGTACCTTTATCGCTTCGATCGCGCCCTCTTCCAGATCACGTCGTCGCCCCGTGTGCGCACGGTGAAGGGCATCAAGCTTGGCCGCGTTTCTGACGTGCCGGAGAATGACAAGCCGTTCGGCGCCAACGAAGAAGAGATCGCGCGCTATTGGTGCGCGAAAGCTGGGATCGCGTATCTTGGACGCGCCGACATCGGCCACGATGTCGAGAACAAGATCGTGCCGTTCGGCGCGGCCACGGGCTAGCGAGCCGGGGCCGCCTGGTACGGCAGGTAACCGCGCTCGACCATGCGCCGCATAGCCTCGTAGGCCTCGGTGAGTTCTTCGTAGGCGGCGCGCATCGCGCTCAGTTCCTCCACCTGCGCCGGCGTCAGCGTACGTCCGGCTTCGGTGGCGGCGACGGCCGCAGCGACCCACTTGGCGCGCGCCTGTGCGGCGGCGACAGCAAGGTGCTGGAATTTGTTGAGATCGGTGCGGCCAAGGACGCTGGCGACGACCTCCCGGTTCGCGGCGTAGGCGGCGTAGTCGATCTGCTCCAGGTGGCCGCGCAGCTTGCGCTGTTCGCTGGGGTCCAGATTGGGTTCCGGCTCGAAATGGTCGGAGAAGCGGCGAACGCTGTGAGTGACCGTAGTGGGCATGAGCCTGCTAGCCTGACGAGCCCGTCCAGGCGGGCCCTGGTTCGACCGACGCTAGCACCCGGCGGTTAACGCCGCGTTCGAACCCCTAGCCCCCGCGCTCGGCCCGCTTGGCCTCGATCCACAGCGCCTCCAGGGCCGGCAGCGGCTGCGGCCCTTCACGGCCTTGCTCGCGCAGCCGGCGCTCAATGTAGTTGAAGCGGCGTGCAAATTTGGCGTTGGCGCGGCGTAGCGCCTCTTCTGGATCGACCTTCAGCTTTCGCGCGAGGTTGGCCATCACGAACAGGACGTCGCCCATCTCCTCGGCGAGCGCGTCCTGATCGCTGGCGCGCCGGGCCTCCTCCAGCTCGCCCAGCTCTTCCTCGAGTTTCGCCAGGACCTCGTCCGGCGTCGGCCAGTCAAAGTTCAGCCGCGCCGCTCGTTTGGTGAGCTTCTCGGCCCGCATCAGGGCGGGCAGGGCCATGGCCACGTCATCGAGCAGGGAAGCGTCTGGGCGCTTCCTGGCGCGTTCCTCGGCCTTGAGAGCCTCCCAGGCTCGGGTCTGCTCCTCCGCCGTCCGCTCATCGCCTTCGCCGAACACGTGCGGATGGCGGGCGATCATCTTGTCAGCCAGAGCCTGGGCCACGTCCGCGAAGTCAAAAGCCCCCTGTTCCTCGGCCATCCGGGCGTGGAAGGCGACCTGGAAGAGGAGATCGCCCAGCTCCTCCTTGAGGCCCGCCATATCCCCACGCTCAATGGCGTCAGCGACCTCGTAGGCCTCTTCGACGGTGTAAGGAGCGATGGTCGCGAAGTTCTGCTCGACATCCCACGGGCAACCGCGCTCACGGTCCCTGAGCCGCGCCATCACATCGAGCACCGCTTGCGTCGCGGCTGCGTTGCGAGTGGGGGTGTCGGTCTCGATATTCGCTGCTCTTTCAGGTACTTGGGCAGCCATGGCAATCTCGCATAAGATAGATTATGGGAAATAAAACGCGACTCAGATTGGATAGTCGCCAGACCAGCCATCGTAGGCTGGTTCGACGCCCGGCGGCAGCCTCGCCTTCAGCGCCTGATAGTCCAGATCGATATGCATGTTGGTCAGCACCGCGTGGCGTGGCTTGAGACGCTCAATCCATTCCAATGAGCGCGCGACATGCGCATGCGTGGGATGGGGTTTGTCGCGCAGCGCATCCACGATCCAGAGGTCGAGGCCTCCGAGCTGCTCGAAGCTCTGTTCGGGCATGGACACCAGGTCGTTGGAATAGGCGATCGGTCCGGCGCGGAAGCCGAGCGAGCGGGAAAAGCCGTGGTCCTGATCCAGCGGCAGCAGCTCCATCGGCCCGCCTGGGCCGTCGATCAAGACCGGCACCAGCGGCGCCATGTGGCCGGCGTCGTGAACAATGGCCGGATAGCCGCCCTCGCTCATGAAGGCGTACCCGAAGCGGCGCATGAAGGTCTGGCGTGTCGGCTCATCGATCCAGACCGGTACCCTGCGCCGCTGCTTGATGAAGAAGGCGCGCACATCGTCGAAGCCGTTGGTCTGGTCGGCATGGTCATGGCTGATCAGAACGGCGTCGAGGTGCGAAGGCCCGGCGCCCGCAAGCTGGAGGCGCAGGTCCGGAGGCGTGTCGATCAGGACGGTGGTCGCCTGCTCCGCGCTCGCCGCCGCCCCGCTCCACTTCTGCAGCAGCAGCCCGCAGCGCGTGCGCCGGTTGCGCGGTTCGTTTGGATCGCACGCACCCCAATCGCCAGTGGCGCGCGGCACGCCGCCGGACGATCCGCAGCCAAGGACGGTGACGCGCAGCGTTCCCATCAGGCGGGCCGCGCGACGGTTGGGAAGAGGCGGAAGAAGTTGTCTGCGAGCAGGGCGGCGCACTCGGTTTCGCTGAGGCCCCGAAGCGCGGCAAACGCGCTTTGCACCGCGCCGACATGCATCGGCTCGCAGCGCTGGCCGCGATGCGGGACAGGGGCCAGATACGGGCAATCGGTCTCGACAATGACGCGATCGAGCGGGACTTCCCTCGCGATGTCGCGCACGTCGCCGGCGTTCTTGAAAGTCATGATGCCGGAGAACGAGAAATACGCTCCAATTGCAAGCGCGCGGCGGGCCAGTTCCGGCCCGCTTGTGTAGCAGTGCATGAGGATGCGAAGAGGGCCCTTCCCCGCCTCCTCTTCCAGCAAGTCCGCCATGGCCGCGTCGGCCTCGCGCGTATGGATGATCAGCGTCTTGTTCAGCGCGCGCGCTGCTTCTGCATGAGCGCGGAAAACGCGAACCTGATCCTCAAAAGGGCTGAACTTGTAATGCTGATCGAGCCCGGTTTCCCCTACCCCGGCCACCCGCTTGTGCTGACCAAGCTCGATCAGGCGCTGAGCCGTCAGATCGAGGTGATCTTTCGCATAATGTGGATGGGCGCCGACGCTGGCGTAGATGTCGTCATGCGTTTCAGCGATGGCGGCCACTTCCGCGAAATTCTCGATCTTGTCGCAGATGGTGATCATGCGCGCGACGCCGGCTGCGCGGGCGCGCGCGATCACCGCCTCGCGATCCTCCGCGAACGCCTGGTGGTGCAGGTTCACGTGGCTGTCGATCAGCATCAGCGGCGCGCTGCTCCCGCCCGGTCAAGCACCCCGGCTGCGCGCGCGAGCGCGTGGCGGGGATCCATATCGAGCCCTTCGGCTTCCTGACGCAGCGTTTCCAGCGCCGACCAGGCCTCCGCCCATTGTTCGCCGCCCTGCTCCACGCCCGCAGTCCGCGTCCACTCCGCTGCGAGTTCCAGCACGCCTACAAGCTTTTCGAACGGCTCGCCGCTCATCTTGTCGTAGAGCCCGCCAAGAAGCGCTGAGCTTTCACCGCGGCCGATGCGCGTGTGTGCCTGTGCGAGATCGGCGCCGGCGGCATCCATGCCCTGCGCTTGCAAAGCGATCGCCCGTCCCGGCCTCCCTTTGGCCAGTCCCAGCACGCCCTCTCCCATGCCCTCCAGGTTCGCCTTCATCTGGGCCTCGCTCAGCGGGCGTAGCGCCAGGCGCCGGCACCGCGAGCGGATGGTGGCGAGCGCCGCGCCCGGCGCGTGGCAAACCAGAAACAGGATTGAACGCGCCGGTGGTTCCTCCAACGTCTTGAGAATGGCGTTGGCGGCGTTGCGGTTGAGATCATCGACGGCATCGACGATGGCCACGCGCATGCCGCCTTCGGACGGCGCCAGGGAGAAAAAGTGACCGAGCTCGCGCGCGTCATCCACGGTGATTTCCCGCCGCGGCTTGCCGCGCTCGTTGAGGCCGCGCCGCAGCACAAACAGATCGGGGTGGGAGAGCGCAGTCACGCGCCGCGCAACGACGTCGTCGGGATCGGCGTCGAGCGGGCGGGTCCCTACGCGTTTGGCGCCGAGAGCGGCGCGCGCGCCTCGATACGCGAGCGTGGTCTTGCCGAGACCCTTTGGGCCCGCCAGCAGCCAGGCGTGGTGCATCCGCCCTCCGCGCAGCGCCTCGGCCAGCGCTTGCTCCTCGGCGTCATGACCAAAAAAACTGAACGTCTCGCGCGGATGCGGAGTGTTCGGTTCCTTGTCCAGTTCCGGCGCGGGCTTTTCGGCCTTCATAAGCCTATCAAGGGCCGAACAGGCTCAAGCGCAAGCCTTCCCAAGCGCGCGCAAACCAGTTCGCGCGGCCAATGCGCCGCCCGGCTGTCAGTGGAAATTCCTGCGTTTGAAAGTCTGGCCCCTCCACCACGAGCCGCGCCACCACATCGCCCTCGGCGATCGGTGCGTGCAGCGGGCCGTCATAGACAATCGAGGCGCTCAGGCTTTCCTGCACGCCGCGCGGGCCCCCGATCACGATGTCGCCCTGCGCGAGCAGCGGCACGGTGCGCCGCGATCCCAGGCGCACCTGCGCATCGCCCACAAGATCGCCCGCGGCCGCGATCCGCGCCAGCGCATAGTCGTTGAACGCCGCACGCATGATGCGCTGAGCCTCCGAGGCGCGCGCGGCCATCGTCGGCAATCCGTTGAAGACGATGATGCGGCGCTGACCGTTGAGCAAGGCCGAGCCGATCAGGCCATAGCCGGATTCATCGGTGTGGCCGGTCTTGATCCCGTCGGCGCCATCAAAAGCGCCCAGCAGCGGATTGCGGTTTTGCTGGGTGTGGTTGTTGTAGGTGAAATCGCGCCGCGCGTAAGTCGGGTAGAAATCGGGAAAGTTGACGATGATGTAGCGCGCCAGCCGGGCTAGGTCCGCTGAACTGATACGCTGCTCGGGATCATCGACGCCGGTGGCGTTGCGAAACCGCGCCGAACGCAGGCCCAGCTGCTCGGCGCGCTCGTTCATGAGGTGGACGAACGCCGCTTCCGAGCCCGCAATGCCCTCGGCTAACGTCACGCACGCATCGTTGGCGGAAACGATCACCGCACCCTGGATCAGGTCGCGCACGCTCACCGAAGCGTGCACCGGCAGGAACATGTGCGACCCGCTCGACGGGGCGCCGTGTTCACGCCACGCATATTCGCTCACCGTGTATTGCGTTTCGTAGGTGATGGCCCCGTCGCGCAGTCGCTCCAGCACCAGAAGCACCGTCATCAGCTTCGCCATCGAGGCCGGCGGGATCGGGGTTTCGCAATCGTCGCAAAAAAGCAGCGCGCCGGTTTCGCCGTCCATGATGGTGACGTGCTGGGCGACGGCCGGCGCCGGCGCCGCGGCGGGGGCGCGCCGCCGCTGCGCGTCAGCCGATGGGGCCAGCGTCAAAGCTGCAACCAGCGCGATGGCGCCGAGCGTGCGCGTGAATGTCATTCTGTCCCGCCGAATCGTTCTGCGCGCTCAGGCGCTGTGGCAGATCAGCAAACCGGCGCGGCGCTTTTGCGTCAACCGACCCCGCTCAGCGGGCGGCGACGACGCTATCGCCATACCCCATGCCGGCCAGAGTACGGCGCGCAGCTTCCGCTTCCTGGCCGCTGGCCCAAGGACCAACCCGGACACGGAACAATTCCGCCCCTGACGCCGTCTGGCGCACATCCATCACCACCGGGCCCGCAGCCGCCACAGCATCGGCGACACGGCGTGCGTTGGAGGGATCAGAAAACGCCCCCACCTGCACGAAGTACCCGCCCACTGCGGCTGCAGGCTGGTAGGAGGCCTGCGTGTAAGCCGGCGCCTGCGGCGGTGGAGGGGCCTCGAGCGCGGCGGTTTCAACGGCCGGCGGGAGCAGGGAGACCGGTCCCTCCTGGGCCTGACGCGTGGGCGCGGGCGAGGGCGCTCGCGCCGGGGCAGGCGTGGAGCCATCGGCGTTAACCCGGCGCGGCGCGGGGCCCAGGTAACGGACATGAACGCGGGTGCGGCCCGCTTGCTCAAAGCCCAGCACCGTGGCCGCGCCATGCGACAGATCGATCAGGCGTTCGCCGACGAAGGGCCCGCGATCTGTGATGCGCACGATCACTTCGCGTCCGTTTTCGAGGTTGGTGACCTGCACAAGGCTGTTGAGCGGCAATGTCGGGTGCGCGGCGGTCAGCGCTTCCTGATCATAGATCTCGCCATTGGCGGTGCGCTGGCCATGGAACTGGGGGCCGTACCAGGAGGCGACGCCGGTTTGTTCGTAACCGGGTTCCGGCGTGGGCACGTACCAGCGGCCATTGGCTTCATAAGGCGGGCCGACGCGCTCGCGTTCGAGCCATGGCTGAGCCCCCTGCTCCTGCGTCGCCGATGCGGTTTGGGTGACCGCCGGCGCCTGTGCGTCTTCGGCGTCGGCGTCGGGCGCGGGCGGCTCGAATACCACGGGCGCCGAACGGCGCGCGTTGGGACGGCGCAGGTCGATCGCCGCGCCCTGGCGGCGCTGGGCGCTCGACCCGTAGCCGTAAGAATTTTCACCCCCGCCGCTGAGCCCCGCGCCAAGCGACGCCGTTTCCGTCACCGCCGCAGTGCTTGCACCGCCCTGCCCGGCATAGGTGATCGGCGCGCGCTGCGCGGCGGCTTCGCCGGCAAACACTGCAAGCCCGATGCACGAAATCAGAAGAGCCTTCGGCGCACGACGCATCAAACCAACCCCAACGCATGAGAATGCGAAGGCTCGCTCTTACAGCAGGGGCTCTTTAGGCCGCGTAAGCTTTCATAGTTTTTTCAGCTTCATGAATAACGCGCGTTCACCACGCTTGGGGTGCTGGCGGATGGGGTGGGATTCGAACCCACGGTGCGCTTGCACGCACGCCGGTTTTCAAGACCGGTGCCTTCAACCACTCGGCCACCCATCCCGCTGCGAGCCGCTACACACTGCAAAAGCGCGCCTGGATCAAGGCGCCCTTTTCGCTTTTGCCTGCAAGCCGGGCTCGCGAAAGCGTGATTCATCTCGCGCGGCTGTGATTTCCACAACGGGACGCGCCGTGCGCACGCTGTTGCGGGGCTTCAAAAGGAGCAACGCCGATGAGAGCCGCAACGCAGGACCTGCCGCTGGCGCCGGTCAGCAGCACGCAGTTACGCCTCATCTCGCTCAGCGCTGGCGCGCTTCTGTGCGCGGCATTGACCTATCTGGCGGCGACGCGCCAGTTCAGCATTCTCGCCACGATCTTCCCTGAGAGCCCGGTTGTGGAGGCCGGGTTTGAGCCACGCCCGCCGGCGCCCCCGCCGCGGCCTCGCCTGCATCCGCCGCCGGCCCCAGACGCCGCACCGCGGACCGTGACCGATCCCACCGCGCCGCCGACGCCGACGGAGACTTTCTTTGATCCCGATCCTCAGCCGCCGGCGCCTGCGATCATCACCAATCCCACGTTTCTGCAACGCCCGAGCGGGCGCGACTTTGAACGCTTCTTCCCGCCGCGTGCGCTGGCGCGCGGCGTAAGCGGTCGCGTGGTTTTGGACTGCACCGTGGCCGCCGATGGACGCATTGCGTGCGCAGTCGCCTCCGAAGAGCCGGTGGGCTGGGGCTTCGGAGAAGCCTCATTGCGCGCGGCGCGTCAGTTCCGTGTCGCGCCCGCAACCGCTGACGGACGGCCGACTTCGGGCGGACGGATCAGCGTGCCGATGATGTGGCGCGCGCAATAGCCCGTCGGCTCATGCGCTCAGCGGGCCGCCCTCTAGCGTAATGCGATGCATCTCGCGGCGATGCCCATGATAGTCGTTGCGTGCGAAATGCCACGTCGCGCGGTTGTCCCAGAACGCGATCGAGCCAAGGCGCCAAACGAATTCGTGCGTGAATTCAGGGCGCATGCAGTGCGCGTAAATCTGCGTCAGCAGCGGTTGAGATTCAGCGGCTGTCCAGCCCTCGAAATGGGTCGTGAAGGCTGGGTTCACGTAGAGCGCCTTCTTTCCGCTGAGCGGATGGGTGATCACCACAGGATGAACGGCGTCGGTCAGTTGTTCGGCGGCGCCGGCGTTTCCGATGCGGCCGCCGCCGGCATCGGTGTTCTCGTAATAGGCGCCCGGCCCCACGCCAAAAATGTGCCGGGCGGAATGCACGGCCCTTAGGCCTGCAAGCATTTCGCGAAAGCCTTCGGACAAGGCGTCGTAGGCCGCGTACATGGAGGCAAACAGCGTATTGCCGCCGCTTTCGGGCAGCTCGCGTGCGACGATAATTGATCCCATGGCCGGCGCCTGATCGTAAGAATGATCGGTATGCCAGCCGCCGCCGATATTGTTCCGTTGCGCGGGCTCTTTCGTCACTAAAGCGATCTCACTGTGGCGGGGATGAGCTGCGAAAAAGCGGTTGATGTTGATCGGCCCCCAACGCCGCGCGAACGCGATATGCTGCTCCTCGTCCAGCTCCTGATCGCGGAAAAAGATCACCCCGTGCTCAGCGTAGGCGGCCTTGATGAGGGCGAAATCGGTCTCGGTCAATGCGCGCAGATCGACGCCCGAGA
>JAWKUY010000016.1:0-50362 GCA_041398345.1 Hyphomonadaceae bacterium | reverse complement strand
CTGGCTTCGTACATCGAGCACTCGGGGGGGAAGTGGTGGGCGCGGTCAGCGCCATTGAGCCGCTCGCCGCCTGCGACCATGACGACGTCATCGGCGCTGCGCGCCAGCGTCATCATCGCTTCGATAGCGTCCGGGGGCATGGTGTCATCGGCGTGCAGCATTCGGAAATAGGCCGCGCCCTCGGGAATTAGCCGCAGCACGCCGTTGAAGTTGGCCTGAAAGGGAATGGTTTCCGGATTGCGCGCGGTGATGATCGGCACCGCCGCGCCGGCATAGCGTGCGATGATGTCCGGCGTCGCGTCGCTGCTGGCGTTGTCGAGAATGCAATGGACGAGCGGGCGGTAGGTCTGCGCCTGAACGGCCCGGATCGCATCTTCAAGATGCTTGGCGCCATTGTAGACGGGCGTGACGATGGCGACGAGCGCTCCGGCTGACGGCGCGGGCTGGTGTGGCATGGCGAGCAAACCTCATGCGCCCCATTCTGGAACAGGGCGAAAAGCCGTTGTTCCAGAGCAACACCTGGGCCGCCAAATTTTTCCTAAATCTCGCGCGGTGCTCAGTTGCTGAAGAGCTGGAGCGCCCAGCCCACAGCTGCGAAAATCCCGGCCCAAAGCACAAGGCTCACCGCGACCGCCCCGAACACGCTGAAGAACAGCGGCCACTTCTGGGCGCGGCCGCTCCGGCTGGCGCTGGTCCTCGCGAGCTGGCCCGGGGCGCCGACAGTCTGTGCTTGGGACACCATGTAAGTCACGATAATTCCGCCACTTCTCTTGGTTTGCCTAAGAACTTCCGAGTTTAGTCTTGGCTGTAATGTTGTTTCCGAAGGATTGATGCGTCCGCTTTATTCTCTCGCCGAATATTAACTTTTGGATACTTCTGCGCTCCGAAACGTTAACGTTGTTAACCTTCGTCTGGTTCCTTCAACTTGGGCCCAGGTCAGTCTTGTTTTCGTTCGGGCCGCTCTCAAGGCTGGCCGCCGAACGCGCCGCAAGTTGGATCAAACCAAGTCGTTGCAGCGACCGCGATGAGCATGCGCCGATTCTCGCGATGCGCGAATCCAGGGACTTGCCGCTGCACCGCTGGCGCGCGCCTCGCGCGCGAAAATTCTGGCGAATGCGCGCGCCAGTTTGCCAATTTGCGCGGCGCGCGCATTCGTAACCGCGGGCGATGTGTGCCGAATAGAGACGTGCTAGCATGCCTCCACTGGCTGGGGACTTGCTTGAAAGCGTGCGTAGCTCGGCTACCGTTCGCGCCAGGGGACTATGTGACATGAATGTGATCGCCATCCGTCAGCCTGGGAGCGAGATCAATCTCCCTCCGCCCGAAGAGGGCGGCGAGCTCGGCACGATCAGCCTGAAATGGTTCCTCACGTTCCTTGTGCGGCGCTGGATGCTGATTGTCGCGACCGGGGCGGTGGTCTTCGTGGCGTGCTTTTTGGCGTTCTTGTTCCAGCGCCCACAATATTCCGCTGTCGCGATGTTGATGATGAGCGCGGGCCAGGAAAACGTTCTTGGCCAGGATCAGATGCTGGTTAACGGGCAGGCCGTTCCCAATCAGCAGATCATCGACTCTCAGCTTGAGGTGCTGCGTTCGCGCATGCTTTCTGGCCGGCTGGTTGATGACCTCGGCCTGATCAACGATCCCGAGTGGAACAGTGAGATTATCGAGGCCGAGGCTGGCGCCGCACCGCCCGCCACGCAGCCTGTATTCAGCGAACAGGTTCGCCAGGATGTCATCGACGCGGTGAATAAGGCGATCACGGTCAATCGCCGCGGCATGACGCTGGCGGCGGAAATCACGGTGACGTCAGCCAGCGCCGAGCGGGCCGCGCAAATGGCCAACCGCCTGGTCGAGCTGTTCCAGCAATACCAGATGGAAGCCCGGATCGAGAGCAGCACGCGCAACAACGAATGGCTGCTGGCGCGTCTGGCGACGCTGCGTGAAGACGTTCAGGCGAAAGAGGAGGCGACCGAACAGTTCCGCGCCGCAAACGGCCTGCTCTCTTCCGAGGGCGCGTTGCTGAGCGAGCAGGAAATGACCGCCATGCAGGCCTCTTTGATGCAGGCCCGCGCCGATCTCGCCGACAAGGAAGCCCGCTACACGCAGCTGCAGAGCCTGATCAATTCCGGCGGTTCGCCGGACACCATCGCCGCCGTTCTCAATTCGGTTGCGATCACCCAGCTCCGTGCGCAGGAGGCCACAAGCGCCAGGCAATTGGCCGATCTCGAAAGCCGCTACGGCGAGGGCCACCCGGCGCTGGCGAACGCGCGCGCCGAACTCCAGGACGTGCGCAACCAGATCAATTCGGAAATCGCCCGCATCGCAGCCAGTCTGCGCAACGACGCGGAGATTTCGCGTGCACGCGTCAATTCGCTGCAAGCGAGCATCGACGAGGCGCGCGGCCAGATGGTGGGCAGCAACGAACAGATGGTCCGGCTGCGCGAATTGGAGCGCGAAGCAGCTGCGTCACGCAGCGTCTATGAGGCGTTCCTGCAGCGCTATCACCAGATTTCCGATCAGGGCACGATGCAATCGACGCCGGCACAGCTCTTGTCGAACGCAGCGGTGCCCACCCGCCCGAGCTCGCCGCGCCTCTACCTTTCGTTCCTGATCTCCTTTGGCCTGGCCGCGATCCTTGGCCTGGCCGCCGGCTTCCTGGCCGAAGCGCTTGATGACGGCTTCGCCAGCTCGGAGGACGTTGAGCGCAAGACTGGCTCGCCCGCGCTTTCCAGCATCCCGCGCCTCAACCGCAGTGACCTCCGCAATACGGTGGCGAGCGGTCAGCACCCCTCGGCCTATCTGCTCGAACGCCAAATGTCGGCCTTCACCGAAGCGTTCCGGGTTTTGCGCACGACCATTCTGTTCGCGGCCGGCCAGGCCAAGACGCAAGTCGTGGCGATCACATCGTCGCTGCCCAACGAGGGCAAGACCACTGTGTCGCTGTGTCTGGCCCGCGTTTCGGCGCTGTCGGGGCAAAAGGTTCTGTTGATCGATTGCGATCTGCGGCGCCGCTCGCTTAAGGAAGTGCTCGATATCGAGCCGCCCGTCGGGCTGCTCCAGGTGCTTTCAGGCGAGGTGGGGTGGCGTCAGGCGATCTATCTCGATGAGGCCAGCGGCATGAACGTGCTGCCGCTGAGCGGTTCTGGCTTTACGCCGAAGGAAATTTTCGGCGCCCAGGATATGAGCCGCCTGCTGGATGAGCTGCGCAATCACTACGATCTGATCATTCTCGATTGCGCGCCTGTTCTCGCGGTCGCCGAGACCCGCGTGGCGGTTGCAAAGGCTGACTGCGCGGTCGTGGTCGCGCGCTGGCAGAAGACGCCCATGCGCGCTGTGCGCTCGACATTGCAACAATTGCATGACGCCGGCGCCAATATTCGCGGCGTCGCGCTCAACGGCGTCGATCGCCGCGTGCCGGGCTACTACTCGTATCCGACCTACGATTTCAGCAAAGCATGAAGGTTGCAAAGACCGATCAGCGTTCTTGGCGGCGCTGATTTCTGTGCCGGTGCGGCTCAGCTTCGCCAAGCACGCGAGCGGCAAAACTTCTTATGCAGCGTGGCTTGTGAGCACTTGCAATAGAAGGTTGCTCGCGGCTTAATATTTGGGCTGAGAGACAGGCCGGGGCGCAGAAGTGTGCAGGCCAACGGCGTGGGGACCGTGATGCAGAAACAACTCAAAGCGAGCGGGCAAAACGCCGGAAAGTCCGAGACCCACGTGCCGGTCGCGCGCACACACGCGCGCGCGGTGGCGATGCCGGGCGGACCCGTCGCTGGCGAGGCCGGCCCGCGCGTTGAAGTTGTTCGCAGATGGGCGCCGGCGAATGTCGCAGCGCACGCGCGGCCCGTGGGCGGCGTGCTCAAGCGCGCTTTTGACTTAACTGCTTCGGCGAGCGCGCTCGTGCTGCTCGCGCCACTGCTGGTGTTGACGGCGGTCGCTGTGCGCCTTGACAGCCCAGGGCCTTCGTTTTTCCGCCAGGAGCGCGGCGGCTTCAACGGGCGCACGTTCCGGATTTGGAAATTCCGCACCATGTCGGTGATGGAGAACCGTGGCGTGGTTCAGGCCCGCCATCACGATGCGCGCATCACCCGTCTTGGCGCCTTCCTGCGCCGCTCAAGCTGGGACGAGCTGCCGCAACTGATCAACGTGCTTCTGGGCGACATGTCGATAATCGGGCCCCGCCCTCATGCGGTCGAGCACGATATCCAATTTGAGGCGGTCGATCCCACTTATGCCGAGCGCCGCCGCGCGCGCCCGGGCGTCACGGGGCTTGCGCAAGTCAATGGCTGCCGCGGTCCGACGGAAACCGACGAGAAAATCCGCGCCCGCACCGCCTACGACGCTGAGTACGTGAACAACTGGACCTGGTGGCGCGAGATCGAGATCCTTTTCGCGACGGTTGCAGTGCTGTTCTGGAAGAAAGACCCAGGCGCTCTCTAAGCCGGGCGCCCTGCGGCGTTTCTTGCATTCGAATTGGCTGAAAGCGCGCGGCGTCTGCTCATCTGGGCTCGACGCCGCGGCGGCTGAGGTTTAGTGGCTGCGTTCGGGACACCGGGCGCGATGCTGGAAGAGGGACCACGCGCATGAAAGTACTGTTGAGCGGCCACTTGGGTTATATTGGCACAGTCATGGCGCCGATGCTGGTCAAGGCTGGGCACGAGGTCACCGGCATTGACGCCGATCTTTATCGCCGCTGCACCTTCGCCCAGGGCGGCGAGATCATGGACGTGCCCACGATCCGCAAGGATTTGCGCGATCTCACGCCCCAGGATGTCGAAGGCTTTGACGCCTGCATTCACCTTGCGGCGCTGTCCAACGATCCGCTGAGCGATCTCAACCCCGATCTCACCTACGCTATCAATCATCGCGGCAGCGTGCGCTTTGCCGAACTGGCCAAGCAGGCGGGCGTGCAGCGCTTCCTGTTTGCATCGTCCTGCTCAAATTACGGCAAGTCGGGCGACAACATGATCGACGAGACCGGCGAGCTGAACCCGGTCACGGCCTACGGCCAATCCAAAGTGTGGTCGGAACGCGATATCGGCGCGCTCGCGAGCGACGATTTCAGCCCGACCTTCCTGCGCCCGGCGACTGCTTATGGCGTGAGCCCGCGCCTGCGCTTCGACATCGTGCTTAACAACCTGGTCGCCTGGGGCATGACCAAGGGCGTTATTCTGCTCAAGTCAGACGGCACGCCGCTCCGGCCCATCGTTCACATCGAGGATATTTCCCGCGCTTTCCTGGCGGCGCTCGAGGCGCCGCGCGAGGTCGTGCATGGCGAAGCCTTCAATGTGGGCCAGACCGCGCACAATTATCGCATTCGCGACATCGCCGAGATCGTGTCTGAGGTCGTCCCGGGCTGCACGATCGAACTCGCCTCCGATGCGGGCCCCGACACGCGCTCTTATCGCGTCAATTTTGAGAAGATCGCGACCAAATTGCCTGCCTTCAAGCCGCAATGGGATGCGCGCAAGGGCGCAGAGCAATTGTACGGCGCCTACAAGAAATCGGGCATCACGCTCGAGGAATTTGAAGGCGTCCGCTACAACCGCATCGCTCACATCCGCAGGCTCATCGCCGATCAGGCGCTGGACGGCGATTTGCGCGTGCACGAGCCCGTGGCGGCCGAGTGAGCGCCGATGGCGCACACCAATCCGTGACGGGCGCCACACTCGCCGCGGCGCTCGACAGCCCCGGCATCGGTGAAGAAATCTACGCCCTCGCGGCGGAGATTTATCCGATTTGCCGGAGCGTCGCCGGTCCGGGCGTGCGCGACACGCTCGCGGCGCTGAGCAAGCATGTCGCCATAGAGACCCGCGAGGTTCCCACCGGCGCGCCGCTTCTGGATTGGACCGCGCCAAAGGAATGGACGATCCGCGACGCCTACATCAAGAACGCTGCTGGTGAGCGCGTTGTCGATTTTCGGCGCTGCAACCTTCATGTCTTGAATTATTCGGCGCCGGTGCGCGCCACGCTGCCGCTCGAAGAGTTGAAGAAGCAAATCTTTACGTTGCCGGACCAGCCCGACCTGATCCCGTATCGCACTTCTTACTACGCCGAGCGCTGGGGCTTCTGCATGAGTCACAATGCGCTCATGGCCCTGCCTGATGGCGACTATGAGGTGTTGATCGACGCGTCCATTGAAGATGGGGCGCTGAGCTATGGCGAATATGTGCACGCCGGCGCGACGGATGAGGAATTCTTGCTCTCGGTCCACATTTGCCATCCCTCTCTTGCGAACGACAATTGCTCAGGCTTGGCGCTGCTGACGCATTTGGCCAAGCGCATGCGGAGCGTGAAGACGCGCTACACGTATCGCTTCTTGTGGACGCCGGGCACGATCGGCGGCATCGCCTGGTTGGCGCAAAATCGCGAGCGCATCGGACGCGTCAAGCATGGGCTTGTCATGTCCTGCGTGGGCGATGGCGGGGCCTACACCTACAAGCGCACCCGCCGCGGCGACGCGCCGATTGACCGGGTGATGGCGCGCGTCCTTGCGGGGCGCCCTGGCGCGCAGGTTATTGATTTTTCGCCTTACGGCTATGACGAGCGCCAGTACAATTCGCCGGGATTCCAACTCGACGTCGGCTTGTTTCAGCGCAGCCAGTTCGCGACATTCCCGGAGTATCACACCAGCGGCGACAATCTGGACTTCATCGCGCCGGAACATCTGGCGGAAAGCTACCGCGTGGTGATTGCCGCGATCGACGCCATCGAGCGTGACAAGCGCTACCTCAATCTTTCGCCCGAGGGCGAGCCGCAGTTGGGCCGGCGTGGTCTCTATGCTGCGATCGGCGGCGACAAGGACGCCTACGCCAAGAATATGGCGATGCTCTGGATCTTGAACCTTTCCGATGGCGAGCATTCGCTTGCCGACATCGCCGAGCGCTCCAATACGCCGCTCGCAACGATCGAGGCGACGGCGCGGCTGCTCGAAGACGCCGGGTTGCTGAAGGAGGTCTAAGAGCCCTTAGCCGGCGAAATCCGGCCAAGCCTTATCCTTGTCGCTCATCTCAGCGACGGGCAGGGGCCACTCAATTGCGAAGGCGGGGTCGTTCCAGCGAACCCCGGTCGAGGCCGCCGGCGCATAGAATTGTGAAATCAGGTAACCAATCTCGCAATTGTCCTGCAGCGTCTGGAACCCATGGGCGAAGCCCTTGGGGATATAGAGCTGGCGCTGGTTGTCCGCGCTCAATTCGAAACCGCGCCATTGCTTGTAAGTTGGCGAGGCCGGGTTGAGATCGATGATAACGTCGAGGATCGCGCCCTTCAGGCAGCGGACCACCTTAACCTCGGCGTGTGCGCCGCTTTGGAAATGCATGCCGCGCAGCGTTCCGCGATGAACGTTCTGCGACGTGGAGTGCTGGACGAAGCTGGTTTCCAACCCATTGGCGGCGAATTCGTTTTCGCAAAACGTGCGTGCGAACCAGCCGCGATTGTCGCGCACCGGTTCAGCGTCAATGAGCCAGGCGCCGTTCAGGCCGGTCTTGGTAAACAACATGCTCGCCTCGTCGCTGGAGCGGCCTGCAAGCCCGGCGCCCCGCTGCTGGATTTGTTTTGCTGCACTGCAACTTTGAAGCTAACAATTGCGTCGAAAATTGCGAGGGGCGCGGCCCGGAACTTGCTCACTTTGTCCGAAAACAGGGCGCAGCACACATGAACGCACATACTGCAACTTCGGCCATTAACCCTGCGACCACGAACGGCTCATGCCGCTTGTGTGGCGCGGGCCTCAAGCACAGCCTCGTCGATCTCGGCAAGTCGCCGCTCTGCGAGACGTTCCTCGACAGCCGTCAGATCGACATGATGGAGCCGTTCTTTCCGCTCCATGTCTTGGTGTGCGACGAATGCTGGCTGGTGCAGCTGAAGGAATATGTCGCCGCCGACGGCATCTTCACCGATCACTACCCATATTATTCCTCGTTCTCGACCTCGTGGGTCGAGCACGCGCGCCGCTATTGCGAGATGATCGCCAAGCGCCGCAATCTGGGGCCAGGCAACCTCGTCGTCGAGATCGCCTGCAACGACGGCTATCTCTTGCAGCATTTCCCGCCGCTGGGCGTCACCAACATTCTGGGCGTCGAGCCGACCGCCAACACCGCCGAAGTCGCGGCCGGGAAGGGCATTCCTGTCACCGTCGATTTCTTTGGCGTGCGTCTGGCGCAGAAGATCGCCGCCGAAAAGGGCAAGGCCGATCTGATCCTGGGCAACAACGTGCTGGCGCATGTGCCCGATCTCAACGATTTCGTGGGCGGGGTTAAACTGCTCCTGAGCGAAGGCGGTGTGGCGACTTTCGAGTTTCCGCACCTGCAGAACCTGATCGAGCAGAACCAGTTCGACACCATCTATCATGAGCATTTCTGCTACTTCTCGGCCATCGCCATCGACGCCATCGCCAAGCGCCATGGCCTGACCTTCTTCGACGTCGAGGAAATTCCCACCCATGGCGGCAGCCTGCGCGTCTATCTTTGCCACGAAGGCAAAGAGGAGGTGACGCAGGCCGTGCGCGATCTGATCGCGCGCGAGGAGCGGCTCGGCTACAAGACGGTCGCGCTCTACTCCGATTACGAAGAGAAAGTGAAAGCGACCAAGCGAAAGCTGCTCGCCTTCCTCATCGAGGCCAAGAACGCCGGCAAGAAGATCGTCGGCTATGGGGCGCCGGGCAAGGGCAACACGCTGCTGAATTATTGCGGCGTCGGCCCCGACTTCCTGGATTTCACCGTCGATCGCAATCCGCACAAGCACGGACGTTTCACGCCGGGCACGCACATTCCCGTTCTGCCGGTCGAGGCGCTTGACGCCGCGCGCCCCGACTACGTGCTCATCTTGCCGTGGAACTTGCGCAAGGAGATCGTGGCGCAGATGAGTCACATCAAGGAATGGGGCGGCAAGTTCGTTGTGCCAATTCCAGAAGCGACCGTGATCGACCCGGAGGCCGCGCAATGAAGGTTGTTCTGTTTTGCGGCGGGCTCGGCACGCGCATTCGCGAATATTCTGAAGCGGTGCCGAAGCCGATGATCCCGATCGGCCATCAGCCGATCCTCTGGCACGTGATGAACTATTACAGCCAGTACGGGCACAAGGATTTCGTGCTCTGCCTCGGCTACAAAGCCAACACGGTGAAGGACTTCTTCCTGAACTACCGGCAGCAATCATACGCCGATTGCATCGTCGAAGGCTCCAAGATCGAAATGCTCGGCCCGCGCGAGGAAGATTGGCGCGTGGCGATGATCGACACCGGCATCTGGCGCAACATCGGCAGCCGCCTTTGGGCGGTGCGCGAGCATGTCAAGGATGAAGAAATCTTCCTGGCTAATTACAGCGATGGCCTCTCAGATGTTAATCTCGACGACATGATCGAGAAGTTCAGGAAGAGCGACAAGATCGCCTGCTTCCTGGCCGTGCATCCGCCGGTGACCTACCATATCGCCGATATCGCAGACGACGGGCGGGTGAAGGAATTCATGACCTCGGACAACTCCGAGATCTGGATCAATGGCGGCTTTTTCCTGCTGAAGCCGGCGATCTTCGATTACATGAGCGACGGCGAAGAGCTGGTGATCGAGCCGTTCGCGCGGTTGATCAAAGAAAACAAGCTCATGGCCTACAAGCATGAGGGTTTCTGGCGGTCCATGGACACGCTTCGTGATCGCCAGGTGCTCGAAGACATGATCGAAAAAGGCGACATGCCCTGGCGCGTCGCCGTCGATAACAGCGTCAAGCCGCGCTGACATGCTGGCGCTCGATCTTGCGAAGCCGGGCAGGGCGCTGTCGGTTTTGTGCATCGGCGCGCATTCCGACGACACCGAGATCGGGGCCGGGGCCGCCATCCTGAGCTGGATCGCCTCCGGCGCCGAGGTGTCTGTTGATTGGTGCGTGCTGAGTGCGCCGGGCGAGCGCGCCGATGAGGCGCGCGCCAGCGCCAGCGACTTCCTCAAGGGGGCCGCCCGCGCGGACATACATGTCGGCGCTTTTCGAGACGGTTATTTCCCCGCCGAGCGCGCGGCGGTGAAGGATTGGATCGAGGGCCTGAAGCGGATTTCGCCGGACATTATTCTCACGCACACGCGCGACGACGCTCACCAGGATCACCGGCTGGTGTGTGAGCTGGTGTGGAACACCTTCCGCGATCACTTCATTCTGGAATACGAAATCCCCAAGTGGGATGGCGATCTGGGCTGCCCGAACGCTTACATGCCGGTTTCGGAAGAGGCGCTCAACCGCAAGATCGAGTTGCTGCACAAGCATTTCGGCACCCAGCGCTCCAAGGCCTGGTTTGACGATGAGACCTTCCGCAGCCTTGCGCGGCTGCGCGGCGTCGAATGCCGCGCCCGCTACGCCGAGGCTTTTTTTGCGCGCAAAGTGCTGTTGGGATGAGCGCGATGATTACCGAGTTCAGTCAGTCCGATCGTCTGCGCGCCAAGGCGCACGCCATGATCCCGGGCGGGTGCCACACCTACGCCAAGGGCGACGACCAGTATCCGGTGCTCTCGCCCAGCCACGTCGTGCGCGGCCTGGGCTGCCATGTCTGGGATGCCGATGGCAACGAGTACATCGAGTACGGCAACGGCAATCGCGCGGTAACGCTGGGCCACGCCTTTCCCGCCGTGATCGATGCCGTGCGCGCTGAGCTTGCGCGCGGCGTGAGCTTCACGCGCCCAGCTTCAATAGAGGTCGCCGCCGCGGAGATGTTTCTCTCCACGATTCGCAGCGCCGAGATGGTGAAGTTCAGCAAGGACGGCTCCGACGCCACCTCCGGCGCCGTCAAGCTCGCGCGCGCCTACACCGGGCGGGATTTGATCGCCATTTGCGGCGACCACCCATTCTTCTCTGTCGATGACTGGTTCATCGGCTCAACCGCCATTCACGGCGGCATTCCCCAAGCCGTGCGCGATCTCACGGTGAAGTTCCGCTATAATGACATTGAGAGCGTGAAGGCTTTGCTCTCCCGCTATCCCGGCCAGATCGCCGGCTTCATTCTGGAAGCTGAGCGCACTGATCCGCCCAAGGACAATTTCCTGCATGAGCTGAAGCGGCTTGCGCACGAGGCGGGGGCGCTCTTCATCCTGGACGAGATGATCACCGGCTTTCGCTGGCATAAGGCCGGCGCCCAGGCGCTCTACGATATCGATCCCGATCTCTCCACTTGGGGCAAGGCGCTCGCGAACGGGTTTTCGGTTTCCGCCCTGGCCGGCAAGCGCGAGTTCATGCGCCTTGGTGATTTGGAGCAAACCGATTTTGAGCGTGTGTTTCTGATGTCGACCACCCATGGCGGGGAGACGCATGGGCTGGCCGCGGCGATGGCGACTATGCACGTCTACGAAACCGAGCCCGTGGTCGAGCGGCTCTATCAAGCTGGCGAGCGTTTGCGCCAGGGATTCAGCCAGGCGGCTGAAGCAAACGGCGTCGCCGAACATGTCACCATATCGGGCCGGCCCTGCAATTTGCTGTTCGGCACGCTCGACGGCGCCGGCAAGCCAAGCCAGGCTTTCCGCACGTTGTTCCTGCAGGAAACCATCAAGCGCGGCGTCATCATGCCGTCGCTCGTCGTGAGCTATTCGCACTCCGATGACGATATCGATCGCACCATCGACGCTGTTTCCGGCGCCATGGCGGTCTACAAGCGCGCGCTGGAGGAGGGCGTAGACAAATACCTGGTGGGGCGGCCATCCGATCCGGTCTATCGGACCTTCAACAAGAAACCCGCCGCTGCGAAAGAGCCCGCATGACCATCCTTGTCACTGGCGCCGCCGGATTCATTGGCTACCACGTCGCTCAGGCGCTGCTGGCGCGTGGCGAGCATGTCGTCGGCGTCGACAACATCAATGACTATTACGACGTTGCGCTGAAGGAGGCGCGCCTCGCACAGTTTGCCGGCAAGGACGGCTTCACGTTCGTCAAAGCCGACATCTCCGATCGCGAGGCGATGTTCGCCATTTCAGATGCGCACCCGGGCATCAGCGGCATCGTTCATCTCGCCGCCCAGGCCGGCGTCCGCTATTCCCAGGTGAACCCCTACGCTTACATCCAATCCAACGTCATGGGCCAAGTGGTCATGCTGGAGATGGCGCGCCGCCTCGGGCAGCTGCGCCACTTCGTCTACGCCAGTTCGTCCTCGGTCTACGGCGGCAACACCGAGATGCCATTCTCGGTTGATCAGCGGGTGGAAAAGCCGATTTCGCTCTACGCCGCCACCAAGCGCGCCGACGAACTGATCAGCTACACCTATGCCCATCTCTACGGCATCCCGCAGACGGGCCTGCGCTTCTTCACCGTCTACGGGCCCTGGGGCCGCCCCGACATGGCGCCCATGCTGTTTACCCGCGCCATCCTGGCCGGAGAGCCGATCCGGGTTTTCAACCACGGCGACATGTCCCGGGACTTCACCTACATCGACGACATCGTCGATGGCGTCATCCGCGCGCTGGACCGGCCAGCGGAGGGAACGCCGCCCCACGTCGTGTACAACCTGGGAAACAACCGCCCAGAACAACTACTTGATTTTATTGGGTCAATTGAGGCGGCGACTGGCCGGCAGGCTGAAAAACAGCTGGAACCCATGCAGCCGGGGGATGTCCCTTCGACCTTCGCCGATATCGATCTGACCCGCGAAAAGCTCGGCTATGAGCCCAAAACGCCCATGCGGGTCGGGATCCCCAAATTCGTCGAATGGTATCGGCGCCACTACTCGGTCTGAGAATGGCGGGCGCCATCCCGCCGCGCTTGGCGGCCTCGGTCGGGTTTGGTTAACCTCCCTTAGTTATATCGCAAGGGCAACGGACGCCGCGCCGCGGCTTGTTTGATGGGGCTGCCATGAAGATCGCGAAACGGGCTCGCCATGAGCCGGGCCAAGCTTTTCCCGCCGCAAGCGCAACGCGTTGCGCTCGGCGCGCCCAGGGCGGACATCTCCTGACTGATCTGTGCAGTCTGGGGGAGCACGTGCGCAAGAACCCGTTTATCTCTTTGTTCGCGGCGTCGCTGATCGCGTTTTTGCCGGTGCGCGCGATGGCGCAGGAGCAGACCCAGGACACGCGCGAAGATACTGTCTCGGTGCGTAACCGGGAGCGGCCGGAATATGCCCCGCAGGGCGCCCGTCTCGGTTCGTTCAACTTCAACGCCGGGCTCGATCTTGCGGTGACCAGCAACGACAACTTGTTCGTCAGCCGGCCAGAGCTTGCCGTCGATGAAATCTATTATGAAGCGACGCCGCGCGCGAGCTTGGTCTCCGACTGGTCCCGGCACGCCCTCGCGATCGATGGCGCCTGGACCGCGCGCCGCCACGACAGCGAAACCGGCGAAGACACCGATTCGCATTTCCTGCGCGCAACGGGGCGGCTTGATGTCAGCTCGGATACGGCGATCCACGCCTCTGTCCGTACCGCGCACCAAGTCACGCCGCGGACCGACCCCGACGTTTCCGACACCAGCGGCGCGCCTGTCGAGTATGACCGTCTCGATCGTTCAATTGGTGTTTCGCAGCGGTTTGCACAGTTCACACTGCGCGCCGATGCTGGCCAAAGTTCTTATGACTACCAGCGCTCGCAGCGTTTCCGCGACCACGACGAAACCTTCGTTCGCGGGCGCATCGAGGCCGAGCTTTCGCCGCGAACAGGCCTTGTGCTGCAGGCCACAGGCGATGAGCGCGACTACACGAACACGCCTATGCTGAGCTCCAATGGCCGCCTCATTCTTGGCGGCCTCTCGCTGAGCACGGATTTGATGCGCGGTGAGCTGCTGCTGGGCCAATTCTCACGTGACTACGACGATCCCACGATCGGCACAGTCGATGGGCTTGCAGGCTCGGCCAACGTCGAATGGTACATCACCAACCTGACGACCGTCAGCTTCGACGCGCGGCGCAATGCCGAAGATCAAGTCAGCGGCACGTCGGGCCAGCCGTACGTCACGACGGAATATGGCGCCCGCATCGATCACGAGCTGCAGCGCAACATCATTCTCACGGCCGGGTATCGCCGGGGCGAACGGAGCTATGATCCGCTGCCGCGCCGGGACGACTACACCGAGTATGAGATCGGCGCCGATTATCTGATCAACCGCCACGCTTCGCTCACGGCCCGCTACACGCGTGACGAGATCGATTATTCTCGCGTGTCGATCGACGATCGCGATGTCGATGCGGTGACTGTGGGTTTGAGCCTCAGCCTCTAGCCGCAAGGCGCGGACGAGCTAAGCTGGGACTGAGAAGCCCTCATTATGTCCGTAGCCAAGAAGAAATCCGCGCCCCGAAGGCCGGCCAAGGGCGCAAAGAAGCGGCCCGGGCCCGCGTTGAATGACGCCCTAGCGGAAGCCGCCTGGGCTGAGGCGGACGCCGCTTTCGCGGCTGCGCTGGCCGAGTTTGACGCCTTGTCAGGCGCTAAGGGCGCCGCACGCGCCGCGGCAATGGACATTATGGCTCAGAAGCTGTCCCAGGCGGCGCGTCGGCGCGGGCTCAGCAGAATTGGCGTCGTCGGCGCTGAGGAAGCGTTTGATCCAACGCGCCATGACCTCGATGCGGGTGTCTCGAAACTGCCGGAAAAGGTGCGTATTGAGGCCCGTGGCGTCGCGCGCGGGGACAATATCCTCGTGAAGCCGCGTGTGGCGCCTGTGCGAAAGCCCCGGCAATGACCGATTGGACGCTCTGTATCGATTTTGGCACCGCGTATTCCAAGGCGGCTGCGGCCCCCGCGAGCGCTTGGCGCCAATTCGAACCTCGCACCGTGCGCCCGCTCCTGATCGGCGGGGAAGGTGCGCCAGGCAACGCCTTCCTTCTGGACAGCGCCGTCTTCGTTGATGACGAACGCATCCTGTTTGGCGCTGCCGCCATCGCGCGCGCCAATGAGTTGGCCGATCGCAAGCGGACGGCGCTGCGCTCATTCAAGACGCTGCTGAGCGTCAGCGATCTCGATCGCGCGCTGAACGCCAATGCACCGGCGGCGATCGATCCGCATCGTCTTTTCCAAATGCGGGATTTGATCGTCCTCTACTTGGCTTATCTGCTGGAATCGGTTGAGCGCGCGGCCGCGGCGGACACTTTGATCTCTAGCGGGGCGATTGCGCGCCGCTATGCGGCGCCCGCTTGGCGCGACCGCGACAGCGCCGGCATGCACCATGCGATTCAGCGTCTCTTCGGCGAAGCTGATAATTTCCGCGCCGCTGTCGGCAAGAAGTTGCTGGCGCCGGAAGGATTGGCGCTAGCCGCTGTCAGCACGGCGTTGCCCAAGGCGATCGAGGGCGCGCGGCCCCTCGAGATGGGACTTGTGTTCGAGGCGACTGCGGCTGCGGCCTATAGTTCCGTGGGGCTTAATAGTGGCGCCGCTCACCTGGTCGTTGTCGATATGGGCGCAGGCACGACCGACATCGCCGCGCTGGCGCGGCAGGGCGATCAAACGGTTGAGTTGGAGGGCGCGCGCCTGACGCTGAAGCAGGCCGGCGACTTCATCGACCGGGTGATCGCCAACCGGGTTCTGAGCTCGGCGTCGTGGGTGAAGGGAACTGAGCAGCAGAGCGAGCTTTGGGCGGTGCTCATGCGCCAGATGAACGACATCAAAGAGACGATCTTTGCTGAAGGGCGCGCCTCTCTTCGTCATCAGGGGCGCGCCATAAGTCTGACGTTGAAGGACGTCGAGCGCGACAGCGATTTCCGCGCCTTCCTGAAGGAGCTCACCGCAGCGTATGACCACGCGCTTTCGGTTGTGCGCGACAGCGCCGGCGCGCGCGGCGAGGTGCAGGCGATTGCTGTGGGCGGCGGCGCGGCTGCGCCCTTCATCAAGGCTTTGATCGCCAGCAAGCGATCAAAGCTGCGCGTGACGCCTCGCCCCGCAACGCCGGACTGGGCGCATGCGGGTGAGTTTCAGGGCAATCTCGCGCCTGTTTTTCCGCAGCTGGCGATCGCAATCGGCGGTGCGCTGGCGCCTGACGCCATGCTCGCTGCAAGAGCGGGGACTACTCCCCCCGCAATCGGCCAAACCGATATTCCGGCGGGACGCGATTGACGTACACGCCGGTGCGTCCCCTCGGGCGCCTGTGCAGCGCGCGCATCGCATTGCGCACAGCGCTGAGCGGCGTGCGGTCCCATGCCGTCACCAGCACAGTCGTATCCGTCAGCCCGGCGATGAGCGCGGCGTCGGGGCTGCTCAACGTGGGCGGACAATCCAAAATGATGAGATCGTAGACATTTTGCAGACGTGTCAGCAAAACGGGAAAGCCCGGCGTGCTGACCAGTCCGCGCCAGGGGCTCTGTGGCCGTGCGGCCGGCATGAAATGGAGGCCGGTCTCGTCCTCTTCGCCCACATAGCTCTGCCAGTCGCCAGGGTTTTCGCAGGCGTCCAACACGCCTTCGTCGGGATCGAAGCCCAGCGCGCGGGTGAGCGAGCGCCGTTTGAGGTCGCAGTCGATGACGATCACGTTGCGGCCTTGCTGGGCGGCGCTGATGGCCGTGCAGAGCGCTGCGGTTGTGGCGCCTTCGCCGGGCAGAGATCCGGTGAACGCCACCAGCTTGTCCCTTGAAATCGCTCCTTGCAGGTCGCGAAAGGCGGACGCGAACGCCGAGGCCTGTGCGTGAACAAGGCAGCCCTGGGGGGTGCGCTGATCCGGCGGCAATTGCCGCAGCGCGCGCGGCGTGAGATCCGGCGCCGCGCCCAGAATGGAATAACCCCGGTAGCGTCCGAAACTGGAGAGCGAGGTGACTGTGTTGCGCCCGAGCTCGCGCACGAAGGTCAGGGTCAGCGCCCCGGCCGCGCCCAGCGGCGCCCAGAAAAACAATGCTGTGCGCACCGGCACGCCGCCGCTCACATCGTATGCGACGCCCAGGCCCGTCAGGATCGCCGCAGCGAGCACAAACAAAAGCGCCTGCCGGCCCAGCCCTCTGCGCAAGCGCCCGAGCGCCAAGGACGGCGAGGGCGGCCTGCGCACACGCATCGAAGCAGCCCGGAACGAGCTGGACGCCCTGCGTGGTCGATCACGCGTCAATGGTAGTGTCACCGCCCTTGTTCTCCTCACCGGCGTCGGAAGCGGAAGTGCGCGCGCCCAGTTGAGTTCCCAGCCCGTTGCCTCGCCTATACTCAAGTCTGAGTCGTTTACGACTCAAAATGTCACTCATGTTTCATGGGTGATTTATCCACAGTCTGGCGCCGACCTGTGGATAAGATTGTTTCGCTGCGGCAGTTACGCGCGGCGAAAAATTTTTTTGTGAGCCTGATGAAGCGTTGAACTTTTTCTGCGCGTTCTTAGTGTCGAGTTATCAAGCTTAGGGTTTGCTATGCTCATTCAGTTGCCTTCGGGATCGCCTGATCCCGCGGGTTCGCAGAACGCGGAAGAGTGCAACGGCTTTGAAGCAGGTCTGCGGCGAGATCTCGCCAGCGCTCCGATTGTATCGTTCGATACAATGTTGGGCGGTTACGGCAAGCGCCTGATTGATCTCACGCTTGCGGTCGTGGCCGCTCCGCTCTGGCTTCCATTGCTTGCGCTTTGTGCGATTTACGCGCGCCTGCGTTTTGGCGCGCCCGCGATCCGCGGCGAGACCTGCATCGGATATGGCGGGCGTCCGTTTAAGTGCTTGAATCTGAACCTCGGCGCTGTCGAGCCGCCGGGCGATGCGCCGGCGCCCGCCAATGATGGCCGGCGCCGGGGATTGGGGAGTGCGTTCAAGCGGCTACCGCAACTGATCAATGTCGTCGCTGGCGACATGGCGCTGATTGGACCCTCGCCGCTGAGCCGCGAGCAGCTTGAGCCGCTGAAATCTGCGCGCCGGTATTATTTGAGCGCGCGGCCCGGCCTCACCGGCCTGGGCCTTCTGGCCGAAAATGGCGTCGAGACGCCAGGGCTGTACAAAACATACGCGGTTTCGTGGTCAGCCGTGACCGATGCGCTCATTCTCTGGGATGCGTTGCGTCGCCGGAGCGCTCACGGGCGTGTCGCGGCCGTGAAGCCTGATGTCGTGCGCGCAGCCGGCGATATGTGACAGATTACGAGACGCTATAATACGACTTGGACTCGTTGAAATAGAGAGAGTCCGTGTAGGACTGCCACCGCGGCAGCACGTAGTTCAGCGCGATGCCCAGCACCTTTCCGCCCGCGCCTTCCGTCTGCGCGATAGCCGTCCGCAGCGCGCCGATGGCGGTGCGGCCGGCGCGCGCCACGAGCACCGTCGTGTCGGCCTGACCCACAAGAATGCGGGTCTCGGCGACCGCCAGGATCGGCGCGCAGTCGAGGATGACGAGATCGTAGTGGGCCCGCAGCTCGGCGACGAGGCGTCCCATGGCCTCCGAGCCGAACACGTCGCGCGGCGTGAAACCAGAGGCCGCCACAGGCAGAACGTGGGCGTCCGAGTTCGGATCGCGCACGATGGCTGAGCGCCAGGGCGCCTCGCCGGCCAGAACCTGCAGGATGCCGACATCGGTTTCGATATCGATGACGTCATTGATCGACTGTTTGCGGAGATCGCAATCGACCACGCACACGCGTTGGCCCGACATCGCCGCGACGCGCGCCAGACACATCGAAATCGTGGTTTTGCCTTCGCCCGGCACTGCGGACGTCACCGCTACAACCTTCACCGAAAAATCGAGTTTCGAATAGACGATCACCGTGCGCAGAACCCGCAGCGCTTCCGTGAACGCTGACATTGGCCTTCCCACCAGATACCCGGAAGGGTGACGCTCCGCGGGAGGCATCTGGCGCATCATCCGCTTTGAGATTGTCGGGATCGACGAGATCGCCGGAACGCCGACCTTATTTTCAAGATCGTCCGCGTTCTTCACAGAGCGGTCAAACAATTCAGCCAGCAACCCTGCGCCCAGGCCCAACAAAAGACCGGCCGCGAGCGTGAACACGAGCGCCACGCGCAGCTGCGGCGAGGAGGGATGTATCGGCAACGCCGCGCCGGAAAGGATGCGTACGTCAGTGGCGCCGAGTTGCGAGCGGTCGCTGGATTGCTGGTAGCGCTCGAGCAGGCTCTCGTAGAGTTCGCGGCTGGTTTGCGCCTGGCGCTCAAGCAGGCGCAGGCGTTCGGGATCGGCGGCGCGGCTTGTTGAGCTGGCTGCGGGGGTGCGGGCGGCGCCGGAGGCGGCGCGCAACGCCGCTTGCGCCGCCTGCAGGCGGCCGCGCGCCCGCGTCACTTCGCTGCTCAGATTTCCGGAGAGACGCTGTATTTCGCGGTCGAGCTGGGCGTCGACCTCGGCGCGCTCCGCATTGGCGGCCTGAACGGCGGGGTGGGTCGGCAGATAGCGTTCGTTCAAATCATTTTGACGGCGGATGATGTCCGCCTGATGTTCGCGCAGCGTGCTGAGCGCGGGAGCGCCGAACGCGTTGGCGAATTCTTCCTGCGGCGCCCCGGCGGCGCGCATTTCCTGGAACCTGCGCACTCTGGCTTCGGCTTCCGCCAGGTCGCCCTGCGCTTGCTGCACCTGCGCGCGCAATCCGGAGACGTCTTCCTGCACAACAGTTTCTTCCGGCGCCTCGGCCCCGGTTTCGGCGCGATACGCCGCAAGCGCGTCTTCCTTCGCCTGCATATCTTCGCGCAGTTCCGCGAGGCGGCGCGAGAGCCAGGTGTTTTCGGTCAGCGCCGCGTTGGCGCCGCCATTGAGTTTGCTGGCGATGTAGACATCCGCATACGTGTTCGCGATCAGCTGCGCGCGCACCGCGTCGCCCGAGTGGGCGTTGATCTCGATAATGTAGGTTTCGCGCCGCCGGCGCACGTCGATCGCGTCGGCGAGAGCGGCGAGCACTTGCGGGTCGCTCGCCGCCGCCGCGCCGTCGCCGCCCTGCATGCCAAGCGCCGAAGCGAGTTGGCCGAGCAAGGCCGGTGAGCGCAGCAGTTCGATCTCGGCTTCCAGCCCTGGCTCCTGCGGCCCGGCGATCGTGGTGGGGGCGGCCGTCTGCGTGCTGGGCGTTGCTATGAGCAGAGCGGTGGCGGTGTAGGTCGGCGCGCGCAACATCATGAGCGCGAAGGTCGCCAGCGCCGCAGCGACGCCGACGATGGAAATAAGAAGCATGCGCCGGCGCAGCATGTTGAGCGCTGCAGTAAGCCCGAGCATGTCGGCTAGCCCGCGCGGCGCTGATTTGCGTGGATCTGAAGCCGGCTCTCTGTTCACCGTATCCATTCTTGGATCCACGCTAGGCTGCATCAGGGGACATCCATTAAAGCCCGTTCACCCTAGCACTGCTACTAAGGCGGTGTCGCTGTCTGGGACGCCATGCAGAGTTTGCGCCGCAAAAACGTGTCCAAAACACCGCGGCTCTATGGATTTAGAACAGGCGCTCGCCGATGCGGACGGTGTCGCCTGGCAGCACCGGGGTGGTCACCGTCAGCGGATAGGAGTGCTCTTCGGATTCATTGGCGCGCCGGATGAAGACGCGGCGGCGGTTCGCGCGATAGGTGAATCCGCCCGCAGTCGCCACGGCGTTGGGCACTGTGAGGCTGGCGGAGTACGGATAGGTGCCCGGCCGCTGAACTTCGCCCAGGATGAAGAAGGGGCGATAATTGGTCACTTCAACGCTCACATTCGGCTGGCGCACGTAAGTGCTGAGCGCAGCTTGCAGCGCATCGGTGAATTCGGGGATGGTGAGGCCGCCGGCGCGGATGCTGCCCACAAGCGGGTAGGCGATGGTTCCTTGCGCTCCGACCACGAACGGGCCCGTGAGATCAGGCTCATTGAACACAGTCACCCGGACCTGATCGCCAGCCCCGAGGCGGTACTCTACGGGGTCGAGCACGCTCGAGGGGGCAGGGCCCGAAGCGCAGGCGCTTGCAGCCCCAGCCCCGGCGGCCAGCGCCAAAGTGCGCAGAAATGTGCGGCGGGTGTGCCAAATCGGCAATGTCATGAATACGCGACCTCGGGCGTGTACCTACGCTATCGGCCAGCTGAAGCAAAGGCGGGGCCAGCGGGCAGGGCCTGGGCGCGACAATTTTTCAACGCCTTGAGGGCCCTTATCAGTGCTGGCGCCAATTCGCGCGTTGTGGCCCCGGTGGCCCGGGCCTAGCATAGCGGTCAATTATGCTGGGGTTCTTCAAGCGCACCCCGCCGCCCTCGAGCGAATTTCTGGGCCGGCGCGTGGGATATGCCGTGGGCGACATCCATGGCTGCACGGATCTGCTCGCCCTGCTGCTGAACGAGATCGAGGCGCGCGCCGAAGCCGACACCCGCGAGGGCGGGCCTCCGATCGTGGTTTTTCTCGGCGACTATGTGGACCGCGGTCCGGACAGCAAAGGCACGCTGGACCTCCTCCTGTCGGGCCGCCCGAACGGATGCGAGCGCCGCTACCTGCGCGGCAACCACGAACAATCCATGATGGCCTTCATGGATGACCCGATCGCCAACCGGGCCTGGATGCTTCAGGGCGGCGCGGAGACGCTCCTTTCCTATGACATCCAGCCGCCGCCCGTGGTTGGCGGGGCTGATCATGAATGGATCGGGGCCGGTCAGTTGCTGCGCGCGCGATTGCCGGCGGCCCATTTTGAATTCCTTTCAACGCTTGAGCGCTTCGTCGTGCTTGGCGACTATCTCTTCGTCCACGCCGGGGTGAACGCAGCGCGCCCCCTGGAAGATCAGACCGACGAAGACCTCTACTGGAGCCGTGCGGCTTTCATCGGCTCGAAGCGGCGCTTCTCCCATCGCGTCGTCCACGGCCATACGCCTGTGGATGTGCCCTTCGCGGACGAGCGGCGCGTGGCGGTCGATACGGGCGCCTATGCGTCTGGCGTTCTCAGCGCAGCGCGGTTCGAGGGGGGAGACGTCAGCTTCCTGTCCGTCTCTTCCCGTCCAGAACAAGCCGCCGGCCTGCAGGTCCGTCCGGTCACCGCCGCCGACGTCGACTGGGGCTAGGCGCCCGGCGCTCTATGCCGCGCGGGGCCCGCTTGTTCCGCTCCGCGGCGCGGTTTACACCCCGCTCCAACAGACAAGGAGATTCCGGCATGGCGCAAGCGGGCGCGCGTGGTCACATGGACATTCAGGACCAGAAAGAGACCTTCCACGGCTTCCTGATGGCCACGGTTTGGGGCTGCGGGCTCACCGCCCAGCTGGTGGCGCTGCTGACCCTGGCGTTCGCGATCGGCGCGGGCTGGTGGTCGGGCCTCGCCGCACTGGTGGTGATCGGGATTGCGCTGGGATTGGCGTTCCGTCTCTCTGGCGTCTACTGGGCCGTACAGGTCGCGATCTGGGTGCTGCTCGGACTGGGCGGCCTCATCATTCCCGCTATTTCCGGCCTGATGGGCTGAGCGCTTGAAGATCGCCGTACTCAAGGAGAGCGCCGCCGGCGAAACCCGCGTCGCGGCGACGCCCGAGACGGTCAAGAAGATCGCGGCGCTGGGGCACGCCGTCAGCATTCAGGCGGGGGCCGGCGCCGCCGCCAGCTTTCCGGACGATCAATACAAAGCCGCCGGCGCCGAGATCAGCGCCGATGGCGGCGTCAGCGGCGCTGATCTGGTTTTGAAAGTCCGCCGCCCGAGCGATGGCGAAATCGCCGCGATGAAGGCCGGCGCGGGCTTTGCCGCGCTGCTCGAACCCTACGCCGATCGTGGCGCGATTGAGCAATTGGCCAAAGCCAAGATCGATGCGCTGGCCATGGAATTCATTCCGCGCATCTCGCGCGCGCAGAGCATGGATGCGCTGTCCTCGCAGGCCAACCTTGCCGGCTATCGCGCCGTCATTGAAGCGGCGGCGCTTTATGGCCGCGCGTTTCCGATGATGATGACGGCCGCCGGCACCGTCGCTGCGGCCAAGGTGTTTGTGATGGGCGTCGGCGTCGCTGGATTGCAGGCGATCGCCACCGCGCGCCGCCTGGGCGCAGTGGTGAGCGCCACCGATGTGCGCCCGGCGACGAAGGAGCAGGTGGCCTCTCTGGGCGCCAAGTTCGTCGCTGTCGAGGACGAGGAGTTCCGTCAGGCTGAAACCGCCGCCGGCTACGCCAAGCCCATGAGCGCAGAATACCAGGCCAAGCAGGCCGCCCTGGTAAGCGAGCACATCGCCAAGCAGGACATCGTGATCGCGACCGCCCTGATCCCCGGCCGGGCCGCGCCGGTTCTGGTCACCGAAGCGCAAGCGAAGTCGATGCGCCCAGGTTCGGTGATTATCGATCTGGCGGTCGCCCAGGGCGGCAATTGCCCGCTCTCGAAGCCCGACGAGCTTGTCGAAACCGGCGGCTTGCGCGTCATGGGTTTCACCAATTTGCCTGCGCGGCTGCCGGCGGACGCTTCTTCACTTTACGCCAAAAACCTATTGGCCCTTTTGCCCTTGCTCACTGACAAGGAAAGCAAGGGGTTTGCGCCCGCCTGGGACGACGAAATCGTCAAAGGGGCGATGCTCACCAGAGGCGGCGCCCCTGTGCATCCGCATTTTTCGCCGGCCAGCGCCGCATGAACGACGCCGAGTTCGCCCGCCGCTATTATGCAGCTTGGAACGCGCGCGACCTTGAAGCGATCCTGGCGCTTTATTCCGACGAAATCGAGTTTTCCTCGCCCTATATCGCCGCTCTCGGCTTCTCGCCCGATGGCGTGATATTCGGCAAGGCCATGCTGCGCGCCTATTTCGAACGTGCGCTTGACCGCGCTCCGGCCCTCACGTTCACGCCCGAAGCGCTTTGCGTCGGCGCGCGCGGGCACACCCTGATCTATCGCAATCATCGCGGCGAACGCGCCGCTGAAACGCACGAACTTGACGCCGCCGGGCTCATTGTCCGCGCCGACGCACACTACGAGACCACGTAAGGCCGCGCCGCTGGGAGAAACCGATGGCTGATCCGTTTGTTTTCTATCTGGCGATTTTCGTGCTTGCGATTTTCGTCGGCTACTACGTCGTTTGGTCGGTGACGCCGGCGCTGCACACGCCGCTGATGGCGGTCACCAATGCGATCTCTTCAGTTATCATTGTCGGCGCCTTGATCGCCGCCGCCGCTGACGCCGCCCTTGAAAGCGGCTGGATCGCAAAAGGTGCGGGCGGGCTCGCGGCGGGCTTGGCCGCAGTCAACATCTTCGGCGGCTTCCTCGTCACTCAGCGCATGCTCGCCATGTACAAGAAGAAAGAGAAGAAGTGACGCCGGCCGATTGGCGCGCGCTGATCGAGGCTTATCTCGACGGACGTTTGTCCGCCGAAGCTTTCATGCGCCGCTTCATCGAAGGCTGGCAGGCCGGCGCGCCGCTGCCGCGCGCCATAGCGGACCTGCAGGTCGCTGTCGAAGCGTTCGAGGCCCAGGTTAACGAAACCCGAGAGGAGGGTGCGGTCAGCGACGATGAACTGCGCCAGGCCGCGCAGCGCGCGCTCGCCAATCTGGGCGAGGAGGGGCCGGGCTTCGCACCGCAGCCGCACACGTTTGACCGCACCCGCGCGCGCGAGGAGATGCGCCGCTTTCGCGTGCAGATGACTGGCTGCGCCAGCATCGGATGTGCTTTGGCGGCGATCTGGATCGGGCTCTCGCTGCTGCAGGTCTATTTCGTGATCGAATGGGTTCACGCGAGCCTGGATTGGCCGGCTTTGTTCGCCACCGTCGCGGGCTTCGTGCTCGCCTTCGTGCCGGTCATCGGCAACGTGCTCGCTTTCCTCGGCGCGACCGCTGAGGGCTGGCCAAGCTGGCTCGCCGCCATTGTTTTCTTCGCCGCGCCCGCGGCGACGGTTTTGTCGGGCTGGTCGCGCTGGCGATCGGGACCAAGGGGCTGACATGAACGCTGATCTTGCCGCGCTTTTGTATCTCGTTTCCGGGGTGTTGTTCATCCTGGCGCTGCGCGGGCTCTCGAGCCCAGAGACCAGCCGCCAGGGAAACATGTTCGGCATGGCCGGCATGGCCATCGCCATCGGCGTCACCTTGCTGCTGGTCTCGCCGGACGCCACGACCTGGAGCCTGATCGCCGCGGCGATCGCGATCGGCGGCGGCGTCGGCGCCTATATCGCCCGCTCCATCAAGATGACGGCCATGCCCCAGCTGGTGGCGGCATTTCACTCGCTCGTCGGCTTGGCGGCGGTGGCCGTTGCTGCCGCCGCGTTCTACGCGCCCGAAAGTTTCCACATCGCCGATACCGAAACGCTGGCCATGTATGCGGGTCGTCAGCCGATCCACATGCAGTCGCTGGTCGAACTGTCGCTCGGCGCGGCCATCGGCGCAGTGACCTTCACCGGCTCGGTGATCGCTTTCGCCAAGCTGAACGGAAACATGTCGGGGGCGCCGATCATGCTGCCGGCGCGGCACCTGATCAATATCGCGCTTGCGGCGGCGATTGCGGCGCTGATCGTGATGATGGTGCAAGCGCATGGCACGATCGAATGGCACTTCTGGGCGCTGGCAGCGCTTTCGCTGTTGATCGGCGTGCTGCTCATCATTCCGATTGGCGGCGCCGACATGCCTGTCGTGGTGTCGATGCTCAATTCGTACTCGGGTTGGGCCGCCGCCGCTCTTGGCTTCACGCTGGAAAACGTCGCGCTGATCATCACCGGCGCCTTGGTCGGTTCCTCAGGCGCGATCCTCTCTTACATCATGTGCAAAGGCATGAACCGCAGCTTCATCAGCGTCATCCTTGGCGGCTTCGGCACCGGCGATGGCGGCGCGGCCGCTGGCAAGGTGGAAACCAGGCCTGTGAAGCAGGGCAGCGCCGATGATGCGGCCTTCATCATGAAGAATGCCTCGAAGGTGATCATCGTGCCGGGCTACGGCATGGCGGTCGCGCAAGCCCAGCATAGCGTGCGCGAAATGGCCGACATGCTGAAGAAGGAAGGCGTCGAGGTGAAATACGCCATTCACCCAGTCGCAGGGCGCATGCCGGGGCACATGAACGTACTGCTCGCTGAAGCCAATGTGCCGTATGACGAAGTGTTCGAACTCGAAGACATCAACAACGAATTCTCGCAAGCCGATGTGGCTTATGTGATCGGCGCTAATGACGTCACCAATCCGGTGGCGAAGACCGATCCGCAAAGCCCGATTTACGGCATGCCGATTTTGGATGTCGAGAAAGCCAAGACAGTGCTGTTCGTGAAGCGCGGCATGGGGAGCGGCTACGCTGGCGTGGAGAACGAACTCTTCTTCCGCGACAACACCATGATGCTGTTCGGCGACGCCAAGAAAATGACGGACGAAATCGTCAAGGGGCTGTAAGCGGCCTCCCGAGCGGCGCGCCTGCGAGACCTCATGTGCGGCACAAAAAAGGGGAGCGGCGGATGCCGCTCCCCTGAGAATTTCTGCACTGGACTCTGGCTACCAGATCGTGACGCGATCCGCGGGCGCCAGATACAGCGCATCGCCGGGCTCGACATTGAACGCCGCATACCACGCATCCATGTTCCGCACCGAGCCATTGCAGCGATAGAGCGCGGGCGAGTGTGGATCGCTGAGCACTTGGTTGCGGAGCGCTTCGTCGCGAATGAGCGAGCGCCACACCTGCGCCCAGCCCAGGAAGAAGCGCTGATCGGCGGAGATGTCATCGATCGCCATCCCCGGCTGGCCGCCGAGGGAGAGCATGTAGGCGTGGCGCGCGACTTGAAGGCCGCCATTGTCGCCGATGTTTTCGCCCAGGGTCAGGCGGCCGTTGACGTGGATGCCCGGCAGCGGTTCGAACGCATCATATTGCGCCGCGAGCCGATCGGTGACGGTGGTGAAAGCCGCGACATCAGCAGCGCTCCACCAATCGCGCAGAACGCCATGGGCGTCGGATTTGGCGCCCTGGTCGTCGAAGCCGTGGCCCATTTCGTGGCCGATCACGCCGCCGATCGCGCCGTAATTGACCGCCGCGTCGGCATTGGGATCGAAGAAAGGAGGTTGCAGGATCGCCGCGGGGAACACGATCTCGTTGAACACCGGATTATAGTAGGCGTTCACGGTTTGCGGCGTCATGAACCACTCGTCCTTGTCGGTCGGGCGGGTGAGACGCGCGAGTTCGAAATTCCAGTCAAAAATCTGCTGGCGCTTGTTGTTGCCATAGGCGTCGCCGGCGCGGACATCCAAGCCGGAATAGTCCTTCCAGCGATCAGGATAGCCAATCTTCGGCCGGAACGTCGCCAGCTTCTCGCGCGCGGCCACTTTCGTTTCCGCCGACATCCATGAAAGCTGATCGATGCGTTCGCCGTAAGCGCGGCGCAGATTTTCAACCAGATCACGCATCTGGTTTTTTGCTTCCGGCGGGAAGTGGCGCTGAACGTAAATCTGGCCGATGGCTTCGCCCAGAGTGTCATTCACCGCCTGCACGCCGCGTTTCCAGCGTTCACGCTGCTGCGGCTGGCCGTTCAATGTCTTGCCGAAGAAGTCGAAGACCGTGTTGTCGACTTCGCGCGGCAACACCGCAGCATTGCTGCGCATCAGCGACGCGGTGAAATAGGCGCGAACAGTCGGCATGGGCGTCGCCATGAAAAGGTTTGCCAGCGGCCCCATGGCCGACAATTCCGCGACGACCACTTCTTGCACATCACTCATTCCGGCGGCTTCGAAGCCGGCGTCCCACGGGAAGCGCGCCGCCAAAGCACGAAGCTCGGCGCGTGTCTTCAGGTTGTAGGTGCGCTCACGGTCGCGGCGGTCGGCGATCGGCCAATGGCGTTCTGCGATCTGCGTTTCAAACGCCAGAACCGCGCGCGCCTTGCGGGCTGCGTCGCCCTCGCCGGCGAGCGTGAGAATGCGCTCAAGGTAGGCGGTGTAGGCTTCGCGGATCGCGGGGAACTGGCCATCGGTGCGCCGGTAATACTCGCGCTCCGGCAGGCCGAGCCCGGATTGGGTCATTCTGCAGACGTAGCGGTCTGGATTGCGGATATCGAGGCCGATGAACATCGCGATCGGAGAGCTGACGCTAGCGCCTGGCGTGGCTGCAAGCCGCAATGCTTCTTCGTGATTGCGCAATGCGTTGATCTGATCGATCTCGGGCTGCACCGGCGCCAGGCCGGCTGCGTCGATGGCGTCCTGATTAAGGAACGCATTGTAGAAATCTGCGATCTTCTGCAGGTCCGAGCCAGGCGCGCCGCCAGCAAGCGCCACTTCCTCCACGATCGTTCGGACGTCCTGGTCCGATTTCTCACGCAGCATATCGAAGGCGCCCCAGCGGGTGCGGTCGGCGGGAATTTCGGCATTCGCCATCCACGTGCCGTTGGCGTAGCGGAAAAAGTCGTCGCCCGGCTTTACGTTGGGATCGCGCGCGCTCAGATCGACGCCCCAGGCGCCGATTGCGGCGGCCGGCCGCGCGGGAGCGTCTACCGTTCTGGCCGCGTTGGTGGCGCATCCCGCTAGCAAAGCCACAGTCGACGCGCCAACGGCGCGGCGGCTCAGTAACATCATCGTCTTCCCTCCGATTGTGCTTTTGTCCCGGCTATTCCGCTGCGGCGAGCTTGCTGCGGCGGCCATAGAGCCTGGCGTAAAAGCCAAACAGCCCGGTGAGGCCCGCCTTGATGTCCGCCCCGACGGCATAGAGTGCTGGCGTCAAGAATAGTGTGGGCGGCATGCAAAGCAAGACGCCGCCGGCCAGGGCAAGCGCCATCGGCTTCAGGAATTGAACGATTGCTGCGTTTTCCATCAACATCGGCGCAAGCGCGATGACCGTCGTCAGCGAGGTGAGCACAATCTGGCGGAAGCGCGAGGCGCTGGCCTCGACGATGCCTTCCTGCGCTTTGACCCGCAGCAGCTGAAAGCCAACGCCCTCAATATCTTCCGCCGTTTCGCGCAGCTCGCTCTTTTCCCACCGCATCTGCGAGGAATTGCGCAGCTCAAGCGGGCCGCTGGCGAAATTGGCCGCGATCGCCTGCTCCAGGAACTTTTCGTGCAGCTCGACGCTTTGATCGACCTTCACGACTTCCCAGGTTTCGCCGTTGGCGGCGGCGAATTCCTGCACTTCGAGATGAGGCGCCGTTTGACCGGGCTGCTTGCGGCGCATCGCGAAATAGCCGCGGATTTGGTTCACGCGATCCAGCAGCACGACATTGTCGTTTACCGAGACGCCCATCGCCGCGACCATTCCGAAATATGAGAACAGAGCGAAGCTAACGCCCAGAACGAAATGGCCGATGATGGCGCCGGCGAGTGCGAACGGCAGCACCGTCATGATCAGCATTGGCTGCCAATAGGAGCGGAACGTCACTGCAAGCAGGAAATACATGGCGAACAGCGCCATCACCATGAGCCGCAGCAATTGGCCCATGAACTCCGCTTGCGATTCCGCTTCACCCAGTGCGCGGCGCGTGACCGTCGGGTAGCGCGCCAGCAGGGTGGGGAAGAAGTTGTCGTTGAGTTCGCGCATGATTTCGGTGCGCGCTTCGGAGGCGGTAAGCTCCGCGGACACCATGATCGAACTCATGCGCTGGCGGCGGTCAAGCCCGGTGACGCCTGGCCGGAACTCCCATGTCGCAACCGACGCCAGGGGAACCTCGCGGCCGTCGGCCGTGCGGACGCGGAACGATCCGAGGCTTTCGAGCGTGCGGCGATCCTCGCGCGGATAACGGACGTAGACGCGCACGTCATCGCCGTCGCGCGGCAAACGCTGCACTTCGTCGCCATAGTACGCCTGACGCACCTGACGGGTGACGTCCATAAGCGTCAAACCAAGCTGTTCAGCGCCTGGAAGCAGGGAGATATTGAGTTCTTCGACTGCCGCTTCCTGGCTGTCGCGCGCGCTCAGCACTTCGGAGAACTGGAGCAGGCGCTGCTTCAGATCCTCCACTGCCAGGCGCAGGTCTTCCGGGTTCTCGCCTATCATGGCGATCTCGATGCTGGAGCCGCCATTGTCCCCGCTGAGCGAGAAGCTGATGCGCTCGGCATCCGGAACTTCACCCATCAGCGCCTCAAGCCGGCGGGTGATGTCGCTGGATTTCAGCTGGCGGGTTTCCGGCGGCGTCAGGCCGACATAGGCGCGGATTGCGGTCTCATCGATGGACTGGCTCCACGAGCGCACAACGCCGCGCGAGCTGCGCCCGGTGTTGGGATCTTCATAGGCGAGATCGTGAGTTTCGGTTTCAAGCGCCACACGGGCGGCGTCGAGCTGTTCGGCCACCTGCTGCATGCGCGAGAACGGCGTCGTCTGCGGAAGTTCGATCGACACCTGCATGAAGTCGCCTTCGACTTCAGGCATGAACGTCTGCTTCACATAGCCATTTGCGAGCAGCGACATGGCGATGATGAAAAGCCCGAGGAACGCCGCGCCCGTGAGATAGCGCAGGCGAACGGCCGCCGCGGCGAGCGGCTGCTGCACGTTGCGCGCAACCCAGATCATGAACGCAGAGCACTTGTGCTGGACGCGCATGAGCGCGGCGTACCAGCCCTTGCCGTCAGCGTCTGGGCGGTGGATGTGCGCAAGGTGGGCCGGCAGAATGAACAGCGACTCCATCAGCGAAAAGACGAGAGTCGAGGAGACGACGATGGTGATCGCGCGCGTGAACTGGCGCACGTCGCCCTCGATCAGAATGAGCGGGCTGAACGCGATCATGGTGGTCATGACCGAAGCGACGACCGGCTTCAGCACCAGTTGCGTCGCCAGAATGGCGTTATCGACCCCGGTTTCCCCGCGCTCGGCCCTTTCGTAGATGGATTCACCGACGATGATGGCGTCATCGACCATGATCCCGAGCACAAGCAGGAAGGCGAATACGCTCAGGAAGTTCAGCGACACGCCGACATAGGGCAGGATGAAGAAGCCGCCGGCGAACGCCACCATGACGCCCGTCGTGACCCAGAACGCCACTTTCGGGTGCAGCGTCAACATCAGCAGAATGAAGACGAGCGCAAACCCCTGCAGCGCGTTCCAGAGCAGGATGCTGAGCAGCGCGTTGAAATCCTCGTTCTCGTTGTAGATCAGCGTGACGTCCACGCCAGCGGGCAGGCCGCTGCGGAATTCGCGCAGCGCGTCCTGCACGGCTTTGTTGGTGTTCCAGATGTTGAAGCGGTCAGCCGTTTGCAGCACGACAAGCGCTGACGGCTCCCCGTTCATGCGCGAATAGAGGTTGGTGTCCTGGAAGCCGTCGACGACATTGCCGACGTCGCGAACATGCACAGCGCCGCCGTCTTGCGTTTGGCGCACGATGATCCGTTCAAATTCGCGCGATGTGTCGGCGAGATTGCGCGAGCTGAGCTGGAAGTTGCCGTCGGGCGTTTGCACGAGACCCGCGGACGCGTTCAGGGATTCGCTGCGCACGGCGCGCGAGACATCGTCGAACGTGAGCCCGTATTCGCGCAGCGCGTCCTCGGAGACTTCAATCGAAACTTCCGGCGAGCGGACGCCGGTGACGATGGTGTTGGCGCCGCCGGGCAGCAGAGCGAGGCGGTCGCGCAGCCGTTCGGCGGTGTCGCGCAGCGTGTGTTCATCAACATCGCCGTGCACGCCGATAATGAACGACCAGTTGCGGCCGACTGAGCGTGTGACGCGCAGCGGCTCCATGCCCTGCGGCAGTCCGCTGATGGAATCGACCAGTGAGCGCGCTTCGGCCGTCAGCGCGTCGATATCGACGCTTGAGCTGGCCGAAAGGTTGACCCACGCGTAGCCTTCGCCGGAGCGTGAGCGCACCCAATTGATGCCGTCGAGAGAGGCGGTGGCCTCTTCGATGCGCACGGTGACCTGGCTTTCCATGTCCTCCGGGCTAGCGCCGGGCCACACGGCGTTGATCTGGACGGAGTCGCCCCGGCCTGCCGGCCAGAATTCCTTCTCCATCTGGAAGAAGGACATCAGGCCCAGCACGAAGAAGGCCACCATCAACAGGTTGCCCGCGACGGGATTGCGCCCCCACCAAGCTAACAGACCTTGCATATGTGATCGCTCCGAAGGCGTTCTATTCGCGAATGTCGAGCGGCTGTTCGGCGCTCGGGGTCGCGGCGGGAGGAGGCGTGTCGGCGGTTTCGCCGGCGCGGTTGATGGGGGTGACGGCTACGCCTTGGCGCGGGGAGGCGAGGTGGGAAACCACGACGCGTTCGCCATCTGCCACGCCTTCGCGGAAGAGCACTTCGTCGGCAGTGGTTTGCGCCGGCGTCACGTGGCGGATGTCGATCGTGTTGTCGGGCATCACCACGTACACGTACTCATTGCGCTTGAGCGCGCTGCGCGGCGCTGCGACCAGAGACTCACGTGATGAGCCCTCCAGACGTGCGCTGACGAACATGCCGGGCGCCAGCGGGGTCGCTGCGTTCGGTCCGAACGGGTCGCGCACTTCGACAACGCCGTAGACGAGGCGCGTGCGCGCATCGACCGAGGCTTCGGTGCGGACCAGACGCCCGTCCCAAGTCAGAATGCGCCCGCCCATCACGTTGGTTACGTGGGCGGCCGGGCCGGGGCGCGCCGATGTGGCCGCAAAGCCGACGGGGATGCGCAGCGCCGTAAGATCGGCGTCCGTCAGCGGCACACGGATTTCCATGGTGTCGGTTGAGAACATCACCGCGACCGGCGAGCCGGGGCCGACATAGTCGCCGACATTGGCGCGGCGCTCGCGAACGCGGCCGGTGAAGGGCGCGCGGATCGAAGCGCGGCTGAGATCAAGCTCGGCGGAGCGCAGAGCCGCTTGCGCCGCGGCAAGTTGCGCGCGCGCTTGCGCCAGCTGCGGTTCGCGCACAGCCAGCGGCGGCGCCTCTCCGCGCCCAAGCGCCTGCCAATCTTGCCGCGCCAATTCAGATTCCGCCTCTTCGCGCGCGAGCGCTTCCTCGGACTGCGCAACTTGGGCGCGCGCGCGTACGACAGCGAGGCGGTAGTCGGCGTCGTCGATGCGCGCCATCACATCGCCTTCGCGGAACGAGCCGCCATCGACGAAGGCCGGGCTCGCCCAGACGATGCGACCGGCGACCTGCGAGGCCAGAGTCGCTTCGACACGCGGACGCGCTTCACCCTGCACGCTGATCGCAATTGTGGTGGGACGCGCATGCGCCACCGCGAACTGGACGGCTGGCGGGCGCGGCGGCTCGGTTTTTTCTTCAGGCCGCGGCTTGGCGATCGCCATCAGCACGACAAGCGCGATCACGCCGAGCAAGACCGCAATGGGGGCGGCGAACGTGATGATGCCTTTGATCCGGCTCCACAGGCCTCGGGGCTTCAGTTCGTCTGCCGCTGTCTGCGTCATCGCGTTGATATCCATCTTATTCATGGGGCGGTTTCCCTGTGCTCGTCGATGCCGCCGGTTCTGGCGCCCCCGCCAAGAGCGACATGATAGGCGATGCGATTGGAGACGCGCGCTGCACGCGCAGTGATCATGCCGCGCTCGGCGTCGATGCGGCGGGTATAGGCGTCAATGAGTTCAAACAATGTCGCGACGCCGCGCGCGTATTCGCGCTCGGCCAGATCCTGGGCGGCGCGCGCTTCCTCGGCGGCGGTGGTGAATTCACGTTCGCGCACTTCCAGGCTCTGGTCGGCGCTGATGGCGCCCTCAACCTCGCGCCAGGCGGAAATCGAGGTGCGCACGTAATCGGCGGCCGCGGCGCGGCGGTCGGCGACGGTGGCGCGAGACTCCGAGAGCAGCGCTCCGCCATTGAAGATCGGCATGGTGATGCCGGCGATCAGGTTCGACACCATGTTGACGCTGTCGTCGATATCGGTGAGGCCCTGGCCGCTGTTGCCGGCAGTGGCGCGCAGCGTCAGTCGCGGCAGCATCGCCGCGCGCGCCTCATGAATGCGGAAGCCCGCCGCGCGCAGCCGGTTTTCGGAGGCGAGCACGTCGGGGCGGCGTTCGAGCAGGTCGGCCGGTGCGCCCGCCGCCGCCAATGGGCTGAGGTGCGGCAGCTGGCCCTCGGCGCGCAGCGCGCCGTCGGGATAGCGGCCCATGATCGACTGCAGGCGCCGCGAAGCGATCAACAGCTGGTCCTGCGCCTGCGCCTGAAAGGCGCGCGCCGAAGCCACTTGGCTGCGCGCCGTGCGCAGCGCCAGCGAAGTGGCCACGCCCGCGTCGTAGCGGCGCTGGGTGAGATCCATGGCCCGCTCGCGCGTGGCCAGGTCTTCCTCGGCGAGCGTGAGCAATTGTTGGGCTTCGATGAGATCGACCCAGGCCGTTGAAGATTGGCCGGCGACAGAGAGGCGTGCTTCGTTCAGATCTTCTTCCGCGGCGTCGGCGCTCAGGTCGGATGCAAGCGCGCGTGCGGACAGACGGCCCCAAAGGTCGATCTCCCAGCTTGCGACCACGCTTGATGTCATCAGCTCGGTGCGCAGGCGATCATTGTCGGGATCGATGTCGGCGGTGTCCGGCGTTTCGGTGCGGGTTCCATCGACGCCGACTGACAGGCTCGGCAGCAGGTTGCCCCCGAACGAACCACGCGCCCGCCAGCGGGCGGCGCGATAGCGCGCTTCCACGATTTGCAGATCAGGGCTGCCTGCGAGCGCCTCGCGCGCCAGCGTCGACATTTCCGTGGAGTTCAAATCGTCAAGCCAAGTCGCCGCCGGCGAAGCCGCGAGTTCCGCCGCGCGCTCGGCCCCAATGGCTTCGGCGGCTACGTAGGAATCCGGCTCCGGCGGCAGATGACGCCCCGCGCACGCGCCGGTTGCAGCCATCAGGCTGAGACCCACCCAAAATCGCACCCCTTGCTTCATCGTCCCTCGCAGCACCGGCCTCTAGCCATCAATCTCTCGAAAGTCAATAAAAATATATTGAAAATCGATAATGAACGGACGAGGCCTTATGGGCCCACTTCCCCTTGCTAACGCTTGGGATGCCAGAGTCTGCCGCTTTGGATGCGCGCCCCCAACATTGCCCGACGAATTCCGGCTTTTGTTGTGAGCCAACGCGCTTCCGGTGCGGCCGCCATCGGCTTGCGTGAATCCGGCAGCGGAGCCTAAGCCGTGCTTGTGGCAAACGGATTAATGTCGACCCGGTGGTTTCGGGCGCCGGCTTTGGCGTGGGCCGGCGCCGCGCTTGCCGCGCTTGCCGCCGCCGCCGCTTTCCTCACCGATGCGCCATCAGCTGTGCTGATGGTTCTGGCCGCCGCCGCCGCCGCTTGGTCGGTGCGCGAGGCGCGCCGCTTTGTCATCGCCTCCTCGCATGAGGACCAGATCGAACTGGTTGGCCTGGCCGAGCTCGCGCCGCTGCTTGAGGCGCTTCCTGATCCGGCGCTGCTGATTGACGCCGAGGGCCGGATCGTCAGCTCGAACGCGGCCGCGCGCCGGCAAATGCAGTTTGAGACCCGTGGCCAGTTTCTCACCGCAATCCTTCGTCACCCCGACGTCCTGGAGGCCGTGCAGGCGGCGGTGCGTGACGGGGAGACGCGCGCCGTCGAATACGAAACCCCCGCCCAGGTCGATCGCCACACACGCTGTTACGCAGCGCCGTTGAATTGGGGCGCCGAGCGCGCGGCCCTGCTGGTTTTTCACGACCAAACCGCGCGCATCAGCACCGAGCGCATGCGCGCCGATTTTCTTGCCAACGCAAGCCACGAGCTGCGCACGCCGCTCGCCTCATTGACCTTGCTGATCGAAACGCTTGCTGGCCCTGCACGCGACAACGCCGCTGATCGCGATCGCTTCCTGGGCATGATGCACGTTCAGGCAGACCGCATGCGCCGCCTGATCGACGATCTGCTTTCTCTGTCGCGCATCGAGCTTGACGAGCATGTTCCGCCATCGGACCGCGCCGACCTCAGCGCGGTCGCACGCGACGTGGCTGACGCCGTCATCACCCGTGACGGCGGCGTGCGGGTTGAACTCGACTTGCCCGAGCAGCCGGTGCGCGTGGTCGGGGAGCGGTTTCAACTCGTGCAGGTCGTGCAAAACCTGGTCGATAACGCGATCAAATACACACCCGGCGGCGGTGTGGTGACGGTTGAGGTGCGTGCTTCCGGGGACCGGGAAGAGGTGTCGGCGGCGGCGGGCAAACGCTGGGAAGGGGCGGGGCGGGTTGCGATCCTGACGCCCGCCGCGGCCGCGAATCGCTCCTACGCCTATGTGCGGGTTGAGGATCGCGGCCCAGGGATCGCGCGCCGGTTTTTGCCCCGTCTGGGCGAGCGTTTCTTCCGGGTCGAGCGCGAAATGGGCGATGAGCGCGGCGGCACCGGCCTTGGGCTGGCGATCGTCAAGCACATCATCAACCGCCACCGGGGCGGCTTCCTCGTTGAAAGCCTGCAGGGCCGCGGTTCGGCCTTTGCAGCCTATATCGAACTGGCTGAGGGCTGAGCCGATGCGAGACGGTGAATTTCACATCACTGTCATGTTGGGGCGATATGAGCCGCCGGGATCAGGCATTGTCCGGGCGCTGGAGCGTAGGGGTTGGAGACGATGGAATTTTCAGCCTCCGGATCACAGCGCGCGCCGGGCGGACAAGTCATGGCTGCGCCGGTCGTGACCGCGCCCGCGGGAACGCTGGCGAGCGCCCAGGTGAAGATCGCCAGCCGGGACATCAACGTTTTCTACGGCGAGAAGCAGGCGCTGTTCGACGTTTCGCTGGACATCCACGACCGCACGGTGACCGCCTTCATCGGCCCGTCGGGGTGCGGCAAGACCACGTTCCTGCGCTGCTTCAACCGCATGAACGACACCATCGAGGGCTGCCGGGTCACCGGTTCGCTCAAGATCGAAGGCAAGGACGCTTACGGCAAGAACGTCGATCCCGTGGTGCTGCGCACGCGCGTGGGCATGGTGTTCCAAAAGCCCAACCCCTTTCCGAAATCCATTTACGAGAACGTCGCCTACGGGCCGCGCATCCACGGCATGGCCAAGAGCAAGGCGGACATGGATGCGATCGTCGAGCGCTCCCTCAAGCGCGCGGGCCTTTGGGATGAGGTCAAGGATAGGCTGTCGCAGCCGGGCACTGGCCTGTCGGGAGGCCAGCAGCAGCGCCTCGTGATCGCCCGCACCGTGGCGGTCAACCCAGACATCATCCTGATGGACGAGCCGTGTTCGGCGCTCGACCCCATCGCTACCGCCAAGATCGAAGAGCTGATCGACGAGCTGCGCGAGAATTTCTGCATTGTCATCGTCACCCACTCGATGGCGCAGGCGGCGCGCGTCTCGCAGAAGACCGCCTTCTTTCACCTGGGCAGGCTGGTGGAGACCGGGGCGACAGAAGAGATATTCACCAACCCGCGTGACTCGCGTACGCAGGACTATATTACAGGCCGGTTCGGGTAGCCCCATGGCCATTCCGAAACGGTCTCCAAGCGCGGCTCGACCCGCGCTGGCGCGGCGGGTGAAAGCGACGATGGCTGACCATACGGTTAAGGCATTTACCGAGGAATTGGATGCGCTGACCCAAGAGGTCGCGCGCATGGGCGGCTTGGCGGAAACCGCCATCAATGACAGCCTGGCCGCGGTCGCGCGCCGCGATACAGAACTGGCGCAGCTGGTGATCCAGCGCGATCCGCGCATCGACGCCGCCCAGCGCGAAGTCGAGAAGCGTGCGATCAAATTGTTTGCTCTGCGCCAGCCGCTGGCGAGCGATCTCCGCGTCGTGCTCACCGCCTGGCGTATCGCCGGCGAACTCGAACGCGTGGGCGACCTGGCCAAGAATATCGCCAAGCGCGCGCTGATCCTCAATCAGGACGAGCCCATCCAGCTCACCCGCTCGGTCGAGCGCATGGGCAAGATCGCGGCCGCCCACCTGAAGCAAGTCCTGGACGCTTACGCCAATAAGGACGTTCAGGCCGCCATCGCCGTGTGGAACTCTGACGACAATATCGACGCCCACTACAATTCGCTGTTCCGCGAATTGCTGACCTACATGATCGAGGATCCGCGCATGATCAGCTCCTGCGCGCACCTCTTGTTCATTGCAAAAAACCTAGAACGGATCGGCGACCACAGCACCAATATCGCCGAATACATACACTTCCTGGTGACCGGTGAGGAAATCGCGACCCAACGGCCTCGTGCGGAGGCTTCGGACTAGGATGATGCATCATGGCTAAGGCTCCTCATGTGCTGGTGGTCGAGGACGAAGCGGCGCTCGCCGACCTCTTGCGCTACAATCTGGAAAAGGAAGGCTATCGCGTCAGCGTCGCCAATGACGGCGAGGAGGCGTTGGTCACAGCCGATGAAAACGCGCCTGATCTGGTGCTTCTCGACTGGATGTTGCCGAAGGCCCCAGGCATCGAAGTATGCCGGCGCCTGCGCGCGCGCCAGGATACGCGCAATACCCCGATCGTCATGCTGACGGCGCGCACCGAGGAGGGCGATCGCATCCGCGGCCTCGACGTCGGCGCGGACGATTACGTGACAAAGCCGTTTTCGATGAACGAATTGCTGGCGCGCCTGCGCGCCGTGATGCGGCGCATCCGCCCTGGCCTTGCCGAGGATAAGGTTGTGTGCGGCGATATCGTCATGGACCGCGTCTCGCACCGGGTGAAGCGCGGCGGGCGTGAGATCCATCTCGGGCCGACGGAGTTCCGCATCCTCGATCACCTCATGCAGCACCCGAGCCGGGTGTTCAGCCGCGAGCAATTGCTCGACGCCGTGTGGGGTTCTGACGTCTATGTCGAAGCGCGCACCGTGGATGTGCATATCGGGCGCCTGCGCAAGGCGCTCATGGTGGGCGAGGAAACCGATCCGATCCGCACTGTGCGCAGCGCCGGTTACGCGCTGGACGTAGAGGCCGCCTAGCCGGCGCCGACGCTGGCGGGGTCGATCTCGTAGGTGCGCGCGCAGAATTGGCAGCGCGCATGCAGTAAGCCGTCGGGCTCCACCAGGTCGCGCAATTCATCGGGCGGGAACTGACGCATCACGTTGGTCAGTCTGGCCTGGTCGCAGGTGCAGCGGTCGGCGAGTGCGGAAGCGTCGCCCATGCGCACGCCCTCTTCGTGGAAAAGGCGATAGAGCAGGCGGTCGCCGCTTAGGTCGGGGTCGATCAGCTCTTCATCGGTCAATGTCCCGAACAAGATTGAGGCGCGTGACCAGTCCTCACTGGTGTCGCCGCGTGTGGCGTCGCCGGCGATGCGTTGCACCAGTATGCCGCCCGCGCGCCACAGCGGTGGCGCGTCGCGGCTCATGACTTCGCCCACAGCGAGGTGTATGCCGGTGTCGGTCTGCTCGCTGACGCGGAAATAGTTTTCCGCGCATGCTGCAAGCGTGTCGCCGTCAAGCGGCACGACGCCTTGATAGGGGGCTGCATCCGCGCCCTGGTCCAGGGTGAGCACCAGCGTTCCAGATCCGAGCAGCTCCGCAGGCGCCAGGCGCGCTGCATTGGTCAGCTTGGCCTGTGCGCCGTCGCTCAAGCGCGCATAGCCGCGCAAACCGCCGCCGGTGTGTTCGGCCACAAGCAAAGGAACCAGGCCTTGCCCCTGCGCCTGCACCGCAAGCCTGCCCTCAACCTTGAGCAGCGATCCCACCAAAGCCGCCAGCGTCAGCGCTTCGCCGAGCAGCATCGCCGCCGGCCACGGATAATCGTGGCGGCGAAGAATGGCGTCGATCGTTGCGCCCGCGCGAGCGATGCGACCTCGCACCGGGGCGCGGTCGAGCGAAAACGGCGCGACAATGTCGTCGGCGTTCAAAGCTTGCCCAGACACCAAAGCAGCACGGCCTTTTGCGCGTGAATGCGATTTTCCGCTTCGTCCCACACCGCCGATTGCGGCCCGTCGATCACCGCGTCGGTGACTTCCTCGCCCCGATGGGCGGGCAGGCAATGCAGGAACAACGCGTCTTTGTTCGCGTGCGCCATCAGCGCTTCGTTCACCGCAAAAGGCGGAAACGCGGCCATGCGCAAGTCGCGATCTGCATCACCCATCGACACCCAGGTGTCGGTGACCACCACATCGGCGCCCGCCGCAGCCTGCGCGGGATCGACGCCAACGCCGATATCAGCGCCCGCCGCCTTCGCCGCCGCGACCTCCTGCCCACGCGGGGCATAGGCCGGCGGCGTTGCAATGCGCAGCTTGAAATCGAGCTTTTCGGCGGCGTGGATGAACGAGGTGCAGACATTGTTGCCGTCGCCCAGCCAGGCGATGGTCTTGCCGTTGATGTCGCCCATGCGCTCTTCGATCGTCACGATGTCGGCGATAATCTGGCAGGGGTGGGAGAGATCGGTCAGGCCATTGATCACCGGCACGTCGCTGGCGGCGGCGAATTCCACCACGTCTTCGTGGCTGTTGGCCCGGATCATGACGCAATCGACCATGCGTGAAAGCACGCGCGCGGTATCCTGCACCGTCTCGCCGCGGCGCAGCTGCATGTCGTTGGCGTTGAGCACCACGCATTTGCCGCCGAGTTGGGTCATCCCGATCTCGAACGAGACGCGCGTGCGTGTCGAGTTCTTCTGGAAGATCATCGCCAACGCGTAGCCCCCAAGCGGCGCGTCTTCGTCGGGCAGGGCTTTGGGCCAATCCAGGCGCAGCGCCTTGCGCGCGTGCGCTTCGTCCACGATTGCGCGCACCTCGTCCTTCGACAACGCGCTGATGTCGAGGAAGTGCCGGGGCCCTGCGCTCATCACGCCCCGGCTTGAGCCATATGTGCGCCGAGCACGGCGTCGATCGCGTCGATAGCCTGGCGGATCTGGGCTTCGTCGATGATCAGAGGCGGCGCCAGGCGCAGCACGTTGTCGCCGGCAACACCGACCAGCACTTTGCGATCGCGCAGCGCGCTCTGGATTGGCTTTGGGTCGATCTTGAGCTTCAGCCCGCGCAACAGGCCCTTGCCCCGCACATCCGCCACCAGTTCGGGGTGGCGGTCCTTGAGGCCTTCAAGCGCCTGGCCGAGATGATTGGCGGTAAGGTTTACGCGCTCAAGGAACTCGGGCTTCGACAATTCGTCATAGACGGCGTTGCCGACAGCCATCGCCAGGGGATTGCCGCCGAAAGTGGTGCCGTGCACGCCGCGCACCATGCCTTTGGCTGCTTCCTTGGTGGCCATGAAAGCGCCCATCGGGAAACCGCCGCCCACGCCTTTGGCGACGGCCATGATGTCGGGAGCGATGCCGGCCCATTGGTGCGCCCACATCTTTCCGGTGCGGCCAGCGCCGCTTTGCACTTCGTCGAAGATCAGCAGAAAGCCGACATCGTCGGCCAGCTTGCGCAGGCCGCGCAGATATTCCTCGCTGGCCGCGCGCACGCCGCCTTCGCCTTGCACCGGCTCGAGGATCACCGCCGCGGTGGCTGCGCCCACCAGCGCTTTCAAAGCGTCGAGATCGCCGAACGGCGCTTGAATGAAGCCGGGCAGGCGCGGGCCGAAGCCTTCAAGATAGGACGGATTGCCCGAGGCGTTGATGGCTGCATAGGAGCGGCCGTGGAACGAGCCCTGGAATCCAATGATCTCGATGCGCTCGGGATTGCCGTTGGCGGTGTGATACTTGCGCGCCGTCTTCAGCGCGCCCTCGATCGCTTCGGTGCCCGAATTGGTGAAGAACACCACGTCGGCAAAGCTGTCGCGTGTGTATTTCTCGGCGAGTTCTTCCTGCCCCTTCACCTTGAACATGTTCGAGGTGTGCCAGAGCTTGCCGGCCTGCTCGCTTAGCGCCTTGACCAGGAAGGGCGGCGCGTGGCCGAACGCATTCACTGCGATCCCAGCAATGCAGTCGAGATACTTCTCGCCCTTGTCGTCCCAGATCCAGCAGCCTTCGCCGCGCACGAACAGCTGCTCCGGCGGATTGTAGACAGGAAGGATATGGCTTTCTGCAGCGCTCATGGGGGTCTCGCGGGATTTGGGAAGGCGGGGTTTTGAGCCGCGCCGCTTGCCAGGTCAAGCAGGACGTATCATCACATTTTGATGCGAAAAGACCATTCCATTCCCCGCGGCGAGCTGCATCGGCTGCGTCATCAATCTGCGATTTTGCAAGGCAATCCGCTGAGCGATCCAACTGAGCGGGAGCTCTATGTCTGGACGCCGCCGAACTGGAGCGCCGCCGAGCGCCTGCCGTTGCTGGTCGATCTGAAGGGCTACAGCTCCTCGGGCCTGGCGCACGCCAACTGGCGAGCGTTCTCCGAAAACGTGCCCGAGCGGCTGGACCGGCTTGCCCACGAAGGCATGGCGCGCGTGGTCGTGGCGTTTCCAGATTGCTTCACCAAGCTCTTCGGCAACCAGTATCTCAACAGCGCTGGCACCGGGCGTTACGCAGATTATCTCTGCGAGGAAATCGTCCCGTTCGCCGAAGCCAAATTCAATTGCGCCGGCAAGGGCGCGCGCGGCCTTTTCGGCAAGTCCTCCGGCGGCTACGGCGCGGCCTGGCACGGGCTGCACCGCAGCGATTTCTGGGACGCGATCTCGATCAATTCCGGCGATATGGGCTTCGACGCTCTCTACATTCCCGCCTTCCTTGAAGATCTCGATATTCTGCGCTGCTACGACAACTCGATCGAGAAGATGTGGAAGGCGGTCACCGCCAAGAAGAAGATGGCGTTCAAGGAATCTGTGGCGCTGATGGATTGCGCGCAAAGCGCCTTCTACGATCCCGATCCGTCGCAATTCATGAGCATGCGCCTGCCGCTCGATCCATTTACGGGCGAGCTGATCCCGGAGCGCTGGGCCAATTGGATGGCGCACGACCCGGTGGTGATGTTCGACACGCTGGGCGAGAATCTGCGCAAATTGAAAATGATCTACATGGATTGCGGCGATCACGACAATTTCCGCATCCATTTCGGCATGCGCCGCTTCGCCAAGAAGCTTGCCGCAGCCGGCATCGCCCACACCTATGAGGAGTTCGATGACGACCACATGGACGTTGACTATCGCATGGATGTGTTCTTGCCACGACTTGCAGAGGCGTTGAGCTCATGAGCTTTGATCCCACCAATATCGGCTCGGTCATCGAGCGCATGTACGCCATCATTTCCGGTCCCGCCGGCCCGCGCGATTGGGCCGCGCAGAAGCAGATTTTCCACCCCGAGGCGCGCCAGATGCGCACCGGCGTCGATGAGCGCGGCGCGCCTTGGATCAAAATCATGAGCGTTGAAGACTACGCCGAGAACACGGCCCCGTTCTTCGCCGTCACCGATTTTTACGAGGTCGAAACCGCGCGCCGCATCGATGTGCTTGGCAACATCGCGCATGTCTGGAGCGTCTATGAAGCGCGCAATGCGCCCGGCGATGCGACGCCCGAACGCCGCGGCGTCAACTCGATCCAGCTTTACCGCGGCGAGGACGGGCGCTGGCGCATCATTTCCATGATCTGGGATAATGAACGCGACGGCGTGAAGATCGCGCCGTTCTAGCTCCGCAGCCGGTAGCCGCTCTTCAGCATCGCCCAGCAGGCCCAACACAGGGCCAGAGCCAGCGCGCCCGTGAACAGCGCGCCTTCCAGCAACGGCGCGTCGTGGTGGCCGATGAAGCCGTGGCGGAATCCGTCGATCAGAGAGAATACCGGATTGTAGTGTGAGATGGTGCGGATCGGCTCAGGCAGGATCGATGTTGAGTAGAACGTGCCGGAAAGAAACGTCAGCGGTACGATGATGAAATTGGTCACTGCGGCGAGGTGATCGAATTTGTCGGCCCAGATGCCGCCGAGCAGGCCAATGGCGCCGAAGATCACCGAAGCGACAACCGCATAATAGAACGCGACCAAGGGATGCGCGGGCATGATGTTGGCGAGCCAGGCGACTGCGATCAGCGAAGCCAGCCCCACCAGGAGCCCGCGCGCAGCGGCGCCGACGATGAAGGCGATGGTGAGCTCCAGTGCGGAAAGCGGCGGCATCAGAAAATCGACGGCATTGCCTTGCACTTTGGCGATGACAATCGACGACGAGGAATTCTGGAACGCGTTCGAGAGGATCGACATCATGACGAGGCCCGCCGCCAGGCCGTCGGCATAGCCGCGCGTGGTTCCCGGCCAATCGCCGCCGCGCACCAAGCTGAACACCAGCATGAACAGCAGCGTCTGGATCAGCGGCGCAAACACGGTCTGCGCGCCGACCTTCAGGAAGCGCTGAATCTCTCGTTGAATCAGGGTCTGAAGGCCCATCCAATTGATCGGCCCATAGTGGCGGCTTGCGAGTGCCGCGGGGGGGCTGGTCGTGGTTGTCGTGTCCATACGGTGAACGCCTTCATATTTTCTTAACGGGTTTGAGCGCCCGTTAACCAAGAATTCTGGCCTAAGCCTTGGCCCAAGGCCGGGTTTTTGACCCGGTTTTGAGGGGAAAGGCTGTGGATTGCAGGTGAGTAAAGTGGTTTGAGCTTGGGGATAAGCCCAGCATATTGTATATCCCCAACTGTTACACCGCCATTAGTTGACTTCCTCACCAGAAAGGGGAGTGTTTGTCTCATCCCTGTCACAAAAAGGCGGGGCCATGTGCAAAGGGGCTGAGCATGGGTTGGAGCGAAGAGCGCGTTGCGCTGCTGCGTAAGCTGTGGGCTGAGGGCCTGTCGGCTAGTCAAATAGCGAAACAATTGGGCGGGGTCACCCGCAATGCCGTCATTGGCAAGGTGCACCGGCTTGGGCTTGCCGGACGGGCGACCCCGTCGCGGCCGGCGAAACGCCCGGTCCGGGTCGCGCGTCCGCGCGTGATCGGGCCTACGGCGCCGCGGCTGCGCCCGGCGTCGAGCTTGCCTGCGGTGGTGATCCCCGATCTCGAGCCGATGAAGTTCGAGGATGGCAAGACCGCCAACGTGCTCTCGCTCAATGAGAGCATGTGCAAGTTTCCGATCGGCGATCCCAACGACGCCGATTTCGCTTTCTGTGGCCGCGGCGTGTTCGGCGGGCATCCTTATTGTCAGGACCATGCTCGTCTTGCCTATCAGCCAAGCCAGGCGCGCAAGCGCCGCAGCAGCGGCGAACCGGATGAGCTGCGCCGCATGATGCGCTTGGCGGCAATGTAAGATCGTACCCTCGTAACTTGAACGCCGCAGTTTAGCCGCTGCGGCGTTTTTGTATGCGCGGCGCGCCAGTGGCCTGCATCTGTTCGCCGGTGCGAAGCGCTCAGGCGATTTCGCGATCAATCAGTACGGCGAGAAAGAGCGCGGGGCCGCCGTGAGCGGTCCAGGCGTGGCTTGTTCCGCGCTGGACTACGATCTGCCCTGCTTTCAGGCGGGTTTCGGTGTCGTCGAGGATGAGTGAAGCTTCGCCCGAAATCAGGCAGATGATGTCGAGCGTCTGGGTCTGATGCATCGCCGGGTGGCGCGCCTGATCGCGCAATTCGTGCTCGGCGCCGAATTGGCGAAAGCGCTCGCGCGCGGCTGCCTTTATTGCGTCTGGCGGCGCCCCGGGCTGCGGCGGTTCAATAACGAACCAGCGCACTTTCACTTTGCCTTTCGCAGGCGAAAGCAGCGGCGTTTTCTCGCCGCGATCGGCCATCGACTTCGGGTCAAGCGTTTCGCTGAGCGCTTCGTGCCAAATCTCGTAAAGACCGCCCAGGCCCGCTGCGCCGATCTCGCCAGAAGGCGGGCCATCGACGATCACAAGCGAACGGCCGTTCTCGCCCTCTCCGGTGACGACGCGGCGCATGGCGTCTGCGAAAGCGGGATGGGCCATGCTCAGTTTGCCAATCGCGCATGGTGGGGGCTGTCGAGCGCAAACAGCGGCACTGCGATGTCGAAGGCTTCGCCGTTGGCGCGCTGCATGGAATAGGCGCCGCTCATCACGCCCGAAGGCGCGGCCAGCGGCGCGGCGCTGGTGTAGCGAAAGCTTTCGCCAGGGCCGATGAGCGGCTGCTGGCCGATGACGCCAGGGCCGCGCACCTCCTGAGTAAGCCCGTTTTCATCGGTGATGCGCCAGAATCGCGAGATGAGCTGGACCTGATCGGCGCGCCGGTTCTCAATTTCGATCGTGTAGGCAAAGACGTAGCGGCCCTGCTCGGGGTTGGATTCCTCGGCCAGGAATTGCGGCTCGACCCTGACGACCACGCCGGCTGTCTCTTGCTCGTACATGGGCCCAGTGTAGCGGGCCCTGGGACGCTGGACAAAGCCTGCAATGCAAGCCAGCAAAGCGCCAATGAGCACGACACACGGCGTCCTCTCCGACAGTGAGATCAAGAAGGCGATCCAGCATGGCTGGATCGCGGCCGGCGCGCCTTTCCTGGAGGATCAGGTGCAGCCCGCCAGCCTCGACCTGCGTCTGGGCGAGACTGCCTACCGGCTGCGCGCGAGCTTCCTGCCCGGGGCGGGGGCCAAGGTGCAGGACCGGCTCGACGACGAATTGGTGATGCACAAGATCGATCTCACGCAAGGGGCGGTGCTGGAGCAGGCCTGCGTCTATCTTGTGCAGGTTCAGGAGACGCTGTCGCTGCCCCAGCACATTCACGGCGCGGCCAATCCCAAAAGCTCGACCGGACGCATCGACGTCTTCACTCGCTTGATCACCGACGGCACCCAGTCGTTCGACTACATCCCGATGGGGTACCAGGGGCCGATGTGGGCCGAGATTTCGCCCTGCACGTTTTCGGTGCTCGTGCGCACCGGCGCGCGCCTGAGTCAGGTGCGCTTGCGGCGCGGGCCGCCTCATCCCAAGCGCGAAATCGAGTTTTCGATGGACTTGGCGATGAAGGGTCCGGTCGGCTTTCGCGCTAAGCGCCATTCGGGCGTCATCGATGTCGATCGCATCGGAGGCTACAATCCGCGCGATTTCTGGGAGCCGATGGAGGCGCGCGGCGGGCGCGTCGTGCTCGATCCGGGACAATTCTATATTTTTGCGTCGAAAGAAAACGTCGTCATTCCAGCCGATGAGGCCGCCGAGATGGCGCCCATCCGCCCGGAGCTGGGAGAGTTCCGCGCCCACTATGCCGGCTTCTTTGATCCCGGATTCGGAGTTGCGCCAAACCAGGGCCGCGCCGTGCTCGAGGTGCGTTCGCGCGACGTGCCGTTCATTGTCGAGGATGGGCAGCCGGTCGGGAAACTGGTGTTTGAGCCGTTGTCGGGGCCGGTGGAGCGGCTCTACGGCGAAGCCGGCTCAAGCTATCAGGGGCAGGGATTGAAGCTCTCGAAGCATTTCGCGCCGTGGCGGTGAGGGGACCTATGAAAGCGATGTTTGCGGCGCTGGGCTTGGCGCTGGTTTTTGTAAGCGGCGGATGCGCGCAGACACACGTGAGCGCAGCGCCGGCGCTCTACGCGGTGCGCGACGACGATTCCACCATGTACCTCTACGGCACCGTGCATGTACGTCCGCGCGGCGCCGATTGGGGCGACGCGCGCGTGCGGGAAGCGCTCGATGAGTCCGAAGAGATTTGGACGGAGCTGATCATCTCGCCGGCCGAAGATGCGCGCACGCAGACGCTGGCGCAGCAATTGGGCCGCGCTGAACCTGGGCGACCCTTGTCGAGCTGGCTCACGCCGGAAGAAATGGAGCGCCTCAACGCCGCGACCGATCGCCTTGGCCTGCCGCGCGGTGCGCTCGAAGGCTACAAGCCCTGGATTGCGGCGCTGACGCTGACTGTCCTGCCGCTCACGCAAGCGGGTTATGATCCACAATCGGGCGTCGATCGCGCCGTCGATGCTTATGGCGACGCCGCGGGCAAGACCATGCGCGCGCTGGAGACGCCCGAGCAGCAATTGGGATTTCTCGCCGGCCTCAGTCCGGATTTGCAGCGTGAAATGCTCGACGAAGCGATCGATCAGTCGGGCGACGTTGTGGCCATGGTCGATGCGATGTCAGCCGCCTGGGAGCGCGGCGACGACGCGGCCTTGGCGCAGGCGGTGATTGAGGACACGCGCAGCAAATATCCCGAATTGTACCAAACGCTGTTTGTGGATCGCAATAACGCCTGGATGCAGGTGCTGACACGCGAATTGGAAGGCGCAGGCGTGGATTTTGTCGCTGTCGGCGCTGGCCACATCGTCGGCCCCGAGGGTTTGGCGGCGCAGATGCGCGCGCGCGGCTATCGCGTGGAGCGCGTGAATTAGGCCGGCAAAACCAAAGCAGCGCGGAAGCCGCGCGGCGCGCGATTTTCCAGCACCAGACGCCCGCCATGGCTGTCGGCGATGGCCTGTGCGATGGCCAGGCCAAGGCCGTTTCCGTTGGAGGCTGAGCGCGCTTCATCGGCGCGGAAGAACGGCGCTGTGAGCCGTTCGATTTGTTCGGCCGCAACGCCGGGGCCTTCGTCGAGCACTTCGACGATGACCTCGCCGGCCGTGTTCCGATAGGCGCGGATGACGCCGCCGCCGCCATATTTGGCGGCGTTCTCGGCCAGATTGCGCAGCGCGCGCGCGATTTCGCTGGGCCGGCACTCAGCGACCACCGCTTCTGGCGCGTCCGCCCTGATGTCGAGCCCCATGTCCTGCAACTCGCCGGCAAGCGTGCGCACGATCTCGCCGACATCGACGCGGCTGCGCGCTTCTTCGCTGGCGCCCGCGCGCGCCAGGGCGAGCGCCTGCTCGGTAAGCGCTTCCATTTCAGCGACCGAAGCGAGCAAGCGTTGCCGCTCGCCTTCGCTTTCAATCATCTCAGCGCGCAGCCGGATGGCGGTTATGGGCGTGCGCAGATCGTGGCTGAGCGCCCACAGCATTTGCCGCTGCCGGTTGAGCTGGCGGCCGAGCCGTTCGGCCATGGCGTTGAACGCTGTGGAGGCGCGCTTGACATCGTCAGGTCCGCTGACCGGGGCGCTGACATTGGTCTGGCCTGCGCCAAGCGCGCGCGCGGCTGCTGCAAGGTCGGCGAGCGGGCGCCCGATCTGGCGCGAAACCAAAGCCGCGCCCGCGCCGACGACGAAAATAGAAGCGATTGCCGCCGCCAAAACGCTGAGCGGCGCCGGTCGCGGGCCGGGCAGGCGCGCACGCGCGTTGAGCCAGCCTCCGTCGCTCAGCCGGACCGAGACCACTGCCTCGGTGACGCGCACCAACCCATCGCGCGCCGCGATGTGATCGTTGCGCGGACCGCGCCCGTCGCGTCCGCGCCGGTGGCGCATCGGGGCGTCGACGACACGTGTGCGGGCGTGCGTTTCCGCACCGGGCAGGCGGTCGGCGACCGCGCGGGCGATGCGCGCGCCGGAGCGCCCGCCATCAGCGGCGACTTCGGGCGTTGCGGCGATGGCGTAGCGGATCGAGAAATCGCGGATTGCATCGGCCATTGCGGGCCGCTCCGGCGCGGGGAACGATTGCAGCCGCTCGGCGGTGAAGGCGATGCGCTCGGCGGCGCCGAGTTCGGCTGCGCGCCGCAGCGCCGCGCCGCGTTCATTTGAAAAGATGGCGAACGCCACGGCGTAGGAGATCAGTACGGCGGTCACGGTGACCAGCACCATTCGCCCCGTCAGCGTGTTGAACGGATTGATCACGCCTTTTCCACCGGGGCAGTGAACACATATCCCCCGCCCCAAACCGTCTTGATCAGTTTGGGCGCCTTGGCGTCGATCTCGATCTTGCGGCGCAGGCGGCTGACTTGGGTATCGACCGCGCGGTCGAAAACGTCCGATCCGCGGTCGAAGGCGAGGTCGAGCAATTGATCGCGGCTCAGCACGATCTTGGGGCGCTGCAGGAAGACCAGCAGCAGCCGGTACTCGCCCGTGCTGAGTTCGTGCACGTTGCCCTCGTCATCGACGAGTTCGCGTTCGGCGATCTTGAGCGTCCAGCGGTCGAAGCGCAGCACCTCGCCGGTGGGCCCTTCCGCGCCGGGGGGCAGGGCGTGCGTGCGCCGCAGCACCGCATCGATGCGGGCCATCAGCTCGCGCGGATTGAACGGCTTGACCACATAATCATCGGCGCCGACCTCAAGGCCGATGATGCGATCGAGATCTTCCGCGCGCGCCGAAAGCAGGATCACTGGAATCTGGCTAGTCTCGCTGATGTGGCGGCAGAGCGAGAGGCCATCTTCCCCCGGCATCATGATGTCCAGGACGACCGCGTCGATGCGGTTTTCCTTGATGGCTCTGCGCGCGTTCTCGGCGCTGTCGACGGCGGTGGCGCGGCGGCCGTTCTTGCGCAGGAACTCGGCCAGGGATTCGCGTATATCGCGATGGTCATCGACGACCAGGATATGGGGGTCTTCCAGGGCCATGGGGCTGATGTGCGCCAGGGGGGGCGAAAAATCTAGCGAGCGCGCGTCGCGAAGATGTGCCAAAGTTTGCCAGACGCCGGGCGTGACACGCTCCGGCAAGAAACAAGGCCGCTTTGCCTTATCGCCGCCCAGGTCGCGCGGTTCTTGGCATAGTGCAGTTCAGGGGATGCGAATGAAGGTCAGGACTTTGGCGCTGGTGACATGTGCGACGGCGGCCCTCGTGGCGTGCGCAGGCGGTTCCCGCGGCGCGCACGATCGGGCGCCGATCCGGGCGCTGCTTTCCGCAGACGCGCTAATGTTCGTGAGCTTCGATACCGATGGCGATCTGAACGTCAGCAGGGCCGAGCTTGAGGCCGGCGTCGCGCGGGAGTTCGCGCGTGCGGACGCCAATGGCGATGCCTCTCTGACGCCCATCGAATTCCAGAACTGGTCGAATCTGGTCCTGGGCGGCACGCAGATCGGGCCCTACCGCCTCGATTTCGACCGCAATGTCGACAACACCATTACGCGCGAAGAATTTGAAACCGAGCTGAGCGCGCGCATGAGCGCTTATGACGCCGATGAGAACGGCATGCTGTCGCGCTCGGAGTTTGTTCGCCTTGTCGGGCAGGCGCGCCCGCCAGCGCCGGCGAACAGGCCAGGGCCGGACGCCGGGCGCCACTGAGCGGCGACACACTTTGTCGCAAACC
>JAWKUY010000015.1:0-64882 GCA_041398345.1 Hyphomonadaceae bacterium | reverse complement strand
AAGGCCAAGCCGCTGTTCCGCTGCGCCAAGCTCAACCGCGCCCTCATTCTGAAGCATGCGCTTCGACCCTATGAACGCGCGCTGTTCGACCGGCCCGAACCGCACACGACCAAAATCGTGTTCCCCTACTCGCCGACCGAACTCGAACTTGGCGGCACCTCAGTGATGATCGGGGAGAAGCGCTTCGATCAGTTGTTCCGCAACGCCGTGGGCGTCAACAACAGCGACACCGATTTCGACGCCGACTTTGAGTTGCTCAACCTCTTGCACGAAGCGCCATCGTTCGATCCGTTCCTTCTGCGCGAGCAATTGCGCCGGATCGACCGCGAGCCCGCGCGCTGCTTCTTTGAAATCTCCAACGCCGACACCGAAGGCATGCTGGCCTATGTCGCCAGCGAAATCGAACCGCTGACCAATCTCGCCTTCGGCGCCAGCGGCCGGCGCGCGGAAAAGCTTTCCATGCGCCTGGCCGAGAAGCTGATGACCGATGACGGCGCGCAGCTGTTGGACCCGCTGCGCGCGGCGCTGCAAATGTCTGACGCGCAGTACCGCGAAGGCGTGTTCGCCTGGAAGGGATTCCTCTATTACCGCTGGCTCCTGGGCAAGCTCAACGCACGCCACGAAACGTTCGCGGCCAGCTTCAAGGCCTGCCGCGTGAGCTATGCCGGGCGCACCAAGCGGAGCGACATTGAGGCCCTGCGCGAAAGCATCATGAGCCGCGCTGATAGCGTGCTCTGGCGCGCAGGTGAGGCGCTCCTGGATTATGACAACGCCTTCGCTGCGCTTGCGCGCGGCCAGCCCAACGTGTTGCGAGACTTCCTGCTTTCAGCGCCTGGCCGATTTGTCGCGCTCGGCGAAGCCATCGGCGCTGTCGAACACCTGCATTCGCTCTGGGGGTTTCGCTTTCCAGGCAAAGGTGCGCCGGCCGCGGAAGCGGACGAACTGCTTGGCATGCTGGAGGAATTCGACCGCATGTTCGCGGGCGCGGAGATGCTGCGCACTGACGACGCCGAGGTCATGTTCGCCTAAGCCTGCGCGCCGCCAGCGACAATAATCGCTATCAACAGCGCGTGCGGATGCGCTAGATTGCCTTTGAGGGCGCTGCCGGCCCTGAGCAAGCCGGAAGCTGGGTGAAAAATATGCGCAAGATTCTGATCGCCTGCCTGATCGGGTTCATGGCGGTAAATGGGATTATGCTGACCGAGCAGGCGTTGGCGCAGAGCCAGGGCGGGGGCCAGCAGGGCAAGCAGAAGCAGCGGCCGCCGCCGCCTCCCCCCCGCTGCGCGGATTTGGGCGTCGGCACCTACACGTTCGTGACCGCGCTGCCGGGCCAGGCGCCGCTGGCGGAAAACGAGATCGCGCTGACCTACAGGGTCCGCAATGACGGCAACGCGCCCTATGTCGCGGCAAGCGCCGGTGAGCAATCCGTGGCGCTGGAATCGGTGACGCCCGCGGGCACCACCCAACTCGCGAGCACGCCCGCGATCAGCGCTCCCGACGGTGGGGGCGCTCTTATCCTCGGACAAGGCGCGTCGCAAAATGGGACACTGCGGGTTGCGCTGCCGCCGGAGGCGCGCGGCAGGCCTTTGCGCTTGCGGCTGGTGTACTCCGCCGACGGCGTGCATCAGCGCGTCAACGACTGCAACATGGGCAACAACACCGTAATGCTGGCGCGGCCCACGCAATAACGGATCAGGCCGCCTGGGCGGCGGCCACGACGGCGCTCTTTACGTCAGCGACGGCGGACCGCACGAGCGCTTCGTCGTCGCCTTCAGCCATAATGCGCACCAGCGGTTCGGTGCCGCTCTTGCGCACCAAAAGGCGGCCCTTGCCGTTCAGCCGGCCTTCCGCCGCCTTGATCGCGTCTTTGACGCTGACCGCGCTCATGGGATCACAAGCCCCCTTCTCGTAGCGCACATTTTCGAGCACTTGCGGCGCGGGCTCGAACAGCTTGCAGACCTCGCTGGCTGGTTTGCCCGATTGGACGATGACGGCCAACACCTGCAGCGCCGCCAACAGGCCATCGCCGGTGGTCGAGAAGTCGGACAGGATGATATGGCCCGATTGCTCGCCGCCGACATTGTAGCCATTGGCGCGCATAGCTTCCACGACGTAGCGGTCGCCGACCTGCGTGCGCTCAAGCTTGAGCGAGAGCCCTTTCAGGAAGCGCTCAAGGCCGAGATTGCTCATGACCGTGGCCACGATGCCCGGCTTCGTCAGCACGCCTGCCTGTTTCCAGCTCTTGGCGATCAGCGCCATAAGCTGGTCGCCATCGACGGATTGGCCTTTTTCATCGACGATAGCGACGCGATCGGCGTCGCCATCAAGGGCAATGCCAATGTCGGCGCGATACTTGAGCACCGCGTCCTTCAGCGCGCGCGTATCTGTTGAGCCCACCTTTTCATTGATGTTGAAGCCATCGGGTTCAACGCCGATCTTGATGATCTCGGCGCCCAATTCGTAGAGCGCCACCGGCGCCACCTTGTATGCGGCGCCATTGGCCGCATCGATGACGATGCGCATGCCCTTGAGCGTAAGCCCTTTGGGAAATGTCGCCTTGACGATCTCGACGTAGCGGGCCTGCGCGTCGTCGATGCGCCGCGCCCGGCCGAGCTTGGCGGGCGCAGCCAAGTGTTCGTCGAGCTTGGAATCCATCAGGCGCTCGATTTCGAGCTCGGCGCTGTCGGAAAGCTTGAACCCATCGGGTCCGAACAGCTTGATGCCGTTGTCTGCGAACTTGTTGTGTGAAGCCGAGAGCATGACGCCCAGATCAGCGCGCAGGCTGCGCGTCAGCATGGCCACGGCGGGTGTGGGCAGCGGCCCAAACAGGACGACATCCATGCCCGCAGCGGTAAAGCCCGCGGTTAACGCCGGCTCTAGCATGTAGCCGGACAGGCGCGTATCCTTGCCGATAACCACGAGGTGGCGGCGATCGTCGGCGCTCATGAAGCGCTTGCCTGCCGCCAATCCGACGCGCAGGGCGACTTCGGGCGTCATCGGGTAACGATTAGAGGTTCCCCGGATCCCGTCTGTCCCGAAATAGGCACGGCTCATGCTTGTCGAAGCTCCTCAGCGACCGTCGCATGTTGAAAGACTAATTGAGATGCAAATCAATGGCCGAACGGGCATGACCCCCCCGGACGCAGCGCTAACCACAGATTCCGGTTTTTTGGAGCCGGAAGGGACGCGGGATTAACCATGTGCGGGATCATTGGAATCCTGGGCGCATCGCCTGTTGCGCCCCGGCTTGTGGAAGCTTTGAAGCGGTTGGAGTATCGCGGCTACGATTCCGCCGGCGTCGCCACGCTGGAGGGCGGCGCCATCAAACGCCGCCGCGCAGCAGGCAAACTGGCCAATCTTGAGGCTGAGCTGGGGCGCGCACCGCTCGCGGGCGTGACCGGCATCGGCCACACACGCTGGGCCACGCATGGCGCGCCAACCACAAGCAACGCTCACCCCCACGCGACCGGGCGCGTCGCCATCGTCCACAACGGCATCATTGAGAATTTTCGCGCACTGCGCGACGAGCTCATCGCCGCTGGACGGAGCTTCGAATCCGAAACCGATAGCGAGGTGATCGCCCACCTTATCACTGACTGTCTTGATAAGGGCCAGACGCCAGCGGAAGCGGCCATCACGGCCGTCCGCAGGCTGGAAGGCGCCTTTGGCATCGCCGTGCTTTTCGCCGGTGAGGATGACGTCCTGGTCGGCGCGCGCAAGGGCAGCCCGCTGGCGGTCGGGATTGGCGAGGGCGAAATGTTCCTCGGCTCCGACGCGATCGCTGTCTCTCCTTTCACCACACGTGTCATGTTCCTGGAGGAAGGCGACATCGCCATCCTCTCGCGCACAACGGTCAAGGTGCTCGACGCCGATGGCATGCCGGCCGAACGGCAGGTGCATGTTTTTTCCGGCGGCGCTGCAGCGGTGGAGAAAGGCAACCACCGCCACTTCATGCAAAAGGAAATCTACGAGCAACCGGAAACGACCGGCCGCACCATCACCCGTTACGTCAACGCCTATGAAGAGCGCGTCGAGATGCCTGATCTCGATGGCGTCGATCTCGCTGCCGACAGCGCTATCATCATTGGTTGCGGCACGGCGCACTATGCGGGGCGCGTCGCGGAATACTGGCTTGAGCAGATTGCCGGCCTCGCTGTCGAAACTGACATTGCTTCGGAGTTCCGCTACCGCAAGCCCGCCGTCGGCAAGAAAGCGTTCTCGGTTTTTGTCTCTCAATCGGGGGAAACCGCCGATACGCTGGCGGCCTTGCGCTACTGCAAAGAGCAGGGCCTGAAGACGCTCGCCGTGGTCAACGTTCCTGAATCCACGATCTGGCGTGAAGCCGATGCGCGGCTGCCCACGCTCGCCGGCCCGGAAATCGGCGTGGCCTCGACGAAAGCGTTCACCGCGCAGCTTTCGGCGTTGGCTGCGCTGGCGGTCGCCGTTGGGCGCGCGCGCGGCGCGCTTTCGAGCCAGGAAGAACGCCGGCTGGTGCAAGCGCTGATGGAGTGCCCTCGCCTGATTGCGGATGCGCTCAACGCCGAGCCGGAGATCGAAGCCATTGCGCAGGAGCTGAGCCACGCGCGCGATGTGCTCTATCTGGGCCGCGGCGTGCATTATCCAGTGGCGCTGGAAGGAGCGCTCAAGCTCAAGGAGATCTCTTACATCCACGCCGAAGGCTACGCCGCCGGCGAGTTGAAACACGGGCCGATCGCGCTGATCGACGAAGATACTCCGGTCGTGGTCGTCGCCCCCCATGACGGGCTGTTCGAAAAGACGCTCTCAAACATGCAGGAGGTCCGCGCCCGCGGCGGCAAGCTGATCGTGATCACCGACGCCGCCGGAGCGGCTGCCGTCAGCGACATCGCGTCCCACATCATCCTGACCCCGGCATGCGACGATTTCGTCGCACCTCTCGTCTATTCGGTCCCCATCCAGCTCCTGGCCTATCTGACCGCCGTGCACAAAGGCACTGACGTCGACCAGCCCCGCAACCTCGCCAAATCGGTGACCGTCGAATGAAAAAGCTCAGGGCGGGCGTTGTTGGCGCCGGCGCCTTCGGGCGCATCCACGCGCGCAAATACGCCGAGGATGCACGGACCGGTTTCGCCGGCGTCTACGATCCCGACGACGAGCGCGCGCAGCAGCTGGCGGACACACACGGCGCGCAGGCCTTCGAAACACTCGCAGACATGATCGCGAGCGTCGATATCGTCACCGTCGCCTCCCCGCCTTCGCTGCATGCAGGCGCGGCCCGCGCCGCGCTCGAAGCCGGCAAGCACGTCCTGGTCGAAAAGCCTTTAGCGACCGATGCATCCGATGGCGCAGCCCTGGTGGCGCTCGCCGCCAAGAGCAACCTCGTGATCGCCTGCGGCCACCAGGAGCGGCTTGTTTTCGATGCGATGGGTCTGCTCGCCGCGCCGGAGCGCCCAACCCGGATCGAGAGCGTCCGCGAAGGCCCTTGGACCGGCCGAAGCGCCGACGTTTCGGTGACGCTTGATCTTATGGTCCACGATCTCGACCTCGCGCTGCAGCTCATGGGCCGTCCGCCCGAGGGCGTGCTCGCCACAGCGCGCAGCGAGCACGGCCGCACTGCGGACGCCATCGACGCACGGCTCGCGTTTGGCGGCGCGGAAGCTGTCTTCGTTTCCAGCCGGATTGCGCCAGAACGGCGCCGCTTCATGCGCGCCGTCTACTCATCCGGAGAGGTGAACATCGATTTTCTGGCGCGCACATTCGAAAACACAACCGGATTTCCGCTGAACGCGGCTTTCGCTGAAACCCGCATTGGCAGCGACCCGCTGGGCGCCAATGTCGCGCAATTCATCGACGCTGTGCTTGGCGTGGCGGCGCGGCCCGTCGTCAGCGGCGAAGAGGCGCTTGCAGTTCTCAATCTGGCGCTGGAGGTCGATCAAGCCGCCGGCCTGCCTTCGCTCTCGTAAGATACCCACGCTTAGAGGCTCACATGATCCCGTTCATCGATTTGCAGACACAGCGCACGCGCATCGCCGACAGGATCGACGCTGCGCTGGCGCGTGTTCTGGCGCACGGACAATACATACTCGGGCCCGAGGTTCGTGAATTTGAGACGAAGCTTTCCGCGTTTGGCGGCGCCAAGCACACCCTCGCCAACGCCAACGGCACCGACGCGCTGGCGCTGCCGCTGATGGCATGGAACATCGGCAAGGGCGATGCTGTGTTCTGCCCCTCCTTCACCTTCGCGGCGACAGCGGAAATCGTGCCCTGGTTCGACGCCACGCCGGTGTTCGTGGATGTGCTGCCCGATACCTACAACATGAGCCCTGAAAGTCTCGAAGCGGCAATCGCGGGCGTAAAGCGCGAAGGCAAGCTCAAGCCACGTGTCGTCATCGCAGTCGATCTCTTTGGGCAGCCGGCGGATTATCCCAAAATCGCCGAGATCGCGCGCCGTGAGGGCCTCAAGCTGATCGCCGACAGCGCTCAGGGGTTCGGCTGCACGCTCGATGGCAAGCACCCATTGCACTGGGCCGACTGCACCACGACCAGCTTTTTTCCCGCCAAGCCGCTCGGATGCTACGGCGACGGCGGCGCAACGCTGACCAATAGTGACGAAGACATCGCCGTCATGCGGTCGCTGGCGCTGCATGGCGCAGGCGCCGACAAATATGACAATGTCCGCATCGGCATGAACTCGCGGCTCGACACCATGCAGGCGGCGGTCCTCCTGGAGAAACTCGCCATCTTCAGCGAAGAAATCGCAATGCGGAATGTCGTCGCCGACCGTTACCGGCAAATGCTCTCCAATCTGGTGAAGACACCCGCTGTGATCGCCGGCGGCATCTCCACCTGGGCGCAATATACCATCGAGGCAGATGATCGCGACGGGCTGGCTGCGCATTTGCGCGCTACTGGCATCCCCACCGCGCAGTACTATCCCAAGCCGCTGCACCAGCAGAGCGCCTATCGCACATTTCCGGTGGGCGCGGGAGGCATGGCCACAAGCGACGCCGTTGCAGAAAAAGTGCTGGCGCTTCCGATGCACCCGTATCTCGATGAGGCCACCCAGGCGCGCATTGCCGGCGCCATCCGCGACTTTGTCTCGGCCGGCGCCTAGCCAAACACGCGCGGCTCGACCTCGGCGTGCCAAGTCCAGGCCGAGCGAATGATGTCGTCGAGCGTCCGCTTCGGCGCCCAGCCGAGTTCGCGTAGCGCAAGCGCTGAATCCGCCACCAGCTCCGGGGAATCGCCAGGCCGCCGCGCGGCAAGCCGGTGCGGCGCCTGACGACCGGTCACTCGTTCAATGGCGGCAATCATTTCAAGCACAGTCACGCCTTGGCCCGTGCCGAGGTTCGCCGCCAAGGATGCGCCCCCGCCGAGCAAGCGATCGATGGCGCGCACATGCGCGTCAGCCAGGTCGAGCACATGCACATAGTCGCGCAAACATGAGCCGTCGCGGGTCGCGTAATCTGTTCCGAAAACGCTGATAGTGTCGCGCCGCCCCAGAAGCGCAAACAGCGCCAGCGGAATGAGATGCGATTCGGGATCGTGCCGCTCGCCAATGTGTTCTTCGGGCGCCGCGCCCGCGGCGTTGAAATAGCGAAGGTGAGCGAACTTGAGCCCGTTCGCTGCAGCCAGATCGCGTGTGATCTGCTCGACCATCAGCTTGCTCCGCCCATAGGGATTGATTGGAGCCTGCGGATGCTTTTCGTCGAGAGGGAGATATTGCGGCTCTCCATAGGTCGCGCATGTGGAAGAGAACACCAGGGCGCTGACACCCCGCTCGTGCATGACATCGAGAACCGCCAGCGCGCCGGCGACGTTTGTATCATAAAATGAAGCTGGCGCTTTTACCGATTCCCCAACCTCGATCAGCGCCGCGCAGTGCAGCACGGCGTCCGGCCGGTGCGCTGCGAATACAGCCCGCAAACGATCCCTGTCGCGTATGTCGCCCTGCTCGGCCGGGCCCCACTTGGCGAAGCGTGCGTGACCGTTGGAGAGATTGTCGTAGGTGACAACGGCGTGCCCGGCTTGCGTCAGCGCCAGCGCGCAATGTGCGCCGACATAGCCGACGCCCCCGGTGATCAAGATCTTGGACATGTGATCAACGCTCTACAGCCAACGCGCGCACAATTGAAGGCTTGAGGCCGAAGTGCCTGCAACGGGGCTGGTTGCGCGCCTGGCGCGATCAGCCTAGCTGGAACTCAGAAGCGAACAATGGCGGGAATCAACGTGACTCAAGGGCCTTCTCGAACGGTGCTGGGCGTCATCGGAGGCAGTGGCGTCTACAATATTGAGGGGTTGGTGGATGCGCGCGAAGAGAATCTGACCTCCCCTTGGGGCTCGCCCTCCGGGGCGCTGCAGCGCGGCGTGCTCGATGGTGTCGAAATGGTGTTTCTCGCCCGCCATGGGCGCGGCCACACCCTTTCGCCGGGCGACATCAATTACCGGGCGAATATCGACGTCCTCAAGCGCGCCGGCGTCACCGACGTGATTTCATTGTCCGCATGCGGCTCGCTGCGCGAGGACCTGGCGCCCGGCACGTTCGTCATCGTCGATCAGTTCATCGACCGCACCCACAAGCGCGAGAGCAGTTTCTTCGGCAAGGGTCTGGTCGCCCATGTTTCGATGGCGCGGCCCGTGTGTCCACGGCTCGGCGACGCGCTGGAAGCAGCAGCGAAGGCTGAGGCGATTCCGCACCGGCGCGGAGGAACCTATCTCGCAATGGAGGGTCCGCAATTCTCGTCGCTTGCTGAATCTCAACTTTATAGAAGCTGGGGCTGCGACGTCATTGGCATGACCAACATGCCGGAAGCAAAGTTGGCGCGCGAAGCGGAGCTGCCCTACGCAAGCGTTGCGATGGTGACGGACTATGATTGCTGGCACCCCCACCACGGACATGTGGAAGTTGCGGCCGTGATCCAGGTGCTCATGGAAAACGCCGCCAAGGCCGCCCGCCTCATCCGGTGCGCAGCGCCGCTTCTGGGTCCTGCGCGAACGCCCTCGCCGCTGGGAATTGAAACCACGCTCGACACAGCGCTCATCACCGCGCCAGAAGCGCGCGACCCAGAGCTGGTTGCGAAACTCGACGCCGTAGCGGCGCGCGCCCTGCGCGGCGGCTAGCCCGCCTTGCGCACGCTTTTCAGGCGCTCTTCAAGGCTCGCGAAAACGCGCTGGCGGACCAGCGCGTTCTCCATCGTACGCGCGATAGTTTCGAGATGAGCGATGTCCGAAGCGGTCACGTACGCCCCCGCAGCGCGCGGCGCGACGCGGAACACGCCGGAGATCGTGCTCGGCGCTGAGTCTTCGAACTCGTCAATGAGCTGCTCGTGCAGCTTCTCGCCGGCGCGAAGGCCGGTGAACTTGATCTCTATGCTCTTGCCGGAATCCGTGATCATGGAACGGCCCAGGTCCAGGATCGAAATCGGTTCGCCCATTTCCATGAAGTAGGTGCCCGGCTCAGATTCGACGGCGGCCACACTCAGGATCAAACCTACCGCCTCTTCTGTCGTCATGAAGAAGCGTTCCATTTCAGGGTGAGTCACCTCGAGAGGACCATCAGCCTCAATCTGCGCCGCGAAGCGCGGGAGCACGGACCCCTGCGAGCCCCACACATTCCCGAAACGCACCGCCCGCGCGCACATCTTGTTTGCGTGGTCCTTCTCAAGACCCAGGAGGAAAAGTTCGGCAAGCCGTTTTGTGGCGCCCATCAGACATGTGGGCGCGGCCGCCTTATCCGACGAAATCAAGATGAAGTGGGAAGCGCCAGCGTCAGCGGCGGCAGCCGCGGCGTTGCGCACGCCGATAAGGTTGGTCAACACGCACTCGACAGGATGACGCTCACCCAAGTGCACGTGCTTCAATGCCGCCGAGTGGATGACGACATCCGGCTCAATGCGGCGCATCCAGGCGTCGAGCCTTGCGCTGTCGCGCACGTCGCAGAGCGCCTCGGTGACCGCGAGGTCAGGCGCGGCGCGCTTCACTTTTTCAACGATATCGATGAGTCCGTGATCGAACTGGTCAAGCAGCGCCAAACGCTCGCACCCCAGTTCCGCCAAGCGAAGCGCCAGCGCCGGAACTGATGCTGCCTGCCGCGCCTGTGATCAGTACACGCTTGCCGTGAAAGAAGGCTGCGGCGGCCAGCACGTCGTGAGGCGCCGCTCGGGCCGTTCCAAACCAGTCAACTTCATGGTTGTGAACGCCCCCCAATCGAGAATCTTCCCCGCAATAGTGCCATAGCAGCACTTGCCCCGCCGAATCCAGCGCTGAGCCGCGCAAGCGGAAGATGTGTGTTACTCCGGACACCGCATGTTATCCACAGGCGCTCGTCGCACATGGCGCGATGCGGACAGACTCGTGAGTTCACGAAGACAAATCACGCGGCAGGCCCCGCCAATATTGTTGGAGTCTGCAACAATCTTTGATCGCAGTTATCCACACCAGTGCGGGGCGGCGAGAAGCCGTTCCCAAGCGCTGGCGGCTTGCTCCGCGCAATGCTGCTCGGTGTAACCACCAACCACCCTGGACCGGCCGGCGAGCCCCATGCGGCCGCGCAGCGCCGAATCTTTGCACAGGCGCCGCAGAGCTGCAGCCAACGCGACGACATCGCCACGAGGAACCACGAGCCCCGTTTCACCCGGGACAACAAAATCAGCGCAGCCCGGCGCATCTGTTGTGACAATCGGGCGCGCGCATGCGGAGGCCTCAAGCAGCGTCCGCGGCAAGCCCTCACCACCCCGCGACGGCAAACAGGCAATGTGGACGCCAGCCCAAAACGCACTGATGTCACAGACGCGGCCAACGAGCGCGACGCCTGGCATGCGCCCCCACGCCTCAAGCGTCTCGTCAGGAACGTGTTCGGGGTTCTCAGGATCGGCGGTGCCTGCGATCCGGAGCGAGATCTTCACGCCAGCGTTGCGCAAGTGTTGGATCGCCTCGACGGCGCAATCGATTCCTTTCGAACGCACCAGCCTTGAGGCAATCCCGACAATGACTGGGCCTTCAGGTTCCGCGTGAGTTTCAGTTGAGCTGGATCTACGCCCGCGCCCGGCAACAGGACAACTTGCGATCCGGCAGCGGCGCGCCGCCTTCGACCCAGCGGCGATCGGGCAATGTTCTCCACCAGCAAGACTGCGTGCGGCTTCGCCACAGCCGAGCGGAGCAAGCGCGCGACGCACCACTGTGCAATGCGCGTCCACGCGCGCGCGGCAATCGCCAGATAGCCGCGCCCGGTAACAGCGTAGGCGCGCGCACCGCTCCCGCCTGCGCACAAAGTCATAACGATCGGCTTCAACGCAATCGCATGAACAATATCTGGGCGCTCCTCGTCGATGAGCGCGCGCACAGCCCGCGCTCCCCGCAACAGCGCCATGGGCGAAATTGATCGCCGCTCAAGCGGCAGGTCGATACACCGCACGCCTTCAAGGTCGGCGCCCGAGGAGCGCGCCGCCACTATGACGTCAAATCCATCGGCCTGCGCACGTCTCAGCATCGGCATGAAATGCGAGCGTACAAACCAGTCCTCGGTGGCCAGGAACAGAAGCTTGCGCCCCCTCATCGCTGCTTCCACTCCCGCGCACAGTTCTCAAGCAGCTGGAGCGTATGCGCCTGCTCAGCGCCATAGCCGAACACATTGCGAAACGCGCCGTCATCAACTTCCAGGTTTTCCACTAGAGCGCGCGGGGCCAAGGATTGAATGCCCGGCATGGGAAACAAGGGCGCGGCTTGGCCCATTCCTCTCCTCAGCGCAGTGATCAAATCCGTCGTCGATACCGCAGGCTGATCCGCGACGTGGAATATCTTCGCGTCTCCGCCGCGCCCACGCAGCACCGCCTTGAGAGCTGCAACCAAGGTAGGGCGCGAGATCAACGAACGGCGGTTCGAGATGGCGCCCAGGGGCAGCGGCAGGGGCGAAGCGGCCAATCGCAGCAGCAGCGCGAAATTCGCCTTCGCATCCGGCGCAAACACCAGCGGCGGCCTGATGACCACCGGGCGCAGCGCCGGCTCAGATAGAAGGAGGAGCTCCGCTTCCCTTTTGGCGCGGCCGTAAACGTCCTCCGGTGCGGCGTGATCTTCTTCGCGAAGGGCCCTGCCGCGCGAGCGCGCCGCACACGCCTTGATCGAGCTGACATAGATGAAGCGCTCGACGCCCGCCGCCAACGCCTGTTCGGCCAGAGCAGCGGCCCCAGCGACGGTCGCTTCCCGCACGTGAACGTCTGCGGCGCGTGCGTGCGCGGGGCTGGCGAGATGGATAACCGCGCCTACGCCTGCAAGGGCCGCAGTCCAATCGGTCTTGCCGCCGACATCGCCCACAGCGACGGCCTCCGCGGCGGGGGCACGGTCGGCGTCAGGAAGGGTGCGATAGGCGGCGCGCACCTGTTCGCCAGCCGATGCAAGCGCATCTACCAGCGCAGCCCCGATAAAGCCCGACGCCCCGGTCACAAGCGTCAGCACGGCGTAGGCCCTGTTGTGATGAAATTTGCAGAGAAAACGCCGGCGCGCTGACGCCTAGAAAGTGTCCTGGCCGAGTATGAGCGCAGCGAGTTCCAGATGCCGGTCACGATAGGAATCCGCCTCAGCGGCCTCTCCAACACAGTCCACGGTGGGAAACGCCACAGGCGTCAGGGTGGCGAGTTCAGGCTCGCTCAGCGCTGCTTCCTGAATGGGCTCACTCGGTGTAAGCCGCAGGCCGGTTTCTTCGCGTGCGAACTGCTGCGACGCAACCGGCGCGACCGCTGATGGGAAAACCCCATCTGCCGCCGCCAAAATCCGCATGCGATCAATGCTGGCGTCCGTCGCGGCCCGGGTCATAGTCAGCGACGAAGACACTGTAGCGAGCTGGCCGCGAATATCGGCGAGTTCCTGCTCGCTGAGCGGGGCGACGAACGGGGGAAGGTTCACGTAGGAGTTGGCGGAATCTGAATCCGCCCCGAGCCCGGACGCCATGCTCGTTCCAAGCATGCCGCCAAACCCTGCCGGTGAGAACGCTGTGACCGCGAGGACGGTGCCCGCAACGCCAGTCAGACTCGACTTGACGATGGTGTCGCGGACTTCACGCGCATGCCCTGAAGGCTGGTCCACCATTCACCCGCTCCTCACCCGCGCCGACAAAGATCGGGCGCAGGACCTAATACGCGCAACAGGCGTTAACAAAAGCACCAAAATGAGTGGTCTAGCAAGGGCTATCGGGCTTTTCCGTCGATGACGATGCAGAAATGTGGGGCGCTTGCGCCTGCAGGCGCTCGAGTGACTCTTTCTATCGTAACTAATTATTATAATTTGCTTTTCTTGTCGCGGCCGCGGCGAAGCGCTATCCGCGCCAACTCGACCTGCCCCGGTCCGCCCGCTACACAGGCCCAAATCCGGAACGGTCCCCGCCCGGCGGCCCCAAGGAACACGCGTTGAGTGAACATGACAGCCAGCCCAGCGAAGCCCCCGATCCTGCAAAGACTGATGCGGGGCCTGCGCCGGCGGCTGGGCAAAGCGGCGGCGCGCGGCATCGGCGCGCGCGATCTGGAGGCGGCCGCCGCGCGGCGTTCCCGCCACCTGATACGCGCCCTTGATGACCTGCCGGACGCCCGAGCCGAGCCGAACGAAAGGCTGATCTTCGATGTCGGCATGCATGTGGGGCAGGATACCGACTTCTACTTGCGGAAGGGATTTGGCGTTATCGCCATCGAGGCCAACCCCATTCTCGCGGCCGCGGCAGAACGGCGCTTCAAAGCGGCGTTGCGCTCTGGCCAACTCAAGATTTTGAACATCGGAATCGGCGAAGAGCGCGGACGCGCGGAGTTCCACGTCAATCTTGAGCTCTCCGAATGGAGTTCGTTCAAACCCGCGACTGCGTCGCGCGGAATGCCGACAGCCCCGGTGAGCGTCAATGTCGCCACGATCGCAGAGGTCGTGCAAAAATTTGGAACGCCCTATTACCTCAAGATCGACATTGAGGGCCTCGACGGCGCTGCCGTGAAGGGCTTGCGCGATTGCCCCAAAAAACCACGTTTCGTTTCATTCGAAAATGGCGAAATTTCCCTGTTTGATGTGCTTGTGAGCTTTGGATACACGCACTTCAAGTTCATCAACCAGGCCGACGTGCCGTCGCTTTCGTGCCCCACGCCTGCTCGCGAAGGCAACGCCATCGCCTACAAGTTTCCCTATGGCGCCAGCGGCCCGTTCGGCGAAGATACGCCCGGCGAATGGCTTGACGCAGACGCCATGCGGCCAGTCCTCGAACAACACTCAGCGGCCCGCGCACGCGGCAATTATGATGCGGCGAAGGAAGGCTGGTTCGACCTGCACGCCAAGCTGGGCTAGGCGCGGCGGCGGCTGGGCCAGACGTTGCGCGGCCCTGTCGCCGCGGCTAAGAAATTTTCTCTCGATATTGGCGAAGGCTCCGCGTGCTCAGCATCTGCATTTGCACCCACAATCCAAAGCCGGAGCTGTTCGCGCGAGTGATCGACGCGATTGCGCGCCAAAGCGTCACCGACTTCGATGTGCTCGTGGTCGATAACGCATCCACGCCGGCCATTTCCGAGGAAATTCTCAGCCCGTTGCGGCGCATCGGCGTCGCCGCGCGCATCGTACGCGAGGAGAAGCCTGGCCTCATCCACGCACGCCTCTGCGCGATTGACGCGACCGCGTGCGACTGGATGCTGTGCGTAGACGACGATAACGTGCTGGCGCCCGACTATTTGGCCAAAGGTCTTGAGTTCATAGCCGCGCACCCCAATGTCGCGGCGTTCGGGGGCAAACTTTTGCTCCCGCAGGCGACGCGCCCGCCCATCGGATGCAGGCCCTTCCTGCCCTACTTGGCTGTGCGCGACGCGGGCGAAAAGGAGATGATGGGCGTGTCGGCAAAGTGGGAGGCGTGGGAGCCGCCGGCGGCCGGCGCCTTCGTCGCGCGCGCAATGCTCGAAGACTTCGCCGCCTTTGTGCGGACACACGCAAACTCCACCGCGCTGGGGCGGGCGCCCGGCAGTTTCGCCTCCTGCGAAGATTCGCTGCTCATGCACAGCGCTTACCGGCTCGGCATGGCGACCGCGTACGTTCCGCAACTCCGGCTTGACCATCATGTCGATCCCGGGCGCTTCGCCTTTTCGAACCTCGTGCGCTTGATGCAGGGATATGGGCGCAGTCACGTCATTCTCGACGCCCTCCTTCGTGGACCTCTGGAAACACCGCGGTACTATCGCACGCCCGCACACCTCGCGTTCACCACGCTGGTAGCGTTAGCGCGGAATCTATTTCCCTCACCTGCCTTTGGCTATGCGCGTGCGCGCTATCACCTCGCCGCGGCAGACGCTTACCGCGAACTTGAGCGGAGCCTCCAGCATTGACCGGCTCTCGCATCACGCTGGCGACACCTTGTCTCAACGCCGCGGCGACCATTGAGCGCACACTCAATTCAGTGCGTGCCCAGTCCTGTTCGAACCTTGAATATGTCGTCCTTGATGGCGGCAGCACCGACGGCACGCTCGATCTCGTCGCCCGGCACAAAGACCTCGTGGCCCGCCTCGTCTCCGAGAAGGACAAGAACATCGCCGATGCCCTGAACAAGGGCTTTCGCACCGCCACAGGTGACATCTTCGGCTACATCAACGCCGACGACGCGCTGGCGCCGGGGGCGCTGGATTTTGTGATGGCATTCTTTGCCGCCAACCCCGGCATTGATGTGCTTACGGGCGGATGCCTGCGCGTATTTGCCGACGGCTCGGAGACAACCACCGCGCCGCCGGCGGATTTTCTCGAAGTCCTGCCACTGCGGAATTATCTGGAGCAGCCAAGCACCTTTTGGCGCGCCGCGGCCCATCGCAACGCAGGCGAGTTTGACGACGCCTTCTTCCTCGCCTTTGACTGGGAGTGGTGGAACCGGCTGAGCGTCGCCGGCGCTCGCTTCGCTGCGACGGAGCGCGTTCTTTCAACCTACTATTTCACTGATCACAATCTGACCTCGCGCGGCGGCAAACGCGTGATCGATGAAATGGAGCGGGTCACGCGCATGTACGCGCCGAATGGTCCCGCCTTGGCGCGCGCGTATCGTTTTATCTTCAACGTCTACGACATGAACGGTTTCTACGACGTGCCCTTCCGGCAATTGCCGAAGCTGAAACAGGCGGCGCTGGCGGCCGGGCTTGCGCCCCTCTATGCGCTTCATGGCCGGCGCGCCATCAACGCCTACAATTGGAATTGGGCCTCGAAGCAAATCCGTGGCCAGGTGTGGCATCGCTGATGTTGGGGTGGCTCAATATCCGGCGCAAAACTGCGGCCTCACCGTTGTTTGGAATGGAGCCCGCGCTGGAAGGCCTGCGCCAGCGCGGCGTACGCCCGGCCGTCGTCTTCGACATCGGCGCTTCAGATGGCGGCTGGAGCGCGCTCGCGCTGCGCACTTGGCCCGCCGCGCGCGTTCACTGTTTTGAGCCGCTGAAGGTTCGCGCCCAGGCGTTGGCGGACTTCGCCGCCCGCAATCCCGGGCGCGTCACCCATCACCCTGTAGGCGTATCCGATGCGGACGGCGAACTTCAACTCGGCGTCACCGAAGATCTTTGGGCCAGCAGCTTCGCCTACAAAGGCCAATCAGCGCAAACTGCGCAGGTTCGCTCGCTCGATTCCATGCTTTCTGAAGGCGTCATCGAGAAGCCCGATTTCGTCAAGATCGACGTTCAAGGGTTCGAGCGCCGCGTTATCAGTGGCGGCACGAGCGCGCTCGCAAGCTGCAGCTTCATCCTGATGGAATGCACGTTCTACCCGTTCTGCGCAGAAATGCGCCCGCTAGACGAAACCATCGCTTTCGTGGCGGAAGCCGGCTTCGTCCCTTATGAGTTCGTGGACTTTCTGCGCCGGCCTATCGACGGCGCGATGGGCCAGTGCGACATGCTGTTCATCCGCCGCAGCCATGAACTGATGAAAGATACGCGCTGGGCCTAAATCCACCCGCCGTCGACGATGAAGCTTTGCTGCGTGCACATCGCCGAGTCGTCGGCGGCCAGGAACAGCGCCATGCGCGCGACGTCCTCGGGCATTACAAACCCCGGCAGGCACTGCGCCGCCGCGATCTCTTGTTCCGCAGCTTCATCCACCCAGAGCTCACGCTGGCGTTCGGTCATGGTCCACCCCGGCAGCAGCGCGTTGACGCGGATATTGCGTGGCCCCAGCTGGCGGGCGAGCGTGCGCACCAGTCCGTGCACGCCAGCTTTGGCGGCAGTGTAGCCGATCATGCCCGTCGTGTTGTTCAGCCAGGCGATCGAGCCCATGCAAATAATCGATCCGCCCCCGCTCGCCGCGATGGCCAGGTACGCCGACCGCACTGCGAAGAACTGATGCTTGAGATTGACGGCGATGCAGCGATCCCACATCTCCGGCGTCACATCGTCCAGACTGTGGCGCGTGTCATCAGCGGCGTTGGCGATAAGCACATGAAGCGCGCCAAGCTCAGCGACCGCTGTGTCTATGGCAAGCCGCAGTCCGGCGGCGTCGGTCACGTCGCAGGCGTGAAAGCTTATGTTCTGCACGGACTTTGCCAGCGTCTGGCCAGCCGCCTCGTCCCTATCGAGCACGACGACCCGCGCCGCCTGATCGGCGAACGACTCCGCCATGGCCCGGCCTATGCCGCTGGCCCCGCCCGTGATGAGCACGCGGCGCCCGGCCAGGCTTGGGTAGCGCGCGTACGTCACGCTACACGATTCAGCGAAAAGCCCAGTTCCGGCTTCAGTCCCAAAACATGAAACAGAATGTCACTCGTCATCTGATTGATGCGCGCGATCGCCTCTTCTGTGCTGGAGCCGGCGTGGGCGGTGAATACGCAGTTTTCGAAGCGCCGTAACGCGCTGTCAGCTGGCAGAGGCTCTGTTTCGAACACATCGAGCCCCGCGCCCGAGACATGGCCGCTCGCCAACGCGTCTGCCAACGCGGCTTCATCGATGAGAGGTCCCCGCGAAACATTGATGACAACGGCGCCAGGCTTCATTTGCGCGATGGTCTTTTCGTTCACAAGATGGCGGTTCTCGGGGGTTAGGTTGCAGGCCAGAAATATCACATCGCTTGCGTTCAAAACTTCGGCCAAATCCGCCTGTCGCAGGCCGGGCACCTCGCCAGGCGCGAGCTGTCGCACGTCGCAGCCGGCCGCGAGCATTCCAAACGCCTGCACACGCCGCACGATGCCCTGTCCGATCGAGCCCAGGCCGATGACGCCGGCGGTCTTGCCCGCAAGCGTGCGCCCCTCCATGCGGATCCAGCCGCCATCGCGTATCGCGTGGTTCATCAACGACACGCGCCGAACCACATCAAGCAGCAACGCGAGGGCCAAGTCGGCGACCTCATCGCCAAACGCGCCGGGGGTGTTGTAGACCGGAACGCCAAGCCGCTGGGCCGCAGCCTTGTCGATGCTGTCTGTGCCAACGCCCCATTTGACAATCGCTTTCAACCGTGAGGCCTTGCCGGCTTCAATGACGTCCACGTCAATGATGTCGTCGCCAGCGATGACGCAATCGACGTCCCTGATGAGGGTGCGCATGGCGGGCGCGTCCAGTTGCTGGCCCTCGAATTGAGGCACGAGCGCCTCGACGCCGAACGCATCGTATTGCGGTTTGAAGTTTGGAAAATGCCGTTGCAGATGCCGGCATGTCAGCAGCGCTCTCACGCGCTCCCCTCCCCATGGAGGCGCTGATACATCATATCGGCGATCTCAAAATCGATTTCCTCATCGATGTCCTGCGCTTCGCGCCGATCGATCTGGAACAGGTATGGCCGCAAGCCAATGCGATTGTGCCTCTCCGCCAACAACTTGCCCTCGAAAATGTAGACGCAGGAGTTCTCCTCGAACAATGGCGGCAAATCCTGCGTGCGCAGCAAGATGTTGGGATTGTGATTGACCGCACGCGCCAGCTGATCCCAAAACCGCGTCTGCACGCGCGTCACTGAGAACATCGAATCGTACACCGGATAGTTGGCGAAGAATGTCTCCACCGCACGCGACAGCGTCTCTTTCGAGAGAAGCGGGTTGGTCGAGTGCGTCTGAAGATAAAATTGCGATGGAACTTGGGACACATCGTGCAACAGCACGTCATTCATCGGCGTCGCCCCGTCGCGCAAATGCTCCGGCCTGTCGAGCACGATGACGCTGGGAAATTGCGCAGCGCACTGTTCCTTCACCGTCGGCGAGTCGGTGTCGATGACGATGGCGTCGATCAGCGGACACGCAAGCATCGTCTCCAGCATATGGTGAAACAGCGGGCGTCCATCACCGAACGGGCGGTAGTTCTTGCCGGGCACGCGCTCGGAACTGTGCCGCATCGGCATCAGCGCAGTAAGCCGATGGGGTTTGCTCATTTCTTGTCGCCTGCGATCCGCACCACGCGCGCACCACCCTTCGCCTCGGATTCCAGCGCATCATAATCGATGCGGTGGCGTTCGTGCTCGGCAGCCGCCAGGCGTTTCTCATGCGGGCTCATAGGATAATAGAACCGCGAACGCAGCTGGTTCGAAACCTCGGGAGGATCGTTATGACCGCGGTAAGTGCCCAACATCTGGTTGAAGCGAAACAACACGATCGACCGGAATTCGCGCCACAATACGCCCTGCGCAAAGGCGGCGCTCAAATCGGCGGCGATGTTTGAAACAAGCAAGCCCACGAAATCGAACATCGAAAAACGCGCATGCTCATCGATATGGCTCATGGCGATCGCTTCGCGCCGATAGCGGTTGTGAACCTGCGCCCAGGTCTCGTCATGCACGTGCGCAATCTCAGCTTCGGCGGCGTACGCCAGCCAGCCCCCTGCCGCCTGCGCCGCTTTGGCCCATGCAAGATCCTCAAGACCTGTCAGAGTTTCGTCGTAGGGTTGCACTTCCCAGACCGAGCGCCGGATCGCGCAATTCGCGTTATTGCAGAAATAGCCTTTCTGCGGACATGCCGACACGGCCGGGAACCACTTCGCAAAAATGCGATGCTCTGAAAACTTATTGAGGTGATTGCCGCTTTGGCGGCCATAGCTGAGCACCACCCTTTCATCCGCAAACGGCGCGACGAGGTCCTCCAGCCAGGTGTCGTAAAGGGGGTAAACGTGGGCGCTCGGGAATACGCAAATGTCGCCGCTGGCCGCCTCGATGCCGCGATTCAGCGCCCGCCCGAACGTGAATTCAGCCTTGTCGATGGGCACGACCCTATCAACGTAACGGCGCGCGATCTCGACGGTACGGTCGGTCGAGCCGGAATCGACCAGAATGACCTCATGCGGCTTGAGCCGCTGCGCCCGGATGCCGAGCAGCAAGCGCTCAATATGCTCGTCCTCATTATGGGACCGAATGACGATCGAGATTTTCATCGTATTTGTTACAGAACATCGCCCCCAATACGCTAGGCTGTCTCGCCTGCTCAGCCCTTTGCTATCGACTAGTTCGCTGCATTAGCGTAATGGGCTGTCATCGGGAAGTGCAGCGGAACGCTTCTCGGCGCAAAGGGGCAAATAAAATGGTATCACGAACTCGGTCCTGTTCACTTTTTGCGTTGGCGATATCCGCGGCACTTGTCGCGTGTGGCCAACAGCCCACTGCATCTACCGAGGGCGGAAGCACGCCGCCAGGGGCAATTGTCCCAGCTGCCTCTGAAGAGTACGTGATATTGACGACCACTGAGAATTATTTGGTCAGAAATTTCAAGGCGGCAGAGATTTTGCAGAACGCGAACGTCTATTCGGTGACACGCAATCAAAGGGGTACCCAGGCGCTTTCGGTATTGCCCACTGACACCGACCGCCCCATGATGCTTAATTTCTCCGTTTCCGGCGATGTTGAGCACGTGAGGGTCTTTCGGCAGAGACAGTGGCGCGATCTGCCAGTTCAGCAGCGATATTCGACGCGCCTTGGACGGGGCGGCGCATTGCACCTTCTCGTGATACCTCGTCAGGGTGGAACCGCTGTCGTGAGCATCGACAGCGGTCAGTTGTGCAGCGCATTACCTGTGGATCAGTGTCCGGTGCTTACGGTAGAGTAATAGCCAACGACCGTTGGGTTGCGAGCCTGGATTCTCGCCCCATCTCTCGAATCCGACAATTCCCGTGATGGGAGATTTGATCGGGCACGGGGACGGCGACAGCCCCTTGCCTAGATCTCGTACGGGGCTGCTCCACGACTGGCTTTGCTCGCATGCCTTCTGTATACGAAATAAAGTAACGTGGCTTTGTTGACGGCAACCATATTCCTATGGCGAATCTTGCGTTCTTGCCCCCCCTGAGCTCCCAAAGGGACCTGGAAGATATTCTAGCTCGTATCGGCTGGTACCTATTTCCGTTCTTCTCGAAAATTTCTACGATTCACATTTGGGTTGATCATATCGACCCGATGTCCTTCGAAATTCCAGAATGCTTCGCTGGCCGGGTTGGACAACAAGTCCGTCAAATGCTCCCGAAGATTCTGTTCCACAAGCGAACACGCCACCACGCATCCGACATTTGCCAGACCCTCGGTGATGTGTCGGCGCTTTTCTTGTGGCGCACGAATGATCCTGCTTTCACTGAGCCGTCGGTCGAATCCGAGATCAGGCGCCTCAAATCGTCAGGCCTGTGCTTCGACATCGACCGGGACAACACGAGAATGGAGGGATCTTTTTTTCTTTGGGCTGGACTCAACGTTTTTGGCGACGCAGATCAGCTGGCGGAGGAAAATCGAAGTCGGTTTGAAGAATTCCTCAAGCGCGTTGGGCACCAGAAAAAAGCTTACGTCTTCGGCACAGGCCCCAGCCTATCGAGCTTCGCAGCCCAGCATGATTTCTCCGATGGGATTTCCCTAGCTTCAAACTCCATGGTGAAGAACGAAGCGCTCCTCTCTCGCCTAGCGCCAGCCGCAATCGTCGCTGCCGATCCCATCTTTCACGCAGGATGCTCTCGCTACGCAGAGGCGTTTCGCAACCAGCTCGCTGTGGCCATGCGTGCGCACGACGCGCACTTTGTAACCTCGCTTCGGGATTACAGCATGTTCTCTTCAAGCTTGCCGCGCGATTTGCGGGAGCGGATCATTGGCGTGCCCTTCTGCAATAGTGAGGACTACAATCCCGACCTCAGTTCTGCATTCTTCGTGAAACCGGTCGCCAACATTTTGACCCTATTATTGCTCCCTCTCGGAGCTGCGGTGGCGGACGAAATCTGCATCGTCGGGTGCGACGGGCGTCCGCTCGACAAGAACCAATATTTTTGGGGTCATGACAAGGCGGTTCAGTTCAATGAGGAGATGGACAACATTAAGGAGGTTCATCCAGCCTTCTTCAAAGTGAACTACGACGATTACTACGCCGAGCATTGCGCAAACGTTGAAGCCGCATTGAGCGCGCTGGAGAAGATTGGCAAGACCATCTCTGTGCTTACGCCATCACATATCCCGGCGCTCTCCAAGCGTTACAGTCCACCTCCACAACATTCCCCTCGCAAGCCGGAGGACGACGCCGTCGGTCCAGGCAGGCCTGTGCCAAGACTGATTGCGCTAGACCCTGACGGACTGAATAGGTCGGGGCATTTTTTTTCTCACGACATACGATTATTCGAAGCTGCGAAGTCGGCGAATATTGCCTTCACGCTGTTCGCTCGCGTGGATTGCAATTCGCAGGCGCTTCCCCCGCAAATGCAGGTAATCAAGTGCCTGACGGCGCACAGCTGGGAAATCGCCCGACGCAGCGACGCCGAGCGCGCAGTTAAGGCGAAACAGTTCGCTGCTGAAATCTCTGGCGCGCTAAAGGCCGTAGCGAGTGGTAGCGAGACTGTCCAACTCTACATGTACTGTGGCAGCCTTGAGCACGCTTCCGCGATCGCCGCTGTCCTTGACCTTCACCCGAGCGTGCACGCACATGTTACGTTATTTTGGCAATTCTCTGCGACGTATTCGGCAGCATTTGTGAGCCACTGGCATCCCGTGATTGTCGAGCTGATGTCGCAGCAAAGACTCACGCTTGACGTGCCGACGGAAGGGATACGGGCCGATTTGCGGACCCACTTCGGTATCAATCTGCCGGTGGCGCCGCACCCGAGCACAACCTTTTCCGACGAGGAAGCGCTGCGCATCTCAGAGCAAACGCCGCACAAGACGACAGGATCGCTGACTGTCCTTTTTCCCGGCGGCGCCAGGAGTGAGAAGGGTGCGGCACTGACTGCGGCGGTTGTCGAAAAACTGTCTGCCGAACGCATGCTAGACGTTGTTGTGCGCGCTAGCAGGGATCACTCAGATCCTGAATCTCTCCGGTGTTTGGAAAACCTTTCAGGTGATGGTGTGGCCATCTCTCGTGATTCGCTCACGGATGAAGAGTTTAAGCAGTTTCTCAATCGCGGCGACATTATCGTCTGCCCATATTTGGAGTCGGCGTTTGCGCGCCGCACGTCAGGTCTCGTCACCGACGCCATGATTTTGGGCCGGCCGGTCGTTGCGTTGAAAAACACTTGGCTCGGCGAGTTCGTCGAACGCGAAGGGTTTGGCGTCGCAGCGGACTCAACCGGCAAGAGTATCACGAATGCGATAATGTCGATCGCCGATCAACATGAGGAGTTTTGCGCTAGGGCGGCCCTGGCGCGCAAAAGGTACCTCCGTGACAACGCCTGGGCAGGTCTGGTGACATCAGTGATCGCAAACGGGACCCAAGATGGGATCGGTGCCATATCTCGGCGGTCCAAGGCTTGGCTGTCAGAGCGGCCACGTTCCGCGCGGGCTCACGTCGATGAGACCGCCGTCGTTGCCAGATTGTCGGCCGACAAGATTGGCGGCGCGCATGTGATGGTGGATGTTGGCGCTCACTATGGCACCTCAGCAAGCTACTTCCACAAACTAGGCTGGCGCATCTACTGTTTTGAACCCGACGAAAGAAACCGGGAAAAGCTTAGCGCCCGATACCAAGGCGTTCCTAGCGTGCATGTTGATTCTCGCGCTGTAGCGGAACAATGCAAGACTGCCGTCCCCTTTTTTGCCTCACCTGAAAGCAGCGGCGTTAGCAGTCTTGGCCGTTTTCTCGATTCTCATCACGAAGCCACGCGGGTCGATGTGACTACCGTCGCCGAAATTGCCGACGAATACGCCCTCAAACATATTGATTTCCTAAAGGTCGATGTCGAAGGCTTCGATTTCGCGGTCCTGAAGGGCGTGCCTTGGAGAGACTTGCATCCAAGCGTCATTGAGTGCGAGTTCGAGGATGCGAAGACGCAGAGTCTTGGCCACAAATGGCGCGACATCGCAGCTTTTCTCGAAAGTCGGGGCTACGCCGTGTACATCAGCGAGTGGCATCCGATAATTCGGTACGGAATCCGGCACGAGTGGCGGCGCGTGGTTCCTTTGCAGGAAGCTGATTTGGCGCCGAAGAGCTGGGGGAATATTCTTGCGTTTAAGCTGGACCCAGGATTTGCTGCTGTGCAGGAGGCGTTCTGCAAGGAGCTGCGAACACACCCGCCTGCACAACCGCCGAGTGAACTTGCTCCTGTTCCTCCGAACTCTGATCTGCCAGGGACTCCGGCAGCTACCCAGGTCTTATCAGCGCTCGCATCTGGCCCGGCTGAGCGGCCATTAGCGACTTCGAAACCGACCGCAAAACTGCGATTCTATGCGGCCTTCGCTGAATCGCTCAGGCAAGGTGCCCCGCGTCTCTTCGCGTTGGCGCGTTTCGCGAAGCAAGCCACCTCATCGCTATGGCGGCGGCGCACGTTTTTCGTTCCCCTTGCATTGGCGCTCGCCGTCTGGCTGCTCGCCGGATTTGCACCGGCGCTGACCTCGTGGCGTTGGCATATCTGGGGCTCGGCCACCCTCTTCTCGCTACTGACCGGGCTGATCTACGTCGCCTTTCGCATGCGCCAGTTCGTCGAACACTCGTTAGCCGAAATGGCCGCGCTCCGTGGATCTCTGGCGACTGCGAACAGGCAAATCGAGCAACTCCGAAAAACCGATCACCGTTTGGCGTCGGAGGACTCCAAACTCGCAAAGACCCTTGCCGGCGTTCGAAGCCGCATTGCTCAAGCATCGGATCGCACCGCTCAGTCATCCGACATGTATGAAGCGCTCGAAACCCGGCTATCACAGACGGAGGCCCTCGCGACGGGGCTCAGGGCCAGCCTCACAGAAGCACGAAAAACGCTTGATGCTCTTACCGCTGAAAGCAAAGCTTCGATGCAACAACAAGCGGACGCTGCCGCCGCCATCAAGGACGCACTGGAAAGTCGAACCAATGCGCTGCAAAGATCGCTATCCGAAGGGAATGCTGAGGCCACGCAGCAGATTTCGGCTGCGAGGAGGGAAACTCAGGAGTTGAAGACGGAGGTGGCGGCGCAGGCCACGCGCCTTGCGCATACTGACAGGTACGTGGTCTTCAACAACGCTGCCCGCTACCAACGCTTCAATCGCAGGCTCAACGACGAACATGTCGAAGTCCTGAAGCGCTGGGTGGCGGGGACGCCAGCGAAAGCGACCAGCCAGGCGATCGGCTATGCGGCTCATCGCGCTTGCCAGGTTGAAGCGCGGATGCAGGGCCGGCTTGCGACGACAGTCGAGGACATCTTGCTCCGCACGCTCGCGGCCATGAGCGTACCGCGCGCTTCCCTGAACGTACTCGAAATCGGGTCGCTCTTCGGCATCAGCGCCGGCATCATGTACGACCTGATGGCGCCGCACTATGACAATCTCCACTTCACTTTGATTGATCCGTTGGATGGCTATTATGAATCGGATCAATTGGACGTCCTGACGGGACAGCCCATTTCAGAGCGAACATTGCGTGAAAATCTCTCGGGCGTGAACCTGAGCGGAGACCGGCTTGCATTGATCAAGCTGTTGAGCACAGATGAAGAAGCCATCAATCTCGCGAGGCAACGTCAGTACGACGTGCTGGTCATCGACGGCGACCATACTTTTGATGGAGTCAAAGCTGATTTTGAGTTGTACATGCCAATGGTCCGCAGGGGCGGCATCATCATCTTCGATGACTACGACCAGCCGGATTGGCCTGATGTCAAACGCTTCGTTGATGTACAGGTCGAACCAATGGACATCGTCAGAAGGGTTGGACACGAATGGCGCACTTGCGTCTATCGGAAAGTCCGCACCTCGGCGAAGCAAGCTCGCAGCTACGCTCAAGATGAGTGACCATCCGAGTCGGCGATGTCGCGGACACGATGTCCGCCCTGCTCCCGGGTCATTGATTTGAAACGACGACGCCTTCGGTCCAGCATTGAACCATCATGCCCAGTACCCCAACCAGCACCCGCAGAGTTCGAGCATACCGCCCAGACAACCGTTTCGGCACGGGCGCATTCGCAGCGCTGGCCGCATTGGCTGGCGAGCTCATCGCCTATCGCTCCCACATACGCATATTGTTCATCAGCGCGTTCAAGATCGCCTACACCGGATCGTTCCTCGGTGTAATCTGGCAATTTGTGCTGCCGATTATTCCAATCTCAGTCTATCTTTTGTTGGTGCATATGCGCGTATTTCCGCGCCTTGAAGGCATATCGCCCGAAGTGTTTATTGGCTTTAACGTCACGCTCTGGTACTTGTTCACGGGGTTTGTCCGGCAGCCGATCGAAATCGTGGCCTCGCGCAACTCCGCAATGATGAAGACAAGCATCCCGCTTTCGGCCGCAATCGCCGCTTCCTTCGCCAATCTAACCTTCGACACAATAATACGCCTCATCGCCGTGGCGGCGCTCATCATGTTCACGCTGAGCGTGCCCGTACCTTCAGCGGCGTTGGCGCTTGGAGCAATATTGGCGGGCGTGGTCTTTTGCCTTGGTTTGGGCCTCGGCCTCGCCGTCGTAAACGCAGTCTACTCAGATGTCTCGCAAATTGTATCGATTGCGCTGCAGTATGGAATCTTTCTGAGCGGCGTCATCTTTCCAATTTCAAGCGTTCCGGCGCTTGGAGTCGCTGAGTTTGTAAATCCGTTCGCAGTGTTTGTTCACGCCGCGCGCGAACTGACATTCTCCGGCGAGTTGAGCCATCCGATCGCGTTCGCGACGTGGTCCGCCTTGGGAGTTTTTCTCTTGCTTGGTTCGGCACGCTTCTTCTACATCATGGAATACCGCTTGCGGGGACTTTCCTGATGGAGTTTCCCCGTGAGGCCGTGCTGCAAGTTGATAAGCTCTGCAAACTATACGCGCGGAGCGATAGGCCTATCCAGAAACGCTTGGCGCAAGAAATGCTGCGTGGCTTCTTTGGCGGCCGGCCACCCGAAATAGATGATCCGCAGCGGGGTGAATTTTGGGCGCTGCGGGATGTTTCATTCGATCTCCGGCGAGGCGAGGCGCTGGGCGTGATTGGCCTGAATGGGTCGGGAAAAACGACGTTGCTGCGCATCCTGGCCGGTCAGATATTGCCTGACCGCGGCGAAGTGCGTGTCACGGGCGCAACTGCCGCCATGATCGATTTGACGGCCGGCTTTCAGCCGACCGCATCGGGGCGACGCAACATCTTTCTGCGCGCTGCAGCGCTCGGTTTCACCCGCCGAGAAATCCTCGCCCTGCAGGACGAAATTATCGCCTTCTCCGAACTGGGCGACGCCATTGACGCGCCCATGAAGACCTATTCTTCCGGTATGAAAATGCGGCTTGCCTTCTCCGTCATGGCGATGTTGCAGCCCGACATCCTCTTCATCGACGAAGTGCTCGCGGTTGGAGACTTCCGCTTCCGTCAAAAGTGCCTCGCGCGCATCCGCGAAATGCGTGCGCGCAGCGCTTTCGTCTTCGTGTCGCACGCGATGGGCGACGTCTCGCGCTTTTGCGACCGCGTTATTGTTTTACACAAGGGCGAGATTGCCTTTCAGGGCTCGCCTGACGACGCGATTGCCTTCTATAAAACGCTTGAGCAGAATTCTGAACCCGCAAAGCCTGCATCGAAACCGCTCATTCCAGACACGGTCGATCGTCCTGATCTCGTCGATGGACTGTCTTTCGCTTGGGGCGACGCGGAAGGAACCGGCAAAAACGAGATCATCGAGGGCATGCCCGTTGGCGCCAAGATCACGTTCAATGTGCACTATGAGCCGCGCAACCTCATCGTGGGCGTGCCAATCTATGACATGGAGGGCGCCGTCCTCGCCGGCTTCGCTACTGATGCAAACGGCGTAACTCTCCGCCCTGCCGCTGGAGACCGGGTGGACCTGGAGCTATTCGTTCCGGACTCGGTGCTCAACCCGGGCCGTTTTCGCGTTGCGATTGGCATAACTGATGGAACTGAGTTCCTACTCATGCGGGAATTGCCAAACTTGATCATCCGCCCAAACGGACGAAAAAGCTGGGGCGTCGCCTCGATTCCGCACACATGGCGCTGCGGGATTGCAGCAGCTGCAAAAACCACTGTGTAGGGTCCGTTCCGATGAACTCGCAATTCACCCCGTTTCGAGACGAATACTTCGAAATGGATAAGAACACCCTGCTGACAGAGATCGAGAAGGAGAAATTCTTCCACGACATGGTCGTTGGCGAGACGCGCACGCGCTCGTGGGTGTACGAGGACCATAGCCCTCCAAATTATCACCTTTGGCCTTTGCTGCGTTACCTGGGCGAACTGGATATCAGCGGAAAAACCTGCCTCGACATCGGCAGTTTCGATGGAATGAGCGCCTTCGTGCTCGCCGAGCGAGGCGCCGCTCATGTCGATGCGACTTGCCAATACGACCTGAAGCGATTTCGGCTAATGCGAGCGCTCCGGCGCTACGAACAGGTTGCCTATCACCCCAATACCGACCTCGGAAAGATTGCGCGATCGTTCGCTTCAGCGCGCTACGACCTCGTTATCATTTCTGCGATGCTGCATCACCTGACTGCGCCGCTCGACGCACTGCTTGAGACACGCCGGTTGCTCAAGCCGAATGGCGCTTTTCTCCTTGAGACCATCTTCATCGATGATCCCTCGCCAGCCCTTCTGCTCAACACGGAACTAGCCGACCCGATCTTCGGCGCACCTACCCTATTCGCGCCGACTTTGCCTGCCGCTCGAGGCATGCTCCAACTCGCAGGATTTGAGATTGAGAGCGAAACCCGGCTCCTTGGTGGCGGAGCGGCGCGAGAAACCAATCACGAACGCGTCACCTTCCTCGCACGCGCTCGAAAGGCGTCCCAAATCGCCGCCCGCACAAAAAAAACCATTGAGATTCACGAAAGCGCACCAAAACTCGGGCCAATTGATTTCACCGCGCTGGAGCACGACGAAACGCCTTTGTCGGAGATCAGATACTCCGGTCCCGAAGGTTCAAGGACTCTGAACATCTGGATCGACACAGTCGACTCACCGCTGCAGCCACAAGCGAGGATGCACCCGAGCAACGTGCGCACCTGCTTCATCGCTGGTGCCGAGAACCATTTCCTGACTTTGGCTTCGTGCATTCCCGATGGTGCATTCACGTGGGAAGACGTTCATTTGCTTGGCGCCCGTTATCCGGCCGAAATCATGCCCGACGGCATGCAATGGGGCCTCAAGCAACTGGGCTGTCTGCATGTGCTCGATTACGTCCGGAAGCTTGGTCTAGCACGGGTTCTTGAGATTGGACCAGGCTTCAACCTCTATTTTGTCAATCATCTGCCGACATGGTGCTCTTACGTTGGCCTCGATGCGAGCGGGTTCTATGACGCCAACATCATGGGACTTGCCAATGTCGCTCGTTCGCGCGCCTCGGTCGAAACCGTCGATGCCCTGTTGGGAAGCACAGAGGGAAAGCTTGCGGCGGACAGCTTCGATGCTTGTATTTCCGTGTCCGTCCTCGAGCACGTCCCAACAGCGGACATTGCGGCAGTTTGTCGGGATATGTTTCGCCTTCTAAAACCAGGCGCGTGGGCGATCCACTCAATCGACTACCCGTTGACCGCCATCGCCAAGAGAGGCCGCGCCTGGGTAGATGCGCTCCATCAAGCAGGCTTCAGACTGGACGACGATACTATTGAAGAGGCGCTCGGCGGCGCCGCACCGCCGCTTGAAACCGGCGATCAAATCCTCACAGAACCGTTTTCAATTCGCAGCCGCTTCAGCGAGGGATACAGGAAGTCAATCTGGGGTCGTTCTGATTTTGGACGAAACCGAGCGACCCAAGGGACGTTCCTCGTCGCCGCGCAGAAGCCGCGCTCGGAGGGCCGTGTCTGATGCGCGAGCCTCGCTTCCATCGCATGTTCCACTATGATCGAGCGCTGCTGCCCAACCGGCATCTGGCCGCGCTTGAAGATGGCGTGACCACGATCGAACAAGCACGCAAGCAAAGTGGCGCGACGATCGGCTACCCTGGCTGGGGATTGATCTACCACCTTTTGCTGTCGCATCTCGCGCGCGGCCACGAGGAAATCCTTATCGAGACCGGCGCCAACTGGGGATGCACAACGATTGTGCTCGCCCAGGCTCTAATCGATTCCGGCTGCACCGGCCGGGTGGTAACATTTGAACTCTCAGCCGAGAATAGCGAGATCGCTCAGCGCAATCTCGCAGCCGCTGGCGTCGGGGATCGGGTCGAGCTTCACCAGGGCGACGTGCACGAAGTTTTCGCGCCAGCTGTCTCTTCGCTGGCGGGCGTTCGTTTCGCCTTCCTCGACGCTTCGCACTTATTCGACGACGTGCTGTTTGAATTCGAAACCCTGCTGCCGCATTTGGCGCCCGACGCTCTGGTTCTGTTCGACAACACCTACGCCATAGCCGAAGAAGGCGAGGACCCGCGCGTCAACGGTGCGCTTGCTTACATCTTGCGAAAACATGGCGGGAACTTGGTCAATCTTGAGTACGTTTCCTGGTTCACACCCGGCCTCGCCATCTGGCAGCGGGCCCCCGCGCTCTGATCACTCAGGGTTATCGAGTTCGTCGCTCGCGTCGAGTTTGATCGCCAGCGCCGCCAGTCGCCGCTCGGCCAGGGCGAGACGCGTACGCAACGCGTCGCCTGCCACTCGCAGTTGCTCGGTTTGCTCCTGTTGCGCTTCGATACGGCGAAACGCCAGGCGAGTTCTCCAGAACGCGCGCGCCAAGCCGACGACCAGCAACCCCAGCACCAGCACCATCGCGCCGATCAGCGCCGCTGCCATCTGCCCCAGGGGCTGCGCGCTCCACGCCGCCGCTGCCGCCAACAACGCAATGAGCGTCGCAGCCGCCGCTAGCCCTTTTCGCTCCCACAAGAAGATCAGCATCTCATGTCTCGGCAATCTCCCGTTCCGCCATCAGCCGCGGAAAAGCCCGGGACGCAAACGCATCGACGCGAGAGGTCGGATTTGCGTTCCAAACAGCGACGCCGCGCCCCGCCAAACGCGCACCCGCCGCGCGCCAGCATTCGACGTGAAGATCCGGCGCGGGGTTGGGAACATTGTAGCGATCTCCACGGCGCTGGTAGCCTTCGAAGAAATAATTTGGATTATGCGCAGGCGGCGCCACCAACTCCAATTCCGTACCCGTGCGCGCCTCTGCGCCCTCGACGCGTTCAACATAATTTGCATCAACGCCCAGCAACACGATGCTCCGATACCCTAGCAGCGCACCGAAAAGCGCCGCGTGGCTCCCAGTTGTAAGCGGATGAATGTCGAGCAAACCGCCAGCGTGCGAGAGTTCATCGAAATTGATAACGCGACGCGAGCGGCGGGCCCCATCGTCGAGCGTTTCGATGAGGTTCTGCCGCAACAAGAAGGCGTCGATCCCCAAATCTTCGGCCTTGTCAATCATGGCCTCGATCTCGACCGCATGCGACAGGCCGAGCACGGTATCGAGGCAGGCATAATAGCGCGGATGCCAGCCGATCTCGCGCCAGTACCGGTAGGCGGCATTCATGCCGACCGTGTCCACACCTCGCAATTGAGTGAAATCGAAACCTTTCAAAGATGGGCCATTGCCCAGGACAACGAGGAAATCGTTCCCGGCGCCATCGCGCTCCAGTCGGCGCTCCACTGCAGCGGCGACATTCGCGGCCGCGTCGCATGGTTGAGCAACATCGGCGCGAATGGCGCGCGCGACCCAGGAAGGCCCGGTGCGCCCCAAACGCCGCCGCGTTGCGCGCGCACGTTCCATGGCGGCGACCCCCGGCAGCAATGACGATGATGATTCGGCGTGAATGCGCTTGCGGACGATGTCGCGATCGAGAGGCGCAAAGCTTGCCCCACTCCGAGCAGCGCGGAGCCAAAATTCAAAATCGAAAGCGAACCGGAAGCTGGCGTCCAAACCGCCGATCCGTTCCAGCAGGGCGCGGCGTACGAAAGCGGCGGGCTGCAGAAACGCTGGTCCCGCACGCAACGTTTCGATGACCCTTTCCGGTTCTGACAAGAATGGACCCGCACGCAAACGTGCGCCGCTCTCTCCGATCAAGGCGCCGCGCCCATAGACTATGTCGCACTCGGGATGCGCCTCGAAAACGCTTGCCACGGCGGATAGAGCGGCGGCGTCGGCATATGCATCATCTGCGCACAGCCAGCCGAGCACATCCGCCTTCGCGCGTGCAAAACCTTTGTTGATCGCCTCTGCTGGGCCAGCGTCGGGTTCGAAAATCGCTTGCCGACGCGCGCCCTCTTCCGCCCACTTTCTGAGAATGCCGCGCGAACCGTCCATCGAACCCGAATCGAGCGCGATATGCTCGACTGCAACGCCGCCTTGTTCAGCAACGCTGGCGAGCGCGTGGCGAAGAAAAGCGCCTTGATTGAGGCTGGGGGTGATGATTGAAATCTGTGGCGGCATTAAGGGCGCACGAATAAGCGGTCTCTCTTGTACTGTCGATGGCGCGAGGAGCAGTGCGATGTCAATCACGGCGGACGTCAGCTGCGTTTGGAAAGTGGGGGCGATCCTCGGCGAAAGCCCCTGCTGGGACAGGCGCCAGGATGCGTTGGTGTGGGTCGACATCAAGGGCCATCGCCTCCACGCGTTCGGCATCGAAGACAGGCGGACGCGTACCTGGGCGCCGCCCACGCGGATCTGCTCGCTTGGTGTTCCCCCATCCTCGTGGACGCCGCCGCCCGTCGATGCACATTGGTTCCTTGGGTGCACCGAGAACGGCTTTGGGTGGATTGGCGCCGCAGCTGGCGAGGTCATCGAGCACCCCCTCGCGCACCCTGAGCCCGACAAGCCGGGAAATCGCTTCAACGACGGCAAAATGGGCCCTGACGGCCGTTATTGGGCTGGCACGATGGACGACGCAGAAATCAACGCCACGGGCTCGCTCTATGCGTTCCAAGAAACAGGCGCCTTCGAACGTATCGACACAGGCTACGTCGTTTCCAACGGCCCCGCTTTCAGCCCGGACAGGCGCACACTCTACCACACCGATTCCGCCCGGCGGGTGATCTACGCATTCGACCTGAGCGCGGCCGGCGCCGTCACGAACCGGCGCATCTTCGTCGAATTTTCCGATCGTGACGGCTACCCGGACGGCATGACCACTGATCGCGCCGGCAACCTGTGGGTCGCCATGTGGGACGGCGCGCGGATAGAGAAGCTTTCACCGGGCGGCGAGCGGCTGGGCCACATTTCGATGCCGGTCACCCGCCCCACCTCGTGCGCCTTCGCCAATGCTGAGGAGAGCGTGCTCTACGTTACATCGGCCGCTATTGGCGCGCAGGCGGATGATGCGCTCGCTGGCGGCCTTTTCCGCGTCGATCTGCGATAGGCTCGGCCCCACGCTTGCCTCCCCTCAATGTAGGCGCCAGAAGAGCGCCCGCGGAGTTTCTATGACTAAGACAGCTTTGATCACCGGCGTCACCGGACAGGACGGCGCCTATTTGGCGCGTTTGCTGCTGGACAAAGGCTACGTCGTGCACGGCGTGAAGCGCCGCTCGTCGTCCTTCAACACCGGGCGCATCGACGACATTTATCAGGACATCCACGAACAAGACGCCCGCTTTGTTCTTCACTACGGGGACCTCACCGACGCGACCAATCTCATACGCCTGGTGCAGCAGACCCAACCACACGAGATCTACAATCTCGGCGCCCAGAGCCATGTCCAGGTGAGCTTCGAAACACCTGAATACACAGCCAATTCCGATGCTCTCGGCGCACTTCGCCTGCTTGAGGCGCTGCGCATCCTGGGCCTGGAAAAAACCACGCGGTTCTATCAGGCCTCCACCTCGGAGCTGTACGGGCTTGTGCAAGAAGTGCCGCAGCGTGAGACGACGCCTTTCTATCCGCGATCACCTTATGCTGCAGCCAAGCTCTACGCATATTGGATCACGGTGAATTATCGCGAGGCGTACGGCATGCACGCTTCGAACGGCATCCTGTTCAATCATGAAAGCCCGCTTCGCGGGGAGACTTTCGTCACCCGCAAAATCACGCGCGCGGTCGCTGCGATTCATCACGGCCTGCAGGACGTGTTGTACCTCGGCAATCTCGACGCCAAGCGCGATTGGGGCCACGCCCGCGACTATGTCGAGGGCATGTGGCGCATCATGCAGTGCGAAACGCCCGATGACTACGTTCTCGGCACGGGCGAGATGCACACGGTTCGCGAATTTGTCGAGCGCGCATTCGCCGCCGTCAATGAGCGCATCTCCTGGCAAGGCGATGGCGCAGACGAGATCGGCCTCAACAGCAAGGGAATGACTGTTGTTCGCATCGACTCGCGCTATTTCCGCCCCACCGAGGTAGAGCAATTGCTGGCCGATCCCTCTAAGGCAAAGGCCAAGCTTGGCTGGGCGGCGACGACCAAGTTCGAGGATCTCGTGAAGGAAATGGTGGAGGCCGATCTCCAGGTCGTGCTGCGCGAAGCGGACCGGCGCAACTGGCATGACTGAGACTTCCTATTCGCTCGCGGGCCAGCGCGTTTGGGTCGCCGGCCATCGCGGCATGGTCGTTGCGGCGCTGGTGCGCAGACGAGTTGAGCGGGGTGCTCACCGCCGCGCGCGCTGATCTCGATCTGCTACGGCAGGAAGAAGTCGAACGCTGGCTTGCCGCCAAGAGACCGCAAGCCATCTTCATGGCGGCTGCCCGCGTCGGCGGCATTCTGGCGAATGACACCCGCCCCGCTGAATTTTTGTACGAAAATCTTGCGATCGCCTCGAACATCACAGAGGCGGCCCATAAGAACGGCATCGAGAAGATGCTGTTCTTGGGCTCTTCGTGCATCTACCCGAAGTTCGCGCCTCAGCCCATCTCCGAAGACGCCCTCCTCACAGGGCCCCTCGAGCCGACCAATGAGTGGTACGCCATTGCGAAAATCGCTGGCGTCAAGCTCGCTCAAGCGTACCGGCGTCAGTATGGCTGCAACTTCATCAGCGCGATGCCGACCAACCTCTACGGCCCCGGGGACAATTTCGATCTGACCTCAAGCCATGTCGTCCCAGCGCTCATCCGCAAGGCGCATGAAGCCAAGCTCGCCGGGGCTGAGAGTTTCGAAATTTGGGGCTCAGGCAAGGTGCGGCGTGAGTTTCTTCATGTCGATGATTGCGCCGACGCACTGGTGCTGCTGATGCGCAGCTACGACGGCGAATCCCACATCAATGTCGGCTGCGGCGAAGACGTCAGCATTGTAGAGCTCGCCCAGCTTGTTGCAGAGGCCGTGGGTTTTACCGGCGCGATCAAGACCGATCCGGCCAAGCCTGACGGCACGCCGCGCAAACTTCTCGACATCTCCCGCCTGCGCGCGCTCGGCTGGGCGCCGCGCATCGGACTCAAAGACGGCCTGCGAGACGCCTACGCTTGGTTCGTCGAGAACGCCGCAGACAAAGCGGCCTAAGCAATCCGGTATGAGCCACCCACGCGGATGGCCAGATTGCTTGTAGACGCCGGAAAATTCGTGACATCCATCGCCACGACATTCGCCGCCGAGCGCACCGTGTAGAACCACAACTGCGTAGTGTTGTGGCGCGCAAAGCCGACGGCCCAGCGATCTGCTGCGTTCAACGTCACCATGTTCAGGAATGGCGCCGCCGCGGGTTCAAATCCCAATGCCGAGTCGCTGGCGACGGTGAAAGGAAGGCCCTCAAGGTAGAGCTGCCCGGACGCGGTCGTGAATGCGTTCGAGTTCCACTGCACATAGATCCAGTAATGGCAGATCTGGCCGACGCGCTTGTAGCGGCCCTGCTGACCCACGTAGGTAGGCGAAAAATTTCCCGGCGTTGCAAAGGTCACGGTTGGCGTAAAGCTGCCCGATTGCGTCAGAACGGTTGACTCGCCGAGATCGGCCCAGGCGGCGCCAGTGCAGTAGTAGATGCGATCGGCGTCCTTGACGTAGGCGAGCCAGCTTTCGCGCGGGGCGATCTCCTCCCAGGCGCCGTCACGATAATAGGCAAGCGCGCCGTTGCTCATTCCGCCCCAATTGGCGCCCGTTTTTCCGGCAGGGAGGATGTAGGTCTGCCCATCGGCGGGCGCGCTTGGCTCGGCGCTGGTGGCGGCGCTGACGACCGCGAGTTGCACCAGAGCGTCGAGCCGCGTGAGGCTCTCATTGACGGTGACGTGCTTTTGCGCCTGGCCGGAGGCGAGATAGGGGAGGCGAAGGTTGCTTGAGATGTCCGACATAGGCGCTCCGCGGGGGTGAGGCGCCAAGTGTGACCCCGATCGCGGCCGGTCGGATAAGAACGCTGCAATCCTCCAATCGGCGCATCAGGCCGGCGTCCAGAAGCGCTCAAGGGCGGGCTGCAGGCGCGGATGCAGGAGCCAGGATTTGGCCAGCGCGCCGAGCCCGCGCACGACCGCGCCTTCATGCAGAAGCGCGGCGGAGTGCTCCAGGCAGAGATAGCTTGCCATGGGCCCGCGTAGCGCAGCGGAGAGCGCGCTGTGCTTGGCTTTCAAGCGCGCCGCGGCCGCCGCAATGGCGCTTGCGGATGCGCGTCCGCCCCGGCTGATTTCAGCGCTAGGCGCAGGAAAGACGTTCACCCTTCCCCCGGAAAGCCCCCAGCGCAGCAGCCAATCATAATCTTCGAGCCGGCGCAGGCTCTCGTCCTGCCCGCCCGAAGCCGCCCAGGCCGCGCGCGACAAGAGGGCCGTCGAACCCGGGCAAAACCAGCAGCCCGCAGCAAATTCCTCTGCTGTTGCGGCCTGGCGCGGAATGCGCGCACGCTGGCGCCCGTCCGGCCAAATATCCGTGAAGCCCGCCGCCCAAATCACGTTCGCTGACCCGCCCTGTTCGCGGGCCCGCTCAAAGCGCGGGCGAAGCGTGCCCGCAGGCCAGATATCGTCTGAATCGAGAAAGGCTATCCATGGCGCACGCGAGGCTAACACCCCAGCATTGCGTGCGGCGGCCGCGCCCCGATTTTGCTCCAGGCGTACAACCTTGACCCGCTCGTCAGCGAAAGCCGCGATGGGTTTGGGCGAACCGTCATCGACGACAATCACCTCAACGCCGACGCCCTGCGACAGGGCCGACGCGACCGCACGCGCGACAAGCGCTTCGCGCTCGTGGGTCGGCACAATGACGCTGAGTTCGGGATCGGACATGCCTGCTGCAGATAGCCCGGGGCCGCGACCCAGCCAAGTTTGCGGCGCCAGCGGCTCGCGGCTAGGTTAGCCCATGACCGCGCGGCCGACCGTCACCATTATTACGCCGGTGCTTAACCGCGCCGGAATGATGCCCGCCGCGCTCGAGAGCCTGGCCGCTCAGGCGTGTCCATCACTCGAACACATTGTCGTCGATGGCGGCTCAACCGATGGAACGCAGCAGCTCGCAGCCGACGCGGGCGCGCAGGTGATAGAGGCCCCTGGAACATCCATTTACGAGGCGCTGAATATTGGTCTCGGCGCGGCCAGCGGCGATTTAGTAGGGTTGCTCAACAGCGACGATGTTTATGCGCCAGCAGCGGTGGCGCGCGCGCGCGCCGCCTTTGCGCAAGACGGCGCGCTCGAAATCGTGCGCGGCCGCGCTGCGACAGAGCTTTTCGCCGATGGCCGCTGGCAGACATCGGACCCGACCCCTGGGCCCGATCCGGCTCTCACGCTCGACAGCGTTCTTTTCGGCGCTTCAAACATCAACGCCTGCTTTTTTCGCCCAAGTCTGATCGCCCGCGTCGGCCTGTTCGACACCAATTACCCCATTTCGGCGGACCGCGAATGGCTCATGCGCGCCATACTCGCTGGAGCCCCGGCGGAGCCATTCACGACACGCTCTATGTGTACCGCGCCCATCCTGGCTCGCTCACCATCGGGGGAAACAAATCAGCTGCGTCAGCCTGGATCATCGAACACCAGGCTTTCGCCAAGGCCGCGCTCGCACGCGCCGGGCTGAGCGCGGCCTCCAAGAGCGCAGTGCGCGCTTTTCTGGCGAAGGAAATCGCACATCTCGCTACGCTGCACCTCGGCCAAGGCCGGCCGCAACACGCCGCCGCCGCGCTCGCGCGGGGATTCGGCGCTGATCCATTGTGGCCCCTGCACGCGCTCTCGCCACTTTCGAAAATCGCGGCGCGCCGCCTGGTCCCCCGGCCACCCGGCGTTCACTCGAGCGCGGCGAGCGCGGGCTCCAGCCGCAGCACTTCGGAGAACGCCAGGAAGACGTGATAGAATGTTGAAGCGGGCGCGATCAGCGTAGTTGGAGCGCCGGTGGCGTCAAATTGGTCCACCCAGGCGCCGCGACGTGGTGCAGCCAGATAGCGATCCAGCAACAGCCGCGCAGACTGAATAACCGCTGCGCGCGGATCGCGCCCAGTGAGCTCGAACAAGCCTAACCATCCCTTGATGCGCTCTGTATTCGGCCAGGTTCGCGACGTCATACGCACGGGCGCTCCGGCCGCATCGGTTTCGTCGAAGACCGCGCCCGCAGCATCCACGCCCCGCTCGGCGAATCCAACCAGGGCCGCAACCGTCTCACTGAAGTCCTCGCCCGTCAGCCGGCTGTGCTGCGCCAAGATCCACGCCCATTCGAAATTGTGACCGGGTTCGCGCACGCCGCCGTCACGTCCGGGCAGCGGGCGCAAATCAGCTGTGAAGTACTCGCAGACGGAAGCACCTTGAATGAATCTGTGTTTGAAAAGACCGGCGATCTCCCTGGCTAGGAACAGACCCTCGGCGTCCGCGGCGGCGTCCGTCAGCGCGAGTGCTGCTTCATGCAAATGCATGTGCGGATTCTGTAAGCGTGGCCCCTGCGCTGGCTTTTGATGCCAGTAACCGCCCAAGCCGCCGGCGCTCATCTCGAGTTTGATGAAACGCAATGTCTGCTCGATCCGCAGGCGCGTCTCTTCGTCTCGCGTCAGCCGGAACCGCCAAGCCAGGGCAAAAAGCACAAACGCCAGATCATAGAGATTGGGGGTCGCATCAAGCACGCCGCCTTCGCGCGTCAACCGGGTCGCCCAACCACGCTCTTCGCCCAGCCATGCCTTCTCGATGAGATATTCATAGCCATGGTCGGAAAGCGCCCGCCCCGGCGCCCACCCCAGCAACGCTGCGTGTGAAAAGACGTAGATTTGCCTGCAGCTGACCCGCAGGCGCTTAAACGCGCATGCGGTCGGCTCGCCAGCCGCGCCAACCTCCTCAAGGAAGCCGCCATGCGCGCGATCCAGGCCGGCATCACCCCAGAACGGGAGGGCTTCGTCGAACAGCCAATTCCGGATTCTCGAAGACAATGCTGCGATCACCGCACACCTGCACCCAACACTGCACAGAACTCCGGCGGATCAACTCGACAAGAACCTGGGCGGATGCGTAACACACACAGGCGAAGGCCTCAAAAGGCGCGAACCGGGGGAGCCAGAATTTGCGGCTCGATCTTATTGCTCGCAGCGCATTTTTTGCGCTTCTGCCCGCTGCGGCCGCGGGAGGTGCCATGGCCGTGCCGATGCTGATGGGCTTGACGGGGGCAATGGCGCTGGTCTCCGGAGCGCAGTGGCGCGCCCTGAAACGATTGCCACCCTGGCTGATCCTCTTCGCCGCCTTCACATTTTGGGCGGCGCTTTCGTCCCTGTGGTCGCCGACGCATGGGCCAACGGCTCTCAAGGTCATGGCATTGGCGGCTTTCGGCGCGGCGTTCGCGGCAGCGGCGGGGAAGGATGCATTGGCCGCGCGCCTCTCACTCTCCGGCGCAACAGCCGCTCTTGTGGTGCTTTCGGCGCTGCTCTCGATTGAAGCCATCTTCGGGATGCCGTTCAGCCACGCCATTGAGCCCCGCGCTGAACCGCTGACGCTGATCGGCCGGCCAGCGCGCGGTCTGGTCGTGTTGTTGGCGCTCGTCTGGCCCGCCGCAGCCTGGTTCCTTTCCGAGCGTCGCCTTGGTCACGCGATCGCCGCCGCAGCCTGCATCATTGCGGTAGGTCTCCTCTCAACCCAGTTCGGCCAAACCTCGACCTTGGCTGGCTTCTCCGCGGGCCTCACCGCGTTCGCGCTCGCGCTTGCGATCCCGCGCCTGACGATATTGGCCGTCACCTGGGGCGTTGCGGCTTGGCTGCTCGCAGCGCCGTTCCTGACGCCGCTCCTGGCGGCTCACGCTCAAATGCTCGACGCCGTGCCGTTCAGTTGGGAGGCGCGCGTAGGCATCTGGCGCTACGTGTGCGCCCGCATCGTCGAGCAGCCATGGATCGGCCACGGCCTCGACGCTGGGCGCAGCGTCGCCGACACGATCGTTGTCCGCGGCATCGAGATGCAAGGCACGCCGCTTCACCCGCACAGTGCAAGTCTGCAGATCTGGTTCGACACCGGCGCGGTCGGCGCCGGCTTGGCGGCGGCGCTCATCGCCCTGTCTGGATGGCGCCTCGCGCATGCATTCGAACGCCAGAAATATGATGCGGCGGCGATTGCGGCCACCTTCGCTATGTTCGGACTTATGGCGAACGTGGGTTGGAGCATTTGGCAGGAATGGTGGGCGTCAACATTGATCGTCGCCGCCGCGCTCCTGAGTGCTCTGGCCGCCGCGCGAGGCCGCATGCCTGGCGCCGACAATTGATTTCACCACCGGGGCGGCCTAACCACCCTACGCAATGAACCATCGCATCATTCCAGCCATCATGTCCGGCGGGGCGGGAACACGGCTCTGGCCGGTTTCCACCGATGAGCGGCCAAAGCAATTTCATGCGCTCGGCGGAGAACAGTCGCTGTTCGCTGAGACGCTTTCGCGCCTCGCTGGCGTGGCCGGCGACATCGCGTTTGCTGCCCCGATCGTGCTCTGCGGCGAAGGACATGCCGCTTTTATCGATGAAGCGCTGCAGGGATCACCGGCGACCTTGGTGATTGAACCCGCCGCGCGCAACACCGCCGCTGTCGCGGTGGCCGCAGCGCTTGTCGCCCGCGAATTGGACGCCGATGCGCTTGTCCTGCTGGCACCGGCCGACCACGTCGTGGGCGACGGTCCGGCGTTCCACGCGGCCTTGGCGCGCGCGGCGCCATTCGCGCACAAGCGCATCGTTACGTTTGGGATCGATCCGGACCGGCCTGCCACGGGATACGGCTACATCAAGAGCGGTGCAGAACTGGGGCCTGGCGTCTTCGACGTACAAGCGTTCAAGGAAAAGCCCGACGCTGAGACTGCATCGCGCTACGTGCGGGATGGCGGCTATTCCTGGAACAGCGGCATGTTTCTGTTTCATCCCGCCGCCTTGCTCGCTGAGTTCGACGCGGCGCCTGCCGCGCGTGAGACCACGCAGCGCGCGCTGCAGGATGCGCGGCGCGAAGCAAATCGCATCTATCTCGGCGGCGCCTATGCGCAGGCGCCTGCCCTGCCGCTCGACATCGCCGTGATGGAAAAGACGACACGCGCGGCCGTGGCGCCGTGCAACATAGGTTGGGCTGACATCGGCTCCTGGGACGAAATCTGGCGGCTCTCGCCGCAAGACGCTCAAGGCAATGCACTCAGGGGACCCGCCGTCGCGGTCGACGCCAAGAACAATCTCATCCGATCCGAGGGTGTTCGTGTTTGCGCCGCTGGCGTGCAGGATCTTGTGATCATCGCAACCGCGGACGCTGTGATCGTGCTCCCGCGCGAACGCGCTCAGGACGTGAAGGCGTTGAAGGCGCTGGCTGAAAAACTCTAAAGCAGCGCTTTGGCGGTCTCGACGATCGCTTCGGTGGTGATGCCGAAATGGGCATAGAGATCCTTTGCCGGTGCTGAAGCCCCGAAGGTGGACATGCCGACGAAAGCATCGAGCCCGAACGCCTCGAACCAGCCCTGCCCGATCGCAGCCTCGACGCCGATCTTCAGTTCGTCGTCGTCACCGCAAACGGCATCCTGGTAGGCGTCGTCCTGTAATTCGAACATTTCGAAGCACGGCGCGGAAACGACACGCGTGGGCACGCCTTCGGCCTGGAGAAGGTCACGCGCCTTCACAGCGAGCGAAACCTCCGTCCCGGTTGCGAAAATCGCCACGCGCGAAGGGCCGCCTTCGGCCGCCAGCAACTCGTAGGCGCCGCGAACAGAGAGATTTTCGCTCGCCTCGCCGCGCAAGGCCGGCGCGGATTGGCGGGAGAGGGCCAACACACTGGGACCGTCATCGCGCAAAAGCGCCGCTTGCCAGCACTCCGCCACCTCCACCGCATCGGCGGGACGAAACACATAGAGGTTCGGGATCGCGCGCAGGCTGGCGAGATGTTCGACCGGTTGGTGCGTCGGCCCGTCTTCGCCCAGCCCGATGGAATCGTGGGTCATCACGTGCACGACCCGTATGCCCATCAGCGCGGCGAGGCGGATCGCGGGGCGCGAGTAGTCAGCGAAGCACAGGAATGTGCCGCCATAGGGGATCACCCCGCCATGCAGCGCCATGCCGTTCATGGCCGCGGCCATGCCGTGCTCACGGATGCCGTAGCGCACGTAACGGCCGAGCCGGTTCTCTGGCATGAAGTCGCTTGAACCTTTCGCCAGCGTGTTGTTCGAGCCGGTGAGGTCCGCCGAACCGCCGAGCAATTCCGGGCACGCCTGGAACATGGCGTCAATCGCAGCACCGGAAGAGGCGCGCGTCGCTAACGCAGGCTTTTCGGAAGCCATCTTAGACGCATGCATGCCGAGCGCAGCGACGGCCGCCTCGATATTGGCGCCGCTCATCGCCGCCGCAAACGCGTCGCGATGCGGCGAGGCCTTGAGGCGCTTGTTCCATGCTTCACGCTCGCCGGCGCCACGCGCGCCAGCCTTGCGCCAAGCATCACCAATGGCCTGTGGGATATCAAACGGGCCGGCCGTCCATCCGATCGCGGACTTCGCGCCTGCAAGCTCTTCCGCGCCAAGCGCTTCGCCATGCGCCTTCGCGGTGCCTGCCCGCTTCGGCGCGCCATAGCCGATCGTGGTCTTGCAGGCGACGAGCGCCGGCCTATCGCACTTGGCAGCCGCCTCGAGCGCGCGCGCGACATCGCCCATGTCGTGGCCGTCACACGAGAACACGCCCCAGCCGCTCGCGGCAAAGCGCGCCTTCTGGTCGGTGGCGTCGGCAAGCGAGACCGCGCCATCAATCGAAATCGAATTGTCGTCCCAGATCACGATCAGCTTGTTGAGCTTTTGGCGCCCGGCAAGCGCGATGGCTTCCTGGCTGACGCCCTCCATCAGGCAGCCGTCGCCAGCGATCACCCAGGTGCGGTGATTGACAAGGTCATCGCCGAAGCGCGCGTTGAGATGGGCTTCCGCCATCGCCATGCCAACTGCGTTGGCGAGCCCCTGCCCGAGCGGGCCGGTCGTGGTCTCCACGCCGGAGGTGTGGCCGTATTCGGGATGACCCGGCGTTTTCGAACCCAGCTGGCGGAAGCGCTTGATCTCCTCAATGGGCATGTCGGCGTAGCCGGTGAGGTGCAAGAGCGCATAGAGCAGCATCGAGCCGTGGCCGGCGGAAAGAACGAACCGGTCCCGGTCCGGCCAGTTCGGTGCGGAGGCGTCAAACTTTAGGAAGCGCGTAAACAGCACGGTCGCAGCATCGGCCATGCCCATGGGCATGCCGGGGTGGCCACACTTGGCCTGCTCCACCGCATCCATGGCCAGGGCGCGGACGGCGTTGGCGAGTTCTCTCGCCGGCGCGTCCTCAATCAGATCGCTTTTGCTCATGCGCCTCCTTTAGCGCCGATTCGGGCGCTTTGCCTGGCGCTATCAGTCGGCTAACAGCGGAACGCACCGCCTGGCATGGCGGTGCGGGAGCCCCAGATGCAGATTTTCATCGACAGCGCCGATGCGGCGGAACTGAAAAACCTGGCCCAGACGGGTCTGGTGGACGGGGTCACCACAAACCCCTCCCTTGTCGCCAAGGCAGGTCGCGACTTCTTCGAAACCCTGCGCGAAATCTGTGCGGCGGTGCCCGGCCCGGTCAGCGCTGAGGTGGTGGCCCAAGACTGCGACACGATGCTGAAAGAGGGCCGCAAGCTGCGCGAGGTGGCCGCAAACATCATGTGAGTTAGAATTGCCGCTGACGCCCGATGGTCTGCGCGCCTGCAAGGTGCTGGAAGAAGAAGGCCATCCCACCAATGTGACGCTGTGCTTTTCCGCTGTGCAGGCGCTCCTCGCCGCGAAGGCGGGCGCCACTTTCATTTCGCCGTTCCTTGGCCGCCTGGACGACAACGGACAGGATGGGATGGGCTTGATCCGCGAAATCCGCGCCATTTATGACAATTACGACTTCCAGACCCAGATTCTTGCGGCCTCCATTCGCTCAGCCGCGCACGTTCGCGACGCCGCGATCGCCGGGGCCGATTGCGCGACAATTCCGCCGGCCGTTTTCAAAAGCCTCTACAAGCACGTCCTCACGGAGGCCGGCCTCGATGCATTCTTGAAGGATTGGCGATCAACCGGTCAGTCGATCTTGTGATCGCAGACTAGCGGTTGGCCAGCGCGTCGAGCCGCGCGACATTGTCCGCAGTGGTTTCGCGCATGGCGACCATCGTGCGATCAGCATCAGCCAACTGGGCCTGGATCGCAGCCACGTCCAAAGGCTCAATCAGCGGCGCTTCCTGCTCGAGCGACGCCCCAAACGCATCGCGCACGCTCAGCCCGCTCTGCAGCGCGACCGGCCCCACGAGCCCTACAAGCACCATCGCGCCCGCACCTGCGGCGAAGCTGCCGACGACCATGCGAATGGTGGCTTTGATATGAGAGGGCGACATCTGTGGAAAACTCCCGGACCGGCGGCGGTCAGTTAACAAAAGGTTGCCTGAATGGCAATTGCTAGTTTTGCGGCGCCGAAGAGAGTTGTCCGTGACTGTCGTCACGTCCCCTAGGGCCCTCACCATCGCCGTCTTCTGCGGCCTGCTTCACATCGTAATCGAAAAACCTGAATTCAAGCCGAATCCCGCGCTTAGATGTTGTTGCGATGCAGCCCTGCATCGGCTCTAAGCTCGGCGCAGTCAGTCGTGCTGCGGCGCAGAAAGAGAACCACTATGGCTAGCGCTCCAACCCAACGGAAACCGCTACGGAAAGCCGTGCTTCCGGTCGCCGGCTTCGGCACCCGCGTGCTGCCCGCCACCAAAGCTATCCCTAAGGAAATGTTGCCGGTCTTCGATCGGCCGGCAATCCAATACGTGGTCGATGAGGCGCTGGCCGCCGGGATCGAGCACATCATCTTCGTCACCGGCCGCAACAAAGGGGCCATCGAGGACTATTTCGATCGCGCATATGAACTCGAAGTAACCTTGGCGGCCAAGGGAAAGACTGAGCTGGTCAGGGAATTGGAGGCCACGATCCAGGCCCCCGGCGCGATGAGTTTCGTCCGCCAGCAGGGCGCCCTGGGTCTCGGCCACGCGGTATGGTGCGCCCGCGACATCGTCGGCGACGAGCCCTTCGCCGTGATGCTGCCAGACATGCTGATGATGGCGCAGCCTTCGTGCCTGGCGCAGATGGCCGCCGCCTACGCCCAGACCGGAGGCAACATCATCGCCGTCGAGCCGACAGACCGCCCCGAGCTTTATGGCGTCATCGCCCCCGAAAGCCGCGATGGGCGGCTGATCAAGATGAAGGGCATGGTCGAGAAGCCGAAACGCGAGGACGCGCCCTCCAACCTCTTCATCAGCGGGCGCTACATCCTTCGGCCCGAAATATTCGATCTGCTCGCCAGCCAGGCGGCCGGGGCTGGCGGGGAAATTCAGCTTACCGACGCCATGGCGCGGCTGATGCAAACTCAAGCCTTCCACGCCCTGGAATATGAGGGCGTGACCTACGACTGCGGCGACAAGATTGGCTATTTGCGCGCCGTCGCGGCCTTCGCGCTCGCCGACAAAGCGCTGGGAGACAGCGCCGCGGAAACGCTGCGCAACGCGCTCGCCGCCAAAGGCAAATGACGCAGCTGCGCGCCTTCGCCTCCCGCGAAGCGCTGGTGGCCGCAGCGGCGCAATACATTGCGGACGCGTTGGCCGGCGCGGTTGAGCAACGCGGGCAGGCCTGCGCAGCCCTTTCCGGCGGCTCGACACCGGCCCCCGCATATCACGCGCTCGCTGATATGCCGCTCGATTGGCCACGCATCACGTTCTTGCTCGCAGACGAACGCTGGGTTCCTCCAAGCGATGACGCATCCAACGAAGGCATGCTGCGTCGGGCCCTGGCGCCGGCGCTGGCGGCGGGCGCAAGGCTGCTGCCGTTGTATGCGCCTGACGTCACCCTCGAGGACGCCGCCACCAAGGCTGATGCGCGCTATGCGGGCCATGCCATCGATGTCGCCGTGATGGGCATGGGGGCGGACGGCCACACCGCATCCTGGTTCCCGCATTCGCCAGATCTCGCTGCCGCGCTCGATCCTGAAAGTGCGCGCACGGTGATTGGCGTACGCGCGCCGGGGGCTGCGGGCTCGCCAGAGCGCCTCACGCTAACGCGTGCTGCGGTTGCCAAAGCCAAGCGCGCGCTGTTGCTGATCGCAGGCGCGGAGAAGCGCGCGGCGCTTGAGGCGGCCCAGTGCATGTCCGCCCCTATCGCAGCCCTGCTCGCAGCTGCGCCGGCTGAAATCTTCTGGGCGAACTAATCGCTCTATTCCGCCGCGCGAAGCGCCAACGGCGCTGCCCCGCCCGGCGCCTTGTTCAGCGGGCGGCCATCGTCACGCATCACAATGTAGATGGCCGGGATCACTAAAACCGTCAGCAATGTCGATGACGCCAGGCCGAACAGCAATGAAATCGCCAAACCCTGAAAGATGGGGTCGAACAGAATGACGCCCGCGCCGATCATCGCCGCCACGGCCGTGAGCAAGATCGGCTTGAACCTGATCGCGCCCGCCTCCAGGAGGACCTCGCGCAACGGCTTGCCCTCTGCTTGTGCGTGCCGGACAAAATCGACGAGCAAAATCGAATTGCGCACGATGATCCCGGCGAGCGCGATGAAACCGATCATCGACGTCGCTGTGAACGGCGCGTTGAACAAGATATGCCCGATCACGATGCCGATGAGGGTCAAAGGAATCGGCGTCAGGATGACAAGCGGCAGCTTGAAGCTCTTAAACTGCGCCACAACCAAAATGTAGATGCCCAAAATCGCTACCAGGAACGCGGCGCCCATGTCACGGAAAGTCACGTAGGTGATCTCCCATTCGCCGTCCCAGAGCAGCGACGGCGTAGACTCATCCTCGGGCTGGCCATGTAGGCTAACCGTGGGACGCGGAAGACTGCCCCAGTCGTGGCGACGGATGGCGGAATCCACCGCCATCATGCCGTAGATCGGCGCTTCATACGCGCCCGCCAGTTCGGCCATGACCATTTCCGCGTAGAGACCGTCGCGGCGAAAGATCGGATACGATCCCTGTTCTTCGCGCGGCGCCACCACTTCTCCGAGCTCGACGAGGCGGCGCCCATCGGCGCTGAGCGCGACCGGCATCGATGCCAGATCCCGCGACCACGACCGCGCCGATTGCGGCAAGCGCACCGCAATCTCGATGGGGTTGCGGCCGCCGCCGCGGTGAGAATAACCTACGACCTGATCCTCCAGCGTCGCGGCGACCGAATCCATGATCTGCTGTTCGGCCAGACCGAAATATTCCAGCTGCGCGCGATCCGGCAGCAGCCGCATCCGGGGGCGCGGCTCGCCAAAACTGTCATCGACATCGACGATGTAAGGCACCTCTTGGAATATCCGCCGCACTTCGCCGGCGACTGCGCGGCGGGTTTCCGCGTCCGGCCCGTAGATTTCGGCGAGAAGCGTGGAGATAACCGGCGGGCCCGGCGGCACTTCGACCACGCGCACGACCGTCCCCTCCGGTGTCGCCAAGCGCTGCAGGCTTTCGCGCATATCCAAAGCAATCGCGTGGCTTGCGCGGTGGCGCGCGCTACGCGGGGCAAGCGTCACCTGCAAATCGCCGAGCTCAGGCCGGGCGCGCAGATAGTAGTGGCGCACTAGACCGTTGAAGTTGAACGGCGCCGCCGTGCCGGCATAGGCGTCAACCGAAACCACTTCGGGTATCTGCTGAACGATCTGCGCGGCCTCTATCAGCACGCGCTCCGTGCTTTCCAAGGACGCGCCTTCGGGCAGATCGACAACCACCTGCACCTCCGACTTGTTGTCAAAGGGCAGCAGCTTCACGCGCACCGTGCCGGTGGCGAAGAGCGCGCAGGCCGCCAAGGTTGCGACGCCAATGCTGACAAGGAAAGTGCGGGCCGATTTGCGCGAACGGATGATCGGCGCCGCCGCCCGCCGGTAGAGCCGGCCGAGCACGCCTTCGTCATGGCCGTGCGCCGCAGGGCCGCTTGCGAGCGCCTTGCGCGCCAGGCGCACCATCAGCCACGGCGCGAGCACAACGGCGACAAAAAACGAAAACAGCATCGCCGCCGAAGCGTTGGCGGGAATGGGCGCCATGTAGGGGCCCATCAGGCCGGAGACAAACATCATCGGCAGCAGCGCCGCGATCACCGTCAGTGTGGCGATGATGGTAGGATTGCCGACTTCGGCGACAGCCTCGATCGCCGCCTCATCGCGGGTGCGGCCATCGCGCATCGCCCAATGGCGCGCGATGTTCTCGATGACGACGATCGCGTCGTCCACCAAAATCCCGATGGAGAAGATCAGCGCGAACAGGCTGACGCGATTGATCGTGTAACCCATCAGATTGGATGCGAACAGTGTCAGCAGAATTGTCGTCGGGATGACGAACGCCGTCACCATCGCCTCCCGTACGCCGATGGTGAAGGCAATCAGCACAACGATCGAGAGCGTCGCCAAGCCCAGGTGGAACAGCAGCTCGTTGGCTTTCTCGTTGGCGGTTTCGCCGTAATTGCGCGTGACAGCGGCGGTCACGCCTTCGGGGATCAGGCTGCCCTCAAGCTGATGCAGGCGCCGCTCAATGGCTTGCGAAACAACGACGGCGTTCGCCCCATCTCGCTTGGCGATGGCCAAACTCACGGCTGGCGCCATGCGGCTTTGATCGCCGCCGCGCGTGAAGCGCCAGACGCGGGCCTGATCCTCGCGCGCGCCCATGCTCACCTCGGCGACATCGCGCAAATAGACGGTGCGGCCATCGGCGGCGCGCAGGGTGAGCAGGCCGATGTCGCTGGGATCGTCGAGCGTCCGCCCCACCACCGTGGACCAGGTCTCGCTGCGCCCGCGCAAATCACCAACGGGAAACGAGCGATTGGCGTTGCGCACAGCGTCGATCACCGAACTCAGCGGAACGCCAAACAGCGCGAGCCGGCCAGGATCGGGCGCGACCCGGATTTCCTGCGGTCGCCCGCCGACTATGAACGACAGGCCGACATCCTGCACCTTCATCAGTTCGCTCTGAAGCGCATCGGCCAGGAGATAGAGCGATTGATCTGTCCAACGATCCGCCGCCTCAGCGTCTGGCGACAGCGTAATCACCGCGATCGGCACGTCGCTGATCCCGCGCGCCACGATCTGAGGCTCCGGAATCCCAACAGGGATGCGGTTGTAGTTCGCGCGTACTTCTTCGTGAATGCGCACAATTGCGTCGTCAGGGTCGGTGCCGACCGCAAAGCGGGCGGTGACCAGCACCGAGTCGTCCTGGGTCTGACTGTAAACGTGCTCGACGCCGTCGATGCCCTTGATAATTGTCTCAAGCGGCTTGGTCACCAGCTCGACGGCGTCCGGCGCACGCAAACCATCGGCGCGCACCATGATGTCGACGAGCGGCACGCTGATCTGCGGCTCTTCTTCGCGTGGGATGGTGAAGAGTGCGAGCAAACCCAGCGCCAGCGCCGTAAACAGAAAGAGCGGCGTCAACGGCGAGCGGATGGCCGCCTTTGTCATCGCTCCAGAAAGGCCGAGCTTCATGAGGGCGCTCCCGCCGGCAGGATTTGATCGCCTTGGCGCAGACCCGACAAGACCTCAACGCCGTCAGCGATGTCCTCGGTCGGCAAGGGACTGCCTCGCTGAATCGGCGCTTCAATCTCGGCGCCGTCGCGCCAGAGTCTCACATAGTCCACCCCAAAACGCGTGGCGATGTAATTGGCGGGCACCACGAAGGCGCGCCGCTCTCCAACCGGCGCCAACACACGCACGCGCGCGCCTACGAACTCGCCATCGAGCGTCCCTGCATCGAGATCGGCTGTCACCTGCCCGTTGATGATGGCGGGGTAAACCTGTCTCACGCGCGCTGTGCGCACGGCATCGTCTCCCTCACTCAGGATCCGGATTTCTTGCCCTTCATGGAGAAAGCCCGCCTCGCCTTCGGGCAGCTCGATGCGCAAAACCCGCGCGCCGGTTGAGATTGCGACAACCACGTCTCCGGGCAGCACCACCGCGCCCTGCGGGGCCGGCGCACGCGTAACGCGGCCGTCGGCGGGCGCATAGACGCGCCCCTGATTGGCCACCGCGCTCATCGCGCCGGCCTGCGCGCGCGCCGCGCGCAGCTGCGCTTCCGCGCCACGGGCCTCGGCTTGCACCGCATCCATGCGCGCCTGCGAATAGAAACCGCGCTCGAACAAAACCTGCGCTCGCTGTAAATCCGCCCGCGCCCGCTCAGCGGCGGCTTCAGCGGCGGCGACGCTTGCGCCGCCGGCCTGCGCTTCGAGCGAAAGACTTTGATCGGTGATGACGGCCACAAGCTGACCGCGACGCACCTCCTGCCCCTCGCGCACCAGCAGGCGCTGCAGCGTGCCGCCGATGCGGGCGCGCGCATCACCTACGTCACGATTTGTCAGGACTGCGGCGACCGCCTTATAGTCCGGCGCCACCCGCTCCTCGACAGTCAACAGGTTTGCGGGCGGAGAGATTTCCGCTGGCGGTTGCTCAGCCGTCCGGCCGCACCCGCCCAGCACCAAAGCGGTTGCGACCGTCAGCGAAAACCACGCGGCTGCCTGCCTGAAATTGTGCGACCCAGATCGCGCCAGTGTACGAGAAGATGCCTTCATCTGACCTGCCCCGGCTAATCAATTTGCCCAACGCGCGCGCCCCGGCAGCGGCCCCCGGCCGCCAGCGCCGCGATAACCTCTCTGACCGCCTCGCTTCGCAGCGCATAAAAGACCGACTGACCCTCACGCCGGGTGCTCACCAGGCGCTCGCGGCGCAGCACAGCCAAGTGCTGAGAGACCACCGTCTCGCGCACCCCCAACGATGTGGCCAGGTCGCCAACGGTCTCCTCCCCCTGGGCCAGGCGGCAGGTGATCATGAGGCGGCGAGGACTGGCGATGGCCTTCAGCAGGCGGCTCGCCTCCTCGGCCCGGTCGTCCGGCAGGGCGCTTTGTATATTCATACTTGCGCATATACATATTGTCTTATATAAGGTCAAGCCAAACCGGGCCCGCCCCGGGAAAACGGAGGAAACGATGGCCGAAATCGTGGTGTTGGGCGCAGGCCTTGGCGGCGTGATCGCCGCCTACGAAATCAGGAGCAAAGTGCGGTCCAAGGACAAGGTGACCCTGATCTCCAAAGGCGATGTGTATCACTTCGTGCCGTCCAACCCGTGGGTCGCAGTGAGCTGGCGCAAGCGCAAGGCGATCGAAGTCGATCTGCCCGCGGTGATGAAGCGCCGAAAGATCAACTTTATCGGCGTTGGCGCAAAGCAGGTGCATGCCGCCGGCAACAGCGTCGAACTCGATGACGGCCGCTCCGTCCCGTACGATTTCCTGGTCATCGCAACTGGCCCCGAACTCGCCTTCGATGAAATTCCCGGCCTGGGCCCCGACGCGAACACGCAATCGATTTGTCACGTCGATCATGCGGTGAAGGCCGCCGCCGCGTTCGACGCATTCTGCGCCAATCCAGGCCCGATTGTCGTTGGCGCCGTGCAAGGCGCGAGTTGCTTCGGACCTGCCTACGAATTCGCGATGATCCTCGACACCGAACTCCGGCGCCGGCGGGTCCGCGATCGCGTGCCGATGACCTTCGTGACGTCCGAACCCTACATTGGGCATCTCGGCCTTGATGGCGTCGGCGACACCAAGGGGCTCCTGGAAAGCGAGATGCGCAACCGCCACATCAAGTGGATCACCAACGCCCGCGTAACGTCGATCGACCCCGGCATGATGCATGTCGAAGAGGTCGGCGAGGACGGCGCCGTCAAGGGCGCGCACGATCTTCCCTTCGCCTTCTCCATGATGTTGCCGGCGTTTCGCGGCGTCAGCGCCATCCGAGGCGTAGAAGGGCTCACCAATCCGCGGGGCTTCGTGCTGATCGACAAAAACCAGCGCAACCCCGCCTTCCAAAATATTTTCAGCATCGGCGTGACCGTCGCGATACCACCCACGGGCAAGACCCCTGTTCCAGTCGGCGTGCCGAAAACTGGATTCATGATCGAATCCATGGTCACCGCCACGGCCGACAACATCGCCGCCCTCGTCCGGGGCAAGACCGCCAACGCCGAGGCGACATGGAACGCGGTGTGCCTCGCCGATTTTGGCGACGGCGGCGTCGCCTTCGTCGCGCAACCACAGATTCCGCCCCGCAACGTCAATTGGTCATCGGACGGCAAGTGGGTGCACGTTGCGAAAGAAGCCTTCGAAAAATACTTTCTTGGCAAGGTGCGGAAGGGCAAGTCCGAGCCGTTCTACGAGAAACTGTTCATGGAAACCCTTGGCATCAAAAAGGTGAAGCCGGAGGCATAGCCATGGATGGTCTCAAGCAGGCCGTCTGCCAATCCTGTGGCGCCGGCAACCGCATCGCTGCGGGGCGGGACGCCGCCGGCGCCATATGCGGGCAGTGCAAGGCGCCGCTCTTCACTGGCGCGCCAATCGATGTCGATGACGCCGCATGCGCGCGCCACGTGGCGCTCACCAAGGGCCCGGTCGCCGTCGATATCTGGGCGCCGTGGTGCGGCCCCTGCCGGATGATGGCGCCGCATTTCGCAGCCGCCGCACAGCAGCTGAAGGGAAAGGCGGTGTTTCTCAAAATGAACGCCGACGAGTGCCAGACGCCCGCAAAGCTGGGCGTGCGCGGCATTCCCGCGCTCTTCCTGTTCGAAGACGGCAAGCCCATCGCCCAGCAAGCCGGGTTGATGACCTCCGAAGCACTGACGAATTGGATTCGATCCAGCAGGAGATCTGTATGACGCTCGACCGCGCCGTGATGGCGTTTGCCGGCTTTGTGGTCCTGACAAGTTTGGCGCTTGCCCATTTCGTGCATCCCGCCTGGGCTTGGCTCACAGTCTTCGCCGGCGCCAACATGCTTCAGGCGGCGTTCACGGGCTTCTGCCCTGCCGCCATGGTTTTCAAAGCGCTGGGCGTGAGCCCCGGATGCGCGTTCAAATAGCGCCGCGCGCTAATCCTCAGCGTGGCCGCCGTAGAGTTCGCACAAGACGCCGATGAGGCGCTCCGCGGCGGGATCGGCAAGGCGATAATAAATCGTCTGCGCATCGCGGCGCGTCGCCACCAGTCCGTCAGCGCGCAGCTTCGCCAAGTGCTGGGACAATGCCGACTGGCTGAGCTTCACGTGCGCGCCCAATTCGCCGACCGACATCTCAGCAGCGCTCAGCCGGCACAACACCGTGAGCCGTTGTTCGCTGGCCAGCAATTTGAGCAACCTGGCCGCTTCGCCGGCGCGGGGCTCCAATTGCTCGACAGGCGCACCGCCGGTTTTGCGGCCGGGTGCTTTCTTGCGCGATTTCGCTGGTGCCTGCGGCATGCCAAACACATTACTCTAGTTTAGTAGTTTCGAATAGACGGCAATCCCGCGCAACCGTTCCGGCAAATTGGCGGACCCGAGGATTTGCCTCGACTCACCGCCAGTTGGGTCAGGTTGCCTACCGGTTATTCATCCCGTTAGTTTGCGTGGTCATCGCTGCGAGCCTTTCCCGCCTGGGTCAGACATGTTGTGCTGCGGAATCCGGAGAGGCTGAGGGCCCATGAAGACACATTTTGCCGCCTGCCTGGCCGTGCTCGCACTTTCCGCCTGCGCGACCAGCTCCACGCAATCACCGGCGCCGCCTCAGCCCGCTAGCGTCGCCGCGCTCATGGCGGGAGTCGATGTTCCCTATGAGCGGTTTGTACTCGATAACGGGCTCACCGTACTCGTCCATGAGGACCGCAAAGCCCCTGTGGTCGCGATCGCGGCTTGGTACAATGTCGGTTCCAAGGACGAGCCGCCAGGGCGGACGGGTTTTGCCCACCTCTTCGAGCACATCATGCTCTTCAACGGCACCGAACATGTGCCTAATCTGATCGAGCCGTTGCGCGAGCTGGGCGCGACGAATTGGAACGGCACCACCTGGTTCGACCGCACAAATTATTTCGAGACAGTGCCCACGCCAGCGCTGGACCGCGCGCTCTACATTGAAAGCGAGCGCATGGGCTACATCCTGAACGCGCTCACCCAAGAGCGCCTCGACGCCCAGCGCGGCATCGTCCAGAACGAAAAGCGCCAGGGCGACAACCAGCCCTTCGGCATGGTGGGGTACGCCCAGCTCGAAGCGCTCTATCCAGAGGGCCATCCCTATCGTCACGACACGATCGGAGCCATGGCCGATCTCGACGCCGCTTCGCTTGAAGACGTCCGCGCCTGGTTTCGCGACAATTACGGGCCCAACAACGCGGTTCTGGTTTTGACAGGCGACATCGACGCGGCCGAAGCGCGCCCTCTGGTCGAGCATTATTTCGGGCCCATCCCGCGCGGCCCGGCCCACACGCCCACCGCAGCTTCAGTGCCAACACTTGAGGCCCCGGTATCGCTCACGATGCACGACCGGGTCTCCAACACCCGGCTCTATCGCAGCTGGGTCGTGCCCGCGCTTGCCGATGACGATCTCGTCGAACTTGACATCGCCGCCGGCGTGCTGGGCGGGCTCGCCAGTTCGCGCCTCGACCAGGCGCTGGTGCGCGAGGATCAGACCGCCGTCGCCGTAACAGCGGGCGTCACACCGTTTCACCGCGTCAGCCAGTTCGACATCACGGTCGACGTGAAGCCCGGCGCAGACGCAGACGCAGTCGCGCGTCGGCTCGACGCGATCATCGCCGACTTCGTCGCCAATGGCCCGAGCGCAGACGAAATCCAGCGCGTCGCCACGCGCGAAGTGCGTCAAAACCTGCTCGCTATCGAACAGGTCGGTGGGTTTAGCGGCCAAACCGTCGCGTTGGCGACGGGCGCGCTCTTCGCCAATGATCCGGGCTTCTTCCGGCGCAATCTCCTGGCCTATGGGCAGGCCACGCCCGAAAGTGTTCGCGCGGCCATGGCGCGCTGGCTTACGCGCCCCGTTTTGTCGATTCGCGTCGATCCCGGCGCACGCGAGCCCTATGAGGAAAGCCAGGCCGCCCGCCGTCCGCCGCCGGACCAGCGCGCCGCGCATGCCACGCCGCGCGAGCCAATGCCCCCCTTGGGCGAGATCGCTGATCTCGACTTCCCCAATGTTGCGCGCGCGCATCTCTCCAACGGGATCGAAATCGTCTATGCGCACCGCGACGCCGTGCCAGTCACCTATGTCGGCGCAGATTTCAACGCTGGCGTGGCCGCAGACCCCGAGGGCGGCTTTGGCATGCAACGCCTTATGCTTTCCGCACTCACCGCAGGCGCTGGCGCGCGCGACGCCATGCAGTTCGCTGAGGAAAGCGAACGCCTGGGCGCAAGCATCGCGCCGCAAAGCTCACTCGACCGCTCCTCCGTTACGCTGACAGCGCTTTCCGCCAACCTGGCCTTGTCGCTTGATCTCCTGGCCGATGTCGTGATCCGCCCAACCTTCGCGGAAGACGAAGTCGCCCGGCTGCGCGATCAGCAACTCGCCGCCATCGCCGCCGAATCCGCACAGCCTCTGGGCATGGCCCAGCGCGTCCTGCCGCGCCTGCTTTATGGCGAAGCCCATCCTTACGGGCGCCCGCCGTCGGGCCTGGGTGCGGAGGGTTCGGTGCGCGCGCTCGACGCTGCAGCGCTGCGCGCCTTCCATGCGCGCTGGGTGCGCCCCGAAACGGCGCGCTTCTTCGTCGTTTCTGACCGCCCCCTGGAAGAGATCGCGCCGCTCCTTGAAGCGCGCTTCGGCGCCTGGCGCGGCTTAGGCGAAGCCGGCCGAAAGAACTTCTCCGTCCCGATCCCTGCGCCGCGCTCGCGCATCGTCATTGTCGATCGCCCCCAATCGCCACAATCGGTCATCTATGCTGGCGCCGTGCTGGCGCTTTCGGGGTCCGACGACACGCTGACGCTCGCCGCCGCCAATGAGGTCATTGGCGGGGGCTTCCTCTCGCGCATCAATACCGACATCCGCGAACGGCGCGGCTGGTCCTATGGGCTTAGCGGCGTTCTGCAATTGCGCGAGGGCCGGCTGCCCTACATCATCAACGCACCCGTGCAAGCCGACCGCACGGGCGACTCGGTTCGCGTGATGATGGAGCTCTTCAACGCGTTCCGCACCACGGACAGAACGACACCGGCCGAGCATACACGCACCATCAATGGCAATATTCGTCAGCTTCCCGGCAGCTTCGAGACCGCTTCCAGCATCTTAGGGGCGCTGCGCGGCAACGATCTTTACCACCGGCCCGATGCGTATTGGGAGACGGTTGCCGGCCGCTACCGCGCCATGAGCGCCGCCGATCTTGACGCCGCCGCCAGGGCGGCGCTCGATCCCACCCAGTTCACCTGGGTCGTGGTCGGCGACGCCGCCTCGATACGCCCTCAGCTTGCCCGCCTTGGCCTGCCCGTTGAGACGATAACGCCCTGAGGCCGCCTCACTGGCCGGTTGATAAATCTCGGCCTCGGGGTGCGATTTGCCGCCGCTTTCCCGGACAGCACAGGCGGCGGCGCCAAAATAAGGTCTGACGGTTGAGTCAGGGGGGCTTTGAAAAATTCCAATGCCATCAAGCAAGCTGATGGTGGACCCGAGGAGGATCGAACTCCTGACCTCCGCATTGCGAACGCGGCGCTCTCCCAGCTGAGCTACGGGCCCGCTCCACAGGGAGCCGCGATATAGGGCCGGCCCCGGCCCAGCGTCAACGGCCCTGCCGGGCGCCGCTGTTGCCGAATCCATCCCGTACAGTCTAGACGCTCACCCATGTATTCAGGCGGCCTCATTTCGATCCTGTTCAGGTTGATCGACACCTTGCTCGGCCTCGTGGTCGTGGTGCTGATCGTCTACGTCGTAATTTCATGGCTTTACGCCTTTGACATTGTCGGGCGCCGCAATGCCTTCGTGCATTCGGTGTATGAGTTCTGCCGCCGCCTGACCGATCCGATCCTGCGCCCGCTGCGCCGGCTCATCCCCCCAATCGCCGGGGTCGATCTGTCGGTGCTGGTTCTGCTGCTGGGCATCCAACTGCTGCGCGAAATGCTGCCTTGGCTTGCAGGCGTGCTGACAGGCAGAGGGCCCATTCTCTGAGCCGGCTTCTGGTGCGCCTGACGCCTTCTGGCGGCGCCGACCGCCTCGATGGGCGCGCCACGGACGCCAGCGGCCAATCCTATCTCAGGGCCCGCGTGCGCGCAGCGCCGGAGGATGGCAAAGCCAACGCTGCGCTCGAGGCGCTCGTTGCAAAATCCTTCGGCGTGGCGAAGAGCAAAGTCAGCGTAACGCGCGGCCACACAGCGCGGCTGAAGACTTTGGAGATTGATGGCGCCAGCGATGCGGAAATCGCGGCGTTTGTGGCGCAGTTCGAGGGGAAACGATGACAGCACGCAGCATTGACGGAAAAGCCATAGCCGCGGCCGTGCGCGCCGATGTGGCGGCGGCGGTGCGAGAGCTGCCCGGCCAACCCGCCCTCGCGGTCGTACTGGTGGGCGACGACCCAGCCAGCCACGTCTACGTGAATTCGAAAGTGAAAATGACCGCCGAAGCCGGCATGCGTTCGGTTGAGGTGCGCTTGCCGGCCGAAACGACGGAGGCCGATTTGATCTCACGTGTTGACGCGCTTTCGCGCGACCCGGATGTAGATGGCATTCTCGTGCAATTGCCGCTGCCCAAGCACATCAGGGAAGCCAACGTGCTCGCCGTCATCGATCCGATGAAGGACGTCGATGGCCTCACCGAACTGAGCGCGGGCAAGCTGGTGCTCGGCAAGCCGGGCCTCCGGCCCTGCACGCCGGTCGGCTGCGTGATTCTGGCGAAGACCGAGCGCCCCGATCTCAGCGGCGCCAATGTCGTGGTCATTGGGCGCTCGATCCTGGTCGGCAAACCGGCCGCGCTTCTGTTCCTGGAGCAGAACGCCACCGTCACCATTGCGCACTCAAAGACGCGCGACCTCAAAATGGTCTGCCGGGGCGCCGATATTCTGGTCGCCGCCGTAGGGCGACCAGAGATGGTGCGCGGGGATTGGATCCGCCCCGGCGCTATCGTCATTGACGTCGGCACCAATCGCGTGCCTGCGCCTGAAAAGGGCGAGGGCAAAACCAAACTCGTCGGCGACGTGCGCTTCGCCGAAGCACTGGAAGTCGCCGCCGCCGTCAGCCCGTCTCCAGGCGGGGTCGGGCCGATGACCATCGCCTGCCTCCTGCGCAACACCGTCCTGGCGGCCTGCACACGGCGTGGCTGGGCCGCGCCGGCGCTCTGAACAAAAGGGGCGCAGCCGAAGCTGCGCCCCTCCGAGTTCGCGCGTCTTCAGACGCTACCCGGTGTGAGTTCCGCTTGGCGTCATCGGGTCGCCGGGCGGTTCGGCAGGCGGCGTCGATGGCGGACCTTCACCGCGCCCAAGGCGCGAGTGTCCGTAGCCATAGAGCCAGTAAATCAGCGCGCCGATGATGATGTAGGTCACCAAGATGCCGAGCGCGACAGGATCGGTGTGGAAGTTGGGATCGGGCGAACCGACGAGGTTGCCGAGGATGTCCACGCCGATGCCCTTCGACACGATGTCGATGATGATCGGCCCCATCATGAAGATGATGCACATGATGATGCCGAGGATGGGCGTCAGCGGATAGAACGGCACCTTGAACGGGCGCGGCAGGTTCGGCTCATGCCCACGCAGATACATGACGCTGATGCACACGATTGCGAACGCCATGGCCGTGCCCAAGCTCACCAAATCGCCCAGGACGCCCAGGGGCAAGATTGCCGCAGCGACTGCGATAATAATGCCAAGCAGCAGCGTGCCCGTAGCGGGTGTTTTGAAGCGCGGGTTCACTACGCTGAACACTTTCCAAATCAACCCGTCCCGCGCCATCTGATAGAAAACGCGCGTCTGGCCAAACATCAGCACGAGCATTACCGAAGACAGCCCGGTGAAGGCGCCGATCTTGATCGCGAGTGAGAAGATATTGAGCGTGCCCGCTTCGTTGAACGGCCACGGAACGATGGCCCATGGCGGGTTCATGCGGTCAACTGCAATGGCGATTGGTTCCGGCACGGCCAGTTCGCGGAACGGCACGATGCCGGTCATGACCGCAGAAGTCGCCATGTACAAAATGGTGACAATCAGCAGCGAGCCAAGGATGCCAATTGGCAAATCGCGTTGAGGATTTTTTGCTTCACCCGCTGCGGTGGAGACAGCCTCGAAGCCGACATAAGCAAAGAAGACAAGTGACGCGGCCCTGAATATGCCGGGCCAGCCGTAAGAGAATCCGCCTTCATTCTCGGGGATGAACGGCTTCCAGTTCTCCGGGTTCACATACGACGCGCCAATGATGATGAAGGCCAGCAGCACTGTCATCTTGATGAACACGATGATGTTGTTGACCGAAGCAGATTCCGAGACGCCCAGAACCAGCAGCATCGTCACCGCCAGAATGCCAACGGCGCCGACAAGGTTCATGCTAGGCGTCACCTGCAGCACCCCATCCTGGAACTGCATGGTCGACTGCGCCAGCATGTCAGGGATGAATATGCCGAAATCGCGCAGCAGGCTGACGACATACCCTGTCCAGCCGGCCGCCACCGTTGACGCAGCCACGCCATATTCCAAGAGCAGCAGCCACCCCATGGTCCAGGCGAATACTTCGCCGAGAGTGACGTAAGCGTAGGTGTAGGCAGAACCGGGGACCGGCATCGTCGCGGCCAGCTCCGCATAGCAGAGCGCCGCAAATACGCAGGCGAGGCCTGAGATCACGAACGAAATAATGACCGCGGGGCCGGCGAAGCTCGCCGCCGCCGTGCCGGTAATAACAAAGATGCCAGCCCCGATAATGCATCCGACGCCGAGGCTGATCAGACCGATGGGGCCCAGCGTTCGCTTGAGCTCCCCGGTCTGGAATTCCTTTTGAACGTGCGCGACTGGTTTTCGCGCATACAGACGGCCCGCCATGGGTTGATCCTCCCCGAGGCGCAGGGGCGCCCCCAAATCGGCGCGGACCTTACCGGGCTCTTCATCCGCGCTGCAAGGCCGCTGCGGCAGATGCGCCCATCAAAGTGACCTTCGCGCTCGCAGCATGGGCGTGCGGGTCCTAACCGGGCATGCTCGCGCGGTAGGAGATCGCCAATGTCACTGGCAAAAATCGGCGCCGCGACCGCCCTGGCCCGCCTTCAAGGTTGGCGCCAGGCCGAAGGCCGAGACGCTGTCGCCAAGGAATTTCGCTTCGCCGACTTCAACGCCGCCTTTGCCTTCATGACCCGCGTGGCGCTCTACGCTGAGCGCAACGACCATCACCCTGAATGGTTCAACGTCTACAATCGCGTCGAAATCACCCTCTCCACCCACGATGCCGGCGGCGTCACCGAAAAAGATGTCGCGCTCGCTCATTTCATCGATCAAGCTGCGCGCGATTGAGGGAGGGCAAGATGGGCCGCGTTGCCGGAAAGAAGGTGTTCATCACGGGAGCAGCCCAGGGCCTGGGTGCGGCTATGGCGGCGGGGCTCGCCGCCGAAGGCGCAAAGGTCGCGCTGGCCGACATCAACTTCACCGGCGCGCAAAAACTCGCCGAAGATCTCGACGCCGGGCATGGCGCCGGAACCGCCTTCGCTTACGAACTTGACGTCACCGACGAAGGTCAGTGGATCGCCGCGCTCGAGGGTGCGAATGCGGCGATGGGCGGCATTTCGGGTCTCGTCAACAATGCCGGCATTTCAAGCCGCGAGGGCGGCATCGAGGAATTGTCGCTTGAGGGCTTCCGGCGGCTGATGAGCGTCAATGTCGACTCGGTGTTCCTCGGCGCCAAGCACGCCATCAAATACCTGGCCAAGAACCAGCCAGCCTCGATCGTCAACATCTCCTCGATTGCCGGTCTGATCGCCAACCACACCTCTCCCGGCTACAACGCCAGCAAAGCTGCGGTTTGGCTATTGTCGAAGAACATCGCCCTCTACTGCGCCAAGAAGGGCCTCGATGTCCGCTCCAATTCCATCCACCCCACCTTTGTCGACACACCCATCCTCGACCCCATCCGCTCCATGTTCGGCAAAGAAGAAGCAGAGGCCAAACTGGCCCGCCAGGTTCCGCTCGGCCGCATTGGCAAGCCCGAGGAGATCGCTCAGGCGGCGCTCTACCTGCTTTCCGACGAAAGCCGGTTCGTCACCGGAGCCGAACTCAAGGTCGATGGCGGCATCTCGGCGATGTGACTTGCAGCCGCCGCACGCTAGCCCAAATTACGAATATGTTTGCCTCCATGCGTGTTCTCGCTTTCGTCTTGCTTTGCACCCTCGCAGCGTGCGGGCGTCCCTCCGCCCCTGCCGCGCCTCACGACGGCGGAAACGGCCCCGTCGTGCTCGCCACCACTCGCGACATGCCTGATTGGCTTCTGGTGCTGCGCACCAACGACGGCGGTACGATTCACTTCAATCAACGTACGATCACCCGCGAGAACGGCCTGGCGGACATCTGGCTGCAGGTGCGATACGGGCGCCCGCAAGCATGGGACGCAAGCGACGAGACCACGAACCGCGTGGTGCGATATGATGTCGAGCGCATGCATTATCGCTTCAACTGCGCCGATGAAACGTTCGTTATCGTCGAGCGCCAGATCATGGGATCGGGCGATGCAGTCATCGCCCGCGATGAGCCTCGCCAAGTGTACCGCACCCTGCCCATGACCGGCGCGGCGCGCCACATCATGCCGATCGCCTGCCGCGGCGGCTGAGCATTCTATTGCTGACGCTGATAGATGATGTTCGCCAGCAGGACACGCGCGCCTGACGCGCCCAGCGTGTGATCCACGGCGAGCTGCAGCTGACGCGTCAGTTCCGTTGGATTAGGCGGCGTGCGATCGCGATAGAACGTGCTGGCGTAGGTCGAGAGCGCCGTGCGCAGCGCGTCGCGCAGCCGCGGACCGTTCAGCTGGGCGCGACGTCGCAGCGCTGCGTCCGGGATGTCGAGCCCCATATCGACCACCAGCGTGCCGCTCGTCGTGTAGCGCTGGATCACGCTGGCGGCCAATGTGGGCATCGGCACGTAGCTCTCGGCGGAGGTGAGCCGTTCCTGGCGCGTTGCGGGCGCACGCTGCTCGCCAGAGGCGAACGCAGGTCCCGGCGCTGCAATTCCAGCGAACGCCGCAATGAAAAGGAGGCGCGCCAAAACACGCATGGCGCCTCATGTGCGCCCGCCGCGGTTAGGGAATGGTTAGCGAAGCGCCTTCACTGCGCCGTCCAACCCCCATCCACGCTAAGGGCCGCGCCATTGATCTGATCGGCCGCGGGCGATAGCAGAAACAGCGCCAGCCCGGCTATGTCATCGACCCTCACGAATTGCTTGGTCGGCTGCGCCGCCAGGAGCACGTCATTGATCACTTGCTCGCGGCTGAGCCCACGCGCTTTCATTGTGTCTGGAATCTGGCTCTCGACCAGTTGGGTATGCACATAGCCCGGCGAGATCGCGTTGCAGCGCACATTGAACGCAGCGCCCTCCAATGCGACCGTCTTGGTCAACCCCAAGACGCCGTGCTTCGCAGCGACATAGGCTGACTTGAACGGCGAAGCGACATGGGCGTGAGCGGAAGCGATGTTGATGATGCGCCCGTAGCGCGCGGCCTTCATTCCGCGCATCGCCGCGCGAATGGTATGGAAAGCCGAAGATAGATTGAGCGCGATGATCGCGTCGTACCGTTCGACAGGAAAATCCTCGATCGGGGAAACAAACTGAATGCCGGCATTGTTCACCAGCACATCGAGGCGTCCAAAGGCGGCGGCGGCGCCATCCACAAGATCCGAGCAGGCCTTCGCTTGCGTTAGGTCCGCGCCGTCATAGCGCACCTGCACGCCGGTCTCGCGCGCGAGCACGGCGCGGATGCGCTCTATTTCATTCGCGTCACCCAGCCCATTGAGGGTCACATCCATGCCGGCGCGGGCGAACGCCTGCGCCACCGCCAAGCCGATCCCGCTGGTCGAGCCGGTCACTAAAGCCGCCTTGCGTTCACTCATGGGCTGGTCTGCTCCTCATTGCTTGCGCCCTCGCCTTGGAACCGCTAGCGCAGAGCGCGGCACCAATACGCCGCTTGGCGGCCGGTGAGGGAAAAGATGGACTTTAGCGCACCCTTGAACGCGTTCGTCGCGGGCTTCCCCGATTTCATCATTCAACTCGGCGTGGCGCTTGGACTCTTCGTCGCATCCCTGGTCATCTACATATTGATGACCCCCCACAAGGAGCTGGCGCTGATCCGCGCCGGAAACCCCTCGGCCTCGCTCGCGTTTGGCGGCGTCGTCGTCGGCCTGGCTATTCCGCTGGCGTCGTGCCTGGAACACGCGTTCGGCCTCTGGGACCTGCTGATCTGGGGCGTCGTGACGTTGCTCATCCAGCTGCTCGCCTTCCGCTTCGCAGACATCTTCTTGCGCGGGTTGCCCCGGCGCATAGCCGAAGGCGACGTCGCCGCCGCCGTCTTCCTGATGGCAGTGAAGATTGGATTGGCTCTGATTGTCTCCGGCGCCATCGCCGATCCTAACGTCGCGCTGTTCCGGACCGGCTGACGCATGTTCCGCCTGATCCCGGATTGGCTGCTCTACATCGTCGTTACCGCGGTGCTGGTGTTCGTCCTGTTCAGGATCGATCAGCGCGCTGATGCGCCCGAAGCGCTCCCCGAGGCGCCCGCCGCAGGCGCCTATTTGCCGCCGCCTTCGCAATACGATCCCGCCGTGCTGGTGGAAGTCGGGCCGGTCTCGTCGGGGCTTGGCAGCGCCTTCGCCATTTCACCGGACGGCTGGTGGCTGACCGCGCGCCACGTCGTCGATGGCTGCGAGCATGTCGGCTTGATCGTCTCGCGCGGCTCGGCCGCGCGCGTCACGCAGGTCAAGCGCGCGCTGTTCGCCGACCTTGCTTTGCTGAAAACCGACGCAGCGCCGGTTGCGCTCTCGCTCGATACTTCGGAGCGGCGTTTCCAGATCGGCCAGCGTGCGTTCCACATAGGCTTTCCGCAGGGCCGCCCTGGCGAGGCCTATTCGCGGCTGATCGGGCGCGAAACACTGGTTGCCCACGGGCGTTACGATGTTGAGGAGCCCGTGCTCGCCTGGGCAGAAATCGGGCGCACGTCGGGCTTGCGCGGCTCCCTCGCGGGAATCAGCGGTGGGCCCGCGCTGGCCGCGAACGGCCAAGTGATTGGCGTCACGATTGCTGAATCGGCGCGCCGCGGCCGCATCTACACCGCCGCCCCAACTTCCATCCTGCGCCTGCTCCGGGTTGAGCAGGTCGATGCAGAAGGCGAACCGGCCGCACGGCTCACGCCCGACAATTACGGGCAGGAATCCGACGATCTGCGCCGAGATTTGGCGGTGGCGCAAGTTGTCTGCGTCGCGCCAGGCGACGGCCCGCCGGCATGAGCGCGGCGTTCGCAGACCGGCTGATTGAGGGCGTGCGCTCAAAGGCGACGCCGCTTTGCGTTGGGCTCGATCCGTTTGCGGAGAAGATCCCAGCACTTTTTGGCGACGCACGCGAGGACACCTCGACTGTGCTCAAGTTCGGCAGCGCCATCATCGACATCGCCCGCACGCATGCCGCCGTGCTGAAGCCCCAACTCGGC
>JAWKUY010000014.1:0-73203 GCA_041398345.1 Hyphomonadaceae bacterium | reverse complement strand
GCGATCTCCTTCACCTCCGCGCCGTTCGCGACCAGAGCCGTGACCTTTCCCTCGCCCGCCTCGGCATTGTAACCGAGGAACTCATTGCCCTTGGTGCGCTCCAGAATGGCGTGCCATAGCGCGGGATCATCGGCGCCTTCCGCGCCAGTCCAGCTTTCGCGCCCCTTTTCACGCTGGCGCTCCATGGCGGCGTTGAAGCCATCAGTATCGACCTCAAGCCCGCGTCCACGCAGGATATCCTGCGTGAGGTCAAGAGGAAAACCGAACGTGTCGTAAAGCTTGAAAGCCGTCTCGCCCGCGAGTTTTCGTCCCTTCTTCAAGACGCTCAGCTCGTCTTCCAGCAACTTCAGGCCATTGCCCAAGGTGCGGCGGAACCGATCTTCCTCCTCGTGCAATTGCGCTTCGATCACCGGCTGGGCGCGCCGCAATTCCGGATAAGCCTCGCCCATTTCCGCAATCAGCGTCGGTGCCAGGCGGTGCATCAGCGGCTCTTTCGCGCCCAGGATGTGAGCGTGACGCATCGCGCGGCGCATGATCCGGCGCAGCACATATCCGCGCCCCTCATTGGCGGGCGTAACGCCATCGGCGATCAGGAAGGACGATGCACGCAAGTGATCGGCGATCACGCGGTGGCTGGCGGCTTTATCGCCTACAGCCTTCACACCGGTCAGCGCCTCTGATTTGGCGATGAGCGTGCGGAACAGATCGATGTCGTAGTTGGAGTGCACGCCCTGCAGCACTGCGGCGATGCGCTCCAACCCCATGCCCGTGTCGATCGAGGGCTTGGGCAGCGCCGTGCGTTTGCCGTCGGCGAACTGCTCGAACTGCATGAACACGAGGTTCCAAATCTCGATGAAGCGATCGCCGTCTTGGTCGGCCGAGCCTGGCGGGCCGCCCGCAATCGAAGGCCCGTGATCATAGAAGATTTCCGAGCACGGCCCGCACGGGCCAGTATCGCCCATCGACCAGAAATTGTCCGAAGTCGCGATGCGGATGATCTTTTCATCCGGCAAGCCCGCGATCTTCTTCCAGAACCCCGCCGCCTCATCGTCATCATGGTACACCGTGACGAGCAGCTTCTGCTTGGGCAGCGCAAAATCCTTCGTCAGCAGCGACCACGCCGCTTCAATGGCGCCCTCTTTGAAGTAATCGCCGAAGGAGAAATTGCCGAGCATTTCGAAAAACGTGTGATGCCGCGCGGTGTAGCCGACATTGTCGAGATCGTTGTGCTTGCCGCCGGCGCGCACACATTTCTGGCTCGTCGCCGCGCGCGCAAACGGGGGCCTCGCCGCCCCGGTGAAGTAATTCTTGAACGGCACCATCCCCGCATTGACGAACAGCAGCGTCGGATCGTCTTGCGGCACCAGCGGCGCCGATGGCGGCGTGGCGTGATCGCGCCCGGCGAAGAACTCCAGAAACTGACGGCGAATGTCGTTGACGCTGCTCATGTCGGCCCAAACCGCGGCCCCGAACGGGCCAATCAATCAGCTTGGGTATAGGTATTGCAGCGCACAACGCCAAGCGCCGCCATGCCGCGCCGCCACAATGAAAAACGCGCGAAGCTCTTCGCCTCGCGCGCCTTCATCTAATCCGCCGGCCGGCCCGGAGCCATGGCCAGGGCATGGGGTCGGGTCGGCGACACGGCCCCAAGCCGGCCAGCGAAACTCACTTCCGGCGCACCCGCCGGACCTTCAACTCATTCTCCTTCCGCGGCGTCCTTCGACTCCTCCTCGGTCGGAGGCGAATACATCGCGTCCGACACCGCAGTCGCCTTGCCGCGAATCTTGTCCTCAATCTCCAGCGCGACGCTCTTGTGCTCCTTCAAGAACCGGCGCGCAGCTTCCTTGCCCTGGCCGATCTTCTGGCTGCCGTACGCGTACCAGGCGCCGGATTTGTCGATCACGCCGGCCTTCACGCCGAGTTCGATCAGCTCTCCGGTCTTGGAGACGCCCTCGCCGTAAATGATGTCGAACGAAACCTGCTTGAACGGCGGCGCAACCTTGTTCTTGACCACCTTCACCCGCGTCTCGGAGCCGATGACCTCATCACGCTCCTTGATCTGCCCGGTGCGGCGAATGTCGAGCCGCACGGAGGAATAGAATTTCAGCGCATTGCCGCCCGTCGTGGTCTCGGGATTGCCGTACATCACCCCGATCTTCATGCGGATCTGGTTGATGAAAATCACCAGCGTTTTCGACTTGTTGATCGACGCGGTCAGCTTTCTGAGCGCCTGGCTCATCAGCCGCGCCTGCAGACCAGGCAGGCTGTCGCCCATCTCGCCTTCGATCTCCGCGCGCGGCGTCAGCGCGGCGACGGAGTCCACCACCAGCACGTCAACCGCGCCCGAACGCACCAGCGTGTCGGTGATTTCCAGCGCCTGCTCGCCCGTATCCGGCTGCGAGACCAGCAGATCGTCGAGATCGACGCCAAGCTTGCGCGCATAGATCGGATCAAGCGCGTGTTCGGCGTCCACGAATGCGCACACCCCGCCAGATTTCTGCGCCTCCGCGATGCAATGCAGCGCCAGCGTCGTCTTGCCCGAGCTTTCCGGCCCGTAGATCTCAACGATGCGGCCTTTCGGCAGGCCGCCAATGCCCAGCGCGATATCCAGCGAAAGCGAGCCGGTTGAGATCGCCTCGATTTCGACCACGGGCTTCTCGCCCAGGCGCATCACCGAGCCCTTGCCGAAGGCCTGGTCAATCTGTTTCAGCGCAGCGGCCAAGGCCTTCTGCTTGTCCGTTTCCATATCCGTCTCAACAAGCTTCAGTTTGGCCATCGTTGCCGCCTCCCACTAGGTCGAGTCCATGCCCTGGACCACGGGCCCAACCTCCGGCGTTGGACTTGAATCGTGTGTACCGTATTTGTTCTGAGAACACAAGCGGAACATCGTGCGATGTGTATCCGCGCGCCCGAGCGGCTGCCAGACCCCTAGGCCTGGCCCATCCCCCCTTTCGTTTCGGCGCTTAACGATCTCGGAGCGGATATCTGCAAGGATTCCGGGATGGCCCAATCTCTGGCCCCTTCGCCGCCGCGTGCCGGCCAGCCGGCCACGCTTGAAGGCGTTAACTCCTTTCGAGTGCGGACTGCCGCGCTCGCGCGCCCGGCTGCGCCGCTGCGGGGCGATCCAAACCTTGTTCTGCTCACCAGCCCCGATGGCGGGGTGGTGGTCTATCCCCCGGGCGGCAATTTGGTGATCCTCGCATCGCGGCGCGCCTGAAGCGTTATCTGCGCGGCCCTCTCATCCATCGTCACTGACAGCCCGAGATTCCGCGGGCGAAAAAAGCGCTTGAGCCATCCCCAAGGGCCGGCCCCATTTCCGCGCTCATGAACCGCCGAATTTTTTTCACTGCCGCCGCCGCCCTCGCAGGCCCGGCCTTTTCCCTGGAGCCTGTCATGAGCGAAGAAGACGCAACCGTTGAGGTCGCTGGCGTCCGCATCCCGGGCCGCATCGCAAGCCCTGTAGGCGCACCGAAGGCCAGCGTGCTGATGCTGCCCGGCTCGCTCTTCTCCGACGTCGATGGCGACTTTCCGACCTGGAACGTCCGCCCGCACGTCTACCGCGATCTCGCGCAACACTTTGCGGCGCTCGGCATCGCTACGATGCGTCAGGCCAAGATCGGACCTGGCACGGGAAGCGAAACCCTCGACGCAACCGCCGCCGTTGCGCACCGGCGGTTTGCCGAGCGCGTCGTGGTGGCGCGGGCCGCTCTCCGCCGCTTGCGCAGCGCCGCGCCGGCGGCGCCGCTGTTTGTCGCCGGCCACAGTGAAGGGGCCCTCGTCGCGTCGCTTCTGTGCGCGGACCAGAACGACGGTGTCGAAGGCCTCATCAGCCTCTCCGGGCCCGCACTTCGCATCCTCGACATCATGCGCGTCCAAACCGCCGCCATGGCGCCTGGCGGCGACATGTCCGTGTTCGATCAAGCCATCGCCGATATCCGCGCCGCGCGCCCGTTGACTGACGCCGCACGGAGCAATCCGATGCTCGCCGGCCTCGCGTCGATGCCGCCCCAAGCCCTGGACTATATCCGCGATGTGGATGCGGTTGATCCGTGCGCAGCCATCGCACGCGCCCCGTTGCGCACGCTACTCGTGCAGGGCGGCCGCGATCAGTCCGTGACGCCCGAACAGGTCGACCAGCTGGCCGCCGCGCGCGCGGGTCTTCCAACCGAAACCGTGCGCTTTCCGGAGCTGCAGCATTTCTACAAGCGCGCAGATCCCGGCCTCGACGCCATGGCAAGCTTCGCGCTCAGCACGGAGAGCGATCCCTCCGTCGCCGCCGCCATTGCAGATTGGATCGGCTAGCACCCCGCCAAGGGCTGGCCGTCAGGCGGCCAGCAATTCCTTCACGCGCCCGACGAGCTGCTCCATCGTCACCGGCTTTGACATATAGTGCACGGGATATTGCTCCAGCATGTGGCTGAAGCTTTCCGGCGCATAGCCCGAAAGGAACAGCACCTTCGCCTTGCCGATCATCTTGGGATCGGCCTCCTCGAGCATTTCAGGGCCCGTCATCACCGGCATTGATACGTCGGAAATGATGATGTCGAACGCGCCAGGCTTGGCGGAGAGGATTTCGAGCGCCTCTTCGCCGTTGCCCGCCTCTTCCACCTCATAGCCGCAATCCTTGAGATTGCGCACGGTGGCGCGCCGCACCGGCACCAGATCTTCCACGAACAATATCTTGCCGCGTCCCGAAACATCCTTCGGCGGCGGCGCGATCAGCGCGCGTTCCTTGGCGGCGATCTCTTCCAGTTCCTCCGCCGTCGGCTCATACGCCGGCAGGAAAATGCGGAACGTGGTGCCCACGCCCAGCTTCGAGGTGAAGAAGATGTAGCCGCCCGATTGCTTGATGATGCCGTAACTGGTGGCGAGCCCAAGCCCGGTGCCTTTGCCGGCCTCCTTGGTGGAGTGATAAGGGCGGAAAATCTTGGCCGCGTGCTCAGACTTGATGCCCGAACCGGTGTCTTCCACCTCGATCAGCACATAGGCGCCGTCTTCGATCGGATTGTGCCCCAGCCCGCGCGCCGCCTCGGCGTTGATCACGGACGTGCGCACCGTCAGCTTGCCGTCCTTGGGCATCGGCGAGCCCTTCGGCGTCATCGCGTCGCGCGCATTGGTGGCGAGATTGACCAGCACGCGCTCGAGCTGGGTTTTGTCCACTTTCACATAGGGCAGATCGCGGCCGTGGCGGATTTCGTACTTGATCGAAGCGCCGACGATGCGCCGGATCAGCTCCTGGCGCGAGCCGACGAAATCGCCGACATCGAACACTTCGCGCGCGAAGGTTTGCTGGCGCGCATAGGCGCGCAGCATTTCCGAAAGCTCCTTGGCGGTGACGGCGTGATCGGAGATCTCGCGCAGCATCGGATAGTCGGCGTCGCCGACCGGGTGGCGGCGCAGCAGCGTCGAGCACGTCTGCATCACCACGGTCAGCAGATTGTTGAAATCGTGCGCCACGCCCGCGGCGAGTTCGCCGATCTCGCGCATCTTCTCCGACTGCGCCAGGCGGGTTTCGAGTTCGCGCTGCTGCGACACGTTGGAGATGTAGGCGAGCGCCCTGCCTTCGCCGTTGCGGGCCAAATTCACATGCACCGCCGTCGGCGGGGTCGTCGCCAGCGTGATCTCGATGGGATCGTTCATCGCCTGGCGCAGACGATGCGACAGCGCCGCGGGGCCTTCCGATGCGTCGAACAAGTCCGCAAAGGCCGCGCTTGGCGTGGCGCGCCCTTGCGTCATTTCCATCAGCGCCGCGTTGGAATCGAGCACCGCCGCCGACGCAGGATCGATGCCGTCCAGCACCGCCACGCCGAAGGGCGCCTGCGCGAACACCCCATCGGCCGAGCTGGTGTCGGCGCGCGCGGGCGCGGGCGCTTCCGGCGCTTCCGCATCGGAGAAGAACACCAGCGCGCGCACCGCGCCGTCGATATCGTCCGCCGGGGTGAAGCTCAGCACGCTCACTTGCGTCTCGTGGCCGTCGATCCCGCGCAGCGTCACCCGCGCGCGCGAAGGGCCGAAACCGCGGCGATCGCGGCGGATCAGCCGGCTCGCGTCCTCCTTCACGAAATCCTTCACCCGCATCAGGGCGGGATCGTCGCCAAGGCCCAACACCGCCCGCAAAGAGCGGTTCATGTAGATGATCGAGCCGTCGTCGCGCGCCGCGAAGAAGCCGATGGGTGAATCGTCGAGAAACAACTGGCGCCCATCGTCGTTGGGCGCGCCCTGCTCGTGAGCGCCCAACTCGCGCAGACGCCACAGCACATTCCCGCCCGGCATCGCCCCCACGCATGCCTCATAGCGCGCGTGCCTGCCGTCGAGCGCCGCTGTCGCGGGCAATTCTTCGCGCCGCGCCTGGCCCAGCTGCGCCGCTTTCGACAGACGAAACATCGGCGCCGACAGCATCGGGTCCGCGCCAAACAGACGGCTCATCATTGGCGGGCGATCACTCTCGCCCAGCACGCCTGCGGTTTCCGCGATTGCAAAATATGCGCTGTTGGCCGCGAGCGGAGACAAGTGCGCGTCGGTGATCAGAGCCGCTTCGTCCAGCGCCTCGACGAAAGCGAAATCGTTGCGCCCGCTCAGCAACGCCGAGGCGGCGATGGCGCCGCGCTCGGGAAACGCGCCGTGGGTGCGCCCCGCGCCGCGCGACATCCAGAAAAACAGCACCATGCCGGCGGCGGCCAGCAGCACCAGCAGCACGGCGCCGGACTGGCCGACGCTCGGCCCCGCCGTGAGCGCCACCCCAGCCGCGCCCAGCCCAACCGCAACCGAAATCCAGAACAGGATTTGGAGCGGGTCGAACCGCCCGCCGCCTGAGGGCGCCGGATTGTCTGCGTGGTCGGTCATTGGAGCGCCAATTGAGCCCGATTCGGGCTTGGGAGCACTGTGCCCACTGATGCGAAAGCCATCCGCCACGCCAGGTCTCCCCTCACAAACTGGGCCGGCGCGACCGGCCCTTGCGCCGCGCCAGGCGCATAACGAACCCAATTACTTTTGCCACCGCCTCGTAATGCTCTCTCGGGATCGGCTGATCGATCTCCACCGTTGCGAACAAAGCACGCGCCAAGGGCGGGTCCTCGACGATCGGCACGCCATGTTCCGTCGCCACTTCGCGAATCCGTTGCGCTACTGCATCGACGCCGGCAGCGACGCAGACCGGCGCGGGCGTTTCGCCCTGCTCGTATTTGAGCGCCACCGCGTAGTGAGTCGGGTTGGTGATCACCACGCTCGCCTGCGGCACATTCTGCATCATCCGCCGCCGCGAGCGCTCCATGCGGATCTGGCGCAGCTTCGCTTTGACCATTGGGTCGCCGTCGCTCTGCCGGAATTCTTCCTTGATCTCACGCCGGCTCATGCGCTGACGTTTCATGTAGGACTGGCGCGTGAACACGTAATCCACGACCGCAATCAGCGCGGCCGCGCTCGCCAACGCGATCAGCATCGAGACAACGCGATCCTGCACGTAGGGCAGGATCGCCGCCGGATCGAGCAGCGACATCCGCTCGAGCGATGCATCATGGGGCCATAAGGCCGCGCCCATCGCGGCGCCGACGACAACCAGTTTGGCCAGCGACTTCAAGAACGATGAAACCGCCGCCTTGCCGAAGACGCGCTTGAAGCCTTCCATCGGATTGAGCTTCGACATTTTGGGGGTCAGGCGCTCGGCGGTGAACGTCGGCTTGTCCTGCGCATAGCGCGCTGCGAGCCCGGCCGCGGCCAGCGCAAGGCTCACCATCCCGAACACGGCAAGCACCTTCAGGCCAAGCGCGCCCGCGATCGCGCGCAGCGGGCCCGGCTGGGCGGCAAACTGATCCGGCATCGCCAGGAAGCTGATCAGCGCTTGCGCCATCTGCGAGAGGATCGGCCCGGACATGAACGCAACGAGGCCGGTCACCACCACCAGCGAAAGCGCCGCGCCCACTTCCGGAGAATAGATGATGTCGCCCTTCTCGCGCGCCTGTTCGAGTTTTCGCGCTGTCGGCTCTTCTGTCTTGTCGTCGTCGTTTTGCTCGGCCATTGGCTACCTCAACCACGTCGCGTAGCGATTGAGACTGTCGAGCCAGATCAGCATGCCGGTGGAGAGCCCGAGCGCGAGCACCACCAGGCCGCCCATGATCTGCAACGGCAAAGCCACGAAAAACACCTGAATTTGCGGGATGAGGCGCGAGAGCACGCCGAGCCCGACGCGAAAGATCATGCCCGCCGCCACCAGCGGCGCCGCGATCTGGAAGCCAACGCGAAACGAAGAGGCCGTGGCTTCCAGCGCCAGCTGCGCCGCATCGCCGACAGGGGGCGGCGCGCCCAGCGCAATCACTTCGTAAGACCCCGCGACGCCGCGCAGGAACATGTGATCGAGGCCGGTGGCGAAGATCAGCGCCACGCCGAGAACGCCCAGAAACACAGCCACCAACTGGCCCGATTGCGTCATCGTCGGGTCGGCGGTCTGCGCGAACGAAATGCCCATCTCCATGCCGACGATCTGTCCCGCCGTCGCCAGCGCCGAGACCAGCATGCGCGCGGCCGCGCCAAGCAGAACGCCGATCAACGTCTCGCTCGCCACCTGAAAAGCCATGCCCCAGGCTGAGTTCGCGGGCTCGGGCACGTGGTCGGCGAGCGCCGGCCCCAATGCGATCGCCAACGCCAGCGCGAACGCCAGGCGGATGCGCCCAGGCACAGCCGGCTCGCCGAACCCGGGCAACATCATGATCATGGCGCCGATGCGCGCGAACAGAAGCGCTGTGGCCCAGATCTCGACGCCGTAAAGGGTCAGCGTCATCTAGAACGCCGCGATGCGTTCGAAGATGCCGGTGGTGAAGCCGCCCAGCAGGCCGCCCATGATCGGCAGGAACAAGAGGATGGCGAAAAAGATCGCCAGGATTTTTGGCACGAAAACGAGCGTCTGCTCCTGAATTTGGGTGAGCGTCTGCAGCAGCGAGACCACAAGCCCGACCACAAGGCCAACCACCATCGGCCCGGCCGCCACCAGCACGGTGACCCAGATCGCATCGCGTCCGAGATCGAGCACTTCAGCGCCAGTCATGCGTCCCGCCTCTTCACCGCCCGGCAAATTCTGCCGGGCGCTGCCCCAGTGGGACGCCGGACGTGGTTAACGCCGCGTTTCCTTTCCGGTTACGGCTGCGCAAGGCGGGGGCGGACGCACGCAGCGGGCGAAAACGTGCTTCGCTGGCCACACCCGAACTGAGTTTCGCGCGCCCCGCATCTTTTGGACGAATCAAACTCATCTTCGATTCAGCTGCGCGTGAAACGCTTGCACCGTCCGCACCGCAGAATGCGTCAAAGGGATGATGATGAGCGACCTTCTGAGATTCATTGCCGGCTTCGTCGCCGCGCTGTTCGCGCCCAAGGCCGATAACTTCAAGGATCGTCTGATCGCCGATCTCGGGATCGAACGCTAAGCTGCGTCAATCGCATCGAGCCGCAGGGCGAGAGAGAGCCGCTACCCGGTCGCGATTTGCGACACGCTCGGCTTCCGCGAGCACTCTCAAGACATTGCCGCCCAAAATTTTCCCTACATCTCGCGCTGAGTAACCGCGCCGCAGGAGCTCTGCGGTCAGGGCCGGCATCTTGCTTATGTCCTCCAGGCCCACCAATCTGGCGCCGCCAAGGAAATCCGAACCGATCGCCACGTGATCAACGCCAATGCGGCGGGCCACATAGTCAATTTGATCCACGGCGTTCGACAGCGTCGCAGGCGGCAAGCCGCGCTCTTCCATAATGGCGAAGACAGCATCCCAAATCTTGCTGGGGTCACCGCCGAATTGCGTTGTCACGCGCTGCCGCGCCTCAGCCATGATCTCGGGCGTCAGCGCCGGATTCACCTGAGGATCGAAGAAGATGATGCTTATGACGCCGCCATTGCGGCCAAGCGCATCCAACATCTCATCAGAAGCGTTGAGCGGATTATCCACCAAGGCCCGGACGCCGCCATGCGAAATCATGACCGGCGCCCGGCTTACCGCAACCGTATCCATAAAAGTCTCGTCTGACCCGTGGGTCAGATCGGCGACAATGCCGAGATCATTGAGTTCGCGCACCACCGCGCGTCCAAGATCGTTCAGCCCGCCCCAGCGGCGCTCGCCGAGCGCTGCGTCCGCCCATTCATGCGAGACGTCGTGCGTCAGCGTCATGTAACGCACCCCCAGCGCGCGCAACGGCGGAAGCTCGTTAAGATCGCCCGCGAGGATGTGTCCGCCTTCCAACCCGAACACCACGGCTGTGCGGCCTGCGGCGACTGTTTGCTCAATTCCTTCCCGTGTATCGACAAGAGAGAGCCTGGTCGGATTGCGTTCAATCATGCACCGGCTCAAGCGGGCCATTTCGTAGGCGCGTTCGCGCATTGCGCGGTGATCTTCCGATCCGGGCGTCCACAAAGCGAAGAACACCGCGTCAACGCCGCCTTCCTCCATGCGCGGCAAGTCCGTTGGAATGTTGGGGTTGGTCGAGCGGGCTGTGAAATCCAACCCAAATTCACGCATGAACAACGGCACGTCTTGGTGCGTATCAATTACCAGCGCACGCTCATGGATAATCGCGGCGTCAGGTTGCGCAGTCGCGCATGCTCCGAGCGCGGAAGCTGCGAGCATAAGAGCCTTGAACTTCATGCCTGCAAGCTACGCGTCGCCGCACTGGGTACAATGCAAATACGACAGGCCATCCACTTTTCACGACGGAGTTAGTCATCCGCCGGGCGGAACGCCAGCGTTGAAGCTTTCGATCAAGCTGCCCGCCACCAGACGCCAGCCGTCGACCAGCACGAAGAAGATCAGCTTGAACGGCAAGCTCACGGTCACCGGCGGCATCATCATCATGCCCATCGCCATCAGCAACGAAGCGACCACAAGATCGATGATCACGAACGGCACAAACAGCATAAAGCCGATCTCGAAGGCGCGCCTGAGTTCCGACACCATAAAGGCGGGCGCCAGGATGCGCAGCGGCGCCTCTTCAGCACTGGCTGACGGCGTCTCCAGACGCGCCATGTCAATGAACAGCGCCAGATCCTGATCGCGCGTCTGGCTCACCATGAAGCGCTTCAGCGGCTCGACGATACGCGGAAACGCTTCATCGAGCTGCATTTCCTCCTGCATCACCGGGCCGATGCCCGCTTCGTACGCCTGGCTCCACACCGGCTGCATCACAAAGGCCGTCAGGAACAGCGATAATGAGACGATCACCACGTTCGGCGGCGCCTGCTGCAAGCCGATCGCGGTACGCAGCAGCGAGAGCACGACGACGATGCGCACAAAGCTTGTCGTCATGATGATGATCGAAGGCGCCAGGGAGAGCACCGTGATCAGCGCCGTCAATTGCAGCACACGCGCGGTCAACCCGTCGCCGGTGCCCAGATTGAGCGAGAGCGCGGGCTCGGCGTTCTGGGCGAACGCGTCGCCGCCGGCAAACAAGGCGAACGCCGCGATCAACCCAAGCAACAGCGCGCGCTTCACGTCTGGGTCTCCTCTTTCGCAGCCATTTCGCGCACCACCACATCGCCGGCGGGCCCGAGCAACAGCACGTGCTCGCGATCGTCGCAGCGTACGATGATGATGCGCCGGCGCGGATCGAGCATCAGGCTTTCGCTGACGCGCATGCGCTTGGGCCCCTGCGCGCCCGGCTGCAACATGCCAAGCCGGCGCGCCGCGTAGGCAGCGCCCAAGATCAGCGCCAAAGTCGCGATCAGCGCAAACAGCGCGCGCGCCCAATCCAGCAAATCCACCAACGCCTCCGTTCTGGAGATTGCGCCTTGTGGCTGGGCTGGTTTGGTAAACGAGGTCTTAATTTCTGGGCCCGAAATTAAGTCGCGCTTAACCATACGCTGCTCGACTAGGCAAAGTTTGCAGCCCTGAGTCGATGCTTCCGTGGACCTCGCCAGCACCCCCTTCTTCAGCCTGCTGCGCACCCGGCTTGATCAGCTGAGCGAGCGGCAGCGGCTGATTTCCGAGAACATCGCCAACGCCTCCACCCCCGGGTACCGGCCCCGGGACCTGGATACGGCGGGCTTCGAGCGCATGGTGGCTTCCGCGGCGGGCGGGAGCGGGCTGGCGATGGCGCGCACCAATCCCGCGCACATGACGCCCTCGGGCGGCGCCGCGGCCCGCATCGTCACCCGCGACGACGGCGAGACCACCATCGACGGCAACGCCGTGGTGCTCGAAGAGCAGATGGCCCACGCCGCCGAGACGCGGATGTCGTTCGAGACTGGCATCGCGCTCTACCAGAAGGGCCTCGAACTTGTGCGCATGGCCGCGCGCGCGCCCGGGAGATAAGCCATGACCGACATCCAGGCCGCCATCGCCGCCGCCGCCTCAGGCATGCGCGCCCAGACAACGCGCATGCGCATCGCGGCCGAGAACGTCGCCAACGCCAATTCAGCCGGCGCCAATCCCAACGAGGATCCGTTCCGGCGCCGGATTCCGCTGCTGGAAAGCACCGCCCTCTCCGACGGCGCGCGCGGGGTTCGCGTGCGCGGGGCGGCCTATGACATGACCGCCTTCCGCACCGAGTATAACCCATCGCACCCAGCTGCGGGCCCGGACGGTTACGTGCGCCTGCCCAATGTCGACACGCTGGTGGAAATGATGGACCTGCGCGACGCCACCCGCGCCTACGAAGCCAACCTCAACATGGTCGAAGCCGCGCGCACGATGACGACGCGCGCGCTCGATCTTCTGCGGAGATAGATAGATGGCCATCGACCCAGTCTCGGCCGCACGCGCCTATCAGCAGGCCGCGCGCGCCAACCAGGGCGGCGCCGCCGACGCAAGCGCGGGAACCGATTTCGGCGGCCTGGTGCAGGAGGCCATCCGCCAGGCTGGCCAAAGCGCCGGCGCTGCTGAAAGCCAGGCCATGGCTGTCGCCGGCGGGCAGGCCGACATCGTCGATGTCGTGACCGCCATCGCAGCAGCGGAAACGCAATTGCAGACCGTGATCGCCGTGCGCGACCAGGTGATCAGCGCCTACCAGGAAATCCTGCGCATGCCGATCTGAGGCGCGCGGGCTATTTCTTGGCGCCCTTCTTATCGTCCTTGTTCTGCTTGGGTTTGCGCTTTTCCTTGTTGGACCGCATTTGACCTTTGGCCATGGCGCTTGCTCCGCTCCCGTGAACGCGACGCGCCATTAGGCATGCAAGCCGCCGCTTAAGGCAAGCGCCATCGCACAGCGCGCGCGGGCGCTTTGAAACAAACCGCGGGAGGCGGGCGCGCACGCGTGCGCTGAGGGTCGTCTCTAATCGCGCCGCCCTTGCGAGCAGCGCCGCGCACGGATGCGCGCCCTGATGGGATTTGCTCGCCGGGCCGTCACGGGGCGGTTTTTCATGCCCTTGGATAGGTCCCCGGCGGCGTGCGGGCCTCACCGAAACGAGGTCCCCGGATCGCCTGGCGGTTGCCCGCCAGCTGCATCGTAGCGCTTCAACGAAGCGCCGGCGGTTCGAACCCGGCGCATTCCTGCCCCGGCCTCGAACCATCCCGCCTCCGCCCGGATCGTTGCGGGCGCCAGGACGGACGCATCACGCTTTCCCATCGCCCCCACCGCGTTGGACTTCGGCGCCTTCGCCCTCCCTGGTGGGAACGGAGGGACTATGAGGCAGGTTCGGAGGTGTGGGATAGATTTTTGGAAGCCGGGAGATGGCCGGCCTTGCGAGGCGTCTGCATCCAGTTCCGCGTTTCCTGCATCTCCAGCACAGGGCTCGCACGGACGGGCCGGAGGATGAGGATGGCGTCGCTTGAGTTGAACGGCGTAGGCAAGACCTACGGCCGCAAACGGGTGCTTCAGGACATATCGCTCACGCTCGCACCGGGGCTGACACTGCTGGTGGGGCCGAGCGGAGCGGGCAAATCGACCCTGCTGCGCCTGATCGCGACGGCGGAGCGCCCGAGCGCAGGCTCGATCACCTGGAATGGGCGCAGGGAGCGCGGCGCGCTGCGCAAGGCGCTCGGCTATGCGCCTCAGGCGGTGGATCTGCCGGAGGATCTGACAGCGCGCGAGTTCGCGATGCACATCGCGGCGCTGAAGGGCCTTCACCTCGGCCAGGCGGACAAGCAGTTCGGCGCCATCACTGATGCGATCGGGCTCCATGCCGACATCAACAATCGCATCGCGAGTTTTTCCGGCGGCATGCGCCGTCGTTTGATTTTCGCCCAGGCCATGCTCGGCGAACCGCGCGTGCTGGCGCTGGATGAACCGACCGCCGAGCTTGACGGCGAGACGGCGCGGAAACTGGGCGCGCTCATCGTCGAGCGCGCCAAGAGCGCCATCGTGGTGATGACAACGCACCTGGCCGACGAGCTTGCCCCGCATGCGCGCGCCGTGCTGCGCGTCGAGGCCGGCAAGGTTGCCCCTGCGCCGGCGGCGCGCGCGCTGGAAACCGTGCCGTGAACGCGGCGACAATATCGGGCTCGTCACTGGCGACCTCACTGTTGCGCTATGGGCGCAGCCGCACGCTGTGGCTGATGCTGTTGGTGGCGCCGCTGGGCGCGCGCTACATGCTGCCGCTTGAAGACGGCGGCGGGATCAAGATCGCCGTGGGCGACGCGCTGCCGGTGATGACCTCGCCGTTTCTTGGCGTGTCGCTTGGCATTATCGTATCGACTCTGGTGCTGCCAATTGCGTGGCTCTACCTGCGCGCCAACACAACCCGGCGCCAACCCTGGCAAGTCGAAGAAGTGACGCCCGGTTCGCGGGTCGCGATTGCGCTGGGGCGGTTCGCGGCTGACGCGGCTGTGTTGCTGGGCGTGCTTGTGGCGCTGAATCTGGCCGGCATCTATCTGGCGACATTCATGCTTGAGGGCGCGGCGCTGAATGTCGCTGAACTCAGCTTCGCCATGTGGGCCGTTGCGGGGCCTGCGATGCTCGGGGTCGCCGGGTTGCGCACCCTGTTCGACGCGCGCCCGCTGTTGCGCTCAGGCTTTGGCGACTTCGCCTATTTTTGCGTCTGGATCGGCTCGATCACAGCGCCGATCGCGACAGACAAAGCCGCGCACTCGACCTTCGCCGCGAACATGTGGGATTTCGCCGGCTTCGTCACGCCGCTGAAATATGGCGCGCCGGCCGGGACCGATGGGTTCGCGATCGGCGGCGGCTTCGCCGCCACCGGCACGATCGACCTCGACGTCATGGCGGGGCTGCTATCTCCCGGCTATCTGGAATCGCGCCTGGCTTGGGCCGGCATCGCCGTTGCGCTCGCCGCTCTTGCCGGCCTGATCTACGCCCCGCACACGGCAAAGAAGAAGGCCGCTCTCTCCGGACGCTTGGGCGCATTGCTGAATGCGGGGCCTCCGCCACCTGTTTCGGCCAGCGCCACGCCGGCGAAACGCGCCGCCGCGGGCGCGCTTGGCTTGGTGGTCTCCGAGTTCCGGCTGATCGGCTCGGGCCGCGCCTTCCTGCTTCTCGCCGCCATCGTGGCGGTGATCACCGCCGCGGCGCCCGACTTCCGGCATGGGGGCAGCGCGGCGGCGCTTCTGCTGCTGCTGTTCGCGTTCTCCGCGCACGCTGGCCGCAGCGAAGCGCGCGGGTTGCTGGCGCTCGCAAAGGTGGCGCCGTTTGCGCCGATGGCGCGGCGGGCGGCGTTCGTCGCGGCCGGCGCGCTGTGGTCGGCGTTGCTCGCATTGCCCGCGGCCGCGCCTGCCGTGGCGATGGACGTGCTGCCGCTCGCGGCCGGAACCGGCGCGGGCGCGGCTCTCGTGGCGAGCCTGCTTTCGGCGCTCACGGGGTCGGCGTTTGCGGCGCGGCTCGTGTTGCTGGTGCTCTGGTACGGCTACGTCTCGATGTGACGCGCACGCCCTAGGCGCGCGCCTCGTTCACGCCGCGCCCGAGCGCCAGCAATGCGGCGTTGGCGATCGCGTCCGCGTCGAGGCCGGCGGCGGCGTACATCGCTTCCGGCTTGTCCTGATCCTGGAACACGTCGGGCAGCGCGAGCGTGCGTATTTTGACGCCGCGGTCGAGCAAGCCGTCCTTGGCCATGAAGTGCAGCACGAAGGCGCCGAAGCCGCCCATGGCGCCCTCCTCGATCGTCAGCAGCACTTCATGCTCGCGCGCCAGGCGGCGGATAAGCTCTTCATCGAGCGGCTTGGCGAAGCGCGCGTCCGCAAGCGTGGTTGAAAGCCCCATGGCTGCGAGCTTATCGGCGGCCTTGTTCGCTTCGCTCATGCGCGCGCCGAAATTCAAGAGCGCGACGGTGGTTCCCTCACGCAGCACACGGCCTTTGCCGATTTCGAGCGGCAAGTGCGCATCGGCCCCCATTTCGCCTTCGGCGTCGCCGCGCGGATAGCGGAAAGCGCTGGGGCGATCGTCGATGGCGGCGGCGGTGGCCACCATGCGCGAGAGCTCATTGCCGTCGGCGGCGGCCATCAAAATCATGCCGGGCAGCGCGCCCATGTAGCCGACATCGAACGAGCCCGCATGCGTGGGGCCATCGGCGCCGACAAGGCCCGCGCGGTCCATGGCAAAGCGCACAGGCAGCTTCTGGATGGCCACATCATGCACCACCTGATCGTAGCCGCGCTGCAGGAAGGTCGAGTAGATGGCGCAGAACGGCTTCATGCCATCGGCGGCAAGGCCGGCGGCGAAGGTCACGGCGTGCTGCTCGGCGATGCCGACATCGAAGGTGCGCTCTGGGAAACGCTGGCCGAACAGATCAAGGCCGGTGCCCGAGGGCATGGCCGCGGTGATGGCGACGATTTTCTCATCCCGCTGCGCTTCGCGCACCAGCGCCTGAGCGAAGACCTTGGTGTAGCTCGGGTGCGGGCCGCCCTTGGCCTGCTCGCCGGTGACGACGTTGAACTTGGCGACGCCGTGATATTTGTCGGCGGCGTTCTCGGCGGGCGCGTAGCCCTTGCCCTTCTTGGTGACGACGTGAACGAGCACGGGGCGATCGTCGAACTCGCGCGCGTTCTTGAGCACGCGGCGCAGCAGCTCGACATCGTGGCCGTCGAAGGGCCCGAGATAGTGGACGCCCAGTTCTTCGAAGAACGTGCCGCCCGTCACCAAAGTGCGCGCGTACTCCTCGACCTTCTTGCCGACGTCGTGGACGGTTTCGCCGAGCGCGGACGCCACACCCTTGGCCGTCTTGCGGATGCGGCGGTAGGTCTTGGTGGCGGCCAGGCGCGCCAGATAGCTCGACATGCCCCCCACCGGCGGGGCGATCGACATATCGTTGTCGTTCAAAATGACGATGAGCCGCTTGGTGGTTTCGGCGGCGTTGTTCATCGCCTCATAGGCCATGCCGGCCGACATCGAGCCGTCGCCGATCACGGCGATAACATGATTGCTGCGGCCTTCGCGGTCGCGCGCCACCGCAAAACCGAGCGCGGCGGAAATCGAGGTGGCGGCGTGAGCGGCGCCGAAGGGGTCGTACTCGCTCTCGGCGCGCTTGGTGAAACCTGAAAGCCCCCCGCCCTGGCGCAGAGTGCGGATGCGGTCGCGCCGGCCGGTGAGGATCTTGTGCGGATAGGCCTGGTGGCCGACGTCCCAGAGGATTTTGTCGTCGGGCGTGTTGAACACGTAGTGCAGCGCTACTGTGAGTTCGACCACGCCCAGCCCCGCGCCCAGGTGTCCGCCGGTCTGCGAGACCGCGCTGATGGTCTCCGCGCGCAGCTCGTCGGCCAGCTGGCGCAGCTGGCTGGTTTCGAGTTTGCGGAGATCGGCGGGAACTTTGACCTGATCGAGAAGCGGGGTTTGCGGCGCCATGAGCCCTCGGTTCGTCGCTGGTGGAGCGTCAGCCTAGCGGGCTTCGCACCGTAAAGCGACGCCAAGATGGCGGCCTCAACATGAAATTGCTCCGTATTTTCTGCGGCACGCGGGCGCAGGCGGCGCCGGGGTTGTGCATGGGGGCCCAGGCGCTAGGCTCGGCGTTCCGGGGGTGCTCATGCTGGCGAAAACGTTCCTTTCTGCCGCCCTGTTGCTCGCTTTGGCCGCTTGCGCCACGCCCGGGGGCGTGGAAGGACCAGCGCCGCAAGGCGCCATGCAAGCCGATCCTTATCTCTGGCTCGAAGATGTCGAAGGCGAGCGGGCGCTGGCTTGGGTCCACGAACAGAACGCGCGCTCGCTTCCGGTTCTGGAAAACGACGCCCGTTATCCGGCCCTGCTCAACGCAGCGATGGAAGTCGCCCAGAGCAGCGACCGCTTGGCGCTGGGGCAAATCCGCGGCGGCTACCTCTACAATTTCTGGCAGGATGAAACCCATGTCCGCGGCGTCTGGCGGCGCACGCGGCTCGACGCCTATTCCGCCAACGCGCCGCAATGGCAGGCGCTGCTTGACGTAGACGCCCTGGCGCAAACGGAAAACGCCAATTGGGTGTGGGAAGGGGCGACCTGCTCGCCCTCGGGCGCGCGCTGCATGATCTCGCTCTCCAATGGCGGCCTGGACGCTGCAACAGAACGCGAGTTCGACGTCGAGAGTCAGCAATTCGTCGGCAACGGATTTGTGGTTCCAGAGGCCAAGTCCAACGTTGCGTGGCTGGATGACGACACGCTCCTGGTCGCCACCGACTGGGGCCAAGGCTCGCTGACGGAATCGGGCTATCCCTTCGTGCTGAAGGCGTGGCGGCGCGGGACACCGCTGCAGAGCGCACGCGAAGTGCTGCGCGGGCGGCCCAGCGATGTTTCAGTATTCGTGATCGGCTTTGACGACGGCGACGCCCATCACGTCGCCGCCGTTCAGGTGGAAACATTTTTCGAAAGCGTCTATTCGCTGGTCGGCCCCGAGGGCGCAACGCGCCTGACGTTGCCGCGCAAATCGTCCATCCGCGCCATTTTCCGCCAGCGCCTGATCGTGACGCTGGAGCAGGATTGGAGCGTTGGCGGGCAAATCTATCCCACCGGGGCTCTGGTTGCGATCCCGCTCGCCAGCGCAAGCGCGGCCGCGCCGCAAGTCGAGGTGATCTTCGCGCCCAACACGCGCCAATCGATCGAGGACGTTGAAGCCACGCGCGACGCCATCCTGGTTGCGGGGTTCGACAATGTGCGCGGACGCCTGCAGCGCTTTACGCTGACCAATTCCGGCTGGCGCGGCGTACAGGTGGATGTGCCGCAAAACGGCGTCGTGACGCTGGCGAGCGCGTCCACGAGCGAGACGCGCGCCTTCGCCGTGTACGAGGATTTCCTGACCCCCTCGACGCTCTACGCGCTCGATGGCGCCCACGCGCAGACGGTGCGGGCGCTGCCTGCACAGTTCGACGCCGCGCCCTACATGATCGAACAGTTCGAGGCCGTCAGCCGCGATGGCGCGCGCGTGCCCTACTTCGTGGTGCGCCGGCGCGATATGGAGACGAACGGCGCCAATCCGACGCTGCTTTATGCTTATGGCGGTTTCCAGGTTTCGCAGACGCCGAGCTACAGCGCCTATATCGGACGCCTCTGGCTCGACCAGGGCGGCACATATGTGCTGGCCAACATACGCGGCGGCGGCGAATTCGGCCCGGCGTGGCACGATGCGGGCCTGCTCACCAATCGCCAGCGCATCTATGACGATTTCTACGCAGTCGAACGCGATCTGGTCGAACGCCAGATCACCTCCCCTCGCCGCCTCGGCATTTCCGGGCGCTCCAATGGCGGGTTGCTGATGGGGGTGATGCTCAACCAGCATCCGGACATGGTGCACGCAGCCGTGATCGGCTCTCCATTGCTCGACATGCTGCGCTACGATCAGCTGCTCGCGGGCGCTTCGTGGGTCGGCGAATACGGCTCGCCTTCCATCCCCGAGCAGCGGGCGTTTCTGGAAACTATCACGCCTTACCAAAACCTGCGCGCGCGCGAAGATTTCCCGGAGGTGTTCATCTACACCTCAACGAAGGACGATCGCGTGCACCCGGGCCATGCGCGCAAGTACGGCGCGCGGCTCACGGAACTCGGCATGCCGTTTCTCTATTATGAGAACACTGACGGCGGCCACCAGGCCAACGCCAATCTACGCGAAGCCGCGCGGCGGCGGACGCTGGAATACATGTATCTGGCGCAGCACCTGATCGATTAGCGGCGCCTCAGTGCCGCCGTGTCGCATTGAGGCCCGGGGTGCGACTGGATTAGCTGACCCCGTGCGCCGGATTGCTTCCTTCCGCCTCCAGTTCAAAGGCCTCGCCTTCACGCTGTTGCTGGCGGCGAGCGCGCTGCGCGGTGTTTTGCCGTCGGGCTACATGCCCGATCTTAGCGCCGAGCGCGGGATCGTGATGCAGCTATGCGGGGCCGAAGCCCCGCATTTCGTTCGCCTCGACCTCGAAACAGGCGCCTACGCTGAGCTTGGCGACAAAGCGCCCGATGACGAAGCGCCCCGCAAGACGGCGGGCGAGCATTGTCCGTTCGCCGCCGCAACCGTGCCCGCCATAGCCGCGCCAGCGCCGGCGGCGATTGCTGCGCCGCGTGCGCCTGCGCTCGACGCTGCCCCGACCGTGGTCACAGCGCGGCTTGGCCAGGCTCAACGCACCTCCTTCTCCGCGCGCGGACCGCCGCTCCAAGCCTGATCCCGATTTTTCTCAATTCGATCAGCACGCCGCCCACATGCGCAAGCTCGCCCATGCGGGCGCATGGAGTACGCACAAATGAAACTTGCTTATGCTTTGGGCGCGGGCCTTTGGGCCCTCGGCGCCGGCGCTTCACCCGCCGCCGCGCAAGCTACCGACGAACCAGCGCTACAGGACGTCATTATTGTCACCGGTCACCGCGCCGAAGCGGCCCGCTCGGACGTCGAGATTCCGGATGCCCGCCCATTTGAAGGGCCGGATGCCACGCAATTGCAAAGCCGCATCCCCGGAGGGGCGCGGCTGGGGAACGGGCCGCTTTCGGGCCAGGCGCAGTATCGCGGCTTATTTGGTTCACGCATCAACGTGCGCATCGATGAACAGAGCTTCGCTTCAGGCGGCCCCAACCTTATGGACCCGCCGCTCCACTACGCGCCACTGCCGCTGATCGCGGCGCTCGAAATTGACCGCGGCGTCAGCCCGGTGCACGCGGGGCCCGGCCTGGCCGGAGGCCTGAATGCCGCGTTGAAACGCGTCGATTTTTCCCAGAGCAGTGCGTTCTCCCTTAGCTACGACCTGATGACGCAGGCGCGCAGCGTGGACGACAGCGTTTCCGGCGGCGGCGTCATCGGCGCCGCCAGTGACGCCTTTCGCTTCAATCTGATGGGCTCGTACGAGCGCGGCGGCGACACAGAATTCCCCGGTGGCGAAATCGCCGCCTCGCGCTTCGAACGCGGCGTCTATGGACTGAGCGCCGGCGCCCGCTTCGATGTACATACGGTCTCGCTCGATTTGCGCCGGCAAAACACGGGACCCACCGGCAACCCTCCGTTCCCGATGGACATCCGCTACTTCGACACAGACTTTGCGCGCGCTCGTTATGACGGAACGTTGGGCGCCGTGCGGATCGAAGCGTCAGTGAGTTATTCCGGCGTAGCACACGCGATGAGCAATTTTGATCTGCGGCCAGCGCCGGCGGCAATGAATCTGCGCGAAACATACGCACAGGCGACCACGCATGGCGCAGATGCGGCCGCCATCTTTCCTGCGCTCGGCGGCGAAATGCGTCTCGGCGGCGATTACCAGCGGGTAAATCGCAATGTCGTCATCACCAATCCGGCGAACGCCAATTTCTGGATCACCAATTTGCCGGATATCGAAACCGACCGCGTGGGCGCGTACGCCGAGTGGACCGGTGCGCTTGGGCCGGTGGAAGCTGAACTGGGACTGCGCACAGATCGCACTGCGGCGCAGACTGGTTTGGCGCAGACTGGCGCGGCCGTTCCCGCGGGGCCTGCCATGCTCGCGGCCATGTTCAACGCCGCAGACCGCAGCCGCGAAGACGATACCATTGACGCCGCCGCGCGCCTGTGGACCCAAGCGAGAGGCGGCCTGTCGTGGCGGCTAACACTGGCGCGCAAAACCCGCGCGCCCTCTTATCTAGAGCGATTCAGTTGGCTGCCCACCAACGCCAGCGCCGGCCTCGCAGATGGCAATGTTTATGTCGGCGACCTCGACATCGAGCCCGAAACCGCGCTGATCGCCGAAGCCGGTTTCGACTTCGCCAATGCGCGCTTCTATGCGCGCCCGACGTTGTTCGTTCGCCAGGTCGACAATTACATCCAAGGCGTGCCGTTCGACGCTACGCCCGGCGTTCTCGATACGCCGCAAGAGATGGTCGCCAATGTGAACGGCGATGCGACGCCGCTGCAGTTCGCCAACGTCGATGCACGACTTTATGGCTTCGATATCGACGCCGGCGCGCGCCTTGGCGATCACTGGCGCCTCGACGCCGTGGCTTCATTCGTGCGCGGCGAAAGGCGCGACATCAATGATAATCTCTATCGCGTCGCACCCGCGAGCCTCACCGCAAGCCTCACTTATGACGCCCCGGCTTGGTCGGCGACGGTGGAAACGCGCCTCGTGGCCAAGCAAACTGAGGTGTCGCAGACCAATTCAGAGGCGCCCACTGGCGGCTACGCGATCGTGAATGTCTACGGCGATTGGCATATTCGCGACGGCGTGCGCCTCGGGGCTGGCGTCGAAAACATCTTCGACGAACGCTATGAAGAACATCTCGGCGGGTACAATCGCATAGCAGGCTCGGATGTCGCCCTTGGCGACCGTTTGCCCGGTCCCGGCGCCGGCGCTTTCGTCCGGCTGATTGTATCGAACTGACGAGGCGGCGGGGCGGGTGTTGACCACGCCCTGCCGGCCAGCTCAGTGCCGCCGCTCGACGATGAAATCGACGGCGGCGAGCAGGATGTGCGCGCGGGGGCCGAACAGCGCGAGGTGGCGCTTGGCCTGATCGGCCAGCATGTTGACGCGCTCGCGTGTCGCCTCAGCGCCGAGCACGGTGACGAAATTGACTTTGCCGCGCGCCCTGTCCTTGCCGACCGCCTTGCCGGTGTCGCGGACCACGCCCTCGGCGTCGAGCAAATCATCGACCATCTGGAAAGCAAGGCCGACATCGTGGGCATAGCGCGAGAGCGCCAGCTTTTCGGCCTCGGAAGCGCACCCGATCATCGCGCCCGCATCGACGGCGAAATTGATCAGCGCGCCGGTCTTCAGCCTGTTCATGCGCGTGACCGCGATCAGATCGGAGCCGATGTCGGCGCCCTCCATGTCAGCGGCTTGCCCGGCGATCATGCCCAAGGCGCCGCTGGCCTTGGCAAGGCCGATGATCAGCTTGCAGCGCATTTGGGGGTCGGAGTGGGTCGCCGGATCGGCCAGCAGCTCGAACGCAAACGTCAGCAGCGCACTGCCGGCGAGCACGGCGGTGGCTTCATCATATTCCCGGTGCAGCGTTGGGCGCCCGCGGCGAAGATCGTCGTCATCCATGCACGGCAGATCGTCATGGACCAGTGAATAGGTGTGCACGCATTCGATCGCGCAGGCCGTGCGCAGCAGCGCGCCCTCGTCGGCGTCGAAGATGCGGCCCGTCTCCAAGGTGAAGAAAGGGCGCAGGCGCTTGCCGCCGCTCAGCGCCGAGTAGCGCATGGCTGAAAGCAGGCGCGCCTCCGGCCCTTGCGCGCGCGGCAACAAGCCATCGAGAGCGGCGTGCGTACGCTCGGCGGTTTCCTTAATGCGAACTTCGAGTACAGCCATCGGCTTCCCGTATCAGAGCCCTCGACAGGCGCAAGCCATTGCGCCCTCACTCCCGCGAGGCGAATTGTCCGGCGCTGGATTGCGCCCTTTTAAGAGAGAGCCTTCCAAGGCATAAAACTGGCAGGGGGCAAAACGTTTGGCCTACGGGGCAAGCCGCTATATCGAAGGCCCGGCCCTTGCGGGTTGAAACAGTGGGGAAAATTGCATGTCAACGGTGGTGATCATTCACGCCGCGGAGGACACCCTGCCCGCCAGGGCGCTGGCCGAAAAATTGCGCCAGGCCCGCTTGAACGTCGTCATGGAGAAAGCGCCCGGCGAGGAATTGCGCGCCGCAATCAGGACCGCGCCCGTGACGGTTGCGCTATGGTCGCCCCGCTCGACTGCGAACGCTCAGCTTGCTGAAGAAGCCAAGTTCGCCCGCGGCGCAAGCCAGGTGTTCCACGCGCTCATGCAGAGCGCGCCCCCGCCGCCGCAATTCAAAAACGACAAGTCGGTCAATCTGACAGGCTGGCGCGGCGAGGATGATTTCGCGCCGTGGCGCGAGCTCGCGCAGCTCGTGACCAGTGCGGCCGGTGTTGGACCCTTGCCCGATCTGCCGCCGCGCCCGGCTTCGGGGTTCTTCCAGCCCGGCCGGGCAACGGGCGCAAGCGCGCCGCCCCCGCCGCCCGCGGCGCCGCAGCAGCGCCAGCAGCAACAAGCGCGCGCGCCGCAGCGCGCGGCCGCGCCGCCCTCTGCTGCTCCATCGGCAGCGCCGAGCGCACGCGCAAGCGCGGAACCGAAGGCTGGCGGCGGGCGCACGATGATGTTCGCCGCAATTGGCCTTGCCGTGCTCGCGATCGCCGGCGGCGGCGGATACTGGTTCATGTCGCAGCAGGGGGCGCTGTCAGGCGCTTCGTGGGACAGCGTCGATCAGAGCGATGCGCGCGCATTGCGCAGTTTCCTCGCCGGTAACCCGGGCGCACATCGCGAGGACGCCGAGGCCGCGCTGACGCAGCTTGAGGAGCGCAGTTTCGAAGCAGCCAGCGACGCCGACACAATCGAAGCCCTGCAGGCGTTCGTCACCGAATTCCCCGACAGCGAACACACGCTGGCGGCGCGCGGACGGATTGCGGAGCTGCAGACCGCGCCTCAGGCGCCGACCGAAGAAGCAACGCCGGAAGAATTGCCTCCGGAAGAACCCGCGCCCGATCCCGACCTCCTGCCGCCAACCACAACGCCGGCGGCGCCCAGCGCCGAAGGCCCATCCGAGGGCCCGGCCGCGCTCACCCCGCCCCCCGCTGAGGACCCAGCGCCGGCGGCGCCTGAAGACGCGCCTACAAATTAGTAGCTAGAAGAGGCGCCCGCCGGTGACGGCCGGGCGATCGATGTTCATCAGCACAACATTGCCGTTCCTGTCCGGGAAGCCAAGGCACAGCACTTCGCTCATGAACTTGCCGATCTGCTTGGGCTCGAAATTGACGACCGCGGCGACGCGGCGCCCCAGCAGTTCGCCCAGATCGTAGTTCTGCGTGACTTGCGCGCTCGACTTCTTGATCCCGAGCGGATCGCCGAAGTCGATCCAGAGCTGGTAGGCGGCCTTCTTGGCCTCTTCAAAAATCTTCACATCGACGATGGTGCCGAGGCGGATATCCACCTTCAGAAAATCCTCCATCGAGATGATGGGAAGCCGCGCATTGTCTTGCGGGTCGTCGGCCATGGCGTTTCGTTCCCCCTACTGCCCGATCTTTGCGGGTTCTGTACGCGGCCCCCCAGGGCCCATCACAATCTGATCCACCTCCAGCTGCGCATCCTTCAGCTGGCTTTCGCAACGCGCCTTCAGCGCCGCGCCGCGCTTGTAGATGCGAATCGAATCCGCCAGCGGCACGTCCCCGCGCTCCAGGTGGGAGACGATTTTTTCGAGTTCCGACAAGGACTCCTCGAAGCTGAGCTGGGCTGGATCGGCGCTCTCTTTGGTCATGGTCGTCAAAATATGGTCTCCAGCCCCTCGAAACAACGAAAACCGGGATCGCCCGGCGGCTTCGTCACTTCACTTTCTCGTAGCGGCGGAAGCTCCAGTAGGAATCGCCGCCGTCTTCGACCTCGCGCCAGCCCTGCGCGCGCAGCACCGGGCGCATCATGCGGTTGAACCAGCCGTGGGCGCAGAGCAGCACGTTCTGTCCGCGCAGCGCCTGCGCTGTCAGCGTGGCGACAGCGGCCTCCGCGCGCACTTCCGCCTCGCGCCGCGACTCGCCTTGCTCGTGACGGCCGAACCACCAGGCCACGCGCGCCAGCACCCCCCAATGCCCCGGACGGCGCTTGCCCCAAAGGGGCGGCGGCGGCAGCGGCGCCTCCACAAAAACCGGATCGGTGACGATCTCGCGCCCGCCCGCCACCATCTGCGCTGTGTGAATGGCGCGTTGCAGCGTCGATGCATAAATTACGTCGCTCGCCTCGGCCAATTGCACCAGCCGCTCAGGCGGACGCTCATCAGGGTGCAGGCCAGCCAGATCGTAGCCCGCCCACCATTCGCGGTAACCGCGATGGTCAATGCGTACGGTTCTATCCGCATGAGGCTGGCCGTGCCGCGCGATCACGATCGTCCCGATCCGCACGGTTGAACGGCGATCCAGCGTCTCGTCGGGCGCCATGGTCGTCGTCATTCTGACCCTACGCGACTGCTCGCCCTCTCCCCGTGAGCGGGATCTAGTCGCGCCGAAGCGCCTCCAGATATGCAACCGCAGACCCGGCAAGCGCCGGCAAGTCGTAGCCGCCCTCCAGAGTCGAGACAAGCTTACCCTTGCAGTACTGTAATGCCCGTTCTCGCAGGCGCTGCCCCGCCCAGGCGAAATCGGCGGTTTCGAGCGCCATCTGCGCGAGCGGATCGGCTTTGTGGGCGTCAAACCCAGCCGAAACCAGGATCAGTTCGGGGGCGAATGCATCCAGGGCGGGAAGGATTTTTTCCTCCATCGCCGCCCGCCATTCGCGGCTTGCCGCACCAGCTGGAAGCGGCGCGTTGACGACGTTGCCCCCGATCCCGGTTTCGCTGGCCGCGCCCGTGCCGGGATAAAGCGGCGCCTGGTGCGTCGAGGCGAAGAACAATCTGGGGTCCTTCTCAGCCACGCTCTGCGTGCCGTTGCCGTGATGCACGTCGAAATCGACAACCGCGACTTTGGAAAGCCCGTGCGCCTCCAGCGCATGCAGGGCCCCAATGGCGACATTGTTGAAAACGCAAAAGCCCATCGGCGCGAGCGGCTCGGCATGATGGCCCGGCGGGCGAACGGCGCAGAACGCAACATCGTCCTCATCGCGCATGACCGCATCGACGGCGGCGGCGCAAGCGCCGGCTGCGCGGTAGCAGGCTTCGCGCGAGCCTTCCGAGATGAAGGTGTCGGGATCGAGCCGCACCGGCCCCTCGCGCGCCTCCGCGAAGGCGCTGTCGAGCGCGTCGATGTAGGGTTTCGGATGCACGCGCGAAATCGCGTCAACCGAGGCCATCGGCGCGGCGCGGCGCTCAAACGGCATGTTTTCCAAGGCTTTGAGCACGGCTTCCAGCCGGCCGGGATGCTCGGCATGACCGCGCGGCGGCTCGTGCTCCAGCATGGATGGGTGGGTGAAGAGCAGCATTGCAGCTGCTTAGCGCAAACCCGCTCCGGCGTCAGATCAGAAACGAACGCGCCGCGGCGAATGAGAGGGCCTTCAACAGCGCGATCAGCAATTGGCTCAACATGGCGTCTCTCCTCTGATGGGCGAGAGTGCGCGCCATAGGCTGAACGGCATAGCACGGCGATGCTCAGAAATGGTTCAGCCGGCCTGCCCCGCGCAAAGCAAAGGGCGCGGAAGCTGAAGCCTCCGCGCCCTCCATGAGACCGCACCGGTATTGCCGCTGGGAGCTACGCGACGATCTGGGCGGCTTGGTTCAAAGTGGCCATCGCCATCGGGGCAAACACGGCGCAAGCGGCGATCAGGGCATAGAACTTTGTCATCTTGGAATCTCCGGGATCTGGATTAGGCGACGATCTGGGCGGCTTGGCTCAGCGTGGCGAACGCCAGCGGCGCAAACAGCAGGGCCGAGAGGATCAGGCTGGAGAATTTGGCGGTGCGGGTCATGGGTCTTGCTCCTCGATGTCTCGAAGCGCCTCGCTTCGATGGAGAGACCTTACGTCCGGCCTACCCCGGAAGGCTGTGACCACGGGCACGCCCCGCCATTGGACGCACCCACGGGCTGAACTGCCGAAAGGTGGTTGCCCTTTTTTCATTGCCGTGGACTTAGACGGGCCCAGTAAGAGGTCCATCCGCATGAAATTTCGTCCCCTGGCCCTATTGGCCGTGCTTCTCATGTTCGCGCCCGCCGCAGCTCAGGCGGAGCGCCAGTGGTTCGAGGGCGACCCCACGCCACTGCGCTACGAGATTTCGGTTACCCCCGACGCGGACGCGGGGACCTTCACGGGTGAGACCCGCATCAGCATCGAAAGCGCCGAAACGCTCTCCAGCGTCACCATGAACGCGCTCGAACTCACCGTCTCGCGCGCCACCATCGATGGCGCCAGCGCACGGGTGAGCATGGACGAAACCGCCCAGACGCTGACGCTCACGCCGCGGCGCCCGCTGCGGCCCGGCGCGCATGCCATCCGCATCGTCTACGCCGGCAAAATCTATGACGACGCCTACGGCTTGTTCCGGGTTTCCTACCAGGCCGACGGCCAGACACGCCGCGCGCTGACGACGCAGTTCGAGCCGGGGGACGCCCGCCGCTTCGCGCCGATGTGGGATCAGCCCAACCGCCGCGCCGTGTTTTCGCTGACAGTCACCGCGCCAAGCGATCAAATGGTGGTGGGCAACATGCCGGCCGCGGAAACAACGCGCCTTCCGGGCAACCGCACCCGCACCCGCTTTGCCGACACGCCTTCGATGCCCAGCTACCTGCTCTACATGGCGGTGGGCGATTTCGAGCGCGTCTCCATGGATGTCGATGGCATTGATCTTGGCGTCGTGGTTCGCCGCGGCCAAGGCGAGCGGGCGCGCTACGCCCTTGAAGCCGGCGCACAATCGCTGCGCTATTTCGCCAATTATTTCGGCTCCCCGTACCCGCTGCCGAAGCTCGACATGATCGGCGTTCCGGGCGCGGGCGGCTTCGCCGCCATGGAAAACTGGGGCGCCATTCTTTATTTCGATCAATTCATTCTGCTCGACGATCATCAATCCAGCGAAGGCGAGCGCCAGTTCGTCTTTGAAGTGGTCGCTCACGAAATTGCGCACCAATGGTTTGGCAATCTCGTCACCATGGGCTGGTGGGACGACCTCTGGCTCAATGAAGGGTTCGCCTCCTGGATGGCGGCCAAGACCATTGAACACGTGCACCCTGATTGGAATCCGTGGCTGTCGCAGATCACCAACGGCACCGCCACCGCCATGGCGCTCGACTCCCGCGTGGGCACCCATCCGGTCGTCCAGCGCGTCGATACGATTGAAGAGGCGAGCCTGGCCTTCGACGACATTACCTACGAAAAAGGCCTCGCCGTCATCCGTATGATCGAGGCCTATGTCGGCGAAGACGATTTCCGGGCCGGCGTGCGCGCGTATCTGAACGCGCACCTTTATGGCAACGCCCGCACTGAAGAACTGTGGAGCGCCATCCAGGCCGCGTCAGGCCAGCCTGTGCTTGAAATCGCGCGCAGCTTCACCGGCCAGGTCGGATTCCCGATGCTCGACGTCGCCGGCGCCGCCTGCACGCGCGGGGCGGGCAATCCCGCCATCACCGTCACGCAGCGCCGCTTCGCCATGGACGACGCCTCGCGCACGGGCGAACGCTGGACAATCCCCGTCGTCGCGCGCCGCCTGGGCGGAGAACCGGTGCAGACCGTGCTGCCGGCGCAGGAGACCGGAAGCCTCGATGTCCCGCCATGCGGCGCCTACGTGGTCAATTCCGGCCAAAGCGGCTTTTTCCGCGTGCGCTATGATCGCGCAAACCTGGCGCAGCTGACGGCGCGCATGAGCACCTTGCCCGCCGCCGATCAACTCGGCCTGCTGCTCGACTATTATGCGTTCGGCCGCTCCGGCGATGCGCCATTCAGCGACTATCTCAATCTGGCCGACGCGCTTGGCGCCAGCACAGATCCGCTCGTGGCGATGACCGCCGCAGGCGGCCTGCAAGCGATCGCAGGCTACGCGACCGGGCGGCCAAGCGAGGACGCCGTAAGGGCCTACGCGCGCAACAAGCTGCGTCCGTTCTTCGATCGCCTCGGATGGACGCCGCGTCCGGAAGAACTGGGCAATGACACGCTGGCCCGCGCGCAGCTGATCGCCACTCTCGGCGCGCTGGGCGATGAGGACATCATCGCCGAAGCGCGGCGGCGCGTGCTTGCCTCCGACACCGACCCAAGCGCGCTGCCTGGAAGCGCCCGCACCGCCATCTTCGGCGTGTACGCAGCCAACGCCACGCCGGAGGATTACGAGGCCCTCCTCGCCCGGGCGCGCAACGCAACCGATTTCGTCGAGCAGCGGCGCATGTGGCTGCTCGCGGCGTCGGCGAGCGATCCGGCTCTGGCGCAGCGTTCGCTCGAACTCACGCTCGGGGAGGATATTCCGCGGCAGATGCGCACTCAGATCGTCTCGAGAGTGGCGACGGCGCAGCCGCGCCTGGCCTGGGATTTCCTGGTCGCCCACCGCGACACGCTGGAGGGTTTCCTTGATCCGCTGCAGCGGCTTGAGTTCCCCGGCAGCGTCGCCAGCGCTAGCAGCGATCCTGCCGTCGCCGACGAGCTTGAGACCTACACGCGCGACTTCCCCGAAGGGGCCCGCCCGAGCGTCGCCTCCGCGGTCGCCTCGATCCGGCTGCGCGCGCGGACGATCTCCGAGGACATGCCCGTCGTGGAAGCCTGGGTCGCCCGCCGCAGCGGCGGAAGCTCTGCTAGCCGCGCTGGAGGAAGGCGCTAAAGGCGGCGGCCGCTTCGGGTGATTTGAGGCGCTGCGCGAAGAGTTCGCCCTCTTCGCGCATGCGCGCCAGCAGCGCTTCCCGGTCGCGCATCAGCCGCTTGGTGAGCTTCAACGATTGCGGGGGCTTGGCCGCGAGCGCCTGAGCCGCAGCGCGTGCGCGCGGCCCAACTTCGCCGGCCGGGAGCGCAGCGTTGGCCAGCCCCCATGCCGCGGCATCGCGGCCCATGAGCGGCTCGCCCAGGGCCAACAGCGCAAAAGCGCGCGTGTGGCCGAGCCGATCGACCGCGGTCAGGCTTGAAGCGTTTTCCGGCACGAGGCCGAGATCGACGAACGGCGTCGTCAGCCGCGCGGCTTCTGCGACATAGACCAAGTCGCACTGGAACAGCATCGTGGTTCCGACGCCGACGGCATGGCCCTGCACGGCGGCGACGACCGGCTTTTCCGCCTTGATGACGTTCTCAAGGAAGCGCCCGACATGGCGCGGGCCTTCAAAGGCGCCAGATGATTGCGCCGCGAAATCCTTCAGATCGTTGCCGGCGGTGAAGAAATCGCCATTGGCGGTGAACAGCACGGCGCCGATGCCGGCGTCGGTTTCCGCATCAGCAAGGGCGTCCGCCATCTCGCCATACATGGCGTTGGTGATGGCGTTCTTCTTTTGCGGGCGGTTGAAACGGATTTCGAGCACCGCGCCGTCGCGCGATACGAGGATATGATCTTCGCTCAAGGCCGCCTCCCGGGTCAGACCTTGAGTCTATAGCCGGTCTTGAAGATCCACCACACTGCCGCAAGGCAAACCGACAGGAAGGCGCCAATCGCAAGCAGGCTGAGCCCGACATCGACATCGGCCGCGTCGGCGCCGAAGAAGCTCCAGCGGAACCCGCTGATCAGATAGACGACAGGATTGAGCAAGGTCAGCCGCTGCCAGAACGCGGGCAGCATATCGAGCGAATAGAAGGTGCCGCCGAGGAAGGTCAGCGGCGTCAGGATCAGCATCGGCACGATTTGGAGCTTTTCGAAACCGTCGGCGAGCACGCCAAGGATGAAACCGAACAGGCAGAACGAAACCGCCGTCAGCACCAGAAACGCCATCATCGCCAGCGGATGCACCACCTCATACGGCACAAAAATGCGCGCCGTCGCCAGGATCACCAAACCGATGATCACCGATTTCGTCGCGGCCGCCCCGACATAGCCCATCACGGCCTCGAACGCCGACACGGGCGCTGACAACAGCTCATAGATCGTGCCCGCCCAGCGCGGCATGTAGATGCCGAACGAGGCGTTCGACACGCTCTCGGTCAGGATCGAAAGCATGATGAGCCCAGGCACGATGAATTCGCCGTAGCTCACGCCGCCGATCTCGACCATGCGCGAACCGATCGCCGAGCCGAACACGATGAAATAAAGCGACGTCGACAGCACCGGCGAGAACAAGCTCTGCCCCAGCGTGCGGAACCAGCGCGCCATCTCGAAGCGATAGATCGCCTGAACGCCATAAATGTTCATGCGCGCGCCTTCACAAGATTGACGAAAATATCTTCAAGCGAGCTTTGCTCTGTGTGCAGATCCTTGAAATCGACGCCAAGCTCGGCGAGCCGCCGCAGCAAGCCGGGAATGCCGTTATCCTCGGCCTGAGCGTCGAAGGAATAGATGAGCTGGCGGCCCTCTCCGGCCAGTTCGAGCTTGTAGCCATCGAGCCCTTCAGGCAGCGCCTGCAGTGGCGCCTGCAGTTCGAGCGTCAGCTGCTTCTTGCCGAGCTTGCGCATCAAGGTGGCCTTCTCCTCCACCAGGATCAACTCGCCCTTGCTGATGACGCCGACCCGATCGGCCATCTCCTCGGCTTCTTCGATGTAGTGCGTCGTCAGAATGATGGTGACGCCCTCGGCGCGCAGCCCGCGCACCATCTCCCACATGTCGCGGCGCAGCTCGACATCGACGCCCGCGGTCGGCTCGTCGAGGAACAGGATTTTAGGTTCGTGGGCGAGCGCCTTGGCGATCATCACCCGCCGCTTCATGCCCCCGGAGAGCTGCATGATCTTGTCGTTGCGCTTCTCCCACAGCGAAAGATCGCGCAGCACCTTTTCAAGATGCGCAGGGTTTGGCGGAAAGCCGAACAGCCCGCGCGAAAAGCCGACCGTATCGATCACGCGCTCGAACGCATCGGTGTGCAATTCCTGCGGCACCAGGCCGATCTTGCGCCGCGCGGCCTTGTAGTCGCGGATAATGTCGTGACCGTCCGCGACAATGGTTCCGATCGAGGGATTGACGATGCCGCAAACGATGTTGATCAGCGTGGTCTTGCCCGCACCGTTGGGCCCAAGCAGCGCGAAGATTTCGCCCTTGTTGATTTCAAGGCTCGTCGGCTTCAGCGCCTGCAGGCCGGAGGCGTAGGTTTTTGAAACCTCGCGGATGGAGAGAATGGACAAGGGCGGACGACTCGCAAATTCAGCTGGGCGCCCGCATGTAGGACAGCGGCGGCGCTGCGGCTAGTGCCGCGCAATGGCGAAAACGAAAACGGGGCCGCTGAGGTCGCGATCCAACCTGAAGGCGGACGCGGAGACCTCGCCCCAAGGTTCCGGGCGCCGCGGCCCCGGAATGACGGAGCACGTCCGGCTTTCGCCGATTGTGCTCGAGGGCGGGCACCCAGCCCGTTATCGTTTGAGACCCCGCACGCCTGTGTGTAATGTGCGGCCTATGGCGCTGACGACGAGTGGTTCGAGGTAGTAGTGTGATGCGCATCAAAGGCCTTCATCATAGCGCATACCGATGCCGCGACTCTGAGGAGACACGGAAGTTCTTCGAGGATTTCCTCGGCCTGCCCTTGGTCAACGCCTTCGAAATCGGCGTCACGAAGAGTGGGCGCGCGGCCAAGGTGCTGCATTCCTTCTACGCGATGGGCGATGGATCGTGCCTCGCCTTTTTCGAAGAACCGGGCGAGCCGTTCGAGTTCAAGCCCCAACGCGATTTCGATCTGCACATCGCGCTGGAAATACCCCACGCTGATCTTCAGCGGTGGCTTGCGAAGGGAAGAGACGCCGGGATCGAGTGCCGGGGCGTCTCCGATCACGGGATGATCGATTCAATCTATTTCCGCGATCCCAACGGTTACGTGATTGAACTCGCGGGCAAGCGACCCGATCACGACGCAATGATGGACCCAGCCGCCAACAAGGCGCGCCAACATCTCGATAAATGGCAAGCGGAGAAAGTCGTCTAGACTCCAGGCTCGCCAAGGATGGACACTCCGCCTCCAGTGGCGCCGGGCAAAGCCCTCGCGTCTGCATTTCGCCGGAAGCGGTCGTTCAACGGGCCATCATAGGCCGCGCGGGTGATTTTCGCGAACGACCAACGCGCTCCAATCAGCCGCTCGCACCCTCGTAGCAAGCAAGCTGTGCCTGCTGCCTGGCCAGAAAGTTGACGATCGACGCGTAACGGGCTGGATCATCTGGAAGTGCGTGGTTGGAGTACGGGCGCTTCTCGTCGGTGACCGCGAGCTCGCAGCGCTCGAAGAGGTCGCCCGCCATTTGATCGGCCAAGGCCAGCAAGGGATCGCGCCGCGAACCAAAGATGATGGCCGGCATGGCGATCTGGTCGCGCTTCGGACCGAGATATTCGCGAATGTGACGCTGCATGGTCGGCGAAGTCGGGCCCGCAAAACTCATGACGAAGCGGATAGACTGAAACGCCTCATGCCCCCCTTCGCACGCGGCGGCTGCGAGGAGCGCGCCCCCCGCGCCGTTGGAATAGCCGGCGATACCGTCGGGCCGCTCGCGGCGGCACACGTCCGCAAGGTGCGCCATGCTGACCTCGAGACCATCATAACGGCCGTCGGTGAAGCGAAACCAGATGCGCGGATCCTCGAAGCCGAAACCTTCGACCTCTTCGTCGGTGCACCCCATCTGGTTCTTGATAAGATCGTAGACCACCTCCGGCGCCACTTGATGCGGGGCCGCCGGATAAATCCAGTCAACAAGGTCTGCGCAAGCTTGGGCACAATGCGTGAAGTGCCCCTTCTGCGTAGCGTGCTTTGATGGATTGCTGCCGAAACAGTGCAGCGTCGCGACCTTCAGCTTAGCCATATCCTTCGCCTCCACTTGGGCCAAGCCCGGCTGCCCCTCACGCCCAGAACTGATCCCAATTGTAGAGGTCGTAGAAGTGCTCACGGCCGGAGACGACCTTGCCGTTCTTCAGCTCGAAGACGATGCAGCACGACACGTCGAGCCGCTTGCCATTGCGCTCGCCCGTATTGCGATGGAGTCCGATGACGCGCCCGTCGTCGGTGGTGAATACATCCTCCAGTGCTGCCTTGAACGTACCGTTGGTTTCCCCGCCATAGCGTCCGAACTGAGCGAACACAGCCTCGCGTCCGCGGCGGTCGCCGGCGATGGTTGTGCAGCCCGGGGTGTGCCAGGAAGATTTCTCATCGAAGATTTCGTGCAATGCATGCATGTCAGCCTCGTTGAAGGCCTTGTAGCCGCGGCGGACAAGGTCGGCGGCTTGCTGGGCGGTCATGGTCATTGTTGCGCTCCTCGGGCTCAAGATCGTGTCGCGATTGGCCTTGCGACGGGGCCGTTGTAGGGTTGAGGGCCGGCCAGCGTCCTTAAGCGGCGGCTAAACGTTGCTAATTGTGCACGCGCCGGTTCGGGCGCATGCCGACACGAATTGAGGGGGCGTCGGGTGCGCCAGAACTACGTCTCAGGCAACATCGAGGTGCGGGAAGAGGAACGCCGCGTCCTGGTAGGCGGGCGAGAGGCCACTCTCGGCGCACGCGCTTTCGACCTGCTGATGACCTTGATCGAGCATCGCGACCGCGTTGTCAGCAAGGCGGAGCTTATGGCCCTGGTCTGGCCGGGGCTGATCGTTGAGGAAAACAATCTCACCGTACAGATTTCGACCTTGCGCAAAGCGCTCGGAAGCGCGGCGATCGCGACAATTGCCGGGCGTGGCTATCGCTTTACGCTGCCGCTTGAGGCGAGCACACAAGGGCAAGCCAGCCGTCCCTCGCGCCCCGTCATCGCCGTGCTCGCCTTCGACAATCAATCTGGCGACGCCGACATGCAGTTTTTTTCCGATGGCATCAGCGAGGAGATCATCCAGAGGCTCTCACGCGGCGCTAATCTCGGGGTCATCGGCCGAACCTCGAGCTTTCAGTTTCGCGGCGAACACAAGGCCGATGTCGTTGAACGCATAGCGTGCACGCATGTTCTGGATGGCGCCGTGCGGCGCACGGCGGGGAACGTCCGAATCAGCGCGCATCTGATGGAAACAGCATCACGGGAGACGATCTGGTCGCAACGCTATGATCGCCCGCTTGGCGACATCTTCACGATCCAGGACGAAATTGCCGAAAGCATTGCCCGCACTTTGAACCTGACGTTCTTCAATGTCGCGACGCGAGCGGTCGATCCCGACGCGTACGATCTCTATCTGCGGTCGAGCCCGACAGCCTATTCGCCCAACGAACTTGCTTCGAGCGTCGGTCTGCTCGAAGTGGTCACGGAGCGGGCGCCGCACTTCGTGGAAGCGTGGGGGCGACTCTCGTATCTGCGCGCTTTCCTGCACCTGTACCTGCCGTTTGCGGAGCGCGCCGCAAGCGCCGAACGCGTGATCCGCGAAGCCTCCCATGCGCTCGCGCTGGACGGGCAGAACATCGACGCCCTTGCTGCCCAGTGTATCGTGAAGCCGCCCTACGGCGATTTCATTGCCTTTGAGGCGACTGTGGAGCGTCTGCGCCTCGCGCAGGGCGCCGGCGATGGGCGACGCTATCTTGGCTGGCTTTTGCGCCAAACGGGCAGGGTCTGCGAGGCGCTCGAGGAAACCCAGCGCGCCTATCGTCTCGATCCGCTTGACTCCATGTCGATCAACTTGATGGCGCTCGCCTACATGGCGTCCGGGCGTTCGGCGGAAGCTGCGCCACTGTTCGAGGATTTGGTCAGGCGGATTCCCGGCATGAGCTTCCCACTTTCGAGCCTGCTGCGCGCACGCGCCTTCTTGCAGGACTGGGACGAAGTCGATCGTCTTCTTGCGCTGGCGAGCAAGCGCCCGTTGCGGGAATTTCAGGACACCGTGCCGTTTGTACGCGCCAAGCGCGATCCGACCCCGCAGAATATCGGCGCATGGCGGGAGACGTTCGAGGCGGACATCGCGAAAACCGGAAGGGTGGACGTTGCGCGGCTGGTCTATGCGGCCCACCTGGGGCTCGTGGACGAGGCCTATCGAGCCGCCGAGACATGCCGCCTTGGACCAGCGCACGCGGCGAGCGACATCATGGGGCCGGACGGTTATCGCACAGCGTTGGCGTTCCAGACCGACATGCCGGAACTTCGCAACGATCCGCGGTTCCCGATGCTCTGCGCGCGGTTGGGCTTGGCCGAACTTTGGGTGAAGACGAACCGCTGGCCGGATTGCGTGGACGATGTTCCCTATGATTTCAGGGCCGGCTGTTCAAAAGCGAAGGACGCATCTCGCGAAGAACGCGCCTATTGAACGCAGTGGAAGCAATGACCGCATTTGGGCCAAGCCCGGACACCCTTTATTTCAGCGCCCCCATGCTCACGCCCGGCGGAAGCGCACAATCGGCGGGGACGAAAAAATCCGGCATGAGGTCCTTGCTTGGATCGACGCGATATTTGTCGAAGTCGCGTTCGCCTTCAGCGTAGAGCAACACGTCGTCGATGAAGAAATTGCCGGTGCACTCCCGCGCCGGTTTGTTGAAGATCGCGTAGGCCGCATCGGCGATGATGTCGGGCGTGCGGCAATGCTTCATGCCCTCCCCGCCGGCGAGCGCGAACTCGATCGCGGCGGTGGCGACGCCCGTGCGCGGCCAGAGCGCGTTGAAGGCGACGCCGTCATCCTTGAACTCCTCGGCCATGCCCAGGACGCACATGCTCATGCCGTACTTGGCCATGGTGTAGGCGACGTGGCCCGAGAACCAGCGCGGGCTCATGTCGAGCGGGGGCGACAGCATCAGCACGTGCGGGTTCTGCGCCTGCTTCAGCAATGGAATGCAGGCGCGGCTGACAATGAACGTTCCCCGCGCATTGACCTGATGCATGAGGTCGTAACGGCGGATGTCGGTGGCCAGCGTGCCGGTGAGCTGGATGGCGGAGGCGTTGTTGACGCAGATGTCGATGCCGCCGAAATGCGCGCCCGCCTGCTCAACGGCGGCCTTGACGCTGTCGGGGTCGCGCACGTCAACCACAAGCGGCAACGCCTTGCCGCCTGCCTTCTCAATCTCCTCGGCCGCCGTGTAGATGGTTCCGGGCAGCTTTTTGTGCGGCTCGGCGGTCTTGGCCGCGATCACAATGTTGGCGCCATCCCGGGCCGCCCGCAGCCCGATAGCGAGCCCGATGCCCCGGCTGGCGCCGGTGATGAACAAGGTTTTGCCGCGCAAACTCATGGAACCTCCAAGCTGCGGCCACATTACGCGCCCATCGGCCGCAATCCACCCTGAGAACCGCCCCAGGGGTTGACTGTGGGGTCGATAGGGGGAAATTCCGCCCGAGGGCGAGTTTTGGAGGACGTGAGCATGCGCGCACTTGCGCTTGCCGCTTTGATCGGCATTGGACTAACGGCGGGCAGCGCATTCGCCGAAACGTGGAACGACCCCGCGGGGAGGTTTACCTTCAACGCGCCGGCCGGCTGGCGCGTGCAAGCGCAGCCTGGATCGGACCATCATTCCGCCGCGCTGGCGTTCAACCCCACCAGCGACTGCTACTTCATTGGCGTTGATAATCCGGCGACCGTGAGCTCCACTGCAAACGCCGCCCGCAACACAACAGATCCATTGTCGGCTGAAAGCTGGGTGGCGATCGCGAATCAAGTCAGCGATTTCTTTCCCGGAAACTCGGCGCAGCTTGTTTCACAGAGCGTCGATACAAGCGGCTTCTGGCCCGTGCAGCGTGCTGAACTCGGCGGTCCGTCGCGGACGGCCTTCGGCGCCGTCCTGGTTCGCCCCGGCATCGAGATCCGCGCGTTCTGCTCGGGCGCGCGCAGCGGCGCCGCGTACGATGCGATCATTGCATCGTTGAGCAACCCCAACGATGCCTCCTGGCAAACGGCGGCGGAAGAACAGGCTGCGGCGCGCGCGGCGGCCGAGGCTCAGGCTGAGGCCCCTCCTCCGGAGCAGGAACACCGCCGCCACCACTAGGCGTGGTTTCCAGGAAATTAACGTAAACGCTTGGTTATCTTCGCATTTACGTGCAATTCACGACGATGGCTCAAACCCTTGAGCCATGAACGGCAAGATTTCCGGCGGCATCTTTTCAAGCGACAGCGCAGCGGCAGCGCGCAATAGCGACGGCGCGCTTGGCGCTGCGCTCATCGCCGCCGCCGCCGGCGCTGTCGCGCTGATCTCGGCGCCGCTTGCGCTTCTGATGCTGAGCGCTCTTGGCGCCCGCGCCCTGATGCGCGCGCAGCCGGGGCAGCTCAATCTGGCCGCTCTCGCGGGACCGGCGCTCGCGGCGCTGGCGGTCGGCGCGCTGCTCGGGCTCGCGGCCGCGATTGGCGTTCTTTTCATCTGGCGGCTTTTCTCTGACGCACATTGGAGCATCGGAGAAGCCAAGCGGCTGGCGCTCGCCGCCGGGCGCCCCTCGGAAACCACGGCGAAGGAACTAGCGCACGCCTGGACCACGCCGCTCTTCGGACTTTCCGTCGTCGCCTACACGGCGCCGCACATGATCGCCGGCCTTCCGCTGGATTTGCCGCATCTGCCGCTCTGGTGCGTGATCGCCGCGGGCGCTGTCGCGGCCGGCGCAGTGTTCGATTGGGGCCTGCGGCGCGCGGCGGACTGGCGCCTGGGCGAACTGGCCAAGGCGCCGGCGGGGCGCCTGCTCATCCATCACCTCTTGTTCCTCACGGCATTCGGCATGACGCTTGATATGTCAGCCGGCGTTGTGATGCTCGCGGCCTGGCGCCTCGCCAGCGCAGCGCCTTTGCCGTTCAGCGCGCCTAGGACAGCTTGACGGCTGTGCCGTAGGCCAGAACTTCGGTGGCCTGGCCCTGGCCTGCATCCGTTGTCTCGAAACGCACGCCGATAATCGCATCCGCGCCCAGCGATTGCGCGTGCTGGATCATGCGATCAAGCGCTTGCTCTCGGCTTTCGGCCAGAAGCTTGGTGTATTCGTGGATCTCGCCGCCGACGATCATGCGCAGGCCAGCAACGATGTCGCGCCCGATAAACCGCGAGCGCACCACATTGCCGCGCACCAGCCCCAAATGCTGGGCGACAGCGCGCCCGGCGACTTCAAACGTGGTTGAGACGATCATCTAAGCTCCATCTATCGCTCGATATCACGGTAGCGCTGCTCGCCCGGCTCGCCGCGTTGATCGGCGATCACCTGGACAAGCATCCAAACTCCGCCGATGGCGGCGAGCACAAACCCCGCCACGCCAAGCAGCGCAACCCCGATCACGGCCGCGACGCTGCCGATCGCGACAGCGGGATCGGTCCCGGCGATGGCCGCTCCGATCACGGCGCTCATGCCAAGGAACTGCGCCAGCGCAATCGCGCCCACGCCGATGCAGAAGCACAAAATGGCGTTGTTGGAGCGGCGCTCCGGGTTCGGGCCTTCAGACGGCGTCATAATAGGCCACACCATCCTCGCGCACGGTGCGCCGCGCAAGCCCGCGCCCGATCAGGCAATTGAGGTGGGCGAGCGATTCACCAGTCGCCATGCCGATCAGGTCGCCGCCGATCTTGCGCGCAAACAGCGCGCCAAACAAATCCACAGCACGCTTGGGCCCTTCCTGCAGGCGCTTGTGCAGGCGCGCCAGAGAGCGTTCGTGGCCCTCGATCAGATTGTCGAGCCGCTCGTGCAGACCATGGAACGGCTCGTTGTGCGCCGGCAGCACCAGCACGTCGTTAGGCAATGCGGCGCGCAATTTGTGGCACGAACTGATCCACTCGCTCAGCGGGTCGCCGTCCGGCTCGGTGGGAAACACCGAAACGTTGGAGGAAATGCGCGGCAGCACCTGGTCGCCGGAGATGAACAGCTTCAGCTCTTCCTGCCACAGGCACACATGCTCCGGGCAATGGCCATTGCCGGTGATGACGCGCCAGGGGCGCCCGCCGATCTCGATCACATCTCCATCGCTGAGCCGGCGGTAGGCGTCCGGCATGCGCGACACCGCCTTGCCGAAACCGCCGAAGCGCACCTTGTAGGAATCGAGCGCGTCTTCGTCCCAGCCCGCCGCGCGATAGAAGCGCACGCCCTCTTCCGGCGCTTCGCGGCCGGTATCGGCCACAAGCATGCGCCCGGTGACGTATTCAAGCCGGCTCATCCACAGCGCGGCGCCGAACTTGCGGCAAATCCAGCCGGCGAGCCCCATGTGGTCGGGATGCATGTGCGTGCAGATCACGCGCGTGACCGGCTTGCCCTTGAGCGTCGCTTCGAAGATGGCGCGCCAGTGCTCGCGGCTTTCTTCCAGCGCCACCCCGGTATCGACGATGGTCCAGCCATCGCCATCCTCGATCAGCCACAGATTGATCCATTTGAGCGCGAAGGGCAGCGGCATGCGCACCCAGTGCACGCCGGGCGCAATCTCGCGCGCAACGCCGGCCGGGGGCGGATCGCCCAAGGGATAAACGAGAGACGGCCTGGCCGGCCGATCAAGGGCTTGCGCGTCTTCGACGCCATCCATGGACATTAGGGCAGCTTATCGGAGCGGGCTATGGGCTGGCAAACGGGGGTGCGGCGGGCGGCGGCGGCGTTTACCCGGATGCGGATGGTCTGATATTGGCCCAAAGCTGACGCTCGCCTCTGTTAATCGCCGGTCGATCGGTCACGTCGCTTCTGATTGGCCCGCCCTGCCAGCCAAATCGCCAATCCAATTCCGAATGACACAACGCCAACAAGTAGTCCGAGAACACCGAACCAGCCCCCGTACCGTGAGAACAGGGCCGGGACAGCGACCACGGCGGTGCAAGCCCCAGACAGAAGCATCCAGGCAACGCCAAGCACGATGAGGGCGTTCAGCTTGGCGTATTGCGGCTCATGTTTGCCTGGTTCTGTCATTTTCTTCGTTCCTCGACATGGCGGCGCGCTGGCGCTCCTTGGCGATAGAATGTGTTGTAGGTGTCGAATGGATAGATTGATCCATTAGGTTCGACGAAATGCACGCATGACCGTTTGACGCTGCCGAGGTCGAAATTGAAGCGATCAAGAAACTGCGAAATCACCACACGGAATGTCGCCCCATAGGCAATCCCTTCAGGAACTGCAACCTGAGGAAGGCAGCACAGAATGGAGGCAAGCTTCTCTGATATGTCGCCCGCCGTCGACGGCAGCGAGAAGAGGTCAAGCACACGTTTGTGTAAGTCGGGGTAGTTTTCGAACGCCACCGAGTTCGGCGCTTCTGCCACCAGCAGTTCCCTTGGTATCAGGGACGTTACCGGCACCACCGTTTTCCCCTGCCGCAATCCGTAAGCGATGGAAATCTGATCAGGATTGCAGGGCAGTGGTATCAGGTCGTCCAGTGCAAACACGCCGGCCTCGGCTGCGCGCCGCCGAACTTCGGACAAGACAATGCGGTGACGCTTTGGGTCGAATCCGTCATTGCGTCCTGCATCCTGGATTGGCTGGATGGTTACACCGCGCACACACTTCCATTCCAGCGCGTGACGAATGATGTCAGCGATCTCGCCGTCATTCACGCCCCTCTTCACGGTCACCACCAACGTGGTGGACACGTTACGCTGCTCAAGCGCTTCAAGCGCCTGACGTCGGATGGTGGTGAGATCGGCCCCGCGCAACTCCATCAACGCGTCCCGCTTCATGGAATCGAACTGGAGATAGACTTCAAAGCGAGGCATGTAGCTGGCGAGGCGATCCGCGAACGATGGTTCGCGCGCTATTCGAAGGCCATTGGTATTGACCATCAAATGACGAATGGGCCGCCGCTTGGCTGCGTCGAGGATGGCAAAGAAATCCGGGTGAATCGTCGGTTCGCCGCCCGATATTTGTACTAGGTCGGGCTCGCCTTCGGCGTCGACCAAAGTGTCGAGCATGCGCTCAACCTCCGCGAGCGTGCGTTGCTCGGTACGCTTGATTGAGGAATCTGCGAAGCACACGGGGCAGGTGAGGTTGCACGCGTCATTGATCTCGACGATTGCCAAACACGAATGCTGTTCATGATCCGGACAGAGTCCGCAATCGTATGGGCATCCGTGTTCGGTACGACTGGCGAGGGTTAGAGGTCGATCGCCGGGCTTCAAAAACTCTTTGGAGAGTTTCCAATAGCGGACGTCATCCGAAACCAACGTCCTCTGAACACCGTGCCGCTCGCACCGCTGCAGATAGAAAACGTTGTCGCCCTCAATGATCACCTTTGCTGGAGCGAGTGCGTAGCACACTTCGCATAGGCTCGTTGTTTGTCCCCAGAAGACATAGGGTGCCGCCTTACGTGAGGCCGACTGAGCCTTGCCGAGATCGGGCGAGCCAGATGCATCCATAGATGGTGAGTCCTACGCTGATCAAATGGAAGAGATTGAAAGGGCCGAGCACTGACGGGTACGGCTTAAAGAATTCCCAAACGAAGCGTTGTCCAGCATACCACAGCACCATGAAATAGAACCCGCGCATGACCGCCCACGGCGCGCGGAGTCCAAGTCCGACTAGATACGCTCCCAGAAACAGAAGCATCGATGCGGATTCGTAAAGTTGTACCGGGTGTCGCGCAATGCCATCGCCAAGATCGACGCCCCATGGCAATCTCGTCGGCAGGCCGTAGGTGCCATCGGGCAAGCCGGCAAAAAAGCACCCCCAACGTCCAATCGTGATGCCGATGGTAAATGGCGCAACGAATACGGCGCCCGTGGAGCGCCGAATGCCTCTGGCCGCTTTGTAGATTTCAACGCCTATGATGGCGCCGGCGAGCGCTCCGACGACGCTGTGGGAGATGCTTCCGGCGCCGCTAACAATGGAGGGCAAAGAGCCCGCCAGGTAAGCGCCTGCCACGGCCCCGAGCGCGATTGAGACAATGAAACCATGTCCTCGTGGAAGAGCAGCACGCGCATCTTGGAGTCGCCAGCGGCTGACAGCCCAGCCGGCACCCAAACCAATGACCCACGCCACCGCGTCAAATACGCGGTGATAGCCAGGGTCTGTTGCAACACTGATCATGACGCAGTGTAGCAATCAGGGCGCATCCCGTCGCGCCGAATGTCGCCTATCGGCGAAAAGCGGTCCCTGGAAGCGGAGTTCGGAACCTAGGGGATCACGAAGCACCGCACCTTGCCGCTCAGCTTCGGATCTTGCTCCGCGCGTCCGGAATGACGGTTCGTTTCCCAACAACACACCCTACCCCCCAAACGTCCCCAACGCCCCCGCCCCGATCCGCACCTCCGCCAGCCGTGAGGGCGCGCGCGCAAGCACCGTGCGCTCGTAATAGCGCTCAAGCGCGGTTTGCTCGGCGTCAGCGCCACGGGCGCAGCCTTGCGCCAGCAGCATGGCGCCCACAACGTCGCCGGCGAGCTGCAGATAAGCGTTGGCGCCCGCGAGTGCGTCCTCGCGCGGGGCGGCAAGCATGTAAGCGGTGGCTTCCGCGAGCGCGTCGAGCCCGGCGCTAAGCTCAACGTGGTTCGCGCCCGCGACCATGCGCCCTTCTTCGATCAGCGCCTGCATCGCTTCGCCGCGATCGCGCACGAGCTTGCGTCCATAAAGATCAATCGCCTGGATGCCATTCGTGCCTTCATAGATCGGGGCGATGCGCGCATCGCGATAGAATTGCGCCGCGCCGCCTTCCTCGACGAAGCCCATGCCGCCATGCACCTGCACGCCCAGGCTCGCGACTTCGACACCCATGTCGGTGCACCAGGCCTTGGCGAGGGGCGTCAGCACATCCTCGCGCGCTTTGTCACCGGCGTCAGCGGCGACTGCCGTGGCGTAGCAGAGCGCGCGCCCGGCCTGCGTCTTTGCTTTCATGGTCATCAGCATGCGCCGCACGTCTGGGTGTTCGATGATCAGCGCCCCGCCCTGCTTGCGCTCTTTGGCGTAGGCGAGCGCCTTCTGCGTGGCGGCCTCGGCCACGGCGACGCCCTGCAAACCCACGTTGAGCCGCGCGGCGTTCATCATCGTGAACATCGCCGCGAGCCCCTTGTTTTCCTGCCCGATCAGCCAGCCCGTCGCGCCCTCATACGCCATCGTGCATGTGGGCGAAGCGTGGATGCCCATCTTTTCTTCCAGGCCGATGCAGCGCACCGCATTGCGGGCGCCGCCGGGAAGGATTTTGGGGACAATGAACATCGAAATGCCCGAAGAGCCCGCTGGCGCGCCTTCGATGCGCGCCAGCACCAGATGAATGATGTTGGGCGTGAGATCGTGCTCGCCCCAGGTGATGAAGATCTTCTGCCCGGTGATGGCGTAGGCGCCATCGGCGCGCGGCGCGGCTCTTGTCGTCAACGCGCCGAGATCGGAGCCGGCCTGCGGCTCGGTGAGGTTCATGGTTCCGGTCCATTCACCGGAAATCAGCTTGCCGAGATAGAGCGCCTTCTGCTCGGGCGTACCATGCTGCTCCAGTGCTTCGATGGCGCCGGCATTGAGCATTGGGCAGAGCCCAAAGCTCATATTGGCGCTGTGCGCCATCTCCATCGCCGCCAGCGCAACTGCGCGCGGCAAGCCCTGGCCGCCATAGGCGGGATCAGCCGCCAGGCCCTGCCAGCCGCCCGCGGTGAACGCTTCGTACGCCTCGCGAAAGCCGGGCGCAGCGGCGACGGCGCCATCCCGGAGCGAAACGCCCGCGCGATCCCCAGCGCGATTGAGCGGCGCCAGCGTCTCACGCGCCAGCGCGCCGGCGGCGTCGAGAATGGCGCCCAGCGTGTCGCTGTCGAGTTCGGGGAAGCGCGCCTCCAGAGACCAAACATCCGCGCAGGCCTCCAGGGCGAAACGGATATCGGCGATGGGGGCGCTATAGGTCATAAGGCGTGCTCCTGCGCCACCTTAGCGAGCGCTCACGATTCCATGAACCCGCTGGCAGGCGACACGCGCGCCACCGCCGTGCTAGACCCCAGCCCGGGGTGCAAACGAGAGGGACGTGACCCATGCGCAAGATGATCATCGCTGCAGCTTTGTTGGCGGCGGCCTGCGCCACGGCGCCGGCGGCGGCGCCCGCCCCCGCGCCTCAGACCAACGGCGGCGCCGTTTCTCCGGTGCCTGCGGCAATCGCGCCCGCGGACGGCACGTCGCTAAACCCTGCCGATGCGCCAGCCGGCGCGTACACCATGGATCCGCGCCACGCCTCGGTGGTCTGGCGCGTGCGCCACACCGGGCTCAGCTTGTTCACCGCACGCTTCGACACGTTCGAAGGCGCGCTCAACTTCGACCCGCAAAATCCCGCGAATTCCTCGGTAACGGCGAGCATCGCCGCCAACTCGGTCTCCACCAATGTCGTGAACCGCAATGGCGAGCATGCGTTCGATCACGACATCGCCAACACGCTCGGCGCTGAAGCCAATCCAAACATCACATTCGTCTCCCGCTCGATCGAACTGACAGGCCCCACCACGGGCCTGATCACCGGTGATCTGACGCTGAATGGCCAAACCCATCCCGCAACGCTGGAGGCAAGCTTTCACGGCGGACGGTTCATCCAGCTGCGCGGCAAGAACGTGATCGCGTTCTCGGCGCGCACCATTATCAACCGCTCACAATGGGGCGTCACCAACTGGGCGCTGTTCACCGGCGATCAGGTTGAAATCCTCATCGACGCCGAATTCATCAAAGACTGATCCCTCAGCTTCAGGAGTCCCAATCGTGACCGCAAGACTTGCTCTCGCCGCGACGGCGTTTGTCCTCGCCGCCTGCACCCCGCCGGCCAGCGAGCCTGAAACACCGCCGGCGCCGGTGGTGGTGAACGCGCCCTCCGGCGAGTATGCGCTCGATCCAAACCATACCAGCGTCACCGTGCGGGTCAGCCATTTCGGGCTCTCGCACTACACGCTGCGCTTCAACACCGCCTCCGGCACGCTCAACTTCAATGCCGAGGACCCTGCGCAGTCCTCGATCGAAGCCAGTGTGGCCACCACCTCGCTCGATACGCCCTATGGCGGCCCGCGCGATTTCGACGCCGAACTGCAGAACTCGGAATGGCTGGACTCGGCCAGCTTCCCCGCCGCGACCTTCCGCTCGACGGCGGTTGAGCAAACCGGCCCGGGCGCCGCCAACGTCACCGGCGATCTGACCATTCGCGGCGTCACGCATCCGATCACGCTGGCGGTGACCTACAACGCCAGCCACAGCCCCCACCCGATGGGAGTGCAGATCTCGCTCATCGGTTTTTCGGCGCGCGGAACGTTCAACCGCTCCGACTACGGCTTGAACGTGCTGCAGCCGACCGCCGGCGCCAATGACGGCGTGAGCAACGACGTCGAACTCATCATCGAGGCCGAGTTCACCCGCCCGATCGAAAACACGCCGGCGCCTGCGAACACGCCGGCGGAACCGGTCAACTAGATGGCGGCGCCGGCGCCCCGCTACACCGCGATTGCGATCGTCCTGCACTGGGCGATCGCCTTCGCCATCGCGTTCATGATCCCGCTGGGTTTGTGGATGCACGAGGCCGCCGAGCACGGCGCCGCCGGCGAAGGGCTTTACCGCGCGTTTCAGTTCCACAAATCGGTGGGGTTGACGGTGCTGGCGCTCTCGCTGGCGCGGCTGGGGTGGCGGTTGATCAACCCGCCGCCGCCGCTGCCGGAGGGAATGGCGGGCTGGGAAAGGCTGGTCGCCAGCGCCACGCACTGGGCGTTCTACTTTCTGATTGTAGCCCTGCCGCTCTCGGGTTGGGTGTATGTGTCGGCGCAATGGTCGCACGAGACCAATGAGCCTCTGCCGGTTGCGACCCATTGGTTCGGGCTCTTCCGGGTGCCTGCGCTGTTCGGCCTGCCGAGTGCGGGCGACGACGTGCGCGCTGGCGCCGCCGAAGCGTCGTTCACAGCACACTATGTGCTTGCCTACGCGACCATTGCGCTCGCAGCGCTGCACGTGGCGGCGGCGCTGAAACATCATTTCGCCGACCGCGACGATGTCTTGTCGCGAATGGTTCCCGGCCTGCGGGCCCCCGGCGCAGAGCCTGCGCCGCCCGCGCCCGCCCGCGCCGCTGTGCTGGGACTGGGACTTGCCGCCATCGCCGCCGCGCTGATCGCCTCAGTCGTCTTCGCGATGAGCTTTGGCGGCAATACGGTTCCCGCGCCGCAGGCAAACTCCTCCATTGAGATAACGGCGCCGTCAGCGCCCGAACCCGCAAGCGAAACCGCCGCGCCTGCCCCTGATCAGGCGCCGCCGCCGGCGACCGGCACCACAAGCGCCGCCTCTGCTGCGGCGCCTGTGGCATGGCGGGTCGACGCCGGCGCAAGCTCGATTGCCTTCACCTTCGGCTATAGCGACGAGGAATCGGATGCCGAGACGCCCTTCACCGGACGCTTCGCCCGCTGGCGCGCCGACATCCGCTTCGACGCCGGCAATCTCGACGCCTCCAGCGCCAACGTCACCATCGAGACCGGCTCGGCCAGCGACGGCAACACCTGGCACGATCGCTACCTGCCCACGGCGGAATGGTTCGACAGCGCAGCCCAGCCGGCGGCCACCTTCCGCTCAACACGGATTCGCCACCGCGAAGGCAATCGCTATGAGGCGCGCGGCGTGCTGACCATCAAGGGCGCGGCCCGCACCGTGACGCTGCCCTTCACGCTCGACATCGCGGGAAGCACAGCCACGATGGACGGCCGCCTCAGCATCGACCGCCATGATTTCGATGTCGGCAATCGGTCCAGCGATGGCGACGACAAGATTTCGCGCAATGTCGACATCGCCATCCACGTCGTGGCGACACGCGCGCCGTGAGCATAGAACAAGCGGCGGAGATCCTGCGCAGGGGCGGACTGGTCGCGTTCCCGACCGAAACCGTCTACGGCTTGGGCGCCGACGCAGCGAACCCGCAAGCCGTCGCGCGCATCTTCGCCGCCAAGGGGCGGCCCCAGTTCAATCCGCTCATCGCACACGTACAGGATTTGGCTGAGGCGGAGCGGCACGCGGCGCTCCACCCCAAAGCACGCGCTTTGGCCGAAGCGTTTTGGCCGGGGCCGCTCACCATAGTGGCCCCGCGCAAGGACGCCAGCACGGTCTGCGACCTCGCCTGCGCAGGGCTTGCGAGCATCGCACTGCGCGCGCCCTCACATCCGATGGCGCAGGAGCTGCTGGCCGCTTTCGGCGGCGCTATCGCCGCGCCCAGCGCCAACCGCTCTGGTCACGTCAGCGCGACCACCGCCGCACATGTAGCCGCCGATCTCGGCGCAGCCGTCGATCTCATCCTCGACGCCGGCGCCGCAACCATCGGGCTTGAATCGACCATCGTCGCCGTCGACGCCGATGGCGTGGCGACGTTGCTGCGCCCCGGCGCCATTGCGCGCGCCGACATCGAAGCCATCGCCGGTGCGCTTGCCGCCCACGCCGGAGGCGCAGTGAGCGCGCCGGGGATGTTGGCGAGCCATTATGCGCCCGCCGCCCGCCTGCTGCTCGACGCAACAACCCCGCCGCCGGGCGCCGCCTATCTCGCGTTCGGCGCGCCGGCGCCCGCGGGGGGGCTATCGCTTTCAGAACGCGGCGACCTCGCCGAGGCGGCGGCGAACCTCTACGCCCATCTGCGCACGCTCGACGCGCGCGGCGCGGCGGTGATTGCGGTTGCGCCCATCCCCGGCGGCGGACTCGCTGAAGCGATTCGCGACCGCCTCGCCCGCGCCGCAGCGCCCCGCTGAGTTCGCCAGCGCACCCCCGCCGTGCGATAATCGCCGCGCCATGTTTGAAGACCTAAGAGCCAAGCTCACCGAGCGCCTCGGCACCAAAGCGATCCTCGCCGATCGGGAAATACTTGCCCCCTACCTGCGCGAATGGCGCGGAAAATTCTTTGGAAACACGCCCTTCGCTGTCCTTCCCGCCACCACGGAGGAGACCGCAGCGGCTGTAAAGCTCTGCGCTGAGGCCGGCGCGAAGATCACAACACAAGGGGGCAACACAGGGCTCGTCGGCGGGCAAACCCCCGATGGCGAAGTGCTGATTTCGCTCAAACGCATGAACCGCATCCGCGAGATCGACCCCGCGAACGATTCTCTGGTGGCGGAAGGCGGCGCGATTCTCGCCGACGTGCAGCACGCAGCAGCCGAATCGAATCGCTTGTTTCCGCTCAGCCTCGCCAGCGAAGGCAGTGCAACCATCGGCGGATTGATCTCGACCAACGCGGGGGGCGTGCACGTGCTGCGCTACGGCATGATGCGCGATCTCGTGCTCGGCATCGAAGCGGTGCTGCCCAACGGCGAGGTGTTCGCCGGGCTCAAGGCCCTGCGCAAAGACAATACCGGCTACGACCTCAAGCAGCTCTTCATCGGCGGCGAGGGCACGCTAGGCGTGGTCACGGCGGCGAGCCTGAAGCTCTTCCCCCGCCCCGGCGCGCGCGAGACAGTTCTGGCGGGCGCCGCTTCCGCAGGCCGCGCGCTCGACCTGCTGCACCGGATGAAGGCGGCGACCGGCGCGGTCTCTGCATTCGAGGTGATGAACCGCCTGAGCATGGATCTGGTGGTCAAGAACATCCCCAACGCCCGCAACCCGCTGCCTGCGGAAACGGCGTTCGGCGTGCTCATCGAATTCGAAGCCGCGCACGCCATGGGCCTGCGCGACGGGATCGAAAACGCGCTCGCGGGCGCGCTGCAGGAGGGCGAGATCGACACCGCGCTTTTTGCGGAAAATGCAGGCCAGGCAAGGGATTTCTGGGCTTTGCGCGAACACATCGCCGCCGCGCACCGCCCCGAGGGCGCGCAATCGAGCCACGACATCAGCGTGCCGGTTTCGAAGACGCCAGACTTCCTGGCGCGCGCCGACAAGCGCATGCAGGCGCTGTGTCCGGGCGCACGCATCGTCGCGTTCGGCCACATGGGCGACGGCAACTTCCACTACACCATCATGCAGCCCTCCGGCGGCGACGCAGGCGCCTTCCCCGCCGCGGCGCTGACCCAGGCTGTCAATGAGATTGCGGCCGGGCTCGGCGGTTCGATCTCAGCCGAACACGGCATCGGCGTGCTGCGCCGCGACGACCTCGTTCAGTTCAAGGACGGCGAATCGCTTGCGCTCATGCGCGCCATCAAACGCGCGCTCGACCCGGCGAATGTGATGAACCCGCGCGTGTTGTTCACGTGAGTGCGCACATCGAAACGATGCGCGCGCAGCAACGTATGCGATGCGAATCGCTGCACGCGCGCTGTTGCAAAATCGCCGCGCTGAATCTTTTCGCTGGCGCATGTGCTTGCAGTTGACATATTGAAGACGTACTGCGGCTTCGTTGCCGTTACTAAAGAGGAGCCAGGGCATGGCTAAGAAAGCAAAGAAAGCAGCTAAGAAGGTCGCGAAGAAGGCCAAGAAGGCTGCACCGAGAAAGAAGGCCGCCAAGAAGGCGCCGCGCAAGACTGCCGCCAAGAAGGCGAAGAAGGCGAAGCGCCGGTAGTTTTCGCATTGGGTGCGTCCCACCACGGGGCGCTCCAACGAACATGGACATCCGTCCCGAGATGCGCGGCGCGAAAGCGCCGCGCATCTTCGTTTTGGGGCCGCGCGCGGCGCTGCGGGCTCGTTGAATTGTTGTTTTCTTTCAAATCTCTGATCGCAACTCCCGCCGCGTCTGAACCCCATGCCGAGGCAAAGCCATGAATGATGCGCGCCAGCCCACAGCCGCCGTCGGCGTTGCGTGTTTCAAAGGCGATGACGTGCTGCTGATCCGCCGGGGCGCGCCGCCTTTGCAGGGCGCGTGGTCGTTGCCCGGAGGGCGGATCGAATGGGGCGAACGCGCGAGTGCGGCCGCGCTTCGCGAACTCAAGGAAGAGACGAACTGCGAGGCTGAACTCGTGGGACTCATCGATGTGGTGGACGCCGTGCTCGCCAGCCGGGGCGCGCCCAACGAGTCGCCATGGGGCCATTACGTGCTGATCGATTATGCGGCGCGATGGCGCAGCGGCGAGCCTCAAGCCGGCGACGACGCCCTTGAGGCCCGCTTCTTCTCGCCCAGGCAAGTTTCCGGGCTCGGGCTGTGGAGCGAGACGCTGCGCATTATCGAATCGGCCCGGGCTCTGCTCGGCTAGGTTCGGCGCCTGAGGGCGACCGCAGCGCGGCCTCCACGTCGAAGCCCATCTTCACCAGCGTGAGCAGCAGCAAGCCCGCAGCCGGCTGGTTGAGCGCAAGCAGCAGGAAGCCACCCAACAGAATTGTCATGTGCAGGACGATGATGCGCGGGTACGGCGCGCCCATCAGCTCGAACGGCGTGGTCCGCCCCGCCTGCCCGCTTGTCAGGAACAGCACAAACTGCAGCGCCTGCCAGATGACGATCGAAGCGAGCCCGCCATAGAGCCCCGGCTGCTGGGCGAACAGCGCAGACACCGCCCCAGCCAGATCGAACATGTTCGCGCCCAGCGAAGCGGCGGCGAACAGCACGATGACAAACATGCCATGGCCGAAGCAGAACAAGCCGTAATGCACGGCAAAGAATGCACCGAGCAGCAGCGCCGCCGGCCATCGCACCTCGTTGCTCAGGGCCGCGTTGGCCCCGATCGACGCCAGCGTGCGCACGCCGATGACCAGGTTCTCCAGCCAGTACAGCACGATCAGCGCCGCCGCGCTCCATCCCCAGAAAAGCACCCCGGCGACCGGCACAAGGTTAATCGCGATGGCCGTCAACAGCGGCAGCGCCTTGGCCGCGATTGGAACTTTGCGTCCGCTCATGCGCTGTCACCCGCCCTGGTTTCGCCCCGCTGGCTTGCCGGCGAGCAAGCCAAGGCGATCTTCCCTACATAGAATGAAGGAGGCTTTTGCCATGCCCAAGGACAAATCAGGCCGCGCGGCCGAATTCGCCGAGGAGGCCCGCGAACATCTCGAAGACGCATATGAGGCCGCCCACGCGGCGATTGAGGACGGCATCGACGACGCCCACCGCTATATGAAGCGCCAATGGCGCCATCGCCCGCTCGCGGTGGCGGCCACCGCGCTGGGCGTTGGCGTCGTGCTTGGCCTGCTGCTGGGAGGCCGCCGCTGATGTTCGACCGCGCCATGGCCGCCATTGTCGCGACCGCCGCCGCATCCGCCGCCGTCGTGATGGCGGTGTTTGCGAGCGGCTTCGCCATTTACGCGTTGATCGAGCCGCAAGTCGGCGCAGCCGGCGCCGCCGCCATTGTCGCCCTGGTCGCCACCAGCGCCGTGTCTGTGGTTGCGGTCGCCACCGTGCTGCGCTCGCGCAAGCGCGAGCAGGAAGCTGCAGTCGCGCAGGCTCAATTGCTAGACGACCTGCCCCTCGGCCTGGGCGACATAGCGCGCGACCGGCCGCTTGTGACGCTGGGCGTCACAGCGCTCGCCAGCCTGCTGGCTGCGCGTCATCCCACGCTGGTGCGCGATCTCGCCTCGATCCTCACCCGTTTCGGCCGCCGCTGACCTCACGGAAGCAGCGGCAAGCAGCTTTACAGCGCCCGCATAGGCGGCGAGATTTGCCCCAGCAAATTTGGGGAGACGTAGGATGCGCTTCATCGCCGCTTTCGCCGCAGCTCTGTTGATCGCCGGCGCCGCCGAAGCGCGAACCTGGCGCGTGCGCCCGGGCCCTCAGGCAGAGCAGCAATTGCAGACCGCCCTCATCGAAGCCCGCCCCGGCGACACGGTGCGCCTCGGGCGCGGGCGCATCGAACTGAGTGGGGGCCTCTCTCTGGATGTTGACCGCGTCACCATCCGCGGCGAAGGCCAGGGCCGCTCCATCCTTTCCTTCGACCACCAGCGCCGCGGCGCCGAGGGCCTGCTGGTGACATCCGACGGCGTGACGCTGCGCGACTTCGCGGTCGAGAACGCGCGCGGCGACGCCATCAAGGCGCGCGACTGCAACGGCATCACCTTCCGCGGCGTACGCGCGGAATGGACGCGCGGCCCCAACCCCGAAAATGGCGCCTATGGGCTCTATCCGGTCAATTGCGACAACGTCCTGATCGAGCGTTCAATCGCGCGCGGCGCTTCCGACGCCGGCATCTATGTCGGCCAGTCGCGCAACATCATCGTCCGCGACAGTCTGGCTGAATTCAACGTCGCCGGCATCGAGATCGAAAACAGCTACGGCGCCGACGTCTTCGGCAACACCGCCACCCGCAATACCGGCGGGGTGCTGGTGTTCGACCTGCCGGGCCTGCCCCAGCAGGGCGGCCACGACGTGAGAGTGTTCGACAATCATATCGTCAACAACGACACGCCTAATTTCGCGCCCGCGGGCAATATCGTCGCCGGCGTGCCGACAGGCACCGGCGTGCTCATCATGGCCAACCGCAATGTGCATGTGTTCGACAACGACATTGGCGACAACGGCACCGTGAATGTCCTGATCACGGCTTATCGCGAGAGCTTCGACAACGCCGAATACAACCCGCTGGCGCGCGATATCGTGGTCCGCAACAACCGCTTCGGCAACGCAGGCTACGCGCCTGCGGGAGATCTCGCCGCGCTCGCCCAGCTCGGCGTGGCGGTTCCCGACGTGCTGTGGGACGGCGCCACCGTTTATTCCGCAGGCGGCACGCCGCGCACGGCCAGCGTCCGCATCGTCGTGCGCGACAACCGCTCGACCCGTTCGGGACAAGGGAGTTTCCTCTCCCTTGGCCTGCCGGTGGCGGGCTCCCCGCTTACCGAAGCTTCGCCCGATCCAACCGTGCCGCCGCTTCTGAACATCCCCGAGCCTGAGCGCGTGCGGATCCGCAATTAATGCGCAGCGCCTTCGCCGCCGCCGCGTTTGCAGCCCTGCTGTTGGTGACGGGGGCGGCTGCGCAGGCGCCGCGGCCGGTCAATCTGGCTGCGATCTCAGCCGAGCGCCCGCCCGAACTGCTTTCTGCGTATCGCCTGTTCCGCGATGCGGGCGCGCGCGAGCCCAATGCCGGCGTCACCCCATATGATCTGAACACGCCGCTTTGGTCCGACGGAGCGCTGAAGTTTCGCTACGCGTTCCTGCCGGAGGGAACACCCGCTGAATATCGCGGCGATGGCGTATTCGAATTCCCGGTGGGCAGCGTTCTGATCAAGACGTTCGCGTTCGCCGCCGACATGAGCCGGCCAACGGAGAATGTGCGGTTTCTGGAAACGCGCTTGCTGATCCGCCGCGCGGACGGATGGGTGGCCCTGCCCTATGTCTGGAACGAGGCGCAAACCGAGGCGCGCTATTCTCCCATCGGCGCCGACCTCGATGTCAGCTTCACCGATGCAGGCGGGGCCGCCACGACGCTGGAATGGGCTGTGCCCAACCGCAATCAGTGCAAGGGCTGTCACGATCTTGCCGGCGCCATCACGCCGATCGGTCCCACCGCACGCAATCTCAATCGCGAAATGACCTACGCGGAGGTCAGCGAAAACCAGATCATGCACTGGCGCCGCTCCGGCATGTTGGCCGGCTTGCCTGCGAGCGCGATTCCATCGGCGGCAGCCGCCTATGATCCCTCAAGCGGAACGCTCGACGAGCGCGCGCGCGCCTACCTGCATGTGAATTGCGCGCACTGCCACAACCCGGAGGGCCCCGCGCACACCTCTGGCCTCGATCTTCGCTGGACCCAAACGACGCCGGTGCAATGGGGCGTGTTCAAACGTCCGGTGGCGGCCGGCCGCGGCTCGGCCGGCTACGAGTTCGCCATCGAGCCTGGCCATCCCGAACGCTCGTTCCTGCTCTACCGGATGGAATCGACCGATCCCGGCGTCATGATGCCCGAGACCGGGCGCCAGTTGGCGGACGAACGCGCCGTCGCGCTCATGCGCGAATGGATCGCCGGCATGGGCCCCGACGGCGCGCCCAACCATCAGTAAAACGCAGGAACCAAACCGACCGCGGCCAGCGCGTGATACGCAAGCATGCCCAGGACAATCGAACCCGCGACGAAGATCAGGAAGCGGACGACGATGATGTTCAATGTCGCCTGGAACAGCGAGTGCACGACCCGGATCGCCACATACAGCCAGGCAAGGCCGATATTGATGTCATTGGCTTGGTCGAGCAGGTGTAGCGCAAAGCAGAGCGCGTAGAAGATCGTGGGCTGCTCCATCAGGTGGTTGTAGTTGTTGGCCACGTTCGTCGCCCAGCCCGGCAGCGCCTCCATCTCCGCCTTCGTCGCAGAGCCCGGCTTGACCTTCGCTGCGCTCATGGCCGGGATGCGCGTGGCGTAGAGCCAGATCAGCATGATCAACGACCAGGCCGCCAGGGCCACGACGGGCGTAATCATTCCATGCTCGTACATCGGTCTCTCCCCCTCTTCTGGACGAAAGGATCGTCCTTATCGGAAGGATCATCCGCGAGCGGCGTCACCTCGGCAAGGCTGTCCTTGCGGGCGCCGCTTACATCCGCTCCGGCGCAGCAATGCCCAGGAGGTCGAGCGTCAGCGTGAGCTGCTTCAACGCCGCCCCAGCCAGCGCCAGGCGTGAAGCCCGCACCGCGCCCTCCGCGGGCAGGATGGGGCAGTTTGTGTAAAAGCCTGAGAACGCCTGAGCGAGAACGTAGGCGTGCTCGGCCAGGAAGTGCGGCGCCTTTTTCTCGTAGGCGAGCGCGATGGCGTGATCGAAGGCGTCGAGCGCCAGCGCCAGCGCGCGTTCGCTTTCGTCAACGATCTGGATCGGACCCGCCTTCACGCCCTCCGCCTCAGCACGGCGCAAAATGCTCTTTATGCGCACCGCCTGATAAAGCAGGTAAGGGCCCGTCTTGCCCTCGAAGCTCATGAAGCGATCGAGATCGAACACGTAGGACGTACCGCGAAAATTGGAGAGATCGGCGAACTTGATCGCCGCGATCGCCACCTTGTGGGCGACGTCCTCAAACTCCTCCTTCGAGAAATCGGCGCCGATCTCGGCTTCGCGCAGGCGCTCACGCGCACGCTCCTCAGCCTGGCCGATGAGATCGCTGAGCTTCAGCACGCCCCCGGCGCGGGTCTTGAACGGCTTGCCGTCCGTGCCGTTCATGGTGCCGAAGCCGACATGCTCCAGCGCTGCGCGGGCGATGTAGCCCGCCTTGGCGGCGGCGCGGTAAACCTGCTCGAAATGATCGCCCTGGCGCTGGTCGACGACATAAAGGATGAGATCGGGCTTCTGATCGCGAACGCGCTGAACAATGGTGGCGAGATCGGTCGTGCCATACATGGCCGAGCCTTCCGATGAGACCACCAGCAGCGGATCGGGGCTCTCGACCTCGATCACCGTCCCGTCATCGAGCTTCTTCTTCTTGCGCTCGCCGGGGCCCGCGACACGGACGATGCGCGCGCCTTGGTCCTCTTCCAGCAGACCCTTGGCCTGGAGATCTTCCACCATGGCCGGGATCAGCGGATCGGCATCGCTCTCGCCGAGCCAAAGATCGAAATCGACGCCCAGCGCATGGAAGTCGCGCTTCTGCGCCGCCATCGAGACATCGTGCATCGCTTTCCAAATTGTGCGGTGCGGCTCTGCGCCCGCCTGCAGAGCAGCTGTCGCCTTGCGGGCGCGATCGCGGAAGCCTGCGTCTTCCCGCGCTTTGGCGGCCGCCGCCGGATAGGCCGCCTCAAGGTAATCGAGCGTCAGCGACTTCAAGCGCGCATCGAGCTTCGAGGCGTCGGAAAGCCCGCCGAGTTCATCCTCGATCGAGACGATCATCAGGCCCATCTGGAAGCCCCAATCGCCGAAATGGGCGTCGCCCCAAACCTCATCGCCGCGGAAGCGATAGATGCGCTTGACGCTCTCGCCGATGATCGAGGCGCGCAAATGGCCCACATGCATGCCCTTGGCGACATTCGGGCCGCCATAATCGACGACGACCCTGCGCGGATGCGCGACCTTCCTGGCCCCCGCCGCCGCGTCGTCAGCGATGCTTTGCGCCCGGGCGGCGAGCGCCTGCGGCGTCACATTGAAATTGAGAAACCCCGGCCCCGCGATGGCCGGCGCGGCCGCGAGATCGAATGCGTTCCATGCCGCAGCCGCAGCCTGCGCGATCTCCTGCGGCTTCTTGCCCGCGCCCTTCGCCGCCGCGAGGGCGCCGTTGCACTGGAACTCGCCAAGGTCCGGCCGGTCCGAACGGCGCACTTCCGCGTGCTTGGCCTCAAGGCCCAGTGCTTCGAATACAGCTTGGTTCGCCGCGGTCAGCGCGCTGGCAAGATCGTCCGTCATGGCTGCGGGATGGGGCGCGGCGCGATTGACGTCAAGAGCGCCGCGCGATCTCGCTCACCCTGGATTGGCGCCGGCGTCGATCCGGAAGCGGCGGCCGTCGCGGTTGAACTGGAGCTGCTCGGGCGTGAGTTCGAAGCCGACCAGAATCTCGAAATTCTCACCGGAGATTTCCGGATTGGCGCGCGGGATCACGATCTCTTCGATCCGCTCATGCTGGGTCACCGTCGCTTCGCCGCGCGGGAAGCGGACATCGACGTCAAAATAGGCTTTCTCGATCGGCGCGCGGCCCCGACGGACAACAGCCACCCAATAGCGATAGGTTTGCCGGTCGGCGCTCGCCGCGGGCCCGCGTCCGAACGCCATATCGATATCGATGCTCATGCGGATTGGGTCAGCATCCACGTAGCGGCACAGACCGCTCACGCCCTGCATCTCGCCAGTGAAGGCGATGTTGGCGTAGCGCTCACTCTCGGGTGTGGCGAACTGCACCAGCCGCGCATTGTCGTAGAGCACGCCCATGAGCGGGCAAGGACCGACGTTAGGCCGGGGATCGTTGCCCATCATGCGCTCGAAAAAATTCGGCGCCCGTTCGCGCACTTGTTGCTGGGCCTCTTCATTGACGCCCCCTGGGAGTTCCACGACAGGCGTCCTCGAAGAGGCGCAGGCGCCCAGCGCCAATGCCGCCGAAAGCACGATCACACGCTTGAGCGTCATTCCGTTCCTCGTCCCCGCGCCCAGGCCCTGCGGCGGCGGCCGCATGTCTCACCCGCCCCGAGGGCAAATGGCGCTGCGCCGTGATAGCTTTGGGCCTGCCTGCCCGCAACAAGGGGCGGCGCCTGCGACGAAAGTTTAACCCCCGCCCCCATGAATGCCCCGGAAAAACCCCCGATTTCAGTGCTCTTGGCGGCCCCCCGCGGTTTCTGCGCGGGCGTGGACCGGGCCATTCAGATCGTCGAACGGGCGATTCTGAAATGGGGACCGCCCGTCTATGTCCGCCACGAGATTGTCCACAACCGCCATGTCGTGGAGCGGCTGGAGCGGCTGGGCGCTGTGTTCGTGGAGGAGATCGACGACTGCCCCGCCGATCGTCCCGTCGTTTTTTCGGCCCATGGCGTTCCCAAATCGGTGCCGGCGGAGGCGCAACGGCGCGAGATGATCTTTGTCGACGCCACCTGCCCGCTTGTGTCGAAGGTGCACGTGGAGGCCGAACGCCACTTCAACGCCGGGCGCGAGATCGTGTTGATCGGCCACGCCGGACATCCCGAGGTGATCGGCACGATGGGACAACTGCCCGAGGGCGCCATCACGCTGATCGAAACCGTCGCGGACGCCGCCGCCTTCACTCCGCGCGATGCGGACAAGCTCTCATTCGTGACCCAGACGACGCTCTCCGTCGATGACACCGCCGAAATCGTCGCGACGCTGCAGCGGCGCTTTCCAGCGATCACGGCCCCCCACAAGGAGGACATCTGCTACGCCACCACCAACAGGCAGGATGCGGTCAAGGCGATGGCGCGCGGCGCCGATCTCGTCCTGGTGATCGGCTCGCCCAAATCGTCAAACTCGGTGCGGCTGGTTGAGGTGGCCAAGCGCGCTGGGGCGCGCGATGCGCGTCTTGTCGGCTGCGCCGCCGACGTCGATTGGCGCTGGTTCGAGGGGGTTGCGGCCGTGGGCGTGACCGCGGGCGCCAGCGCGCCGGAAGATCTGGTCGAAGACCTGATCGCGGCGATCAGCGCGCGTTATGCGGCGCGGGTCGAAGAAGTGGCGGTCACGCGCGAAGACGTCGTTTTCAAGCTGCCGCGCGTGCTGGCGGAATGAACGAAGCCGCCGCGCTCATCTTCGACCTTGTTCAGAAGCAGCGCGCGCGCACGCCGAACCGGCCGGCCGTGATCGGCGTCGCCGGCGCCCAGGGCTCGGGCAAGACCACAGTTTGCAGATTGCTGGAGGCAGCCAACCGTCCGCGTTTTGCGCACTTTAGCCTGGACGATGTCTATCTCACCAAAGCTGAGCGAGAAGAGATGGCCCGGCGCACGCATCCGCTTTTCATCACCCGCGGCCCTCCGGGGACACACGATATCGACCGCGCTGTGGGAACGATCGTAGCGCTTAGAACAGCGGCGCCCAAGAATCGCATCCCGCTGCCGCGCTTCGACAAAGCGTCTGACGATCGCGCCCCGCGCAGCGATTGGCCAAGATTTGCCGGACGCCCGGAAGCGATCCTGATCGACGGCTGGTGCCTTGGCGCACTGCCGCCGCCGGCCGGGCCGCCGCTGAACGCGCTCGAGCACATCGACAGCGACGGCCGCTGGCGCGCCGCTCAAGCGAGCTTCCTTGAAGATCAATATGCGATGTTCTTCGCCGCCTTTGACGCCATCATCTATCTGCAAGCCCCGAACTGGGAGATTGTGCGCACCTGGCGCGGGCAGCAGGAAGAACAAATGCTGGGCCGCCCGCTTACGCCGGCCGAGCAGAGCGCGCTCGATCGCTTCGTCATGCACTACGAACGGATCACCCGCTCCATGCTTGCCGGGCGGCACAAGGCCCGCTGGATCGTGCACCTCGATGAAGCCCGCCGCGTGCCCCGCATTGAAGAGCGCGCCTGATGGCGGTCTACACCGCCCTGTCGCACGGCGATGCCGCCGCGCTCCTCGATCAGTACGATATCGGGGCCCCGCTCTCGCTGAAGCCCATCGCCGAAGGCGTCGAGAACACCAATTACAGCCTGCTCACGCCCGCAGGCCGCTTTGTGCTGACCATTTTCGAGCAGCGCGTGGCTGAAGCAGACGTGCCGTTTTTCATCGCCTTGATGGCGCATTTGGCGCAAAGCGGCTTCCCGGCGCCGCAGCCAGTCGCAGCGAAGTCCGGCGCATGCCTCACCCGCGCCAAGGGCAAGCCCGCCGCAATCGTGACTTTCCTCGACGGCGCATGGCCGCGCAGCTGGAACGCCGTGCACTGCGCCGCCATTGGCGAAGCGCTGGCGCGCATGCACGTGGCGCTGCAAAGCTTCGCTCCGGCGCGCGCGAATACGCTTGGCCCGGCGGGTTGGGAAGCGCTGATCCGTCCACGCCTGCCCCAGGCGCAAACGCTGCAGCCCGGGCTTGCGGCAGCGCTGACGCAGGACATCGATGCGGTGCGCGCGGCTTGGCCCTCGGACTTGCCGCGCGGCGCCATCCACGCCGATCTCTTTCCTGACAATGCGCTCTTTGACGGCGAACGCCTTTGCGGCGTGATCGACTTCTATTTCGCGTGCACGGACTTTCTCGCCTACGATCTGGCGGTGTGCCTCAACGCCTGGTGCTTCTCCGATGAGCGCGATTACGACCTCGAACGAGGGCGCGCCATGATCGGCGCCTATGAGGCCGTGCGTCCGCTTTCAGACGCGGAACGCGCGGAGCTACCCGTGCTGGCGCGGGGCGCGGCGCTGCGCTTCTTCGCCACCCGCTTGGCGGACTGGAGCGCCACGCCCGGCGGCGCCCTCGTCCAGCCCAAAGACCCGCTCGAATATGCCCGGAAACTCGCGTTTCATCGTGCGGCTCGGGGCGCAAGCGATTATGGCGCCTGATCGCCGGCCTTCGAATCTGCGTAGATCGCCGCCATGAGCAACACGGTCGATATCTGGACGGACGGCGCCTGCAGCGGCAACCCCGGCCCCGGCGGCTGGGGCGTTGTGCTGCACTATGGCGGCGCGGAGAAGGAACTCTCCGGCGCGGAGGCCTCGACCACGAACAACCGTATGGAGTTGATGGCCGCTATCCAGGCGCTCAACGCGCTCAAACGCTCTGCGAAGGTTCGGCTGCACACCGATTCCAAATACGTGATGGATGGCGTGACCAAGTGGATTCATGGCTGGAAGCGCAATGGCTGGAAAACCGCCGACAAGAAGCCGGTGAAGAATGAGGATCTCTGGCGCGCGCTGGAGGCCGCCGCGGAGCGCCACGAGATTCAATGGAAATGGGTCAAAGGCCACGCCGACAATGTGATGAACAATCGCGCCGATGAACTGGCGCGCGCGGCCATCACAACGCTGCGCTGAACGGCGGGCGCGCTTGACTCCATCTTAGTTTAATTTTAAACGACTACTTCGTTCAATATTGAACCAATGGAGCGTCCCTCATGGCCAGCCGCCGCCACGTGCTCGCCCTGCTGACTGCAACGCCGTTCGCCGCATGCACGCCCTCGAATATGCCCGATCCCGCCGCCGGCTGGCGCGATCCGGGCGCCGGGGAAGCCGATCCAAGGCGCTTTGCGCTGGCGCACGCCATCCTGGCGCCGAACCCGCACAACACCCAGCCGTGGCAAGTGGCGTTCGAGCGCGACGACGCCATGACCCTGTGGTGCGATCTGGAGCGGCGCCTGCCTTTCACCGACCCGCTGGACCGCCAGATCACCTTGGGATGCGGCGCGTTTCTGGAGCTGTTCCGCCTGGCCGCCCTGTCGCTGGGGTTTGCGGCAGAGATCACGCCGTTCCCGGAGGGCGAGCCTGCGCCAACGCTGGATGCGCGCCCGCTCGCGCATGTGAAGCTGACTGCGCGCGAGCAACAGCCGCTGCGCAATCCGCTGTTCGAGCAGATCACCGCGCGACGCACCAACCGCAACATCTACGACGCAGAGGCCATTCCGAGCGACGCCGCGCTTGCACGCGTCGCCAGCGCAACGGGCGCCTTCGTGGGTGCGGCGCTCTGGACGGTGCAACCCGCGCGCGTCGCCGCGCTGCGCGATCTGGTGTGGCGCGCCTTCGACCGGGAAATGCGCACGCAAGGCGCGCAGGCGGAAACCTATCGCTGGCTCCGTTTCGGCGCCGCTGAGCGCGCCCGCTATCGCGACGGCCTGTTCATCGACGTGCCGGTCCCCGGCCTGTTGCGCGCCGTTGGCATGCTCGATGAGGCGGACCTGACAGATCCGGAATCAAGCGCCAACCGGCAGGCCGCGGCGGATTGGCGGCGCAAGGCCGAAAGCGCGCCCGCCTTCATGTGGCTGACCACGCCCAGCGACACGCCCGCGGCGCGGCTGCAGACGGGCATGGCCTATGCGCGCCTGAACCTCGCGGCCACGGACGCTGGCTTGGCCATGCACCCTTGGAGCCAGGCGCTGCAAGAATATGAGGCGATGGCCGATCTCTATGCGGAAGCGAAGGCCATGCTCACCACGGACGACGCTGAGACCATACAGATGCTCGTGCGCGTCGGGCGCGCGGCGCCGGTGGAGCCTGCTGCGCGCCGCGCCGCGGTGGATTTCGTTCGCTCATGAAACGCGAAGAAGCGCTGCGCACAGCGTTTCAGGCGCTGAGCGAAATCTCCATCATTGGCCATCTGGCCGATACCGCGCTCGCTCAGGCGCTGCCGGATGGCCTCTCCGTGGCCGGGTTCGGCGTGCTCAACCATTTTGTGCGCCTTGGCGTGGAGGGCGAAAGCCCCACCAAACTCGCGCGCGCGTTTCAAGTCACCAAAGGCGCGATGACCTACACGCTGCAGCAGCTGGAGGCTCTCGGCTATGTGCGCATCAGCGCCGATCCCGCCGATGCGCGCAGCAAGATCGTGCGCCTGACCAAAGCCGGCGCGCGTGCCCGCGAGGCGGCGATGGCGCGCGTGTTTCCAGGCTTGCTGCGCATGCTGGACCTTGTACCGGCGAAGGAATTCGCCGCTGCGCTGCCGTTTCTGATCAGGGTGCGCCAGGTCCTCGACGCCGCGCGCGACTAGCTGGCGCGCTTGACCTTCAGCGTAGCGCCATCGACGCCATCGACGATCACGGCCTGGCCGGCCTCCAGCACATCCTCGCTCACCGCGCTCCAGATGGTGTCTTGCACCTGCACCGAGCCTGCGCCGTTCGAGAAGACAGTGACCACCCCGCGCGTGCCCACCAGGCTGGCAGACCGCTCATTGAGCCCACTCGCCCCGCCCTCGTTGCGCCAGCGCTGCACCAGCGGACGCCCGAATGCGGTCAGCCCGATCACCAGCATCGCGAACAGGACAAGCTCCGCGATCCAGTTGTGCAGACCCAGAAACGCCGCGAGCGCGGTCGCGAACGCGGCGACCGCCGGCCACAGCAGATACGTCGTACCTGTGACCATTTCCGCGATCAGCAGGGCCAACCCAAGGACCAGCCAATGCTGGGGCCCAAGCGTGGTCAAGAAGGCGAGCAAAGCATCCATGCCCAGAATGTAGCGATCCGCGCGCGCCTGCGCGAGTGCTTACGGACGGACCGGCGCACGCGGGGGCGTCAGCGGGCCGCCAGCAGCGCCTTCACCTTGCGCGTTGAGCGCACGCAATCCCTCCACCAAACCGGCGATGCCGGAAAGGTCAGCGGGGATGATCACGGTGCGCTGCTGGTTCGATGTCGCCAGCTGCCCAAACGCCTCAACGTATTTCAGGCCGAGGAAGTAGCGGATGGCGTTGACATCGCCCTTGGAGATCGCGAGCGAGACCATGTCTGTCGCCTTCGCTTCAGCTTCGGCCTCGCGTTCACGCGCTTCGGCGTCGCGGAACGCGGCTTCGCGGCGGCCTTCCGCCTGCAGGATTGCCGATTGCTTGGCGCCTTCGGCGCGTAGAACCGCCGCCGCCTTGTCGCCCTCGGCTTCCAGAATCTGGGCGCGGCGTTCGCGTTCGGCCTTCATCTGGCGCGCCATCGCCTGGGTAAGATCGGCGGGGGGCGTCAGATCCTTGATTTCGATGCGCAGCACCTTCGTGCCCCACGCCGTCGTCGCCAGATCAATGACGGTGAGCAGACGGGCATTGATGGAGTCGCGCTGAGAAAGCACCTCGTCGAGATCCATCGAACCGACGACCGTGCGGATATTGGTCATGCACAGGTTGAGGATCGCGAGGTTGAGGTTCTGCACCTCATAGGCGGCCTTCGCCGCGTCCACGACCTGAATGAACACCACCGCGTCGACGGAAACGACCGCGTTGTCCTTGGTGATGACGTCCTGGCGCGGCACGTCGAGCACCGTTTCCATCATCGACAGGCGCCGGCCGATGCGATCGACAAACGGGATCAGAAATGAAATGCCGGGCCGCAGCGTGCGCGTGTAGCGCCCGAAGCGCTCCACCGTCCATTGCTGGCCTTGCGGCACGACCTTGATGGCGCTGAAAGCCAGCACCAGCGCCATCATAACGAATGCGAGAACGACGAAGTCCATTTCAAAAACTCCCGCCGCTTCTGCGGCTTCAGCGATCTCGCGCGGCCTCGCGCCTTAAGATCAGCCTAATTGCGGCAGCATGTATTCGGCGCTGGAAACCTTGTATTCACCAGCTTCTTCAACGTTCAGCTGCTGTACCACGCCATCCTTGACGATCATTGAATAGCGCTTCGAGCGCGGCCCCATGCCGAACTTTGAGAAGTCGGCGTCAAGGCCGACCGCGCGCGCGAAATCGCCGGAGCCGTCAGCCAGCATCAGCATCGTATCGCCGACGCCCTGATCCTTCGCCCAAGCGCCCATCACGAACGCGTCGTTAACGGACGTGCAGGCGATGGCGTCGACGCCTTTGGCCTTCAGCTCGCCAGCCTTCTCCTTGAAGCTCGGCAGGTGCTTGGCCGAACATGTCGGCGTGAACGCGCCTGGAACGGCGAAAAGAGCCACCGTCTTGCCGCCGAAAATGTCAGCGGTGCTCATCACGGCCATGCCGTCCTTGCCGGGCACGTTGAACTTCACGTCGGGCAGGCGATCGCCAACCTTAATCATTCGCATTCTCCTCAAGGCTTGGCCCCCTACATAGGCGAGGCGCGCTCGGGATGCGAGCGCCCTCTTGCGCAATTTCCCCCGCCGCAGGACGATGCGCCCATGAGCGACAGCCTTGCCGGCAAGCTTCTGGTGGCCATGCCGGGGATGAGCGATCCCCGCTTCGACCGCACCGTCATCATGATGTGCGAGCACGACGCCGCGCACGCGATGGGAGTCGTCGTCAACAAGCCCAAGGACGAAATGACGTTGAGCGACGTCTTGGCCCATATGGGCCTGAACGCCGAGGCCTCGCTTGCGCAACGGCCGGTGCTCGATGGCGGCCCTGTGCGGCCCGACCGAGGCTTCGTGTTGCACTCCGAGGATTTCGCCGCCGGCGAAGCCACCCTTGACGTGACCCAGGGCGTGCGCCTCACCGCAACGCGCGATGTGCTGGAAGCGGTGGCCAGCGAACGGGCGCCGTCGGACTTCCTGCTGGCGCTGGGGTGTGCCGGCTGGGGCGCTGGCCAGATCGAAGGCGAACTCCGCCAAAACGCCTGGCTTGTCGTCGACGCCGACAACGCCATCGTGTTTAGCGAGGATCACGCAACAAAATGGGATCGCGCGATACGCGCGCTCGGCCTTGAGCCGTCACAGCTCAGCGGCGCGGCGGGCAGCGCCTAATCGCTATTTCTCAACACGCGTTTGGTGGAAGCGGGATATTTCGCCAGCGCCGTGGCAGGTCTGATGGGGCGGCGCTCGAACCTGCCGCCGCAATTGGGGCAAACGCCCCGCAGAACCTTGTCCACGCATTCCGCGCAGAACGTGCACTCAAACGAACAGATGCGGGCCTCGGCGCTGTCGGGCGCAAGGTCGCGCCCGCATTGCTCGCAATTGGGGCGGAGTTCCAGCATTAGAGCGCCTCACCTGCCGCTTTCGCCACCGCTTCGCGGCGCTGCTCCGCAAACGCGGCGAACAATTTTTTGACGGCGGCGATCGTTTGCGGCGCTGCGGTTTCGGGGCGTCCAGAATCGTAAGGCGGCGCAGGCGCGTACTCAATCGCCAGCTGGATCGCCTTTGCAGCGCCTTCGCCCGCAATTTCAGCGGCGATGGTGAGCGCAATGTCGATGCCGGCGGTCACGCCGCCGCCGGTAAACACATCGCCATCGCGCACGACGCGCGCCTCATCGATCACGGCGCCGAAAGCCGGAAGGAATTCCCGATAAGCCCAATGCGTGCCTGCGCGCTTGCCTTTGAGGAGACCTGCGGCGCCCAGGATGAGCGAGCCCGTGCATACGGCGGCGAGGTAGCGCGCACCGGCGCCCAAACGGCTCACCTCGGCCATGAATTCGCGATCAAGCATGGCCTCGCTCTGTCCCGGCCCGCCCGGCACGAGAATGAGATCGGCGCTTTCAACGTCGGCCAGCGCATGGAGGCCCGCAAAGCTCAGCCCGTGTTCGCTTCTGAGCGCGCCGCCATTCTTGCTCGCCACGATCACTTCCGCGCCGGGCACGCGGGCGAGCACCTCATAGGGGCCGGTGAAATCCAGCTGGGTCAGACGCGGATAGAGAATGAACACGATGCGGAATGGGGCGCTCATGAGCGGGCTCCTGCCAATTGACGCCGCACCTTAACCGCGCGATCGTCTGGCAGAAATGTCAAAGATACCTCGTTTTCCGCCACACCCGGCGCCTGCCCCTGCGCGCCGGATCGTGATTGTCGTATTTCCGGACTTCCAGATCCTCGACGCCGCCGGGCCGATCTCGGCGTTCGAGATTGCTTCACGGTTCGCGCCCGGCGCCTACAGCGTGCGCGTCGCGGCGCTCGCGCCCGGCGAAATCCGCTCATCCTCGGGCGCGGCCATGATCGCGCAGGCGCTGCGTCCGCTCCGCAAGGCCGACACCATCATCGTATCGGGCGGCGACGGGACCTACGAGGCGATGAAGGACCCCGCCCTGCTCGATGCTCTGCGCAGCGCGCAGCACACGGCGCGCCGTGTCGCCAGCGTCTGTTCAGGCGCCTTCGTGCTGGCCGCCGCCGGCCTGCTGGACGGCAAGCGCGCCGCAACGCATTGGCGGCGCGCGGCGCAGCTGGCCCGCGCCTTTCCCACTGTCCGCGTGGAGCCTGACAGCATCTTCGTCCGCGATGGCGCGATCTGGACCTCGGCGGGCATCACCGCAGGCATCGACCTTTCGCTTGCCCTGATCGGCGACGATCTTGGCGAGGAGATCGCAACGCAGGTGGCGCGCGAAATGGTGGTCTACGCCAAACGCCCCGGCGGGCAGGCGCAGCATTCGGCGCTTCTCGACCTTGACGCGCACGCCCCGCGCTTCGCCAGATTGCACGCATGGATCCGCGCGCACCTGCGCGAGCCGCTGAGCGTCGAGCAACTCGCCAAGCAAGCGGCGATGAGCCCGCGCAACTTCGCACGGGTCTACGCAACGGAAACCGGGGCCACGCCCGCCAAAGCTGTGGAGCGCCTGCGCGCGGAAGCCGCGCGGGCCGCGCTGGCCGGCGGCGCGTCCTTGCAGGACATCGCCGCGCGCACCGGATTTGCCGACGCCGAGCGCATGCGCCGCGCGTTTGTTCGCGTTTACGGGGCGCCGCCAGCGGCGCTGCGCCGGACGTTACGGCGCGCTTGACGCGCGCCGCGTTCCGGCAGACGAAACCTCATGGCTGAGCAACAGAAATCCATCTTCGTCACCGGCGCTGGCTCCGGCATCGGGCGCGCCACTGCGCAATTGTTCGCCGAGCGTGGCTGGTTCGTCGGCCTGTTCGACGTGAACCCGCAAGGGCTTGAAGAAACTGCGGCGCTGCTTCCCGAAGGCCAGCGCATCTCGATGACTTTCGACGTGCGCGATCGCGCCGGCTGGGCGCGCGCTGTGGAGGCGTTCGGCCAGGCGACAAACCGGCGTATGAATGTGCTGTTCAACAATGCCGGCGTCGGCCGCGGCGGTTGGATCGAGGAGATGCCGAGCGAAGACATCGATCTCACGCTCGACGTCAACATCAAGGGCGTCATCAACGGCGTCGTCGCCGCCTTGCCGCTGCTGCGCGAAACGCCAGGCGCGCGCATCGTCAACACCGCTTCGGTGGCGGGCGTTGTCGGCGCGCCGCGCATGGCGGTCTACGTGGCGACAAAGTTCGCGGTGCGCGGCCTCACTGAATCTCTCGACGCCGAATTCCAGCGTCATGGCGTCAGCGTCGCCAGCCTGATGCCCTGGTTCGTGGATACGGCGATCCTCGATTCAGTGGCCGACAACAACACCGCCGGCAGCAACCGGCGTCTGCGCGATCAGTTGAAGGAATCGAAAACGCCGATCTATCCTGTGCGCATGGCCGCCGAGCGCGCATGGGACGCCGCGCACGGCACGGAACTGCACTACATGGTTGGCCAGGCCGCCGAGCGCGCGCGCTTTTTCGCCCGTTTCTTTCCGGGCGTCATCCGCAAGCAGGTCAGGAGATCACTCGGCGACGAGTGATCAGGTCGCGACTTCGCTCTCAGAGGCCGGCGCAGCCGCGCTCTCAGAGGCCGCCCCGGCGTCCTCGACAGCGGCCGGCGTCGCGACCGCTTCGGAAGCTGCCTCATCGGCCTCTGGGATCAAGGCGTCCGGGGCCTGAGAATGCGCCCGCCCGACGCCGCGGCGCCGCGCAAGGGCTTCCTGATAGTACGCACGCTCGGCGCGGTTCGGCAGACGATAGAAGACGTGGCTGCCGATCGAAGTTGTTTCCACCAGGCCTGAGTTCCAGACCGGGTTCACGGCATGCGTGTGATAGTGGGTGGCGCCCTGGGTGACGGGGCGATTGTAGCCCAGCATGACGGCTGTCGCGACGCGTTGAGCCCGATCCCAGGCGCGGCCGCGCGGACGGTGAGCCAACGAGCCGTCGCACGTGAAGGTGAACTGGCACCCGGTGCTGCGTTCCGAGCCTTGATACACCACAGCGCAGATCGAGTTGGGATACCGGCCCGAACGGACCCGGTTCATGATCACTTCAGCGACAGCGGCCTGGCCGCGCTGGCTCTCGCCGCGCGCCTCATAATAAATGGCCTGGCTGAGGCAGCCGTGCTGATGGGCGTCGATCTGGGGTTCGGCGGGAACCGCGGGCGTGCTCGTGAGTTGATCGCTAGGGCCGCGCAACACAGCCTGGATCATCATCGCCCGCGCGTCCGGGCTTTCAAACAAGGACGCCGTGCCGCGCGCGCGCAGGCCGTCGGCGGCCGGCAGCGAGGTCAATTGAACATGGGCGTCGGGATCGGCGGCGAGCAATTCCTGCTCGAAGCGCGCCTGCAGAGCCGAGGACGTCGCCGCCCACTCGGCGCCATCGCGCTGTTCGGCGGCGCGGTGCGCGATCACCGGCATCGCGACAGCGGCTGCCGCGAGGCACATGATCGTCGCTGCGCCCTGGCGCACGGCCAGAGGGTTCCGTTCGATCTCTACCATCACTTGGGTCCGAATCTCGCCCGCAAAGATAGCCAGTCGACGCCAGAACAACGACAAATGCATTAAGCCCCACTTAAGAGCGTGCAGTTTTGGGACAGTTGAGCGCCAAATAAACCGCAGCAGCCGAAACTCTTTCGCTTCGCTAACAATTTGCCGCGAAGCTGGGGGGGCATACAGGAGCCGCACCTGGGGGGCGATTGACTTTTTGTTCATAGTCTCGCCCGCCACTTGTACTTTCTGTTCTTTGGCGCGCCCTGCGGCCCAGAGGTCACGCCGGGAAAGCCCAAACCCGCCAAAGTCTTGCGAGCGGCGTGCCAGTTCACCAGACGGGCGAGCGCCCCCGCGACGGCCCGCCGCGCGCGCCGCAGGCGCCTTCCCCAACGTCATATGCGGTAATTTGGTATGCCGCTAGCGGGTTCGGCCTAAAGCAGCCTGCGCCGCCGCGAGGCGAGCGATCGGCACGCGGAAGGGCGAACAGGACACATAGTCGAGCCCCGCGCGCTCGAAGAAGGCGACCGACGCGGGGTCTCCGCCGTGCTCTCCGCACACGCCAAGCTTCAGCTCCGGCCGCGCCGCCCGGCCGCGCGCGCTGGCCAGCTGGACCAGCTCCCCGACGCCCTCGGCGTCGATCGAGACAAACGGATCGGCGGCCAGCACCTGGCGCTCGACATACGCGCCAAGGAACTTGCCCGCGTCATCGCGCGAGAGGCCCATGGCGGTCTGAGTGAGGTCATTGGTGCCGAAGGAGAAGAACTCGGCGGCCGCGGCGATTTCGCCGGCCCGGAGCGCGGCGCGCGGAAGCTCGATCATCGTGCCGACGAGATAAGTGATCGTTCGGCCCCGCTTGGCGAACACCTCCCCCGCCACGGCGTCAACGCGCGCCCGCAACAGCTCGAGCTCCTTCTTGGCGATCACGAACGGGATCATGATCTCCGGGATCGGGGCCGCGCCCTGTTCGGCGACGTCGCACGCCGCTTCGAACACTGCGCGCGCCTGCATGTCGTAGATTTCCGGGAACACGATCGCCAGCCGGCAACCGCGGAAGCCGAGCATGGGATTGCTCTCCGCCAGGTCCTTGGCGCGCGCGAGCAGCGCCTTTGCGTCAAGGCCTGTAGCCTTGGCCACGTCCTCGCACTCCTCTTCGGTGTGCGGCAGGAACTCGTGCAAGGGCGGATCGAGGAAACGGATCGTCACCGGGCGGGCGCCCATCGCCTTGAATATTTCGGCGAAGTCCCGCCGCTGGTGCGGGAACAGCTTGTCGAGCGCAGCCACGCGCGCGGGCTGGCTCTCCGCCAGGATCATCTCACGCACGGCGGCGATCCGCTCGGCATCGAAGAACATGTGCTCAGTGCGGCAAAGCCCGATGCCTTCGGCGCCAAACTTCACGGCCTGCGCCGCATCGGCGGGCGTCTCGGCGTTGGCGCGCACCTTCATGCGCCGCGCCGCATCGGCCCAGGCCATCAGGGTTCCGAAATCCCCGGTGAGTTCGGGTTGCACCATGTCGGCGGCGCCGAACAGCACTTCGCCCGAGGAGCCATCGACGGTGATGGTCTCGCCCTTCTTGATCACACGCCCGGCGGCGCGGAACTCGCCGGCCTTGGCGTTGATGCGGACATCGCCGGCGCCGGACACGCAAGGGCGCCCCATGCCGCGCGCGACGACGGCGGCGTGGCTCGTCATTCCCCCGCGCGCGGTGACGATGGCCTTTGAAGCGTGCATGCCGTGAATGTCCTCGGGGCTGGTCTCCTCGCGCACCAGGATGACATCGACACGATCGGCGGCGAGCTTTTCGGCTTCGTCGGGATCGAACACGACCACGCCGACCGCCGCGCCGGGAGAAGCGGGCAAGCCCTTGCAGATGATGTCGCGGCGATAGCCCTCGGCGATGGTGGGATGCAGCAGCTGATCGAGCGCGGCGGGATCGACGCGCAGCACGGCTTCATCCTGAGTGATCAGGCCCTCGCCCGCCATATCGACGGCGATCTTCAGCGCAGCCTTGGCGGTGCGTTTGCCGTTGCGCGTCTGCAGCATGTAGAGCGTGCCGCGTTCGACGGTGAATTCGAGGTCCTGCATGTCGCGATAGTGGGCCTCGAGCTTCTGATAGACGGCGACCAGCTCTGCGAACACGCCCGGCATGGCCTCCTCAAGCGATTGGCCCTGCTCGCGCATGGCTTCACGCGCAGCCTTGGTGAGCGCGCGCGGCGTGCGTATGCCAGCCACAACATCCTCGCCCTGCGCGTTGATCAGGAACTCGCCATAGAACTTCTTCTCGCCCGTCGATGGATCGCGCGTGAACGCAACGCCGGTGGCTGAAGTGTCGCCCATGTTGCCGAACACCATGGCCTGTACATTGACCGCCGTGCCCCAGCTTTCAGGAATGTTGTGGTGTTTGCGGTAGAAGATGGCGCGATCGTTCATCCAGCTTGAGAACACCGCCCCGATGGCGCCCCAGAGCTGATCCTTGGGGTCGGCGGGAAACGGCTTGCCCAGCTCGCGCTCGACCGCGCGCTTGTACTGCGCCACCACCTGCTTCCAGTCATCGGCGGTTAGCTCGACATCGGTGCGATACTCGTTGGCGTCCTTGTGCGCGCCGAGAATTTCCTCGAACACGTGATGTTCAAGCTCAAGCACCACGTCGGAATACATCTGGATGAAGCGGCGATAGGAATCGTAGGCGAAGCGCGCATCGCCAGAGAGCGCGGCGAGCCCCTCCACCGTTTCATCGTTGAGGCCGAGATTGAGCACGGTGTCCATCATGCCCGGCATCGAAGCGCGCGCGCCTGAGCGCACCGAGACGAGCAGCGGATTGGCGGGATCGCCAAAGCGCTTGCCTGTCTTCGTTTCAAGCGCAGCGAGCGCTGCATCGACCTGTGCCTCGAGTTCGCCGGGATAGGCGCGATTGTTGGCGTAGAATTCGGTGCAGACTTCGGTGGTGAGCGTGAACCCGGGCGGCACCGGCAGGCCGAGCTTGGCCATTTCGGCGAGATTAGCGCCCTTGCCGCCAAGCAGCGCCTTCATCGACGCGTCGCCCGCGCTTTCGCCGCCGCCAAAGCCGTAAACGTATTGCGTCATTGCGTACTCTCCCCCCCTCTTCCTTGCGGAGAGGGGGTTGGGGGGTGAGCGGCGGCAAGGCGCGCGCGCACCTGCGCGACCACCCAAGCAGGCCGATCCCAGACATCGTTGTTGGCGAAACGCAGCACTCGAAAGCCCTGCGTTACGGCGTAGATGGTCTTGTTTTTATCGTTGGCGCGCACATCATCACGCTCGTGGATCGAGCCGTCGAGTTCAATGAGAAGGCGCGCCCCGTAGCAGGCGAAATCGAACACATAGTCGCCCACTGCAACTTCCTTGCGGAAGTGTGCGCCCTTGATGCCGCGCAATAGATGCCAGAGCCTCTTTTCCGACGGCGTCAACTCTTCGCGCAGTCGCTGCGCGCGAACTTTTGTTCGCGTGCGATCTTTCTGACGAGCGCTGCT
>JAWKUY010000013.1:0-81388 GCA_041398345.1 Hyphomonadaceae bacterium | reverse complement strand
AGAGGCCCGGCTGGAGCGCGGCCGCGCGGCGGCAAGTCTTCGCGAAGCGGAGGCTCAGGTCGCCGCCTACCGGACGGCCCTTGATGCAGCCAATCGCGAGGAAGCGCGCGTCGAGCAACTCGCAGCGCGCAATTTCGTGTCGCCGCAGCGGGTGGAAACCGCCCGCGACGCCGTCAACAACGCTCAGAGTCAGCTCAACGTCCAAGTCGCGGCCATCGCCGCTGCCCGTGCGGCGCTGGCGCAGGCTGACTATGTCGTCGAGCAGCACCTCGTGCGCTCGCCCGGCGAGGGACGCATCGTGCGCCGCTATGCCAACCCGGGCAGCGGCGCCTCGACTTTGCAGGTGACGCCGCTGTTTCAGCTGCAGCCGCGAACCGCGCGCATCGTGCGCGCCGAGCTTGAGGAACGCTCCCTGACTTCGGTCCATCCCGGCATGCAGGTAGAGATCGTGCCGGAAGCCGATCAAACCCAGACCTATCGAGGCGCCGTTTTGCGGATCGCCGAAGTTTTCGGGGCCCGCCGGCTGCAGTCCGACGATCCAGCGCAGCAGACAGACGAACGTGTTGTTGAGGTCGTCGTTGATGCGCGCGAGGCGCCTGTCCTGGTTGGCCAGCGCGTCTTGGTCAAATTCCTGCGCGATGGAGCGCAGGCCCCAGCGCCAGGCGACGCGGCCGCGGCACAGGCGGCGCCGCAATAATCCGGCCAGCGCAGACGCTGACCATGCGATTGTCGCGAACCAGCCGAGCGCCTAAACCCGCGCCATGATTATTGCCATCGATGGGCCCACCGCCTCCGGCAAGGGCACAATTGCCGCCGGCGTAGCCAAGCGCTTCGGACTCAAACGCCTCGACACCGGCTCACTTTATCGAGCCGTGGGCCTGGCTGTTCTCGACGCGGGGGCAGATCCTGGCGGGGAAGCGGCCGCGGTGACGGCGGCCAGAGCGCTCAACCTCGGCGCCATTGATGAAGTGCGCATCCGCTCCAGCGCCGCAGGGCTCGCCGCTTCGAAAGTCGCGGCCCTGCCCGCTGTCCGCGCTGTGCTGCGTGACGCCCAGCGCGCTTTCGCCGCCGATCCCGCCGGCGCCGTTCTGGACGGACGCGACATCGCCACCGTGATCTGCCCGGACGCGGACGTGAAGTTGTTCGTGACCGCTTCGCTGGCGGCGCGCACCGAACGGCGCCTAAAAGAACTCCATTCTCGTGGCGAGGCGATCACCTTCGCGCAATTGCAGGCTCAGATCGCCGAGCGTGACGAACGCGACATAAACCGCGCCATCGCTCCGCTGCGCCAAACTGCAGACGCGCACCTTATCGATACGACTGATCTCTCCGCGGGTGCATCCATCGAGGCGGCCTGCCGCATTGTCGAGTCCGTCCGCAGCTGAGGCGTGACCTGCGCCACTTCTGTTTCCGGTGCTTCCGGTGCAGAAGGAGAGTGCGAGGGAACGATTTCAGAGGGGGTTTGCATGACCGCCGCCATCCGTTCGCGTCTGCTTTTCGCGCTTCTCATCGCCGCGAGCGCCCTCCTCGCGCCGCCTGCCCTTGCCCAGCAGCGCCGCTCCATTGTCGAGCGTTACGCAACCTGGGAAGAGTTCGAGGCGCGGCGCATCGCCTTCGCCGGAAACGACATCCGCGTCACCGATATCGAAACTTGCGTTGATGCCGGCCAACCCTGGTGGGTCGCTGGGTATTCTTATCAGCCCAATTTCCAGGCTCCGAACGGCTTCGACGAAGTCATTCGCGCCGACTCCGAGCAGGCGCTTCGCGCTCAAATCGACACGATTTTCGCATCGGGCTGGCGGGCCGACGATATCGACGCCAGCCTGCTCAGCGCCTACGTCGAAGAGGTTGGCGGCGGTTTCAGCCTGACGCGCGAAAATCATCGATACGCCGCGCTGCTCAATCCAGGCGAAGGCGCGCAGGCGATTTTGTCGGAGGCGTCGTTCGCAGCCTTCATGGCTGGTGTAGCGGCCCGCCAAGGTGAGGGCCTGCGCCTTGTCGACCTCGATAGCGAGCTGTGCAGGGCCAGCGCCGCTATTTCGGCGTCATGCGCCCTGGCGCTTGGGAAGAGCGGCTCCTCCAAGCCAATTCATGGGCGGATTTTGACGCCCAACGCACGCTGCTGGCCGGTCGGGGATGGCGGCTGCGCGACATGGCCATCACCGCCGGAGATTATGTCGGCCTCTTCAATCGCGGCGCCGGCTTCCACGCCGCTGATGCGTTCGGCGACTGGCAGGGTCTGCTGGCGCGCTGGCTTCAGCTCGACAACAACGGCCGCGGCCGCCTGCGGCTGACCGACCTAGAGTGCTGGGTTGAGGGCGGAACCACACATTATGCGGGGGTCTGGCGCGGCGAGCGGCGCGTGCGGCCAGAAGCCAACCCCAACCCGGCAGGCGCGGAGCGTCCGCGCCCGGCGCCGCGGCCCGCCGCGCCCCCGGTGAGCCGCGACGGAGGCAATTGACCGCGCCAGCCCTTGCTGCGCCGCAACACCCTATCTATAGAGGCGGCGGTGGAGGCTGCCCCTGATTGAGGCGGCGTTCAGGCGGCCAGGCGCCCATTGGGGTGTGGCCGCTGGGCGTTCCCGGCCTTCCGCCAAGCCATTCGAGGACGGCGCCATGGTGGCGCTGAGACCGCCGGAGCCAACCGGCCGGCCCTTTTCTGTTGTTGGAGTTGAATACGTATGGCGTCACAAGCCCAGAACCCTTCGCTGAACCCCACGCGCGATGATTTCGCCGCGCTGCTCGACCAGAGCCTTGGCTCGAAGGGTATGATTGAAGGCCGGGTCGTACCGGCCACCGTGGTTGCGATCGAGCACGATTTCGTCGTCGTCGATATTGGCCTCAAGACTGAAGGCCGCATCCCCCTGAGAGAATTCCTCGTCGATGACGGCGCCGGCCAGCCTAAGCCAGGCGACATCGTCGAGGTCTACCTTGATCGTATCGAGAACGCGCTCGGCGACGCCGTCGTCAGCCGCGAAAAAGCGCGCCGCGAAGAGGCCTGGACGCGGCTGGAAAAGAGCTTCGCCGCTGGAGAAGCGGTGAACGGCGCCTTGGTGGGGCGCGTGAAGGGCGGCTTCACCGTCGATCTGGGCGGCGCCAACGCCTTCTTGCCGGGCAGCCAGGTCGATATCCGCCCTGTGCGCGATGTCGGCCCGCTGATGAACATCGTGCAGCCGTTCGCAATCCTGAAGATGGACCGCCAGCGCGGCAACATCGTCGTCTCGCGCCGCGCGGTGCTTGAAGAGAGCCGCGCCAGCGAACGCGCCGAAATCGTCGGTCAGCTGGCTGAAGGCGAAGTGCGCGAGGGCGTTGTCAAGAACATCACCGATTACGGCGCGTTCGTTGACCTGGGCGGCATCGATGGCCTCCTGCACGTCACCGACATGAGCTGGAAGCGCGTTTCCCATCCCAGCCAGGTGCTGAACGTAGGCGACACGGTGAAAGTCCAGATCGTCAAGATCAACCCGGACACTCAGCGCATCAGCCTCGGCATGAAGCAGCTGATGAGCGATCCCTGGGACGGCGTCGATGCGAAGTATCCTGCCGGCGGCAAGTTCACCGGTCGCGTCACCAACATCACCGACTACGGCGCCTTCGTTGAGCTGGAGCCCGGCGTAGAGGGTCTTGTCCACGTCTCCGAAATGAGCTGGACGAAAAAGAACCTCCACCCCTCGAAGATTTTGAGCACCAGCCAGGAAGTCGATGTGCAGGTACTCGATGTCGATGGCGAGAAGCGGCGCATCTCGCTTGGCATCAAGCAAGTGCAGGCCAACCCATGGGACGCCTTCCTGGCGGAACACCCAGCCGGGTCTGTCATTGAGGGCGAGATCAAGAACATCACCGAGTTTGGTCTGTTCGTCGGCCTGACGCCGGAGCTGGACGGCATGGTCCACCTTTCGGACATCTCTTGGGATGCGCAGGGCGAAGAGGCGTTGACGCGCTACAACAAGGGCGATGTCGTCAAGGCCAAGGTTCTCGATGTTGACGTCGAAAAGGAACGTATCTCGCTTGGCATCAAGCAGGTCGATTCCGATCCGATGGCCGACGCCGATTTCAAACGTGGCCAGATCATCACCGCCGAAGTTGTCGATGTGGCCACCGGCGGCATCGAAGTGTCGTTCGGCGAGGGCAATGCGCTGCGCAGCTTCATCCGCAAGTCCGATCTCTCGCGTGACCGTTCCGAACAACGCACCGACCGCTTCTCCGTCGGTGATCGCCTGGACGCCATGGTTACGGGCTTTGACAAGTCGAGCCGGAAGGTCTCGCTCTCGGTCAAGGCCATGGAACTCGCCGACGAGAAGGAGGCGATCGCCCAGTTCGGGTCATCCGATTCCGGCGCTTCGCTCGGCGACATTCTTGGCGCGGCTCTGAAGGACAAGAACAAGTCCTAGGACACCGCGCTCCAGCGCATTTCAGGGGGCTCGGCGCATGCCGGGCCCCTTTTCTTTGTCCTTTCAATCCACTGCGGGATTGACGCGAGGCCCTGGGCGCGCCTCTATCTAACCATCCGGGAAGCGGGGAAAGCCGATGTTGCGTTCGGAACTGGTCGCCAGGCTGCAGGAAGAGATGGCGCCGCTGAAAGGCAGCGAGATCGAGCAGGCCGTCGATATCGTGCTTGATGAGATTTCGCTGGCCCTGGCGGGCGACGGGCGTGTGGAGCTTCGCGGGTTTGGCGCATTCTCCGTGCGTAAGCGTGATGCTCGCACGGGCCGCAATCCGCGCACGGGGGCAGCAGTAAAGGTCGCCGCCAAGAAAGTGCCGTTCTTCAAGCCGGGCAAGGAATTGCGGCTTAAGGTCAACGGCGGCGAAGAGCCCTAGTCAGCGCCGCCTGGCGGCACCCACAAAGTGAACTTGCCGCCGCCGCCGGGCGCCCGCTCGCAGGCGGCGTCGCCACCCATCAGCCGCGCCATCTGCCGTGCGAACGACAAGCCCAGCCCTGCCCCATCGACGCGCCCAGTGCCTTCGGCGAACGCTTCGAACATGCGCTCTTCCTGCCCCTCTGGGATATCTGCGCCGGTATCAACGATTTCAAAAACGAGCAGATTGCGGTTTTCGCGCTCGCGCCACGCCGCACCGACGCGTAGTTCGCCATCGCTCACATGTTTGGCGGCGTGAGTAATGATTTGCATCAGCGCTTGATGGAGCCTGGCGTGATCGATCTCGATCTCCCCATCGGCGTCGCCAACGATCAACCGATTGCGATTGGCGAGCGCCAACGGCAGCGCAGCCTCGCGCACCTGCTCCAGAACGGCCGACACGCGCGTTCGTTCTGGGTGTAGGACAATGTTGCCCGCCTCGAGCCGCGCGATGTCCAGCACAGCCGTCACAACGCCGAGCATGCGCACCGCAGCGGCTTTGATCTTTCGTGCGTCTTCGGCGAGCGGCCCCTCCGCTTCTTCCTCAATCAATTCGGCGTAGCCCTGGATGTCTGTCAGCGGCGCACGCAGCTCGTGGCCCATGCCAGCAAGAAACTGCGACTTGAACGCGTTGGCCTGCTCGGCCGCAGTGCGCGCGGAGGCCTGGGCGGCGAGCGCCTGCATCAGCGCATTGCGGTCACGGCCAATGAAACCAGCCAGCGCAATCAGGCTGCCAAGAATAAGCACGCCCAAGGCGCCAGCGGGGGTCAGGCCACCCGCCGCCGCGAACGGCGCCAGCAACGCGCAAGCCAGCAACGGCAGCACATTGGCGAGAAGCAATTCTCGGTGGTGTGAGAAATAAACGAATGCGTGGTTGGCCGAGCCCGTCACCCATGCTGTCGCCAGCACCATGCCCAGCGGCGTGTTCGTCGACCACGCCATCGCCGGGAACACGGTATAGGCTGCACTTCCGACAAGATGCAAGCACGCAAGCCAGCGAAACATTGCATCCCGCGATCGCGCAGGCGCAGGCGCAATGGCCAACCGCTCAAGAAACGGCCGCGCAGCAAATTCCCAGGTGGCGACGAGCGCGAGCCACGCGGCGATGGGAGGCCAAGGAATGACGGAAAGTGCAACGATGCCGGAAAGCAACGAGTAGATCAGCCGCGAACCTTTGCCCTTGCCGATGAGCGTGACCGCTTGCGAAGGCGAAAGCGCCCAATCGCCGACAGCGGCGTTCGCAACCGCGCTTTTCTCGATGTCTTGCGTCATTCAGCCCCTGACGTCCCCCTGATGCGGCAACGCGAACGCAGTCGCCGAATCGAGCGGTACGATCTCACACGCACATCAAATCATGCAATTGAATCAGCGCGCTCGCAGCCGAGAGCTTGACTTAGATCAGGAACTGAGATCAGGCACTGACATCACACGGTTTGGGAGGAACCGCCACTCATGTCCATGCTGAGCGAATTCCGCGATTTCGCGATGAAAGGAAATGTCGTCGATTTGGCCGTCGGCGTCATCATCGGCGCCGCATTCGGCGCCATCGTGTCGTCTCTGGTCGATGACGTCGTCATGCCGCCGATCGGGTTGCTGCTCGCCGGCATCGATTTCTCGACACTGAAGCTGGTGATCCAGCAAGGTGCGCATGCGATGGGAACCGAGGGCGCCGAAGGCTATGTCGCGGCCGTGCCCGAAGTGGCGATCAACTACGGCAAGTTCATCAATGCCGCGATCAAGTTCGTGATCGTCGCCTGGGTTCTGTTCATCATCATCAAGGCCATGAACTCGATGAAGAAGAAAGAAGCCGAAGCGCCACCAGCAGCGCCGCCGGAAGACATCGTGCTGCTCCGTGAAATCCGCGACGCGCTGAAGAAGTGACTACATGGCGGTCCAGCCGCCATCCACCGCCAGCACTGCGCCAGTGACGTAGCTTGAGGCCCGCCCGGCGAGGAAAACGGCCGCTCCCGCGATTTCGGCGGGCTGGGCCGGCCTCCCGAGCGCGGTCTTGGCGCGGATCACGGCGCCAGCTTCCGGTTGGTCCAGCGTGTGGGCAGTCATTTCTGTGCGCACGTAGCCGGGCGCGATGGCGTTCACGAGGATGCCGTGCGGCGCCCATTCCACCGCGCAGGTCCGGGTGAGCTGCACGACGGCCCCTTTGCTGGCCGCGTACGGCGCCGACAGAGGGTCCGCAACAAGGCCGGCGAAAGACGCCAAATTGATGATGCGACCCGACCGGCCCGTCGCAATCCATCGTCGCGCGGCGGCGCGCATAACGAAGAACACGCCATTGACGTTGAGATTCAGCATGCTCTGAAAATCAGCGTCCGGATAATGTTCCGCGGGAATTCGCGCGCTAACCCCAGCATTGTTGAAGACGACATCGACGCCGCCCTCGCTTTCCGCCACGTCGAACATAGCCTCCACGGCGTCACTTTGCGTCACGTCGCAGCCCAACGCGCTCGCCGCGACGCCCATCTCGCGCAGCCTGCTCGCGGCAGCCTCCGCAGCTTCCGCGTTCAAGTCGGCGACGATGATGCGTGCGCCCCACGCACCACAAGCTGCTGCTATGGCGTTGCCGATGCCGCGGGCGCCCCCCGTGACGAGCACCGTCTTTCCCGCAAGGTCGAACAGAGAGCGGTAACTATCGGCATCATCCATTTCTCGTTTGCTCCATTGCCGCCGCAAAGTAGTTTGCCGGCATGGCCGACGCAAAGATTTGCGGAGTTGTGGACGCCGCCACGGTCGACGCAGCGATCACAGGCGGCGCGCGCTTCATAGGGATGGTGCGCTACCCCAAAAGCCCACGCCACGTCGGCCTGGACGCCGCGGCCGCTCTCGCCGCCCGCGCCCGGGGGCGGGTCGATGTCGTGGTCCTTACGGTCGACGCCCCGGATTCGGAATTGGACGACATCGCGCGCGTTGTGCGCCCCGACTGGATACAGGCGCATGGGCGCGAAAGCCCGCCGCGCACCGCGGCGCTCCGGCGCTTTGCCTGCAAAGGGGTGATCAAGGCCATCGGGCTGGCGCACGCCACCGACCTCACCCAGGCGGAGGCTTATGCCCCCGCCGCAGACATGCTCCTGTTCGACGCCAAACCGCCTGCGGGCGGCCTGCCCGGAGGCAACGCCCTCGCCTTTGACTGGAAGATCCTCGCTGGACAGCGCATATCTCGCCCCTGGATGCTCGCGGGCGGGCTCTCCCCGGCAAACGTGGCCGAGGCGATACGCCTCTCGGGCGCTGGCCTTGTGGATGTGTCCTCTGGCGTTGAGGCCGCCCCGGGCTTAAAGGACCCGGCCTTGATTGCCCAATTCCTGGCTGCCGCAAGGTCAATTTGAGCCGCCCCGCAAGCCCCATGGACGCGCGCCGAAACTGGCAGGACCTTCCCGACGCCGAGGGCCGTTTTGGACCTTACGGCGGACGGTTCGTGGCCGAGACACTCATGCCGCTCGTGCTCGACCTGGAGCGGGCCTATCGCGAGGCGAAGGCCGACCCGGCGTTTGCGGCGGCGATGGCCGATTTCTGGACCCATTATGTCGGCCGGCCTTCGCCGCTGTATTTCGCAGAGCGGCTGACCTCCCACCACGGCGGCGCCAAGATCTATTTCAAACGCGACGAGCTCAATCACACGGGCGCGCACAAGATCAACAATTGTCTGGGCCAAGTGCTGCTCGCACAGCGCATGGGCAAGACCCGGATTATTGCTGAGACCGGCGCAGGCCAGCATGGCGTGGCGACCGCCACCATCTGCGCGCGCCTGGGCCTGCCTTGCGTGGTGTTCATGGGCGCGACCGACATCGAGCGGCAGAAGCCCAACGTGTTCCGCATGAAGCTGCTCGGCGCAGAGGTGCGCCCCGTAACCTCCGGCGCCGCGACCCTGAAAGACGCGATGAACGAAGCCCTACGCGATTGGGTCACCAATGTCGCTGACACGTTCTACTGTATCGGCACCGCGGCCGGCCCGCACCCCTACCCCGAAATGGTGCGCGACTTTCAAAGCGTCATAGGCCGCGAAGCGCGCGCGCAGATCTTGGAGCGGGAAGGACGCTTGCCCGATGCGGTGATGGCGTGCATCGGCGGCGGCTCGAACGCCATTGGCCTTTTCCATCCCTTCATTGCGGACGAAAGCGTGCGCCTGATCGGCGTCGAAGCGGCGGGGCGCGGCATCGACGAACGCTGCGAACATTCCGCCGCCATCAATGGCGGACGCCCCGGCGTGCTGCACGGCAACCGCACCTATCTGCTGCAAGACGAAGATGGGCAAATTCTCGAAGGTCATTCGATCAGCGCCGGCCTGGATTATCCCGGTGTCGGGCCTGAGCACTCATATCTTCATGACATCGGCCGCGCGCAATATTTCAGCGCCACCGATGAGGAAGCCCTGGCCGCATTTCAACTCTGCGCAAGGCTTGAGGGCATCCTGCCGGCGCTTGAGCCTTCGCACGCGCTGGCGCGGGTCGGCGACGTGGCGAAGGAACTTGGCAAGGAGGGTCTCATCATCATGAACCTCTGCGGCCGCGGCGACAAAGACGTGTTCACTGTGGCGAATGCGCTGGGAGTGGGGCTGTGAGCGGCGACGCGCGTCCCTTGCCGCCGCCCCTCCTCCGTACGCCAGAGCGCGCGCGATGAGTTCGCGCATCTCCCAAAGGTTTCAAGCACTCGAACGCGAGAACCGAACGGGCCTCGTGGCCTACATCATGGCGAGCGATCCTGATCACGAAACTTGCCTGGAAATTCTCAAAGGCTTGCCTGCCGCTGGCGCCGATGTGATCGAGCTTGGCTTTCCCTTCACCGATCCAATGGCCGACGGGCCGAGCATCCAGAAAGCAGCCCTCCGCGCGCTCAAAGCCGGCGGCTCGCTGAAGCAGACACTTGAGCTTGCGCGTCGCTTTCGCGAGCACGACAAGGACACGCCGCTGATCCTCATGGGTTACGCAAATCCCATCGAGCAGATGGGCTATGACGCATTCGCGCAAAAAATAGCCAGCTCTGGCGCAGACGGTGCGATCATCGTCGATCTGCCGCCCGAGGAGGATGCGCCGCTGCGCGCCGCCTTCGCACCGCACGGCCTGTCCATCATCCGCCTGGCGACGCCCACGACCGATGACCGCCGCTTAACCAAAGTGCTCGATGGCGCGAGCGGGTTCCTCTATTATGTCGCCGTCGCCGGGGTCACCGGCGCGGCGACTGCCGCGGCCCAGGATGTGAACAACGCCGTGCAGCGGTTGAAACTCGCCACCAAGCTGCCTATCGCCGTGGGCTTCGGCGTACGTACGCCCGAGGCGGCTGCAGCGACCGCGCGCGTTGCCGACGCGGTTGTCGTGGGCTCGGCGTTCGTCGATGAAATCGCCGCCGGAGGGAAATCGCAGGCGGTCGAACGCGTCTTGCGCAAGGTCGCTCAGTTGAGCGAAGCTGTGCGCCAGGCGCGGGCCAAGGAAGGAACACCCGCATGAATTGGCTGTCGAACTTTGCGCGGCCCGGGCTTCGCGGCAAGAAGCCCGAAGACGATAAGCGCGAGACGCCGGACAATCTCTGGATCAAGGATCCGCTTTCGGGCGAGCTTGTGTACCGCGCCGAGCTTGAGGCGTCTGACTGGGTGACGCCATCGGGCTTCCACATGCGCATCGGCCCGGACGCGCGCTTCAAGCAAATGTTCGATGAGCAGGCGTGGCAGAAGATCACGCTGCCGAAGGTCGCCGCCGATCCGCTGAAATTCAAAGACGACAAGAAGTATGTCGATCGCTTGAAATCGGCGCGCGCCAAGGTTGGCCGTGATGATTGCATGGCTGCCGGCTATGGCCGCATCGGCGGCGCGCACGCCGTAGTCCTCGTCCAGGATTTCGAATTCATGGGCGGTTCTCTCGGCATGGCCGCCGGTGAAGCCTTCGTCGCCGCCGCGGAAGCCGCCGTTCGGCGCAAGGCGGCGATGGTGATGGTGACCGCTTCGGGCGGCGCGCGCATGCAGGAGGGCATTCTCTCACTCATGCAGATGCCGCGCACGACGCTGGCGATCCAGATGCTTAGAGAGGCGGGCCTTCCCTATATCGTCGTGCTCGCCGATCCGACCACGGGCGGCGTCACCGCTTCGTACGCCATGCTCGGCGACGTGCACATCGCCGAGCCCGGCGCCCTCATCGGCTTTGCCGGACCGCGCGTCATCGAACAAACCATCCGCCAGAAATTGCCCGAGGGGTTTCAACGCTCGGAGTACCTGCTCGATAAGGGCATGGTCGACATGGTGGTCGATCGACGCCAGCTCAAAGCCACGATTGCAACTCTGCTTTCCGTGTTGATGCACAAGCGCGCAGCCGTCCAAGGCGGCGCCGACGAAGCGTTCGAACTCACCGAACTGGCGGGAGACGAGGCGCCCGCGAAGGGCAAGCGCAAGGCCGCCAAGCAGCCGCGCGCGAAAGCTGCGGAATAACGCTGCTGGCGCGCATGGGGCCTGCGAACGCCGACGAACCGCTCGCCGTCTTTGAGAAGTTGTTCGGGCCGGAGTTCGGCCACGGCAAGGCACTCGATCTGGCCGCGCTGCGGGCGGCGCTTGACGGGCTGGGCAATCCGCAAGAGTGGCTGCCGCCCTTCATTCATGTCGCCGGCACGAACGGCAAAGGTTCTACGATCGCCTTTATGCGCGCGATTGCCGAGGCCGCGGGCTTCAGCGTCCACGCTTTCACCAAGCCGCATCTTTTCCGGCTGAACGAGCGCTTCGTCATCGCCAGCGAGACCGCTGCGGATGACGCACTGATCGCCGCCGCGCAGCGGGTTGCAGGCGCCAACGCAGCGATCACGCAGTTCGACGCCCAAGTCGCGGCGGCCTTTCTGTTGTTCAACCAAGCGCCCGCCGACCTAGTGCTGCTTGAAACCGGCATGGGCGGGCGCAGCGATTCCACCAATGTCGTGATGCCGGCGCTCAGCGTCCTCACGCCGATCGGCCTCGATCATCAGGACACGCTGGGCGCAACGCTCGCCGACATCGCATCGCACAAAGCCGGCATCCTTAAGCCCGGCACGCCCGCCGTCGTCGCGAGGCAAGTCCCCGAAGCAACGCGCATCATCGAAGACGAAGCCGCACGCGTCGGCGCGCCGCTCTTGCGGCAAGGCGTTGAGTGGGACGCCTTCGAGCAAGCGGGCCGCTTCACGGTCCAGACAGAAACGCGCGTGCTCGATCTGGCGCCACCCGCCCTCTACGGCGCGCACCAAATTGAGAACGCGGGGCTGGCCTGCGCCGCATTGCTGACACTCTACGAGACGCTGAGCGATGACGCCTTCGCGGCGGGTGTGTCCAAAGCCGCATGGCCAGCCCGGTTGCAGCCGCTGACACGAGGCGGCTTCAGCGCACCGGTGCGAGCGAGAGGCGGCGAAGTCTGGGTGGACGGTGGACACAATCAGGACGCCGCGCGCGCCCTTGTCCGCGCACTGGGCGCCATGCACCGCAAGCGAGGCGGCGGCGCCGCAGCAATTGTCGGCTTGCGCGCACGCAAGGACGCTGCCGCCTTCATCGCAGCGCTCGCGCCTGCGCTCAGCACCGTGATCGCTGTCCCACTTGGGGAGGCGCACGTCGAAGCGGATGAGGTCGCAGCATTCGCGCACCGCAACAGCGTCGATGCACGCACAGCGCCCTCGCTGGCCGTCGCCATGCAGGCGGCTGCCCAGCTGCCAGTTCAGCGGGTGCTGATTTGCGGATCGTTCCTATTGGCGGCCGAAGCGCTGGCCGCTGAAGAAGCCTAGACGCTTTCGTTCAACCACTCGACGATCTTGGATTTCGGGCGCGCGCCGACAATTGTCGAATGCGGCTTGCCATCCTTGAACAACATCAGCGTCGGTATCCCGCGCACGCCGTATTGGCCCGGCGTCATCGGGTTATCATCAATGTTGAGCTTAACGACGCTGACGCGATCGCCCATTTCGGTCGCGATTTCCTCCAGAGCGGGGCCGATTTGCTTACAGGGGCCGCACCATTCCGCCCAGAAATCAACCAGCACCGGGCGGCCGGACTTCAGCACATCGGCGTCGAAACTATCGTCGGAAACCTTGTTCGTGGCCACCTGGGCTCTCCTGCAGCAGCGCTGGAATCGTCGAGCGGATGTAGGCGCGAACGGTTAAGGTTTCAACCATGCCGGAAGGCCTCGAACGCCTCATCGAGCCGGCTGTCAGGCAGTTCCATGAGATGGGGGCGCTCCGTCCACAGCAGCGCGCAGGCGACTGACTTTCGCGGGAAGATTGTGCGCAGCACTTCGCGGTAAAGCGCCAATTGCAGCACGTAGGGTTCGGGCGCCTCCGCGACATCGGTGGGAGCTGGGCGGTCTGTTTTGAAGTCAAGCACCAGCACGCGCTCCACATCGACCGCCAAACGATCGACGATGCCGCTCACCGCCTTTCCCGCAGCAAAACCGATGATCGGCGCTTCGGCGCGGCTGCCCGGCCCGAATACAGCAGCAAAGCGCTGATCGCCGATCACGGCGAGCGCCTCGCGCGCGAAACTTTCGGCCTCCGCTTCGCTTGCGCCTTGGCGCATGAGCCACGCACGCGCCGCTTCTTCGCGGCGCTCTGCGGCGAGTTCCGGAAGGCGCTGCAGCAAGCCATGAATGAGATGGCCGCGCCGGAAGCGCCCAGCGCCATCTCCGCGTGGAGAAAACAGCGCCGGATCGATGCGCTTGGCGCGCGATGGCGCTGCGACGTCGATGCGCTGCGCGAGTAATACGGGCGCCTTCGCCCACGCAGGCAGAGGCAGCGTTGCTTCCTCACATACGCTTTCGTCAGCGGCATCTGTGCGCGCAGGCGAACCCAAACGCCAGCCTTCGCCGCATGGCGTCTCGCAGCGGGTCGCGCCCAATTCAATCAGCGCATTCTCCACCGCCGGACGCCAGCTCTCTTGCGCCTCGCCATTTTTGTATTGCGCACCACAAACGATCAGCCGGTCGCGCGCGCGCGTCATCGCCACATAGAGCAAGCGCCTGTGCTCATTGAGCGCGCGCGCCGCGTGCGCAGCCCGCGCCGCGGCCGCTGGCGCGTCGTCATCCTTTGCGCGGAATGAAACAAACGGACCCGCCTCATCATCAAAAATCAACCCCGCGTCGGGCTTGTCGCCTGGCGGCGCTGTCGTATCCGGCAGAATCACAACCGGCGCCTCCAGGCCCTTTGCGCCGTGCACGGTCATCACCCGGACGGCGCCGCTTTCGGCCTCGAGCTCGCGCTTGACCTGGCCAGCGTCGATCTCGATGTCATGCAGGAAGCGCTGCAATGTCGCGGCGCGCGCCACCGGCGGTTTCAGCGCGCGCTGGAGCAGCTCCTCAAGCGGATCGCGCGCTTCGGGTCCCAATCGCGCGAACACACGTTCCCAACCGGTCGCGCCACCCTGGTGGGGCGTCTCCAGCGCCCAGCTCAGAAACGCGAACGGATCATCGCTGCCGCGCGCGGTCAGCGCGGCGACAAACGCGCGAGCGGGCGCAAAGACATCGTCTGCGCTCGCCATCAAGCGTGCGAACAGCGTCTCACGTCTGCCGCGCCCGTACGCAAGCGGAAACAAGTGCGCGTCATCATCGTCGAGATTGCACCAGGGCCCCTTAAGCACGCACGCCAACGCAAGGTCATCGTGCGGATCAAGCGCTACGCGCATCAGAGCCAGACAATCCTCGACCGCCAGTTCTTCATTCAAAACCATACGATCGGCGCCGGCGACAGGAAGACCGGCGCGCTTGAAGGCCTTGATCAGCTCCCGGAAAAGCGCGCCGCGTGTGCGCACCAGCGCCAACACGTCGCCTGCCCGCATCGGACGCGCGCGCGCCAAGCCGTCACTTCCCCGCTCCCAGACCGCTTCCTTGGCGCCGATCATCGCGCTGACATGTTGCGCCACACGCCGCGCCAGCAAGGCGTGGACGCTAACCCCTGTTTCGACATCCACCGGCGCATCCCAAGCCCGCGCGGGCGCAGCCTCCGGGCGCGGCATGGTCGGCCAAACCTCGACAACGCCGGGCTCGTCGCGCGCGGCCAGGTGCTTGATCTCGTCATGCCGCTCCGGCGCCGCATCGATAAGCGGAAGCGCTGCGAACGTTGCATCAACGGCGGCGAGAATCTCTGGCGCCGATCGAAACGAGGTTCTGAGCGCAGGCGCGACGAACGCTTGTTTTGCTTTAGCCGCGCGCTTGGACAGGGCCTGCGCTTCGCTGAGGAAGCGGCGCGGATCGGCGCCCTGAAACGCATAGATGCTCTGTTTGGGATCGCCGACGGCAAACACCGTGCGCCGCCGCGCGCGCGCACCAGCGCCGGCGAAGAACTCGTCTTGGAGCGGCGCGATGAGGTCCCACTGCGCCGGGCTGGTGTCCTGCCCCTCGTCGATCAAAATATGATCAAGCCCGCCATCGAGCTTATAGAGCACCCAGGGCGCGGCCTCCGATCGCTGCAGCAGCGTCTGCGCGTGTTCGATCAGGTCGTCAAAATCCAAGACGCCGGCGCGGCTCTTGGCGTCGGCGTAAGCGGCGTCAAGCTTGAGCGCCAGCGCGAGCGCCGCGACCGCATCCTCCGCACGCTCGATAGCGTTGAGCTCTCGGCGGGCCTCGATGCATGCATCGGCGAAGGTCAGCGTGGCCGCGGCGTCTGCCGCGCTCGTATCGGTGAACTTCTTGGTCAGCAGCTTCTTGTAGGGCTCGCCGCTCGTGGTGAGGGCAAAATCGAAGCACGCCTGAAGAACATCGCGGGCAAGCGCATTGCGCTCCATGTTTGCGAGCACCAGGCGCAGACGCTCGGCTGCCGCTTGATCGTTTTTGCTTGAACCCTCCAGGGATTTCGCCGCTGCGGCAAGCGCACGCCAATCTTGGCGTGCCAAGAAAGCGCGACAGAAAGCGTCCACGCTTTGGCGCGCGCCGTGACGGCTGCGGATCGCGGCTTCCGCAAAAATCAGGCCCTGGTTGAGCGCCGCATAACGGTGAAAGTCAGCGCGCCGCAGCGCCAACCGATCGAGCAAATCTTCAAGCGCTTCGCCATGCAGGCGCGCCGCAAAGCGGCGGAACGCTTCCGCCGGCGCATCTTCCGCGAGCGCCGCCTCGGCGCGGGCGCGACCCAGCAGCTCGCCGCTGCGCGCCTCATCAGCAATGTCGAATCCGGGAGCGACGCCCGCCTCTAGCGGAAAGCGCGCAAGCAAACGCTCGCAGAACGCGTGGATTGTCTGGATTTTCAGACCCCCTGGCGTTTCAAGCGCCTGCGCGAACAAGGCGCGCGCCCGCGTCAAGTCAGCATTTGGCGCACCAAGCTTTGCAAGCTCTTCAGCCAGCGTATCATCGGCCATGACGCACCAGGCCCCCAGCCGCTCGAACAGGCGCCGCTGCATCTCAGCCGCCGCCGCTTTCGTATAGGTGATGCACAAGAACGCCGATGGCGCAGAGCCTTCCAGCAGAAGCCGCGCGATGCGATCAACCAGCACCTTGGTTTTGCCCGATCCGGCATTGGCGGTGACGAACACCGAATTTTCGGGGTCGGACGCGCGCAGCTGGTTGAGGTTGGCGTCCCGGATCGCGTTGGCGCTCATTCCTCGCCCTCCGCATCCGCCCATTCTTTGCGGCGCGCGAGATGGTCGTACTCGGCGTAGGGTTTCACAAATTGCACGCGGGGCTTGGAAAGGAATGGCTGATCCGGCTCGGCATAGCGCCCGAGCAAGCCGCGCAGGGCCGCCAGCGCCTGTTCGCCTGTTGCGTGAGCGCTCTCCTTGAGCGCGAGCGGCTTTGGCGTAGGGTCCGCACCGCCAAAACGGAAATAGCCCAACTCGGTGGCACGCACGCTTGGCAAGTCCGGGAAGGCGCCGCGCGCAAGCATGGCGGCTTCCAACGGAAGCTGCGGCGAGAGCCCGCTCTCAACTTGATTGACTGTTGCCGGTTGGCCGGTCTTGAAATCCAGGATGGCGGCATGCCCATCGCCAACTTCGATGCGATCAGCAACGCCCGACAATTCGACGCCATCCAGCGCCAATACGCCCTTGCGCTCGCGATAAACCGCCGCGCAAAGCGCGCGCCGCTCGGCGAACCAGGCAATCAGCGCATCGACGGAAGCCGCCAGCCGCGCGCGCTCAGCCATGCGGCGCTCGGGCGTTACGCCATGGCGGCGAAACTCTTCGTCGAGCAGCGCAGCCAGCAACGCGTGATCGGCGCCATCCTCGAAACGCTCGATCGCCCTGTGTACGGCGCGCCCGCGTTCGGCGGGGCCAGGCGGCGCGCCAATGGGCTGCATGTGGTTGAGCCCCAGAATGCGGCGCGCGTAGACCGCATAGGGATCGCGGATCAACGTCTCCACCTCGGTGACGCTGATTCGCGTGAGCCGCTTGCCGGCAGGAGGACGCGGCCTTGGCGCGCTTGTTGCACGCGGCTCCGGACGCGCATCCAACGCTCGCGCCCAAGCGAGATGGTTCCGCGCTTCGTCAAGCGCTGCGCCGGCGCCCTGCACCAGGGTCTTTAGCCGCCATAGCCAGCGGGACGCCAAAGTCGGCGCGCCATCGCGGCGCAGCGCGCGCGTGAGCACAACATTCGGCGCGTTGGCGAGTTGCGCGAAATCATGCGCGGCGAGGCCAATGCGCTGATCAAGCGACGGCAGTCCCAAGCGGTCGCGCATGCCCCGGGAAAGGAACGGATCCTCGCCCGGCGGCGCCGGCCACACGCCCTCATTGAGCCCGGCAAGGATCATCAAGCTGCGCCGTTGCAGACGCGCTTCCATCGGCCCCCAGATCGCCACCCTGGCGTCGCCGCCGCGCGCGGGCGCCACCTCGCGCCCATCCATCAGTCCGAGCATGACGCGCGGCGCCACATGCGCCGCCATCGATCCAAGCCTGGCGCCATGCACGATCGCGTCGCGGAGCAGCTGCGCGGCCAGCGGACCGTCGCGGTCCTGCCAGGCGTCGCCGCCAGCGCAGGCCTCCGCCGCCGCCGCCAAAGCCTCCGCGAACGCCGACAAGGTGAGCGTGCGTTGCTGCACCAACGCGGTAAGGGGCGATAACGCCTCACGCACGCGCGCTACGATCGCACGCGCCTCCGGCCATGGCGCCAAATCCGGCAACGCCTCGAGTTCGTCCAGCGTGTCATGACGGCGCGGGCCGCGCAGCGCACAATGCTCCAGCGCCCACAACGCGCCGCCGCCCAATCTCACGCGCGGATGCTTCAACAGTGCCGCCAGCGCCACCGGTTCGCCCGGATCGCGCGCCAGCTCGCACAGTAGCGTCAACAGCACGCCAGCCTCGCACTCGCGCAGCGGCGTTCCGTGCGAGACCACAGGCTGGACGCCCCACCGCATCAGCTTCGACTCGACGCGCCGCGCGAGTGCGGCGTCCGGCGTTATGACCGCTGCACTCTCGCCCTCCTTCTCAAGCACCTCGCGCAGCAGCAAGGCGATCGCTGAGGCTTCCTCGTCCTCCGTGGCGGCCTCTATGATGCGCAAGCCCTCAGCGCCAGCTCTCACGAACGCCGCACCGCCGGCGGCGTCAAGACGCGAGAGCCAGTCCGCGGTGCGCTCCGCCGGCGCGAGCGCCTCACGCATCAGGACACGCCGCGCGCGCCCCTGTTGGGTTTCGACAGCAAGCATGGGGATATCGCCGCGCGCCACGCCCAACGCATCCAGTGTTGTCTTCAGCGCGAATTGCGGATGCTGATCGCGAACACACAGCCACGATTGCTCATCCATGTCGCCATCGACGCCGGGAAAGACCACCACCCCCTTGGGAAGCCCCGCGACGACGCGCATCAGCGCGCGCGTGGTGGCGATCGAGCCGGTCGAGCCTGCGACCACGATCGGGCGCTGCGGCGGGTCTTGCGTCCAGCGCGCCGCCAACGCGCTCCGCAACGCCGCGCCATGCGCAGCCGGGTCGGCGCAGCCTTGTTCGGCCAGATGGAGCGGCCAAAAGCTGGTGATTATTTCCAAAAAACGGGCCGAGTTCGCCCAATGCCGGGCCAGCTCAATTTCCGTGACAAGAGATGGAAGCTTATCCCAGGCCACGCGCTCAACGGTTGCGGCGCTATCGAGCAACTTGGCCAATTCATCTGCAAGCGCGATGGCGCGCGCTGGATCTTCAACCCCATTTTCGGCCGCGTCGCGGCGGCGAATGAGCGCTGCGAGTTCGAGCCGCCTCTGCATTGCATCGATGGGCGGCGCGATTGTTTCGAGCGGCGCGTCTGCGCCCCAGACATCTGGATCATCGCCAGAGTGAGGATCACCCAGCGGACGGATCGCCGGCAAAAGAGCAGCCCCGCCCAATCGCTGCGCAAACGCCTCCATAAGACCTGCCGCGGCACGCCTGTTCGGCGCCAGCACCAAAGCGTCCGAAAGCGCAAATGGATCGTCTTCGCGCGCCAGTTCGCGCACCATCGCGTCGGCCAGAACCTCCAGAAACGGCGCTGACGCCGGGATCGCGCGCAGCCGCGGCGCGGGGCCGCCAAACAGACGTGCGCCTGCACTCATGCCCGCTGCGCCGCCACCAGCCTCGCCTCCGCCGCGGCGCGCGCTTGCGGATCGCCAACATGCATCCAGAAGCCGCGAAGGGGCGCGCCCTCCAGCCGACCTTCGCTTTTCAGCCGGCGCCAAATGCGCGTGAACGAGAATGGCTCGAGCGGCTCGTCATCGACGATGCGGGGATCGATGATCTGGGCGCCCATATAGGCCCACGGCGCGTGCGGCATGGCATCGCGAAAACTCAGCACGCCGTTTTCGTCCATGAAGAAATCGCCAGCACCGTCGAATCCCAGGCACTGGTCCAGCGGCGCCAGCATCAGGCGGGCGCCCGCTTTGCGTGGATCAAAGCCCGCCGCCAGGCGCGCGATCGCCGGGCCGTCAGGTTCTTCCCAGACGCTATCGATGTTGCACACAATGATCGGATCATCCCCCAGCAGCGGGCGCGCCTGGCGCACGCCGCCGCCGGTTTCCATCAATTGCGCACGCTCATCGGAGATCACAATCTCGATGCCCGTGCGCCGCTCCAGATGCGCTTCCAACAGGTCGGCGAACGCATGCACGTTCACCACCGCGCGCTCAACGCCTGCTGCGGCCAGGCGATCGAGCACATGATCGATCAGCGCCCGCCCCGCCACCGCGACCAGCGCCTTTGGGCGATCATTGGTCAGCGGCCGCATGCGGGTGCCAAGTCCCGCCGCCAGCACCATGGCGGTGCGAGGGGTCAAGCCGCGTTCTCCAGATAGGGCCGCGCCACGGCGGCGACGAAATCGCGCGCGTCCGCCAGCGCGGGATGAGCCAGCGTATCGGCCAGGTGGCCCCACATGCGAGGCGCGAACGCCTCGTATTTCGGCTTGCCATCATGAACGAGCTGGGCGAAGCGCCCGAGAATGCGCATGCTGTTGAGCGCACCCAAAACCGCGAGCTCGCGGCGGAACTCGGCGTCGCTGGCGCCGGTTTCTTCCAGGTAAGCGCGGATCGCCGCGTCGTGGGCGGCAAAGCCGACATCGCGGCGCGCGTCGTGCAGCAGCATTGAGAAATCCCACGCGCGCCAGCCGCGCACGGCGTCCTGGAAGTCAAGAAGCCCGACACGTTGCAGGCCCTCGCGCTCCGGCAGCCAGAGCAGGTTCTCGGCGTGATAGTCCCTGATCGTGAAGGCGCGCGGAAAGCCAAGCGCCTTCACGATCAGCCCGTCGCGCACTTTTTCCCAGCGCGTCCGCGCCGCATCGTCGATGCGCACGTCATAAGCGCGCGGCAACCACTCGACGAACAGATCAGCGTTCACTTCCAGCGCCAGCGCGTCATATTCCAGAAGCGGCCATGCAGCGCCCGTAGCGCCTTCCAAGCGCGCCGGCGCCGCCGGCGCCTTGTGCACATGCGCCAGGACCCGTGCGGCCTCCTCGTAAAGCGCGACTTCGTCCGCGCCTTCGGGGATCACCTGCGCATAGAGCCCATCGCCCAGATCCTCGATCACAGCATAGCCCGCTTCGCAATCGGCCCCGTAGATGCGCGGCGGCGCAAGTCCCAGGCTCTCAAGATGAGCCGCGACGGCAACGAACGCATCAACACGTGAAGCCGCCAGGCGCGCAGCCGCGTTCCATCCCATGGAGCGGCGTTCCGCTGGCGTTGCGCCCGGCGGGCACGGCGCGCTCTCGGCGCTGTTGGGCGCATCCATCAAAATGGCGCGACGGGCGGGCAGCACAAGCCGTTCATACCTGCGGGTGGATGCATCGCCAGCCAGCGGCGAGCGTACAGCCTCGGCAAAGCCGGTCTCGGCCAAAAGCCGCGCGAGCGCGTCAGAACGTTCCAAGTTTTTCTCTCCAAGCGCCATGGGCTGTCAGCGTCGCGGTCCGGCCTTCGCCCGCAGGCTCCAGCCGGATATCAAGACGCTCGTGCGGCAATTGTCCTTGCAACCGCTCCGGCCATTCGATCAGGGTCGCCGCGTTGACGAACGCCTCCTCCAGTCCGAGTTCCCACGCCTCGTCGGGCCGCCTCAACCGGTACAGATCGACATGCCAAAGTTCGCCGCGCCCGCCTTCGTAAGTTTGCACCAAGGTGAAAGTGGGGCTCGGCGCTTCTTCGACGCCCCCGGCCCAAGCCTCAATGGCGCCGCGCGCAAAGGTCGTCTTGCCCGCTCCGAGCCCGCCACTGAGGCACACAACGTCACCTGGACACAGGGCCGCGCCGACCCGGCGCCCAAGAGCCAGCGTCGCCGCGGCGTCCGCCAGGGCGAACTCGCGCGAATCGGTAAGAATATCTGCGTTCACAGGCGGGGATGCTGCCTCCGGGGGCGCGGGCCATCAAGGCCAGGCGCGGCATCGACGGCGCCTTGCCACCCGAGCCGGGAGGCCTCAAACACTAAGGCGCTGTGAGCATGGGCGAAATCAAGCGCGTCATCATTATCGGCGCCGGGCAGGCCGGCGGCGAGACCGCCCAGCGTCTGCGTCAGGGCGGTTTTGCCGGCGACATCACCCTGATCGGGGAAGAGCCTGCTGCGCCATATCAACGGCCCCCGCTCTCCAAGGCCTATCTCAAAGGCGATCTCGACATGGATCGGCTGCTGCTCCGGCCGGCCAGCGTCTATGCAGATGAAGACGTGGCCCTCCTGACCCGAACCCGCGCGGTCTGGATTGATCGCACCAACAAGCGGGTGCGCCTGGAGGGGGGGCGAGAACTGCCCTACGACGCACTGGTGCTGGCGACCGGCGCGAAGCCGCGCAAACTCCCCTTGGCCGGCGCCGATCTCTCGGGCGTCCATCTTTTCCGAACAGCCGCCGATGCTGACGCGATCCGTCCGCATTTCGTCGCCGGCGCGAAGCTGGTCGTTATCGGAGCTGGGTTCATTGGTTTGGAAGCGGCCGCCGTCGGGCGCCAGCTTGGCCTCGACGTAACCGTGATCGAGGCAGCCGTGCGCCCTCTGGCGCGGGTGACCAGCCCAGAGGTGGCGGGCTTCTTCCTAGACGAGCATACGCGCCAGGGCGTGCGCTTCGTGCTTGGCGGCCAGGCGGCGGTGATCAAGGGGCGCACGCGCGTTACCGGCGTTGGCTTCGCAGACGGAAGCGAAGCGCCAGCGGACGTCGTCATCGCGGGCATCGGCGTCATTCCCGAAACAGCACTCGCCGAGCAGTGCGGACTGGCTGTGGAAAACGGCATCGTCACCGACGAGCAGTGCCGCACCTCAGACCCCTCCGTTTTCGCCATCGGCGATTGCGCGGCCCGGCCCCTGCCTCATTTCCGCGACCGCGTGTGCCGCTTGGAGAGCGTCCACAACGCTATCGAGGGGGCAAAGATCGCCGCCGCCGTCATTCTTGGCGTGGCGCCCCCAGCCGTGGAGGCGCCGTGGTTCTGGTCGGATCAGTACGACCTCAAACTGCAGATCGCCGGCCTCTTCCAGGGTTACGACCACATCGCGTTACGCGGCGTCATGGCTGACCGCGCCTTCGCGGCGTTCTACTACAAGGATGGCGAATTGATCGCGGTCGATGCGGTCAACCGGCCGGGGGAGTATTTAGGGGCGAAACTGCTGATCCAGTCGGGGCGCTCTTTGCCTCCGGACGTGATCGCAGATACATCGCGCCCGATGAAAGAGCTTGTCGCAAGCGCGCGCTAGAGGATTAAGCGAACACCGATGCCGAAAATCACCTACATCGAACACACCGGCAAAGAACACGTCGTTGAAGCGCCCGTGGGCCAGACGGTGATGGAAGCTGCGGTCAAGCATGCCGTGCCCGGCATTGACGCCGATTGTGGCGGCGCGTGCGCCTGCGCGACCTGCCATGTCTATGTCGATCCGCAATGGCTTCCCAAGACCGGCGAAGCTTCGAGCATGGAGCAATCGATGCTCGATTTCGCCAACGATGTGGAAGACAATTCGCGTCTCTCTTGCCAAATCAAGGTCACCGACGAGCTTGATGGCCTGATCGTGCGATTGCCGAAGAGCCAGCACTAGAGTTCTGCGCCGCGCCAGCTCCACGGACGCCTCCCGTCGCAAACTGGGTAGCCAGGGCGCGCGCGCACGGCGAAGATAAGAGCCAGAGAATTTGGGGGCAGCCATGAAATCACTGATGGCGGCGGCGGCCGTCTTGGCCTTCGCGAGCAGCGCAGAGGCGCAAGACAATGGCCGCGCGGCGTTCCGCGCCCTCTATCAACAGCTGGTCGAGATCGACACCTCGCCGAGCACGGGCTCGTGCACGCGGGCGGCGGAGGCCATGGCCGCGCATCTGCGGGCCGCCGGCTACAGCGATCGCGACGTGCAGGTCATTGCGCCTGAGGGCCGCCCCGACGACGGCAATCTTGTCGCCGTGCTGCGCGGAACTTCGCGCCAGCGCGCCGTCCTGTTGCTCGCCCATATCGATGTGGTCGACGCCCGCCGTGAAGACTGGGAACGCGATCCCTTCACTCTGGTGGAGGAAGACGGTTTCTTCTACGCGCGCGGGGCTGGCGACGATAAGGCCATGGCCGCCGTGTTCGTCGATCTCATGGCGCGCTTGCGCCGGGAAAATCTGCGGCCGCGGCGCAGCATCAGGCTGGCGCTGACATGCGGCGAAGAAACCGGGCCGCGGGTCAATGGCGTGGAATATCTGCTCCAGAACCACCGCGAGTGGATGCAAGCGGACTTCGCGCTTAATGAGGGCGCTGGCGGAACGCTCAGTCCCGAGGGCCAACCAATCGCCCTGAATGTGCAGGCGGGCGAAAAAATACACCAAGTCTACACGCTGACGATCACCAATCCGGGCGGCCACTCCTCGCGTCCAGTGCCAGACAACGCAATTTACCGGCTAAGCGCCGCGCTGGGGCGGCTGTCGCAATTTCAGTTTCCATTCGACATCAATGAAGTCACCCGAACGAATTTTGCCCGCATGGCGCCAATCGTCGGAGGCGAGACCGGAGAAACGATGGCCGCCGCCGCACGTGGCGACGCTGCCGCTATCGAGCGTCTCGCGGAGGATCCGTCCTACAATGCGCTGATGCGCACCACGTGCGTCGCCACTCAACTTGAAGCCGGGCATGCTTCGAACGCGTTGCCGCAGCGCGCGGTCGCCACCCTCTCTTGCCGGATCATGCAGGGTCACACCCCGGAAGAAGTGCAGGCGCAATTGGTCAGCGTGCTTGCCGATCCGGGTATTGACGTTCAGCCCGCCGACCGCCGCTTCGGATCAAGCCCGCCTGTTCTCACGCGCGAGTTCATGGGCCCGGTTGAGCGCGCCGCCGCGCGCATGTGGCCCGGCGTGCCGGTGATCCCGGCGATGACGCCGGGCGCCAGCGACGGGCGTTTTCTCAACACCGCCGGCATTCCGACCTACGGCGTCAGCGGCATGTTCGCGGTGCCCGGAGAAAACAACGCGCATGGCCTGAACGAAAAAATCCGTGTGCAATCGGTTTATGAAGGGCGCGATTTCCTCGAGGCTATCGTGCGCGATTACGCGCGCTGACCAACCTAGGCCGCGCGTTGCTCGCCCGCCTGCGCCGGCAAGTGACAGGTCACCGTCACGCCGCGTCCAGGCTCACTGGAAAGCGCCACCCAGCCGCCGTGCATTTCGACAAACGAGCGCACCAGCGCCAGTCCGAGACCCGCGCCGCGGCGATCCCCGCTCTCGAAGCTGTCAAATGCGCGCGCCTGCGCGTCGAAGCCCATGCCCTTGCCGGTGTCAGCCACCGAAAGGCGCACAACACCATCGAGCCGCTCAGCCGAAACCGTGATGGTGTCGCCACGCTCTGTGTGGCGCAGCGCGTTCGATAGCAAATTGACGATCACCTGTGTGATGCGCTTTTGGTCGGCGGTGATCGCCCCGATCTTAGGATCGCACTTGACCCGGATCGGCACTTCCGTATCGCGCGCCTTGGAGGCCGCCATCTGTACGCTCTCGGTGATGGTCTCGTAGACATCGACCGGCGCGAGATCGAGCTGAACATTGCCGGCTTCGACCATTGCGACGTCGAGAATATTGTCGATGAGCTTTGAGAGCGAACTTGACGCTTCGATGATGGAACCCACCTGCTCGACCTGACGGTCGTTCAGCGGGCCAAACACCTTGTGCGCCAACAGTTCGGCATTGCCATAGATCGCCTGCAGCGGATTGCGCAGCTGATAGGACACGTTCTCGACGAACTGGCCCTTGAGCTTGTCGGCCTGTTCGAACGCCTCGGCGCGCTCGCGCAGCGCGTCCTCAACGCGGCGATCGGCAGTGATGTCCTGGAAGGCGACCAGGGTCGCGCCGTCGGGCAGCGGGCGGGTGAGGAATTTCAGCACGCTTTCGTCGCTGCGGCGCATTTCGCCCCGATACTCGGTGCGCGCTTCCGGAGAAGGATCGGTGATGCGGGCGCGCACCTGCGCCCACACTGCGCGGTCGTGGAACAAGTGTTCGCACGTCTCGACCACACGGTCGAACGGCATTTCATCTTCCAGCGCGCCAGCCTCGAGCTTCCACATCGCGCCGAAGGCGGCGTTGTGGAGCTTGAGCCGCCCATCGAGCCCAAAGACCACCACAGCTTCGTGGAGCTTGTCGAGCGCGGCCTTCTGCGTTTGCAGCAGCGCGTCATATTGGCTTCTCAGCGCCACTTCGTTGGTGATGTCAGAGAAGATCACCAGCATGCCGCCGCCCGGATAGGGCTGGCGCGCAATGCGCAGCATGCGTCCATCGGGCAGCACCCACAGGTCCTGCGGCAGATCGTTGTGCTCCTGGTAGAGCGCCAGCTCGCGCGCGCGCCACTCCGCGTAGTTGGCGTGCGCCGGCAGCTTGCGCTTCTCTTTCAAGTGATCGAGCCAGGCGGCGTGTGCGGGGCGATCAGCCAAGAAGCCCGGATCAAGACCCCACATCTGCTCGAAAGCGCGGTTGTAGAACGCAAGGCGCTTGCTCTGATCGAAAACAGCGATGCCTTCGGCCAGATGGTTGAGCGTCTCGTCGTGCGCGCGCTGCTGTTTTGTCAGCTGCTCATGGGCCGTCTCAGAATCCGTGACATCCACCGCAAGGCCTGCGGCCCCGCCCGCCACCGGCGTCATGCGCAGGCGCAATGTCCGCAATTGCCCGCCAACAACGGCCGAACGGGTCTCCTCCACGGGCTCGCCAATTTCGATCGCCTTGCGCGCCAATTCCGCTGCATCTTGATCGAGTTGCAGGTTGCGGTTAACCGCCTGCGCCATCGACTTGGCTTCAAGCGCTTCGAGGTACGCCGGGTTCGCCCACTGCAGCTTCAGCGCGCCATCGACCCGCCACGCCATGTACGGAGCGGCGTTCCACATTTCGAGGAAAGCCGCCGGATCACGCGCGATGACTTCGTTGCCGCCGTCGATGCGCCCGCCAGCGCCGCCTTCTTCGACGCCGCGCACGCTGGCGTCGAGAATCCAAACCACTGCGCGCGCGCCGGCGGTGCGGCCATCAATCTCGACATAGACGCCGTCCGGCGTGGAAATGGTCAGCGAAAACGGCGCGCCCTCACGGCGCAGACGCGTCAGCGCAGGCGCTAGGCGCGTCAGCGCACCCGTCGCGCCGCGCGCATCAAACATTGAAAGCCCCTGCAGGATGCGCACCGCGGGCTCGGCCGCCACCGCCGCACCCGAGAATCGCAGCAGGCTCGCAAGCGCCAGCGGGCTGCCATAGATGCGCGGCTTGCCCCAATCGCTCTCGCCGTCAGCGAGGGTGTCTTCCCAGATCAGCACAACGCCTGGATGCGCGCCGAACACCGCGTCAGCCCACGCGACCTTATCTTCCAGATCACGTGTGCGGATCTTCCACGCATCGATGCCGCCGCGGGCGCCATCGGTCACGCGCAGCGCCCAAATCAAGCATGCGATCGCGATCGCAGCTGAGCCAGCCGCCACAAGCAGGCTTGCGAATCCGCCGTCCAATGCCGACCCCTAATTCCATCTGCGGCGAAACGAATCGCCGGACCCCGAAGGCCATCCTCCCGCAGCACGCCAGCGATTGGAACGCTGCGAGCCGACGATAAGCGTTAACAAGCGCTTAAAATGATGAATGGGCGGTTAAGTTAAGAAAGTTCAACGAGTTAACGTTGTGGCGCAGCGCCTGACCGCAGATTTTCCACAGCTTGTTGTGCGGCCCGAAGCGCTGGACGGAGCGCACGGGCCTTCCGGCCACGATCCTTGAGCGCTGACGCGCCGGCGATACGGAAAACGAACGGCATGCGATAGCTGGCGCCGAAGCGCATATGCACGTCGCCCTTGGGCTGGAAACGGGCGTGCGCCAACGCCTCGCGCGCGGCTTCATAGAAGACGTCTGAGGGCCAGGCGTCGACGCAATGAATGTTTTTGGCGCGCCCATCGGCGCTCACCTCGAATTCGGCGATGGCGAGACCCTCGACGCCCAGCCGCCGCGCCAATTTGGGATAACGTGCATGCAGATGCCCCGCGATCTCCCAAGGCATGGCGCCGTCAGCGGGCTCATCCAACAGGCCTCGCGCCGGCGCTTCCGGCGCGCGCCACACCACGCAACACGGCCCCCCCGGCAAACCTTGCGTCAAGCGCTCCAGTTCGCGCTCCTCGGCGCGCCGCGCCCGTAGCCATTCGCCAAAATTCGTTGCGGCCAGCACAAGCCCGAGCACGACGGCGCCGGATACCAGCAGCGACACGCTGCTGTTCCAGCCTTGCTGACGCAGGATGCCGGTAATGCCGAGATGCGTGACGACGACAACGGTAAACAGCGCCGCGTAAAACAGCGCGCGCAAGGTGAAAGTGGAAAGGGTGCGCGTCGCGCGGATCAGCATGGGCGGATGCTTCTTGCCTTGCCTGTGCGCCGTGCGCAATCTGTCGATGACCCAGCTTTGCGCGCGATCAAAACGTCGGCGCCCAAGCAGCCGAAGGTTCAAGGGGAGGTGGTCGCCATGCGGTTATTCACATTGAGCCGGTTGGCTGTGGCGGCGTTGCTCTTTGGGGCAACCGCTGCCCTGAGCGCGTGTGCGCACAACGGCGAACAGCCAGCGGCTGCGGCTGCCTCCGCCAATATCGCCGAAGGCCGCCGCCTAGCAGAGATCAATTGCGCGCGCTGTCACGCCATCGGCCCCACTGGCGAGAGCACGCATCCGATGGCCCCGCCGTTCCGCACCTTCTCGCGTGACTTTCCTTTGAACACGCTGGAGGAAGCTTTCGCCGAGGGCATACTCGTTGGCCACCGCGACATGCCTCAATTCCAGCTTGAGCCCAGTCAGATCGATGACCTGCTCGCCTACTTGAACAGCGTGCAGGAGCGCCGCGGCGGCTGAGAAAACCCGCCCCGCAACCTAAGGCTTGGCTGGGCGTACGCGCACGGCGCACGCCCAGCAGCGCTAATCAGTAGCGATAATGATCCGGCTTGAACGGGCCGGCTTGCGGCACGCCGATATAATCGGCTTGCGCTTTCGACATTTGCGTCAGCTTGGCGCCCAACTTCGCCAAGTGCAGCATGGCGACCTTTTCGTCCAAGTGCTTTGGCAAAGTGTAGACCTGCTTCTCGTAGGCCTTGCCGTTGGTCCACAGCTCGATCTGCGCCAGCGTCTGGTTGGTGAAGCTCGCGGACATCACGAAGCTGGGGTGGCCCGTCGCGTTGCCGAGGTTCACAAGGCGCCCTTCCGACAGCACGATGATCTTCTTGCCGTCCGGGAACTCGACGTGGTGCACCTGCGGCTTGATTTCATCCCATTTGAAATTCTTCAAACCGGCGATCTGAATTTCGCTGTCGAAGTGGCCGATATTGCAGACGATGGCGTTGTTCTTCATCGCCCGCATGTGATCGACGGTGATGACGTCTTTGTTGCCCGTGGCGGTGACGAAGATGTCGGCGTTGGGCGCCTCGTCATCCATCGTGACGACCTCATAGCCTTCCATCGCCGCCTGCAGCGCGCAGATCGGATCGACTTCGGTCACCTTCACGCGCGCGCCGCCCTGGCGCAGGGACGCCGCCGAGCCCTTGCCGACATCGCCGTAGCCGGCGACGACCGCGACCTTGCCGGCCAGCATCACATCGGTGCCGCGGCGGATGGCGTCGACGAGACTTTCGCGGCAGCCATAGAGGTTGTCGAACTTCGACTTGGTCACGCTGTCGTTGACGTTGATGGCCGGGAACGGCAGCTCGCCCTTTTGCGCCATCTGATAGAGGCGATGCACGCCTGTGGTGGTCTCTTCCGACACGCCCTGCACCGATTCACGAATGCGGCGGTAGAAGCCCGGCTTTTCCTTCAGATACTTGCGGATGGTGTTGTGCAGCGCCTCTTCTTCCTCGTTGGAATGGTGGGCGATGAACTCGGGATCGTCTTCCGCCTTCGGCCCCAGCACGCAGAGCAGCGTCGCATCGCCGCCGTCATCGAGAATCATGTTGGCGTATTGACCGTTCGGCCACTCGAAGATGCGGTGAGCGTAGTCCCAGTACTCAGCCAGGGTTTCGCCTTTGGTTGCAAACACCGGCGTGCCCTTGGCGGCGATTGCGGCGGCGGCGTGATCCTGGGTCGAGAAAATGTTGCATGACGCCCAGCGCACTTCCGCGCCCAGGGCCTGCAGTGTCTCGATCAGCACCGCGGTCTGGATGGTCATGTGCAGCGAACCGGCGATGCGCGCGCCCTTCAAAGGCTGCTTGGGGCCATATTCCGCGCGAACGGCCATCAGGCCGGGCATCTCGGTTTCAGCGATTTCGATTTCCTTGCGGCCCCAGTCCGCGAGTTTGATGTCCTTAACGACGTAATCGTGTGCGCTCATCGCGCGCCTCCTTGAGAAAGCTCGCGAGCGTCGTTTCCAAACGGGAAACCCGTCGAGCCTGGCGGCTGGCTGCCGTCGCAACGCTCCTCGGCGGGCGGTGCGCTCATAGCAAACGCGCCTCGGGCTGGCAACGCGAGCGCAAAAAAAGAGCCGCCGGTCGCCCAGCGGCTCTTTATTTTCAAGCTGTTGCGTTGGTCAATCAGCAGTCCAGCGATCAAGCAGACGCTTGGCGGCGTCGCGGCCGCCAATGCCGAAGGCGATCGCCACCGCCACCGCGACTGCGCCCAGGATGAGCCCGAACGCCAGCACGATGATGTCGTTGGCCAAGCCCATGAAGCGCAGCCCCACCGCGGTCGAGAGCGCGATCACACCCCAACGCACGAGAACGGAAATGATTTCCGAACTTGGTTTGCCTTCCTTGGTGGTCGCTGCAGCGAGGATGTTCGCCAACAGAATGCCGAGCCCGATGATCACGGCGCCGAACAGCACGCGGCTCGCCAGCGTCAGCACTTCGCTCAGCATGGCCGCCATGGCGCCAAAATCGAGCAGCCGCGCGGCCTCGACAGCGGCGAACAAGACAATGCCGATCAGGACTGCAAGCCCGATCATCCGTGATGGCGGGAAGCTGGTGAACTTCACCGTCTCTTCGCCCGGCGTCAGGTCCATCTTCTCGCGGCCCACGCGCACCGGTTCGGCATTGGCGATGCCGGCGATGATGGCGTCGAAGCCGATTGATTTCAGCCCTTCCTCAGTTAGCGTCATGACCCAGCGTCCGATCACATAAGCGATGAAAATGATCAGCGCCGCGCCGATCACGCGCGGAATGGTCTCCAGGATGTTGTCCAGCATCGCGGTCGCGGGGTCGGAGATGGCCGTGATATTGAGCGCCTGAAGCGCCGCAATCGAGACCGGTATGATGATCAAGGTGAAGCTCAGCAGGCCGAGCAGGCGCCCGAGCCCCGGGCCGCGCGGCGTATGCGTCAGGCCCGCGTCGATCAGCCTGCGATCAAGCTCAACGGCCTCAACCATCGCTTCGACCATGCGGCGCACGATAGTGGCGAGCGCAAAGCCGATGATGAAGATCAGAACCGCGCCAACGACATTCGGCAGATAATCCAGGAAGCCGCCAACCATTCGGTTTAGCGGCGTCACCACCGGCTCGGCCCAGGTTCCCAACTGCGCCAGCGCCGCGATGAGGCCCAGCAGCCAGACGAGCCAATAGCCGACCTCACCGACGCGCTCGCCGATGTCGGCGCTCGGCCGGGCGCCGCCAGGGCGCTCGCTGTCGCGCCGCGACAGGAACGGAATGCGATCGACGCCTTTTGCGATGCCCCATTTCACCGCCTTAGCGGCGAAATGAGCGATGATCAGGATGAGCGCCGCCAGAGCAATCTTGGGGCCCCAGGTTACGAGCCATTGCTGCGCCGCTTGATAGTCCAACATGAGCCGCCTCCCTCGCGAGGTGCATTGTTTCTGAGCTCAGAGTGGCCGCTCCGGCTCAGATGCAAAGGCTTTGCGCGCAGCAGGCGTGCGCCACGCCGGTTGCGAGAGCGAAATTTTCGCGCCTCGCGCGATCAGTTCAGCGGCTCTGGGAAGCTTGGCAGCGCTGCGAAGTCCTCAGGGACGTGCTGACGGATCACGCGCGCGCGGCTCGCGGCGGCCAATGCTTCCACCTTGTCCATCGACGCCAGCGTCTGCGCCCGGTCGGTGTTGAAGCGCGGCACGGTGCGGCGTTCGCGCGATTCCGCCATGTGCCACATGTCGCCGGTCAGCAGCACAGGCCCGGCCTGCGGAAGATTCACGCGCAAGATCGTGTGGCCCGGCGTGTGTCCTGGCGCCTGAATGATGGTCACTGCGCCGTCTCCGAACACGTCGTAGTCGTCGTCGCCTTCGATCAGTTGGTAGCGCGCATTTTCGAGGGCGGCGTAGCTGGCGAAATCCTCGCCGGCCCGCGCCTCTGGACGGAACATGTAGGCGCGTTCGTCGGCATCGACGATCCAGGTCGAGCCCGCAAACAGCGCCGCGTTGCCCAGATGATCAAAATGGCTGTGCGAAATCGACAGGTATTCGATGTCCCCCGGAGCCAACCCCAACTGCGCCAGCTGGCTCGTGAGCGTCACTGGAACTGTCAGATGATACTCGCCAGCCGTATAGCCGTCTGCGGCGGCGTTGAGCGTCTCGGGCAGCCCCGTGTCCCAGATCAAATCTCCGCTCGGGTGGCGGATAAGATAGCAAGGGTCAACAAGCTCGCGCGTTTGCCCCGCGAACGAGCCGTCGTCGGCAAATGAGTCTGCGTCCGACACCGTTATGTGACCGCAATCCATGGCGTAGATGGCGAGGGGCTGCGCAGGCGCTTCCGGATGGGGAGCGCTGCACGCGGCGAGAAGCCCCGCCAAACCCAGAACCAAAGCTCTACCAGCCATGTCTTCGCCCTAAGCTTCTTCGTAAAATTTCGCCGCAAACAACGCCTCGACTGCAGCCATCGCTTCTTCCGCTTTCGGCCCGCGCGTTTCAACCTCGATGACATCGCCCAATGCCGCGCCCAGCATCATGAGGTCCATCAGCGAGCGCGCATCCGCTTCCTCACCCTCGCGACGAACGCTGACGCGCGTACAATCATAGCCCAGCGCCAACTCCGCCAGCTTGCGGGAGGCGCGTGCATGCAGCCCGCGCTTGTTCACCACCTCAATCGACCGGGTGACACTCATGGGCCCCGCCCCTCAGGCCGCGCCGCCTGCCAGTTCCACTGACGCAACCCGAATATAGCGCCGTCCCGCGTCCTGCGCAGCCAGCGCCGCTTCCGGCAGGCTCACTTTGCTGCGCACCTCCGCCAGCTTGATCAGCATGGGCAGGTTCACGCCCGCGATGACTTCCGTCTTGACTTGATTGATCACCGAAATGGCGAGGTTAGAAGGCGTGCCGCCGAACATGTCGGTGAGGATCACGACGCCGTCGCCGCTATCAACAGCGCGCACCGCATCGATAATGTCGGCGCGGCGCGCTTCCATGTTGTCGTTTGGGCCGATGGCGATCGCGCGCATCTGGTTCTGGGGCCCAAGAACGTGCTCCGCGGCCGCGACGAACTCGTCCGCCAGGCGGCCGTGGGACACAACCACGATGCCGATCATTCCGTACTCCCGCCGGCCGCCGCTAGGCGGGGTCAAGGGCCGGGACAATACTCCTTCGCGCTTGCGAGAAAAGCAAAAGCAGCATGGCGAACGCAGTTTTCGACCAGCGCACTAGCCGGCCAGCGGCAATTCCACAGTCAGGCGAGCCCCGCCGCGCTCATCACGCCCAAGCCCGTCGAGATTCTGCGCGAAAATCCGTCCGCCATGAGCGTTGACGATCTGACGCGCGATCGACAGGCCAAGGCCGGAATTTCCCCCGAACGCCGCGCCTTTGGGCCGCTCGGTGTAGAAGCGCTCGAAGATCGTCTCCAGATTCTCCGGCGGTATGCCAGGCCCCTGATCCTCGACCGATGCGCGCAGTCGCGCCCCATCCTTGCCGCGTTCGATTTCGGCCGACACCGTTACGACGCCGCCCGCGGGGCTGAAGGAGCGCGCATTGTCGATCAAATTGCGGAAGACCTGTCCCAGCGGCCCGGCCTGACCGAGCACCACGGCGCCTTGCGGCTTGGAGCCGCTGAAGCGCACGGCCACGGCCTCTTCCTCGCCAGGCGGCGGCGCATAGGCGCGGGTGAGGTCAAACAGCAGCGCGCCGAGATCAACCTTGTCCAGATCGCCGCGCGCGGTTTCCGCCTCGATGCGGCTGGCGCGTGCGATATCAGTGATGAGCCGGTCGAGCCGCTTCACGTCCTTTGCGACAATCGCCAGCATCTGCTTTTGTTGCTCAGGCGTGGCGGCGCTCTGCGCCGAGGTCACCGCTGACTGGATGGATGCGAGCGGATTCTTGATCTCGTGGCTGACGTCCGCCGCAAAGCGTTCGTTGGCGTCGATGCGATCAGCGAGCGCGTTGGTCATCGCTTCAAGCGACGCCCCCAGGGCGCCGATCTCGTCCTTGCGCCGCGACACATCGGGCAATGCAAGGCGTGTCGATCCCGAAAGCCGCAGCGAATCCGCCGCGCCCGCCAGCCGCCGCAACGGCCGCGCGATGAACAGCGCAAGCAGCAGCGAGGACAGGAAGATCGCCACCGTCGCGCCGGCCACAAACGGCGCCATGCTCGCACGTTCAGCCACCAGGATGCGCTCCACGTCCGCGCTTTCGATGGTCACGGTGCCCATCACTTGCTGCACGCGCCGCAGCGGCAGCGTGACGGACACCACCCGTTCGCCTTTTTCGTTCAGCCGCTCGCCGCTGGCGATCTCCCCGCGCATGGCGCGCGCGCGCTCGTCCTCGAGCGTGCTCGTTGGCCGCCAAGGCGTCAGGCGGAAATATTCCATGCGCCGGGCCGCGCGCCCCAGCGATTCTCCGAAGCTGGCGCGGGCGCCGATCTCCGGGAGCGGCGTTTCCTCGAGCCGGTCATAGATCACATCGCTGTCGGCGATCAGGCGCCCGTCAGCCGCGAACGTGCGCACCCGCGGGCGTCCCACCCCTGGCCGGGCGCCCTCAGCGATCGGCGGCAAAATCCGGTGCAGCACCGCCCGCACGGCAGATTCATTCACATAAGGATAGGGATCGCCCTCCAGCGTACCCGTCTCAACCAAGAGGTTGGTGATCAGCTCCCCTTGCGTGCGCAAATTGCGGAACTGCGCTTCTGTCAGCCCCGCGCGCATCTCCGTCAGCAGCAGCACGCCCAGTATGAGAAAGGCGAGGCCGGCGAAATTCCAGATGAAGATGATGCGCGCGATACGCGATCGCGCGATCGCCCTGAGCCCTTCAGCTCTCGTTGTATCGGTAGCCGACGCCATAGAGGGTTTCGATCGCGTCGAAGTCCCCGTCGATGTCGCGGAACTTCTTGCGGAGTCTCTTGATGTGGCTGTCGATGGTTCTGTCGTCGACATAGACCTGATCGTCATAGGCAGCGTCCATCAGCTGGTCACGGCTCTTCACGTAGCCGGGGCGCTGAGCGAGCGCTTGCAGGATGAGAAATTCGGTGACTGTGAGCCGAACCGGATCGCCTTTCCAGGTGCAGGCGTGGCGATTGGGATCAAGCGTGAGTTCGCCACGCACGATCGGCTTCTTGTCGCTGACCTCCCCTCCTGGCGCGCCGGCGCGGGTGCGCCGCAGCAGCGCCTTCACCCGCTCGCTAAGCAAACGCTGAGAGAACGGCTTTTTGATGTAATCGTCGGCGCCGACGTTAAACCCGACGACCTCGTCCATCTCGTCATCCTTCGAGGTGAGGAAGATCACCGGCAGGTTCGAACCCTGGCGCAGGCGCCGCAGCACCTCCACACCGTCCATGCGCGGCATCTTGATGTCGAGAATGGCGACGTCCGGGGGCGCCTCCGACAGCGCCGCCAGGGCGGTCGCCCCATCGGTGTAGGTGCGCACCGCATAGCCCTCGCCCTCAAACAGGACTTTCAAGGAAGCGAGGATGTTCTCGTCGTCGTCGACAAGGGCGATCGTGGGCATGGACAGCTGGATTCCTGACTTTACTGTAATGAAGCTGATATGGGCAGTCTTAGCCGTCAATGGCCTTCCGCGCCAGCTAGGGCGGCCCTCACGGGCTTGTGTCCGCCAAAACCCTGGGTGTGCGAACGGTTCGCATGACACGGCAGACGGGAAACGGATTTCCCGATTTCGCTGAACTGTGCTCATTATCAACAGCGGTGGCGCTGAGATGCGCCGCTGGGGGAGGATTCGGCCGTGTGGCGGTGGCTGTTTGCAGTCGCGGCTTTGTTCAACTTCGCCGTAGGCGGGGTGATGCTGGCCGCGCCCTGGCGTGTGGCGCCCCACCTTTCCGTGACAGGCCCCGGCGGCTCCTACATCGTGGCGATGACCGGATCATACATTGCGGTGTTCGGACTGGGCTACGCAATCGCCGCCGCCGCCCCGATCAAGAACCGCGGCATCATCTGGATGGGGGCCGTGAGCAAACTGGCCGCAGCGGCGCTTTGGTCAATCCAGTTCGGCGCACAGGTCATCGAGTTCCGGGTGTTCGTGATCGGCATGATTGATGTCGTGTTCGCCGCCCTGTTCGGCCTTTTCCTGCGGCGCAGCCGCCACGTCACGCACATGCACGCCCATTAGTGGGCGGCGCCCCAGGTGGCGCCCGCTTTCGCCTCCACAGTCAATGGCACGCTGAGGATCGCCGCAGGCGCAGGCGCGCTTTCCATGACCCGTTTGGCCAAGCTGCACAGCGCATCGGCCTCCACTTTCGGCGCCTCGAACACCAATTCATCGTGCACCTGCAGCAGCATGCGCGCCTTGAGCCCACTCTGCGCGAGCGCCTGCGGCAAGCGGATCATGGCGCGGCGGATGATGTCAGCGGCCGCACCTTGCAATGGCGCGTTGATGCTCTGGCGCTCGGCGAACGCGCGCTCCTGCGCATTCTTTGACTTGATGCCAGCGACCCAAACCCGCCTGCCGAATATTGTTTTGACATAACCGTTGGCGCGCGCGAACGCCTTGGTCTCTTCCATGTAGTCGCGAATTCCTGGGAAGCGCTCGAAATATTTTTTGATGTAGGCGCCGGCTTCTTCGCGAGAAATCCCGAGATTGCGCGCCAGGCCGAACGCCGAAATGCCATAGATGATCCCGAAGTTGATCGCCTTGGCCTGGCGTCGGATTTCGCTTGGCATGTCCTTCACCGGCACGGCGAACATCTCCGAGGCGGTCATGGCGTGAATGTCGATATTGTCGGCGAACGCCTGCTTGAGCTGGGGGATGGCGGCGACATGGGCGAGCAACCGCAATTCAATCTGCGAATAATCCGCCGACACCAGGACATTGCCCTTCGCAGCGACGAACGCCTCGCGGATGCGCCTGCCCTCCTCTGTGCGGATTGGAATATTTTGCAGATTTGGATCGTTGGAGGATAGCCGTCCCGTCGTCGTCGATGCGAGCGCATAACTGGTGTGCACGCGCCCCGTCTCGGGGTTGATCGCCTGGCCGAGCGCCTCCGTGTAGGTGGACCGCAGCTTCGAGAGCTGGCGCCATTCCAGGACTTTGCTCGGCAGGTCGTGTTGCTCGGCCAACTCTTCCAGGATCGTTGCGTCCGTCGACCAGGCGCCTGTCTTGGTCTTCGAACCGCCAGGCAGACTCATTTCGTCGAACAGAATTTCACCCAGCTGCTTCGGCGAGCCGAGATTGAATTCTCGCCCCGCGAGGCCGTAGGCCTCCTGTTCGTATTGCAGCATGCGCTGCGCGAAATCGCCTGAGAGACGCGAAAGCATTTGCGGATCGATTTTGACGCCCTCGCGCTCCATCGCCGCAAGCACTGGCGGCAAGGGCCGCTCCAGCGTCTCGTAGACCGTCGCCAAACGCTCGCGCCCGAGCTGCGGCTTGAGCTTACGCCACAGCCGCAGCGCCGCATCGGCTTGTTCGCACGAGTACGGCCCCGCCTGCTCCACCGGCGTCGCTTCGAATCCGATCTGCGCCTTGCCTTTGCCGACAATATCCGCGAGCGGCGTCAGGCCGTGGCCGAGATGCTTTTCCACCAATGACGTTTTGTCGTGCGGGTCCAACCCGCCAAACAGCGCGTAGGAAATCAGCATCGGGTCGTCGAACGGCGCGAGCGTCACGCCATGCTTGGCGAACAGCGCGATGTCCCACTTTATGTTGAGCCCAACCTTGAGCACGGCTGGGTCCTCAAATAGGGGCTGCAGCGTGGCCAGGGCGGACGGCAGCGGAATTTGCGGCCCGGCGTCAGCGGCCGCCGGCGCTTCCGGCGCCTCCGACGCGAAGAGTTCCCCCGCGCGGCGGTCGGCGCCGCGATGGGCGAGCGGAACGTAGATCGCGTCATTCGCGCCAAGACAGAGAGACAGGCCGACGAGCCGGGCGCGCTGCGCATCGAAACTGTCGGCCTCGGTATCGACGCCGACCACGCCGCTTTGCTTTGCTCGCGCGACATAGGCTTCGAGCTCTGCGGCGTCGCGGACAATTCTGTAGGCTTCACGCCTGAATTCCGTCTCGACGCTTTCCAGCACCGGCTCGCCCGGTGCGGCCTTGGCGCCGCTCACCGCGCCGGCGGCGTATTGCGCGACGATCTCCGCGCCCTTCTCCTTGGCGAAGTGCTCACGCACCCGCCGCGCCAACGTACGAAACTCCATCGCATCGAGAAATTGCAGCAACATGCCAGGGTCGGGCTCGCGCACGGCGAAGTCTTCCCACTTATCCTCGACCGCAACATCGTCCTTCAGCGTCACCAGCACCTTTGAAAGCCGGATTTGGTCCGCATGGTTGATCAAAGTCTCGCGCCGCTTCGGCTGCTTGATTTCATTGGCGCGCTCTAGAATCGATTCCAGCGAACCAAATTGGGCTATCAGCTCGGCGGCGGTCTTCGGGCCAATGCCGGGCGCGCCTGGAACGTTGTCCGTGCTGTCGCCGATCAAGGCTTGCGCATCGATTACCCTATCGGGCGCAACCCCGAATTTCTCGAACACCGCCTCAACGCCGAGCGGCTTTTGCTTCATGGGGTCGTAAAGCTGGATTTCGCCATCGCTAACGAGCTGCATCAGATCTTTATCCGACGACACAATCTTCACCGCCGCGCCGGTTTTCGCCGCCTGCCTGGCGTAAGTCGCGATCAGATCGTCGGCTTCGTAGCCGCCCATCTCGACGCAAGGCAGATTGAACGCGCGCGTGGCGTCTCTAATCAGCGGAAACTGCGGAACCAGATCTTCTGGCGTTGGCGGTCGGTGCGCCTTGTATTCGGGGTAGAGTTCGTTGCGGAACGTCACCTCGGATTTGTCGAAGATGACGGCCAGATGCGTCGGCGCGTCGCCGGCCTTCATCTCCTCCAGGAACTTCCACAGCATGTTGCAGAAGCCCGCCACCGCGCCGACGGAAAGCCCGTCGCTGGCGCGCGTCAACGGCGGCAACGCGTGATAAGCGCGGAAAATGTAGCCCGACCCGTCAATCAGGAAGAGGCGGGGCGCGGAGGATTTGGCCATTGCGCCTATCTAGGCGCTTCGCGTCCGCCGGTCAGCCCCGATTGCGTCAGCTCTTGAACAAACCATTGTAATTGATGCGCTCGCCCACCTTGCCTGCAAGCGCATCGCTGTCGCCATCGGCCAGGAACGCCTCCGCCGCCAGGCGCGCCGCCGTCAGCGCAACGCGGCCGATCTCCGTCCCGGCGCTCAACCTGCGCGCGCCCAGCGCCTTAAGCTCCGCTGCCCTGGGCACGCCTGCCCATGAAATAACGTTGAGCGGCATATCCACCGCGGCCGCAATTGCAGCGATGTCCTCGCTCTTGAACACGAAGGGCGCAAACAGCCCACTGGCGCCGGCTGCTTTGCATGCGAGCCCGCGCCTGATTGTTTCCGCCACCGCCTGCTCGGCGGGGGCCAGTTGTTTGAGAAAAACGTCGGTGCGGGCATTGATGTAGAGCTTCACGCCAGCGCGCTCAGCTGCTGCGCGCGCCGCTTCGATCTTACGCAGATGCAGATCGTGATGAGCGGCGCCATCCTCGATATTGACGCCAACCGCGCCCGCGCCGATCAGCGCTTCTATGTTTTGGCCCACCTGTCTGGGATCGTCCGCATAGCCGGCCTCGGCGTCGGCGCTGACCGGCACAGCGACAACCCGCGCAATCTCCTCCACCGTATTCACGAGCTTGGATATTGGCAGATCGTGACCGTCCGCATAGCCATGCGCCCAGGCCACGCCCGCGCTTGTCGTTGCGATCGCTTGCGCGCCCGCGCGCTCGATGAGCTTGGCGCTGGCCGCATCCCACGCATTGGGCAGGATGAGGAAGTCCTCGTGCAGCTTGTGGAAATGATCGGCGTCGTTCGAGCGTGCGGGCATCTCTGGCTCCCTTGTTCCAGGAGCGTTTAGCTCATTCCCGTTTCCCCCGCCCGCCGGAAACGGACGCGTTCAGTGCCCTTCGGCGCCCGCGCTCAGCACAAAGCGGCGGTCACAATAGAGGCACTCGACGAAATTCTCCTCGCCCATATCATAGAACACCACCGGGTGGCCGAGCGCGCCGCCGCCGCCGTCGCACTTCACCCTGCGCGTGGCGACGGCCGTCACTTCCGGCGCAGGGATCGCGTCGGGATCGCCCGGCGTCATTTGATCCGTTTTTGGATTATCGCGGAGTTTGGTCATTTCTGGCGGGACCCGGGTTGAAGCCTCAAGCGCGGGCCCGTACCTAGAGCGCATCGCGCGCCTGCGCAATGTGGGCGCCGTTTCAGGCCATCCATGCTCGCACCTCAAACGCCGCCCGAGTTCGCCATCGAAGCGCGCGGCCTCGACAAGTCCTATCGCGCACAAGGCAAGGGCCAAGCCGTCCATGCCCTGAAGGCGGTTGATCTGGCCATCCCGCGCGGCGCCTTTTTTGGCCTCCTCGGTCCCAACGGCGCAGGCAAATCCACCTTTATCAACATCCTCGGCGGACTCGTCGTTAAGTCAGGAGGACGTGCGGCCATCTGGGGTCACGATATCGACGCCGACCCCATGAATGCGCGCGGCGCCATTGGCATTGTGCCGCAAGAGCTCAACATGGACCCGTTCTTCTCCCCTGCGGAAGCGCTGGAGATCCAGGCGGGCTATTACGGAGTGCCGAAGAGCGAGCGCAAGACCGAGGAAATCCTCCGCGCCGTCGGCCTCTGGGAAAAACGCGACGCCTATGCGCGCACGCTCTCCGGCGGCATGAAGCGGCGCATGCTGGTGGCGAAAGCGATGGTGCATTCCCCGCCTGTGTTGGTGCTCGATGAGCCCACGGCCGGCGTTGATGTCGAGCTGCGCCGCCAGCTTTGGGACTATGTGCGATCGCTGCACGCCAGCGGCGTCACCATCGTGCTCACCACACACTATCTCGAGGAAGCACAAGAACTCTGCGACACCATAGCCATCATCAACCACGGCAATGTCATCGCCTGCGAGCCGACGCCGAAGCTGATCTCGCGCTTGGACCAAAAGACGCTCGTCGTGACGCCGCAGCAGCCGATCGAACTCCCCGTTCCCGGCTTTGAAGATCTCACTTTTGCGATGAAGCCCACCGGCGCCTTCACGCTCACCTACAAAACCAGTGAGCACACGGTGGAGGAATTGCTGGACCGCATCCGCGCTGCGGGCGTGGCGATCAAAGACCTCTCGATCGAGGAGCCCGATCTGGAAGACGTCTTCGTCGAGCTGACCGCCTAGGGCCCCTGCGAAAGCGCTTGATTGGCGCGCATTGGCGCGGAAAGGTGCCATGTAAGTCACGGGAGGATGGCAATGAGCGAGCATCAGGATAAGACAAACGGCCCCAGCCGGCGCGGGCTGGTCGCGGGTGCAGCCTCCCTGGCGCCCGTCGCCGCGCTGACCCCAGGCGGCGCCGACGCCGCGACTCCGAACCGGCGCGCGCTGCAGCGCGCGGTGGAAGCCGGCAAAGAGGCGTCGATTGCGCGTATTCGCGACTGGATCGCCCACCCCACCATCGCCGCCGAACAGCGCTATGTCCAAGAGGGCGCGCAATACATGCAGCAGTTGGCCCAGGAGGCCGGCTTTCAGACCACCGAAATCGTCCAGACGGGTGGTTCGCCCGGCGTGTTCGCCACCATGGACGTCGGCGCGCCGAAGACGCTCGGCGTCTACTTCATGTACGACGTCAAGCAGTTCGATCCCGCTGAGTGGAGTTCGCCTCCGCTGGAAGCGCGCATTGTCGAGAAGGAAGGCTTCGGCCAGGTGATGGTCGGCCGCGGCGCCGTCAACCAGAAAGGCCCTGAGGGGTCATTTCTCGCCGCACTGCATGCGCTGCGCGCCGCTGGGCGCACGCCGCCGGTCAATCTCGTGCTGGTCGCCGAGGGCGAGGAAGAAATCGGCAGCCCGCACTTTCATCAAATCGTGCGCCGGCCGGACATCACCGCCACACTGCAACGCTCACAGGGCGTATTCATTCCCTATGCCGCGCAGGACCCCTCCACCGGCGGCGTCACGCTGACGCTCGGGGCCAAGGGCATCATCGAGTGCGAGATGGTGTCGAGCGGTGAGCGCTGGGGGCGCGGCCCCACGCACGACATTCACTCCAGCCTGAAGGCGATGGTGGATTCGCCCGTCTGGCGCCTTGTGCACGCGCTGGACACGCTGGTCTCCGAAGACGGCAACACCGTTGCGATCGATGGGTGGTTCGAGCACGTGCGCCCGATTACCGCGCGTGAGCGCGAACTCATCGCACTTAACGCCCACAACACAAGCGAGGCGGATTGGAAACGCCGCAACGGCGTCACGCATTTCATCGACGATTTGCCCTGGCAACAGGCGCTCGAACGCCTGGCGTCGCAACCGACTGTGAACATCGAAGGCCTCGTCGCCGGCTACACAGGCCCAGGCGGCAAGACTGTTCTTCCAGCGCGCGCCGTGGCCAAGCTCGACTTGCGGCTGGTGCCCAACCAGACACGCGCCGAGGCGGAAGCGAAGCTGCGCGCCCACCTCGACGCCAAAGGGTTCTCCGACATCGAGATCAATGTCACCGGCGGCTATGACCCCACCGAAACGCCGGAGAACAGCCGCATCGTTCAAGCCGAACTTGCCGTGTGCCGCAGCTTGCACATTGATGCCACGCTCAACCCGCGCGCCGCCGGATCCTGGCCTGGCTCAGTGTTCACCTCCGCACCCGTGAACCTTGCCGCCGCGCAGTTCGGCCTCGGCCATGGCGGCGGCGCCCATGCGCCGGACGAATATTTCGTCATCGACAGCAGCAACCGCCGCGTCCTTGGCCTGACCGGCTCGACGATGGCCTATATCGACTTCCTTTACGAAATGGCGCGCTGAGCGCCCGCGCGCTCGAACTGGCCCCTACGCGGCCGCCAGCTCGAGCTGCGGACGCTGGCGCGCGGCGCGGATGCCCGGAAACAATCCTCCGAACAATCCGATGATGATCGCCACGATGATCGCGGTGACGATAATGCCTGGCGAGAGGTCGAACTTGAAGACAAGTTGCGTGAACCCCGAGCCAAGCGTTGACGTGGTGCGCCCGTTGAAGGCGACAAACGCGATCAAGACGCCGAGCACGCCGCCGAGCGCAGAAAGCGCAAGCGCTTCGACCATCGTGCCGAAGAACGCCGCCCATCCCGAAAACCCGATTATGCGCAGAGTCGCGATCTCGGCCGCGCGGGCGGCCACCGACGAATACATCGTGTTGAGTGCGCCGGCGAGTGCGCCGATCGCCATCATGATGCCGAGCACCCATGCAATCATCATGAAGCCTTGCGTCGATTGCGACGCCTGGCGGGCGTAGTATTCGCGCTCGCTCAGAATTTCCAAGCCATTCAGGCGCGGATCGTTCTCGGCCCATTGTTTGAAGGCCGCCATCGCGCTTGCCGAACTCAGCTGGATGCGCATCGTCTGGAAGATATTGGGGCGGTTGAACAGGCTCTGAGTCACAGCGATGTCGGCCCAGAGTTCCGATTCAAACACCGTTCCCGGCGCTTCGAACACGCCCACCACCTGCCATTCGCTGCCGCGAATGCGGATCGAACGGCCAAACTCAAATCCGGAAAACTCGCGCAGCAGGCCGGCGCCGACGACAATCTCGTTCGTGCCAGGCGTGAACATCCGCCCCTGCGTGATGTGGACGGAGCGGCGCAGGGCAAGCCCTTCCGGGCCGATGCCCCGGAACGGCATATTGGCGTTTGTGCCGGTCGAGCGTTTGACGCCATCGACGATGACAAGCAGCTCGCCCGACGCCAAAGGCTGGCCATCGCGCTGCGCGACGCCGGGCCCGGCCGCCAGAATGGAAAGCTGGTCGCGCGTCACCACGCTGTTCAGCTCTGCGTTCGATCCCTCTCGAATCACAATGGCGACGTCCTCGGCGCCCGAGCCCTCCACGGTGCTGCGCAAGCCATTCGCGAGGGCGAGAAAAAAGAGCAGCACTGTTATGGTCAGCGCCACCGCGACGACGCTTGCAATCGACATTGCACCGCGCTGGGGAATGGATCGCACGTTGAGCGACGTCACCGCCCCGATCTGATCAAGCAACGAAGCCATGAAATGTTCCTTCAGCGCCGAGCGAACGCATCGACAATGCGCATCCGATAAGCCTGCAGAGCCGGCGGCAAGCCCGTCACCAGCCCGAGCAGGAGCGCGATAACGCCTGCCCATGCAATGACGATCGGTGCAAAACTGATCTGTGGCCCGCCGCCGCCCCCGCCGGCGCCCGAAAGGGCGCTCAGGAGCAGCGCCGCAGCGCCAACGCCAAACGCGGCGCCAAGAACCGAGAGCAGGATCGATTCCGCCAACACCATGCGCAGAACACGCGCTGACGAAAAGCCCAGCGTCTTCATCACGCCCACTTCTCGCGTGCGCTCGCGCACAGCCAACGCCATGGTCGTGCCGACGATGAGCAAGATCGCGATAAACGCCGCGCTCACCACCAAGGTCACGACGAGCCCGATATTGCCGAGCTGCGCTGCAAACGACTTGTTGAACGTCGCTTCATCCTGCGTAGATGTCTCGTCCTGCGAGTTCGCAAATCGCTGGTCGATCGCATTCGCCACCTGATCATTGACCTCAGATGACGTCGTCAGAAACGGCACCCAGCCTATGCGGTCGCGCCCGAATGTGATGGTCTCGTTGAAATAGTCATAGTGAATGAGAACCGAACCGGTTTGCGACGATCCAGACGGCGTCGGAATCGTCCCCACGAGCGTGAACTCCCAGACGCTGTTGCCCGTCGAGCCGTTCGTGAAGATGTTGCTATTGATCGGAATCCGCTGCCCGACGCGCCATCCCCAGCGTTCGGCGACGGGTTCCGCGACGAGCATCGCCGTTCGATCATTGAAGAAGGCTTCGCGTTCAGCGTCGGGAATCTGCAGATCTTCGGAATAAACCTGAAAATAGGTCTGCGGATCGACAGCGAAGACCGGCATGAACCCGCGGACAGGATCCTGATAATAGCCGCCGAACCAGTTCATGTGGGTGGCGACGCGGACGCCTTCGGTGCGGGCGATGCGGTCATAATGCGCAATCGGAAGGCTCTCGGTGAAATTGATCTTCGAGAGCGTCACCATGCGCGTCGGCAGCGTATGGAAATTTGAGATCGCCGAGTTGAAACTGAGCATCAGGCTCAAGATCAAAAAGGCGATCGTGATCGAGACGATCAGCAAGATCGTCCGCACTGGCTTGCGCCAAAGATTCTTATTGACGAGAGCGAGGTCGTTCATGCGGCCAGCTCCCGCTCGTCGAAGCGACCTTTATCGAGATGCAAGGTGCGCTTGGCGAATTTTGCCGCCTCGGCGTCGTGGGTCACCATGATGATGGTCTTGCCGAGTTCGCGATTGAGGGTTTGCAGCGTCGCCAGAATCTCGTCGGCGGTCGCGCGGTCGAGATCGCCGGTGGGCTCGTCGCAAAGCAGCAGCTTGGGATCCGATACGATCGCCCGCGCGATCGCGACGCGCTGCTGTTGCCCCCCGGACATTTCCCGCGGCCGGTGCTTGGCGCGATCCTCCAGCCCGACGATCTTGAGCGCCGTGGCGACATTCTCGCGCCGCTTTTTGGGCGACAGCTTGGTCAGCAGCAGCGGCAACTCAACGTTCTGCGCCGCAGTCAGGATCGGCATCAGATTATAGAACTGGAAAATGAAGCCGACGTTCGCCGAACGCCAGGCGGTCAACTGTCCCTCACTCAACTTCTCAATATGCTTTCCGTCGAACTCGATCGATCCCTTGTCGGGACGATCGGTTCCGCCGAGCAGATTGAGCAGCGTCGTCTTGCCCGAGCCAGATGGACCCATGATGGCGACGAAATCACCCTCGGCGATCCGCATCGTCAACTTGTCGAAGATGGCGATCTTTTCTTTGCCGCGGACATAGCTCTTTTCGACATCTGTCAGGCGAATGAGGTCGGTCATCAGGTCGCTCCCGTTGGAGATCAGGTGTGATGCGCTTCAGGCGGCGTCGTCGAGAAATCGAACGCTGATCGCCATTTCAGGAAGAATGCGCGGATCGAGTTGATCGAAGCCGATGCGCACGCGCACAGTCGCGCGGCCGCGATCGGCGGCCGGGATCGTCGCGATCACGCGGGCGGGAAAAGTTTCGCCCGGGTAGGCGTCGAGCGTTGCTTCGACGCGCTGGCCTTCCGACACGCGGGCAATATACGCTTCACTGACATCGACTTCGATTTCGAGGCTCGACATATCGACGATGGTGCACACGCCGGTGCGGGTGAAGCCGCCGCCTGCCGAAACCGGCGATATGATCTCGCCAGGCTGGGCCGATTTGTTGATGACGACGCCGGCGAATGGCGCGCGAATTTCATAACGCGCCAATTGGGCGGACGCGCGCTGCACATCGCTGCGTGCAGCGTTGCGCTGAGCCAACGCTGCATCATAGCGCGCCTGCGCAGTAGTCAGCGCCGCCTCACTGGCAAAGCCTTGTTCTGAAAGCGTCCGCGTCCTGGACAGTACGCGCTCGGCCTCGGCGTAGTCCGCGTCGGCGGCGGCGATCCGCGCGCGCGCGCCCTGCACGTCAGCCTGCGCCAGCGTCGGCTCCAGCACGGCCAGCACTTGGCCGCGGCGGACGCGCTGTCCTTCCTCGATGCGCACCTCCACCAGCCGGCCCGTGACTTCGGCAGCGACTGTCGCCTGCCGGCGCGCCACCACATATCCGGAAGCGACCAAGCCGCCCGATGCAGGCGCAGCCGCGCCCGACTGGGCGACCTCCGCTTGCGGCGGAGGCGCCGGCGCGGGCGTCGGCTTCAGAAGCCATCCGGCGGCTCCCCCGAGCACGAACGCGGCGGCGCCCACTGCCGCGGGCGTCATCCACGCTGGAAACCGCGCCTCTGCTTCATCCTCCGCGCTTCGCTCGATGCGGAGGGACTTCAGGAGATCAGACTTATCGCTCAAAACCCACCCGCGCGCTCATTGGCCACCGACATCTAAGGACTGGCGCCACAAGCCGCAACACGGCGCGCGCACAATGTTGAGCCTGATCGCGGCCGGGTCATATTAGAAGATTAGCAACCTTGGATTCGACCGCACGCGGTCAAGCTCCATTGGCGGATTCGGCCTGCCGTTCTTCCTGGGGCGCCAGCAAAAGGTACATCGCCGGCGTAACAATGCGCGCGACAAGCGTTGAGCTGATCAGGCCGCCGATCAGCACCATCGCAATGGGGGAAAAGAGCGGCGAATCCTCAAACAGCAAAGGCGTCATGCCGCCAATGGCGGTGGCGCTTGTCAGCAACACGGGCAGGAAGCGCACCTCCCCCGCCTCTTCGATCGCCTGACGCAATGGGATCCCCGCCGCACGCTTCTGGTTGGCGAACTCTACAAGCAGGATCGAGTTTTTGATTTCGATGCCGATCAACGCGACGAAGCCGATGATGGCGGTGAAGGAGAGACTTTCACCCCCAACCCACAACGCGATCAATCCGCCCATGATTCCGAAAGGAATAACAAACGCGACAACGCCAGTGACCGCGAAGGTGCCAAATTCGAGCAGCAGTACGGCCAGCACGCCAAAGATAGCGATTAGGATCGCCGGGCCGAGGCCGCTGAAGCTGCGGCGCTGCGCCTCGGCCTGGCCGCCGAAAGAAATCGAATAGCCGGGCGGCAGTCGCGCAGCGCCGAGGCGTTCGGCCACCTCGCGCGTCACTGCGCTCGTCAAAAAGCCCGACTGCGTATAGGCGCGCACCGTCGCCGTGCGCTCGCGCTGCACACGGTCGATCGACGCGGGTCCGCTTTGCAGGCGCGGGTGCGCCAGTTCGGCCAGCGGCGTGGCGCCGCCCTCGCCGTTCCAAACATAAAGCGTGTCGAGCTGGGCAACCGGCATTGGTCCATCACGCGGCGCACGCACGACCACGGGAAACGCATCGCCCGCAGGATCCCGGAAGGCCGCGGCAGGAACGCCGCCGACCGCGATCCGCAAACTCTGATCGATCGCTCCCGCCTGCACGCCGCGCAGCGCTGCCGCTTCCTCATCGATGTTGAGATCAAGATCGATCAGCGTCTCCGCCATCGGATTGGTCACGTCGCGTGTGCCGGGCGTCTCTCGCACAATCCGCTCAACCTCGGCCGCGATCTCTTGCAGCGCCGCCAAGTCCGGTCCGCGGATGCGCACCGCGATCGGCGCCTCGATCGGCGGCCCGTTGCTGAAGCGGCGGAAATTGATCCGCGCGCCGGCGTAACCCGCAAGTTCTGTGCGGATCGTCTCCACCAGACGCGCGCCTTCATCACGGCGCCATTCGTGAAAACGGCCATAGATCTGGCCGACATTGGAAAGCTGCTCCGGCGGAATTTCATTGTAATAGATTTGCGGGTTGCCGCGGCCGGCATTGGCGAAGCGCCACTCCACCTCCGCATGTCCCGCCAGCACACCTTCGGCAAATTGCACCGCGCGATCGGTCTCGCTCACCGCTGCGCCCTGCGGGGTCTCCACATCGACCACGAAATATGGCCCGTCATTCTCGGGAAAGAGGCTGAATCCCAAGCGCGGAATGAGTCCAAGCGACAAGACGAACGCGGCCAGTCCAATCACTACAGTCTTGCGGGGATTGGCGAGCGCCAGATGCAGCGCAGGACGATAAAGTGCGTGGATCGCGCCCATCACCGCATCGAGCAGCGGGTTGGAGCGGCCCGACGCCTCGCGCGCCAGCAAGCGGCTGGCGAGAAACGGGATGATCGTCAGCGCCACAAACAGCGAAGCGATGATGGTTGTCACGACCGCCACCGGCAGCGATCGCACGAAAGCGCCCGCGCTTTCCGGCAAAGCCATGAGCGGCACGAACGCCAGCAGCAGCGTCGCCGTGCATCCGATGACCGCAATGTTGATTTCGCTTACGCCCGCGATCGCCGCTTCGCGGGGCGACAGGCCTTGGCGCAGGTGCCGCGCGATGTTTTCAGTGACGACGATGGAATCGTCCACCAGCAGCCCCAGCGCCAACACGAAACCCGCGATCGAAAGCTGGTTGAGCGAAAACCCGAACTGCTCGATCGAAGCAACGCCGATCGCCAGCGAAAGCGGGATCGACACCATCACTACCAGCGAGGCGCGAAACCCCAGCGGCAGTAGCGTCAACAACACCAGCAGAATGGCGATGCCGAAATCCCGCGCCAATTGGCCGAGGCGGTCCCGTACGGTTTCGGACTGATCAAATCCCCGCTGCAAGGTGATGTTGTCCGGCAGCGTCGCTTCGAAGGCGTCCACCCGCTCGCGCACGCCGCGCACAATATCGAACACGGACGCCCCAAGGCGCCCGCGTGCGCTCACGAACACCGCCCGTTCACCGTTGAAGCGGGTTATGTGCACGCGTTCGCCGTTGGCCCATTCGACCTCGGCGACATCCCCGACGGTCAGCACCGAACCGTCTGCAGCGCGCAGCGCAACGTTTCGGATTTCGTCGAGGCTGTTGAACGAGCCTGAAGCCTGCAGATTGAAGCGCCGTCCGCCGGCTTCGACCGCGCCTATGGGCGCATCCGCGCCTTCGCGTGCAATTGCGTCCGCGACGGCGGCGATGGGCAGGCGGTAGGCCGCCAGGCGGTCGAGATCGACTGCGACGCGCACTTCCGCCGGCGGCGCGCCCCAGACGTCCGCTTGCTGCACGCCCGGCGCACGCTCCAGCGCATCGCGCAGCGCCTTCGCGTAGGATTCCAATTGCCGGAACGACGCATCGGGACTGGTAAGCGCCAATTGCGCCACCGCCGCCTGCGCCGGGTTGAAGCGGCGTGAGCGCAGATCGGTCACCCCATCGGGCAAGCTGGGCCGCACGACGTTCAACTCGCGCACCACCTCGCCGTATTTCTCCTCCGGGTCTGCGCCCCACTCGAACTCGACGGACACGACCGCCACGCCAGCACGGCTCGAAGAGCGGATTTCGCGGATGTCCTCTATGGCGTTGAGCGCATCCTCGATCGGGATCGCCACGAGGCGCTCCATCTGTTCGGCGTCCGCCCCCGGCAGGACGACCGAGGTCGATACGCCTGGGAACTCAACGATCGGATCTTCGGACTTTGGAATCGTGAGGATTGCATTCGCGCCCAGCGCCGCGAGCATCAGGAACAGGACAGCCGTGAACTGCCATCTGTCGATAAAGAAGCGCGTGATCGCTTGCATCTAGCCGTCAGCATCGCTTCGGACGCGCACGGCCTCGCCGTCCCGCACATAGGCGGCGCCAGCGCTCACGATGCGTTCGCCTGCCTGCAGCCCTTCGATGACCATCACGCCCGCTTGCGACACGCCCGCCGTGCGCACAGCGCGCCGGCGCGCGACCCCGCGCTCATCGACCACGTACACCACCCCCTGGTCGGCGCGCGCATCAAGCAGAGCAAGCGTTGGAACAAGAAGCGCTTCCTGCGCGGAATCCGCCTGCCCAGCCGCCACTTCGACTTCCGCCACCATGCCCGAACGCAGGCCCTCGCCCGAGCCCACTTCAACCTCAACCTCGAACGCGCCAGTGCGGTCATCGCCCTTTGCAGCCACGCGCGTCACCTCGCCCACGCGGCCTGCCTCGCCCTCGTCGGCCACGCGCACAGTCGCGCTTTGGCCAACCCGGATGCGTTGCGCTTGGGCTGACGACATTGAAGCGCGCACGACAATCCCTGAGCCGGTCTCACCCAGGATCAGCACCGGCGCGCCTGCCGCCACGATTTGCGAGGGTTCAGCTGTGCGGCGCAGGATGACGCCATCTGTCGGCGCCGTCAGCACAGTGGTCTCGCGCGCCCGCTCCACAGCCAGCCGCGCCGCCTCCAGACGCGCCTCCGACACGAAACCCCGTTCATAAAGATCTTGGGTGCGCGCCAAATCACGCTCAGCATTTTCGCGCGCCAGCGCGGCTTCCTGTGCGTTCCCGCCGACGCTGGTGCGCCGCTGCGCGGCCAGGCGTTGGCCCCGCCGCACGACATCGCCGGAATCGACATTGATCGCCGTGATGACGCCGGGAGAAGTGAAGGCGAGCGCCGGTTCGCGCCGGTACTGCACCAGCCCGCTCGCGCGCACCACGCCGGGCCCGGCGACCGGCGCGACAGCGACGACCTCCACCAGCGGCCCTTCAGGCGCTGGCGCGCGCTGCGTCTCGCCCGCTCCGCAGGCAGCCAAGCAGGCGCCGAGCAACAGTGAAAATACAGCTTTCCTCAAAGGCGCCCTCGCGACTTGACACTGTCTAGCAATCAACTTGACACTGTCAAGTGCATCGGCGATGAGGTTTTTGTGAAACCAGCGCTCGCACCCGATCTGCGCCGCACCGTGCTCGATGCGAGCCTCGAACTGATCGGCAAGCAAGGGCTTTCCGCGCTGAGTATGCGCGAGGTGGCGCGCCGCGCCGGCGTCAGCCACCAGGCGCCCTATCATCATTTCCCGGATCGCGAGGCGATCCTTGCCGCGCTCGTGGCCGAAGGCTTTGAACTGCTGCGCGCCGATATGGCCGCCGCGATCTCCAAGGCCGGCAGCGGTGACGAAAAGCTGCGCGGCATCGGGCGCGCCTACGTGCATTTCGCGGTGCGGCACCCCTCGCACTTCAAACTCATGTTCCGCTCAGAGCTCGTGAAAGCGGAAGATCATAAGCACACGCACGATTGCGCTCAATCGGCGTTCGGCCTGCTCGCTTCCGTAATGGACGAAGTGACGATGGAGAAGTTCGGCCGGCCGGACCCGACGCTCGTCGTCGCGGCTTGGTCGCTCGCCCACGGCCTTGCGACGCTGCTGCTCGAAGGCAAGCTCGATGAGCATTTTGGCGCCGGCAAGCGCGCTCAACTCGCGGCGGCGGAGCGCGTGCTCGACGCCTTTGGCGCGCTCCTGAGACAACAACCGCCGCTGACCAAGGGCTGACTTGGCAGGCTGGTGGTGTGGGCAGTCTGGAGCGAACGCGTCTCTGCCGTACAATTCCCTAAGAACAGGGAAAATGCTGGGAATTTCATCGTCCTGCTCGGTCTGAAACGGCGAGCCTCCACCTTTAAGCCCCTGTCCACGCAGGGATTTCCGCGGGAGGTGTGATCTCAGGAGCCGAAAAGAACTGGGAATTCTCCACTCAACATCAGGGAAATTCCGACGCAGGTACAGCGATCATCCTGAGATAGCCCCCATTCGCCTTGAGACCTTACCCTCTCCCGGGAAGGCTCCTTCTCGACGCTTCGAGTGCCGATGGGAATCGAGCCATCATCCACGGCATGACTGAAGACCTGCAATTGCTGACCGCTTGGCAGCGCTCGATAGTGCCCGCCTTCCGCGAACTGAGACGTCAGCTGGGATTGTTTGCAAACCTGCACCTGCAGATGCCGGACGACGCCAGGCAATTTTGTGAGTCCGATGAGCTGAGGCATGCGATGGCAGCTTACAGAGTCGGCAAGGACGAAGGGTCTGAAGCCTCGCAAGCGATTTACCGTGCGATTGGCAAGTTGCCCGTCGGCGAGGCTGTGGAGCTTTTTCGAAACATAAAGCGCTCTCATAAGCGGCGGGGTCGTAAGCCTGGGAGCGGACCGTTCATTTCGTATGACGATCGACGTTTGAAAACGTATGCCGAGATGCGCGCAGATGGACACTCGCGCCATACGGCAGAGGCCGTGGCAAGCATGCAGGCCGAAACCTTCGGAGGCCCGAAGGCCGGGAAGGATCGCATCCAAAAGAAAATCCGGAAACTGGAGCGAACTCGCGCGGAAAAAATTCGCTCGAACTAAATCCGCGTGCTCATGGGATGTGAGCGCATCATCCTCGTTCGCGTCAATGGGTGTGCCCAGGAGGCGCATTAGACAGCGCGCTCAAAGGCAATGGGACTGGTCAGAGCCGGCTCTTCAATCGCCCATCAAAAATGGAGCGATCGCGTTGCCCAGACTTGGAACCTATTGGTTTTCGCAATTGTGCGTTTGGGGCTTGACCGGTTCATGTGCGCTGTTGGCGCTGGCCGGCATCGTGGGAAGAGTTGCGCCGGAAGGAGAGTTTCTTGGCATTCGCCTTGTCGTTTGGTGCGTGGCTGCCTTTGCTCTGGTAACTGCATTCTCGATCGCGGGCGTGAATGTAATGGCGTCAGCCATAATGCATGCGGTGTCACGACCCGGTGGCTGGAAATCATGGCATTGGCCAACCGTCATACCCGCTACCGTTTGTCTCCTCATCTTTTCACTGACATCTAATGTCGGCGTTCACCTCGGTTGGGGTGTGTTGAGAGACGCGGCTCCGGACGCTGAGTTGCCGAATAACATCTTCGTTGGCTGGATACTTTCGCTCTTGCCGTTTGCAAAACCGCTATCGATGCTGGCAATCGCGGGCCGTCGTGCGATCGACCAGACGCGGCTCGACGAAGAAAAACGTGCCGAACAGAGTCGCGCCGAAAGTGTTGTGCACCTGGAACTTCATCACCGTCACACTGAAAAGTTGGCGAGGATAGCCGCACGAAGCTCAAACAAAAACGCCTCGTCCGCCTCTAACAAGGCGGACGATCGCTCGAACAAAACCGCGCGCCCAATTTCGGGAAATGGACCAACCGCCGAAGATCGTGAACGAGCTCGGTCGCTACTCGTTCAGGGACACAAACCCATCGACGTCCATAGAATGACGGGCGTTCCGCATGGCACACTCAAGCGTCAAGCACTCGAATTACGCCGTAGCCAGAACTCGTAGAACGTGACCCATTCGGGTTCGGGTTCGGGTTCGGGTTCGGGTTCGGGTTCGGGTTCGGGTTCGGGTTCGGGTTCGGGTTCAGGTTCGGGTTCGGGTTCGGGTTCGGGTTCGGGTTCAGGTTCAGGTTCGGGTTCGGGTTCGGGTTCGGGTTCCGGGTTCGGGTTCGGGTTCGGGTTCGGGTTCAGGTTCGGGTTCGGGTTCGGGTTCGGGTTCGGGTTCGGGTTCGGGTTCGGGTTCGGGTTCGGGTTCGGGTTCGGGTTCGGGTTCGGGTTCGGAGATCGTCGCTCGGATTCGGACCCAGTCTAGGCCCGCAAGTATCGCTGGACCCATACCACAAAGCTCAACTCAGCCTTGCCAAGTGCGAAGCGAGCTAGCCATCAACACCGACCCAGCGGCTGGTTCGCTGCACCCTATTCGCACAGTGCCAACGTCGCGTTCTTGCTTGAACGATCGCATCAGTGCGGAGATCCGGTGCGCCTTTGTCGGCCGCCTCAAAGGCCCCGTTATCCGCGCCGGCGAAGCGTGGAGACATAATGATCTTCGAGGCCGTCAGTTCAGACGGCATGGTCGGAGATCAAACCAATGTCGCAACACTCACAGGAGCTTCGGTATCTGGCGCCAAGCGAACTGCGCCCCGATCGGCTCAACGCTCGCGCGCACCCGCCGGCGCAGATCAAACAGATCGTCGCTTCGATTAAGAAGTTTGGTTTCGTTGGCGCAATCTTGGCGGATGAGAACCTGAACGTTATCGCTGGTCACGGCAGGCTCGTTGCGGCTCAGCAATGCAATCTGCCAACGGTTCCAGTGTTTGTCCTCTCAAACCTCACCGAGGCCGAACGACGCGCGCTGGCGCTCGCCGACAACAAGATCGCACTCAACGCCGGATGGGATGGCGATCTCCTTCGAAAGAACCTCGAGATCATCTCGCTTGAACTCGACGTAGAGCTGACAGGCTTTAGCGTCGGTCAGGTCGATGTGGTTCTTAGCGGCCCGGACACTCGAGACCCAGACGACGAGGTGATCCCCGCTGCTCCTTCGGTCCCGACAACGCGCCGCGGAGATATCTGGCGCTGTGGGGATCATGTTGTCGGATGCGGCGACGCGCGTGACCGAGACTTCGTTCGTCGAGTGGTCGGCGCCGAGACTGCCGCCGCGATGTTTTCCGACCCACCCTACAACGTCGCCATCAATGGGCATGCCGGCGGAAAAGGCCGCATCAAACATGCCGAGTTCGCGATGGCGTCAGGTGAAATGGCGGACGAAGAGTTTGAAGCGTTTCTGCGCGACGCCATGGTCGCCTCCGTTGAGGTGACACGCGAAGGCGGCGTCCACTTCGTTTGCATGGACCACCACCACGTCAATCAGCTGGTGAGAACTTTGGATCCACTTTACGGCGCGCGTCTCAACGTCTGCGTCTGGAATAAATCCAACGCAGGCATGGGCAGTCTCTACCGATCGAAGCACGAACTCGTCTTCGTCTATCGAGTGGGCGACGTTCAGCATCGCAACAATGTTGAACTTGGCCGTCACGGCAGGAACCGAACCAACGTGTGGGACTATCCGTCTGTGAACACGTTCCAAGGAGCTCGGCGAGCTGACTTGGCACTTCATCCCACCGTGAAGCCGGTCGGACTCGTTGCCGACGCCATCCTTGATGTGACCAAGCGTGGCGAGATCGTCTTGGACACTTTCTTAGGATCAGGCACCACACTGATCGCATGCGAACGTACCGGAAGACGCTGCCGCGCCGTCGAGTTTGAACCGGGATACGTCGATGTCGCTTTGGCGCGCTGGAGCGCAATGACCGGCCTTCGACCAGAGTTAATCGACGGCGAAGCTGTGAGTACGCCCAATTCACTCACCACGTCTGCCGCGTAGGGGGACGCGATGGCGAAGAAACTCTCAGAAGGCGCGCCCGAAGGCCAACCTGATCAAGACGAGGCCGTCGGCTATTGCCGGCCGCCCAAGCACACGCGTTTCAAACCTGGTCAGAGTGGCAACCCTCGAGGGCGGCCGCGGAAGAAGCTGGCGCTCAACGACATCCTTGAGGAAGCAGCGACGACACTTGTTCAGGTGACGGTTGATGGCCGCGTGCGCCGGATGCCCGCCCTAAAAGCGATCATGATGCTCGAAGTCCGAAAGGCGTTGCAGGGCGACGGGAAAGCGAGCCGCTTCGTACTTGATACTTTCGAAGCACGCGGTCTCGGTGGCCCCGCCAGTGGCAGCCAAGACGATCTAGCCAGTCAAGCGGCCGGTGCTCGCGAGAGACTGGCTCAGAAAGTGGAAGCTGCCCTGAAGAACGCCAACTCGCTTACCCCAAATCAACCGACTGCAAGCGAACGAACTGGATAGCGATGGAGCAGACCACCGAACGCACTTTCAAGCGCTGGATCGAAGGTCTGTGATTGCGTCCATTTACGCCATTCGACCGTCTCAGCGATGCGGCAGGCCCTCGCCGCAATCAGTCAGAGGCGCAGCGCTTTCGCACGAGGCGGCAGCGTTGCGCGCCGGGCCAGGCGCACGGCCCACACGGACCGGAACTCAGTTCGACGGCCCGGCGGGCGCCGTTGCCTGCAAATGACTTGCGACATGGACTTTTTCGCGCCGGCCGGTCTTGGGATCGGTGCGGTGAAGATTGAACGCCGTCGTCTTGAAAGGTCCCTGCATCAGGTCAAGCAGCATGGCTTCGGAGAGCTTGTTCTCTGGGGTTGCAAACGGCGAGATCAGCTCCACCAGCCACACCCGCTCGCCCGAGCGCCAATCCTGGGCCTCCAGCTTCTCGCCGCGCTCAAGCTTGGCTTCGGCTGCTTCCGAGAGCTTGGCCCAAATGGCCACGCCTAGCGGCATTTGCTCCAGGCCCTCCTGAGTCAGGCCAAGCTTGGCGAATTGCGCCTGGTCGAGGTTTTCTCCGCCAGGTCCCAATTGAGACAGAGGCCCAAAGCGAAACACCCTGAACTGCTCAAACAAAACAGCAGGCATGAACGACCACTCAAGCTCCTTGATCTTGAGTTCTCGGTGCATCGGCGACTGCGACAACAGCCAAACGACTTGGCCAAGCGCTTCGGCGACGGTGCGCGGCACGCCAGGCGGCGGAAGAGGTTGCGGCATCGCCTGATCAACGCATATCCGGCAGCGCCGTCAACAGCTCAGCCACTCTTGGGTCGCGCTGACGCGAGGTTCTCGCCAGATCGGCGGCGTCGCGTGCGCCAAAAGCGGCCATGGCGTTGATCATGTGTAAGACGCGGCTGTCGGCAACCCCCAGTCCATGGTGCAGGCTGCCCGGCTGAGCGCCCAAGCTGGGAGCGTCGGCATGAACAGCGATTGCGTCATTCTTGCCCACAACCCCCGCCACGCCGTCGGCGATGGAAGGAACGCCCTGCTTCTCCATATCTTTCTTGCGCGGCGCAAAGACGAGCGAGTGCTCTTCCAGCCAGCGGCGGAAGACTTCGTCGTCAACTTCGACCGGATCAGGCGCGACCGGCCTGGACGCCCTTGCAGGTTTGCGGCGTTTCTGGCTTTCCGCGATGCGCTCGGCCTGATCGCTGCCCACCCCTCCATTGTCGAGATCGTAGGAGAGGAAGACGTCGCCAACATCGCCGCGGCTGCCGTCGCTTCGGACAAAGTCCGTCGTCGCATAGATCACGTTATCGGAAGCGGCCTCTGGATCGGCCCCCGTCAAGCGCGGCGTTAGGTTGATGGCGGCGATATCCCAGTCAGCCAGCGAGCGCAGTTCCGATGCCTGCGACACGCCATCCTGATTAGCGTCCTGCCAGATCAAAAACTCCCCGTAACGCGTGTCGCTAGCGTCCAGGAAGCCGTTGGCGTTGCTGTCATAGGCGCCAAGCCCTTCAAGATCGGTGCGAGCGCCCACAACATCGTTTGCAAACGAAATTTCTGCACCTGATCCGATTTGACCATCGCCATTGCGGTCGAGCGCCAAGACGCCCTCCCCTGCCCCGAACCAGCCGGTGCGCTGTACTGCGCCGTCATTGTCGGCGTCGAACATGACGTTCGACTGCAGACGGCTGGTCAGAGAGATGCCCCCGCCGTTGAGATCAAGGATGATCGGCGGCAGCGTTCCCCCGACAGCGCCGTACGCCAGGAAGATGTCCCCCGCCGTGCCGACTGAGCCATCGGCGCGTACAAAGCTTGTCGTGCCATAGACGACGTTCTCGCTGTCTTGCGCCGGCGTCTGCCCCGTCGGCGTGAGCGTGAGATTGATCGCCACAACGCCGCTTTCAGCCAACGCAGTGAGCTCGCCCAGGTCGCTGACCCCGTTTTGATTGGCGTCTTGCCAAATCAGGAACTCGCCAAATCGCTCATCGCCAGCATCGATGAAGCCATTGGCGTTGGTGTCAAAAGCACGCAAGCCTTCGAGGTCGGAGACAGCGCCATCCAGATCCTGTGCGAACGCGATCTCCTGTCCGCCTGTGATCTGGCCGTCGCCGTTGCGATCGATGGCCAGGAAGCCGTCATCGGCGCTGACCCAGCCTGAGCGGTCAAGCACACCATCCCCATCCATGTCGAACTGAACGCTCGATCCGGCAAAATCGACCAGCTCTAGCCCGTCACCATCGAGGTCAAGGACAATGGGCGCCCATGGCTGATTCGTGTTGTAGCGGTAAACGAGCGTGTAGACGTTTGAGTCAAGACCGCCGGGATCCCGCGCGACGACGCGAACCCATTCCGTGTTTTGGTACGATCCGTAGTAACCCCCGCTTACGATCCCGGTCGTCGGATTGATCGTATAACTGCCAGCCGGATCCATCCCGCTGGTGACGCTGACAATCCGCCAGGTGAACGCCGTCGTTCCATCCGGATCGGTAGCTTGCCCTTCGCCGGTCACCACAGGCGCTTCGTTGACGTTGGTGACATTGATATAGAACGCGCGGTCATAATAGAGCCCCGCGCCGCCCTGGTCGCGTACGCGCGCCGTCGCTGCGTACCTATGATTTGAAAGCGTCGGATCCTCATAATTGACCGCGTTCTGCAACTTGATCTGCCCGGTCGTCGCGTCGATGGAGAACTTTCCGCTTGCGTCAACCTGAGAGGTCGTCCCGTTGGCAAGCACAAACGAATAGCGCGGGTTCTTGTTGGCGGATGCCGTGTCCAGATCGCTGTAGTAGTCGCCAACCGTTCCTATCAACGTTTGCCCCGCGCCGGGCGCGGCCTCCGAGACGTTGAAGCTCATCGCGGCAAGGAAGGGACTCTCGTTGACGTCCTGGATATTGATGACGAAGTTTTCCTCGACCCAAAGCCCCCCCGCATCGGTCGCTCGAATGCGAATTGTCGGATTCGCGCCAGCCTCAAAATTCAACGGAGTCGTAGACGTCGCACTTCCAACTTTGAGCCAACCATCACCGGTCATGGAGAATCGGCCGCCAGCGTCATTGACAAGGCTATAGGCGATTATGTTGCTTTCCGGGTCGCTTCCGCCAAATCTGGCGATAGAGTTCCCGGCGCTAATTCCCTCAACGAAGCTCAACGAGCCAGGATTGTTCCAAATATACGTGGGAAAGATATCTGTCGGCGTTTCGTTGACGTCTGCAACCGAAAGCGTAAAGGCGCTTGTGAGCTCAATCCCAGCGATACTGGGATCATCCACAGTAACGTTCACGTTGAAGATTGGATGCGTCTCGCGGTCCAGCGTCACGCCTGACTTCAGGTAAAGCGCGGACCCGATGATCTCGAAGGAGGCCGCGTCAACGCCGGTGAGGCCAAAATTCTCTGAGCCCAAGGCGTCATCGACGATGGTGAGATCGGCGACCTTAATGTGGGAAGTCGTAGACGTATTCTCAGCGATCGAACTCACCACATTGGTGAAGTTGAGCGCCGTCGGGACTTCGTTGACGTCCGTCACCGCAATTGCCGCCGCCCGATCTGCATAAAGACCGGTCCCAGCTTGGTCCCACACCCGAACAATGACGCCGAGCGAATGCGTGGCCTCATAGTCAATTGCCCCGTTGACGGTGATGTCGCCGGTGAGCTGGTTGATCCTCAGGCGCCCGCTCGCCGCCACTTGAGACGTAGAGCCATCAGTCAAAACGAAATAGTACCGCGGATCCCGATTTGCGCTGGCCGTATCAGGATCGGAATAGGCAAGCGCCGCAGAACCGACAAACGCACCAATCGCTGAGTTCTCGGCGATGCTGAAGTTCATCGCGGCCAAGCTCGGCGCCTCGTTCACATCCGTGATGCTGACGGTGAAGCTCTCGCTGTAGCTTAACCCGCCCGCGTCGGTGACGCGCACGACGACCTGGTGCGAGGTCGCAGCTTCGTAATTCAGCAGCGCCCCGTTGGCGACACTCAGCGCGCCGGTCGCTGCATTGATGGCGAAGCGTCCGCCGGCGTTGTCGATAAGAGAATAGGTTGGCGCATCGCCGGCCCCATCCGCGTCGGTGCGCGAGAAGGTCGTGATCAGGGTTCCGTTTGCAGCGTTTTCGGCGACCTCAATGGCGCCAGACGCCGTGAGGTCTGTCGGGCGCGCGTTGATCGGAACCGCCATCGTGGCCTGCACGCTTGATGACGCGCCGGTTGCGGTCTCGGTCGCAATGGCCGTCACCGTGAGAGAGAGGTCTTGAGCAAAGCTCACTGGACCGGTAAGCGCCAATCCCGGCAGCTGCGCTGCAGTCAATGACCAGACCCCTCCGCCCAGATCGGTTCCGTGATTGAGCGCCAACCCCGCGGGGATGCCGGCGATACGGACTTCAAGTATTTCAGAGCCGTCGACGTCGGCGAGGCTGGCTTGGATATTCAGCGCAAGCGATCCAGAATCGAGCGTCGCCGCCAGGGGCGCCGCCGCCGAAATCAAAGGCGCATCGGCCACCGGAGATATGTCTAACGCGAAAACCTGTTCGCTGACGCGGTCGGTCAGATCGAACACTTTCACCTGCACATAAAACGCGCCGCTCATGTTTTGAACCGGTGTCAGCGCAAGCGTTTGCCCCCCTTCGGGGCCGGTGATCGACCAGCCCGAGACCACTCCAGTATTCTCTTGCGTGAGCCCAGCGTCATCAAACACGCGGACCTCATAGCGCAGATGCGCAGCGTCGGTGAAATCGTCGCTGGCGTTCAGGGCGATGCTGATTGTTGTGTCTTCGTCTGTTGTTTGTGCGCCGATCGCACCTATGACCGGAGCCTCATTGACGCCCCAAAATTCGGCCCAGGCGCTGGCGTAAACGGGATCGTCCATCAGTACAGCAAGGGCGCTGAGGTCCGCAGGCTTGATCTGACCGGTCATCAGCGAGGTCAGACCATCTGCGTCGATCGAATAGTTCTGGCTGGTTATGACAAATTCGATGCGCCGGTTGCCGCCTGGCGCGCCCGCATACCAATTTTCTATGGCCACAGACGCGTCCGCGCCGACGATCGAAATCTTCAGATCATCGCCCACACGCTCAAACCAGAGCCGCGAAGTGTCGATCCCCTGGAAATTGATCTGGTCGGAATCTGTGCCCTCGGGATCGAAATCGCGGATGATGTCGTGGCCAGAATTGACGTCGAATACGTATGCGTCGGAACCGACATCGCCGTCGAGGATGTCATTGCCAGCCCCGCCGACCAGCAGATCGCCGTCGCCTTCGGCCAAGAGAATGTCGTCGCCGTCCCCGCCAAAGAGCTCGTCAGCGCCCGCCCCGCCGATCAAGGTGTCGGCGCCGGCGCCGCCATAGATGAGATCGCCATCGGCGCCGCCAGTGATATGGTCATCACCGTCACCGCCAATCAGGATGTCGGCGCCGCCGCCGCCTTCGATCACATCATCGCCGTCGCCGCCATCGATGGTTTCAGCGGCGATCGTGCCGACAAGGGTGTCGCCAAATGCAGATCCCACAAGCTTTTCGAAAGCGTCGCCAAGCGTGTCGCCGGCGGCGTCTCCCCCGCTCAGCACGCCCGTCGCCAAATTGACGCTCACAGCGTCGTCTGAATTGGCGTAGCTCAGAGTGTCAGCGCCTGAGCCCCCGGCCAGCGTATCAGCGCCGGCGCCGCCCTCGATCAGGTCGTCGCCATCGCCGCCATTGAGACTGTCGTCGCCTTGCCCGCCCGCAAGCGCATCGGCGCCTGCCCCGCCCATCAGCGTATCGGCGCCTGCGCCCCCGCTCAGCACATCATCGCCGGCGCCGCCGTCGAGCAGGTCGTCGCCATCGCCGCCGTCGAGCGTATCGGCGCCAACATCGCCGTAGAGATCATCGTCGCCGAGCCCGCCAATGAGAGTATCGTCCCCCAGCATGCCATAAAGGCGGTCGCGCCCGCTCTGGCCGGTCAGGGTTTCGTCTGCGGTGGCGCCGATCACGATGTCGTCGCGGTCGCTGAGAGCAAAGGTGAAGCTGCGCGAGAACGACAAGGCGCCGGGCCCGCCATCCAAATCGCTCACCGTGACGGTCACAGCCAGCGTCGGTTCAGTCTCATAATCGAGATCGGCCATGGCCCCGCCCTTAAGGTAAAGCTCATGGCCATTGATCACCTCAAAGCGCGGATCGGTCACCGAATAGGCAAGCCCCGCGAAGGCGCCGCTCGAGGCCAGGTCGGGATCAACACCGGTCAAGCTGCCGAGATAAATCGCCCCCGGTGTCGGCTCGCCGTCAATGCGGTCGCGCTCCAGGATCGTGGCGCCGCTGGGCGCCAAGCTGAGATCGGTGGGGGCCTCGTTGACGTCTTCGAAACGCAAACTCAGGCTCGTTTCCGCTGAAACGAATTCGCCGTCGCTGGCGCGAACACCGATGATGTAGACCGCCTCGCGGGCGCCATCGCCGTCAGAATCCTCAAGCGTCCAGCCAAGCCCCGCAAGCACTTCGAAGTCGATGCTGACCCCCGCTTTGAACTGCACCGCGCCGCCCACCACTTCGAGCCAACCCATCGCGTCGCCAACAAGCTCCAGCGTCGGAATGGTCCCGTCGGGATCGTGGAGCGTAAAGGCCGCGGCGGTCAGGCCGCCGAGGTTTGCATTTTCGCCAACAAGCGCATTGGGTGCGCTCGCCAAGACTGGCGCGCTCGGGGCCTCGTTGAGGTTGTTGATCGCGACATCGAAGGCCTTGTCGAGTGTAGCGCCCGCCGCATCGGTTGCGCGCACGACAATGTGTTGGCTCGTCTCGACTTCGTAATCGAGAACCGCATAAGCGAGCACTTGCAGCACGCCGCTGGAGGTGATGGAAAAGCGGCCATTGGCGTTCTCGACAAGGCTGAACGTGACCGCGTCGCCTAGATCGACGTCGATGGCCGCAAACGTTCCGATCACCGTCGCAGCGTCGGCATTCTCATCGACCTCCAGGGGGACTGGCGCAATGATGTCGCGCGGCGCGTCGTTGACGGAATTGATCGTTACATCGACGCGCTGCGTCGCCGATTGACCGTCTTCGTCGGTGACGCGGACCACGAAGCTGTCGCCGCCATTGTAGTCGGCCGCGGGCGTGTAGGTCCAAGCGCCGGTGGCTGCATCAAGCGCAAGCGCGCCATGGCTAGGCCCAGCGTCAAGGGCATAGGCCAGGACTTGATCGTCGTGGTCCTCGGCGCCCACCTGGCCTGCCAGCGGCACGTCTTCATCCGTGCTCAGCGATTGATCGGAGACAACAGGGGCGGCCTTGCCATTGAGATGCCAATAATCGCCAAGCAGGGCGGCGACATTGGCCGGCTGGGCGTCGGGGGTTCCTACCGATGCCGCGGTCATGGCCGTGATCAAGGGCTCGGCATGGCCGAGGTAGAGCACGCGATCGCCCACCGCGATCGATCGCGCCAGCGTGGCGCCGCTTGCGGCATAGTAATTCTTCAATAGGACGCTTGCGTCCGAACCGATCAGCCCAACGCGCAGATCGGCGCCGCTGCGCGTGATCCAGATCTGATCGAAGCCTGCGTCCGCAAAAGCCAGCGTGTTGGCGCCTTGAGCGTCGATGATCTGATCTAGGCCAGAGCTCGCGTCAAACACATAAGCGTCATCGCCAGCTTCGCCGCGCAGCGTGTCCGCGCCTTCACCACCCGCGATCACGTCATCGCCGTCGCCGCCATAGATCACATCGTTTCCGGCCCCGCCATGGAGCACGTCGTCGCCCGCATCCCCATAAAGGGTGTCAGCGCCGTCGCCGCCGCTGAGCTGATCCTTGCCGTCGCCGCCATGAACGCTGTCAGCGCCTGCGCCCGCATCGACAATGTCGTCACCTGCGCCCGCTTGAATTGCATCATTGCCGTCCCCGCCTGCGACAACGTCAGCGTCCGCGCCCGCATCGATTACATCGTCGCCAGCATCGCCGGTGATGTTGTCTTCGCCATCGCCGCCGTTCAGCGTGTCATTACCCGCCCCGCCAATCAGAACGTCATCGCCACCCCGGCCTTCCAAGGTGTCATTGCCGCCAAGCCCCGCCAGGCGGTTGGCGCGGTCATCGCCGCGCAACGTGTCGGCGCCGGCTTCGGAGCCAACCACGTTTTCAATACTCGAAACGGTTTGTCCCCCGCTCGTGGTGAAGGCTGCGATCACGTCCCCTTGCGCATCACCACCTGATGCAGTGCGCGCAGCGAGATCGATGCTGACGCCAGCTGCCGAGCGCACATAGCGGATAGTGTCGCCATAATCTGTGAGCGTTGCGGTCAACTCCGCTCCGGCGCTCACGCTGTCGTCGCCGCCGTCAAGCACGTCCGCGCCTGCCCCGCCCTCGAGCGTATCGTCGCCGGCCCCGCCCTGCAGCGTATCGGCGCCGGCGCCCCCGGAGATGACGTCATTACCGGCGCCGCCAGCAAAGACATCATTGCCGGTTCCGCCCAAGAAAAGATCATCACCACTCGTGCCGGCCTGACCCGGCAGGCGCAATGCGCTGAGCTTGCCAGCAAGACCATCGGCGAGGACCATGTCTTCGATAGCATGCTCGCTATTGGCTTGCTCTCGGATCAGGACCGATCCGCCCTGCGCAAACGTAAGCCTGAGGTCTTGATTGGAATTTTCGCGCGTCGCGCTGATATCCGACAGCGATATGCCTTGACCCAGAAGAAGCGTGTCCGCGCCCGCATCACCCGCAGCCGCCTCTTCCAGAATGGTCTGCTTGCCCACGCCGGTACGCGTTGCGCCCAACTTCCATTGCCCCGCATCAAACTGCCAGGCGTCTGGAACGGGCGCTGCCGCCATTGGCGTTGTATACAAGAAATCCACGCCCGCGCGCGATTGATAAACGATGGCGCCGTCGGAGGCGCGCGTGAGCGTCAACTGGTAGGAATACCAATTCACTCCGTACTGGTCTAGGATTCCCAGGAATTGCCAGGCGACGGTAAACCCGCTGCTCAGAACTCCGCTCGCACTGACGATCTCCGTGTAGCTCGTCGCACGATCGAGAATCGTGTCTGCACCATCGCCGAGATCATACTCATAGTCGTCGTCGCCCACGCCGCCGGCCAGTGTGTCGTCACCGCCACCCCCGATGAGCACATTATCGCCTCCGTCCCCGGTCAGCACGTCCGCTCGTGCGGTGCCTTCCAGGCCCTCTATGCCGCTGAAGGTGTCGCCGGCGGCGTCAAGCGTATTGACGCCCGGGTGGGATAGCGAAACCTGAACGCCAACGCCGGCGCCCGTATTGGAGGCGTAAGAGGCGATATCGACGCCCGCCCCGCCGATCAGCGTATCGGCGCCGGTGCCGCCATCGAGAATATCGTCATCGGCGCCGCCATAAAGCACGTCCGCGCCCGCCCCGCCGAGGAGATGATCGGCGCCGAAATTGCCAGAGAGGATGTCATCACCGGCGGCGCCGGATATCTGATCGTCCCCCAACCCGCCGGTGATCCAGTCGCGGCCTGACCCGCCCGCAAGCGCGTCATCACCGTCGCTGGCGGCTGCACTGCCCAATGACATCGTACTGATATCGAGCGCGCCGATCTCGGCGAACACGAAGTTCTCTATCTGGGCGCCAGTGTGGAACCATTGTTGCAGCCGAATCTGATCGCTGATCGATCCGAAAGCGCGAGCGTCTGCGGCGCCGCTCGCGATCGCGAGCAGCAAATCCTGCCCCGAACGCTGAATCTGCACATCCTCGATGTCTATGCCGAGCCCGAACTCGAGCGTGTCTTCACCGAGGTCAGCGGTCGTGGCGCCGCTCGCATCGGCGCCCAGGTGCCGGTACAATTTGCCCGGAGCATTACGCCAATCGTAAAGCCCCTCCCAGGCGCCATTGGTGAAATACGCCACACCGTTCTTTACGACCTCGCCCTGGGTCGTGAGCACGTAGCCATTGACGTAGGCGCCTCCGCTATAAACCAGGTCCCAATTGTCGGAGTAAGCATCAAACATCGTGTCGCGACCGTCGCCGCGCGAATATTTGAAAAGGTCATTGCCGGCGCCGCCGACGACGATGTCGTCGCCGCGCCCCCCCGCAACAATGTCAGCGCCATCGCCGCCATAGACAATGTCATTGCCATTGTCGCCAAAAACAGTGTCGTTGCCCGTTCCGCCCTCAACTTGATCGTCGTCGTCGCCGCCGAGCACCCAGTCGTTGTTCTCGTCACCCGCAACGAAATCGCGCCCGCGGCCGCCAAATCCAAAGTCGCTGCCGGAAAGACCGCGGATGTAATCATCGCCATCTTCGCCTAGAATGAAATCTGAGCCGTAGGTCCCGATGATCACATCGCTTGCGGCTGTCCCAATGATGAAGGACGAGAGATCGCCGATGCGGATCTCCTCGCCATCGGCAAAGCGCAGCCATTCCACACGGCGCGTTTCGTCGAACCAATCCTTGATGGTCAGGCTGTCGCCGGTCCACACGCGCGCGCCGTTTTCATCAAAGACAGTGAGTTCGATGATGAGATCGTCGCCGGGGGTCCCGTTCACATCCGAGCGCTTCAGCACCAGATTGCGGAAACCGATGCCAGGCCCGAACGAAATTGCATCCTCGCCGCCAACGACAGAGCCATCGAGTTCATAGTCGCCGTCGCCGGCCCAATTGCGCTGGATCGTATTGTTGGCGATGGCTTGGTAGCGCGCACGAAGCTCGTACAAGCCCGCGCCTACCGCCTGCGAGGGATCGCTTTCATCGAAAACAACATCATTACCGGCGCCATAATAGAAGACGTAATTGTCAGAACCCGCGCCGCCGAAAATGCGCGCTTCCCCGCTTGCGCCGCGATCATCGCCTGCCCCGCCATCGAGGATGTCCCCGCCGGCGCCGCCATAGAGCGTATCCACGCCCGCCCCGCCGGCGAGCCAATCAGAACCCGTCCCGCCATAGAGCGCATCGTTTCCCTCGCCGCCGTCAAGATAATCGCCATTGCCGCCATCGACGCTGGTGAGCGTGCTTGCGCTCGCACTCGGATTGGCGACAGCGCCCGCATACAGGCGATCATCGCCCGCGCCGCCGAACATCCAATCGTCGAGCTTGCCCCCGATGAGCGTGTCATTGCCATCGCCGCCCAGGAGATCGTTGCCAAGGTCGCCGCCGCGGATCGTGTCATTGCCGGCCCCGCCATCGATCAGCGCAGCGACACGGATCTTGTGTGCGCCAGCGGTCGCGGCTGCGCCATTGAGCGTGAGCGCCGTAGTCAGCGTGATCGCATCGCCATTGACTGTCAGCGTATCATTGCCGGCCGTGCCCGTAATCACATCCTTCGATGCTGTGTCGATCGTGTCGCCCAGCACGCCCAACACCGAACCGTCCCCGTCCACAAACACGAACAGCCGCTCATTGCTTTCCGGATCGAGCTCCAGGAACACATTGCCCGGCGCGAAGGCATTGCCATCCAGCACGCCATCGGCGGTTTCGTCCAGGAACGCGGCCCAGCCGCCCAGCCAGTCGCTCTTCCAGCGTTTGTCGAGCCCAAGCTCGATCACGCGCGCGAAGGTGATCGTCCAGCCCGCGGTGAAGGCGCTTTCCGGTTCGGCTGCGATCAGCGCGTTGATGACGGCGGCGTTCTGCAGATAGCTTTCATAGTCCTGCGCCGTCGCGATATTGCCGAACAGCGTGTTGGCTTCGAAGTCGCCGGCCGAGTAGGTCGAATAGGCGTTGGGATTGCCGCCCGCCTGCGTCAATGTCGCCGACAGCGCGCGCTTGATGTAGACATCGCCCCCGATGAGGCGTTCGGAGAGGTCCGACAGCGCAATGAAAGCGCCGTGATTGACGACCTGTCCGATATCCTTCGACGCAAACGCGTACGAGCCCGCCGCGCTCTCTTTGTAGATGAAGCGCGAACCCTTCAATTCGTAGGCGCCGGTCTGCACCCCGTCCGCATCGGCCACGTGCGAACCGGTCGCGGCGATCACGCCGTTGAGCAATTCGCCGACCTGGGACGCCATCGACGTGACCGCGTCCTTCGAGCCGCCGTGCTTGGACCACGTGTAGCCGACCGCGAATTGCTGCTCGCGCTCATTCCACGCAAGCGATGTCCCCGCCTTCGCCGTCCCGCCAAAGAGCGAGCCGATCAGACCGCCGAGAATGTAACCGACGAATGCGCCGACAAAGGCGCCGATGGGGCCGGCGGCCCAACCGATGTTGCTGATCCACCCGCCAATGACTTTGCCGCCGATAATCCCGCCGAGGCCAGACCCAATCGCGGCCCCTATTTGTCCGCCGATTGTACCAAAGTCGACAATTTGCTTCGCCAGATAGCCGCCAAGGAAAGAACCCGCCGCATTGGCCAACAGATTGAAACTGACGCCATCGAAGATACCGGGCGAGCCCGTGACGAGATTTTCGGCGATCTGGCTGACAATGGTGCCGCCTACTGAATTGACAGCCTCTCCCGTGAAGCCTTCTACGCCAAGTGAATCTGTAAGCTCCGCCAGCAAAAAACTTGAAATGGCGCCAGCGGCCGCGACGCCAAAATCGAGCGCGAAGTCATCGAACGCCTGCTTGGGCAGCATCTTGACGGTGGCATTGTTGAAGTTGCCGAGGCTGTTCCCCAAGGCTTCGTCGATCTCCTGGCCAACGTTGAGCGCCAGCGTTCCCGCAAGTGTGCGAAGCGCGATGTTGGCGAAGGGATCGTCGATGCCCAGCGCCGTGACGAGATTTGAGCCGACGATGGAAGCAAGGCTCGCGTTGGAGATCAGCGGTGCGTCACGCGCGCCGTTGTTTGACCCAATTGAGGCGGCGATTTCAGTGTTCGTCGCGCCATCTCCGGATAACACCGCCACGCGCAAGGTGTCGGTCGCTGGAAGCGCCGTGTTCGCGCGCCATCTCCAATGTGACCCGGTCGACCACTCTGTGACGCCATCCGCCTCAATCCCCACCTGCACGGTCTGGAGAACGTATCGGCCCCCATCAAGCTGAAATGCGGTGCGCCAATAATTCGGGCCGGGTGTGTAGCGCGCCGCTTGCGGTGAGTTGTCGAAGCCCGCTAGCGAGAAAAGCGCACTTGGTTCGTTGAACATCGCCAACAAGCGCTCGAATTCCTCGGGAGTCAGGGAGGCGATCTGACCGACACCCCATTGAGAGGGATCAATACCCAGGCCTTCCATCAGGTTGCGGCGGTCAACATCGCCCGCCCAGTCCCAGATACCGCCATCGCCTTCAATGGTGTCGTAAACCCAATCAGCAAAGTCGGCGAGGCCGTTTCCGAACGGCGCGCTCACCGCATAAAAATTCACAACCGTGCCAAAACTAATATTGCCGGGATGAGCCGGATCATCCCTTCTGACCACAACGTAATCGACGCCTCCAATGGTCTCCATCCGGCCTGTATGACCGTTTGCAGACACTGTATTGCCTGGCGCCAGATCCCGAATGCCCCAGTCGTCGGCCTGCAATCCAATGATATCGCCAACGCTTGCACTGGGAATACCAACGCGAAGCAAGAACCACGCACGTTCGCCGAGTCCCCAGGCGTCAGCGCTCAACGAGCCTAGCGAAAACGCTCCCGTGGCGTAGATGATCGAATCAGATGGAATGTTTCGCCATCCAGCCGCCGCCATCTCTCCGCGCAGAAGATTGCCCGGAAACCAATGCGCAACGCCGAGGTCCTGCCAAGCGAGGTAATCGATCTGAAGATATTCCTCACGCGTGAAGACAGCGTCACCGCCGCGCACGAGGTCTCTCCGCATATACTCCAAAACATTGTCTAACACGTGCAAAGAGAACGCATTCAAATCGCTCGGGTACTCCCCAGGCGCATTGCGTTTCGCCCAGTCATTGCCAATCAATGCCGCCCCGCCAAGCGAGCCGCTATAGGACGAAATGCTCGCCTGAAAGAACATCTGCGCTCCAGCCTCGCCATAACCGGCCGAGGTTAGGCGCGTTCCGATTTCATAGTACACTTGCGCACGCTGGCCTTGCCCTGCCATATCGCGCCAGCGCTGAATGTCGGCTTGTGTGAAGGGCGATGTCATTGCGGCGCTCTCCCAGAAGATTCACTTGTAGACGGACGGCGGACAAGAGGATCAATGCTGGCCGCGATATCCTCGGCCATTGCTCGAATGTGCGAAACGTCTCTCGGTGAATACTCACAGTCGAGATAAGCCCGCGATGGGATTCTCATCCCTAGGACGCAGGTCGCGGTCGGCCTCGGATTATTGAATAGACAGCTTGTCTCAAGCTGACCGCCACCATCCCTTGCACGAGGATCTTCGCAATAGTACCGAATCATATCTTGCGGCATTGAGCGCCCATCCACAGTGTCTCGAATCGTACGACACTCAAATCCGCTTGGTACGCGTAGTCTTGCTTGCAGCAGAGCATCGACCGGGTACTGGGCAAGTCCGTTTTCGCCCGCATTCGGTGATAGATAGGTCATCCTGCAAAAATATCGTGCGGGAGACTCCAGGCTTGAGGGAACAGAGACAAACAATGCACGCGTCTCGCCCTCAAGCGGCGGGGGCGATATGCGTGTATCGAGATACTCGCTTGGGATCGCGACATCTAGAAATCTTGGTTCTCCAGGAACAGGATTCACCGCCCGATCGACGAGCTGATAATGCCTGATTGATGGCTCTGCCACGGGCTGAGCAGGTTGAGGCTTCGCGCAGCCGATTAGACTCGGCCCAAGAAGTGCAAAAATCGCAACCCAAGCTCTCGTCATCACCGCTTGTACCTCCGACTCACCGCGCGGCTTAGGCTTTGTCCCCGCGAGGGCCGGCCGGGCGCTCGTCCATCTTTGGGTTCATCAAGACCGCGAGGGAGCAGGACGCCCCCACCGTGTCGTTTCTCAATCCGGACTATCACACCCATCCCTACCGCTCCCTCCCCGCTTCTTCGACGCGCCGTTGCAGCGGCGAGAGGAGGAACTCGATGATACGGCGGCGCCCGGTTTTGATTTCCGCCGTCACCGCCAATCCCGCCGTCAGGGCTTGCGCGCGCCCATCGACGTTAATCGAGACGTCGGCCAACTCAATACGCGCGGGGAACACCAGGCCGGTATTTTCATCTTGCACGGCGTCATGGCTTAGAAACGCCAGCCTTCCGGCGACGACGCCGTAACGCGTGAACGGAAACGCCTCCAGTTTCACCCGCACGTCCTGGCCTTCGTGAACAAAGCCGGCGTCGCGGTTCAAGACATTGGCCTCCACCACCAAAGTCGAGCCGTCGGGCACGATCACCAGGATCGGATCGGCCGGGCGCAGCACAGCGCCAACCGTGTGCACCTGCAATTGCTGCACAGTGCCGGTCGCGGGCGCGGTCAACACGGTGCGGGCGTTGCGGTCCTGCGCAATGGTGAGCTCTTCGCGGCGCAGGCGCGCGGCCGCATCGGCCTCGTTGAAGGCGTCAAGCGCCTCGCGGCGGAATTGGGCGTCGAGCGAGGCCAAAGTCTGCGCCGAGGCCGCCTCCGCCGCACGCGCGCGCGCCAGCTCGGCGCGGCGGATGACGAGGTCCTGGCGCATGCCGATGGCGCGCTCCTCCACCTCGGCCACGCGCAAGCGCGGGGCGAAGCCGCGCTGTTCGAGCCCGCGAAACGCCTCCAATTGCTGCTCGGCCAGAGGCAGCTGCTGTTCCAAGCGGGCGATGTCGCCTTCGACCATGGCGCGATCGGCGCTGCGCCCGCGTGCGTCCTGGGCGCTTTGTCCGCGCTGGGCGCGATGCTCGGCGATGCGCGCGGCGACAATGGCCTCCTGCGTGGCGCGCACCTCCGCGCTCACGCCTTCAGGCAGAACCAGGTTCACCGCCCGCCCGGAGGCGAAGTTCAACAGCGCCTGGGCGCGGGCGCGGTCGATTTCGGCCACTTGCAGCGCCTCGCGGGCCTGCTCGACTTCGGCTTCCGAGACGGTTGGGTCCATCTCGATGAGCGCCTCGCCTTCGGCGACGCGCTGGCCGTCGCGCACATGGATGGCGCGCACCACGCCCTGGTCGGGCGCCTGGATGGTCTTGATGCGCCCGTCGGGAATGATGCGCCCCTGTGCGACAGCGACAACGTCGATCTGGCCGACGGAGGCCCAAACCAGCGCCAAGGCCAGAAACGCCATGATCACCCAGAGCACGATGCGCCCCAGCGGATTGGGCGGGGTCTCCAGCACTTCGAGCGCAGCCGGCAGGAACGCTGTGTTGTCGTTCGCGCGCTTGGCGCGTTCGGCCTGCACAGCCGCAGCCAGGCTCTCCTTGAGAACGTCATAGTGACGCCGGAGAAACGCGAGCGCCATTTACGCCGCTCCCGCGGGCGCAACGCCCATCTGCTTGGCGTAGAGCTGGGCGTAGCGCCCGCCGGTCTTCACCAGCTCCTCGTGGGCGCCCATTTCAACTATGCGGCCCTTCTCAATGGTGACGATGCGGTCGGCGCGGCGCACGGCTGAAAGCCTGTGGGCGATGATGATGACCGTGCGCTCTTTGGCGATAGCGGCCAGATTGTTCTGGATGATCTCCTCGCTCTCGGCGTCAAGCGCGGAGGTCGCCTCGTCAAGGATAAGGATCTTCGGATCGATGGCGAGCGCGCGTGCAATCGCAATGCGCTGGCGCTGGCCGCCGGAGAGATTCCCGCCGCGTTCGTCGATGCGGGTGTCGTAGGCCTCCGGCAGCTCAAGAATGAACTCATGCGCGCCGGCAAGCTTGGCCGCCCGCACCACCGCCTCCATCGGCAAAGCAGGGTCGGTGAGCGCGATGTTTTCCCTAACGCTACGATTGAACAGGATGTTCTCCTGCAGCACCACGCCCACCTGGCGGCGCAACCAGGCGGGATCGACCATGGCCAGATCAACGCCATCCACAAGCACGCGTCCGCGCTCGGGCGTGTGCAGGCGTTGCACTAGCTTGGTCAGCGTCGATTTGCCTGACCCAGATGGCCCCACCACGCCCAACATCTCGCCTGCGCGCACATCAAGGCTTACATCGCGCAAGACTTCCGCACCGTCCGGGCGATAGCGGAAATTAACGCCTTCAAACGTCACTTGCCCCTGGATGCTGGGAAGGCTTGCGCGCGAAGCCGACATCGAGGGTTCGGCGGGGGTGTTCAGGATGTCGCCGAGACGCTCGACAGCGATGCGCGCCTGCTGAAAGTCCTGCACCAGCTGCGCGAGGCGCAGCACTGGGCCCGCCACCTGCCCGGCGAGCATGTTGAAGGCCACAAGCTCGCCAACTGTCAGCTCGCCCTTGATGACGAAACGGGCGCCGAAATAGAGCAGCGCCACTGTGCCCAGTTTCTGCACCAGTTCGATGCCCTGACGGCCCCAATTGGCCAGCATCGAGGCGCGAAAACCAGATTGAATATAGGCCGCGAGCTGGCGTTCCCAGCGGGCGCGCATCTGTGGCTCAACCGCGGCGGCCTTTACCGTTTCGATGCCGGTCACAGTCTCGACCAGAAAAGCCTGGTTTTCCGCTCCGCGTGCGAATTTCTCATCCAGCCGCTGACGAAGAACAGGCGCCACGAACCAGAGAATGAGCGCATAGAGCGGCAGCGTGACCAGCACGATCAGCAACAGCCACGGACTGTAGAGAAACATCACGCCCAAGAACACGAACGCAAAAAAGAGATCGAGCACCACCGTCAGCGCCGACGAGGTTAGAAATTCGCGGATAGTCTCAAGCTCGCGAACGCGCGCAACAGAATCCCCTACGCGCCTGGCCTGGAAATAGGCCATCGGCAAATGCGTCAAATGTGAAAACAGCCGCGAGCCCAATTCGGCATCGACCCGGCTCGTCGTGTGGCTGAAGATGTACGTGCGCAGGCCGCCCATCGCCACATCGAAGACCGACACCACCAAAAAGCCGATGGCGAGCACTTCGAGCGTGGTCAGCCCATTGTGCACCAACACCTTGTCGATCACGATCTGGAAGAAGACCGGCGAGATCAGCGCCAGCACCTGAATGAAGAACGACGCGATCAGCACGTCGCGCAACAAATGCCGGTATTTGACCAATGAAGGGATAAACCAGGTCACGTCGAAGGCGCGCTGGGCCCCGGCCACACGCTCGCGCGTTGTCATCAAAATCAATTTGCCGGAATAGGTCTCAGCCAAACTCGATAGCGCCACCGCTTGGGGCTTGTCGCTCTCGGGATAAAACACCAGCGCCTTGTCGTCGCTGACCTGCAAGAGCAGAAAGAATTGGCCGTCTTTGCTCTCAGCGATTGCAGGCAAGGGCTGGCGCGCAAGCTTGGCCGCGGGCGCCTCAACCCGGCGCGCACGTACTTCAAGATCCTTGGCCAGCCATGTGAGTCTTCTGCGCCGAGCCGGGCCCCGCAGCACGGCCGCGTGGCGAAACTGCTCGGGGTCGGCGGGCCTTTGCAGAAAGCCAGCATCCTTTGAGCAAGCCAGCGCGGCATCAGCCGCGCCCGGCTCCGGCGATGTCGCGCCTTCCTCCAACGAGCGATCCTCCCATCGCCAGCGTGCATGCGTCTGATGCGCCTGCTGCGCCGGCAAATCAGCTGCGCCCGGGAGCCAGCGCAACTCGATCGCGAGTTGTCGTGAGAATGCACCCAGCTGGAAGCATTTTCCCTTGCAGTTGGTGCATCTTTATGAGTTCGCTGCCTCAACCGCGAATTTTCCGCGACATCCGCTACCGCGCATGCCCTTTTAACTTCGACGCCGGGGCCAGTTCCGAGCCCGCTTTCGCGAGATCTTCAAATCCGCGCAGTGCGTCCAGGAGGTCGTCTGCGATCGTGCAGTATCTTTGCGCGCGCCGGCAGGCCAAATGATACAGGCCGTTGAAACTGAGCAACAGGGCCGCCGCTATGTGGTCTTGCGCTCTCTCTGAACTGTCCTCATCCATCGCCTCGCCTTTCACGCCAACTCAAACATTTGCGTTGATGCGGATTTTGGGCAAACCAGCGCCTGACGATGCCGGCACCGCTAGCGCTGATATCGGTTGCAGCGAGGAATTCGAGGCGGAGCAGCCTGGAGCAGTATCGATGGGCATTGGCCTCAGTACCGAGATTGGGCCGGTGCGCCCGAAGTAACCAGCGAGCGCCGCCAGTTCTGGCGGGAATTCGCGCCGCCACTTCCGAGAGCGGATAAGCGAGCCGCACGGTTCTCGTAGGTTTGAGCCACCCCAGACTATAACTCACGATCATGCCTGTGCGCGGCGCATCCGTCTGGTTTGCTCCTGCGCCGTGCAGCGTCGAGCCCAGAAAAAGAAGCGCGTCGCCTGCCTCCAACTCAGCCGCTATCGGCGCCGCCAGATCGGCAGCGCCCAGGTCTTGGCGGCGATTGCTGCCCGGATAGATCAAGGTGGCGCCGTTCTCGGCGGTGTAGGGACCAAACGGCCACATGACGTTGACCAGGTACTCCGCGGCGCCAGGCGCGGCCCAATACATATCCTGATCGCGGTGCGGCGCCTGGCGGAGCGCGCCAGGGTAGATTTGCAGCGCCTGGGTCAAATTCAGCTGAACCCGATCGCAATAAGGGCCGAGCGCCAGTTCCACGATCCGCAATATCTTCTCATGCATGACAAAATGCTGCGTGAGTTTTGAACGCTTGAGCAGCGCACCGAACCGCTTGGTGCGGGCGCCGTAGAAGTCGCCCTGGCAGAAGGGGGTGGCCTCAAAGCGAGGGTTGAGGTCGTCAAGGAGTTCGGCGACAACCTTGGACTCCATTGCTCGCCTGAGAATGAGATAGCCATCGGCCTGCAATCTTGTGAACAGAGCAATTTCTTCACCTGCCGGAGGCGCGACATCTCTGCGTTGTTGCACTGACATGACTGCTCGCTCCTTCTAAGCAGCGACCTGCTCTGGGAAGGCGAGGATGAGCGGCGCCAGGCGCCACTGATCGAGAAACTTCTGCCGCGTCGCTGGCGAGACCGAAATGGTGAACGCGCCGAGCGTTTCACCATTGATTTCGACCGGGGCGCCAAGCGGCTCGCAGACCCAACCCGGACGCAAGAAGCCCGCAAGCCATGATGTGTTGATCACACACGAATAGCGATCGATGCCGTTGAGCAAGCCGTACTCAACCAACCCAAGGCAAATGCGCCGGCGCGCCCAAAGCGCTGCCTCAGCATCGAGCCGCGGCGCCGTGCAAAGGCGCGATATCTCCCAGACATCTTCGGAGCGCGGGGCCCCATTGTCACAAGTTTGGTCGAACAGGTCGCCCAGAACGTGCGGTCTCACCGTAGGCAAGAGCCTGACCGATGCGTTGAGGCAGAGCGTCTTGGCGTCTACATCCAGCAAATAGACCGCGTCAGCAGTATCAAACTGATCGATTTCCAATCCATCTCTTGTGACCGGCAACCGCCAGCCCAGGCCATCAACGAACACAGCCTTGCGCATTCTATGCATGTCCTTGAGCATGTCAGAGCAATCACGCGCATGCGCCGCGTCGATTACGAGCACCATCCTGTTTCTCCCGGCTGACTCCGGCAAGACTCAACGGATTGAGGCCTGGCGCCCATTCCGAAATTTGGGAGGGTTAGTGAAGATTTCTCTCGCTCAAGAGGTCGTTGAAGGTCACTGCGCCTTCGAACAAGCCCCGGACCACGAGCTGCGTCGTCGTCTGCACGCCAGCGCGCAGCTTGGCGCTTTCGATGTGCTTTTCAAACGTGTCCTGCTTGATGCCGAGCCATTTTGCCGCCTCCCGCGCAGGCAAACCTCGCCCCGCTAATACCAGGCAATCCAATTGGCGTCCGGTTAGGTGCAGTCCCTTGGCAGGCGCCACAACACGTTGACGGACAATGCGCCGCGCCGCTTCGAAGGCGAAACAGGCCAGGTAGTGGATGAGCGGCAAATGCGCGGCGACCACATCTCGGCCCGGTCGAACTCCGAACGAACATGAGCCAGCATACTCTCCTGGGACGTGAATGGGCACGGTGTAGCCATTAGCGACACCAGCACGCGCGGCTAAGTCGAGGATCTCTCGTTGACGAGCGCTTAGTTCCAGGATTTTTGGAATATCCGACCAGGCGAACCCATTGGCGACCTTCTGTGATGCGACCAGCACTGGGTCTTCTGAGAAATAGCGATTTGCTTTCATCGCCGCGACCCAACTGGACGGGTAGTTTGAAAACCGCACTAGGCCATTCGCGGGAAATTGAAGATCAAGATGATGCAGTATGGCGTAGTAACTAAAGCCGAACTCGCGCACGGCGGCTTCGGTGTCAGCGGCGAGCGATTCCAGCCGTGTCGCACTTTGCGCCGCCGCGACAAACTCCTTGATGACAACGAATTCCGACACCGTGGCCTCGCATAAGCCGGGCCGACTGCCCCTCCAGGACAAATGATTGCCCTGGTGGAAGCGAAATGACAATCAACCCTGTGGAAGCAGCCACGATGGCAAGCTCCCCGGAAACTGACGATGTCGCCAGCCGCGGCGCCCTTGCGCGCTGAGCAGGCTCGGCTAAACAATCAGGAGAGGTGGCCATCCTTGGTTGACAATCGCACCACGAACGCAGTTGACGTTTGGATCGGCCAGCGCATACGCGCACGCCGGCTGGATATCGGCATGGGCCAAGAGCGATTGGCCGAGCTGCTAGGCGTCACATTCCAGCAGGTCCAAAAATATGAGAAGGGCCGCAACCGGGTCGCCGCCAGCCGCCTTTTCGATATCGCGGCCGCGCTCGACGTCGAGGTCGCTTACTTCTTTCTGGGCTTGGCCACTACAAGGCGCGCGCGCGCGAAGTCGAAAACCCGCCGCGACTAAGCGGTCGGATCGCACTTTGCCGCCCCGCACGGGAGACATGTTCCAACGTGGTCAATTTTTGGCGCGAGATTTCCGGGGGGCGCTCGAATGCAGCCATTCCGCCTGCGCTGTCATAGGCTTAGCCTCTGCGCCCCGCCCGCGTGGTGCGGGCGAGTGAGCAGAAGGCTCCCCACCATGACATTTGAACCGATCCCCGAGGCGCCGCGTCGTGCGAGCAAACGCCCACGCCGCATCACCGGCGGCAAACTCACCGGCCAGAAACCGGCCCTCAAGATGAAGGAGGTCTGGTCAATCCGCGCCCGCCTCGAATTGCGCAAGCGGGTGCGGGACCTGGCGTTGTTCAACCTCGCCATCGATAGCAAGTTGCGCGGCTGCGATCTGGTGCGGCTCAAGGTCGAAGACGTGGCCGCCGGCGGCGAAGTGAAAAACCGGGGGATCATCGTGCAGATGAAGACCGGCCGCCCGGTGCAGTTCGAGATAACCGAACAGACCCGCTTGGCGGTGGCCGCCCTGATGCGTCGGCATGATCTGTGCCCAGGCGACTACCTCTTCCCCAGTCAGCTGGCGATGTCGCCTCACCTCTCCACCCGCCTGTACGCCCGTATTGTCCAGGGCTGGGTCAGCTCGATTGGCTTGAACCCGGCCACCTACGGCACCCATTCGCTGCGGCGCACAAAGGCAGCGCTGATCTATCGCAAGACCGGCAACCTCCGCGCGGTTCAACTGCTCTTGGGGCACTCCAAGCTCGAAAGTACCGTGCGCTACCTCGGCGTCGAAGTAGATGATGCGCTCGCCATTTCCGAGGGGGTCGACCTCTAACGCACACAGGGTGGCCGGTTTCGAGCGCGCCGGCCATTCCCCATGCTTGGCATTTTCGGCGGGCCATCGCCGGAAGCGGACAAAAGGCTTAATTTGGTCTGCCCACGACAACGCCATGAAGTGCCGCTGCCTTTCGATAGCAGTCGATGCAAAGCACCCGGATGTTGTCAGAGCTAGTGGCCTGCCAAGCGGCCTCATCCATAACGATACAGGCGTCGCAGAAAGCTTGGAAATTTCCGTCCTCATCAATGTGCAAGTTGAAACCGCAGGGCACGCCATTCCTATTTGCCTGCACGATATGCGAGCAAACGAACGTGGCCTCGCGCGACCCGTGGTCAGCGCAAACTACTGTTCCTCGAACGGGCTCATCGTCGCTCATGGCGGGATCTAGGTGTCAATCGGCGTTGAAAAATGACCCCCGATCGGCGCGCAAAATTGCCCCCTCTGCAGCGGCTTCCGTAGCCTTCTTGCGGCTCAGCTTCGTGTCTTAAAGCGCCAGCTTTCGTTGCCGGTCTCGATGATCTCGCAATGATGGGTGAGCCGATCGAGCAGCGCGGTGGTCATCTTGGCGTCGCCGAAGACGGTTGGCCATTCGCCGAAGGCGAGATTGGTGGTCACCAGGATCGAGGTCTGCTCGTAGAGCCGGCTGATCAGGTGGAAGAGCAATTGTCCGCCCGATTGCGCAAACGGCAAATAGCCGAGTTCGTCGAGGACCAAGAGATCGAGGCGCGAGAGCTGATCGGCGATGCGGCCCTGGCGGCCGGCGCGGGTCTCGGCTTCGAGCTTGTTGACCAGATCGACCACGGTGAAGAAGCGCCCGCGTGCGCCAGCGCGGATGCAGGCGCGGCCGATAGCGATGGCGAGATGCGTCTTGCCTGTACCGGTGCCGCCGACAAAGACAGCGTTGCGCTGGTCTGCCAGGAAAGCCCCGGTCGCGAGCTCACGCACCAGCGTCTCATTGATCGGCGCGCCCTCGAAATCAAAGTCTTCGATCTCCTTGGCCAGCGGCATGTGCGCGATAGCGAGCTGATATCTGATCGAGCGGGCATGCTTTTCATTGATCTCGGCCTTCAAAAGATCGGCCACGATTTGCTGCACCGGATGGGCGCGCTTAACGCCGTTGGCGAGGATGTCGTCGAAGGCCGCGCGCATGCCGGCGAGCTTCAATTCGCCCATCAGATCCAAAATCTCATGCCGCTCCATCATGGGCTCCTCCGCAAGCTGTCGTAGCGGGCGCAATCGGCGATCGGCGGCATCGCCAGCTTCAGTGCGTCCGGGGTCAAAATGGTGAGGGGTGCGGCCGGCTCGCGCCGACGGGCCAGGATATTGAGAATGACGTCGCTGGAATGGACGCCGTGATCGAGCGCTTCGGCGCACGCCGCTTCAACCGAGGCGAGGCCGTCGGTGAGCACGGCGGCGAGGATATCGACCATCTGACGATCGCCGTCGTCGCGGCCAGCGAGCTTGGCGCGAACTTTGCCGAGCGCGCCGGGCAGCGCCCAGTCCTTGAACGGCGCGCCGTTGCGCAGCGCGCCGGGCTTTCGCGCCAGCACCGGCACGTAGTGCCAGGGATCGTAGATCGTCTGGCCGCGGCCGAACCGGCGCGCATGCTCGCCGACAATGTGGCCGTCCTGGCGGATGATTATGCGATCGGCGTAGGCGTGCACATCGACGGGGCGGCCGACGGCGCGCGCCATCACCGAATATTTGTTGCTGTCGAAGCGCACCAGGCAGGTCTTCGACACCGAAACAGATGTGGCGTGGAAGCCGTCGAAGCGGCCGCGATAGGCGATCAGGTGCGCACGCTCAGCCTCGAACGCTTGCCACACCGTCGCGTCGATCTCGGGATGCTTGTGCGCCTTGGCGTATTTGACGCATTGCTCGGCGAGCCAGGCGTTGAGCTCGTCATAGCTCTTGAATCTCAGCCTGGGCGTGAAGAAGCGCTCGCGCACCAGCCCGACCTGATTTTCAACCTGGCCCTTCTCCCAGCCCGACGCCGGCGTGCATGCGGTCGGCTCGACCAGATAATGCGCGCACATCTGCGCGAAGCGGCGATTGAAGGCACGGTCTTTGCCTAGAAACACCGCATCGACCGCGGTGCGCATATTGTCATAGATGCCGCGCTGGCAGGTCCCTTTGAAGAAGGCGAACGCACGATCGTGGGCGTCGAACACCATCTCCCGGGTCTCGCGCGGATAGGCGCGCACATACATCATGCGTGAATGGCAAAGCCGCACGTGCGCCACTTTGAGCGTCACCGTCGCTCCGCCCAGCACCACGATCTCGTGGCTCCAGTCGAATTGGTAGGCCTCGCCCGGCGCAAATGTTAGCGGTACGAAGGCCGCAGCGGTGGCAGCGCCTCGGCGCTTGCTCCAGGCGCGCGCGTAGCGGCGCACCGCGTCATAGCCGCCCCCATAGCCTAACGCGCGCAGCTCTTCGTACATCCGGATCAAAGTCAGCCGCTCGCGTGCGGCCTTGGCCTCATTGGCCAACAGCATCGCCTCAAGCTGCACGGTCCAGGCGCCCAGCTTGGGCAGCGGCTGCGCCGCGCGCTCGTACGAAAACGCCGTCTCCTGCGACCGCACCACCTTGCGCACGGTGTTGCGCGACACCCCGAGCGCGCGGGAAATCTCCTTGATCGACCGACCCTTGACGAAAAACTCGCGGCGTATCCGAGCGATCGTCTCCACAACCAGCATCCCCGCCGCCCCATGCCCAAAAGCACGGAGCCTGTCCGACTCGCGAGGGGGTCAAAATTGAAAGCCGATCACCCCTCGAATGGGGTCAAAATTGCATGCCGATTCACACTGCAAGCGCAGTGACGGGCGAGTGGTCGTCGCTCTACGCGGTGTTTCGCCAGAATCTCGTGCTGGAGATTTCGCGGACATCCGGCGATAGCTTTAGCAAGCTAGGGTGGAAGGCGCGCGGCTATGCGCGCGTTGACGCCTTTGCGATCAGGCCGTCCCGATTCTGCAAAGTGATCAATCTGCCCGCCAACTAACGGCGGTTCGCTTCCGCTGCACTTGCCCCGCCGAGCGTCTCGTGGTTGTGCGCTCGGCGGGGATTTCTTTAGGGACTTACGAATGTCA
>JAWKUY010000012.1:0-83013 GCA_041398345.1 Hyphomonadaceae bacterium | reverse complement strand
TTACTCCCACAACGGAGGTGATGCCGATGATGCGGCCCGCACGGTTCTTCATCATGTTCCTGAGTGCGGCGCGGGAGAGCCTGAAGTAGCTCTCAAGATTGATCCGCAGCACGCTTTGGAAATCCTCGTCCTTCATGCGCAGCAACAGACCATCCTTGGTGATGCCCGCGTTCGCCACGAGAATATCGAGCCGCCCGCCGAGCGCCGCCTCGGCCTGCCCGACCAATGCGTCCACCGCGGCGCTATCGCCGAGATTGCACGGCGTGATCGGGTGATCGCCGCCGATCTCAGCCTTAAGCTGTTCCAGCGCCTCCACCCGCGTACCCGAAAGCGCCACGCGCGCACCCTGGCCCGCCAGCGCTTTCGCAATCGCCCCGCCGATGCCGCCCGAAGCGCCGGTCACCAGAGCAGTTTTTCCATTGAGATTGAACATCTGACCCTCTTGTCTGGTTTGACCCTATTCGTCTCGAACAGCGGCCGAAAATCTCAGCATCCAGGTTCCGTCGCCGCCGCTGCTCCCAGCATGGCGGTCTAACGCATCACACGCTCTTGGCGAACGCTTCCAGGTCCGACGGCTCGTTGAGCGCCAGGGCTTCGGCGTCGGGCGCATTGCGCTTGACCATCCCGCTCAATTGCTTGCCGGCGCCGATCTCGACAAACCGCGCGACGCCGCCTTCGCCGGCCATCCATTCCACGCTTTCGCGCCAGCGAACACGCCCCGTGACTTGCTCCACCAGCTGGCGCCTGATCGTCGCTGGCTCGTGCACGGGGCGCGCAGTGACATTGGCGACAAGGGGCGCCGCAAGCGGCGCAATCTCCGCTTTCGCAAGAGCTTCCGCCATCGCGTCCGCAGCCGGCTGCATCAGCGGCGAATGGAAAGGGGCCGATACATTCAATGCGATCGCGCGCACGCCCTTTTCCTTGGCAAAAGCAAGAGCTGCGTCAATTCCGGCCTTTGACCCGGATATCACGACGTTTCCGATATTGTTATCGTTGGCGACGACGCACACGCCGGCTTCGCCGCCCTTGGCCGCAATCTCCTCAGCCAGCGCCACGTCGACCTTGCCGATGAGAGCCGCCATCGCACCTTCACCCACGGGCACAGCAGCCTGCATAGCATTGCCGCGAATACGCAATAGCTTGGCCGCTTGGCTGACAGTCAGCGCGCCCGCCGCAGCAAGGGCGGAATATTCTCCCAGCGAATGCCCGGCGACAAAAGCCGCCCTTCCCACGCCCACGCCAAATTCTCGCTCCAGAGCCCGCGCAGCGGCAATGCTTACCGCCATGAGCGCCGGTTGCGCATTCGCGGTCAGCGTCAACTGCTCGGCAGGCCCTTCGAAGATCAACTTCGACAGGCTCTCGCCCAGAGCCTCATCGACTTCCTGGAACACTTCGCGGCTGGCGCCGAACGTCTCGTGAAGCCCCTTGCCCATGCCGGGCGTTTGGCTGCCCTGACCGGGAAAAATGAATGCGATGCTCATGAATGCGGATTAGGGCGCCACACACGCAAGTACAATGGTGCGTTGGCCGCGCGTGCGCGGCGCCCGCCTATCCCTCCGGATCGTGCGCCGCCTCCGGTTCGTCCCTCAGCGACGCGCGCAGCCGCTTGAGTTGCTCGTGGTAGCGCTCGCCGTCGCCAAATTCTTCAAACCCGGCATAACGCGCATGTGCGCCAAGCACCCGCCGCGCATGCTTTATCGGGCACCAATATTGTTCGGTGCGTGAGCCCACCTCCCGCACATACGCGATCACTCCGTTTACATAAGAACAGTAGGCGCAATTGAGCTTCTCAATGGCGTTCAGGTAGGCGAGGCCCGCGCGATCCATCACGATGTAACCGCTTCGCTTGACCTGCGGCACGCCGTAGACGCGGAAACAGACGGCCTGATAAAGTGAAACCCAAATATCGAGCACGACGAACGGCAAAATCAGGGAGTAGATCAGGGGCGCCGACAGCACCACGAGCGGGCGCGCGCCAAAGAAATACCTGCCCAAACCGGTGCGTAGTTCTCGGTGACGGCGCGCGACCTCACGTTCGAACGCAATTCGCCCACGCTCAAGCCCATATCGGAACCCAGCTCTGCGCTTTGCGAATTCGGCCTCAAGCTCAAGCTCCAGTCCCCTGATCTTCTCCAGGATTTCATCAACAGCGCCACTCATGTGCCTACCTCGCGCCGTCCGGCGTGCGCCGCTCACGCTACCGAAACAAGTGAAGCGCCATAAACGGTATGTTATTACCTCCTCCCCAGGCAGAACCAAGCGACGAATGCTTGCTTCCGGGGGCGAAATGCGTATGTTCCGCGCCTTCGCGATCCGCGGCCCCAGGGGCATCCGCCACCTGGGGTCCATCGTTTTTGCCGGTCCTTCCCCGGCAAGGGCGCCGCGGGTTCATGGAAGAGGAACAAATGGCTCTTTACGAACACGTGCTCATCGCACGCCCCGAAATTTCGCCGCAACAGGTCGATGCCCTGGTCGAGGACATCACCAAGACCATCAAGGAACTCGGCGGCGCCACCGGCAAGACCGAATACTGGGGCTTGCGCAACCTGACCTATCGCATCCGCAAGAATCGCAAGGGCCACTACGCCCTGATCAACATCGATGCGCCGGCTGCGGCCGTGCACGAGTTGGAGCGGCGCCTGCGCATCAACGAAGACGTCATGCGCTTCAAAACTATCCGCGTCGAACAGCTCGACGAAGAACCTTCGCCGATCCTGGCCCGCCGCGATCGCGATGAACGCCGCCGCGCCCGCCGCGAGGGCCGTGAAGGCGACGAAGCCGGTGGTGATTTCGAGGGCGGGGAGGATTGATCATGTCTGGTAAAGGCGCTCCCAAATTCAATATTTCCAACATCCCCGCGCGACGGCCCTTCAGCCGCCGCCGCAAGGTGTGCCCGTTCTCCGGCTCAGCCGCGCCGAAGATCGACTATAAGGACGTGAAGCTGCTCCAGCGCTACATCAGCGAAAAGGGCAAGATCGTTCCGGCCCGCATCACCGCCGTTTCCGCAAAAAAGCAACGCGAACTCGCGCGCGCCATCAAGCTGGCGCGTGAGCTGGCGCTGCTGCCGTTCGCTGTTCAGTAAGGAGGCAAGCACATGCAAGTCATCCTGCTCGAACGCGTCGAAAACCTGGGCGCCATCGGCGATGAGGTGAAGGTGCGCGATGGCTTCGCGCGCAACTACCTGCTGCCGAACAAGAAGGCGCTTCGCGCCAATGACGCCAACCGCAAGCTGTTCGAAACCCGCCGCGCCGAGATCGAAGCCCGCAACGCCGAGGCTCGCGCTGAGGCCCAAAAGGCTTCCGGCAAAATTGACGGATCCTCGTACGTGCTGATCCGCCAAGCCGGCGAAGCGGGCCAGCTCTACGGCTCGGTTTCCTCGCGCGACATCGCCGATGAAATCGTCAAGGCTGGCGGCAAGATTGATCGCAACGCCGTCGTGCTCGACAAGCCCATCAAGACTATCGGCGTCTATGACGTGCGCATCCGCCTGCACGCGGAAGTGTCCGCGAGCGTCAAGGTCAATGTCGCACGCTCCACCGACGAAGCCGAACGTCAGGCGCGCGGCGAAAACGTCATCGCCTCGGCTGTCGAGGCCGAGCGCGCGCAAGCTGAAGCGCAGGCCAAAGAACTGGCGGCTCAGTCAATCACGAACGATCCCAGCGCTCGCGCAGAGTAAGGATCGCTCGCCAACGTCCTGAAGACCCGCGCATTCAAGATGCGCGGGTTTTTTTTGGTTCGGGCGCGAACTGACTCGCATCCACTCGTCAACGACGAAAACGGCCCCGCGACTCGGGATATCAATCGTTGCGTGCGCAGCGCGTAAACCGTTCCGCTGCCGAATCGCATCATCTTATGCCGGCATGAAATCCCAAGGCGCCCTCCCGCTTCCTGACCCCAACGCCGCGGCTGCGCCGCGCGCGGCGCCGCATAATCTCGACGCCGAGCAGGCCTTGCGTGGGGCGATCCTCTTCGACAACGAAACTTACAACCGCATCACCCCGCTGCTGCGCGAGCAGCACTTCTATGATCCGGTGCACGGACGTATTTTCGCGGCCTGCGCCGACATGATCTCCGCCGGCCAGCTTGCCGATGGCGTGACGCTCAAGGAACGCTTCGCGCGCGACGGCGGGATCAAGGAAATCGGCGGCGCGCTCTACTTGATGAAGCTGCTGGAGATGGCGGCGCCGCTCTCCACTCACGCCCAGTCGTACGCCGAACTCATTTACGACTTGGCGCTGCGGCGTGCGCTCATCCGCGTTGGCGGCGAGATCACCAATCTGGCGGAGAACCCGCCCGAGGACAAAGACGCGAAAGACATCATCGAAGAAGCCGAACGGACATTGTTCACGCTCGCCGAGAGCGGCAGCCAGAACCGCGGCTTTCAAGACTTCAAGGTCGCGCTCACGGCCTCCATCGACGTCGCCACCGCAGCAAAGAACCGTGGGTCGGATGTGTCGGGGATCGCCACCGGCTTTCGCGACCTAGACCATTTGCTTGGCGGCTTGCATGGCTCGGACCTGCTTATCCTGGCGGGACGCCCATCCATGGGGAAAACCGCGCTGGCGCTGAACATCGCCATGCACGTCGCGCGCGCCAAGCAGAAGGCGAGCGAGGCCGGCCAGACAGAACATGACGGCGGGTCAGTGGGCTTTTTCTCTCTGGAAATGTCCGCTGAGCAGCTGGCTACGCGTCTTCTATCGGATTTCGCCGAAATTGAATCTCACCGCATCCGGCAAGGCAAGATAACGACAGAAGAATACACCCGGCTCGCTGACTCTGCGGTCATGCTGCAGAATCTGCCGCTGCATGTCGATGAAACCGGCGGCATTTCGATCGCCCAGCTCCATAATCGCGCGCGCCGGCTGAAGCGAACCTCCGGGCTCGATTTCATCGTTGTGGACTATCTCCAGCTGGTGACCACCAATTCCCGCAAGGGCGATAGTCGCGTGCAGGAGGTCAGCGAAGTCACCCAGGGCCTCAAGGCCCTGGCCAAGGACCTCAATGTTCCGGTGCTTGCGCTGTCGCAGCTCTCACGGCAGGTCGAGAGCCGCGACGATAAACGCCCGCAACTGTCCGACTTGCGTGAATCGGGCTCCATCGAGCAAGACGCCGATATCGTTATGTTCGTGTTCCGCGAGGAGTACTATCTGAGCCGGGCCCAGCCGGAAGAAGGCTCCGAGGACTACATAAAATGGCGCACAAAACTTGATAGCGTCGCCAACCGCGCCGAACTAATCATCGGCAAGAACCGCCACGGCCCAATCGAAACGGTGCACCTCCATTTCAAAGGACAATTCACCCGCTTCACCTCCCTCGCCCGCAGCTGAGCCGAGACGGCTTGCGCGGATAAGGGTCGATCACGCGGCGATCGTTGAGAATTGGCGCCATTTCCGGAAACTCGCTTCCGGCGCGGCGACAGCTGCCGTGGTCAAGGCCGATGGTTATGGCCTGGGCGCCGCCCAGTGCGCGCGCGCGCTCGCGCAGGCCGGCGCGCGCACCTTCTTCACCGCCACTTATGGAGAAGCTCTTCGCGTCCGCAAAGCTCTCGGCGAAGGCCCCCAGATCTTCGTACTGAACGGCCCAACCGCGGAGGACGTCGCAGGCCTCCACGCGGCAAAGCTCACGCCGGTGCTGAACTCCGTGATGCAGATCAACGCGTGGGAAGCGCGCGGACCGGCGGCGCTCCATGTCGATACTGGCATGAACCGTCTTGGCGTTGGGCCCGAAGAACTGACCCAAGCCATGAGCGCCCTCAAGGACACAACCCTCTCGCTGGTCATGAGCCACCTTGCATGCAGCGCTGACGTCAATCACCCCTTCAACGCCGTGCAGCTGAAACGTTTTGTGGACGCTTCGACGCTGTTCCCCAAGGCGCCGCTGAGCATCGCGGCAACGGCGGGAACCCAACTGGGCGCCGCCTACCATCTTGATCTCGTACGTATTGGCGTCGGGCTCTACGGCTCAGGCGGCCTTGACGCCGGCAATCCCCAACTCGCAAGCGCCGTCACCGTGGAGGCGCCCATCCTCCAAGTCCGCGCTGTGGACGCCGGCGATACCTTTGGATACGGCGCAACATTCACGGCGCCCGCGAAGATGCGCACCGCGACCGTCGCGCTTGGCTATGCAGACGGCTACTTGCGTAGCCTAGGCGGACGCGCTTACGGCGTCATCGCTGGCGCACGCGCGCCGATACTGGGGCGCATTTCGATGGACTTGATCATTGTCGATGTCAGCGCATGCGCGGAGGCAGAACCAGGCATGATGGTCGAGTTTCTCGGCCCCAATGCGCCGCTCGATGACATCGCCGCGCTGGCCGGCACGGCGCCCTATGAAATTCTCACAACCCTTGCAGGCACTGTACGCAAGACAGGAGCGCGCGCGTGAACCCCTTCGCCCCCATCGGGCGCGCAACGATCGCCATTTTTGCCGAGATCGGCCGCTTCGCAGCATTCTCGGCGCGCGCGACGGCGGCAGCTGTCACTCCACCCATCTTCATCGGCCAATTTGCCCGCCAGTGCGCCAACATCGGCTATTTTTCGCTGCCCGTTGTGGGCGTCACCGCCGTGTTTATTGGCGCTGCGCTCGCGCTCAACATTTATGTGGGTGGCGCGCGCTTCAATGCCGAACAATTCGTTCCCAACATCGTCGTGCTGGGCATTACGCGCGAGCTGGGGCCGGTGCTGGCCGGCCTCATGCTGGCCGGGCGCGTGAGCGCGGGCATTGCGGCCGAGATCGGCACCATGCGCGTGACTGAACAGATCGATGCGATGACGACGCTCTCCACCGATCCGTTTCGCTATCTTGTTGCGCCGCGGGTATTGGCGGCGACCTTGACGCTGCCCATGCTCGTTCTTGCCGCAGACATCATCGGGGTCATGGGCGGCTATCTGGTTGCCGTGAACAGCCTCGGCTTCAACGGCGCCACCTACCTGCGCAACACTTTCGACTTCATGGAATCGCAAGACGTCATTCTCGGTCTGGTGAAGGCGGGCGTCTTTGGCTTCATCATCGCGGCCATGGGTGCCTACCAGGGGTACCATTCATCCGGCGGCGCGCTTGGCGTCGGGCGCGCGGCGACCAACGCCGTCGTGGGCGCCATCGTGCTGATCCTGGCGGTGAATTACCTCATCACCGCATTCTTCGTGGAGTGAAAGGATGAGCACGCCCAAACTCCAACTCGCCGGGATCAAGAAGAAGTTGCGCGGCCGCCAGGTGCTTGACGGCGTAGATCTCGATGTGGCGCCCGGCCGATCGCTCGTCGTCATCGGCGGATCGGGTCAAGGGAAGTCGGTGACGCTCAAGTGTGCACTTGGCCTGATGCGGCCCGACGCGGGGGAAGTGCTCGTCGATGGCGCGGACATCACGCACATGCCGCGCGAAATCCGCGCCAAAGTGATGCGCAAATTCGGCATGCTGTTTCAAGGCGGCGCATTGTTCGATAGCCTGAGCGTTTGGGAAAACGTCGCGTTCCGTCTTCTCAACGCCGACCATGTCGCCCGCAGTGAAGCTCGCGACCGCGCCATCGATGCCATGCGCAAGGTGCGTCTGGGTCCCGAATTCGCCGACGTGCGGCCGATCGAACTTTCCGGCGGGATGCAGAAGCGCGCCGGTCTCGCACGGGCCATCATCGCAAGGCCCGACATCTTGTTCTTCGACGAGCCCACCACGGGCCTCGATCCAATCACCGCTGATGCGATCAATGACTTGATCGTTGAGATGGTGAAAGATCTTAGATGCGCTGCGGTGTCGATCACTCACGACATGGCGAGCGCGCGCAAGATCGCGGACGAGATTGCGATGCTGCACGGCGGCAAGATCGTCTGGAGAGGACCAGCCGCCGCCATCGACGGCTCCGGCAACGCCATGGTGGACCAGTTCATCGCAGGAAGGGCCGAAGGACCCATCCAGGCGCTGGTCTAATCTGCGCCGGGCGAGCGCTCAGCGACGACACGCGAGCGCACCTTGTGCAGCCCCTCCACCATCCTGACTTGAGCCTCGGGGGGAATCGCCCCCGGCGTAAACAGCAGACGCATTGCGTTGAAGTGCACGTCCACAGCCGACTGATCCCAGCCTTCGCCCAGCTCGTCGAGCAGGCGGCAGAGGGAGTACCCGGCCTTGCTCAGCGCGGCGCGCCCAAACGTGCCGCCAAGGCTCACCAGCACGCACGATAACCGGTGCAGCTCCTTGCGAACTGCCGCGTCGGGCGGGCCGTCGCACGTGGCCAAAAGGTTCGCCATTGATTTCAACGCTTCGGCCATGTCCGCTTCCGAGCGGGGCCGCAGCCGTTCGATCTTTGAATCAGCGCGCGCTTTGGCCTCTTCACGCGTCATCCCGCCCGGCGCGTTGAGAAAACGCGCAAGCCGGCTTCTGTTGGGTTGGGGCGCGTCGCTCACCACATCTCCATGCCGCTGCCAGAGCTGGAAACCAATTCAGGCGGCGCCAGCAACTCTCCGTGCCGGCGCTCACTTTCCGCCACCCACAATATGCGCTCAAGCAGGCCAGCGGTTGAGAACGGCTTGGCGATGACGTAGTCCGCCCCGCATTGCCGCGCCGCGCTGATGAGGTGAACGCGCGTATAAGCCGTCACAATGATGATCGAAGCGCCCGAATTGAGCGCGCGCTGGTCCGAGCGAAGCCAGCGTACAAACTTGTACGCTTCCTCGCCGAAGGCATAGGGATCAATCAGTATCAGATCGAGCGAATGGGTCTTGATGGTGTCGCTCCCTATGCGGAGGTCGCTGCAGCGATACATGCGGCGAAACCCGCAACCCGAAAGAATGCCGGTAAGAACCTCAATGCAGATTGGACTGGCGTCGATCATCGCAACCGATGCATTCGCGAAATTGAATGTCAGCTCCGACTTCAGATTTCGCTGCATGGCCTTCCCTCACGGCGCCACGCGCCGCACTGCTTCGATCAGCTGAGCGGGATTGAATGGCTTGACGATCCAGCCAGTGGCGCCCGCCGCCTTGGCACGGGCTTTCTGTTCGGCGCCGGATTCGGTGGTCAGAACCAAGATCGGCGTCGCCTTCGCTTGCGTTTCTGTCCGCGCGCGCTCGATGAAAGACAGGCCGTCCAGGCGGGGCATGTTGACGTCCGTGATGATCACGTCCGGCGCACAGCGCCCGAGAGCGTCCAGCCCCTCAAGCCCGTCCTCCGCCAGCACCACATTGAAGCCGGCGTTGCTGAGCACGAAATTCACCAATTCCCGAATGGTCAGGGAGTCATCGATCGCCAGGATCGTTCGTTTCGGCGCCGCCATGTCTTGTCTGCCTCCCCCGAGCGATTTCGGGCGACGCGGCACGTTATACCTTAGATTGCGATTCTGCTACTCCAGATTGGTATGCCCTGTGACGACACGCTGGCGGCGTCTCACGCGAGGCGTCTAGCAGAGCCACCACAAGTTAGGACCGGCAGGGGAATCGCCGCAGGACGCGACGATGGCCAAACCCGATCATGTGTTCACGTGCCAGGCCTGCGGCGCCATCTGGCCGAAGTGGGCAGGCAAATGCGACGCGTGCGGGGAGTGGAATACGCTTGTCGAGGAGGCTGCGCGCCCCGTCGTGCCCGGCGCCTTTGCCGCACCAATGGGCGGCGCCAAAAAGGGCAAGGGCCTGACATTCGTAGAACTTGCGGGCGCGGCTGAGCCCCCGGCGCGGATCGCGACAGGGATTTCAGAGTTTGATCGCGTGTGTGGAGGAGGCCTCGTCCCAGCGTCCGCCATTTTGATTGGCGGCGACCCGGGGGTCGGGAAGTCGACACTGCTGCTGCAGGCGGCGGCGGCGCTGGCGCGCGGCGGCGCCTCCGTGGCTTATGTCACCGGCGAAGAAGCCGAGGCCCAGGTGCAAGAGCGGGCCCGCAGGCTGAAAGCGTCAGACGCAAGCGTGCACCTCGCCGCAGAAACCGATCTGCGAAAGATACTCGATGGCCTCAAGGCGCTGAAGCCCGACGTCGTCGTCGTCGATTCAATTCAGACGCTGTGGGCCGATGGCGTTGAAGCGGCCCCCGGCACCGTTGCGCAGGTCCGGGCCTGCGCCCACGAACTGGTGCGTTTTGCCAAGAAATCCGGCGCGGTTCTCATCCTAGTCGGCCACGTCACCAAGGATGGACAAATCGCGGGGCCGCGCGTCGTCGAACACCTTGTCGACGCCGTCATCTATTTTGAGGGCGAGCGGGGCATGCCGTTCCGCATTCTTCGCGCGGTTAAGAACCGCTTCGGGCCCACTGATGAGATCGGCGTATTTGAGATGGTCGAGCTTGGCCTTGTCGAAACGCCCAATCCATCGGCCCTGTTTCTGGGAGGAGCGGGAGAGCGTCCGTCAGGCGCTGCTGTTTTCGCCGGCGTCGAGGGCTCCCGGCCCGTGCTGGTCGAAATCCAGGCCTTGGCGGCGCCAACGGCCTACGGCACGCCGCGGAGAGCCGTGGTCGGATGGGATTCTGCACGTTTGGCGATGATCCTCGCCGTGCTTGAGACGCGCTGCGGCCTCTCATTCTCTGGCCGAGACGTTTACCTCTCGGTCGCCGGGGGCCTTCGCATCACCGAACCCGCCGCCGATCTAGCCGTGGCAGCTGCGCTGATTTCGGCTCTGGCGGACAACGCGCTTCCCAACAGCACAGTTGTCTTTGGCGAAGTGGCCTTGTCCGGCGAGGTGCGCCCCGCCGGCCGCGCCGACTTGCGGCTGAAGGAGGCCGCAAAGCTCGGGTTCACGCAGGCTCTAGCGCCGCCTCAGAAGAAGGTTGGCGCGGGCGCCGGCGTAAAGGTCCGCCAGATCGGCCACATCGCCGACCTTGCGGCGGCGGTCGGCGTCAAGGAGTGACTTGGCAGTCGGCGGATCGGCCGCCGTTTTCGCGCAGCATCCCGACATAATACTCCACTCGCCGCTGTGCGCTTGTGCGGTCGCCTTCCTCAGGCAGGAATTGGCTGGCGTCGTTGATCCAGCCGGCCGCGCACGCAGACGGCGCGTCCTCCCGGCCCACGCATGCGATCAGGTTGTCGTAGGCTGTGCGATAGGCAGCAAATTCCGCGCGCCTCATTGGCGCGCCGTGACCCGGCACAGCCAAATCGAACGGCGTCGCCCATACCTCTGCCAAGGCCGCGCTCCAGCGGTCCGGACAGGCCGTATCGAGGAACGGCGCAGGCAGCGTCACCAAGTCTCCCACAACCGCCGTGTTGGTGCGGGTGTCGAATATCCAGATGTCGGCGTCGGTAACGGCGTGATCAGTGACATGCACATCGAGCGTGCGCCCAGCGATCCGCAGCGGGCCGGACGCGCCGACCACGACATCAGGGCGCAATGCGCCGGCGTTGTCGATCGTGCTCATGAACAGCTCGATCTCTTCGCGGCGCACAGGAGGAAGCGCCTGCCAGCTGGCCTCATCAGCCATCACCGCCTGCCCTTGGCGATAGTCGCTCGCTAGGAACCCGGTGAGGGCGCGCTCTATCGCGTTTGTGGCGTAGACGCGCGCTCCAGGATAGGCAGCCTTAATACGCGCGTTGCCGCTTGTGTGGTCCAGGTGCCAGTGCGTGTTGACGACAGCAGCGACCGGCTGGTTGCGCGCCTGGGCATAGGCGATGATTTGATCGGTCATGAATGGGTGGCGGCCAGTATCCACCACGATCAGGCCTTCCGGCGCGTCAAACACCACAGTGTTGCCGTCGGGGCCGCGCCCTGGAAGAAGCGCACCCGGAATGAGACGCAATCCAGGGCCGAGCTGGCTTCCGGGGGCGTCGAGAGGCGGCTCGACCGGAGCGGTCTCCAGGCCGCGGCCTGCGCAGGCGGCCAGGATAACCATAGCGATGGCGGCCAAGGCATTACGAGATTTGGTCATGTCGTCCCTCCAGGAGGCCCCCTTACCGTTACAAGTCGCCCGTCGCCCCCCTAGATCGACGAGCTGCCGCTGTCCTCAGGCTTTCTTTCCCACGCAGGCCCGTCTATCGGTTGGACCGGACAAGGGCGCGCCTAGAAACAGGCGTGTCAGAACGGGAGCTGGCGAATGGATCTGGGGTTCACGTGGTTCGATTTCGCTGCCCTGGTCGTTCTTGGCCTGTCAGGCGTCATGGCGTTCGCCCGCGGCCTCATTCGCGAGGTATTTTCGATCATCGCCTTTATCGGAGCGGCCATCGCCGCTGTCTTCTTTGCGGGCATGTTGCGCCCGCTGGTCGAGAGCTTCACGCCCCTTTCCGGGCCTCTGGCTTCGGTTGCGGCAGGTTTGGTGATCTTCCTGGTCGTCTTCGTCATCGTCACAGTGGTCACGTCCACCGTCGCCAAGACAGCACACCAATCGACCGAGATTGGCAGCTTCGACCGCGCGGCAGGCCTCGCCTTCGGCATCCTGAGGGGCATCTTGGTGGTGTCCCTGTTCGTGTTGCTGATGCGCCAGACGTCCGCCGAAAACCCTTCGGCCACCGATCCCATGCAAGATGCTATTCGCGGAGCCCGAACGTACCCTATCTATGACGGTGTCGCTTCTGCCCTGGAGGCGGTGCTGCCACAGGCTCGCGACCGCGCCCGTGATATGATTGAACATCGCCGCGGCGAGTCGGCGCCGATTCCGCCGGCCGAACCGCAGACGTCCGAGCCCCAAACCCAGGCTCCGCCAACCTGAGGACCCATGACCGCCGAGCGCCACTCTCTCCACTTCAACCAGGCGCCGGCGGACCCGGCGGATAAATGGGAGTTTGACGACAAGCCGCGCGAAGAGTGCGGCGTCTTTGGGGTCTTTGGATCGGAAGACGCCTCCGTCCTTACCGCCCTTGGCCTGCACGGGCTCCAGCACCGCGGCCAGGAAGGCTGCGGCATGGTCAGCTTCGATGGCCGCTTCCACCATGAGCGCTACCTCGGGCTCGTCGGCGAACATTTCTCGAAGCAGGTGCCGGAGCGCTTTCCGGGCGCGTCCGCAATCGGCCACACCCGTTACGCCACCTCGGGCGGCACCATATTGCGTAACGCGCAGCCGCTATTCGCCGATCTCGCCTTAGGCGGGTTTGCAATCGCCCATAACGGCAACCTCACCAACGCCCGCGATCTACGCGAGCGCCTTGTTGAGAACGGTTCGATCTTCCAATCGACATCCGACACCGAGTGCATCCTCCAGCTCATCGCCAAATCAAAGAAGGCGAAGGTCGTGGAGCGCTTCGTGGAGGCCCTCCACGATATCCAGGGCGCATACGCTTTGGTCGCGTTGACGGAACACATGATGATCGGGGCGCGGGACCCCATCGGCATTCGTCCGCTCGTGCTGGGCGAACGCGCGGGCGCAACCATCCTTGCCTCCGAGACCTGCGCGCTCGACATGATCGGCGCGCGCTTCGTGCGCACAATCGAACCCGGCGAAGTCATCGTGGCCACGCGCGCGCCAAGCGGCGAGATTTCCATTGAAAGCCACTTCCCATTTCCGCGCCGCAAGGCGCGCCCATGCATCTTCGAATTTGTTTACTTCGCGCGGCCAGACTCCACCGTCGATGGGCGCTCCGTCTACGACATTCGCAAGCGCATGGGACGCCGCCTAGCCAAGGAAACGGGCGTCGAAGCAGACGTAATAGTGCCGGTTCCGGACTCTGGCGTTCCAGCAGCCATGGGCTATGCCGCCGAGAGCGGCTGCCCGTACGAACTCGGCATCATCCGCAATCACTACGTGGGCCGCACATTCATTCAGCCGAAGCAGGAAATCCGCGCGCTGGGCGTGCGCCTGAAGCATGCCGCCAACCGCGGGGTGCTGAAGGACAAGCGCGTAGTGCTGGTGGACGATAGCATCGTTCGCGGCACAACCTCCCAGAAGATCGTGCAAATGGTCCGTGAGGCCGGGGCGCGCGAGGTTCATTTCCGCAGCGCTTCGCCCCCAATCAAGCATCCTGATTTTTACGGCATCGATATGCCGGCCCTATCCGAGCTGATGGCCGCGCAAATGACGCTCGAGGAAATGCGCAAATCGCTGGGCGTGGACACCTTGGGCTTCCTCTCGGTCGATGGCCTCTATTGGGCGATGGGCGAAAAGAAGCGCGATCCAATCAACCCCCAATTCACTGACCACGCTTTTACCGGCGACTACCCCACGCCGCTTCTGGATCTTTCCAGCGAGCGCGCAGAGCGCGACTTCCAGCTTTCACTCCTGGCCGAGAACGCGGCGGAGTGACGCCCGTGCACGACAGACGACTTGCGCTCGTTACTGGCGCCTCGCGCGGCATTGGCCGCGCGGTGGCGCTCGAACTCGCACGCCGGGGCTGGCGCGTGGTCGCGCTGGCGCGCGCCCAGAAAGCGCTTGAACAACTTGATGACGATATCCGCGCCGCGGGCGGCGAAGCGACGTTAATTCCAATCGACCTGAAAGACACAGCTTCCATCGATCAGCTGGCCGCGCCGCTGTTTGAGCGCTTCGGCAAGCTCGACGCCCTGGCCGCGTGCGCCGGCGTGCTCGGCGAGCTGGCGCCCGCACATCAAATATCGCCGCGGGCGATGGATGAGACCATCGCCGTGAATTATCTCGCGAACCAGCGGCTGATCCGAGCGCTACACCCGCTCCTGCGCGAATCAGACGCCGGACGCGCCGTTTTCCTCACGTCCGGCGCGGCACGAAACCCGCGCGCCTATTGGGGCGCGTACGCAGCCTCCAAAGCCGCGCTCGACGCCCTGGTCCTCTGCTATGCGGGCGAACTCAACGTCACCAACATCAAAGCCAACCTGTTCAACCCTGGTCCGACGCGCACGCCCATGCGGGCCAAGGCGTTTCCCGGCGAAGATCCGAGCACGCTGCCCACGCCGGAAGACGTCGCTCCCGCAATCGCTGACATGATGGAGCCCGCCTATCAGGAAAATGGCGCGTGGGTGCAGTTCGAGCGTTGAAATACGACGCCATCGTCATCGGAGCTGGCGCTGCGGGCCTTTACTGCGCTGCCCACGCCAGCCAGCGTGGCCGCCGTGTTCTGATCCTTGAACACAATAATGAGCCTGGCGCCAAAATCCTGATCTCCGGCGGCGGACGCTGCAACTTCACCAATCTGCACTGCGCGCCCGACCGCTTTCTGTCCGCCAATCCCGATTTTTCCCGCTCGGCGCTGTCACGCCATACCCAACACGATTTTGTTGCGCTTGTGCGCAAGCACGGCATCGCCTTCTACGAGAAGGCGCTAGGTCAACTCTTCTGCGAGGGCGCTCGTTCGGCAACAAAGATCGTGCGCATGCTGCTTGATGAATGCGCTGCCGTTGACATCCGAACCGGCTGCCGCGTCACCGGCGTCCGTCGCAATGACTGCTACTGCGTGCAAACCAGCACGGGCGCATTTGAAGCGGCATCGCTCGTCATCGCTAGCGGGGGCCTCTCCATCCCCAAACTTGGCGCCAGCGGTTTCGCCTTCGATGTGGCCAGCCAATTCGGCGTGCCCGTCATGGCTACGCGGCCAGCCCTCGTTCCACTCACGTTCGGCGAGAGCGACCTTGCCTGGATGCGCACGTTGAGCGGCGTTTCCGCCAATGTGCGCGCAAGCGCTGGCAGGGCCTCGTTCCCTGAGGCGGCGCTGTTTACACATCGCGGGCTCTCGGGGCCCGCCATCCTGCAAGTTTCTTCATACTGGCGCCTCGGCGATGCCATCGCGATCGATTGGCTGCCGGATGCCAGCGACGATCACCTCGCCCAACGCAAGCGCGCACGTCCAAAGGCTGCCATCAAGAGCATTCTTACCGAGAACCTTTCAGAGCGCCTTGCCGCCGCCCTTAGCCAAAGACTGCCGCAGGGCGCGCTCGGCGACATGAAAGACACCGCGTTGATCGACGCCATGGGCACGCTCAAAGCCTGGCAGCTCGTTCCCGATGGCACGGAGGGGTACGCAAAAGCCGAAGTGATGGCGGGCGGCGTCAATACAAACGCGCTCTCGCAGCAAACAATGGAATGCCGCACCGTGCCGGGGCTCTATTTCATCGGCGAAGCCGTCGATGTGACGGGATGGCTCGGCGGCTACAATTTCCAGTGGGCTTGGTCCAGTGGCTGGGCCGCCGCTCAGTCTCTCTGAAAGTGCTTGGCGATCAGCGCAACGGGCATCGCGACCAGCACTGTGTGGGTGAAGATTGTGCCCCAGATCATCCAAGGATACGCGTCGTCGGTTTTGACGCGACTGAACGAGCGTTGCAACCGCTCAACCGCATCGCCCCAGTCGGTGGGGAAATGCCCTCCCGCGCCCGCGGAGGACAGCGGAACGACGACATAGTTCATCACAGCATAGAGAACCAAACCGTACAGAAACCCGCACAGCAAAGCGCGCCGCGTCAAAGTTCTGATGCGCGCTGCGAGCGCCACAAACACACCGGCCATGATCGTCGCGATCATGAAATGCGTGGCAAGCCCAAGCGCAGCCGATTCTACACCTCCGGCCCGCGCCGCCTCTCGCCCCATCCAGCCCGCGGCTACCGACTGCAGCACCTGCAAAGGAGTGACGCCATAACTCAACGGCCCGTAGACCAAGAAGGCGTAGAGAATATCAAGTGTTCCCGCCGCCAGACCGCCTAACAACACCGCCGCCCAAGCCTTGCGCATCGATCCACTCTCCCTCGGGCGCTGATCCCAACACGCGAGATCTCGCGCCGCTAGTCGTTTTCTGCGAACGGATTCTTGCCCGCCTTTACGATCAGGCGGATGGGGGCGGCATGCAGCCCGAACGCCTCACGCAACCCGTTGACCAAGTAGCGCTTGTAGCTCTCTGGCATTTCTTCCGCGCGCGATGCGATCAACACGAAGGTAGGAGGACGCGCCTTGATCTGAGTGAGGTAACGCGGCTTGATGCGCTTACCGCGAACTGCCGGCGGCGGGTGCCGCGCAATTGTCGCGTAAAGCCACTCATTCAGATCCTTGGTCTTCACGCGCGCCGTCCAATCGCCGTGCGCCTCTTCGACTGACTTCATCAATCGATCCAGGCCGACGCCCGATTGCGCCGCCACAGTCACGATCGGCGCGCCGCGCGCCTGCGGCAGGCTCTCGCGCGCCGTCAGCTTGAGCTCCTCAAACGTGGCGCGCGTATCCGCCACCTCATCCCATTTGGCCAATACGAACACGAGCGCCCGTCCTTCGCGGATCACGAGATCTGCGATGGTGAGGTCCTGCTTCTCGAAGGCGTCGCGCGCATCCATCACCAGCAAGCACACATCTGCGAAGCAGATTGCGTGCAAAGTATCGGCGACCGAAAGCCGCTCGAGCTTGGCCTGGACCTTCGCCTTTTTGCGCATGCCGGCCGTGTCGATCAGCCGATACGGCTTGTCGCGCCACTGCCAGTCGATAGCGATGGAGTCACGCGTGATCCCGGCCTCAGGGCCCACGAGGAGGCGATCTTCACCGATCAGCGCATTCACCAGTGTGGATTTGCCTGCATTCGGCCGGCCCACGACAGCCAAGTGTATCGGCCTCGCCGCTTTGGGCGCGCCATCTTCTCCAGGCACGGGCGCGTGCGCTGCAATCGCCGCGAATAATTCGCTCATGCCTTCGCCGTGTTCCGCCGAGAGCGCGACGGGCTCGCCGAAGCCCAATCCGTAAGCCTCGCTCAGACCCACATCGCCCGCGCGCCCTTCGGCCTTGTTGGCGGCAAGCACAATCGGCTTGTCAGCGCGCCGCAACAACGCCGCGAATGCTTCATCAACCGGCGTCACACCAGCGCGCGCGTCAATCAAGAACAAAATAACGTCTGCGTCGCGAACGGCTTGCTCCGTTTGCGCGCGCATGCGCGCTTCCAGGGACGCGTCGGTGGCGTCCTCGAAACCCGCCGTGTCGATCAGGATGAAATCCAGGTCGCCGAGCCGACCCTGCGCCTCGCGCCGGTCGCGGGTGACGCCGGGCGTATCATCCACGATCGCCAGACGTTTGCCTGCTAGCCTATTGAAGAGCGTCGATTTGCCAACATTCGGCCGCCCGACGATCGCGAGCTTGATCGTCATGGGCGGCGGACATCAACGCAACACGACGAGGCGGGCCTCGTCGGTAACCATATAGATTTGATCGTTGGCCGCGATCGGCGGAATGAAAACCGGCTGTCCGACATCGGCCGTCGCGAGCGTTTGCCCGCTTGCAGGAGCAACCGCGACCACATCGCCCTCGGAATTCGCCAACACCAGGCGCCCGCCAATCATGATGGGACCAACCCAAGCGACGCGTCCTTTGCGTTCCGCCTCGTTGCGGAAGCGCCGCAGCTGCGAGACCCAATAGACGTTGCCGGTCCTGCGATCGAACGCCGCGAGTTCGCCGTCGACGCTGACAGCGTACAGCACGTCGCCAGCCACCCAGGGCGTTTGCGTAGATGCAAAGCTGCGCGCCCACATGCGCTGACCGCTGAGCAGATCGATCGCCGCGAGCACGCCGGAGTGACTGGCGCCATAGACCGCGCCACCATCCACCACGGGCCGGCCCGCAATATCATTGATGGCCGAGAGTGAGGTCAGCCGGCCCGATCGCGAAAGCGAGTCCGACCAAAGCCGCCGTCCGTTGGCGGAGAGCAGCGCCACGACTTCGCCGGACGCAAACGGCGCGACAACAGTCTCGCCATCGACGGCCACGCTGGGTGCCGAAAGAATACGCGCCGGTTCTGCAATGGCCTGGAAATTCCACGCCACGTCGCCGGTCGCGGCGTCGTAGGCGATCAGCTCGCTGTCATTGGTGACCGCGTAGACGCGGCCATTGGCAAACGTCGGCGCGGATTGAAATGGCGCATCGGCTTGGGTTCGCCAAATTTCATTGCCGTTGGAAGCGTCAAGCGCGGCGATGAACCCAAAACCCGTCGTCACATAGACGCGGCCGTCGCCTGTGGCCACGCCCCCGCCCCGGGCGACACGATCATGGCCCGTGTGTGGGCGCAGCCGTTCATCCCAACGGCGGGCGCCGTCCATGGCGTTCACAGCGTGCACGCGGTGGTCGGCGTCCAGAAAATAGAGTGTGCCATAGGCGATTACCGGCGGCGCCGCGATCTGCGCCCGATTGTTTGATCCAGCTCCAAGGTCGGCGCGCCAGGCACGCTCCAAAATCGCCGCCCCGGTTGATTGCGGCGGCGCATTGTCGGCCGCTCCGCCCGGTTGCGGCCACTCCGTGACCTGAACCGCGGGCGGCACAGCGATGACTTGCGCCGCCAAAGCCGCGTCAGGGGTCAAATCCTGGTCGAACGCCAAGATTGAAACACGCCCATCCTGCGGCACAGAATTTTGTGGCCCCGATGAATCGCCGCCATTGAACGGCCACACGGCGTCGCCGATCCGGCTCACCGTCGAGCACGCCGACAACGCAGCGGCGGCCGCGATGACGGCGATAGGACGCAATGGCTTCATTTGCTTTCTCCTTCGGAGGGCGCTGGGGGAGCATCAGCGCTATCCGCTGAGTCTTGTTGTTGTTCGGGCGGAGCTCCGATCACGCTCAGCGCGACCTGCGCGCGCTGGCGCATCGAATCCGGCGCGTCAAATGCGAGCGTCAGGTCCTGCAGTGTCGAGCGGGCGAGGTCGGTATCTCCCGCCTCCCACGCTTCAATGGCCAGCAGTTCCTTGGCCAGATAAGAGAGGCGCCCGCCGGAATCGATAAGCGGCTGCAAGCGCGTGCGCAGCGCAGCGAAATCTTGGGTGTCGGCGGCGATGTAGGCGGCGCGCAGCTGCGCGGTCTCACGCATGAGCGGGTCGCGCGCGGCAGCCGCTGCTGCGTCAAATTCAGAAAGCGCCGCTTCAAGATCGCCCCCTTGCGCAACCAGCGAAGCGTGCTCCAGGCGCGCCAGCGTCCGGTATGAATCCGGGCCTTCGCTGGAGAGGCGCTCAAATGCAGCTTTGGCTTCGTCCAGATTGCCTTGCTGCGCCAGTTCCTGAGCGGCGGCGTACCGGTCGGACTGCGCCCGCGCCGATCTGATTTGCTGATCTCGCCAGATTTGCCATCCGCCTACGACGGCCAGCACGATGACGAAGGCGCCGATGAGCCACGGCCCATATTTCTTTCCGATTTCGAGCATGCGGTCCTGCCGCAGGCCCTCATCGACTTCCTGGATGAAACTATCACTCTCGTTGCTCACGCGCCGGTATCCTGACCCTGATCTGGCCCGCAGCAGCGCGAACCCGCCCCCAAAATCGGCGGCAAGCTAGCCGCGCTTGTCGCCCTGGGCAACGCGGGCTTGCCGTGCCTTGCTGAGGGAATAGGTCTCGGCTGCGGCAGGAAAACGGCGGGCCCGGACGTCGGCGGCGTACCCAGCCGCGGCCTTGTCGATCTCTTCCTTCAAATTGGCGTAGCGGCGGACAAATTTAGGGGTCCACCCGAACAGGCCAAGCATATCGTCCACAACCAGGACCTGGCCGTCGCATTCTGCCGAGGCCCCAATTCCGATTGTGGGCGCCTTCACGGCAGCCGTTATTTCGGGGGCGAGCGTTTCATCCACCCCCTCAACAACGATGGCGAAGGCTCCCGCCTCGTCAGAGGCCCGGGCGGCCGCCAGGATCTCGGCGCGTTCTTGCTGCTCCCGGCCCTTCGCCCGGAAGCGCCCATCGACGTTCACAGCCTGTGGCAGCAGGCCCACGTGGCTCATGACCGGCACCCCCCGATCGACCAGAAACTTGACCGTAGGGGCGATCGTCGGGCCGGCCTCGACCTTGACCGCCTGCGCCCCGGTCTCCTTAAGAATGCGCGCGGCATTGGCATAGGCGACTTCCGCGCTGGCTTCGTAGGAGCCGAAGGGCATGTCCACCACCACCATGGCCCTCTTGGCGGCGCGCATGACGGCCTGGCCATGAAGGATCATCATCTCCATGGTCACACCTATCGTGCTGGGGAGCCCGTGGACGACCATTCCGACGCTGTCGCCGACCAGCAGCACGTCGCAATGGGAATCCAGGATTTCCGCCATGGGCGCTGTGTACGCGGTAAGGCAAACGATGGGTTCGCCGCCCTTGCGGCCGTGGATGTCCGGCGCTGTCAGGCGGCGGATTTCGGTGTGGCGCGACATCGGGCGGAACCTCGTGACTGCTCAGGCCCTGGTAGCCTTTGCTGCGCTGCAGCGCCAGCGTTGTCGCCAGCGAGGCGCGCCTCAGGTCAGTCTTGGGACGCTCTGTAGGCCACCGCGCCGCCGGCCAGCGCCGCCGAGATCAGCAGGATTTGAGACATGCCCGCGCTCAGCGACCTCAGAAAGCCAGTCGCGACCTCGCCTGTTGAAGGCGCCGTGCTGAGCGCCGCACGCGCACTTCCAACGCCGTCTCCGGCAAAAGTCAGCAGCCGCTCTGCGCCAAGCGCCATAGCGATGAGCCATCCGGCGTAAGCCAGCGTCGCGGCCGCCAAAATAGTGAATACGATCTGGACTCCCGAGAGCACCTTCGCCATCGCCTCGCGGCGCGCAACGCCATGCGACACAGAGGCCGCAAAGCCATCGTCTGCTGGTTCGTGTGCTTCCGCGAAGGAGCGCTTCAAAAGGGCGTCAAAATCAGTCATGTCGCCGGTTCCAATAGCCGTCTCAGTTTGTCCGTCCCCCTTAGAACATGTGATTTCACCGTGCCGAGGGGAAGACCGGTGATGTCTACAATTTCAGCGTGGCTCAGCCCTTCTCCGTGATTGAGCGTCACACATAGTCTTTCCGCATCCGACAATCTTGCAAGCGCCTTCTCCAGATCAATCTTCGCACCAGCCGCCGCTTCGGGCGTCGAGTCCTCGGATGCGATGGGAGACGCTTCGTCGATCTCCTCAAACACCGCTTTCTGGCGTCGCTTGGCCATCAGAAATGTCGTGACCGCAATTCTCCTAAACCAACCCGGAAAAGCCGCCGGGGTTTCCAAGTCCTTCAATCTATCCCACGCCTTGATGAACGCATCTTGAGCAAGATCGTCAGCCTCAGCGTGGCTATTGCACATCCTCCTCAGCAAGGCCCGGGCCCATCCCTGGCGCCGCTTCACAAGCTCCCCGAAGGCCGCCTGATCCTTGGCCTGCGCGGCGACGATCAGCGCGGCCTCGCTCGCCTGAGCCAGATTGAGGAACCGTGCGGCCACTTCTCACCACTCATTCATCCTTCTTCTTAGTCGCATAATCGACGATGGCGAGAAGAACGAAGGCGACGCCCAGCGCTCCGAGGATCGCGGCAGGCACCAGCATGCCATGGAACGCTTCGCTGCTGCCGGAGGTCTCGCCAATGGCGTAACCGGCGCCCACAAACCCGCCGGCGAGCGCCAGGAGCACAATACCGCTGCCCAAGCTGCGGCGCGCCTTGTCCTGAGGCTGGCGTTGGGCGCCGTCCGTTAGGGTGCGCATCAGGGCTGGATCAAGCGCCTGGCCCTTCTCAAGTGCTTGAGAAATAAGCTGATGTGCAGACTGTTTGGTGCGCTCCCTCAGCCAGATCGGCCCCAAAATGATGGCCGCCAGGAAGGCAAAAAACACAAACGGAACAACTATTTCCGCATCCATTGGGGTCTCCATAGCCCGGGGTCTAATCGCCCCATTTGTTTGTTAGATGCGCATCGAGGGTGGATTGGATGCAGGACAGGGCCCCACGCGCGCGCCCGGCCACACTTGTGTCATGATCTGGGCGGCGCTCGCCAGCCTCAAAAATAGCGCAGGAGGGCGGTTCAGCCGACCTCCCGTTCGTAGACCTCGGCCTTGAAGCCAACCGTAATCCTCCCCGGAACCTCGAGCACCGGGCGCTTGATCATGGAAGGATTGGCCCGCATGAGCGCCAGGGCCTTCTTGGCCGTGAGGCTTTCCCGGTCCTGTTCGCTCAGCTTCCGGAAGGTCGTGCCCGCACGGTTGAGCAAAGCCTCCCACCCAACCTCGCCGGCCCAACGGTCCAGGGTGGCGGCATCGATCCCTTCTGCCTTGTAGTCATGAAACCTGTAGGCGACGCCGCGCTCATCCAGCCACGCGCGCGCCCTCTTCATCGTGTCGCAGTTCTTGATGCCGTAGAGCGTAATTTGCTTCGCCTTCGCCATAGGCGCCTTATGCCCCCTCACGCTTGACTTGATCAACGCCCGCGCGCGAGGTGCAGCGCGCAACCGCGGAGTTTTCTCATGGCCGACACACTCACCTTCTTCACCAACCCGATGTCGCGTGGACGCATCGTGCGCTGGATGCTCGAAGAGGTCGGCCAGCCATACGAAACCAAGCTGCTCGACTACGGCACGTCGATGAAGGCCGCCGAATACCTGGCCGTCAACCCGATGGGCAAAGTGCCCGCGATCAAGCATGGCGAAGCGATCGTCACGGAAGCGGCGGCGATTTGCGCCTACCTAGCGGACGCGTTTCCGCAAGCCAATCTGACGCCGGCCACACTCAGGGATCGCGCTTCATATTATCGATGGATGTTTTTCGCGGCGGGCCCCGTGGAGGCCGCCAGCACCAACAGCGCACTTGGCGTCGTAGTGCCCCCGGAGCGCAAGGGCATGGCCGGCTACGGCTCTCTGCCCGAGGTCGTTGATGCGCTGGAAAATGCGGTGGCCGGAAGGGAATTCATCGCGGGAGACCGCTTCACCGCCGCCGACGTTTATGTCGGTGCGCAGATCGGCTGGGGCCTCCAGTTCGGTTGGCTCGAAAAGCGCCCGGAGTTCGTCAGTTATTCCGAGCGCTTGCAGGCGCGCCCAGCCGCCAAGCGCGCCCGCGACATGGATGACGCCTTGATGGCCGCGCAAAAAAAGGACTGAACCGTGAAGGACCTGTTCTCGCTCTCGGGACGCGTGGCTCTCATCACCGGCGGCTCCCGCGGCATCGGGAAAATGATCGCCGAGGGATTCCTGCATCAAGGCGCCAAGGTCTACATCACGGCGCGCAAAGGCGCGGCGCTTGAAGAAACAGCGACTGAGCTATCGAACATAGGCCCTTGCTTGCCGCTCGCAGGAAATGTCTCAGGCGCCGATGGCGCCAAGGCCATGGCGAAGGCCTTTCTCGAACGCGAACAGACTCTCGACATCTTGGTCAACAATGCGGGCGCGGCCTGGGGCGCTCCCTTCGACGACTTCCCAGAAGATGGCTGGGACAAAGTCGTCGATCTCAACATGAAGACGCCTTTCTTCCTCACCCAAGCCCTGCACGGCGCCCTCAGCGCCGGCGCCGCCAAGGGGCGCCTCGCCAAGGTGATAAATGTCGCTTCAATCGATGGCGTTTCGGTCAATCCCATGGAGACCTATTCGTACGCCGCCAGCAAAGCGGGCCTCATTCACATGACCAAACGCATGGCGTTGCGCCTGATCGGCGATGGCATCGCCGTAAGCGCCATAGCGCCCGGCGCTTTTGCGTCGGACATGAACCGCATGGCGCGCGACCATGCTGAGGCCGTTTCACAGGCCATCCCCGCCAGGCGCATCGGCACAACCGAAGACATGGCGGGCGCCGCCATATACCTGGCTTCGCGCGCAGGCGATTACGTTGTTGGCTCGACGCTGATCGTCGATGGCGGCGTCACCTACGCCCGCTGAGGCCGCTACCAACCGCCGCCGCCGCCGCCGCCGCCGCCGCCGCCGGACGAGCCGCCTCCGCCCGAACCGGAGGAACTGGAGCTTTGCGGCATCGCAGAAGTGACGCCCGAATTCATGCTGGCGATCACTGAATTGTTGAAATCGCCAAGAGAATGGTGCGTTCCCCCGCTCATCCAGACCGGTCGGTAGCGCGCCGCTTCCTCGGGCATCAGCCTCTCAAAGTGCCTGGTCCAGGGCTTCTCGACCCCCAACGCCACAGCATAGGGAAGGAAGCGCTCGTAACGCTCCGCGGTCATAGGCGGCGGCCCGCCAACGGTGGCGGAATTCAGCTGCAGCTTTTCGGCCGTCTCCAGGTAAAGCCTGAACCCCTCGATCTCCGTGCGCGTTTGCTGACCGCGCGGCGTTGGAGCGGGCATGAAATACATGAAGGCGACATTCAGCCCCGCCAAACCGACGACGCCAAGCGTGTGCCAAAGCGTCCAATTGTGAGTCTGCTTGGCGGCGATAACCACAACAACGATTGAGGCGATGAGCGCAACGATGGTGTACCCGGCGTTCCAGCGAAAATACGGCGCCCCGTATTTTGTTCCCAGCTTGCTTCGAAAGCTCGCGTACGCAGCTGTGAACGCTGGATCGTAGCGCCCGCCGACAACTTTCACGCCGGCGCTTCCCAGAAGGTTGCTCTCCAGGGCCAGATCCTCTTCCGATAAGCCTGCCCCAGTCCCGGCGCCAGGCGCGCGGGCTAAACCCGTGGTGTGCTTGTCGGAAGCGTCAATGCTTAGCCGCCCCTTCACCGCCAGGTTCATCAACGTCGCGATCAACGCGCGGTGCCCATTGAGCGCACGATAGTAGATGTAGTGCGCCGCGGCGGGGGAGTATCCTTCGGGCGCCTCATAACGAGGAAACACGGGCCCTTTCACAGGGTCTCGTCCGCTCTTGTCAAAACTCCGATACAGGAACCACGCCAGCCCGCCGAGTGAGGCAAGCAGGATCGCCAACGCGCCGTTGCGCTGCCACCAGAGCCAGCCACGGTCTGTGCTCGAAGGCGGATCGATGACGCCCTTTGCGAAGCCGAGCGCGACGGTCAGTCCCTCGCCGGTCGCCAGCTCTCGCGTCGCGGCGAACGTGTAGCGGTCTCCATCGGCAGCGTAGGCATAGTCACGCCCCTGCGCGCCAAGCGAGCCCGTATAGGCGGCTTGCGCCGTAACGCGCGCGCCCGGCGGCAGCACGACCGTCGCACGCGCGCTGGCGATGGGAAAAGCCCAATAATTGCCGGTGACGTTCCAGTAGACTTCGTCATACGTGTCGAAATATCTGACTTGGTTCTTGACCCCGTATCGCAGCTCATACACGTGCCGGCCCGGCGTCAGGAACACATCGGGATCGCCCACGCGTACGCGAAATGCATTGCCCTCAGTGCTGGTTTCGAACGGCTCATTCATGCCGTCGCGCTGCACGCTCTCCACATCATATTGATATGGAAGCCTATCGCCCCCGCTTTCAAAGAAGCGCGGCAGGTCCCGAAAGATGCCGCGGCGTATTTCCGCGCCCTCTGCGTTCACCTCGATGGTTTCGGTAACGACGATATCGCCATCGGTTTCCACGTCGATGACAACGTCAAACCGCTCGATCTGCTCGCGCGCCAGCGCTGGAGCCGCCAGCGCGACGGCAAGGAAAAAAGCGCCAAGCGCAAGCACACGCATCAGCCTTGCCCCATCGACACGGAAGGCGCAGCGCGATCGGCAGTCTCGATCTCGAAATAAGCCGTTTGCTGGAACCCAAATAGCCCAGCGATCAGGTTCCCCGGGAATGTTTCGGCGGCCGTGTTCAGTTCGCGCGCCGCGCCGTTGAAGAAGCGCCGGGCCATTTCAATCTTGCCCTCGGTGTCGGCGAGCTCCTTCTGCAGCTCCAGGAAATTCTGGTTGGCCTTGAGTTCCGGGTACGCTTCGGCCAATGCCATCAACCGCGCCACCGGCCTTGAGAATTCGCTCTCGGCGGCGCCGCGGGCTGCTGGATCGCTCCCAGCCTCCTGCGCCAAGGCGCGCCGGCTCGCCACTTCCTCGAACAACTGACGTTCGTGGGAGGCGTAAGCCTTCACTGTGTCCACTAGGCGCGGAATGAGATCGGCCCTGCGCTTTAGCTGCACATCGATGTCGGCCCAGCCGTTGCGCACCATCTGGCGGCGCCCCACGAGACCGTTGAAGATGATCACGATCCCGAACAACAAGATCGCAAGCACGGTGGCCCAGATCATAACGGTCATCCGATCATCTCCTCAGGCGCCGAGTCGTTCTCGTTCTACAGCTTCGCCCGCCCACCGCACCATCCAGAGACCGGCCCACCGGCTCAGGCGCTTGTTCAAGCGCCGCCAGGCTATTCCAGCAAAGCCTCAGTATCGCCGACAAGAGAGCCAGCTTTCCGTGCCGTAAACCCCTCTGAGTTCCACAAAATTGCCCTCAGCGACAAGTTATCCGTGGCCAAAGCGTCAGCAATTCGTCATGTTCACTTTGAACGAGAGGGAGAACATCCTTGGCCAAGCCAAGCGTCGTACGCGCCGATCCGCGCGCCGCCAGCGACATTGATCGTCACATTGGGGCGCGCATCCGCGCGCGCCGTCTCGAACTTCGCATGAGCCAAGAGCAATTGGCCGAGGCCATTGGCGTTACATTCCAGCAAATCCAGAAATACGAAAAAGGCGTCAATCGCGTTTCGGCATCCATGCTCTATCGGATTACGCAAACCCTGGACGTGCAGATCACCGCGCTCATGCCGCGCACGAAGTCCGGCGGCCAAGACGCGAACCCCATGGATGACCCGACTCTCGCGGACATGATCCCAGCGCTGGCGCGCCTCAATCCCGATGGACGCCGGCTCGTCTTGGACATCGCGCGCACGATGAGCGGCTATTCAGCCCTCAACGCCGGCCGCAAGAAGTAGCGCCGCGCGACTACTCGCCTTCGTCTGCAAGCATCCTCAAGACGCTGAGTTCGGCAAGCGCAAGCGAATCCAGCAGGTCTTGCTTGCTTTCGTTATCGCGCACCTCCAACAAATTGGTTGTTGAACGCGCAGCGGTCACGAGCCGCCGCAATGTTCGCAGCGCCTGCAAGCCCGCGGAGGCTTGGACGGCGCTGGTCAAGACGCCACCAGCTTTTTTCCCTGAACGCGTCACGTGCGCCAACTCTCCAGACATATGACATTCTCCCCACCTGATACGACACTTGGGCAATGCGAGACGACGCGCGTCGCCGCGTCTGCCGCCGCCAATCGCAGCACTTGTTCGGCTGCAATGGGTTCGAAGTCCGGCGTGACGCATGCGTCGCCAATGATATTGACCGGCAGCCTTGCTTCTTGCGCCGCCAAGATGCTGGCCAAGCCACAACGAGAAAACATCGCACCGATCAGATGCAGGCAGTCAGGCCTGTGTGAACGCCCCGCCTCCATGAGGTAGGCGTCGGAAAACACGTCCGCCCCGGGTAGCGCGATAACCGCCTCGTTGGCGCGGGGCTCAAAGCCCGGCAAAGTTCCTTGCCCAAGCGCCGGCGACGGCGCGCGCCTCGTATGCGCGTGCAACACCCTCCAACCGCCGGCGCGCGCCGCCTCCATCGTCTCGGCGACACCTCCGAAGCTTTTTGTCCGCACATTGGCGAACTGTTCTCGCCTCATGTTGAGGCACAGGAGCGTTGGCTGGCCGATCATGAAGCCCTCGCCATCGGCCACCCCATGAGGGCGTCGCCGTCAAGCAGCGCCGTAGGCGGCGACGCCAAGCTGATCGCGCGGGGGTGAGGCGCGAGCTCGGCGATCGCCTCCACGAACTCGCGTCCATTTATCGAGTACGTTTCGCGGCCATCGCGGGGTTTGAAATCTCCAAGGCGGGCCCAGAAGGGCAGCAGCGACCGCTCAAGGTGCCCGAGCATGTAGCGATAGCCTTTGCGCGCGGCGAGTTCAGAGGCAGCGCGCCAAAGCGCGCGCGAGATATGGCCAGACCGATGGGCGCGTTTGACCGCCACACGTTCCAGCTTTGCGAATTCCGCAAACCAGCGAATGCGGCACGCGCCGACAGGCTCGCCCTGCTCTCTGGCGATGATGTGGCTCGCGCCTGTGAGGTCGCCTCCGTCAAATTCCTCGGCGAAGCCATAATCTTGCTCGCCCACATAGACGACAGCGCGCACCGCGTGCGCCGCGAACCACTGGTCAAGTCCGCGCACCACATCCACGGAGACAGAGTTGTTGCGCACTCCGTCCCTCCTCATGCCGCCCGTGGCAGGGCTAGACCTGCGAAGGGTGCTTCCCGTGGAGCGTACTGCGCGAGCGTCGCATCGCCTGGGACTGGAGTGAAACCTAACGAACCATAGACCAGGCGCGCACCGTCATCTGTGGCCGCGCGCGTGTAGCCGCCCAGGTTCCAGAACAACGTCTCCCGTATCGCGAGCGAGGCTTTGACGACCCGGCCTGCGGCCCGATCCGTGGAGGCCACGAACCCCCAAGCGTACCCGCCGGCAGGCGCCTCGCGCGGGCGGCAAACGTAGTCCAGATTTACGTCTACGGTGTCGAAGCGCCGCTCAGCGAAAGCTCGCATGCCTTCGGGACGGAGCAAGAAAAAGGCGGTCAAACCCGTTACTTTGCCGAGTTCCCTCGCCACGAAAACACTGCTGCCAGTGATGTCCTGAACGGCCTGCAGCATGCTCGCGGAGACTACAGGCCCGCCGATTCTCTGTTGGGCTAGTTCTTGGCCTTCCACAATCTCGACAGGCGAAGCCAGGTGAACACCGCAATAGGCGGCGACGGCGTTGATCATGCGGGGATTGGAGCCGCGCCCCGTGGGATCGACGAAACACGACAATTGCCTGAGATCCATGGCCTCAAAACCCCTTCTTTCAGAGCCGCCCAAGCCGTATGATCGGCCAAGTCGGACAATCTCGCCGCTGCGAAGATCGGAACGGGGCGTTGCGCAAAACGGGGCACAGGGACGAGCGACCGAGGGCCAGGCTCGATTGGGACACGCTCCGCGTCTTCGCGGTCGTGGCCAAAGCGGGAAGCGTCAACAAAGCCGCTGCCGAACTCATGCTGCAGCCATCGAGCGTCAGCAGGCGCATCGAGGAGTTGGAGACCAAGCTTGAGGCTCAGCTCTTTCATCGGCGTCGCACGGGCATGGTGCTGACCCCGGCCGGGGAAGACCTCTACGATCGGGCGCTGTCCATGCAGCACTTTGCCGATGACATTGAACGCTCGGTCCGTGGGCGCGACCGGCGTGAGGAAGGCATTGTCACCATCTCCGCGCCCGATGGCGTTGGCTCACTTTGGATTGCGCCGCGCATAGGCGAATTCCTGGCGCGCAATCCCAAGATTGAAATCTCGCTCGATTGCCAGATCGGACCAGTTCCGCCCGATCCTGAAAATCGTCCCGATATCACGGTTGCCCTGGATCAGAGTTTTGCAGACGTTGGCGACGACGCCAGTGACTTGGCGACCCTGCACTACTTGTTTGCCGCGGCCCCTTCTTATCTTGAGACCTACGGCACGCCGCGCTCAATCGCGAGCGCCGCTGGCGATCACCGCACGCTCAAACAAACAGGCCAGGTCTCTCAACGCCAAACTTGGAGCAAGCGCGCGGGCGCTATTGAAACGCTAGCGTCATTTTCCTTTGAGACAAATTCGAGTGCGGCCCTTGTGGCCGCGCTGCGCGGCGGCGCCGGCGTGGCTACAATGCCGAGCTACATTTTTACACAAGCGCCAGAACTCGTCGTCATCGGCGGCGAACAAAGCGTTCCGATCCGGCTGTGGCTCATCATCCACCGCGAGTCCCGCAACGCGACGCGCGTACTACGGGCCGCAGAGTGGCTTAAGTCAATCTTCGACGGCCGCGCCAATCCCTGGTTCCGAGAGGAATTCATAAGCCCACAGGAATTCCTTGCTCAGGCGCCGAAACCGCCGGCGGACGAACAGCCCACTGCAGCCCGCCGCTCAAAGCGCGGCGCCTCTTCCTGAAAACCGCCTTTACTAGAGCCGCCCCGTCACTGGCAGAAGCGCTCCAGTGATCGCACGCGCGTCGTCAGAAGCAAGGAAGAGCATCACTCTGGCAAGGTCCTCCGGCTCCACCCACGCAGAGAAGTCCGCCCCAGGCATATCGGCCCGGTTGCGCGGCGTATCGAGGATCGACGGGAGCACCGCGTTCACGCGCACCCGGCCTTTGAGCTCCTCGGCAAGGCTCTCAGTCAGCCGGTGCACGCCAGATTTTGCCGCGGCGTAGGGTCCAAGGCCCACTCCGGCTCTGAGCGCACTCGCCGCCCCCACATTTACGATAGCGCCCCCGCTAGCGACCAGATGCGGCAACGCGGCCTGGCAAGCGTTGGCGGCGGTCTTGGTGTTTGCCGCAAACATCTCCTCCCAAAGGACGCTACCCTCCTCGCCCAAAGGCCGCCACGCGAAGGCGCCGGCTATGTTGAAAAGCGCGTCAATCCGGCCGGCATCCGCGACAACAGCGCTGATCGCCGCGGCCGCCGCTGCGGCGTCGCTGAGATCAACGCCGCCGGTCGCAAGCGCGTCACTCGCGAAATCGGCGGGCGCAGCCGCGTAATCGATGCACGCCACCTTCCAGCCAGCGGCGCGCGCGCATGACGAAGCGGCTCTGCCAAGCGCGCCAAACCCGCCCGTGATGACTATGACCTTGCCGCTCAAAACGCACCCGTCTGGGGCCACTCTAGAGCTTTGCGGGGCGTGCGCATCCGAAAAGCGCGCTCAGGGCATCTGCTCATTGAACGTCTGCCTACCTTGAGCGGTGCGGCGTCTGACGCCGCCCGCTCCTTTTAGGCGCGCGCGCGCATTTCGGACATGACGCGCTGCGCGTAGGCGCGGCTCACCGCCACTTCCTCGCCGCTATCGAGCACAGCCATGAGACGCCCGTTGGAATCGCGCCGCACAGATTTCAAGCGCTTCCAGTTCACGAATGCAGACCTGTGCACCCGCAACATCACGTTCGGATCCAGCTTCTCTTCCAAGTGAGACATAGTCTCTCTGTGCAACAGCGTCCGCCCTTCCCAATAAAGACGCACGTAGTCGCGCTCAGCCTCGATCCGCTCGACCTCGTCCACGGGGACGCGCAGGAAACGGCCTCGGTCGCGAATCCAGAACTCCCGGTCATATTGCGGCCCCTCCCGCTCATCGGCCTCTTGCTTCAGAGCATCCAGGACGGTGGCGAGTTCCTCCGCGCGGCGGCCCGCGCGTTTGGCGGCGCGGCGTTCGCGCGCGCGTCCCAATGCAGACGCCAGGCGCTCAAACTCCACCGGCTTCACCAAATAATCGACCGCGGACGTCTCAAACGCCTGCACCGCATAGGAATCGAACGCGGAAACAAAGATCACCTCCGGACCTCCCGCCGCCTCCACCGCGTTCGCGACCTCAAATCCATCCGCGAGCGGCATCCTGATATCGAGAAGGACCACGTCGGGTCGGAGGCTGTGCATCGCCGCAATAGCCTGAGCGCCATCGCTGGCGGCGCCGACGATCTCGACATCCGGCATCTCTTTCAGAGCGAGCCGGATGCGGCGTAGCGCAAGCGGCTCGTCGTCAGCTAAGAGCAGGCGCAGGGGTTCGGCCGACACTTTCGTCCTCCAGGGGTAACCATATGTCCACACGGCAGCCGTGGGGTTCGCGGTTCTGCGCCGCCAGGCCCGCACGGCTGCCATAAATCAGTTCCAGCCGCTCTCGCGCGTTGGCGAGGCCGACGCCGCGCCGCGCGCCGCGTCTGCTATCGGTTGGCAATCCAGGGCCGTCATCCTCGATGCGAATGCGCAAGAGGGCGCCGTCGCGGCGCGCCGCGACTTCACTTGAGCCGCCCTCGGCGCGGGGCGTAATGGCGTATTTGATCGCGTTCTCGAGGATCGGTTGCAGAATCAAGCTCGGGAGCCGTGCGCTCTCCAGGCCGGGTTCTATGTCAAAGCGCACCTTCAGCTTGTCGTCGAAGCGCGTCTGTTCGATCTCGAGATACTTACGCTGCGCTTCCAGCTCAGCCGAGAGATTGGCGAGCGCGGTGGGCTGGCGATCAAGTGAGTAGCGAAGAAACCCAGCAAGCTTGAGCAGCATGCCCTCCGCCTGCTCATTGCGCTTTTCAAGAACCAGGGTCGAGATTGCGTTCAGCGTGTTGAACAAGAAGTGCGGGTTGATCTGATAGTGCAGCATCTTGATCTGCGCGTCATAGGCCAGCGCCTGAGCGCGCGCGACTGCGCGCGCCTGAGCCATCGTTTCGAAATGATAGCCGAGCAACGCCTGCGTCAGCCCCCACAGCGGCAAGGCCCATCCAAACTGAAAGAGGTAGATCACGAACGGGTACGGGTCCGGCGAGAACCCCGCGAGCGCCACCGGCCAAGCCAATTCGCCAAATTGAGTGAGCGGGGCCACGGCGAGCGCCCCGGCCACCAACAGGATGTTCCGAACCCAATTGGAGCGGCGCGCGCGCGGCCCCGCTATCGCTGCAAGCAAAAGCCCCGTGAGCACAAAGTAGCTCGCGACGACCAGAAGGCGATTGGCAAGATAAGGGAAGTCATGGGCGTCTTCGGGCGGGTCCGCCGCCGCCGCCGCCGTCCGCACCGCAAAGTACACGAGCCAAAACGCGACGTGGGCGCCCCATCGGGTCCAACCGGGATGGTCGAGCAACCCGCGGGCGCCAGCGGGTGGGGAATCCTCCGCATCTTTATCGGTCATCACACGCAGCTTAACCCGGCGAAGGCGGGGCTTGTATCCAGCAAGAACAGACAGACGTCCGTTCGTCGCTGTTTTTGGTGCACTCGTCGCTAGATTGGCGCCGGCGCCCAACAATACTTACCCCGCTGAAGCAAATCGCAGGCGACCTCTTTTTCAAGGCAAGCGCAAGACTAAGATCGCGATGGGTGTGAACACGTCTTCGCGAGCGAACGCCGTTCACTCAGCAAAATCGTGAAGGCGCGTAGGTTCAGAAACGCCCCCGACGTTTCCATCGAGGGCGCGCTGTTGGCTTGGGTGCGGGAGGGCGCTCCGGTCCCGACAGAGCGGTAGTTTCCGTGGCGGCCTAGCCCGAAAAGGCGAAGGCCCCAGCCATGGCTGGGGCCTTCTTTCTTGGGTGCGGGAAGAGGATTTGAACCTCTGACCTTCAGGTTATGAGCCTGACGAGCTACCGGGCTGCTCCATCCCGCGTCAAAGGAAGCGCGGCTCTATAGTAATATAGTGAGCGCCGCAATGGTTGAAGCTCTCGGATGAGCAATCAGCTCGTTTCCGCGCGTTTCCGCCCTACCCCATCGGTCCAGGTCAGCACGAAAATCCTATGTGGACCCAACGGGGTATGGCCGCGGGTATGCAGGGCGTTTAGGTAGCGCATGCGCTGATGCCCCTCGATTAGGACGAACCGCGCGTCGGGCCGCGGCCGCCGCGCGTCGATGAAACCGTTGGGGGTTTCCAGGACCACAATTGGGTAATCCCAGGTCCCAGCGTCGAGGGCGACAGCGGTGGCGTGGCGATCGGCTTCGCCGCGGCGCTGGAAGGTCCGGTAATCGAAATCCGGCGTGTAGTCACAGCCATCGTGACCGTACCGCATTACGTCTCGGACGATCGTGCCCGAATCCCAGCTCTCCTCGCGCGAGGCTAGTTCATCCAAGGGAAGGAAAGAGAAATGTGAATAGGTCCAGTGGCGGTGAATCCACTGCTCGGCGATCTGTGGATGAAGATGGCTCAAGGCATGCCCGTGCCGAGCCCACCACGCGTCGAACGGCTCCTGGTCAAACTTGCCCTCGCCGATCGGCTTCAACGCCGCCGGCCAGGCAGGCAAATCGGGGTCTTTCAGGTTCAACACGGTGAAACTCTCAAGCCGTGCGCCTGCCCGATCCGCCTGGGACACGATAGATGCGACCGCGCTGCTCCAGCGTGCGCATCAGCTCCATGTTTGCGCGCCAGCCTTCGAACTCCGGGTCGTCGGAAATCCCAAGGCTGCGGTCGCCGACGGGCGCGTAACGGCGAAGCTGGCGGCTGATGCCGTCGCGTCCGAAAATCCAGCACGCCGCGCGATGGCGCGATAGCAGCACGCACAAGCGTCCGGAATCGAGGTGGAAGTCGGTCGCGTCGGCGCGGCCCGAAAGCGGGTGCTGCACGAACATGAGCTGCCGTTCGAGGCCTTGGAAGCGGTTGGCGGTCTCGACGAAGACGTCGCTCAACCCCGCCCCTAGCCGTTCGCGAATTGCGTTCACTTGCGCAACCCTGGCGCAGGCCACGCCGATCATGGCCGGGGTGATAGGCCTTACGCCGCTCTCGTCCTCGATCGTCGCGCCGCGCGTCAGCACCCTATTGATAGTCCAAACCAGTTCGTCGGCGAGGTCGTGGTCCACATCCCCGGCGAGAAGCGCGGGCAATTCGACCATCACCAAGCTTTCGCCGGCGACCACCGCATCGAGGGGGATATCCATCGGCGCGATGCCCGGTGTAGCGAACCGCACGGGCCGCGCATCGTGCAGCGCCACGAAGGGCAGATCGGGGTAGAAGGCCGGCTGAACGAAGCTCGCAGTGTCGCTGACAAGCCGGCGCGAAACCGGCAAGCTCAGCTGACGGACCCCGCTGTGCCGCGCGATAAGGGCGCGCGGGGCCGGCACATGGGGACCCGACACATCGCAGCGCCAGCGTTCGAGCTCGGCTTGGATGACCGGGTCGATCTGGCCGGGGTCGCCGATCAGCACATGGCGCCGGGCGAGACCGGCGATCAGATGAAATCTGTAGTCCGGCAGCTGGTAGGCTTCGTCCACGATCTGCAGATCGAACTGGCAGTCATCGGCATCGAGCCACGACCATTTGGCGCCGTTGCCAATGGCCACGCAGGGGCCGTCCGGCAAGTCGGCGGACGCATGGACAATCTGCACGTTGGCGAGCGCCAAGATGTCTGGCGGAATCTCGAGCGACCGGCTCGTCATCATGAAGAACGTGAGGCGCGGAAATCCAAGGCCCAAACGGCGGGCAAGGTCGAACGCCTGCTCGTTTGTCGGAGTCGCCACCATCACGCGCTCTTTCATGAGCGCCAGGCCCTGCACGGAGAGGCGCTCGGCGACGCCGGTTTTCCCCGCGCCCGGAGGCGAATTCAGCACGAGCGCCGAGACGCCGTCCCATTGCGTCGACAGGACATCGCGCACCATCGCGTCAGCGAGTGCAGCAGCGGCAGCTTGCGTCATCTCAGGGCCTCGATCGCGGCGAGGAGATCGGCCGGCGCCGCGGCGACGGCGCCGGCGGCGCAGCGTCCCGCGCGTGCGTCCAGGGCGTGTTCGCCAACCGGCTTGCCATTTTCACGCGTTCGCGGCCCAGCGCGCGCCAGTCCGGCGGCGGCGGTCCGAGTTCGATAACGGCGCCGTCCTGGGGCGCGCCGACAGCGTTCATGCCCGCGGAAACCCGCAAACGTACACTCGACAACGGTCCCTGCTTATCGACGCCTTCAATAACGCATTTGAGGCGCGGATCTTGGAGCCAGGCCAATTCATCGCGTGCGCGCATGTGCAGGTTCTGCTGCGCCGTATCGACGATGAAGCGGAAGACGCGCTTGCGGCCCACGCGGATCAACGTGACGTCACGAACGGCGCCCATGAGGATGTCTCCGGCCATGCGGGCGCGTGCTTGGGCCATGGCATCGCCATAGATCGACCCTGCCGCGACGGACTGCGCTGCGTGCTCGCGCTCGGCGATCTTGAAAGCGCCGGCCTTCGGCGTGTCGCGATAAGGCAAGGGCATGCCGCCATCGCGCGCCTGCATGAAGCTCTCGAACACCGCAGCCTCATGCGCATGCAATTGCGCAAGCACGCCTGACGGCGGGAAGCGATCGATGAGGTAGGCAAAGCCGCGTTGGGTCGCGGCATAGATGCGCGCCACGATCGGCGACAGCGCGTCTTCAATCGCCTTCACCCGCACCTGCATCTGCGCGGCGTTCGCGCCGCTCTTCAGGGATTGATGATACCGGCTCACCAGCGGCTGCAGCACATCACGATCGAAGTCGGGGTCTGTCTTCACACCCATCACTTCGCGCTCGGCGATCGCCACCGCGCGGCGGGTGTCGCCATCAGCAGGCGGATCAAGCCAGACCAAGACGGCACCCAAGTGCTGGTCTTCGCCTTCCTGCTGGCCAGTCGCGTAGTGCGCTGACAGCGCCCCAGTCATCGTCATCAGCGCCTGTTGACCTTCGACGGGCGCGCGCTCGGTTGCGTAAGTTAATAGCGCGCCGACGCGCTGAATCGGGGCGTTGTCACGCACGAAGCGCAGCCGGTCGGCCATGACGTCGAGGTGGCCGGCGGCCGCGCCGGAGGCGGCCCATATTTGCGGATAGTCTCCGTTTGCGCGGCAGCGCGCGTAGTAAGCTTCGATGATGTCGCCCATCCAGCGCACGAGCCCATATTGATCGTCGCGAACGCGGGGATCCGGAACGACGCGAATTTGGGGCTCGGCGCCGATCGCGCCAATCGCCACGGCATGGATGGTTGTGTCCTCGCCCGCCATCGCCAGTGGACAAATCACCAGAGCATGCGGCTGGATGTTGAACTGGAGATGCGAGGCGACGCGTTGCGCGCGGCCCGCCTCCAACGCCAGCATGCGCGCGACAATGTTGACGACGTCAGCCATCGCCCACCGCCCTTCTCAAAGTGTCATTCGCCGCGCGCAGTTCTTCGCCGAGCGCTGCTTCGGCGCTATTGCGCGGCGGCTGACCTTGCCGCCGCATCAGTTCCAGCCCGCGTGCGATCGAACCCGCAGGCGCCAGGAGTTCGGCGGCCTGATCGCCGAGCACGACGGGATGGCCGTGATCGAGGGCTTGGGCGCGGCAGTGCTCCCACATCGCACAATGTTCTTTGCAACTGGGTCTGTAATTGTTGGGCAACGCCGCGATGGTCGAGGCTTCCTCGAACGACGCGTTCGCAGGCAGCATGGCTTCCAGTTCCTGCAGGTTTGTCGGCGCTTCGCTGATCGCGCGCTCCACGGAGGCAACCTCGCCCTCGATCGCCATGCGGCTGAGCGTCGGCATGAAGAGGCCGGTCACGCGCAGCACCAAATCAGCGGCCGGCCCCGCGATTTGGGCGGGATCGTTCACACCCAAAGACGCCAGCGCCTGGCGCAGGCCGACGACGCCGACGGCGGCTTGGCGGCACGCGCTGCGGATGTCGGCCGGATCGGTTTTCCCGCCGCGGTCGGGATAGGACTTCAACTCGCCGGTGCGATAGAAAACATCGGTGTCGGCCGCGACCAGATAGTCCGGCTCGATTGCGTGCGGCACGCCGACGAGATCCACCAAGAGCCGCGGCTTGACGATAATGTTGGGCGCGTTGGGATCGCCGCGACGCTTCGCATCAAGCAGGCGGCGCGTTTCACCGAGCCGCTTTTGCAGCGCTTGCGGGCTCGCGCCGGGCGCGAAGTCGTCGATGGCTATGAATTTCGCCTCCTGCACGCTGAGCAGACCTTCCTTGCGGTAAAGCGCAAAGAGATTGGCGGCGCCGTTCTCGACCAGGTGCTTGTCGAAGCGCATTCCCATCGACAAAGCGAAGGGGGATTGACCTTCCTTGGATTGAACACCGAGAATTTCGGCCGCGCTCGCGGGCGTGAAGCCTGCGATCGTCAAGGCGCGCAGACGCAGGCAATCGGGGTTACGCGCAACGCGTTCGATGCCGCGCGCACCGGGCTCTTCGGCCTTGTGCGCGCCCCGCAGCTGAGCCAGGAATTCTGCGCTGCTCATCCGCCCGCCCGTTCTCCTTGGCCGCCGCCTTCAATCACGACGGGCAGACCCCAGAGCTTTTCTTGATCACGCCGCTTGGCGAGGCGCGCCGCCGCTTCGCACCGCTCGTTCAGATCGTCCGGCTCGAGCGCTTCCAGCTCCGCCTTCACCACCTCGCGGACACGTGCGCCATCGACGTCAGCGCCCGTGGCGGTCGCTCCAGGCACGCCGCGCGCGTAGCGGATGACGAGATTCTCCATGGCGCCAGCGTCGGTGTTGGTCGCGCGCATGCGTTCGAAGCGGTCGAGGAACGCCAGCGTCGTGTAGAGATGATTGACCCGCGCAGAACGGGCGCCGACCAGACGGCGCTCGATCGCCCACGCTGAACTGGTGAAGAGACGCGGCAGCGCCGTTAAGCGCGCCGCGCTCAACGCGGGCGCCACCCAGGCGGGGCGCGACGCCGGATCGCGGCGCGCTGCGCGCTCCTCGTCGCGGCGCAAACTCGCAAAGCGCGTCGCGGCCACGGCGACGCCGGTGCTGGCGAGGCTGAATTCGCTGATCGTCGACGGCGATACCGGCACGCCAATCTCATCGATGGCGTCGAGCGCGATTTCGCGCGCGGCCTTACCGGTCAGCCGCGCCTGTGCGCGCGGCGCGCTGACGCTTTGCTCCAACTGGACGTAACGGAGTTCGTCGCTCAGGCGCTGGGCCTCGGCCTGCAGCTTGCGGAGCTGTGTCTCGGTGGCGGCTTGCTTGGCGCGGTCCCCCGAAATCAGCGCGCCGTTCAGGTCGCCCAGCAGGGCCTGCTGGCGGGTGACGGCGTCCTGGAGACGCTGCTTCAGTGTAGATTCGGTCGTACTCATGGGAGGAATTATAATATTCCACGTTTCTCCACGCAAGCCCTCGTTTTAGCTATCCTGTCCATGTCTGCGCATCGCTGCCACCCCGCCGGCGTGCACATAAGCAATTGTTTTCACGTCTTTTATCAACAACGCGCTTGAATTTAAGTGATCTTATCGCGATTTATCAGCAAGCGCTAAGATTGCGTAAGATGGCTTTAACCGACTCGCTACTTGAATTCTACCCATCTTATGGAACCTTAGTCTAAATGCATAAACTCGCATAAGATCGCTTGAAATGGACCCGAGACAGAACCCTTACGCGCCCGGCGCTGGCACGCCGCCGCCCGAACTCGCCGGCCGCGACGACCTGATCGAGCGGGCTGCGGTCGCGCTCGATCGCATCCGCGACGGCAAGGCCGCTCGCAGTTTCATCCTCTACGGCCTGCGCGGCGTCGGTAAGACCGTCTTGCTGAACCGCATCCGCCTCGACGCCGACGCACGCGGCTTCGCCAGCGTCAAAGCCGAGGCGCCCGAGGACCGGTCTTTGCCGGCGGTGCTGATTCCGGTGTTGCGTGCAGCACTGCTGCGGCTGAGCCGCGGTGAAGCGCTCAAGGATGGATTGCTCAAAGGCATGCGGGCGCTCGCCGGGTTCACCAAGGCGCTGAAGATCAAATATCAAGACATCGAGTTCAGCATCGACGCCGATCCCGAGCCTGGCCTCGCCGATAGCGGCGACCTCGACAACGACCTGACCGATCTCCTGCTCACGCTCGGCCGCGCCGCCGGCGACCGCGGCACAGCGCTCGTACTTTTCCTCGATGAGCTTCAATACGTGCCCGAAGAGCAACTCGCGTCTTTGATCACCGCGTTGCACGCGGCGAGCCAGGAGCAATTGCCGATCACGATGGTGGCGGCGGGCCTTCCTCAACTCGTCGGACAAACGGGCAGAGCGAAATCCTACGCTGAACGCCTCTTCGAATTTGCGCCGGTCGATAAGCTGGACGCAGCCGCCGCGCGCACCGCGCTCACCGTCCCGGCCTCCAAGACCGGCGTCGCCTTTGAGAACGACGCGGTGGCGGAGATCCTACGACAGACCAACGGTTACCCCTACTTCCTGCAAGAGTGGGGCAAGCACAGTTGGAACGCCGCGGATGCTTCGCCGATCGAACTCAATGATGCGCAACGCGCCACCGTCGATGCTCTAACCGAACTCGACGGCAGCTTCTTTCGCGTGCGCTTCGATCGGCTGACGCCTGCCGAGAAGCGCTACATGCGCGCGATGGCTGAGTTAGGCGCTGGGCCACATCGCTCCGGCGACATCGCCGACATCCTGAAGAAGAAAGTCACCACCGTCGCGCCCGTCCGCAATTCACTGATCTCCAAGGGCATGCTCTATAGCCCGGCGCACGGCGACACGGCCTTCACCGTGCCGCTCTTCGACGGCTTCATGAAGCGGATCATGCCGACGCTATGAGCCGGCGAAGACGACCACCTGCCCGGAAGCGCACGAAGGCAACCAAACGCACGCCACATCAGCCGCGTAAGGGCGCCTTTGCCGATTTGATTGTTCAATCGCCTAAGCGCACCGCCGATGCGCTCCGCGGCTGGGACGGATTTTTTCCGTATTACGCTGGTTATCCCGAACCATTCGCGAGATCCGTCCTGAACAGCGCGCACTTGGCCAAGAGCGCGCTCGTACTGGACCCATGGAATGGCAGCGGGACAACGACCTATGCTGCGTCGCAGCTCGGCCTCGCCTCTCGCGGCTTCGACATCAACCCGGTGATGCTGATCGTGGCGCGCGCACGCCTGTTGCCGCGATCCGAGGCCGATGTGCTCGAGCCGCTGGCGCGCGAGGTGGTGAAAAACCTCCGCGGCGCGCAGGCGCGCGTGCGAGACGAAGACCCCCTCTTGAGTTGGTTCACGTTGCCAACGGTCGCGCTCATCCGCGCGCTGGACGAGCGCATTCAGGACCACTTCCTCGGCAACCTGACGCGCACCAAGAGCGGCATCAAACTTGAAAACCTCTCGGGGCTTGCCGCGACTTTCTATGTCGCCTTGTTCTCGCTGTGCCGTCACCTGGCGGCGTCTTATCAATCGTCCAATCCGACTTGGCTTCGCCAACCCCGCGACGACGAATATGTGATCGAGAGCGATCGCGAAGAGATCGTCGCGATGTTCCTTGCCAATATCCAGGCCATGGCGGCCACCCTCGCCGCCCGGCCGGCGCATGACGGCAAAATCGCAGACTCCGATCTGTTCATCGCCGACACGGCTGCGCTGACGCTTGCAAAAAAGGTCGACTTCATCCTGACCTCGCCGCCCTATTGCACGCGTATCGACTACGCGGCCGCGACGCGCATCGAACTCGCGCTCCTCCATCCCCTGCTCGGGATCGACATGAAGGAATTGGGCCGGCGCATGATCGGCTCGACACGCGTGCCGACTGCCGCGGTTGCGCGGGACGCGGAATGGGGCGCCACGTGCGGCCGCTTCTTGAAGGCTGTGAAGAAGCATCCGTCCAAGGCGTCGAGCGGCTACTACTACAAGACTCACCTCGACTATTTCGCCAAGATGCACGCCTCGCTGACCAATTTGAGCGACGTGCTCAAAGATGGCGGCAAGGCGGTGCTGGTGGTGCAGGATTCCTATTACAAGGACGTGCACAACGACCTGGCGACGATCATCACCGAAATGGCCGGTGGCGCTGACCTCAAACTCGGGCGCCGCGTCGACTTTCATATTACCCGCTCAATGGCAGGCGTGAACCCGCATTCACGCACCTATCGCCGCGCCAGCGGGGCGGTTGAATCCGTGCTTTGCTTTCAAAAGCACTGACGACCTCGTATTGATGCAACCAGCACTTGTTCGTCGGGGCAGCGCTGGCGAGCGCTGTCTGCTGATCTTGCGGGCGGGAGCCGACACTGAAGATCGTCAAGCCTTATGGACGGAGTGAAGTTGTGCGCGGTCCGGCGGGATCGCGAACACGGGTCGTGCGTCTCCGGCGTAAGCCGGACGCAACACACGATGTCGCGGCATTCGTCCGCACGGAGGATCGCCTCGTCCTCAACTTATGGATCTCGGTACTAGACAAGATTGCCGCAAAACCTGTCGGCTCCAACGGACCAACGCCAGAGCAACGCACGAGCCGCCAGATGTTGGGCGACGCGATTTGGCGTCATCTGGGCGAGAGCGGCCTGCTGACAAGCGTCGATAAGGAGCGTGAGCGCGCTCACCTGAAAGTGCTTTGGGACGCGAAAGTCGCGCCTTATGGCGAACGCGCATACCGCGAACCAAGGCAAGATCGCGCGGCGCCGTCGCCAGCGGGCCCATGGTTTGATCGATTTGTCGGTGATGTCGGGCTCACCGACCGCTCTGTCAGCCAGGTCGTCGGACGCATTCATACCCACCTTTACGAAAGTGAGTTTCGCGAAGGCGAAGCCGGACGGCGCCGCCGCAGCGGGCGCGTTGCTCGCACGGCTAAGAGCATTGCGGACGCGGTCGCCCAACCAGCAGCCAGCGTATTTCACCACAGACCAACATTTTGGACGCCCGAGGACGAGACACGATACGAACGCGGCGGCGATGTCGCACTTGCAATTTGCCAAGCCATCACACGCTTAGAGACCATGCGCGCACCTACGCCGGATATGACGAAGGCGGCGGCGACGGAGCTATACGCACACTATGGCCGCCTCTTTGTGGATGTCTCGGGCAAAGCGCTTGCGATCCCATCGGCGCGCGCCGATCATCCTGGGCTCTTCAATCTCCATACAATCGTCAAAGCCCACTACGCACGCCTGATTAAACATCACCAGAGTGCCAAGCGCGCGCTGCGCCTCATGCCGCTTGCGCCAAAAGACGAGAAAGCTCCGGCACGGAAACTTGCAGATCGGCTTCCGCGGACGACTGCTGAGTTGCTGGCCGCGGTGAAGGACCGCGCCGCCAATCGCGACCTCAACGCCCTCATTCGGCTGGGCAAGGTGGTGCATTATTCGGCTTCGGGCGATCCGCGTGACCATACGAGTGATGCGGTGAAGAATTGGCCGATGGCGATCGACCAGAGCGTCTATTGGACGACGGACGGACAAACCATCATCAAGCGCAATGAAGCCTTCGTTCGGATTTTCCGCCGCCTGCTGACGTTTTCCAGCCGCACATTGTCAGACTGGGTCGATCCCAAGGGCCAGCTTGAGGGCGACATCCTGTTGCGCAAGCCAATCGAGCAAGCCGTTGGTGCACAATTCGATTGGCACGCTTATCGCCGAAAGCTCCCTCTCCTGCTCGGGAGCCGCGCCCCATTGTTCGAGCGTCCGATTGACGATGGTTTCGAGCGGGGCGTACTTCGACTTGCGCTCGAAGGCGTCTCCGCGCTTCGCAACGCCGCGTTTCACTTCAAGGGGTTCGGCGCTTTTGCTGCTGCGCTTACGACGCCGCCCGTGATCCGCGACGCAACGGTCGCACAGGCTTTGGAAACGCTATGGCGCGAAGATTGCGCTGAACGGGCCAATCTTCACATCCGAACAATGACCTCAGCGCGTTGCGACGCCTTCTTCAATCGCGACCAAAACGCACGGCTGGCCGACGCGACGGCACAACGGGCCCCTCGCGCGCTTGCCCTGCCACGATTTGCGCGCGTGTTGAAACGCGCCGCTCATGTTTGGAATCAGGAGGGCGAAGAGCTTCTCTTTCCTGCCGCGCCAACATGGCTTGATCTCCAAACACCGGCGCGCCAGTGCCAATACACGAGCCTGAAACTTCTCTACGAGAGCGGTTTCCGGGACTGGCTCTCGCACCGCCGTGGGGACGAACTCGGCACCTTCATCGACCTCGCGATCAAACGAACGACCGACGCTGCGCGTGCGCTCAACGCTGCCGAGCTTGCCACCCCTGGCGCGCTGATCACCGCCCGCGCCGCCAACATCATGCGCAACGGGCAGACAGAGACGATCGACACCTTCTTCGCGAGCTTGGCGGGCGAAGCGACAACAGAACTACGACTTCATCGTCACTCGATTGCCCATCCGGGACACGCCCGGAGCGAAGCCACCTACATCGAAAATCTGAAGTGCGACGTCGTTGCACTCGCCTTCAGAAGCTATCTTCGCATCACCGATTTTGGTTTTGTCTTGGCCCTTGCGCCTGACGCCGACCCCGCCGCGTGGGTCTCCATCGACTTAACCAGCCCGACCGCCGCGGCCGAACCGGCGCCCGCCGAGCCGTGGCAACAGACGCTCTACTTTCTCATGCATCTCGCCCCCGTGGAGGAAGCACACCTCCTCCACGACCAAATCCGCAAATGGCGCACGCTCGCCTTACGCGGCGGCGCGGCGCCAGACGACACTCAGCTCAAGCTGCTAGACGTCTTTGACCTTTACGTGCGCACCCACGACATCAAGTTTCAGCGCCATCACGCCTTGACCGGTATCGAGCCATTCGATGGCCTCTACGAGAGCAAGGCCGTGTTCGGGCGCATGTACCCCCCGCTCGCAGATGACGCGGCCCAGCAACGCCTTCCGCAACGCGGGCTGCGCGAGATCATGCGGTTCGGACACCTGCCGATTCTAGAACCTATTTTCCGCACGCACCGCGTCAATGACGCTGAAGCGATCGCCTACCTCGATGGCGAAAGTGCGATCTCGCACTGGGAAGAGCGCCGTCAAAGCCTGCACGATTCATGGACGCAAGCGAAGGACCTCACGCCGCAGACAAGCGTACGGGATTACGTGGACGCGCTTCGGCACGTTGTTCAACGCCGGCACTTGGCGGCGCATGCAACGCTGACAAATCACGTGCGTCTTCACCGTTTGCTGATGAACGTGCTCGGACGGCTCGTCGACTATTCGGGCATCTGGGAGCGCGATCTCTATTTCGCGGTGCTGGCGCTTACCAAGGAAGGCGGCGCCCAACTTCCCACGATCTTCAACCAAGACGGGCTGCGTGCGCTCGCGTCCGGGCAGATCGTCATGGCTTTGCGCAACTTGGAGCCCAGTCCCGAAGCGCAACGCCTACGACAATCGCTCACGCATTTCTTCGGACCGATCTTCGCCAAGAAAAGCGCGGTTGTCCGCGTTCGCAACGAACTGGCTCACTTCAACATGCTGAGACCCAGCGCCCCGCCGCTCGATTTGACCGATTGCGTCAACGCCACACGTTTCTTGATGGCTTACGACATCAAGATGAGGAACTCAGTCTCCCGCGCGATCGCCGATGTTCTCTATCGATCAGGTCTTACGATCGCGTGGACCAGGGAAGCCGCGCCTGACAAACGGCTTGGTGCATCGACGCTGAAAACGCGGCAGGCGCGCCACCTGGGAAGGATGGGCCTGCACATTGCCGGCAATCCTGGTGATCCCCGCCGTCCGCGCACCGCGCCCATCAATGAAAATCTCCACGGTGACCGCTACGTCGCCATGGTCGCGGCTTTGTTTGGCCAATGCACGCCGACGCCTCAGAGATCAGTCCTGGAGTAAAGAGGCGAGCGCCATTGCGATGCGGCGCTAGATGCGTAAGATGATTGCATCACCCCCACATTAAGGGGGACTACACCGGGCCTCTGTATTACCGCTCCTGCGGTGCAAGAGCCGAAACAGAAAGGGCGGCGCTCGATGCGCCGCCCTTTCGTCTTTCAACGACAACGAACACCCCGTTGCTGTCGAACTCACTTGCCCGCGAGCAATGTGTCGTCGCCTCCGCCCAACCACGCGCCCAAGCGATCTGCTGCGGGCGCAGCGGCCAGAAAGCCGCCGTACCAAAGCGCTGTGCGATGCATCGGCGACACTTCGCAGGCTCTGGCTGCCTTCAGCTCCTTTGGCGGCAGTGGCGAAACGTGACCTGGCGGAGCGTAGTTGGGACCCGGCGCGTGCAGCACGTCCATCAGGACATGCGCCCATCGCTCAAAGCGAAATGAGATTGGATGGACACGCGCGTGATCGTCCGCCCAATCGAGCACCAAGACCGGAGGACGCGTCTCTCGCCGGCTGATGATCGCGTTCTTGAGCGCCCTGTTAACGTGCGCATCGGCGAAGCCGTAGCCGCCTAGAAGGATAGCGTCGGCGCGATAAGCGTCACGCACCAACGCGCCTTGGTAAGAATGAAACGGCTCGACGAGCAATTGATCGAGCTTGAACCCGCCCGCCACCAAAGTCGTTCGAGGGAAGTCGCGCCCGTCGCTTCGTTCATCCGCGGACCGCGCCTCGTCGCAATCGAAGAATACGCCATTCAAATCGTCCTTCCACACGATCTCCTCGCCGAGGTGTTCACGGAGGGAAAAATGCACGCTGCCGTGCAAGTGGAAAATACCCTCCCACTCACGCTGGTGTATGCTTGCCGAATCAAGTTTTCCGTCGCCCGCAAATCCGGTGAATGCCCCGGGCCAACACGAGAGCGCGATAGCGTCGTAGTTGAGGTTGTATATCACGACGTCAAACCGCTCGCGGAGAACCGACAATAACCGGCGCCACCGTTGAAGTTCGTCGTTTTCCAATTCGAGCTTGGCCGATCTCTGACGCATGTCGCGCGCCAGACGGGCAAGAAGCTCTGAGGCGTGCATCTTGAGAGCGATGCTCGGGCCATATCGCTCCGGATTTTGAAAGACGACGCCCTCAGGCATCGAACCGCCAGCAACGAGGCCGCGGAGCGCGCTTCCCACCGGCGGCGGGCGCACCCAATGCATAAGAGCGATGAGCTCGCTTAGAGATCGCTCAAAGTCTGGCTGCGTGCACCCACTTGAGCCCGCATTCTGCAAGTGCTCCGCCACAGATTTCCAGACTTGGGCGAAGTAATCGGGCGTATGCCGGGCGAGCGCGTACTCATGGGACCAAGTTAACATCAGCTGATCGATGTCGCCGACGCTTGGCATTCCGCATTCCACGGAACTCCCAGCACCCAGGATCATCAGCAGGCGTTTCTTCGCGCGCGCTCCCACAATCAGGCTCTCTCACGATCGGGCGCCGTCATCGACGTTGCATCTACGCTCTGCTCTTCACAAAGCGTCGCAGCGTGTCGGCGTCCCAGTCAATTCGCAGCATCAGCCACGACCCGCTCGCAAGCACCTGCCGGTCATGGATTAACCCGCGCTGGAGGAGATATGCGATGGCGGGGTTGAGCCGGCGTGCGTCCCAACCATAGCGTTCCGCGATCTCTTGGGCTTGATCGGGAAACTTCGGGTCGTTGTTGAGATCAGTCGCCAGCTTCAGCGCGTCCTGCGCCGGATCGTGATCGGTGAAGGTCTTGTCGAACTCCACGAACAGCGTATGGAGCGGCATCGCTCTATTAAATTCGATCTTGCGGAAGAAGGGACGCAACTCGAAGAGCCCGTCGCGAACGTCCTCCTCCGTGAGCTGCAACGCCTCCACAAGCTGTGCAATCGTCGCTTGTGGGTCCGCAAAGCGCGCGGTTTCCGTTTTCTCCACGAAGTATTTGGCGATCAGGTTGGCCGCGTGCGAATAGCCATCGTGGCGGGCCTCTACTGTTGGCGCGACGCCAAGCCCCGGCTTTTTGGTAATGCCATGGATGTCGCTGATCAACTGGGCGATGGCCGCGTCGAAGTCGCCGTCGAGGCTTGGACTGACTAAGGAACGCAACAGCGGCGTCAGAGCCTCAATGCCCACGCCCAAGCGCAACGGAATGAACTTGCAGCGCTCCTCCACCTTGCCCACGAAACCAGCGTCGATCTCGGTCTTGACCCATGGCTTGTCGATCGAAGCGGCCGTCAGCAAGACAACGAAATGGGTACAGTCCTCTAGGCCGCCGTCTATCTTCTGCCGGATGCTGTCGCCTGCCGACAGACTCCAGCCGGCCCACCACGTGTCGATGCCTTTGGCGATCAGGGCTCTTGCGATGCGCTCGGCCGCTTCAGCGTCTTCGCCCGCATAGCTCAAGAACACCTTTGGAGCGCGGTCGGCTTGATCGGTCGCGCGCAATTCAAGACCCTCCAAATCTTCCGCCGACATCCTCTCGCGCACGAGGTCTATCAGCGCGTGCGAACCCTCGATGCGGATGGAGCAGTCTTCGAAGGAGTCTCCGAAGACGACGACCGTGGGAAACTCGCCCGTTTGCGGATGGCGAACGGCAGAAAACTTTTCGCGCAATTCGCCAGTGAACTGCTTGAAAAGCTGCTTCATCATTTCGTCTGCGAATTGATCTGGACGCACGGACTTGCCGCCCACTGTGAGCTTGAACATCGCGCCTTTATCTCACATCCGGCCGTTGAGGTCGTTACCGGCGGCTGAGCTGCACCCGGTTCGGTAGACGCTTAGTTAGCCTCGATCCGCCTCCTTTTCATACTCGGCCGGGCTGAGATAGCTGACTTTGAGTGACGCCGCTGGGGATTGTACCAGCGTTCGATGTAATCGAAGACATCGGCCTTGGCGTCGACCCGCGTGCGATAGGTCTTCCGTGCCGTCCGCTCGGTTTTCAGCGAAGAAGCTCTCCATCGCCGCATTGTCCCAGACATTGCCGGCCCGGCTCATGGCAGGCGACGCCATGATCGACCATGAGCCGCTGAAATTGTCGCTCGTGTATTGGCTGCCGCGATCGGAGTAATGCATCAGCGCCTGCGGCTGCCGCGTCGCCACAGCGCCATCATCAGCGCCTCAGTCCTAAACTCGGCGGTCATCGAAGCGCATCGACGTGTTGGCGCGAAAGGTCGAGGAAACACGACGGCGCTCGCTCAACCTTCCGCTGTCCAGATATAAGTGAAGTCGGCGACCCGCGCTGATTAGGCGCGCACGCCTCGAATTGCCGGTCGAGCGTATTCGGCGCGATTGCGGCGCTGCGCTCTCCGGTGTCCGACGGCAGAAGCCGACGACGGGGTCGGGCGCGAAAGCCTGTCGCCGCATCAGTTTTTCGATGCGATGCAGGCCGCATGAAACGCCTTCCGCCAGCACGTCCTTCCAAACCCGTCGCGCGCCATAGGTGCGGTCGCTTTGAAAACTCGCCCGAACCTTCAGCGCGATCTTCTCATCAGTTTGCGCTCTGGCGCTCGGCGGACGTTTGAGCCAGGCGAAGAAGCCGCTTCGCGACACACCGAGCGCATCGCACATCCACGCCACGGGCCATATTCCCCGGTGCTTCGCCACGAACGCAAGCATTAAAGGTCTGGTCCTTGGCGAAATGAACCGCGGCTTTTTTTAGGATGTCGCGCTCCGCCTTGAGCTTCGTCACTTCCTTGCGCAGTCGGTCGATCTCGGCCTGTTCGGGCTTCATCTGGCCCTGGCCGGGAAGGCCTCCTTCGGATCGGTGGCGAACGTTTCACCTCAATCGCGCAGCACCGTCTGGTGCACATCCAGGTCGCGCGAGGCCTGAACGATTGAAACGCCCCGCTCGGTGATCAGCTCCACCAGCTGCAGCAAACTCCCGGCTGTACTGTCTTCTTTGCCGTGCCATGCGCCAGCCTCCGGTTTCCATAAAACACCTAAACACGGTGTCCACGAAACCGGGTGCAGCTCGACGGCGGGCTGAGCAAGCCGCGTTGAGCTCAACTCGCGATGGAGCCAGCCCGAAATCGTGGTAGCCTCAATCCGCGGGCGGCCGAAATCTATCGTGCGCGCGTAGCGGACCTCGAAACTGCTCTCGCCGGCGGCACAGACATCGAGACGCGCGAAGCGATCCGCGAACTCATCAGCACCATCGAACTGACGCCCGACAGCGAGGCCCGCGATGGATGGCGCGTGACGGTTCATGGCGACCTCGGCGCGCTTCTGGCAATCGCCAACGAAAAAACCCCCGGCGCTTCCGCCGAGGGTTTTTTTGTTCGAAGTCAGCAGCCTGAGCTTCGAAAGGTCGCCCGGCTCTGTAGGGCTGGGTGCGGGAGTAGGATTTGAACCTACGACCTTCAGGTTATGAAGCCTGACGAGCTACCGGGCTGCTCCATCCCGCGTCAGGTGTCTTTCGATACGCAAACGGCCGCGTGTAAACGCGGCCGGCTGTATAATCACGAGCCGGGCCAAATCATTGTGATGAGGGTTCTAAGGACTTGCTTCCGCGCGCCGTGCAGACCCGGCAGCGACCTACTCTCCCATGCCTTAAGACATAGTACCATCGGCCTGAGGGGGACTTAACGACTGAGTTCGGGATGGGATCAGGTGGGGACCCCGGCATAGCCGCCAGGTCGGCGCGGCGCGCGAAAACTCTTGTACAAAACAAGAGCGACATCGTCTGTTGCGTTCTTTGATTGCGTAACGTTGGGCGACGCAGTCAATCGCCGTGCATGAACAAATGACCGTTCAAGCCGATTGAGCGATTAGTACCAGTCAGCAAGCCTCGCGGCTCACCACCTGTTATCGCGTCCTGGTCTAGGACGGCTCTCGAGGAAACCTGGTTTTTTGAGGGGGGTTTCACGCTTAGATGCTTTCAGCGTTTATCCCGTCCGCACTTAGCTACCCAGCTGCGCTCTTGGCAGAACGACTGGTGCACCAGTGCGTCCATCCCGGTCCTCTCGTACTAGGGACAGATCCTCTCAAGTTTCCAACACGCACGGTAGATAGGGACCAAACTGTCTCGACGTTCTGAACCCAGCTCGTACCACTTTAAATGGCGAACAGCCATACCCTTGGGACCTGCTCCAGCCCCAGGATGTGATGAGCCGACATCGAGGTGCCAAACGCCCGTCGCTATGGACGCTTGGGGGGCGATCAGCCTGTTATCCCCGGAGTACCTTTTACATCCGTTGAGCGATGACCCTCCACACATGGGATCACCGGATCACTATGACCAACTTTCTGTTCTGCTCGACTCGTCAGTCTCGCAGTCAGGCAGGCTTATGCCATTGCACTCAACAGCCGATGTCCGACCGGCTTGAGCCTACCATCCGCGCGCCTCCGTTACTCTTTGGGGAGAGCGACCGCCCCAGTCAAACTGCCCGCCATGCTGGGTCCCGAGCCCGGATAACGGGCTGCGGTTAGACGTCACCGAGTAGGGTGGTCTGTTCACTGTGCAAACCCCTCAGAAGCTGGCGCCCAAGGTTCAAAGCCTCCCACCTATTCTACACAAACCGTCGATAACGCCACAGCGAAGCTGCAGTAAAGGTTCACAGGGTCTTTCCGTCTAGCCGCGCGTACCCCGCATCTTCACGGGGAATTCAATTTCACTGAGTCTACTGCGGAGACAGCGGGGAAGTCGTTACTCCATTCGTGCAGGTCGGAACTTACCCGACAAGGAATTTCGCTACCTTAGGACCGTTATAGTTACGGCCGCCGTTCACCGGGGCTTCGATTCAAGGCTTGCACCTCTCCTCTTAACCTTCCGGCACCGGGCAGGAGTCAGACCCTATACGTCGCCTTGCGGCTTCGCAGAGCCCTGTGTTTTTGATAAACAGTCGCCACACCCCACAAAGCCGTGTATCACTGACGCCCACTTGCGTGAGATCAGTCCCTCTTCTTTAAGACTACGAGGCAATTTGCCGAGTTCCTTCAACACTAGTTCTCTCAAGCGCCTTGGTATGCTCTACCAGCCCACCTGTGTCGGTTTCGGGTACGGTCTATGCGGGGGCTATTTCCTGGAACAACTAGGCTGCGCTCGGACACCAACTGCCTCACACAACTTCCGTCATTCGTCACACACCCGCTGGCGCACGAATATTCACGTGCTTCCCATCGACTACGCATTCTGCCTCGCCTTAGGAGACCTGACTAACCCTGCTCTGATTAACATTGAACAGGAACCCTTGGTCTTTCGGCGACAGTGTCTCTCACACTGTTTGTCGTTACTCATGTCAGCATTCTCGCTTGATACCTCAACAAACCTTACGGTTCACCTTCATGAGCTTACGGAACGCTCCGCTACCGCTCAGTATTGCTACTGAACCCCATAGCTTCGAATGGCTTAATCCCGTTACGACATTTTCGGCGCAGGTACGCTTGACCAGTGAGCTGTTACGCTTTCTTTAAAGGATGGCTGCTTCTAAGCCAACTTCCTGGTTGTCTATACGCGCACATCCTTAACAACTTAGCCATTACTTGGGGGCCTTAGCTGATGGTTTAGGGTTGTTTCCCTCTTGACGACGGACGTTAGCACCCGCCGTCTGTCTGCCGTGCTGGCACTCGCAGGTATTCGGAGTTTGGTTAGGTTTGGTAACGCGGTGAGCGCCCCTAGCCCATCCAGTGCTCTACCCCCTGCGGTAATCGCGACACTACCTAAATAGTTTTCGCGGAGAACCAGCTATCACGCATTTTTTGAGGTGGCCTTTCACCCCTACCCACAAGTCATCCCACAATTTTTCAACATTGATGGAGTTGAGCCTCCAGTGCGTGTTACCGCACCTTCACTCTGCTCATAGGTAGATCAACACATTTTCGGTCTAATGCGACGAACTGAGCAAAACCCTGTTCAGACTTCGCTTTCGCTGCGCCTACGCCTAACGGCTTAAGCTTGCTCGCCACACTAAGTCGCTGACCCATTATACAAAAGGTACGCGGTCACCCCGAAGGGCTCCACTGCTTGTAAGCATTCGTTCAGAGTACTTTTTCACTCCCCTCCGTCAGGGTTCTTTTCACCTTTCCCCTCACGGTACTTGTTCGCTATCGGTCGTAGAGGTAGGCTTGGAGGTGGTCCCCATGTTCAGACAGGATTGCACGTGTCGCCTACTCGAGTCCTTGTCTAACTTTACCGCTACAGGGGCTATCACCCTCTTCGGCCTGCATTCCAGTTCGCGTTATCTTCGACAGAACGCGGCCTGGTCCCAGGTTTCGCTCGCCACTACTACGAGGTCTCGGTTGATGTCCTTTCCTTGGTACTGAGATGTTTCACTTCCCGGGTTTGCTTTATTTCCCTATGTATTCAGGAAACAATACCTTCATTGTGAAGCTAGAAACCGAAGCTCAGACCTTTCCAGTCTGAGCTCTGATATCTAGCCTCGAAGGTGGGTTGCCCCATTCGGAAATCCACGGATCAAAGGGTGCTCGCCCCTCCCCGCAGCTTATCGCAACGTGCCACGTCCTTCATCGCCTCTCTACGCCAAGGCATCCATCGAATGCTCTTGAGTCCTTGATCGATCATCATTTAAGCGTTCATGCACGGTGAGGACTGCGCCGCGATCAGATGATCACGACACACACGGCCTCGCTGCGCTGAACGCGCTAGACGATGTCTAAGTCCATCCTATGCCTCAACCGGCAGCGCTTACGCGCACGGACGAACCCTGTTCACGATGTCGCCGAACCGCCGGCGCGCTTTCACGCGACGGCGGGCCTATTTTCTCTCTTGCGAGCCAAAGGCTGGTGGGCCGAATGAGATCGAACCGACGACCTGAAGCACCCAAAGCTACCGCTCTCCCAACTGAGCTACGGCTGATCTTTGCCCGATCTCCGAAGATCCCAAAGCAGTGGTAGGCCCGGACAGATTTGAACTGTCGACCCCACGCTTATCAAGCGTGTGCTCTAACCAGCTGAGCTACGGGCCTTCACCCGCGGCCGCCATACACGCTTTCGCCTGCACCTGCAACTGGGCTCGCAATGCCTCGGGCCGGATGTTCGAGGCGAAAGAGAGAGAGAAACGAAGACGGCGGCGAGGCCGCAAATATCTCGAGGTTTCTGAGGCCTCGGAGGCTTGTCCAAAGTCGATCTCGGCGGGGATCGGCTTTCACCGATATCCTAGCGCGATCTGATCCTTAGAAAGAGGAGGTGATCCAGCCGCAGGTTCCCCTACGGCTACCTTGTTACGACTTCACCCCAGTCGCTGACCCTACCGTGGTTGGCTGCCTCCTTGCGGTTAGCGCACCACCTTCGGGTGAACCAACTCCCATGGTGTGACGGGCGGTGTGTACAAGGCCCGGAGGAACATATTCACCGCGGCATGCTGATCCGCGATTACCAAAACGACCCCAGCTTCATGCCCTCAGTTTGCAGAGGACAGCCGAACTGAGACGGCTTTTAGGGATTATCCTGTCACCGCCATTGTAGCATGCATGTAGCCCCACGCGTAAGGGCCATGAGGACTTGACGTCATCCCCACCTTCCTCCGGCTTGCCACCGGCAGTTCCACTAAGAGTGCCCGAAAGCAACCTGATGGCAACTAGTAGCGAGGTTGCGCTCGTTGCGGGACTTAACCCAACATCTCACGACACGAGCTGACGACAGCCATGCAGCACCTGTGTTCCAGCCAGCCGAACTGAAGGAAGTCATCTCTGACGACCATACTGGACATGTCAAACGTGGGTAAGGTTCTGCGCGTTGCTTCGAATTAAACCACATGCTCCACCGCTTGTGCGGGCCGTCAATTTCTTTGAGTTTTAACCTTGCGGCCGTACTCCCCAGGCGGAGAGCTTAATGCGTTAGCTGCGTCACCGACACGCATGCGTGCCGACAACTAGCTCTCATCGTTTACAGCGTGGACTATAGGTATCTAATCCTGTTTGCTCCCCACGCTTTCGCGTCTCAACGTCACCACAAGTCCAGCAAGTCGCCTTCGCCACTGGTGTTCCTGCGAATATCTACGAATTTCACCTCTACACTCGCAATTCCACCCTCTACTTGGGTCGAGTCGCCAGTTTTGAAGGCAGTTCCGAGTTGAGCCTCGGGATTTCACTAACTTAACGACCCGCCTACACGCGCTTTACGCCCAGTAAATCCGAACAACGCTAGCCCCCTTCATGTGCACGCGGCTGCTGGCGCAGAGTTAGCCGGGCTTCCTTCTTTGGTACCGTCATTATCGTCCCCAACGAAAGGATTTTACAACCCTAGGGCCTTCATCATCCACGCGGCATGACTGGATCAGGCTTGCGCCCATTGTCCAAGATTCCCCCACTGCTGCCTCCGTAGGAGTCTGGGCCGTGTCTCAGTCCCAGTGGCTGGTCGTCCTCTCAGACCAGCTACGGATCAATCTTTCATGGTATTACCCCACCAACTAGCTAATCCGACGCGAGCCGATCCTAAGGCGATAAATCTTTCTCCTTGCGGACACATTTAGTGTGCTCCCAGTTTCCCGGGAATATTCCAAACCTTAGGGCACGTTCCCACGTGTTACTCACCCGTCTGCCACTCCCCTTGCGGGGCGTTCGACTTGCATGTGTTAAGCCTGCCGCCAGCGTTCGTTCTGAGCCAGAATCAAACTCTCAGGTTGAGTTGACCTCTGACTGATCCCGGCGGTCATGCGACCCCGGGGCGCCGGTTAAAGCGTATGCGTATTTGTAACGGGAACCGACGCACATTCCTGATCGAAATCAGGTCTGTAAGTCAGTTATAGTTCCAGAAAACGCATACCGTCAGCGTCGCTTGGCTCACCATTGCTGGCTTGCCCGCAGCCACGCCGCCGCCTGCGTTTCCCTTCTCTCAAATCACAATGTCAAAGAGCGCCGCTCGCGAAACATCCAGAGGATATTTCTCCGAGCCCGCCCACGCTGAGCCGAAGCCCGGCACGTGCGGGCCGAAACCGTTCCAGGTCCCGGCGGAAGGCGCGGTTTCTATGCGCCTCACTTAGCCATGTCAACGGCCTTTTCGCGCAAAAAAAGCATTTCTCAGACGCTCAAAAAACATCTGCAAAAACAATGCTATTTTGCGCTATCCAGCGAACTGCGCGGCTCGCGCAGTCCATTCTGAGGCCGCAACTTTATTAACCTATCGATTCGCCCCACAGGCTTCAAGCCCTGTTTGGTCCAGCGCGCGGCGTGAATATGCCGTCAGTGGGTCGCGATATAGGCCTGCATCGCGGCCGCCTCCGCCTCAACGGCAGCGATCCGATGCTTCACCAGATCACCGATCGAGACGATGCCGACGAGCCGCACTTCCTCGACCACCGGAAGGTGACGGACGCGGCGGTCGGTCATGCGCGCCAGACCGTCATCAACCGTCTCATCGCCGTGGGCGGTCACCACCTCGCGGGACATCGCCAGCGCGACCTCATCGGACAACGCACTCGCGCCTCGGCGCGAGACTTCTCGTACAAGATCCCGTTCGGAAAATACGCCGATAATTGCGCCGTCTTGGTCCAGCACAACCAGCGCGCCGACTCTTTTTCGGTCGAGTTCTTGCGCCGCTTCTTGGAGCGTCGCGCTCGCCTGCAACGTGTGCACGACGGCGCCTTTGTCGCGTATCACATGCGCGATCAGCATGGGCGTTTCCTCCCTCGGACACACCTCAGTATCGGCGTGAGAATGCGCTCTGAAATCTCAGATCGCAAGCGCGAACGCCTCGCGGCGTATGTGGGGCGCCGCGTTATCCCCACGGGCCGGCGGCGCGCCGCCGCGGCGCGAGCAACGGGTAGGCCGCGGCGCCCGCGACGAACCCGCCCAGATGCGCTTCCCACGCAATCGGCAGCGGCAGGAAGGCCATCAACACCACGTTGATGCCAAGAAAGCTGAGCATGGCGTTGCGCACTTGCGGATCAGCGAGCGCTGCACGCGGCGTGGGCCGCACCGAGAGGAAATAGGCGCCGTAAACGCCGCAAATGGCGCCTGAAGCGCCCACCATCCCGACCTGCGAATGCGGGTTGATGAGAATGAACGCGATCGCTCCGCCCAGCGCAGCGAGGAAGAACAACACGATGAACCGAGCATCGCCAATCCTGCGCGCGACGAAAGGCGCCGCCTGCAGAAACACCATCGTGTTCATCACGAGATGCAGGATGCCGTAGTGAAAAAACACGTGGCCGAAGAGCGGCGCGAACGCTTGGCCGGGCGATTGCGTCCCTTCGGTGAACTGCGCCGGCACGACCGCAAATGTGTTGAATACGCCCGGATGAGCCTCAGGCGCGTATTGCCCCAACGCAACAAACGCCAGCACGATCAAGCCGCCCAGCAAAAGCACGGAATTAGGTAAGCGCACGAAGCAATCCTTGCGGCGACGCCATCATCATGACCCGGCACTCACTCGGTGTCGATGCGTTGATCCATGGTCTCGGAGGGCGTAGCGCCATCGCAGCAAGGCGCGCCGATCGGCTTGGCCGGCACTCCCGCGACGGTGCACCGGGGCGCAACATTGTCGAGCACGACCGAACCGGCCGCGATGCGCGCGTCTTCGCCGACTTGAATATTTCCGAGCACCTTTGCGCCAGCCCCGATCATGACGCCGCGGCGAATTTTTGGATGCCGATCGCCGCTCGCTTTGCCGGTTCCACCCAGCGTCACCGAATGGAGCATCGACACATCATCCTCGACGACTGCCGTTTCACCGATGACGATGCCGTGCGCATGGTCGATGAAGACGCCAGCGCCGATGCTCGCGGCGGGATGAATATCTACGGCGAACAATTCCGACACCCGGCTCTGCAAATGATAGGCGAGCACTTCTCGCTCCTGCCGCCAGAGCCAATTGGCGATCCGGTAGGCCTGCAAACCGCCATAGCCTTTGAAATAGAGGAATGGCTGCAGGTAGGTCCGGCAGGCCGGATCTCGCTCGCGCACTACCCGCATGTCACGCGCGGCCTGAACCGCCAGCAGCGGATCAGAAACATAAGCTTCTCGCGCCACTTCCCGCAGTTGCAGCGCCGGCAGATCGCCATGGCCCAGCTTCTGAGCCAAGTGATAGGAAAGCGCATCCTCGATTTTGTCGTGGTGCAGGATCGAGGCGTGCAAATAGGATGCGAGCAGCGGCTCCTCCGCGGCTGCCTGCATAGCCTCAACCCGCAGTTGGGACCACACGCCGCCAGATGCTTCGAACACTCTTGGTTGGGTCTCGGCCATGGCTCTCCCCTCAGGGCTTTAGCATTGCGTCCGCCAGCGATGCCGGCAAAGCGCCCGTCACCGCCATGTGGTGAGCGCGCAGCACCGCAGCAACGGTGAGGCTGTCCCGAATTCGCCCCTCCGCTACGCGCTCGAGTACGTCACGGAAATGCGCGCGCCGACGGCGCAGGATTTCAACCGGCTCCGGCGCGGCGCGTCCCTGCCTCAGCCCAGTCGCCAGAAAGATGATGGCGCGCTCGTCGGTAAGTGAGTTCGACAGGTCCATTTCCAGAATGGGCGCCAGCGAAGCGGCTGCGAGGCCAGTTTCCTCCTGCAGCTCACGCTCGGCGCAATCCAGAGCGGCCTCGCCCGGTTCTGCGCCTCCTTCGGGCATCTCCCAGGAATAGCGGCCCAGCGGGAAGCGCCATTGGCCCACGAGGTGAACGTATCCCTCCGCATCCAATGGCAATACGCCAACCGCCAAGCGGCGCGGGCGAACGACGCTGTAAACACTGGCGCCACCGCCTGGCTGGATTACATCATAACCGTCTACGGCGAACCACGCGTTCTCGAATGTGCGCGCAACGCCCTTGACCGTCCACGGATTGGCGTCTTCTTCCCAGTCGTCCATTGCGCCTGTCTAAGCCCTGCCGGCGCCTTTGCGCCAGGAGTGAGTTCTGATGTCCTTGTCCCCAGACGCGGCGCCCCCCGCGCCTATCGAGAACGAGCCCTGCAACGCCACACTTGAGAGCGCCGAGACCCTGGCTCTACTGGCCAGGCGACGTTCGACGAAAGTCGTGCATTTCGCCGAACCAGGCCCAACGCCGGCGCAGATGGAAACCCTGCTCCGGCTTGCCGCGCGCGTGCCGGACCATGGCAAGCTCGGTCCATGGCGCTTCGTGGTGATCGAAGGCGCCGCGCGGGCGCGGGCGGGACAAGCGCTTGCCGGCCTAACCGCTGACGCCCAGGGCGCGGAGATTGCACGCAACACATTTCTGCGCGCTCCCGCTTGCGTGATGGTGGTCTCCTGCGCTCAGCCGCACGCGAAAATCCCGGAATGGGAACAGCAGCTTTCCGCTGGCGCCGCCTGCTTTGCGCTGCTTGTTGCGGCTCATGCGATGGGCTTCGGCGGATGCTGGCTCACCGGCTGGCCATGCTATGACGAACGCGCCCGCGCCGCACTTGGATTGGCCCCGCATGAGCGTATTGCGGGCTTCATTCACCTTGGAACGCCAGCCGAGACGCCAACCGAGCGTGTCCGCCCCGATTGGCGCAAACACGTCTCGCACTACTAGGGGCCGGAAGGCGCCGCGATCCTGTCACGAATGGCGCGCTCGAAGACTTCCGGCGGCTGCGCACCCTGGATCATCCACCGCTGATCCAACACGATCGAAGGAACGGCGTGGATCCCGCGCTCGCGCCAAACAGCCTCCTCGCGCCGGACCTCCTCCGCAAAGGCGCCCGAAACGAGAACCTCCTCGGCGCGTGCAGCATCTAGGCCGGCCGCGGCGGCCGCGCCAACCAGCACACGCCGATCGCTGATCGGCGATTGATCGGTAAAATTCGCCCTGAACAACGCCTCTTTCAGCCCAAGCTGCTTGCCCTCAAGCCGGGCCCAGTGCAGCAGCCGGTGTGCGTCGAACGTGTTCCAGATCCTGCTGTCATCTCCATAGCGGAAGACGAAGCCAAATGCTGCGCCGCTGTTTCGGATCGCCTCGCGCGCTGCATTCGATTGTTCACGCGTCGAGCCATACTTCTTCTGCACATGCTCAGTGACGTTTTCGCCCTCCGGGCCCATGTCCGGATTGAGCTCGAATGGCTGCAAGACAATTTCAGCGTCAACGGCGCCTTCCAAAGCTTTCAGCGCGACGAGCAACGAACGCAGACCTATGACGCACCAGGGGCACGCAACGTCGGATACGAAATCGATACGAAGCGCGGCGGCCATGCCTCAGCTCCTGCCGCGATAGGGCGGCACGCCCTGCTCAGGCAGCCACAGGCCGGGCGGCGGCGCTCCGGTCTGCCAGAAAACATCGATCGGCATTCCGCCGCGCGGATTCCAATACCCGCCGATGCGCAGCCAGACGGGATCGACTGCTTCGATCACCCGCTTGGCCACCGCCAGCGTGCAATCCTCGTGGAAGGCGCCGTGGTTGCGGAAGCTTTGCAGCAGCAGCTTCAGGCTCTTGGACTCCACGATCCAATCCTTCGGCGCGTAGTCGATCACAAGCGTGCCGAAATCGGGCTGGCCCGTGACCGGACAGATTGAGGTGAATTCTGGCGCGGTAAACCGCGCCAGATAAAGTGAGCCGGCATGCGGATTTGGCGCACGCTCCAGCACCGCCTTGTCGGGATTTTCCGGAACCGCGCTGGCGCGCCCAAGCTGGGTCAGATCGCTCATACGGCTTCAGCTAAAGCCCCGGCGCCACGTCCGCAAGCGCTCACGCCGCCACCCGTCCCACCAGATAGGCGATGTAAAGCAGATAGCCAGCGAGCATCAGCCCTCCTTCGCGGCGCGTAATGCGCAGGCCGGTCCACGCGTGCATGACCAGCAGCGCCGCCGATCCTGCAAACACCAGCCAATCGGTCCACTCCAGGTCCAGAGGAACATTCACCGGCCGGATCAACGCGGTGACGCCGATGACCCCAAGCACGTTGTAGATGTTGGAACCGACCACGTTGCCGAAAGCGACATCCGAACGTCCCTTCGCGGCCGCCGCAAGCGTCGCGACGAGTTCCGGCAGCGAAGTGCCCACCGCGACGATCGTCAACCCAATCACCGTTTCTGAAAGACCCGCGCGCCGCGCCAGCGTCACCGCCCCCTGAACCAGCTGATCAGCGCCAAACACAAGCAAAGCGATGCCGCCGAGCGCGAACGCCAATGACGCCCAAAGCCCCGGCGGCGCGGGATCGTAGGCATGCCCTTCCGCGCGGTGCAGCTCGGCTGAGGGCAGGCTGTTCTGCCGCTCAAGCCGCCATGTCGACCACAAATAGGTAAAGAGCAGCAGCAGCGCCATCGCGCCTGCCCACCGCTCAATGACTGGGAAGCAAAGCGCATACAGCACCAAAGCCAGCGACGCGCCGACCATCGTCGATCCGTCCCGGAACACCGCCGCGCGCGTAACCGCGATCGGCTTCGCGATCGCCGCCAGCGCTGCAATCAGCAGAATGTTTGAAACGTTGGAGCCAACGACGTTGCCGAGCGCGACTCCATCCGAGCCGCGCAGCGCCGCGCTCACGCTGGTGAGAATTTCCGGCGTGGAGGTGCCAAACCCCACCAAGGTCAAGCCTATCAGCAGCTCCGAGACGCCAAGGCGGCGTGCGACGCCGACCGCGCCGCGCACGACCCCCTCGCCGCCAAGCCCAAGCAACAAGAGCCCAACGCCGATCTGAAACCAAACTTCCAACTGGCGCCCCCGAGGTTCGGGTGAACACTTGATGCGCGCGCGCCGCGCTGGCAAGTCGCTCAGACGCCAAGGAGGGCCCAATGCGCGATTTCGACGGCAAGATCGTACTGGTGACGGGCGCATCAACTGGCCTCGGCGCCGCCATGGCGGTTGGCGCCGCGGCCAGGGGCGCAAAGGCGGTCATCGTCAACTACGCGCGCAGTCAGGCAGAGGCCGAGGCCACGGCTGAGGCCGTCCGCGCCGCTGGCGCCGAGGCGGTGCTTGCCCAAGGCGATGTTGCAGACGATGGGGCGTGCCGCGCCATCGCCGCCAAGGCCGCCCCCTTTGGCCGCATCGACGCGCTCGCCAACAACGCCGGCGTCACCAAGTTTGCGCCCTCGCACGGCGACCTCGACGCCCTCAATCGTGAGGATTTCGAACGCATCTTCGCTGTCAACGTCATCGCGCCGTTCCAGATGTTGCGCGCCGCGCGCCCGCTTCTGGAGGCCGCCGATCGCGCCAGCGTGCTGATGGTGTCTTCCATTGCCGGCGTCACTGGCATCGGATCGTCCGTCGCCTATGCCGCGTCGAAAGGCGCCCTCAACACCATGACGCTCTCGCTCGCGCGCGTCCTCGGTCCCAAGATAAGAGTGAATGCACTCTGCCCCGGCTTTATCGATACGCCCTGGCACGAAAAAGGCTTGCCCTCCTCCGTTGTTGACCGGGTGCGGGAGGGCACTGTGCGGATGACGCCCCTGCAGGCAGCGTCCACCGCCGAAGATGTTGCCGATGCAGGGCTATTCTTCCTGTCCGACGCATCGCGCCACGTGACCGGGGAGACCCTGCTCGTTGATGCAGGACTGCACCTCGGCTACGCGCCGCTTTCGCAGCGTTGATGCAACACTCCGGCGCCATGGGCAGCCCCCATCCCCCTTGAATTCATGGCGGCGCCAGCGTGTTGCTGTAGCGGAATTGCCACGGCATCCGGACTTGCCGAACACAGATGCCCGGGCTGTTCAATGCATTTAACCAATCGTTCACGTTAACAAGTGAGCTTGCCGGTATATGCGGCTGGAACCGCGGGATCTGAGGATAAACACCATGAAGAAGGTCATTGGCTTGGCCATGCTGGCGACAGCGGCCGGCGCGGGCGCCGCAAGCGCCGAAGGCACTGTGACGGCGAACATCTCGCTCACGAGCGACTACGTGTTTCGCGGCGTCTCCCTGTCGGACAACGGCCCCGCCGTTCAGGGCGGGTTCGACTACACCACCGACATGTTTTACGCGGGCGTGTGGGCGTCGAGCCTGAACGCCGACGTCGAGACCGACCTTTACGCCGGCTTCACCCCGAGCACGGGCCCGATCGATTGGGACCTCGGCGTCATCGGCTACTTCTATCCCGGCGCTGACGACGACGCCGCCGAGTTCGACTATGTCGAGCTGAAGGTTGGCGCCAGCACGGATCTGACGGAACAATTCACTGTCGGCGCCGCCTATTACTATTCCGGCGACAACTACGGGAACACCGGCGACTCCGACTACTGGGAACTCAATGCCGAGTACGACATGAGCGATGCGATCTCGTTCAGCGGCGCCTTCGGCAACCAGACGATCCAAAATCCCGACGGCGTCCCCGGCGGCGCGCTGGAAGACGACTACAACACCTGGAATCTGGGCGGCACGATCGCGCTGCACGGCTTCGAAGTTGATCTTCGCTACCACGACACCGACATCGACGCCGGCTCCGACATCGAGGCCTACACCTACGGCCCGGCGAGCTATGACGGCGCGTTCGTGGTTACGGTCGGGCGCGAGCTCTAGGCCGATCGAAAGCAAACGTCTTTACGGCCGCCCTTCGGGGCGGCCGTTTTGCTTTCAGGGCGCCGGCCATTTGGGAGCGCGGCTCACCATGCCGGGCGTCCCCCGCCCCAAGACGCCGCCAATGAACTTGGCCGCTTCAATGGCGCGGTCGAGATCGACGCCCGTCTCGAATCCCATGCGCTCGAACATGTAGAGCAAGTCTTCCGTGGGCACGTTGCCGGCAGCGCCGGGCGCGAACGGACAGCCGCCAATGCCGGCGAGCGACCCATCGAGTACGCGTACGCCCTCTTCAACTGCGGTTACGGCATTCGCCAACGCTGTATTGCGCGTGTTGTGAAAGTGCGCCCTCAATTGAACCTGCCTCGGAAGCGCTGCTTTCACCGCCCGCAGCCGCTCCCGCACGTCGCTGGGCGCGGCCACGCCTATCGTATCTGCAATCGCGAGTTCGAAAATGCCTTGCTCAGCGCAGCGCTCCGCAACGCTGACGACGCGCCCAACAGGCACCTCACCCTCGAACGGGCAGCCGAAGGCGGTCGAAATCGTCGCTGAGAGACGCGCGCCGCCGGCTTGCGCGGCCGAGGCAACTTGCGGCCAGACGGCGAACGTTTCTTCCACTGTGCCGCCGTTGTTTCGGATCGAAAATTCATCGGATGCGCAGAAGACGTAGTTTATCTCTTTCGCGCCTGCCGCCAGGGCGCGCTCGACGCCGCGAAGATTGAGCGCAAGCGCGATGAACGTGACATCTTCCCGTTTTGGCAGTCCCGCAAAGACAGCGTCGCCATCGGCCATCTGCGGCACCTTCTTGGGATTAACGAAGCTGCCCGCCTCCAGGCGCTTGAAGCCCGCATCGACAATTCCACCAATCAAAGAGAGTTTGTCGGCTGTCGAAACGACGCCTGGCTCGTTCTGCAGCCCATCCCGCGGGCTCACCTCGACAAATTCAAGCTTTTCGCGGACCATCATCATCCCTGAAATATGGTGCGAGCGGCGGGAGTTGAACCCGCACCGCCTTTTGGGCGAACGGATTTTAAGTCCGCTGCGTCTACCAGTTTCGCCACGCTCGCGCCTGTAGGCGACATACTGGGCTTTGCCGCTGCGGCGCAAGCATCGGAGGGGCTCTCTAGTCGGCCTCGCTCACCCTCTCGGGCGCTGCCCCGCGTTCGCGGATGAGCGCGGCCAAATCATCGCCCGCCTTGTCCAGCGCCGCCGCGTTCGCCGAGCGCGCCACCAGGTGGACGCCGAAATTGTCCGGCGGCGCAAACCAAGGATAGGAACCGAACGTCACTTCGCCGCCGCTCGCCGCTTCCAGCGCCTGCAGCGCATCTGCGATGTCGCCCTCGCGCACGCCCTTGCCCCGCACCGTCACGCTGCCCACCACAGCGCCGCCCGCGATGCGATGGCCGACATCCTCCAGCATCCCGCGCGCTATTGAGGGCACGCCCGCCAGCACAAAGATGTTGCCGAGCTGGAAGCCCGGCGCTTTGGAAACTGGATTGGCGATCAGCGAAGCGCCGTCCGGGATGCGCGCCATGCGCAGGCGCGACTCGTTCAACCCCGTGGCCGGCGCACCCTTGTAGTGCGCGACGAGGATCGCCTTGGCGTCTTCGCGCACATCGATGCCCACCCCAAATGCCGCCGCAACCGCGTCTGCGGTCTTGTCGTCATGCGTAGGTCCGATGCCGCCCGTGGTGAACACATAATCGTATTTGGCCCGCAGCACGTTCACGGCCTCGACAATCGCCTCGGGAACGTCGGCGACGACGCGCGCTTCCGCCACCTGCACGCCAAGCGGCGCCAGGAATTTAGCTATCGTCTTGAGGTTGACGTCCTGCGTGCGGCCGGAGAGCAATTCGTCGCCAATCAGCAGAACAGCGGCTTTGACTTCGCGTTGGGGCATAGGCGCATAATAGCGCAAAGCCAGGGTGCGCCATGAGCGAAATCGACTACGTCACGCCATTGACCGAACGCCAGAAGGGCTACCTGCCCGATCATCTGGGCCTTGAATGGCTCGATGCCCGCCCCGGCTCTGTGCGTGGCCGCATCAGCATCGGTCGGCATCACATGGCGCCGAACGGCTTCGTGCACGCCGCAAGCATCGTCGCCCTGGCGGACTCCGCTTGCGGTTATGGTTGCGTAGTCTCGCTCCCCGAGGGGGCAAGCGGCTTCACGACTATCGAGCTCAAGTGCAACTTCCTTGGCTCGGCCAAGCAAGGCGAGGCTGTCGGCGCTATAGCGCGCCTGGTCCATGGCGGGCGCACAACGCAGGTTTGGGACGCCGAAGTGAAGAATGAAGCGACGGGCAAAACCATCGCCGTGTTCCGCTGCACGCAGATGGTGCTCTATCCGAAGTGAGCCGTGATCCGTGAGGTCGCGCCGACCGGCGAAATCATCCGCCTAAAGTTTGGCGGCCATCTCGGCCAACTTCGCCACCGTGTTCATATTTCGGGCTGTTCCGTATTTTGCGGCCGGGATCACCAGCTTTGAATCCCTCATCCCATCGCCATAGTGCACGTAGATTTCTCGCACGCCCAATCGCAACTCTTCGTCCTTCACGTGCCGTAGATCATCAAGTGCATCAGCCGCAGGCGGTTGGTCGAGGAAGATTGCGATGGTGCGATTTGGAGCGGCGTCCGGAAATGGATTGGATTTCAGGACCGCAATCATTTCGTCGGCCGTACGCAGCAAAACGCCAACCGGTTTGCCGGCGTATGCGCCCAAACGCGCCTCGAGCGCTGCCTTGACCCTTGCCGGTGACGCCTTCGTTTCAAAAACGACATTGCCGCTGGCAATGTACGTCTGAACTTTTGAGTACCCTTCGGCGATGCACATCGCCTTAAGTTCGCTCATCGGGAGCTTGCCAGTCCCACCGACATTCACCGCGCGTAAAAGTGCGATAAATGAGGCCATGTGATCTCCATCGATCCGGCTGCGTTGCTAGGTTCTGGCGTTGAGAGAAAACATAGGGCTAATCCCCGCGCGCTGCACACGGCGTCACCCAAGGCACGCGCGCCAATCCCGCCCATTAGCCGCAGGCGAAGAGCGTCGTTGAATTTGAAGTTCGTTGTGTTCGGGAGGCTGTCGCCGCCAGGGCGCAGCGCCTACTTAATCTTGCCTTCGACGAACTCGACGTGCTTCTTCGCGATCGGATCGTACTTCTTGAACTTGAGCTTTTCGGTCTTCGTACGCGGGTTCTTCTTCGTCACGTAGAAATAGCCCGTGTCCGCCGTAGAATTGAGGCGGATCTTGATGACAGTCGGCTTAGCCATTGGTCGGGCCCGGATATTCTCTGAAGTTCAAGGAAGCGCGGGAAAATAGGCGCCGCCGCCCATAAGTCAACTCGTCAGCCGTTCCAGCGTATGCGCCCCGCGGCTCCAGCGCAGGAACGGGGGCTGCACCCGCTCCCCGGCCAGGCGCGCGCGCACCTCCCTCAGCACGAACCGGGTGATGGAGGGCAAATCCAGGGCCTCCGCCTCGTCGAGGCTAAACCACCGTATGTGCAGCAATTCTTCGCCCACGACCGGGCGGTCGTCGGCCAAAACTGCCTCGGAATCGGCCAGGAAAAAACGGGCGTCGAAGCGCCTGGGCCGGTATGGGGGCGTGATCGCCCGGGCCACGAAGGCAAGCTTGTCGAGTTCGGGCCCGCGCTCGCCCCCCAGGCGCAGCCCCGCCTCCTCCAGCGTCTCCCGGGCCGCAGCGAGGGCGAACGCCCGGGGCGGGCGGCGGACAACGCCGCCTTTGCGCAGCAGCGCCTCGGTCTCGGCGGTCAACTCGCTGGCCGCCTTCGCCTTGGCGTCGCCGGGATCGACACCGCCGCCCGGGAACACCCACTTGTCCGGCATGAACACGTGGCCTTTCGAGCGCTGGCCCATCATCACTTCGCGCGCGCCCCGCACCAGGATCAGGGTCGCGGCGTCGCGCGGACGCACCGGCTTGGGCTTTGCGCCCCCAGGAGCATCGAATGGCTTCTCGTCGTCGTTCAGCCGGAATTCGCTCATCGGCGCCCTTCTAGCACGATCGGCCTGTCCGCTTGGAAGCGTCCGTGCATGCGCCTATCGTCGCGTGGAGCAAGGAGGGAGCGTGCATGGCGCGTCGCAAACCAGGACAAGGACAGACCGCGCTGGTCACCGGCGCCTCAGCCGGCATCGGCGTTGATTTGGCCGAATGCTTCGCCCGCGAAGGTTACGACTTGATCCTAACCGCGCGCAGCGAGGGCCCGTTGCGCGACGTGGCCGCCCGGCTTTCACAAGCCCACGGCGTGAAAGCCGATATCGTCGTCCAGGACCTGGGGGCCATTGGCGGCGGCTCGGCGCTGCACGCCGCAATCACACAGATGGGCCTGAACGTCGATGTCCTGGTCAACAACGCCGGATATGGCCAAGCCGGAGCGCTCACCTCCTCCGATCTCGCCACACAGCTCGGCATGATTGATCTCAACGTCCGTGCGCTGGTTGAGCTTACCTACCTCTGCTGGGACCGGATGCTGGCCAACAAGCGCGGCGGCGTCTTGAACGTCGCATCGACAGCCGCTTTCCAGCCAGGCCCTCTCATGGCCAATTATTACGCATCAAAAGCCTATGTGCTCTCGTTCTCGGAAGCGCTCTGGCAAGAATGCCGAGGAAGCGGCGTGCACGTGAGCTGCCTTTGCCCAGGCCCCACCGTCTCCAAATTCCGCGAACGCGCCGGCACGGGGCGCACGCGCCTCGCCAAGAACGCTGGCGCTGCGATGGCGTCGGCGCCGGTGGCGCGGATGGGGTATGAGGGCTTCAAGCGCAACAAGCGCGTTGTCGTGACTGGCATCGGCAATCAGTTCATTGCCGGCTTCGGCAAATTCATCCCGCGCGCCACGCTGCTGCGCATGGTCCACAATCTGCAATCCCCCGCTTGAGGTCCACGCCATGAGCCTGCACGGCCCCTATGACGATAACAACCTCTTCGCCAAAATCCTCCGCGGGGAAATTCCTGCGGTGAAGGTGTTTGAGGACGAGCACGTCCTCGCCTTTATGGACATCTTCCCGCAGACCCGCGGCCATCTTCTTGTCGTTCCCAAGAATGTTCGCGCACGCAATTTCCTGGAATTGCCCGCCGAAAAGGTGGCGCCCCTGATGGAGCGCGTGCAGCGGCTCACCATCGCAACTGAAAAAGCCCTGACGCCGGACGGCATCACGGTAACGCAATTCAATGGTGAAGACGCCGGGCAGACCATCTTCCACCTGCACTTCCACATCATTCCCCGATATGCGGGCGTTCGCCTCGCCGGCCACAGTCACGGCCAGAAGGCCGATATCGCCGAGTTGGAGAAGCTGGCCCAGCAGATCGCCGCCGCTTTAGACCAAATATCTGCCTAGTTCGCGCAAAGCCCGGGTGCGACCGCTTCCGGCGGCCGTTGGTCGGCGTACTTTTTCTCGACGATGAGATAACGCATCGTCACGTTGGAAACGTTCAACGCCTGATGGCGTACTTCAACGTCGCTGCTGAAATACGAACCCGCATGGATAGGCCTGTCCGAAGCCTCGCCCCCAAGCGGTGTCACCCGCATCAAGCCGTCGCCCTCCAGCACATAGCCAAAATGCGGCGGATGATAGTGAGGTTCGTGCCCCACCCCAGGCGGGAAAGTGCAACGGAGCACGCGCACGTCGGCGTCCTCATGCAGGATTTCGCAGGTGCGCTCTCCCTGCCAGCCAGCGCACGCCGCCATCGGCAGCGGCGTGACTTGCGCGGAGGCCGTTGCGCACGCGCTGGCCGCCAGCGCGGCCAGCGCGATGCGGCTGACGCCGAAGCGCTGCACTTTATGCTTTCTCTGGGCGGCGCCCAAAGCTCAACAGCCCGCGCGATTCCGGCTGATAGTTGAACTTCAGCTTGTCCTTGTCGTGCGGGTCGATGTCGATCTTAACGATGCCGCCGTCCTTCAGCTTGCCGAACAACAATTCGTCGGCCATCGGCTTCTTCACGTGCTCCTGGATCAGACGCGCCAGCGGCCTGGCGCCGAAGCTCTCATCGTAGCCGCGCGTCGCCAACCAGTCGGCTGCCTTGTCCGTAATCTCGATCTGCACGTTGCGCTCTGCCAGCTGGCCCTCAAGCTGGATGATGAATTTCTGCACCACGTTGCGCACCACTTCCGGCGGCAGGCCATTGAAGTGAATGACGGCGTCGAGCCGGTTCCTGAATTCCGGCGTGAAGAGGTTTTTGATCGCCTCTTCGTTCATATGATCCTTCTTGCCAGCGCCGGCCGATGCCCTGTTTGGCCGCGTCCGCCGCCGGCGTGGTGGTCATGATCAGGATCACGTTCCTGGAAATCCACTTTCTTGCCGTTGGCGTCAGTCAGCGACCCGTGATCCATCACCTGCAGCAGGATGTTGAAAAGATCGGGGTGCGCCTTTTCGATTTCATCGAGCAGCAGCACATAATGGGGATGCTGATCGGCATGCATCGGTCAACAGACCTCCCTGATCGTACCCTACATAACCGGGGGGCGCGCCAATCAGCCGGCTCACGGTATGGCGTTCCATGTATTCCGACATGTCGAAGCGCAGCAGTTCGATGCCCATCACGTTCGCCAACGAACGCGCCACTTCGGTTTTGCCGACACCCGTCGGGCCGGCGAACAAATAACAGCCGATCGGCTTTTGCGGCTCCCGCAATCCCGCGCGCGCCATCTTGATGGCCGCCGCCAGCTGGTCGATGGCGACATCCTGTCCGAACACCACGCGCTTGAGGTCGGCGGGCAACGAGGCCAGCATTTCGGAATCGTTCTTCGAAACCGATTTTGGAGGAATTCGCGCCATGCGCGACACCACTTCCTCCACTTCGGCGACATCGATCACGTTCTTCCGCTGATTTTGCGGCAGCAGCATCATCGAAGCGCCGGCCTCATCGATAACGTCGATGGCCTTATCGGGCAGCTTGCGGTCGCCCATGTGGCGCGACGACAGCTCCACCGCCGACTTCACGGCGTCATCAGTGTATTTCACTTTGTGATAGTCTTCGAAGTACGGCTTCAGCCCCATCAGTATCTTGATCGCATCCGGGATAGAGGGCTCGTTCACGTCGATCTTCTGAAACCGCCGCGCCAAGGCGCGGTCCTTTTCGAAGTGCTGGCGATATTCCTTGTAGGTCGTCGAGCCCATGCAGCGAAGATGCCCCGACTGCAACGCAGGCTTCAGAAGATTGGATGCGTCCATGGCGCCGCCTGAGGTCGCCCCGGCGCCGATGACAGTGTGAATCTCGTCGATGAACAGGATCGCCTTGGGGTGGTTCTCCAGCTCCTTCATCACGCTCTTCAGCCGCTCTTCGAAATCACCGCGATATCGCGTGCCCGCCAGAAGCGAACCCATGTCGAGCGAGAAGATCGTCGCGTCAGAGAGAACTTCCGGCACCTGTTTCTCGTTGATCTTGCGTGCAAGGCCCTCTGCGATGGCGGTCTTGCCGACGCCGGGATCGCCGACGAGCAACGGGTTGTTCTTTTGCCTGCGGCACAAAATCTGGATCGCCCGCAGCACTTCCGCCTCGCGCCCAATCAGCGGATCGATCTTACCTTCCTTGGCCTTCTTGTTCAGGTTCACGCAATACGCCGCCAGCGCCTCCTGGCCTTGTTTGACCACGCGTTCGCCGTCCTCGGATTCGTTGGCGCCGCGGATCGGACGCGGCTGCGCCGCGCCAGCGCGTTTGGGCATTCCGTGCGCGATGAAGTTCACCGCGTCATAGCGCGTCATGTCCTGCTCCTGCAGGAAGTAGGCGGCGTGGCTCTCGCGCTCGCTGAACAGCGCCACCAGGACATTGGCGCCAGTCACTTCGCGCCCGCCCGACGAATCCACGTGCAGCATCGCGCGCTGCAACACGCGCTGGAAGCCAGCCGTAGGACGAGGCTCTTCGTGATCGCGCGTCTGCACCCGCAGCGAATCCAGCTCGTGCTCAAGATAGGCGTCGAGGTTCTGCCGCAGCTTATCGAGATCGACCTTGCATGCGTGCATCACGGCCGCTGCGTCATCGTCATCGACCAGCGACAACAGCAGATGCTCGAGCGTCACGTACTCGTGGCTGTGCTCGGTGGCGAGCTGAAGCGCGCGGCGCAGCGTGTGCTCGAGCGTGCGGGAGAATGTCGCCATCCGGTCCTATTCCTTTTCCATCGTACATTGCAGCGGATGTTCATGCCGCCGCGCCAGATCGAGAACTTGGGCGACTTTGGTCTCAGCCACCTCGTATGTGAACACGCCGCACACACCCACCCCGTTCTGGTGGACATGCAACATGATTGTTGTCGCCTCCTCGCGGCTCTTCTGGAAGAAGCGGCTTCGAGCACGCAGACGACGAATTCCATCGGCGTGTAGTCGTCGTTCAGCAGCAGCACCCGGTAAAGCGAGGGCTTCTTGGTGCGCGTGACCGTCTGAGTGCCGGCGCGGCCATCCGCCCCGCCATCCGGATCGTCTTCGTCCCAATTTCCGCCGCCGCTCATTGACGCCTGTGGTTCCACCGACTCAACGCGTGAGCCTTCGCCCACAGTCTGAACAATGTATGGATTGCGCGGCACGATGGAAGGGCGCGGCGCGCGCGGGCGGCAGCCTCCATGTGCGGCCCGGCACGGCCGGCACAACAGAAAACGGGCCCGGCGCAAGGCCGGGCCCGTCCCTAGTTCAGCCCCTCGGGCGCTTGCCGCGCCCGAAGCAAAATGTCTTAGCGGGCGCCCGTCTGGATGAGCTGGCCAACGGCGTTCACGCGCTCGTTGATCGGCTGCAGGGTGTCCTTGGCGAGGCCCGAAACCAGCTCAGAAACCGTCGAAAGTTCCGCGACATAAGCCTCAAAGGACGACTTCGCATAGTCGTTTTGCTTTTCGACGAACTCTTGAACGCTCTTCGAGGTCATCAGCGACTTGGTCGCCGCGACATGATTTTCCATCGCCTGCTTCTGGAAGGCGACAGTGCGCGCAGAGAGGGCCTCAAAGCCCTTTTGCGCGGCGGCCGCGGAAGCCAGCCAGGCCTCGACGTTTTGCTTGCCGAAGGCCGACGCTTCCGACAGGGCAGCCAGGCTGCGGTCGAAATTCTCGCGAACCGCCTCGCTCGACGCGGTGGTGACTTGCTCAAACGCCTCGGTGGCCGACTTTGCGGCGGCGCGGGGGGCGGACTTCGTAGTGGCCATTTCGGTCTCCATTGTTTCGGTCCAGGGCCAGCCGGCCCCATGCTGATGACGGATCGGTCCGGGGTTCCGGATCGAATCTGCCCTCTATATGTTATGCTGCACCTGCGAAGTCAACTGCCAATTTGCTGCATTGCAGCACAAAGACGCCTGCGAACCGGCCGCTGCCCAAGACAGCCATTCACCGCGGGTTAACCACGTTCTCCACACCCTCTTCGCGCGGGAGGAGAAAATCGCGGCTTCGGAGCATCCGTTTACCTAGCGCTGCAACCGGCGCTTAACGGGGTCTAATGAAACTGTAAGCTGTGCGGCACGCGATTTGCCTGAAAGTATCCGGGTTTTGGCTGGATTGGACGCCGATGAAGTCAGCGGGTTTTTCGATTCGTATTCTGGCCGGCGCGCTCGCCTCCTTTGCGGCGCTCGGCTTGGCTGCGCCCGCCGCGGCGCAGGACCGCTACGCCGCCATCGTCATGGACGCCCGCACCAATGAGGTCTTGCTGGAGGACCAGGCCGACGAACCGCGCTTCCCCGCCTCCCTCACGAAGATGATGACGCTCTACATGCTGTTCGAGGCGCTTGAGCGCGGGCAGATCACGATGGACACGCGCCTGACGGCTTCGCGCAATGCTACGCGCCAGCCGCCCTCTCGGCTCGGCCTCCGCTGCACCCGCCGGGGCGGATGCGACTCGATCACTGTGGAGCAGGCGATCAACGCTCTGGTGGTTCAATCGGCCAATGACGTGGCGACCCTGGTCGCAGAGCGCCTTGGCGGATCTGAAGCCCGTTTCGCCGCGAACATGACAGCGCGAGCGCGCGAGCTTGGCATGCACGACACCCGCTTCGCCAACGCCAGCGGCCTTCCGGACGTCCGTCACCGCACCACGGCGCGGGATATGGCGGTCCTTGGACAAGCGTTATGGCGCGATTTCCCTGAGTATTATTCAGTGTTCCAGACTCCGAGCTTTTCGTGGCGACGCGGGTCCGGTCGCAACCACAACCACCTTCTCGGCCAGGTCGAAGGCGTCGATGGCATCAAGACCGGCTATACGCGCGCCTCCGGCTTCAATCTCGCCACCATGGCCGAACGCGGCGGCCGTCGCGTGATCGTTGTCGTCATGGGCGGTGAAACCGCCGCCGCACGTGACGCGCAGGTCGCCTACCTGGTGGAAGGCGCCTATCAGGAATTCGCCCGCCGCGATGGCGGCGCCACGTACGCCAGCCTGCCTTCCCGCCGTCTCGACGTGCAGCTTGCCCCAGGCGTGCTGACCGCCAGTGCGCCCTCGGCGACACCGCTCTCGCCCTCGCCGTATCAGATGTATCAAGGCATGGTCATCGAGACTCTCTCGCCGGTGCGAGCGCCGATCTCGGAACCGATCGGTCAAGGCGACGAAGCGGCCACCGACGAAGGCGAGTAGCCGGCATTAACCGCCGCGGCGTCTCGACAACAAACGATCACGGGCCGCGGTGAGCCGCGCCGCTTCCTGATGGGATCCGCCCCTGTCCGGGTGCGCCTGCGCCATCTTGGAGCGGTAGGCGCTGCGGATTTCGGTTTCTGACGCCTGCGGCCCAACGCCCAGGACGGATCGGGCAGCAGCATCCGCCGAATCATCCGGCGCAGCTGCTGGGCTCTGAGCGCGCCAAGCGGCGATGCGCGGCCACACGACCCAGCTGAGCGCCCCCAGCAGGCCGCTCCAAAGCGCGGGCACGATAGAGCCCCTCATTCCCAAGATGAGTGCTGCACCCGCGAACAAAACCGCCGGCCAGCGGGCCTGCAACAGCCGCCGCCGCGCCCCGCCCAGGCGCGCCAAAAACAACAGCGCGAAGGTGAGCGCCAGAACAAGGAATGCCGGTAACAAATTACCCTCGTCGGCGCCGGCGCCGCGCCCGTCAGAACTTCAGCGGCTCGCCCTCAAGCCCGGGCAGTTTCAGCGCCAGGAACAGGTCGCGCAACTCCTGGCGGGCGGCCACATGCGCCATGCGCATGTCCAAGCCGACCCCTTCGCCGTCAAGATCCAGCAAGGTGAGGCCCTGAGGAAAGAGCTCCCGATAGATCACCCGCTCCGATAGCCCCGGCGCCATGCGAAAACCGATGCGCGAGGAGAGCGTCTTGAGCGCCTCGCCGACGCGCTGTTTGTTCTTCGCCTCGATCCGGCTGGCGGAGGTCCGGTTTCGCAGCACCACCCAGTCAATCGGGGTGCGCACGGCCAGCGCCTTCTTCTTGCGGCTCTCCCAAACCATCTCGCTGTAGACCGACGGGCGGACGATCTCCGCACACCGCTCGTCCACATCGCCCAGCAGATCGAAGTCGACGAAGCTGTCATTGAGCGGCGTGATCAGCGTATCAGCCCAGGCGTGCGCCAGGCGCGCCAGGTAAGAATCCCCGCCGGGGCTGTCCATTACGATGAAATCGCAGGTTTCCGACAGCCGTCTCAGGGCCGTTTGAAATGCGGCGTCGTCTTCCGCTTCCGCAGCGTCCATCGAACGCTGACGGCTCTCCTGCAGCTCCAGCACCTGCGGCAAAGCCAGCTTCGCGCCGCGCGCCGCAATCCAACGGGAGCGGTTTTCGATGTAGCGGGTGAGCGAACGCTGGCGGATGTCCAGATCGAGAACGCCGACGCGGCGTCCCATGCGCATGAGCGCCACGACGACATGCATCGCCACGGTGGATTTGCCGGCCCCGCCCTTCTGGTTGCCGACAACGATCACATGCGCACGCCGCGGCGCTGGGACGGAACTGAGATCATGGGCAAGGCTCATTGCATGCCTCCGCTCACGCGAAAGCACGTCGCGACGCTCAAACAGGCCGCCTCGCCCATGCACATGGCGTTAAAGCTCGTTGATCGGGGTTAAGGGGCGCTTAACCCGCTTGACGCGGGCGCAGCGGCAATGGATGCGACTCTTATGACCGATCCGTCACTTTCCGCTGTCCGCGATGCGCCTTCTTTGCGTTCCGCCGTCGCGGCATGGCGCGCGAGCGGAAAGCGGGTTGGCCTCGTGCCCACGATGGGGGCGCTGCATGAAGGCCACCTCTCGCTGGTCCGCGCCGCCAAGACGACGTGTGACCGCGTCGTTGCGAGCCTGTTCGTCAATCCCCGTCAATTCGCCCCACATGAGGACTTCGAGCGCTATCCGCGCGACGAGGCGGGGGACAGCGCACTGCTTGCGACGGCGGGATGCGACCTGCTCTACGCACCAGACCGCGCCGCCATGTATCCCGAGGGCTTCGCCACCAACGTCATAGTCAGCGATGTCTCGACCCCGCTCGAAGGCGAGTTCCGGCCCCACTTCTTTGGCGGCGTCGCCACTGTTGTCGCCAAGCTGCTGCTGCAGGCGCTGCCGGACGCCGCATTCTTCGGCGAGAAGGACTATCAGCAACTGCAGGTGATCAGGCGCATGGTGCGCGATCTGGACATCCCGGCGGAGATTGTCGGCTGCCCGACCATCCGCGAGCCCGATGGCCTGGCGATGTCATCACGCAATGCATATCTCACGGCTGGCGAACGCCGCATCGCCGCGCGGCTCAATCTGGTGATGCACGAAACGGTGAAGGCGGTTCACGCGGGAGAAACGATCGCGGATGCCGAAGCTGAGGCCGCCAGGCATCTGCTTGCGGCCGGCTTCACAAGCATCGACTACGTCGCGATCCGCGACGCCGAAACACTTGGCAGGATTGAAGACGTGTCTCGCCCTGCGCGCATCCTGCTCGCCGCATGGCTCGGCAAGACCCGCCTGATCGACAATATGGCCTTCTAGCCGCCGCGATCGAGCGTGACGAGGTAAGCGGCCAGATCATCGGCGCGCTCGGGCGCGATGATGAGGTGCGGCATGCTCTCGTGCGCTGAGTTGAGCCAGACGTTGAGCGCCAACCCAGTCATGCCCGGCGCGTTGGCGATTTCCTCAAACGGCGGCGCCGCGGGATTTGGCGAGAACAGCGCCCCAGGCGCCACTGCGTGGCACTCCGCACAAACGCTTTCAGCGTACGCCAACCCCGCTTGTGCGTTGCCCGCCTGCTCATGGCTCACCGCGTCGGGCGCAGGGCGCACCGGCGCGCAGGCTGCGCAGAGAAGCAAGGAAATGAGCACATAGCGCATTGGCGCCTCCAGGAAACGCTGAGGGTGCGCCGCGATTGCCCGCTCGCATTGCGCCGGATCAAGCAAGCCGGCGGTTCGCGCTCGGGGTTGCGGTTGAGGCGCAGCCCTTTTCTTTTGCCACATCCCCCGTAGGCTCAAGCCATGAGCTGGAAGAAGGACATTGACGAACTGCGCGCGCGTGAGGCGCTGGCCGAAGAAATGGGCGGCGCCGAGCGGGTGGCGCGCCAGCGCGCCGCCGGCAAACTGACAGTGCGCGAACGCGTCGCCGCCCTCACTGATCCCGGCTCCTTCCACGAGATCGGCAAGATCGCCGGCAAGGCGGAGTACGGCGCAGACAATGCGCTCGAGAATTTCCGCGCGACGCCGTTCGTCGTCGGGCGAGGCGCTATCGAGGGCCGGCCGGTCGCCATCCAAGCCGATGACTTCAGCGTGCGCGGCGGCGCAGGCGACGCCGCCATCTGGCAGAAACTGGTCTTCGCCGAGCAGATGGCCAATGAGTATCGCATGCCGCTGATCCGCCTGGTCGACGGCACTGGCGGCGGCGGATCAGTGAAAATGCTCGAAAAGGACCCGCGCACCTACATCCCGCAAACGCCTGGGTGGGAATGGGTCGTCGCGAACATGAGCGCCGTGCCCGTCGTCGCTCTCGCGCTCGGCCCCTGTGCGGGATTGGGCGCGGGGCGTGTCGCGGCCAGCCATTACAGCGTCATGGTGAAGGGCTTGAGTCAGGTGTTTGTGGCGGGCCCGCCTGTGGCTCAAGCGATCGGCGAAACCGTTGACAAAGAGGGCCTGGGCGGCACCGAGATCAACGGCAAGAATGGCGTCGTCGATGATGTCGTCGATAGCGAAGCGGAGGCGTTTTCCGCCGCGCGCCGCTTCCTCTCCTATCTTCCCGCGTCAATTCACGAACTGCCGCCGCGCGTGCAGACCGCCGATTCCGCAGACCGCCGCGACGAAACTCTCATCGATATCGTCCCGCGCGACCGGCGGGTGCCCTACAAGATGCGCCGCATCATCGACGCATGCGCCGACGCAGGCAGTTTCTTCGAAACAGGCCGCCAGTGGGGCCGCGGCCTCACCACGGGCTTTGCGCGCTTCGATGGCTGGCCGGTGGCGGTGCTGGCCGGCGATCCGATGTTCCTGGCCGGCGCCTGGACAGCCGATGTTTGCCGCAAGGTGATCAAACACATCGATCTGGCGCAGACATTCCACCTGCCCGTCGTTCACTTCGTCGATTGCCCCGGCTTCGCTGTCGGCGTGAAGCACGAGCGCGCCGCCACAGTGAAGCTCGGCGTGCAGGCGATGGCGGCTGTGTACCAGGCGCGCGTGCCCTGGTGCTCGATCGTCGTCCGCGCCGCCTACGGCCTGGCCGGCTCGGCGATGATGAACCCCACGCGGCTCAAATATCGCTATTGCTGGCCGAGCGGGGACTGGGGCTCGCTCCCGATGGAGGGCGGCATCGAAGCCGCCTACAAGCGCGACATAGAAAATCACCCCGAGCCCGAGAAGCGCCTGGCGGAAATCCGCGCCTGGGCCGAGGCGCTGCGTTCTCCCTTCAGGACAGCCGAAGCCTTCTACGCCGAAGAGATCATCGATCCGCGCGATACCCGTCCATTGCTTTGCGCCTGGGCAAATCTCGCACAGCGGGCCGCCGAGCCAGGGCCCTCCAGCTTCGGAATGCGCCCATAACAAAAGGGCCGCAGCTCTCGCCGCGGCCCTTTTTCTAGATCGCCAGAAGTTACGGCGTGGTCGCGGGCTCCGGCGTCGGAGCCGGCGCTTCCTCAGCAGCAGGCGCTTCGGTCGTCTCCGCGGGCGCTTCGGCCGGCTGAGCTTCCGGCGCCGGCGCGGCGGCTTCTTCCGTCGGCGGCGCAATGCGCGTCAGAGCCGAGATGTCGCCCTGCGTGACGTAGAAGATTTCCCGGTTACGCGAACCGCCCTCTTGGGTCGGGTCGTCGTGATAGACTTCATACGTCACCCAATCGTCGTCGCGCGTTGCAGGATCGTCGAGGTGCGCAGCCGCAAGCAACGCATCCATGGGATCGTAGACCTGCGCGATCACGTCAGCTTCCGTGCCCGTGTACACCACGCGCAGCGCCGTTCCAGACGGCGTCTGGCCGGTCTTGCCGATCAGCAGAGCGCGCGGCTGTTGGCCCTGATAAGGATAGCCGACCTGGTAGCAATACTGGTTGGAGACAACGCGTGGCTCGACCGCCATCAGGTCGCCGTTCACCGTCAAGCGGTTCTGGCGCATGACCGGCGGTATGGCGACCACCGCCTGGCTGATGATCGAGGTGATCGACTCAGCATCGGAGTCGGAGCAATTCTCGACGTAGAAGAACGGATGGCCTTCCACCTGCACGACTGAATAGTTGAGTCCAGCGAAGCTCGCGTTCGGCAACGCGTTCAGGTCGGTTTCAACCAGGGTTGCCGCTGACGCGATCAGCGGAGCGACGTCGCCGCCGGTGAACGCAGCGAAGCGGTTCATCGGGTTGGGACCCAAGTCTTCATCCAGCTTCACTTCAACGCGCGAACCGTCGCCGTTTTCAGTGACGCGATACGACACGTGGCCAGTGCCGCCATCGGCAAAGGTGACCGGCGCTGTGACTGTGTCGCCTTCAACTGAGGCTGCTTCCGCGGTCGTCACGCCCTCGACAACCGTCGAGCCGACCGGCGTTGAGGCAAGGCGCGCAAGCACCGTGGCGGCCGGGCGCTCGATCTCAAGCGTCTGGCTGCGGCTCGCTGTCTTCGGCCCCAGAAAATAGAACGCAGCGCCCAGTCCGAGCACCACGACCACTATGATAGCGAGTATGCGTCCCACGGCGCCCATACGCCTGCCCTCCTTCGGCTTCTGCCCCCTCGGCGGCGTTTCCCTAGCAAATCACGACCGCTGACCAAACCGAAAATGTCGGAATGAGGCGTTTTGGCCGCCCTTCGCGCGACGGCGCCCTTGCACTAAGCTCGTGATTCAACGGAAGGAACCCCGGCAAATGAGCGAGAGCGTCACATATGGCGGATATTTGCGCCTGAGGGAGCTTCTGGCCTGCCAGAAACCGCAAACCGGCGAACACGACGAACTTTTGTTCGTCATCCTTCACCAGACCATGGAATTGTGGATGAAGCAGATCATCCACGAACTGGGCGCCGCGCAGCGGGAAGTGCGGGATGGAAATCTCGTTCCGGCCTACAAATACTTGGCGCGGATTTCGCGAATCCAGGCGCTCATGACCCAGACCTGGGACGTCCTGGCCACCATGACGCCGGCTGACTATCTCAACTTCCGCGACCTGCTCGGCGCCAGCTCCGGCTTTCAATCGGCGCAGTTTCGCGTGCTCGAATACCGGCTTGGCCTCAAGGATTCCGCCTTTCTCAAATTCCATCCCGAAGGCGGCGCCGATCGCAAGATGCTGGAAGATGCTCTCGCCGCGCCGAGCTTTTACGACGATGCGCTGCGCCAACTGGCAGCGGCAGGCTTTGACATCCCCAAGAGCGCCTACGACCGTGAGCCCGGCCTTCCCTACGCTCCAAGCGAAGCGGTGGAAGCCGCTTGGCTTAAGGTGTATCGCGATCCGGCCAAGCACTGGGCGCTCTATCAGCTTGCCGAGAAGCTGATCGACCTCGACGACGCGCTTCTGACCTGGCGACACAAACACGTGCTTACTGTCGAACGCATCATCGGCCGCAAGCGCGGCACCGGCGGCACTGAAGGCGTCGGATATCTTCAGCAGACGCTCTCGCGCCGAGCTTTCCCGGAAATCTGGTCGCTGCGGACCAAGCTATGACGAGTTACAAGCACCTCTTTTCGCGCGCCCTCGCCGCTTCTCCAGGGCGGCTCCATTTCGCGGCGCATTCGCACCATCTCTGGCCGGACGCTTCGTATGACGGCCACATCGAGGCCTGGAACGACGCCGCCGTTCTCGCCGACCGCAAGTGGGAAAAGATATTCGGCGCCGTGATGCCCCGCGCGCAGGAGAACATCGCCCGCGAGCTCAACCTGCCCGATCCGGGCGCGATCGGCTTTGCCCCCAACACCCATGAACTGCTGGTGCGCCTCTTCTCGGCGCGCATGCGCGACAAGCCGCTCGACATTCTCACCAGCGACGGCGAGTTTCATTCCTTCCGCCGCCAGTGCGCGCGCTGGGAAGAAAACGGCCAGGTGCGCCTCCGCATCGTCGCCTGCGAACCGTTCGAAACGTTCACGGAGCGCTACCTCGCCGCCCTCCGTGAGCGCACGCCCGATATCGCATTCCTTTCCCACGTCATGTTCAAGAGTGGTCTGCGTTTCGATGGCGCCGCCGAACTTGCCGAACGCGCCAGTCCAGACGGGATGTGGGCGGTGCTCGACACCTACCATTCCTTCATGGCCATGCCGTGCGATTTTGGCGCCGTCGCCGATCGCGTGTTTCTGCTCGGCGGGGGGTACAAATACGCAATGACCGGCGAGGGCGCAGGCTTCATCCACGCCCCGCCCGGTTTTGCGCCGCGCCCCGTCAACACCGGCTGGTTCGCCGATTTCGTCGCCATCGAGGCCAAGCAGGAGGGCGTCGCCTATTCCGAAGACGGCGGGCGCTTCCTCGGCGCGACCTTCGACGCCACAGGCCTTTACCGCTTCAATGCCGTGCGCGCGATGCTCGCGCGCGAGGGCTTGGATACGCACGCCGTCAGCGCTCATTGCGCAGCCCTGCGCGGACGCCTTTGCGGCATGATCGGCGCCGGTGAAGCGGGCGCCTTGCGCCAGGCGCAGATGCTTCGCCCCAACGCTGAGGGGCAGCAGGCGCGGTTCGTCGCGCTCCGCCATCCCAGCGCCACTCAGTGGAAGGCGAAGCTGTTTGAGCACAACATCATCACTGACGCGCGCGACGACGTGCTGCGCATAGGGATCGGCCTCTATCAGGACGAAGGCGACGTTGACGCGTTCTGTGCGGGAGCGGCCAGGGCGCTCATCTAGTCACCACGCGCCCAACTCAACAAGCTTGCGGCGCAAGCTTTCCGGCAACTCGGCGCCGCCCTTGACGTCGCTCAGATCATCCGGCGCGTCCTTTGCCTCCAGATAGCGCCAGCCCTGAAACGCACGGCGCGGCTGGGGAGATGTCCGCACAAGCTCAGGGTCCAGCCAGAGCCCGCAGCGCAGCCCATGATCATCGCGCACTTCGGCAATTTCGACGATCCGCTGGCGCACCAGGATCACGCCCTTAATCACCCAATATAGCGAACCGCCCGCAAGCACTTCGGCCTCGCGTTTTGGCCACATGCGCGTCCCGCACACCGCCCGCTTGCGCTTCCTGATCTGGCGCTTCTGAAAGTCAGCCAAATCCTCGACGCTTTCGGCGCCGACGCAGAGCTTCACGATGTGAATCATCGGCCTGATTATGGACCGCGTGCTTGCGCATGCGCAACGCAGGCGCGCCTACGCCTCGTCATCCATCAGCGCGGCGACGTCACGCGCCATCGCATCTTCGCTTGCCGCAAGGGCGCCGCGCACGCCTTCATAGTCCGCGCCCGTTTTGTTCTGCGACAGCTTGCGCTTGGCTTCGATGCGCTCGGCGCGCACCGCCACGCCGACAATCCCACGCAACATCGCGTCAATGTAAGTGCGGGGCGCGTCCTTGATCCGCCACGGCGCCTCGCGTCCAGCTTCGTGCAGCGCCGACAAATCGCGCAACAGATGCTCAAGCCTGCCCGCGTCGTCGAACCACTCCACCGCGCCCGTGATATGAACAGCCTCATAATTCCAGGTCGGCACCGCTTTGCCGTGTTCAGCCTTCGACGGATACCAATTGGGCGACACATAGGCTTGCGGACCCGAAAGGACGATCAGCGCGCGCGCGCCGCCGCGCTTCCATTGCGGGTTGGCGCGCGCAATGTGGCCCGCCGCAATCCCGGTTACGCCATCCCAGAGGACCGGCATGTGGGTGGCCTCTGGCGCGCCGTCCTCGCCCGTTGTGATCAGCACGCCAGCCCAGCGTCGCGCCAGCCGCGCGATCAACGCATTGGCGTCCGCCGCGGCAAAGTGCGCCGGAACGTACACCTTACTCAGCCGCCACTGCGGAGACGCCTTGCCGTTGTTTGGCGGCCCAGGCCGCTTTGATCGAGGCGCTCGTCTTTCGCGATCCGTCGGGGCTCCAGCCGGGCGGGCCAAATGTGTACCCCAGCACCTCACGCAGCGACTTGGCGCCGGCAAGATCGCGGAAGATCCCCGCCCATTCATGGAAGGCCACGCGAAACGGATTGAACGTGCCCAGTTGCGAAATGATGCCGTAACGGATCGGCTCATTCTTGTCTTCCGGCACGAACGTGCCGAACAGCCGGTCCCAGATGATGAGAACGCCCGCATAATTGGCGTCGAGATATTTGGCGTTGATGGCGTGGTGCACGCGATGGTGCGAGGGCGTGTTCATCACCCACTCCAGCGGCCCCATGCGGTCAATCGCCTCGGTGTGGATCCAGAATTGATACACAAGGCTGATCGACTGGAACATGAGCACCATGGCCGGCGGAAATCCAATCAAGATCAACGGAAGCCAGAACATGAAGCTCAGCCCCAGCGCGCCCGTCCATGTCTGGCGCAGCGCTGTTGTCAGATTGTAGTGCTGCGACGAATGATGGATCACATGGCTGGCCCAGAACCAGCGGCGCTCATGGGCAATGCGGTGGAACCAATAATACGTGCAGTCTTCGGCAAAGAAGCACGCCGCCATCACGGGCCATGTCCATTGCAGGTCGAACAGGCGGAATTGCGAGAGCCAGAAATAACTGCCCACCACCATGCCGCCGAACAGCAGCCCCGCCACCTGATTGCCGAGCCCCATCGACAGCGAACTGGCTGAATCAGCGAATTGGTAGCGGCCTTTGTGCGTCAACCGCACGTAGATCATCTCAATCAGGATCAGCAGGACAAAGCCCGGCACCGCGTAGGTGATGATGTCGGGGATCTGAAACGGTGGCGGCGCCGGCTCTCTCAAGGCGAAGCTCCTTGCGCCATGTCGGCAAGCCATGCCGGCGGCGCCTCTTTGAAGCGCATGTGTAGAGGCGGAAAGCCAAGGTCGGCAAACGTGACCTTGAGGCGCCCGTTCCCAAGCCGCACCCGC
>JAWKUY010000011.1:0-86529 GCA_041398345.1 Hyphomonadaceae bacterium | reverse complement strand
AATCCTTCGGCTCGATGAATTCGTCATTGGCGACACGCGCTTCGAACGCGGCGAGCCGGGCTGGATCCTCGGGCGGGCCTGCCTCGCTTGCCTTCTTGCCTTTGCCGGAGAGATCGATGGTGTACATGGGCCGCACCTTATGCAAGCGCGCAAATTAGCATTCGCTGACCGTACGGTCAATTAATCGGGCCGGCTGAATTCGCCAACACTTTCAATCTTTCAGATAGGCGCCCCCGATCGTGCGCGAGGTTCCCATGAATTCGGCGACGGCACGCCCGTCTTCGGTGCGGACTGAAACGTGGTAGGTGGCTGTGCGCCCAACGATGGCCGTTTCTTGCGCCTCCGCGATCAGCACCTCGCCCTCGTAGGCGCCGGCGAGATAGGTGATCGTCGCTTGATGGCCGACAGTCGTTTCGTTGCGCGAGTTGCATGCGTAAGCGAATGCGGTGTCGGCGAGCGCGAAGGTCACGCCGCCATGGGCCGCGCCGTGCCCGTTCAGCATGTCGGCGCGCAGGCGCATGCGGATGCGCGCGTAGCCAAGCCGGGCGTCTTCGAGTTCGACGCCCCATGCGCCGGCCGTGCCTTCCCGCGCCAGCATGGCTTCGGCCACGCGCTTCGCTAATGCATCGGCTTCGTTCATGCGTGTTCCAGAATTGACCGCTTCAGGCTTCTATCATACGCCACGATTGCGCGCGAGGAGGGCGTCTGGAGTGGATTTCGAGACCATTCTTTTTGATATCACTGACGGCGTCGCGCGCCTGACCCTCAATCGTCCTGATCGTCTGAACAGCTTCACCGCGCAGATGCACGATGAAGTGTCGCGTGCGCTGGAAAGCGTGCGCAGGCAAACCGCGCGCGCCCTGGTGCTCACCGGCGCTGGCCGCGGCTTTTGCGCCGGCCAGGATCTTGCCGACCCGGCGGTGAAGCCGGGGACTGATCTCAGCGATGCGCTTGAGAAGCGCTACAATCCGCTGATCCGTCAGCTTGCTGCGCTTGAGGCGCCGGTCATCGCTGCGGTCAACGGCGTCGCGGCCGGCGCCGGCGCCAACATCGCCTTGGCGTGCGATATCGTGATCGCCGCGCGAAGCGCGAAGTTCATTCAGAGCTTCGCCAATATCGGGCTCATCCCAGATTCCGGCGGCACCTGGACGCTGCCGCGCCTTGCCGGGCAGGCGCGCGCCATCGGCCTTGCCATGACCGGTGAGGCGCTGACCGCCGAACGCGCCGAGGCCTGGGGGCTGATCTGGAAATGCGTGGATGACGATAAGCTCGCCGATGAGGTGAGCACGCTCGCCGCCAAGCTCGCCGCCGCGCCGACCAAAGGTCTTGCTGCGACCAAGAAACTGATGCGCGAGTCCGGCGCTCGCTCGCTGGAGGCCCAGCTCGACGCCGAGCGTGACGCGCAAAGCGCGCTTGGGCGCACGCATGACTACAAGGAAGGCGTGGCCGCTTTCACCGAGAAACGCCCGCCGAAATTCACCGGAAACTGAGCTCATGGCCAAGACGCTGCAGAATTACGCCGAGGGCGAATGGGTCGCGGGCGCCGGCGGCCTCGCCGAGTTGCGTTCGGCCATTGATGGCGAAGTCGTCGCGCTCGCATCCTCGCAAGGGCTCGATTTCGCGGCCATGACCCGCTACGCGCGCGAGCGCGTCGCGCCGAAGCTGCAGGCCATGACCTTCCACGATCGCGCGCGCATGCTCAAGGCGCTCGCCGAAGCGCTGAGCGCGCGCAAGCAGGAACTCTATGCGCTCTCTTACAGCACCGGCGCCACCAAGGCCGATTCATGGATCGATATCGATGGCGGCATTGGCACGTTCGCCGTCTATCAGAGCAAGGGCCGCCGCGAACTGCCGAACGAGCGCGTCCTGATCGATGGCGCCATTGAAGCGCTATCGCGCAACGGCACGTTCCAGGGCCTGCATGTTTACACATCGCTGCAGGGCGTGGCGGTCCACATCAACGCCTTCAACTTCCCGGTCTGGGGCATGCTTGAAAAGCTGGCGCCGGCTTTCCTCGCCGGCATGCCGGCAATCGTGAAGCCGGCCACCGCAACCGCCTATCTCACCGAAGCCGCCGTGCGCATCATGATCGAAGCAGGCGTCCTGCCCGATGGCGCGCTGCAGCTGATATGCGGTTCAACCGGCGATTTGTTCGAACACTTGAGCGCGCAGGATGTGGTGTCGTTCACAGGCTCGGCGCAGACCGCCGCGAAGCTGAAGACCCATCCCGTGATCGTACGCGAGAGCGTGCGCTTCGTGGCCGAGCAGGATTCGCTGAACGCTTCGGTGCTGGGCCCCGACGCAACCCCGGACGCCCCTGAGTTTGATCTCTTCATCAAGGAGGTGGCCCGGGAAATGAGCGTGAAGGCTGGGCAGAAGTGCACGGCCATCCGGCGCGCCATGGTCCCGGCGGCGCTGCTTGACGCTGCGCAGGCTGCTCTTGCGGCCCGGCTTGATCAGATAAAGATCGGCGATCCGCGCGATGAGGCCACGCAGATGGGCGCGCTCGTCAGCGTGGCGCAGCGCGAGGATGTGCGCGCCAAGCTCCAAGACATCGCGCGCGACGGCGCCATTGTTTATGGCGATCCGGACGCCGCCCCGGTGAACGCGAAGGGCGCGTTCATGGCGCCTGTGCTGGTGCGTTGCGATGATCCCAAGCACGCGCGCGCGGTTCATGACGTCGAGGCCTTCGGCCCGGTGGCGGCGCTGATGCCTTACGAACATCGCAGCGACGTGTTCGATCTGGTCAACCGGGGCAAGGGTTCGCTGGTGATGAGCGTGTTCAGCTACGATACGGCGTTCGCGCAGGACATCGTGCTCGATAGCGGCTGCTTCCATGGCCGCATCGCGTTCATCGATCGTGACAGCGCTAAGGAATCGACCGGCCATGGATCGCCCATGCCGCACATGATCCATGGCGGCCCTGGCCGCGCGGGCGGCGGCGAAGAGATGGGCGGCGTGCGCGGCGTCAAGCATTACATGCAGCGCACGGCGCTGCAGGGTCATCCGCGCGTGCTGACCGCGGTGGTCAATCGCTACATCGCCGGCATGCCAGTGGAAGAGGCGCGCCAGCATCCATTCCGGCGCAAGTTTCACGATCTGCCGATCGGCTATCAGCTCAGGACCAAGCCGCGCGAGATTACGCTGGCCGACATCGAGCATTTCGCTCACTTCACCGGCGACACATTCTACGCGCACATGGATGAGGAGGCCGCCGCCGCCAACCCGCTCTTCGGCGGGCGCGTCGCGCACGGCTATCTCATACTTGCCTTCGCCGCCGGCCTTTTTGTTGATCCCGATCCTGGCCCCGTGCTCGCCAATTACGGTCTCGACAATCTGCGTTTCGTGAAGCCGGTGAAGCCCGGCGACGCCATTGCGGTCACGCTCACCGTGAAGGAAAAGACGCTGCGCAAGCCCGACCAGGGCGAGGTGCGCTGGGATGTCGTGGTCGCCAATGCTGAGGGCGAAACTGTCGCGGCCTACGACCTGCTCACCATGAACGCGGCCTAAGCGCGCCAGTGGCCATCATCCTGCATCAGTTTCGCGGCTCGCATTTCAACGAGAAGGCGCGCTGGGCGTTGCTGCACAAGGGCGTTGCGCACGCGCGCCGGTCCTATCTGCCAGGCCCGCACCGTATGGCCATGCGGCGTCTCAGCGGGCAGAGTCAGACGCCCGTGCTCGATCTCGATGGCGTGATCGTCGCCGGCTCGACGCCCATTCTCGAGGCGCTCGACGCCCGCTTTCCGGAGCGGCCGCCCTTGTTTCCCAAAGACGCGTCGGCGCGTTCAGAAGCGGAAGAGATCATGCGCCGCTTCGATGCCGAAGTCGGCCCCGCAACGAGGACGGCGGCCTTCTCGGTGTTCATCCACGAGCTTGATTACATCGTGCGCTTCTTCGCCGGCGATAAGCCGCTGGCGACGCGGCTGAGCTACCGCGCGGCGCTTCCGCTGGTGCGCGGCCTGATGGCCCGCGTGAACGGCGCCGACGATGCGGCGAACATCGCCGCGGCGAAAGCGGTCTGTGATCGCGCGCTCGATTGGCTCGCCGGCGAAGTGGCGTCAAAGCCGTATCTCGCGGGCGATGGGTTCAGCGCCGCCGATCTGACGGTGGCCGCGCTGCTTTCGCCGCTGGCTGAGATCGATCATCCCGACGTCGCGCGCCCGCCGCCGCCGCGGGCCTACACTGAAATGCTCGGGCGTTGGCGCGCCCATCCAGCGCTGCACTGGGTGCGGGAGCAGTACCGGCTGCATCGCCCGGCCTATCCGGGCGCCGCCATCTGAAAATCAGGCCACCGCTTTCAGCGCGTCGATGAAGCGTGCGATTTCGCCTTCGCCCAGGCCCGCCACATTGATGCGTCCGGCGTCGGTCATGTAGACGCCGTAGGTTTCGCGCAGCGCCGTGATCTGAGCTGGCGAGAGCGGCAGCGTTGAGAACATTCCTTTTTGCGCCGCGATGAGCTGCATCGGGATCGAGTTTATCCGCGCGCTTGCGAGCGCCTCACGCGTGCGCCTCATGCGTGCGCGCATGCCGTCGAGTTCGGCGCGCCATGAATCGCGCAAGCCTTGATCGTTCAACACCTCGCGAACGATCGCTGCGCCGTGATCGGGCGGCATTGAGTAGTTCGCCCGCGCGATCGCGGCCAAATTGCTCGCAACCGCCGCGCGGGATTTCCCGGCCGTCTTCACATAGAGCGCGCCGACACGCTCGCGATAGACCGCAAACGACTTCGCCTCTGAAACCGCAACGATTGCCTCCGGCACATGCGAAAGCATGATGCGCAAGCCGGCGACATCTTCTTCGACGCCGTCGCCGAAGCCTTGATAGGCGAGGTCGAGAAAGGGAATGACGCCGCGCGCCGCCACGGCGCGCGCCAGCGCTTCCCACTGCGCCGCTGAAAAGTCCGCGCCCAGCGGGTTGTGGCAGCAAGCTTGCAGCAGCACCGCATCGCCTGCTTGGACCCGATCAAGTCCGGCGATCAGATTGTCCAGGTCGATGCGCTGCTCAGCGACGTCGAAGAACGCCACGTCGATGCGCTCAAGCTGGCCTGCCGCAATGATCGCGGGATGGTTCGGCCACGATGGCGTCGGCAACAGCATGCGTTTCGCGCCTGAGACCCGCAGCAGGTCACAGCCGAGCCGCAGAGCGCCAGTGCCGCCGACCGCCTGTATGCCGATCATGTCGTCTGTGGCGGCGCCAAACGCCAGCGCGCCGACCAGATGCAGGAATTCGACGTCGCCTTGTTGTCCCACATAGGTCTTGGTGGTCTGCTGCGCGACCAGGCGCTGTTCTGCTTGCTTCACGGCAGCCATGATCGGCGTCGCCCCGCTCGCGTCGCGATAGACGCCGACGCCGAGATCAATCTTGTCCGGGCGCGGGTCGTCGCGGAACATCTTGATGATCTTCAGGAGCGGATCGGGCGGCGATGGCGCCATGGTTTCAAGCATGAACTCAATCCTCCAGCGGCCAGGTCTCGAGCACTTCAACGAAGCGCGTGAGCCAGGCATTGGTCTGATGGCCATCGAGCACGCGGTGGTCGATGGTGAGCGAAACATAGGCCATGGGTTTGATCACCATGGCGTCGGCGCCGCCGATTTCCCGCACCACCACCCGCTTTTCCAGCTTGCCGACGCCCAGGATCGCCGATTGCGGCTGGTTGATGATGATAGGCGCCGCAAGCAGCGAGCCCGAAACGCCGTGATTGGAAATCGTGAACGTGCCGCCTTGCACGTCGGCTGGCTTGAGCTGATTGCGGCGCGCGCGTTCGGTGAGATCGGAAAGCAGCGCGGCGGTCTCTTTCAGGGTCAGCGCTTGCGCGTCGCGTACAACAGGGACGATCAGGCCCTTTTCGCCCAGAGCCACGCCTAATCCGATGTTCACGCTCTCGAACACTTCAAGGTAATCGTCGTGCCAGCGGGCGTTGACATTGGGCGAGGCCTTCATCGCCTCCGCCGCCGCGCGCACGATGTAGGCGGAGTAGGTAAGCGGCGCGCCGGCCTTGAGGTAGGCGTCCTTGTGTCTGGCGCGATGGGCTGCGACGGCGCTGAAATCGGCCTCGAACACGGCGGTAACGTGCGGGGCGGTCGCCACAGAGCGCGTCATGTGCTCCGCGATCGAGCGGCGCATTGCGTCATGGGGGATCTTGCCGCCGGTGAGTTGCGCCGTGCGCGCCGACGGTTTCGCGCGTGGCGCGCCGTGCGCCAGGTGCGTCTCGACATCCTTGTGCGTAATGCGTCCGTCGCGGCCGCTGCCGGCGATGTCGCGCGCATCCAGGCCGTGCTCGTTGATGAGGCGCTTCACCAGGGGCGAGAGGCGCGCCTCGCGCACTCCGTCATTCCGCGTCGTCGCGTCAGGGGCGGGCCCGGAACCCATGAGATCACGCTTCGCCGTTTGCTCCTGGGCGCCGGATCGCGATGTCGCCGCGTCGGGAAGGCTGAGCGAAAGCACGCCGAGCAGCGCGCCGGGCTGCGCTTCATCGCCTTCGCTGAGCGCGATTTCGGCGAGCACGCCATCGCCGGGCGAGGGCACCTCGACCGCGACTTTGTCCGTCTCCAATTCCACGATCGGTTCGTCGCGGCGCACCGCGTCGCCGACGCGTTTCAGCCACGCGCGCACGGTGGACTTGGAACCTTCCTGCTCCAGCGGCATGGTGATGTTGAGCGTATCGGCCATCAGAACCGCACCAGCTCTGCAATTTTTGCCGCGATCCGCTCAGCCGAGGGCAAAGCCCACTCCATCAATTCCGGATGATGTGGGCTTGGAATGTCTGGCATGGTGAGCCGTGCAACTGGCGCGTCGAGATCGAGGAAGGCTTCGTCGGCGATGACAGCGGCGATCTCGGCGCCGAAGCCGCCCGTGCCGATGTCTTCGTGCACGATCAAGCAACGATGCGTGCGCCGAACTGAAGCAAGCACGGCCTCGCGGTCCCAGGGCGCCAAGGTGCGCAGATCGATGATGTCAGCCGCTGCGCTGGCCTGTTCGGCGCCGGCTTCGCAGCGTTCAACCATCGCGCCCCAGGTGACGAGCGTAATGTCGCCGCCCTCGCGCACGCGCCGCGCCGCGCCAAACGGTAACGCGAAATCGTCTCCCGGATAGGGACGCCGGGCGCTTGCGGCGTCGAGCATATTGCGGTGCTCAAGGAACATTACGGGGTCGTTGCCACGCAGCGCCGTGCGCAACAGTCCCACCGCATCTTCGGCGTTGGACGGGCAGGCTACGCGCCAGCCCGGGCTGTGCACGAACTGCACCTCGTTGGTCTGGCTGTGCCAGGGATCGCCGCACTTGAAGAAGCCAACGGGCATGCGCACGACCATGGGCGCAGCAAAGCGATTGGCCGTGCGCCAGCGCATGGTGCCGCAATCATTGATCTGCTCGCAGGCGGGATCGGCGTACTTGCGGAACTGAATCTCGGGCACGGGCATCAGTCCCGCGATCGCCATGCCGACGGCGCGCCCGATAATGCCTTCTTCGGAGAGCGAGGTGTCGAACACGCGCTCGGCGCCGTATTTTTCCTGCAGGCCCAGCGTGACGCCGTGGACGCCGCCTTTGGGGCCTACGTCTTCGCCGAAAATCAACACGCGCGGATTGACGGCGAGTTCGTGATCCAGTGTGCGCCGGATCGCGGTGATCATGTTGATGCGTGCGCCTTCCGGCTTTGGCTGATCGCTTGCGCGCGGCGGCGTGTAGCCGGCCGCTCTCAGTCCGCCTTCCTCCTGCAGCGCATCATCCTCGCTGAACACGAAGCGCGTCACCTTAGCGGGATCTGCGACCGGCCGCTGGTCGGCGATCTGAGCCGCGCGCCTCACGCGCTCGCGCGCTTCGGTCTCGAGCTTGTCCCACTCCGCTTCGCTGAGCGACGCAGGCACGACATGCGCCTTCAGTTTCGGCAGCGGATCGCGCGCCCATTCGGCCTCGATGGTTTCCTTGGATTTGTAGGCTTGCGTGTCCTGGAACGAATGGCCCTCGAGGCGGGGTACGCTGAGATGCAGCAGCGCCGGGCCGTGCCCGCCGCGCACATGCGCAACCGCATCAGCGATCAGCGCCGACGCTTCCGCTGGGTCGGTTCCATCGCCGTCGAGCACGCGGAGGCCGGAAAAGCTGGCCAGGTTCTTGGCGATGTTTTCGCCCGGCGTCTGGAAACGCCCGGGCGTTGAGATGCCATAGCCGTTGTCTTCAACGAAAAACAGCATCGGCAGCTTCAGCGTCGTCGCCATCGTCAGCGCTGACCAGAAGCCGTTGGTCGCCACCGAGGCGTCGCCGCCGAGCACGACGCCGATGGCGCCGTCATAGGCGCGGTCGCTCAGCACGCGCGTATGATACTCGATCGCCTGGGCGTAGCCGGCCGTGGGCGTATATTGCGCGCCAACGCCGCCGCACATTGGCAGCGCCGAGGCGCCGCGCGCGTTCGGATAATTGAACACGACGCCGATATCGCGCCCGTCGCTGTAGCCTCCGGCGCGCCCCATCGCAGAGCCCAGCGCATCTTCCAGCGCCACGCCCAGCGATAGAAGGATCGGGCGTGAGCGGTAGTAGCCGCAGATGGCGTCCTTGGGGTGGGTGAGGTGGAGCCCCAGCAGCACTTGCGCCATGTCGTGTCCGCGCGCGCTGAACTGGTAGAAAATCTTTTTGCCGGGGACGAGCTCGGTCTCCTCAATCGCGTCCATCGCGCGCGAACAGAGAACCAGGGAAGCCGCCCGCGCCCAATCCGTGGCGGCGGCCGGCGCGGGCTTTGATTTGGGACGGGCGCTCATCGCGTGCATCAATACGCGCATTGTTGTACAAATACAGTAGATATCCCGGCGAGTTTTTGCTAGAAGATGCATGAAATATGCGATGAGACTGGCTTTCGTGCATGAAAAATGAAACCACCCTGTTCGACGCCGCGGACCGCCGGCTGCTGCGGGCGCTGCAGCGTGACGCCAGCGCCTCCCAGGCCGAACTCGCCGCCGAGGCGGGCGTCTCGCCCAGCCTGGTGTCGCGCCGTCTCAGCCGCCTGAAGGAGGTGGGCGCTCTGCGCGCTGTGGTCGGGCTCGTTGACGCCCAGGCTGCTGGCCTTACCTGTGCTGCGATCATCCGCATCCGCCTGCGAGATCACGCCGCCGCCAGCGTGCGCGCGTTCCGCGATCTGGTGGCGCGCATGCCGGAAGTCACGCTTTGCGTGATGCTGACGGGGGAGGCGGACTATCTGATCAAGATCGTGGCGCGCGACCTGCCGCACTTCCAACAGATCGTGCAATCGGAGTTGCTGCGCTGCGCGGCGATCGCACACATGGAAAGCTCGATCGTGCTCGAACACCTCAAGGACACCACCGAGCTTCCGCTCGATGATTGAGGCTCAAGCCGTCTTGGGATCGTTCCGCGCCTCGGCCAAGTTTGGCGCGCCCGCTGCGGTCTGCTTGTAGAAACGCAGGCGCCGTTCATCGCTCAGCAGCGTGATCAGCTCATCGACCGGAACTGGCCGCGAGATAAGATAGCCCTGCGCAAGGTCGCAATTCATTCCCGCCAGCAGGGAGAACGCCGCCGGCGTCTCTACGCCTTCGGCCGTCACGTACATGCCCAGGCCGTGTGCGAGATCGATTGTGGAGCGCACCAGAAGCGCGTCGCGCTGACTGCTGGTGATGTTTTGAATGAACATCTTGTCGATCTTCAGCTCCTGCGCCGGCAGTTGCTTGAGATACGACAGCGAGGAAAGCCCGGAGCCATAATCATCGATGGCGATGCGCAGTCCGCTGGCGGCGAACAGCTCGAGATTCACAAGCGCAGAGACCGGGTTGTCGATCACCGCAGTCTCGGTGATTTCAAAGCAGAGCTTGTGGCGCACTGGGCCGGCGATTTCGGCGGCGCGCTCGATGAAGTCGCCATCGCCGAGCAGGCGCGCGGAGATGTTCACGGCCAAAGTCAGCGGCCATCCCGCGTCGCTCAGAATCTTCTGCTCGGCGACGGCGCGCTCCAGCACCCATTCGGTGAGCGCGCGGATGTGGCCAGTCTCTTCGGCCATGGGCACGAATAGCTCTGGTGAGATCGGCCCGCGCGCGGGATGCACCCAGCGCACCAGGCTTTCCGCGGAATCGATGACGCCGGTGCGGAAATTGTATTTGGGTTGGTGCACGAGTTCGATGGCGCCAGTTTCAAGCGCCCGCCGCAATTCGCCCATCAATGAAAGATTGCGCGATGGGTCGCCGTAGGCGGCGCCATCGTAGACGCCCGCCTTTTGCCGGCGTTTGCGGGTCTGATCGAGCGCGATGCTCGCGCGTTCCAGCACCGATGCGTGCGTTTCGCCCTTTTGCGCCGGCGGCGCGAGCCCGATCGTGACGTGGACATCCACATTGTGTTCGCCGAGCGACACCGGTTGTTCGAGATTGGCGACCAGCGCCCGCGCACGTTTCAGCGCGTCGGCTTCGCTGGTGGCGATGAAGGCGACGCCCAGAACATCGCTCGCCAGCCGGCCCAGCGGCGCGTGCGGCAGCAGCCGCGCCAGCCTGGCGCCGAGCTTGCGCATGAGATCTGCGGTCAGCGCAAAGCCGATGGCGCCGCGCACGTGGTCGAAGCGATCAACGCCGATGGCGGCCAGATAGAGCCGTTCCGGCTGCTCGGCGCTGCTGATGCGCCGCTCAAGCGCGGCCCGGTTGGGCAGCCGGGTTTCGCCATCGTGAAAGGCCAGATGGGTGATCCGCCGTTCGCGTTCGCGCAGCGCCGTGACCATGGCGTTGAAGCTCTCCGCCAGTCGCGCGAACTCGTCTCTGCCTTTGACGGTCACCGCCTCATAGACGCCCTCGCGCAATTTGCGCGATGCATATTCGAGCGTCGACATCGGTTCAGTGATGCCACGAGCCATGAACCACGAACTGGCGACAAGGAATACAAGGCCCGCCAGTCCGATCACGATGAGCGAGCCGAGCAGCGTCGCGTAGGGCGACAACATGTCCGCGAGCGAGGCGCATTCGAATAGAACCGCTTGTGTGCCGTCCAGCGAAGGCAGCGGCGTCGCCAAAGCCTGGGCGGGGCCTTCGCCCGTCCTTAACGGCTCAACCTGCGGCGTACGCCAGGACCGGTCGATGAAGGCGTCCAGCACGTCGCTTGTGTTGAAATCCTGCCCGCTCCAGCCGCCGGTGCCGCGCGCCAGGATGGCGACCCGCATCGGCACTTCAGAAAGCTCAGAAAACGCGGCCACGCGCTCATTGTCCACGCGCTCGCCGACGATGAGCCAGCCGCCGTTCTCAGAGATCGGAGCGGCGGCCGCCTGATAAAGCGTTCCGCCAAAGCTCATAATGCCCGGCGTGACCTCCCCGTTCGCCAGCGCCATCTGAAGGCCCGGCGACACCGATGAGCGCGCGCCGCTTTCGCTGATGATCAGGCCTTCGCGGGTGATGACGAAGGCGAGATCTGCGCTGGCGCTCTCGCGCAGGCCGGACAATCCGGCGCGGATCGCGGGGTCGTCTCGATCGTGCGCTGCGCGGGGAAGATCATGGTTGTTTGCATAGTGGGCGGCGACGCCGCGCAGGTGGGCCAGACGAATGCTCCAATCGCGTGTGAAGCTGCCGCTGACTTGATTGAGTTCGGCCGCTGTAAGCGTCTTCGCGTTGCGCGTGATGACGAAAGAAGCGCTCGCGCCGATAAGCATCAGCGCCAGGCAAAACAGGCCTGCGTAAAGGACGGTCAGCTTTGCCCGAAGCCGGCGGAACATGAGCGCTATGGACCCAACGCAGCGACGCGCTGCCTGTGATCTCGCCTAGCTTATGTTACTGAAACGAGGGTTAACCAAGATGTCAGTGCGTGTCACGATTTTGAGGCGCTACACGGCGCACGGGTAGAGACAAGTTGATTTCGCCCGCATTTTCGAATTGCAGCTGCACAGGAATTTCTTCGCCTTCAGCGAAGGGCGTAGAGACGCCAAAAAACATGAGGTGTGCGCCGCCGGGAGCGAGCGAAACCTCCTGGCCGGCAGGCGCCGGAATCGCCTCGATCGCGCGCATCTGCATGACCGCCCCGTCCATGGTCATTTCGTGCAATTCGACGCGCGCGGCTCGCGGGCTTGTTGCGCCAAGCAAACGATCGTCTTCGCTGGTTCCGTTGACGATCGTCAGATAGCCGGCTGCGACATCCACGCCCTCCGGGCTTGGCGCCGCCCGTGCGTCCTCGATCCGAAGCGCGCCATCTTCATGAGCCGCTTCGTTGTGTGCGGGCGCTCCGCAGGCGGCGAGGAACAAGGCGGCGGCGAAAACGATCTTGTGCATGGGTCCATCTACCCGCATGGCGCGCCGCTGCGCAGGCGGCGCCTTGCCGCGCCTTGGCGACAGGCGGGGGGCGGCGGCATTGTCGCCGCAGGGTTTTGCAGCCATAAGGGCGGCGAATTTTCCGTAAGAACCGGAGACCCTCCCATGCGCGCCATCGCCCATTACATCAACGCCAAGTCCGTCGCCGACGGCGCGCGCAAGGGGCAGGTGTTCGATCCCAATACCGGGGCGGTTCAGGCGGAGGTCGCCTTCTCGACGGCCAAGACTGTTGACGCCGCTGTGCAGGCCGCAGTGGCTGCGTTTCCGGGCTGGGCGGCCACCAATCCGCAGCGCCGCGCGCGCGTGATGTTCGCGTTCAAGGCGCTTGTGGAAAAGAACATGGAGGAGCTGGCGCATCTGCTCTCTTCGGAACATGGCAAAGTGCTGGCCGATGCGCGCGGCGACATCCAGCGGGGGCTCGAAGTGATCGAGTTCGCCTGCGGCATTCCTCACGCCATGAAAGGCGAATACACCGAAGGCGCCGGCCCTGGCATCGATGTCTATTCCATGCGCCAGCCTTTGGGTGTGGCGGCGGGCATCACGCCGTTCAATTTCCCGGCCATGATCCCGATGTGGATGTTCGGCGTCGCCGTCGCCTGCGGCAACACCTTCATCCTGAAGCCGAGCGAGAAAGATCCCTCCGTCCCGGTGCGGCTGGCGGAATTGTTCATGGAAGCGGGCGCGCCTGCGGGCGTGTTGAATGTCGTGCACGGTGACAAGGAGGCGGTCGACGCCATCCTCGCCCATCCTGAGATCAAAGCGGTGAGCTTTGTCGGCTCTTCCGACATCGCCCAATACATTTACGCCACCGGAACGGCGAACGGCAAACGCGTGCAGGCCATGGGCGGGGCCAAGAACCACGGCATCATCATGCCCGATGCGGACATGGATCAGGCGGTGAAGGATTTGGTCGGCGCGGCCTATGGTTCAGCCGGCGAACGCTGCATGGCGCTGCCGGTGGTCGTGCCTGTCGGCAAGCAGACCGCCGATGAGTTGCGCGCGCGGCTCTTGCCGGAAATCGAGAAGCTGAAGGTCGGCGTCTCGACCGATCCCGATGCGCAGTATGGCCCAGTGGTTTCCGCCGCGCACAAGGCCAAGGTTGAAGGCTATATCGGCATGGGCGCCGAAGAGGGCGCAGAACTCGTGCGCGATGGCCGCGGCTTCAAGCTGCAGGGCTATGAGAACGGCTTCTTCATCGGTCCCTCACTGTTCGACAACGTCAAGACCACGATGCAGACCTACCAGGAAGAAATCTTCGGGCCGGTGCTGCAGATCGTGCGCGCCGAGAGCTTCGAGGAAGCGCTGGCGCTGCCGAGCCAGCACCAGTACGGCAATGGCGTCGCCATATTCACCCGTAACGGCCGCGCCGCGCGCGAGTTCGCGCAGCGCGTCAATGTCGGCATGGTCGGCATCAATGTGCCGATCCCGGTGCCGGTAGCCTACCATACCTTCGGCGGCTGGAAGCGCAGCGCATTCGGCGACACCAATCAGCACGGTATGGAAGGCGTGAAATTCTTCACCAAGGTCAAAACCGTCACTGCGCGCTGGCCCGAAGGCATGACTGACGATTCCAGCTTCGTCATCCCGACGATGCGGTGATGGCGATGCGGGCCTGGTCGTCACTGGTCGCCGTGCTGTTGTCGGCCTGCGCCACCCCGCACGCAGCAACGTATGCGACATTGACCGATCCCTCCGGATGCGTTCTCGAGCGTATCGCGGTTGAGGCTGACATCTCTCAATTCCAGTTCGACGGCCTGTCGCCCGACGGGCGTCTCCTGGCTGTGGGCTGGGAGCGCGGCGAAGGCGCCTCGCGCGAGCGCGGCGCCTACATACTCGATCTTCAGAGCGGGGCGCGCGAGCCCCTCCCGGCCTTCAACAACGCCGCTTCTTTCTCGCCTGACGGCCGCGCTTTGATCGGCGCGGTATTCACCGCTGATCGCCGCACGGAAATCCAGGAGCAGGACCGGGCCGGCGGCTCCCCGCGCATCTTGGCCAGCGATCCGGCCGCGGATTTCCTGCCGTCCTTCTCGCCTGACATGCAGCGCATCGTCTTCAATTCCTACCGCTCCGGGGCGTCAGATATCTATGCGCTGGATGTGGCGACCGGGAGCCTTGCGCGTCTGACCTCATTTGAAGGTTACGAAGCCTACGCCCAGCTTTCGCCTGACGGCTCGAAGCTGTTGTTTCACCGCAATGTCGCAGGCGCCGACTACGACATCGTCCTGCTCGATCTCGTCGCCAATGAAGAGCGGGTCATCATTGGCGGGCCGGGAGAAGAATCTTACCCGACATGGTCGCCTGACGGGCGCCACATCCTGTTCAGTTCGGATCGCGCGTCAGGCGGTGGCGCAAACGACCTCTACGTCGCGGACGCGCAGGGCGGAGACGTGCGCAGGCTTACCTCCGCCGCCGGCAACGACAGCTATTCAACGTGGGCGCCGAATGGAGAGGACATTTATTTCGTCTCCCACCGGCAGGGCCAGCACGGCATTTACCGGCTGCACCTCGATGATCAGTTGCGGTGCCGCCCATAAGCGCTCTATGTCAGCGTTCCATCCTCACCCAACCCTTTCCCCCTTGTTGGAAAGGGAATTCGTATCGTGGTGAAGCAAGCAGATGACTGACCTCCTCACCTCCGCCGCACATGGCCTGGCCACGCTCACGCTCAACCGTCCCGAGGCGCTGCACGCGCTGACGACGCACATGTGCAGGAACATGACCCAGGCGTTGCTGGCCTATCGCGACGATCCGGAAATCAAAGTCGTGATCATCGATCATGCGCCCGGCACGCGCGGCTTCTGCGCCGGCGGCGATATCCGCATGATCCAGGAATCCGGCAAGGGCGATGGCGCGGCTGCGCGCGATTTCTTCTTCACCGAATATCGCCTCAACCATCTGCTCTTCACCTATCCCAAGCCGGTGATCGCGCTGATGGATGGGATCACCATGGGCGGGGGCGTCGGCATTTCGATGCCGGCGAAATTCCGCGTCGCGACTGAGCGCACCACCTTCGCCATGCCGGAAACCGGCATTGGCCTGTTTCCCGATGTCGGCGGCGGCTGGTATCTGCCGCGTCTGCCCAGCCAGATCGGCCTGTGGCTTGCGCTGACGGGTGCGCGGCTCAAGGGCGCCGATTGCTACGCCGCTGACATCGCCACCCACTACGCGCCAAGCGAAAAGCTCGACGCCGTGCGCCATCTCGCCGCCGCCGTCGCCGAGGCGGAGCACACGCTGAAGCTCCTGGAAGAAGGGCTCGACGAAATCGACGTAAACCCCGGCGATCCGGTCGAACTCTCGCCGGAAAATCACGCCCGCATCGACAAGCTGTTCAGCGGCGAAACGGTGGAAGCCATTTTCAGCGCGCTCGGGGAAGAAAATTCGGATTGGTCGAAGGCCCAGCTCGCCGCGCTTGAAACTAAATCGCCGCAAACGCTCAAAGTCGCCCTGCGCCAATTGCGGGAAGGGGCGCATATGAAAGACTTCGCCGAGGAGATGCGTCATGAATACCGCATCGCCTGCCGGGTCTCGCGCCGCCATGACTTCATCGAAGGCGTGCGCGCTCTGATCATCGATAAGGACAACGCCCCGCGCTGGGATCCGCCTTCGCTCGCCGCAGTGACGGACGCCATGCTCGACGAGATATTCGCGCCGCTGCCCCCGGAAGGGGAATGGTCGCCGCTGCCTTGAGCCGGCGGCGGCGCCGGGAGGTTTTCAGCGCCCCGCTGACAGCGTAAGAGCGGGCGCAAAGTCAGGAGCACCTCATGACCCGCGTCGCTTTCATCGGTCTCGGCAATATGGGCTCGGGCATGGCCGCTAATCAGGCCAAAGCCGGGCGCGAAGTGATCGCCTTCGATCTCAACGCCGAAGCGGTGGCGCGGGCGAAAGAGCAGGGCATGGCGGGCGCCGCGTCAGCCGCCGAAGCGGTGAAGGACGCCGACATCATCATCACCATGCTGCCGGCCGGTCAGCATGTGCAGAGCGTGTATTTGGAATCGATCCTGCCGAATGCGCGCAAGGACGCCTTGCTGATCGATTGCTCCACCATCGATGTCGATACCGCGCGCACGGTTTCGCGCGATGCTTCGATGCAGGGCTTCCGCGCTGCTGATGCGCCGGTCTCCGGCGGCACGGCGGCGGCCCAGGGCGGAGCGCTCACCTTCATGGTCGGCTGCCGGGAACAGGATTTCGCCGAGTTCGAGGAGGCGCTGAAGCCCATGGCCAAGGCGATTATTCACGCCGGCGACGCCGGCGCCGGCCAGGCCGCCAAGATTTGCAACAACATGCTGCTCGGCATTTCCATGATCGGAACCTGCGAGGCGTTTGCGCTGGCTGATTCGCTGGGGCTCGACGCGCAGAAATTCTACGACATCGCCTCCAAGGCGTCGGGCCAGTGCTGGTCGCTGACGTCCTATTGCCCGTGGCCGGGGCCGGTGCCCGCCGCCCCCTCGAACCGCGATTATGAGGGCGGCTTTGCTGCGGCGATGATGCTGAAGGATTTGAAGCTGGCGCAGGACGCCGCCGATGCGTCGGGCGCGCCCACGCCTTTGGGCGGCGCAGCCGAAGCGCTCTACAATGAGCTGGTCCAGCGCGGCCACGCGAGCAAGGATTTCTCCTACATCCTGCAGATGCTGCTCGGCAAAGCCTAGGCCGGCCGCGCCGCGCTTCGCCGCGCCGGCGCCAATCACCTGCGCCCAAAAACAAACGGCCGGAGCTTTCGCTCCGGCCGTCGTTCTGTGCTTGTCGCGAAGCTTAGTAGCTTGCGCGGATCGTGACGCCGTAGGTGCGCGGCTCGTTCGGGTAGACCACGAACGAGTTTTGCAGCGGCGGCTGGAAGGCGTCGACGAAGTAGTATTCGTCGAACAGGTTGCGTCCCCAGAACTCCACCGACCAGCGCTCGTCGTCCGGGCCGAAGCCGATGCGGCCGTTGAAGATCGCAAAGGCGTCGTTATCGGTGCGCCCGAGCGGATCGCGCGCCAGCGTTTGCGTGCGGAATTCGCTGTTCCAGCGCCCGTCGAGATAGAACAGGGCGTGCATGTCGCCGCCGAGCGGCATTTGGTACGCGACAGCGCCCGTGACGGTCCATTCCGGCGCGAACGCCACCGGCTGGCCTTGGAACACGGCGTTCGGGTCGGCGGAGCCGAGCCCGACGGTCAGCGGGTTGAAGCGCACTTCGCTGTCGTAGAAGGCGTCGGTGTAGGTGACGCCGCCATTGAAGGTCAGACCCTCCATTGGGCTCGTCGACATTTCCAATTCCGCACCCTGCGTGATCATTTCCGGCACGTTGCGGGTGATGAAGTTGAAGCCGTTGAACGCGTTCAGCTGATAGTCGTGAATCTGCTGATAGAACGCCGTCAGGTTCAGCGTCGTGTTGGTGAAGAGCGTCGACTTCACGCCGATTTCGTAAGCGTCCGTGAACTCAGGATCGAAGTGGGTCTGATTGATGTTCAAGGTCGCCGCGTCCGTGGTGTCCGGGCGCAGTTGGAAACCTTGGCGGTCGAGGTTGAAGCCGCCCGCCTTATAGCCGCGCGAGTAGCCGCCATAGAACATGACGTCGTCGTTGAGGTGGTAGGCCAGCGAAACGGTGCCGCTGACTTCATTCTCGCTCGACGATCCCGCCCAGTGGCCGTTGGCCATCGGGTTCACGGCCGGGCTGCAGGCGATGTTCATCAAACCGCCCGCGGCTGCGGTGGACTGCAGAACTTCGATGAAGCCGACGCCGTCCGCGGCGCCGCCGAAGAACGGATCGGTGCCGATTTCGATTGCACGCAGCGAGTCGCAAGCCGCGGAGACCGAGAGCAGGTCGGCCGTCACGTCCTTCGATTCATCGGTGTAGCGAGCGCCGAGCGTGAGCACGAGCTGGTCGCTGAGCGAGATTTCGTTGTGCGTGAAGATCGACCAGCTTTGCGTATCCGCCCGCCAGAGGTCGGCCTGCTGGCCTTGGCCGGCGACGTTGCCGGTCAGGTAGAAGTTGGCCAGCGCCGCGTTCGGGTCGAACACCAGCGGCGTGGTTGGGTCGTCGCTCGCGCAGTAGAAGAACGACGGGACTGCGTCCGGCTCGGCGTCAGGCGCGCCCGAGTCGAACAATTGGCAACCGGTGGCCGGGCCGCCGATCAGCGCCAGCGCCGCCGTGCCGCCCTGCGCAAGCGCGTTGGCATAGAGGCTGGCGTGTTCGCCGAGGCGGATGCGGTCGTCGTTTCTGACTGTTTCGTCGGAATAGAACACGCCCGCGAGCCAGTTGACCCGGCCGGTTTCGCCTTGAATCCGGAATTCCTGCGTGAAGTTCTCGACGCCGACCACGACGCCATCGCGATAGGCGATGTCGATCAGGTTGAAGTCGATGTCCTGGCCGCGGGTTTGCTTCCAGTCGCGATAGGACGTGATCGACGTGAAGTTGATGCCGCCGAGATCCCAATCCAGCTGCGCCGAGATGCCTTGATCGATCGTGTTGTCGGTCAACGTCCGCGCTGAAGACGGCGGCTGCGCCGGCAGGCCTGGGCCAAGCGCCGGGAGGCCCGGAAGCGCTGGCGTCACGGTCATGCCACGGCCGTCGAGGTTGATCGGGGGCGTGCCCGCCGCGCCTACGATGGCCGTGATCGCGCCTTGCGTCGAACCATAGATCAGCGGGGTGATGCCGCAGCAGACTTCGTCGGCTTCGCTTGCATCCACGATCACCCGCAGGCTTGCGTCTGGCGTGATGTCCCACAGCGCCTGGCCGCGAACCGACCAACGGTTGCGGGTGTTCAGGTCATCGCCGGAGACGAGGTCGGTGATGTAGCCGTCGCGCGCACGCACGTTGCCGTCGAGGCGGAAGGCGAGCGAGTCGGTGACTGGCACGTTGACGCCGGCGCGCATGCCGCCTTCATGCAGATCGTCCAGCCCGTACGAGCCTTCGATGTACATGCCGGGGTCGAAGCGCGGGCCGGCGGAGACGACGCTCAGCGCGCCCGCCGATGTGTTGCGGCCGAACAGCGTGCCTTGCGGGCCGCGCAGAACTTCCACGCGTTCCAGTTCCGGGAGGTCGGACAAGGCAGCGCCCGCGCGTGCGCGGTAGACGCCGTCGATGAAGATGCCGACGGCCGATTCGAACCCGACATTGTCGCCGCCGGTGCCGATGCCGCGGATGCGCGGCGTGCTGGCGGCGATCGACTGGCCGGTGCCCATTTGGAACGAGGGCACCACTTGGGTGACGTCGCGCAGATCCTGCACGCCTGAATTTTCAAGTTGTTCGCCGGAGACCGCGGTCACCGCCAGAGGCACGTCCTGGATCGCAGCGGCCCGGCCCGTGGCCGTAACGACGATCTCGTCGGTGACCTCATCAGCGTCCTGCGCGAACGCGGGCGTCAGAGCGCCCAGTGCCGCGAGCGAAGCGCCCGAAAGCAGAATCCGACCCCAATTCGACTTATTGCTCATCGCCGTCCTCCCAGTGCCCGGAGCGTTTCTCTTGCGCCGCCGCGGCCTACATCGGCACGTCGGGCTGCCGGAGGATATTTCCCCCGAGCCCTACCTGTCCAAGCGCCCATAGCAGGGATTTGGCGGAACTATGTCAACGGGTCGCGATGGTAATACTTGACGCGCGCGTCATGGGGCGAACGCCCTGAGGCGGTGCGGTCACACTATCGTTGCGGCAGGGCGCCTGGGCCCCCAGGGATCATGCGGTATGGCCGGGAAGCTTGTTGCGAGCGCGCAACGTATGCGGCGCGCCAAAAAGGGGAATTTGGGTGCGGCGGCCCCCGCCTGGATGCGGTCGCTGCCCCGGAGCAGGAGCGCTATAGCAAGAGCGTGATGTCTGCCGCCCTCGTTCTTTTTTCCGCCGGCCAGGATTCGGCGACCTGCCTGGCCTGGGCGCTGCAGCGCTATGAGCGCGTCGAGACCATCGGCTTTGACTACGGCCAGCGCCACGCGGTGGAGTTGACGCAGCGTCAAGTGGTCCGCGAGGCCATCGCCGCGCTGTCTCCGGCGTGGGCGCAGAGAATGGGCGGGGACCTTGTGACCGATCTGCGCGGCTATGGCGCGCTGGCGGAAAGCGCGCTTACCAGCGAACGCGAAATCGAGATGGCCGCCAACGGCCTGCCTTCCACATTCGTGCCCGGACGAAATCTCGTCTTTCTCTCCGTCGCCGCCGCGCATGCGTACCGGCGCGGGCTTTCTGTGCTGGTCGGCGGCATGTGCGAGACCGACTATTCCGGTTACCCCGATTGCCGGCGCGCGACGCTGGACGCAATGCAGGAGGCGCTTTCGCTCGGCCTCGATCAGCCGATCTCGATTGAAACGCCGCTGATGCATCGCACCAAGGCGCAGACTTGGGCGCTCGCGCACGAAATCGGCGGGCCTGCTCTCGTCGAGGTCATTCTGGAGCACAGCCATACGTGTTACCGCGGCGACCGTACGCGGCGCTTCGAGTGGGGTTATGGCTGCGGCGCGTGCCCGGCGTGCGAGCTGCGCGCAAAGGGATGGGCGGCGTGGCGCGCGGGCGATGCGTCATGACCTATGCGGTGAAGGAGATCTTTTACACGTTGCAGGGCGAAGGCGCGCGCGCTGGCCGCGCCGCCGTGTTTCTCCGTTTTGCAGGCTGCAATTTGTGGAGCGGGCGCGAAGCCGATCGCGCAACCGCGATCTGCCGTTTTTGCGACACCGAATTCGTCGGCGTTGACGGGGACGGGGGCGGCAGGTTCGAGACCGCCGGCGAATTGGCCGAAGCGGTCGCCGCGCGCTGGCCCGGCGGCGGAGCGCCCTATGTGGTCTGCACCGGCGGCGAGCCGCTGCTGCAGCTGGACGAGCCGCTTATCGCCGCCTTGCATGCGCGCGGCTTTGAGGTGGCGATTGAAAGCAACGGAACGCTGCCGGCGCCTGCCGGGATTGACTGGATATGCATCAGCCCCAAGGCGAACGCCCCGCTCGCCCAATCCAGCGGCGACGAACTCAAGCTGGTTTATCCTCAGGCCGGCGCGGCGCCTGAGCAGTTTGAGGCGCTTGCCTTCAAACACTTCTTCCTGTCGCCGATGGATTGTGCGGAGCGCGAAGCCAATACGCAGGCGGCGATCGCTTATTGTCTGCGCCGGCCGCTTTGGCGGCTCAGCCTGCAGACGCATAAGTTTCTCGGCATCCGCTAAGGCGCTGCGCTCAACCCGACTGCGCGACGTAGGCGTCCGCGACTTTCGATGCGAACCGCCGGATGGAGCGGTGAGCGCTGCTCCAGGTCGATTCCGCCCCGCTGAGTTCGTTCAAGGTGCGATCGTAGCGGCGATGCGAGACTTCCTCGATCGTTTGGCCTGACGCATTGCGCAGCACGGCGCGCAGTTCTGCGCCGCCGAGCGAAATCGATCGCATCGGATCAAGGCCGGGCCGTTCGCTCAGTTGTTGGAACGTGGGGCGGTTGGGATCGGCGTTGACGATCGTGATCTCGATTGCGACGCCGTTCGGGTTTGCGCCTCTGCGGGCCAACTCGGCGTTCACCGCGCGCGCCACCGCCGCGCGAAGAATTTCACCCTCGCGCGCGCCCAGCGTTTCATCAAGCGTGGTCTGGAACTCGGGGGAGATGGAAACCGATTCAGGTGTGGCGTACTGGGCCGCTGCCGGAGTGGCGAGCGCGAGCGCCGCTGCGCAGATCAAGACGTGGAGCCGCATGAGACGTTCTCCTCACGATTACGTCTCCAATCTAATGCCGCGGCCGCTCAATTTCCATTCACGTTCATGTAACACTGGCCGCGCGCCGAGTGGCGCCGTCAGTCATTGTCGTCATCGTCATGATCGCCGCCGCCTGGCAGCACGGCGCCGGCGACCGCCCCGGTGGTTTTGACGGCCGCTCCCGCCACTGCCCCGGTCACGACCACGGCCGTGCCGACGACAGCCCCGGCGGCGCCGACAGCAGCGCCCGCGAGGCACGAAGCGAGCGTCATCGCCAGCAGCAACGCCGAAAGGGCTTTCAACATCGATTGGGTCCCGGAGTTCTTGATAAGGCGCGCGAACGTGCGCGCTTGCCGCTTGCCGGGCAAGTGCTGGCAGCAGCTTCAGGCTGTCCAGCGCAGGTCGTCGAGGTCCAGATCTTCGCCCGCGCCGCGATCGGTTTCGCGGCGGAACGGGCCCGCATAATTGTGCGCTTGTCCGTGGCGCCGGTCGGGACCGATGAAAGCGGCGCTGCGCACGAACATGCGGGTGTCGGTCAATGCGCTGGCCACGCGATCGAACAGGAGTTGCGCGCTGATCGGTTTGCGGATGAACCCGCTCACGCCTGCGTCGCGCGCTCCGGCGACGCGTGAAGCCTCCGTGTGCGCGGTCAACATCAGAATGGGAATGAACGGGTTGGGCGCTTCGCCGCGGCGAACTGCGGCGGTGAAGGCCGCGCCATCCACGGGCGCCATTTTCCAGTCGACGATCACAAGGTCCGCCTGCACGGACTTCAGCATCCGCAGGCCTGCTTCGCCTGAGTCAGCCTCGGTGACGCGTGTGACGCCGCCAGCTTTCAGCAGGCAGCGCACCAGCACGCGCATGTGCACGTTGTCGTCCACGATGAGAACGCGCAGATCGTCCAGCGACGCCAAGGGGCCCCCTCCCACAAGCGCCACTAGAAACTCGCGAAAAGGAAAACGCCGGGTTAATTTCGAACCTTCGCGAGAACAAGTTCGACGAACGACAGTAGTTCTGGTTCGCGGACGCGCTGTAATTCAAATTTCGTCTGTCTATGGCGTATCGACCAACACGATTTCGGCATCCTCGCCGGCTGCAATCTTGAGCTCTACTTCGTCGCGGATTGCCGCGCCGTCCCTGGCCCCGAGCGCCATGCCGTTCAGGCTGGCGCTGCCCTTGGCCAAGGCCAGATAGGCGTTCCTGCCGGGGTCGAGCCGGTAGGCGACGCTTTGCCCGGACGCCAGCGTTGCGGCCAGCACGCGCGCATCCTGTCGGATCGGCAAAGCGCCTGCCGCCTGGTCGTCGGCGTAGCCTGAGGCCAGCGTCACCAGCGCGCCCGCGCGCTCGGCCTTGGGAAACTTCGCCGCGCCCCAATAGGGTTGGCCGCCGCGCTGCTTGGGCATGATCCAGATCTGATAGAGCGTCGTCGCTTCGTCCTCGAGATTGTACTCCGCGTGCGTGACGCCCGCGCCCGCGCTCATCACCTGAACGTCGCCGGCTTCCGTGCGGCCCTTGTTGCCCATGCTGTCCTGGTGCGTGATTGCGCCGGTGCGGACATAGGTGATGATCTCCATGTCGGAGTGGGGATGAGGCGGGAAGCCGGTTTTGGGCTGGATGGTGTCGTCATTCCACACCCGCAGCGCGCCCCAGTGCATGCGCGCCGGATCGTGATACCCGGAGAAGGAAAAGTGGTAGCGGGCGGCGAGCCAGTCGGCGTCGAAGCGGCCAAGGCTCTGGAACGGACGTTTCTCAATCATTCGGACCTCACAGCCCCTAAATTGGGCGCCGCGGGCAAAGGCTCAAGGCGTTTGCGTTGCGTCGCGGCTTGACGAAACCCCGTCGGGGGAGTGGTAGTCGCCGGCAATGAGGGAGGCCTATCGCATGAACCGCACTCACCTTGCCGCGTTTGCGGCCCTGTTGCTTGGCGCCGCCTGCGGCCAGCCCGCGACGACCGAGGAGGCGCCGGCGGCGCCGCAATCGCTCTTCGATCAAGTCATGGCCATGGGCGCGGAATCCCAGCCCGTGTTCGCCTACCAGCAACTGATCGCCTACCAGCAGGCCCATCCCGACGTGCTGCCGGTTTGTCAGCATGTCCGCGGCACCGAGCACATCTCCATTCCCGAGAACGTGGCGCCCGACAGCATTTACGCCGCCCACCAGGGCGCGACGGTTTTCTCCGTGCAGTGCGGCGATCTGATCAGCGCCACGCGCATGGATCCCCGCGAGCACTGGCTGGTGATCTTTGCGCCCGGCGCGGCTGAGCCAACCGTGCTGTCGTGCTTGACCGGCGCCGATGGCGATGCGTGTCCGCGCCAGGTTCCCACCGCGGCCGCGCCCGCGACGCCTTAGCGCTGGCGCGTCACACCGGGTCCCAGGGAAACACGCTGCTGCTCGCGCCGAGGTCGGCGTAGTTCGCGCGCATCGCGGGCAGGGCGTGTTCGATCAGCGCGTCCGGGGTCCAGCCTTCCACCTTGGCCATGCCGCGCACCGGCCGTGGCTGATTGAACAGAAACACTTCATTGCCGCGGACAACGAAGATTTGTCCGCTGGTGTCCTTGGCGCCGTCGGCGCACAGCGCGACGGCGAGCTGGGCGACTTGGTCGGCGCGCATCGTGCGCTGAAACCGCTCGACCCGCTTGGCGCTGGCTTCGTCTTTCACCGGAATGGAAGCGATCATGCGCGTCCATGCGAACGGCGCGATAATGTTGGAGCGCACGTTCTTGGCTGCGCCTTCCATGGCCACGATGCGCGAGAGCCCCATCACGCCCAGCTTCGCGGCGGCGTAATTGGCTTGGCCGATATTGCCGATCAGGCCCGAGGTTGAGGTGAACAGCACATAGGCGCCGTCCTGCTGCTCGCGGAAATGCTCCACGCTGGCGCGGCACACATTGAACGCGCCGTGCAGGTGAACGTCGATGACCGCCTTCCAGTCCTCGATCGCCATCTTGTGGAACATGCCGTCGCGCAGAATGCCGGCCGGATTGATGATGCCGTGAAGACCGCCGAATTCCTTCTTGGCCTGTTCGACCATGGCGGCGACGGCGTCATAATCGGCGACGCTGTCCGAATTGGAGACGGCTTTGCCGCCCTCGGCGCGGATTTGCTTGGCGACGTCCTCAGCCGGCCCGGCTGACCCAGCGTCAGCGCCCGCGAGCCCGCCGCCGAGATCGTTGACCAGCACGCATGCGCCTTCGCGTCCGGCCAGCAGCGCGCACTCCTTGCCGATGCCGTTGCCGCCGCCCGTGACGATGACGACCTTGCCGCTGAGCACGCCCATATGATCCTCCGCCCTTGCGCGCCTGCCAGCTTCAGGCGGCGCGCGTCTTGCGCGTGTATGCGTCAAACGTGCGCGCGCGCCAAGTAAGGCGAGGCCTCAGCTTGGGCCGCCGGCCAGAATGGCTTCGGCGGCGACACGCTGAGCGTCGGCGTCGAGATGGAGCGCGCGCAAGGCGCGGATGATCGCGCACAAGGTTTCCGCGTCGAGCCGCGCGAGTCCGGCTTCGCCGGCGCCCGCTGCGGCAAGCAGCGCGCCTTCGCCCAGGGCGCCGTGCTCGGCTGCTGCGGTCAGCGCCAGCATGACGCCCGCGTCGCCGCGCGCGCCCCCTTGTGGCGCGTTGGCGAGCAGGAAGGTCTGAACCGTTCCGTCCACGGGCGCGCCGAGCGCGGCCAGCAGCGCAACATCGCGCGCCGCCGATCGCGGCTGGCTGGCGCCGCGATCGATGCGCCGGTGCAGCGCCAGCGTTGCTTGTTCGCCGCGCGCGCCTGTCAACGCCACCAGCGCGGCGTCGAGCGGCGCCAGGGCGGTCTCATCGACCCCCGCCTGCCGCGCGCTGGTGACCAGACGCTGCGCCGCCTGCGCGTCGCCATTGCTGATCGCGGCGCGTGCGAACAAAAGCGCCGCGGCCTGATCGGGCGCGTGCTGCAGCGAGTTGATGTCGTCGCGGAAAAACCGCGCGGCAGCGGCGAAATCGGCCTGCGCCGACGATTGCCGCAACACATCCGCGATCGCCGCGGCGATTTCGATGGCTGCGCCGCTCGGTTCCGCTGGGGATGGGGCCGCCTGCGCCGTGCGCGCCGCCTCTACGCGCCGCAGCGCAGTGACGATCGGGGGCAGGGCGGAGGTGATTTCAGCGGGTGTCGCGGCCAGGATGGTGCGCGCTTCTGCTGCGCCGAGCGCGCCGCGGCGGAACGCCAGCGCGGCGGCCTGCGCGCGTTGCGGCTGCGGCGCGTTTTCGCTGCGCGCCAGCGCCACGAGCGCCAGCGTCGAGGCGTTCGCCAGCGGATTGGGGCCGGGGCGCAACTGGCCCGCAATAGAAAGCTGCGTGGAGAGCGAGTTGTCGTAGCGCGCGGCGGGCGGGCGTGCGCCTGGGGCGCCGCCGGCTGCGGCGACCGCGCCGGAATACCAGGCGTCCGCTGCATTTTGCGCGCGCGCCAGCTCAAGCGCCAGATCGGCGGCGGCGCGATCGCCGGTCACAGCCGCGCAATAGGCGCGCAAGCGCAGCAGGAACGGAGGAATCTCTTCTCCTGTGCTGGCGTTGCGCCCGCGCATGCAAGCCTCCGGGCGCCGCCCGCGCGCCAGCTCCGCTTGCGCGGCGAATTGCGCGATTTGAACATCGTTTCCCGAAGCGCCCGCGCCAGCGGCCATGGTCGCCAGCTCGTCGGCCGCGCCCATCTTGCCCAGCGCCTCGAAGCGCCGGCGCGCCGCATCGTTTGCGTCGCCGGTTGGCGCATCGCCGCCTGACGCCAGCACGCGCAGCGCCAGCGCCTGCAGCGCCGGAGATTCGTAAACCGCCGGCATCCTGTCGAGCACGGCGGCGAGAAACGCAGGGTCGGTGTGGCTCCACAATGTGCTGGGCAGCGCCCCGTTGGCGCGCGAAAGCGCGCCAACGGACCAGGCGTCAAGCGCGCCGAGCTGCTGCTGCTCGATCGGCGCGGGCGCGCTGGATTGTGCGAACGCGCACGCAGGCAGAAATGCGCCCGCGGCCAGCGCTGCGGCGAATGTGCGGGTAACCATGAACGTCATTCCTTGAAGGCGTCCGGCAGTTGGACGCGAATCTCTTGCGGCGCCGGGGCGAGCCGGTCGGACTGGCCGATGAAATAGATGAAGAGCGCCACGAACAGGGCGGCGCCCGCGCCGATCAGCGCAAACATCAATTGGGGCGGCGTTCGCCGGGAAAACGAAGATCGCCGTCGTCTGCGTCTGAACATCGCCTCGTTTGGCCCCTGCCGTTGCGAGCGGACGAGATTGCCCCCAAAATGTGGCGAGTTTCCAGTCCGGTCGGCGCATAACCTGATCCGGACGTCTTTGAGGTGATTCGTGGTCCGGCCGGAAAGCAGCGATATCGGCGAGCGCACCGACGCCGCCGCCACGCTGCGCCGGCGCGCCGCGGGGATCGCGCCCGCCCGCACCGTGGCGCTTGTGGGCCTGATGGGAGCGGGCAAGACCACCATCGGCAGGCGCCTGGCGCAGGCGCTCGATCTTCCCTTCGCGGACGCCGATGACGCCATCGCCGCAGCGGCCGGGCGGTCCATCGCCGATATTTTCGCCGAGCGCGGCGAGTGCGAGTTCCGCCGCGGCGAGCGGCAAGTCATTGCGCGCCTGCTCGATGGCCCTCCGCTGGTGCTCGCCACAGGCGGCGGCGCGTTCATCGATGCGCGCACCCGCGCCCTGATGAAGCAGCACGCCATCTCAGTCTGGCTCAAGGCGCCTCTGGACGTGCTGATGAAGCGCGTCGCCAAGCGCGATCACCGCCCGCTCTTGAAGGAGGACGATCCGCGCGCCGTTATGGAAAAGTTGATGGACGAACGGTATCCGGTTTACGCCGAAGCCGATCTGACCATCGAAACCGGCACGGGCCCGCACAACAGCGCCGTCGCGGCGATCCTCGACGCGTTACGCGCGCATTTGGAGCGGCGATGAGCCAGAAAATATCCGTAAAGCTCGGCGCGCGCGCTTATGACGTGCATTCCGGCGAAGGCCTGCTGGCGCGCGCCGGCGATTTGATCGCGCCGTTCGCGGCTTCGAACCGCGTCTTCATCGTCACCGATCAGAACGTCGCGCGCTTGCATCGCCCTGCGCTCGCCGCCGCGCTCGACGGCGCGGGCCTGCGCAATTGGACGATCACACTGCCCCCTGGCGAGGCCAGCAAGAGCTTCGCCGGGCTTGAACTGCTGACGCGCCATCTGCTGCAGGCCGGCGTTGCGCGGCAGGATCTTATCATCGCGTTCGGCGGCGGCGTGATTGGCGATCTCGCCGGGCTTGCCGCGGGGCTGGTCAAGCGCGGCGTCGACTTTGTGCAAATTCCCACGACGCTTCTGGCGCAGGTAGATTCCAGCGTCGGCGGCAAGACCGCCATCGACACGCCGGAAGGCAAGAACCTCGTCGGCCTGATCAATCAGCCGCGCCTGGTGCTGGCCGATCACGCGGTTCTGCGCACTTTGCCCGAGCGCGAGCTGCGCGCCGGCTACGCCGAAATCGTCAAGACCGGGCTGATCGGCGACGCCGCCTTCTTCGATTGGTGTGAGGCCAACGCCGCCGCTTTGCTCAGCGGCGATCCCAACGCGCGCGCGCGCGCCATCGCCACGGCGATTTCGTTCAAGGCGCGCATCGTCGAGGCTGACGAGCGCGAGCAGGGCGTGCGGGCGCTGCTCAATCTCGGCCACACCTTCGCGCATGCGCTGGAGGCTCACGCCGGCTATGACGGCGCGCTGCTGCACGGAGAAGCTGTCGCCGCGGGCATCGCGCTGGCGTTCCAGCTTTCCGCCAATCTGGGCTTGTGCGGGGAGGCTGAGGCCCGGCGCGTGCGCGCCCACCTCGCGCAGGCAGGCTTCACTACGGACCTGCGCCTTCTGCCGGGTGCGCCGTATGACGCTGAAGCGCTCGTCGCGCTGATGGCCGGCGATAAGAAGAACGCGCCCGGCAAACTCACTTTGATCCTCGCGCGTGCCATAGGCCGCGCTTTCAGCGAAACGGACGCGCCCGCGGACGCGGTGCGCGAACTTCTGGAGAGCGAAACCAAATCATCATGACTGCATCGCTGATCAATTTGCTGCTGGCGTTCTCGCTTCTGGCCGCCAACGCGTTTTACGTCGCCGCCGAGTTTGCGCTGGTGAAGGCGCGCGGCTTTCGCATCGACGCCCTGGCCGAGGAGAAACGCTTCGGCGCCGAGCTCACGCAGCGCATTCTCAAACATGTCGAGGCCTATCTCGCCTGCTGCCAGCTTGGCATCACCATGGCCTCGCTTGGCCTGGGCTGGGTGGGCGAGCCGACCGTCTCCGCCATCATCACCCCGCTGCTGGCGCCGCTCGGCCTGTCGGAAGAGACGGTGCATTTCATCGCCTTTCTGGCGGGCTTCCTGATCTTTTCTTCGCTTCACATCGTCATCGGCGAGCAGGTGCCCAAGACCTACGCCATCCGCAATCCCGAGCCGGTCTCGCTCTGGATCGCCTATCCGCTGCACGCATCCTACGTCCTGTTTTACCCGCTGAACTGGCTGTTGAACGCGGCCTCCAGTTCGATCCTGCGCGCCTTCGGCGTCAAAGAGGTGTCGCACCACGAAGTGCTCACCGGCGCCGAAATCGAAGACATCGTGGATTCCTCGGCCGAGGCCGGCGCGCTGGAAATGGGCGTGCGCCACCGCGTCATCGGCGCGCTCGATCTTTCCGAGCTGACGGTGGCCGATGTCATGATCCACCGCAAAGCCATCAAGTCGCTCGACATCGATCTGCCCCCGCGCGAACTCCTGGCCCAGGCGATGAGCTCGCCGCACACGCGCCTGCCGCTCTACAAGGACGAGCCCGACAACATCGTTGGCATCTTGCATGCGCGCGATCTGCTGCGCGCGGTTTCAGAGCATGGCCGCGACGGCTTCGACGTGACGCAGGTCAAGCGAGAACCCTGGTTCACGCCGATGACCACGAGCGCGGAAGATCAGCTGGCCGAATTCCTGCGCCGGCGCGAGCACTTCGCCATCGTCGTCGATGAATACGGCGCGCTGATGGGCCTGGTCACGCTGGAGGACATCCTCGAGGAGATCGTCGGCGACATCAAGGATGAGCACGACATCGCCGTGCAGGGCGTGCGCCCGCAGCCCGATGGCAGCGTCAATGTCGATGGCGCGGTGCCGATCCGCGATCTGAACCGGATGATGAACTGGGATTTGCCGGACGAAGAAGCCGTCACCATCGCCGGTCTCGTCATCCACGAAGCGCAGGCCATCCCCGATCCCGGCCAGCGCTTTGCTTTCCACGGCTATCGCTTCCAGGTGCTGCGCCGCCAGCGCAACCAGCTCACGGCGCTGCGCGTGGAGCGCGAAATGGCGGACGAGGGGTTGGAGGGGGGCTGAAGCCCTGAGTTTCCCGCTTATGCCCGCCTGCCGCATTTTTCGGCTCCGATCAGCCAAAGTCTCAAGCCTGCTGCGCCGGCGCGCGATGGGAAATCGGCTGTTCTCGGGTTAGCGTGCCGGATCGGATTTGGCCGAGAGGACACCGCTTTGCGCACCAACGCTATCGTTGCATCTCTCGTTGTTCTTGCGATTTCAGCATGCGCCAGCTTCAACGAGCCCGACGACGATCCTGCTCTGTGTGAGAATGGCCATCGCCCTGAGGGCTATGGTCAATGCCCCAATGCGCCATCGCGAACGCTTGTCCAGAAAACGGCCCATCAAGGCGACGCGCGGTTCGGAGCACGGTGATCGGCTTTGTCGTCTGTCTTCGGCGATCTCGCGCCGCGTTGCGGCATTGCGACAAAGAGGCCGGATTGGAGCGCGCCAGCCACTCCGTTAGGGAGGCAATCGGGCCATCGCTGGCCCATTGCGGCCTCACTCATTGTTGGGCGCTGTGCGTTCCGCAAGAAGGCGAGCCGTCCAGGCCACGGCGTCGCCAGCCGCGCCGCCATGACCAGGGATAACGATGCGGCGCTCCGGGTAGCGCGCGGCGAGGCGCGCAATGGTGGCCGGAAACGCCGTTGCGTCGGCATCGCTCATGCTCCCAAGCTGATTGTCGGTTGTTGCGCGCAGTAGGCAGCCGCCGAAAAGCGTTCGGCTTTCAGCGTGCCAAACGGTTATGTTGTCACGCGTATGACCTGCGCCTGGAAAGAACAGTTCGAGCGGCCCCATCGCGACCGGTTCTTTTTCGAGGCCGCGCACCGGCGTAGGCGTCGGAAATCCATAGGCTTCGGCAAGCCCGACACTGAAAGGATGCGCGTATACCGGCACATCGGCTGCGCGCATGGCTTCGCCGCCGCCAGTCCGGTCGGCATGGAAATGCGTGGCAATGGCTTTCGCAGCCGGCCGGCCTGTAACGCGCTGCGTGATGGCGAGCAGCGTCTCGCCCTGTTCGCGGTTGTTGCCGGTATCAACGATGATCGGTCCTTCCGAGTCGGCGACGATGAGACCGTTGCAAGGTATCCAACCGAAGCGTTCGCCGGCGTCGAAGGTAAAGCTCGTGACCCACAAGTTGGGTGTGAGTAGTTTCACCCAAACGGTCGACGTCACGCGCTCCATGCCTTCGACCGCCAGTTCCCATATGTCTGGCGCGCCATCGGCGGCGGAGGCTGGCGTGGCGAGGCTGGCGAATGCGGCGGTAAGGAGCGTGCGACGGCTGAGGGGATACATGAGGCGCGAAGTTAAAGCGGTTCGCTGTGATCAACCAGATGAACGCATGTGCAACGAACGGATTCTGCTGCAGTTCGAACGTCAGGTTTCGGCGATTTCCAGCCTCTGGACGCTTCCGGCCGAGCGGCAATCCTGTCCTCGATGGCAGCCGTTAGACGGCGGGGCGCCTGCCCGCGCCGTGCGCAAACCCCCACATTCCCACCCGCAACGCATCAAAACCCAACGCGCGCGCATAAATCTATCCTCCCCCCACGCCGGTGGCCGTATGATCTCCGCATCGCTCCGCTGGAGGGCAGTTGGTACCCTGTTCGAACCGATGCGATGAGCGTGGTGATTGAGCGTGAAGCTCGGTTGTTTCTCCGCCCCGGCGCTCTCGGCGCCGCACGTGGAGAAGGCGAAGGCAGCAGCGGGCAGGAATGGCCGCTCTCGCGTTCGTAACACGCCGGGTTGAAGCCCGCGGCGAATAACCGACGGGAGCAAGCACCAGGGACTTGCGTGAACAGCGCAGCCTGCACGCCGCCGGGGATCGATCCAAGGGAGTGAAACACCTCCCCGTGACGACCCGGTGAAGCCGGTCACGGGACGCGGTGGTTCGCGTCGGCTCGCGCCGTTCTTGCGGCGCAATTTTTGAAGGCGCGGTCCACCGCGTCCCGCTCTCCTTTTTGGGCTCACGAGCCAACAAGCATGACGCGCGCCCGCGCGCTGGAGAACCCCCTGGAGGAACCCCATGAGCAATGAATTGCAGCACGCCTGTCACGCCTTGAAGCGGAGCGAGCGCGCCGCCCGCGCCGGCGATCTCAAGCAGGCCGAGCGCTGGGCGAAAGTCGCCGAACAGCAGGCGGCGGCCGCAGCGCAAATCCGCGCGGCGGAAGAGCCTTATGTAAGCGCCGAAGAAGAGGCGGCTCTGCGCGCGGAGCTGCGCGCGCGCATCGCAAGCTTCGCAGAGGCCGACGCCGAGATCGTGCAATGGGAGCAGGACTACGCGGCCTGGCAGGTTGCGGCGCGCGAGGCGGAGGCCAGGCGCGACCCGGCACCGCCGGAGACGCCTCTTCCCGCCTGCACGCTGGAGGCGGAGGCAAGGCTCACGCGGATCGCGAAAGGAGAGGCGTGACCCGCAGAAGCCTGAGCTTGTCGTGTTGAAATACGCAGCGGCCTGAGCCTGTCGAAGGCCGGAGCGCGTGGTTCGCCCTTCGACGCCGCTCAGGGCTCGCGGTGTTGTGTGAGAGGCCTGAGCCTGTCGAAGGCCGCCTACGCCGCGACAGTCCGTGACGGCGCCGCTCTGCGCGCGAGCCCGTTGACAAGCGTGAAGCTCTGGCAGCCTTCCGGCAGCGTCTCGCCTTCGCCAAGGATCAGCGCGCCATCGGGCGCGAGCACGCTGGCGGCGCGCTCGAGCACGGCGATGCGGGTTTCCTGGTCGAAATTGGTCAGCACGTGCGCGAGCATGATGATGTCGAATTTGCCCAGCTCGCCCGGGTGCTTCATCAGGTTGAAGGCTTCGAATTTCACGGCCGCGCGCAGGCGGTCGGAAATGCGCCAAAGGTCGCCGGCTTTTTCGAAGTGCGCGATCAGTTTGCGGATCGGCAATCCGCGCTGCACTTCAAACTGCGTGTACAGCCCGGCGCGCGCCTTTTCGAGCAGGCGCGCGGAATGATCGGTGGCGATGATTTCGATGGCGGGGTTGGCGCCTTCGGCGCGCATCTCTTCAACGATCATCGCGATCGAATAGGGCTCCTGGCCCGTGGAGCAGCCGGCCGACCAGACGCGCACGCGTTCGTGGCCGCGCGCGGCCATCGCAGCGGGCAGCACGTCGGCGCGCAGCTGTTCGAAGATGGCGCGGTCGCGGAAGAAGCGGGTGTCGCTCTGGGCGAGGTTGTCGGCGATCGCAGCCCACAGCGCCCCATCCGGGCGCACGCGCGCGGCGCCGATCAGTTCCGGCACGCTGGCGAAGTTTTCCCGCCGCGCCAAAGGCTGCAGCCGGATCGCAATCGCGCCCGCCATGTCGCGGGTCAGCACCGCGCCCGTGCGCGTCTTCACTTCGCGCGCGATCAAAGCGGTTTCGGCTTCGTTCAGCATCAGACGAGGCCCGCTTCGGCGAACTTGGATTGCAGGATGTCTCCGTCGAACGGCTTCATCATGTATTCGTCGGCGCCCGCTTTCAGCGCTTCGGAAATGCGCTCGACGTCGTTTTCGGTGGTGCAGAAGATGACTGACGGTTTGTCGCCGTTCGGCTCCTGGCGCAGCTGGCGCAGGAAGTCGATCCCGCTCATCACCGGCATCGTCCAATCCAGCAAGATCGCGTCGGGCATCTGGCGGCGGCACGCCTGCAGCGCTTCCAGGCCGTCTGCGGCTTCTTCGATCTCAAAGCGCAGGTCTTCAAGGATGCGGCGCGCGACCTTGCGGATCACGCGGCTGTCATCGACAACGAGACAGCGTCTCATGGGCGGCTCCATCGGATTCGGGAGCGACAGTGCCCAATAGGCGGTTAACGCTTGTTTACAGGCTAGAGCTTGAAGGCGGCCGAACGCGCGATCAGCTCGACTTTGTCTTCCGATTCACGCGCCAGAAGCTCAACCCCGCCCTGGCGCGCCAAGAGGCCCGTCAGCGTCGGCTGGATGGTATGGCCGGTCAGCTCGTCGCCGTCGCCGCGCAGCGCTGCGGCCGTCGCTTCGCGCATCTTCGCACGCTGCCCTTTCGCCGTCACAACGACCTCGCCGCCCTCGGCAGTCTTCTGCGCCGTGATCTCGACGGTTCCGCCCCGCGGCAGACATTCGTTGGCGATCAGCAACAAATTCACGATGACGCGCACGGCCGGGCGCGGCATCGCCACGGTAGGCGCGCTCCAGACCAGTTCCGGTTTCAAAACACTGTAGAGCTTGACCGCGACAGCGTGGCCTTCCTCAAGTTCGCTGTCGCCTTCGGCCATCGCGCCGGCCATGGCGAAGCGGAAGAACTCGAGCTTGGCCCACGCTTTTCCGACCCCATGATCGAGCAGCGAAAGCGCGTCAGGATCGGCTTTGCCGCCTTCCTGGGCCTTGATCATTTCCAGCCCCTGGATGATCGCCGACATCGGCTCGACCATGTCGTGGCAGATGCGCGAGGCGACAAGCGCCGTCAGCTTCGTGTTCTCGGTCATCGCGCGCTCCGTGTGGGGAAACAGCGAGCATAAATGATTCGAGCCGGTGTGGAGCGCTTTCAATGCCGTGCTATGGGACGGGGGGTCTGGCGAAGGTGTTGTGATGACGGCGGAAACTGACGGCGGCCTGGGACTGGCGCAGGCGGTGGCTTTGCTGGCGGCGGGCGTGGTGGCGGCGCCGGTGTTTCTGCGTCTGGGGCTGGGCTCGGTGCTGGGCTACCTCGCCGCCGGCCTCGCCATCGGCCCGTTCGGGTTGCACGTCGTCGGCGATCCGGATGCGGTTCTGAGCGTCGCCGAGTTCGGCGTCGTCATGTTCTTGTTTCTCATCGGCCTTGAAATGCGGCCGGCGAAATTGTGGGCGCTGCGGCGTGACATTTTCGGTCTTGGCGCAGCGCACGTGCTGGCGTGCGGCGCCGTGCTGGCCGCGATTGGCGTCGCCTACGGGCTCGCGCCGCAGGCCGCGCTGATTGGCGCGCTCGGATTTGCGCTTTCGTCCACGGCGGTGGTCATGAAGATGATGGACGACGCCGGGGAAAGCTCTGCGCCCGCCGGACAACGCGCCATCGCCATTCTGCTCTTCGAGGATCTCGCCATCGTGCCGTTGCTGGCGCTGGTTGCGGTGCTGGCGTCCTTGAACGGCGGCGCAGTGAGCGAGCATGCGCGCCCAGCGTGGCAGAGCGCTGCGCTTGCGGCAGCGTCGATCGCGGGCGTCTTCGCGGTTGGACGCTGGGCGCTCAATCCGTTGTTCGCACTGCTGGCGCGAACCGGCGCCCGCGAAGTGATGACCGCCGCGGCGTTGCTGGTGGTGCTGGGCGCTGCGCTGTTCATGGAATGGGGCGGGTTGACCATGGGCATGGGCGCCTTCCTCGCCGGCGTCCTGCTTTCGGAAAGTTCGTTCCGTCATCAGCTCGAGGCCGATGTCGAACCGTTTCGCGGCCTGCTGCTTGGGCTCTTCTTCATGAGCGTGGGCATGTCGCTCAACATTCCCCTCGTGCTGGGTGATTGGCGGCTCATTCTCGTCGGCGTGCTGGTGTTCATGGCCGCGCAGGGCGGCGCCGTGTATGCGGTGGCGCGTCTCTTCCGCGCCGATCACCACGAAGCGTTGCGGCGCGCGGTGCTCTTCGCGCAGGGCGGCGAATTCGCCTTCGTGCTTTACGCCGCAGCTTTGAGCGCAGGCGTCATGGACGCGCGCCTCGCCGCCATCATGACCGCCATCGTGATCGCTTCCATGGCGCTGGCGCCGCTGGCCGCGATCGTGCAGCGGCGCCTCACGCCGGCGCCGGAACCTTCCCGCGACGGCGTGGAGGACGCCAGCGGCCTCACGGGCCGGGTTCTGTTCATCGGCTTCGGGCGCTTTGCCCAAGTCGTCAGCCAATCCCTGCTTGCGCGCGGTGTAGACGTTTCGCTGATCGAGACCGATGTCGAGATGATCCAGGCTGCGGCCAAGTTCGGCTTCAAGGTCTATTATGGCGATGGCGCCCGGCTTGACGTGCTGCGCGCTTCCGGCGCCGCGACGGCGGAGGCGATCCTGGTGTGCGTCGACAAGCCTGAGACGGCAGACCGCATCGTCGCGCTCGCAAGAGCAGAGTTTCCCCACGCGAAACTGTTCGTCCGCGCCTTTGATCGCGGCCATGTGCTGCGCTTGATCAAGGCCGGCGTTGATTATCAGATCCGCGAAACCTTTGAATCCGCGATCGCCTTCAGCGGCGCCGTGCTGCGCGATCTGGGCTTCAGCGACATCGACATCGCCGAGACGCTCGAAGAAACGCGTGACCGCGATGCGCAGCGGCTGGAACTGCAGGTGGCGGGCGACATTCAGGCGGGCCGGCAATTGATCCGCGGCAACATGGCCACGCCCGAACCAGCGCCGCTGGTCGTGCCGCGCCAGGGCGGGCGGGCGCTCAACGAAGAAGCGGCCGAGGCGATTGGCGAGGCTGAAGAGGCATGAGCCGAAGCAGCGAATTGGATCGCGGGGACGGATTTGGCTGCTAGAATGCAGCGCTGGAGGTCATCAATGCGTGTGCTTGTGAGTTTGTTGTTCTGTCTCCTTGCGGCCTGCGCAACGGCGCCTGCGCCCGCGGCCGGCTTGAATGACGTTGCCGAACAATATGTGCGGCTTTCGCTTGAGATGGGCGCGCACGAAGAGGGTTACGTAGACGCATATTACGGGCCTCCGGAGTGGAAGACGGAGGCGGAAGCGCATCCGCGCTCGCTTCCGGATTTGCAGCAGGCGGCGTCAGACTTACGCAATCAGGCGGCAGCGATCGGCGCCCATTCGCAGGATCCTGCGGTCGTGCGCCGGGCGCATGCGCTGGCCGGCTATCTCGCCAGCGCGCAATTTCGCATACGCATGATGCAAGGCGAGCGCGCGTCATTCCTCGACGAGGCTGAGGGGTTGTTCGGCTTGCGCCCGGCGCTGCATCCGCTTGAAAGCTATGACGGCGCCTTGGCGCGCATCGACGCGCTGACCCCCGGCGATGGGCCGCTCGCTGATCGCGTCGACGCGTTCAAGGCGCGGTACGCGATCCCCAGTGACAGGCTGCAGGCGGTGATGCAGGCCGCGATCGACGAGTGCCGCGCCCGCACGCGCGCAAATATTGATCTGCCCGCCGACGAGCGCTTCGACATGGAGATCGTCACCGGTCAAAGCTGGGGCGCCTATAATTGGTATCAGGGCGGCAATCGCAGCCTTATCCAGATCAATGCCGGGCTGCCTGTGCCGATTGATGCGGCGCTGAACTATGGCTGCCACGAAGGCTATCCCGGCCACCACGTGCAAGGCATTTACGCCGAGCGGCTCTACCGCGAGCGCGGCTGGGCCGAATATTCGGTGGCGCCGCTCTATTCGCCGCAGGGTCCGCTCAACGAAGGCGGCGGCAATTACGGCCTCGATCTCGCATTCCCAGGCGATGAGCGAGCGCGCTTCGAACGCGCCGTGCTTTATCCGCTGGCCGGACTCGATCCTGCTTCGGCGCCCGCCTATGAGGCGCTGCTCGAGGAACAGCGTCACCTTGCCGGCGCGCAGCTGACGATCGCGGAGATGCTGCTCGACGGTGAAATCGACCGGCCGAGAGCTGTGGCGCTGCTGCAGCATTACGGACCGATGACGCAAGCGCGCGCGGACCGGCTGATCGCGTTCACCGAGCACTATCGTTCGTACGTGATCAATTATCAGACCGGCCAAGACGTGGTTCGCGCCTACGTGGAGCGTGAAGCGGCGACCCCGCAGGCGCGCTGGCGCGTCTATGAAGACATGATCGGCGAACCGACCCTGGCGGAGGATCTGCAATGAGCGCGCTGGAGTTTCGCAACATCGAGGCGAACGGCGTTCGCCTTCGCGCCGCCGTCCAGGGCCAGGGCCCGCTCGTCGTGATGGTGCACGGCTTTCCCGAGAGCTGGTATTCGTGGCGCCATCAGATGGGCCCGCTGGCTGCGGCCGGGTTCACAGCATGCGCGATCGACGTGCGCGGATATGGCGGCTCGGACAAGCCTCACGAGGTGGACGCCTATTCGATGGCGAACATGACGGGCGATGTGGCGGGCGTGATCGATGCGCTTTCGCCGGGCGCGCCCGCAGTCGTCATCGGCCACGATTGGGGCGCGCCGATCGCGTGGCACACAGCTGTGCTGCACGCTTCGAAAGTGCGCGCCGTGGCCGGTCTTTCGGTGCCGTATTACGCCCTGCCGCCGGCCCCCCTGAACCACATCTTCAAGGCCATGTTCACCGACCAGGGCAAGTTCTTCTACATGGCCTATTTTCAGGATGAGGGCGTTGCGGAAGCCGAGTTCGAAGCGGATGTGCGCGGCGCGCTGCGGCGGCTTTACTACGCGTCTTCGGCCAATTCCGATGGCCGCTGGGGCGGCATGGACAAGCCTGTGGGCGAGGCGATGTTGCAGGGATTGGAAGATCCCGATCCGTTTCCGGCGTGGATGAGCGGCGCGGACATCGACTATTATGTCGGCGAGTTCGAGCGCTCTGGTTTTCGCGGTCCGATCAATCGCTATCGCAATTTCGAGCGCGACTGGGAGATGATGAGCAGCGTCCCCGACCGGGTCATCCATCAGCCGTCACTGTTCGTGGCGGGCGCCCAGGACATGGTGCTGAAAATGTTCGGCGATGGAAACATCGACACGATGACGGCGAACATGCAGGCGGTGATGTCGGATTTCCGGGGCGCGCGCATCATCCCCAATTGCGGGCACTGGACGCAGCAGGAGGCGCCGGAAGCGACGACCGGGCATCTGATCGATTGGCTGGCCACGCTATAGAGGCGCTCAATGCCAGTGCAGGGAACTTCCAATGCACGGGTGCGTTGTCTTTGCCCTGGCGCGCGCCATCTATGGGCGGAGGGAGATTGAACATGTCCAAGACCAGGATTGACCTTGAAGACAACACACGAAAGGCGATGGTGGCGCTGCTCAATGCGCGCCTGATCGACGCCATTGATCTGCGCCTCGCGGTGAAGCAGGCGCACTGGAACGTGAAGGGTGCGAATTTCATCGCGCTGCATGAGCTGTTCGATCAAATTCAGGCGCGCGTGGACGCATTCGTTGACGAGATCGCGGAGCGCAGCGTGATGCTGGGCGGCGTGGTCGCGGGCACGACGCAGGCGGTTGCGGCGTCGACTTCGCTGGAGGCCTATCCCGCCGACGCTACCGACGAGAAAACTCATTTGCGCGCGCTGGCGGACCGGGTTTCCGCGTTTGGCAGGCTGGCGCGCGAGGCCATCGACGCCGCCGACGAGGCGGGCGACAAGAACACCGCCGACCTTTTCACGGCGGTATCGCGGCAGATGGATAAGGACCTCTGGTTCCTGGAGGCGCATCTTTCGTGATGCAAATTCCATCGCCCGGGACTCGCGTGTAACTCAAGATTGTGCTGTCATGGCCGCGTCCCTTGGGGGGTCGGCATGCGCATCTGGGTCGCCGCGCTGGCGGTGTTTTGCTGTTGCGGCCAGGCGGCCGCGCAGGAATTTGGCGACGGCTGGAATTTCTCGGTCGTCCACGAAAACGACCTGTTCGAGAGCGGCCACGACCGGGACTACACGGCAGGCGAACTGATATCGGCGACCAGTCAGCGCGGCGCCCTCGATGGCATTGTCGAGGACATCGTCGAAGCCACGCCCTTTGAAGACGATTTCACGAGTGACGTGCGCATGGAAATTGCGCTTTCGCATGCGATGTTCACGCCGGAAGACATTTCCCGCGCCCAGCCCGATCCGCGCGACCGGCCCTATGCCGGGATGGCCCTGATTTCCGTCGGCTTCATGGGCGCTGACGAACGGCGCTTCGATCGCGTGAATTTCAGCGCCGGCGTGGTGGGGCCGAGTTCGCAGGCCGACGACATTCAGATTTGGCTGCACGAGCAGATTGAGGGCGTGCGGCCCGCCGGCTGGGCGGCGCAGATCCCTGACCGCATCGTCGCGGGCGTGGAATACCAGCAGACGCGGCTTGTCCTGGGCGGCGCCGACGGTCATCCCTATGATGTCTTCGCGCATGGCGGGTTTTCGCTCGGTTCCATCCAGACGAACGCGAGCGTGGGCGTGTCGGTGCGCGTGGGGCACAATCGGCCGCGCGATTTCGGCTTGCCGAGGCTGGCGCCGAGCCTGCCCGGCTCTGGGTACTTCACTGCGGCGCATAGCTGGGGCTGGTATGCGTTCGCAGGCGCAGAAGGGCGCTATGTGGCTTATGACGTCACCTTGGACGAGGGCCCGTCCGTGGGGCCCAAACTGATCTCGCGGCGCGATTGGGTCGGTGATCTGCAGGCGGGCGCGGCGCTCTACATTGGCCGCGTCAGGGTGAGCTATTCCCACATCTGGCGCAGCGAGCAGTTCCGGGGCCAGCGCGAAGGCGACGGGTTCGGCGCCGTAGCCGTGACCTTGGCTTCGGCCTGGGGCGCTTGACCTTGCGCCTGCGCCTCAGGCGCGCTGCTGCAACTGGGCTTTCAGATCGCGCTTGACGATCTTGCCATTGGCGTTTCGCGGCAGCGTGGTTGACCAGAAGATGACCTCCACCGGAACTTTGAACGCCGCGAGCTTCTGAGCGACGTGGTGACGGAGTTCATCGCCGCTGGCCTGCATGCCCGGCTTAAGGTGCACGACCGCAAGCGGCTCTTCGCCCAGTGTGGCGTGCGGCTTGCCGATGACGGCCGCATCCATCACCGCGGGGTGGTCATAGAGCGCGTTCTCGACCTCGACGCAGTAGATGTTTTCGCCGCCGCGGATCAGCATGTCCTTGGCGCGATCGACAATGTAGAGAAAGCCTTCTTCGTCCAGCTTGGCCAGGTCGCCGGTCTTCACCCAGCCATCGACAAAGGTTTCGGCGGTGGCTTCGGGCTTGTTCCAGTAGCCGCGCACCACGATCGGACCCTTGAACCACAATTCGCCGACTTCCCCGCGCGGCAATTCACGCCCGCCTTCGCCGACAATCTTGGCTTCGCCCGTGGCGGAGGGCACGCCGGTCGATGAGGGCTTGCGCTCATAGTCTTCGGCGACGTTCGACACCGCGGTTGCGGATGTCTCGGTCATGCCCCAGCCCTGGCTCGGCGTCGATTTGGGAAACCGCGCCTTGATGCGCTTGACGAGTTCGGGCGCGGCGGGCGCGCCGCCATAGGCGACGCTTTCAATCGACGACAAGTCGTAGTCATCGACCTTCGGATGTTCGAGAATTTGCCAGGCGATGGTGGGCACGCCGCCTACATGGCTGATGCGCTCCCGCTCGATCAGCGGCAAGGCTTCGTCCGCGTCCCATTTGCGCTGCATGACCAGCTTGTTGCCGCCCATCATGAACGGGATCATCACCGCAAAGCAGCCGGTGGCGTGAAAGAACGGCACCGAGATCAGCGAAGCCTTCTGCGGCGCGGTGGGATCGGGCGCGGGCGGCGCCTCGCCGCGCCGCAAGAATGCGCGCGCCTGCGCCGACGCCGAGTTGAACATGTTGGAGATGATATTGCGGTGAGAAATCACCGCGCCTTTGGGTTTGCCGGTCGTGCCCGAGGTGTAGAAGATGGTCACGTCGTCATCGGGCGCGCGCAGGGGGAAGGGATCTTCCCCGCCGGCTGGCAGATTCTTCCAATCATTGGTTGCGCCGATAACGCTCTCAAGGCGCACAACCACGGGATCGGCGCTGTCTTCACGCAGCCGCGACACATAGATTTTGCGGATTGCCGGGCAGTTCTCGAGGTGCTCGCGCACGCGCTCGTAGCGCTCGTTATCGACGATGAGGATCGACGAGCCGCTGTCCTGCAAGCCGTATTCGAGTTCCGGGCCGGTCCACCAGGCGTTGAGCGGGGTCACGATCGCGCCGGCGAGCACGCCGGCCCAGAAGGCCACCGGCCATTCCGGCAGGTTGCGCATGATCACTGCGATACGGTCGCCAGGCTTGACCCCGTCGGCGATGAGCTGGCGCGCCAAGGTTTTCGCCGCCGCTTGAAACGCGGCGATGGTCGCGCGCTCATCTTCGAACACCAGAAACTCGCGCGGGCCGAACGCAGACGCCAGCTGAAACACTTCACGCAGCGTCGGCGGGGCGTTTTTCCATATTTTCATGGTGACGCCGCGGACGTCGGCTTCGCCAACCTCGAGCATGGTTCCCGGCGCGGTGAGCAGCTTGTGCGCCTGCTCGATCGACATGGCCGGAAAGGGGGGCTTGGCGGCCTCAGTCATCAAATCCTCCCGCGCGGCAGACGCCAAAGGCGCCGCATGCGTCATTTTTGGTTGTCGGCTGTTGAAACACGGCGCGAGCCTGTCATCAACTGGAGTCCGGACAGAACTTTGCCGGAATTTAATGGTGCTTGTCGCTGGCGCGAGCCTCGGGCAAGCATTCGGGTGACGTCCGAGGGTGGGACGGGAGACGCGCGACATGGCCGTGAACTGGAAAGCGCTCGCGGAGCGCCTCGATCCGCGCAAATGGAATTGGTCATGGGCCGTTCCCGCGCGCGATTGGGCGGTGGCTAATCGCACAACAGTGCTTGCAACTTCGATCGCGCTGCTCGTCGGGCTCTGGGGCGGCGCTGTTCTGGGGCGGGTTTCCCTGGGCGCGCCGGCGTTCGATTTCGCGCAGCTTGGTTCAATCGGCGCAGCGGAAAATGCGCGCAACGCCAATGCGCCGCGCGCCGGGCTTCCGCACGTGGACGGCATGGCTTTTGTGCGCCTGCGCACGCAGATGGATCGCGCCGAGCCGCGCGCCTGCCTCGAGTTCTCGCAAAATCTCTCGACCGATCCCTCGGTGAACTTCGCCGACTATTTGGTGATGGACCCGGCGACCCAGTACCAGGTCGATGTTTCGGGGAACCTATTGTGCCTTGGCGGGCTGCCATTCGAGCCTGAGCGCCAAGTCACCATCCGCCAGGGCCTGCCGTCGCAAACCGGCGATCGCACCGAGAGCGATGAAACGTTCACACTGACCTTCGGCGATCGCCCTGCTTATGTCGGCTTTGCCGGAGGCGGCGTGATCTTGCCGCGCTCGGAAGCAGACGGCATCGCCATCGAGACTGTCAATGTCTCGCGCCTCGCGGTCGAGGTGCTGCGCGTGCCTGACCGAATTCTCTCGCAATATCAGCTTGAGCAAGGCGAAACCAACGAAGAGGGCGGCTGGAATTATTGGGGTTTCGACAGCGCGGCCGAGAGCGTTGGCGTGAGCGTCTATCGGGGCCAGATTGATGTCGATACCGGCGTCCGCAACAGCGCGGTGACGACTGTGTTTGCGCTTGGAGCGGCGCTACGCGAGCTGCGCCCAGGCGCTTACGTGGTGAAAGTGCGCGACGATTCCCCGAGCGCGGGCCAGCGCGCGGACGCCGACAATGAATCGCGCGCGTCCTCCTATCGCTGGATTCTTTACACCGACATGGCGCTGCAGAGCTTCTCCGGCGCCACGGGGCTCGACGTCGTCGTGCGTTCGCTGCGCACCGCGCGCCCGATGTCGAACGTGACGCTGACGCTGATCGCTCAGAACAATGAGGAACTGGCCCGCACCCGCACCGACCGCGAAGGCCGCGTGCATTTCAGCGATGCGCTGGTCAACGGCGAAGGGCCGGCGCGGGCGCGCTACGTGATGGCCTACGGCGCCGATGGCGATTATGCGGCGCTCGATCTGCAGCGCCCGGGGCTCGATCTTTCCGATCGCGGCGTCAGCGGGCGCCAGGCCCCGGGCGATATCGACGCCTACGTCTACACCGAGCGCGGCATCTATCGCCCAGGCGAGCGTGTGCGCCTGATCGGGCTCATCCGCGACCAGCTCGGCCGCGCAATCTCGAACCGCCAATCGACTCTGGTGATCTATCGCCCCAACGGCACCGAAGCGCGGCGCATCCGCATCACGGAGGCGGACGAAACCGGCGGCGCCATCGCCAAGAATATTGAGCTCGATCGCTCATCGCCACGCGGGCTGTGGCGGGCCGAACTCTTGGTGGACGGCCAGGATGCTGCTGCAGGATCGGTGACGTGGTCGGTGGAGGATTTTATTCCCGAACGTCTGCGCGTGCAGATCGACGCCAGCGAGGCGGTGATGCGGCGCGGGCAATCGCGCCCCGTGACTGTGCAGGCGGACTTCCTCTACGGCGCGCCCGGTTCGGGCCTGGCGGTGGAAGGTGAAGGCCGCCTTGTCGCTGATCCGAACCCGTTCCCCGATCAGGAAGGCTACGCCTTCGGCCGCGCCGATGAATCGTTCAGCGACATCTTCTTCCAGTTGCCGGGCACAGTCACCGACGGCCAAGGCGCCGCCCAGCTTCTGCTCGAACTCAACGATGTTCCCGATACGACGCTGCCTCTGCGCGCGCGCATGCTGGCCAGCGTCGCCGATCCGGGCGGGCGTGTTGTGCGCGAAAGCTTCGTCGTGCCGGTGCGGCTCGGCGATTTCTATATCGGCGTGAAGCCGCAATTCGAGAACCGCCGCGCCGGAGCGGGCGAAACGGCGGCCTACGATGTGATTGCGGTCAATGCCGCAGGCGAGCGCGTGGGTCTGCGCGGCGTGCAGTGGCAATTGGTGCGCGAGGAATGGAGCTACGATTGGTATCTCGATGGCGGTCGCTGGCGCTGGCGGCGCACAGGCCGCGACATTCCCGTCGATGGCGCTACCGCTGACATCGCGGCGAACCAGCCGCTGCGCATTTCCGAAGAGAACCTGCGCTCGGGCTCGTATCGCCTGATCGTCAGCCGCGGCGATGCGGAAACCTCGCAACGCTTCGGCGTCGGCTGGGGCGGGCCCGCCGACGATGACGCAACGCCAGACATGGTTTCCGTCGTGCCGCCAACCGATCCGGTGCGGCCGGGGGCGCGCGCGCGCGTCCAAATCCGGCCGCCCTACGCGGGGGAAGCGCAAATCGTGGTCGCCACCGATCGCGTGATCGAAACGCGCACCGTGCATGTGGGCTCGGACGGGATGACCGTCGATCTGCCGGTGACGGCGGAATGGGGTTCGGGCGCTTACGTGCTCGTCACGGTCATGACGCCCCGCGACCCTGTGAACTTGCCGGTGCCGCGCCGCGCTGTCGGCGTGGGCTACGTGCCGGTCGATATGGGCGAGCGCACGCTTGAGGTCAGCGCCGGCGAGGGCCTGCAGAATGTGCGCCCGCGCACGCATATCGAAGTGCCCGTGCGCGTACGCAATGCGCCGGCGGGCGAGCGCGTGCGCGTCGCCATTGCGATGGTGGACGAGGGCATCCTCAACATCACCAAGTACGATAGCCCCAACCCGGCAGACTATTTCTTCGGGCGGCGCGCGCTCGGCGTTGAAATCCGCGATGATTACGGGCGCCTGCTCAACCCGAACCTCGGCGCGCCCGCAACGGCGCGCCAGGGCGGCGACAGTTTGGGCGGAGAGGGCCTTACCGTCGTGCCGACGCGCACGGTGGCGCTGGTCTCTGATATTGTTGAGGTGCGCGGCGGCGTCGCGCGCATTCCAGTCGATATCCCCGATTTCAATGGCACGCTGCGCCTGATGGCTGTGGCCTGGAGCAATAGCGGGCTTGGCCAGGACGCCGAACAGATCGTTGTGCGCGATCCTGTGGTGGCCGAGTTGATCCTGCCGCGCTTCCTGGCTCCGGGCGATGAAGCGCAGGGCGCGCTCAACATCGATAACGTCGAAGGGCCGGCAGGCGCCTACACGGTGACCATTGGCGGCGGCGCCGCGGCTCAGATCGCGGAGACGCCGCGTCGCTTCACACTCAGTCGCGGCCAACGGCAGACGGCGCTGATCCCGATCACGGGCGGACCGCTGGGCGTGGGCAGTATTTCGCTGCGCCTTGAGGGCCCCAACGGTTTCACGCCGGTGGAGCGCACGTATGACATCCAGTCTCGCGCACCGTTCCTGCCGATCACGCTGACTTCCACGGCGCCGCAGGCGGCAGGCGCATCATGGCGTGCGCCCAGCGATGCGCTGGCCAGCTTCCAGCCAAGCGCGCAAGCGCTGATCTCATTCTCCAACCTGGCGGGCATCGACCCCGCGCCGCTCCTGGATGAACTTTATCGTTATCCGTACGGCTGCTCGGAACAGCTCACTTCGGTGGCGATGCCGCTTCTCTACTACAATGTGCTCGCTGCGGAGGCGAACCGCACAGCCGATCCGCGCATCCATCGCCGCGTGCAGGAAGCGGCGACGCAATTGCTTGATCGCCAGGCGCCGGACGGTTCGTTCGGCTTGTGGAGCGCAGGCGATGGCCACGCTTCGCCATGGCTCGGCGCTTATGTGACGGACTTCTTGTTGCGCGCGCAGCGCGCTGGGTACGCTGTGCCGCGCCAGCCCATGCTGCAAGCGTACGCCGCCCTGCGCCGGGTGGCGCGGCTCAACGATTTCGGCGGCGTGAACTACGAGTTCGACGTTTATCGCTGGCCGGGCTCGAACGACACCGCCGAATTGCTGCGTTCGCGCGCGGCGGCGTATGCACTTTACGTGTTAGCCGAAGCCGGCGAGGCTGATATCGGCCAGCTGCGCTATTATCACGACAACCGTTTGAACGGGGAACCCTCGCCGCTGGCGCGGGCCCAGATCGGCGCCGCGCTCGCGCGCATGGGCGATCGCGCCCGCGCGCGTCACGCATTCCAAATGGCGGAAAATGCGCTCGGCTATCGCAACACAGGCGATTGGTACCAGACGCCGCTGCGCGATCTCGCTGGCGTTTTGGCGCTGACAGCGGAAGCAGGCGACACCGAGATGGTCGATCGCCTGCGCCGGCGCCTCGAGCGTGATGCGCCGGAAGCGCAGCGTCTGATGACACAGGAGCAGGTGCAATTGCTGCTGGCCGCGAATGCGCTGCTGGAAGGCGCGGGCCCCGTGAACGTCACGCTCAATGGCGAGGAATTGGCCGGGCGCCGCGTGATGGCCGATGCTCAGCGGCTGGCGACTGGGCTTGTGTTCCGCAACGCGGCGCGTGGGCCGGTGTGGCGGACGGTGGCGCTTTCAGGCGCGCCGCGCGAAGCGCCGCCCTCCATGCAGGCGGGCTACGCAATCGACAAGCGCGTGTTTACGCTCGATGGCGCGACTGCGAACCTCAACAGCATTCGCCAGGGCGATCGCGTCGTCGTCGTGCTGGCGGGGCAGCCCGAGGGCGCGCGCAACTTCCCAACCGTGCTGGTGGATTTGCTGCCCGCCGGCCTTGAAATCGAGACTCTGCTTGGCCCTGCCGATGGCGCAAACACGCGCTGGGACGGCACGGTGAACACCGGGCCGTTCGCCTGGATCGGCCAGATCACAGGCACGCAGGTGCAGGAAGCGCGCGATGATCGCTTCGTGGCGTCAGCCAATCTGCGCGGTGCGTTCCGCTTCGCCTACATTGCGCGCGCGGTGACGCCGGGGCGCTATACGCTCCCGGCGGCGCAAGTGGAGGATATGTACCGGCCGGGCGTTATGGCGCGTACGAGCACCGGCTCGATCACGATCGCGCCGCGCGGAAGCTGAGGAGGCGGCCATGCGCCGCGGCCCGGGCGTCGCGCTGCCGCTGACGGCGAACGGCAAACGCTGGGCCGCGGCGCTGATCGCCGCCATGCTGTCGGTATTTGCGCTCGACGCGGCGTTTCCCCCGCCACTGGCGCGCGTGCGCGATGTTTCGCCGGTTGTGCTCGATCACAATGGCGAATGGCTGATGGCGTTCACCACGCGTGAGGGCAAATGGCGCCTGCAGGCGCGGCTCGATGAAATCGACCCGGAATTCCAGCGCCGGCTCGTCGCGATAGAAGACGCGCGCTTCTGGTTTCATCCAGGCGTCGATCCGGTCGCGCTGGCGCGCGCAAGCGTCTCCTATGCGCGCTCGGGCCGCGTCACGCAGGGCGGCTCCACAATCACGATGCAGCTGGCGCGGCTGTTGGAGCCGCGTCCACGCACGATCCAATCGAAACTGATTGAAATCCTGCGCGCGCTTCAGATCGAGCGCCGCCTCACGAAGCGGCAAATCCTGGCGGCTTATCTGACCCTCGCGCCTTATGGCGGCAATCTGGAAGGCGTGCGCGCCGCCAGCCGCGCCTACTTCCAGCGCGATCCGGAATGGCTGGACGACGCCGAGATGGCGCTCTTGATCGCCTTGCCGCAGGCCCCGGAAGCGCGCCGGCCGGACCGCCATCCGCGCGCGGCGCGCGCAGCGCGCGACCGCGTGCTCGACATGTTCGCAAGCGCCGGCCTGATCAGCCGCGCCCGCGCCGCAGAGGGCCGCCAGAGCGGCGTTCCCGGCCGCGCGCCCTTTCCCTATTCGGCGCCGCATGCAGCTGAAGAGTTGGTGGCGGCCCATCCTGGCCAGGGCGTTGTGCGCTCGTCGCTCGACGCGACCCTGCAGCGGGACCTCGAAGCGCTGGCCCGGCGCAGCGCGCTCGGCTTGGAGCGGGATACGCAGGTGGCGATCCTCGCGGTGGAGGTGGAGGGGCGTGCTGTCCGCGCGCGCGTCGGCGGCGCGGGGCGTGAGCGGGCCGGCGGCTTCATCGATATGACGCGCGCGGTGCGTTCGCCCGGCTCGGCGCTGAAGCCGTTTCTCTACGCAATCGCGTTCGATGAAAACATCGCGGCCCCCGAGACTCTTGTGCGCGATGCGCCGCGGCGCTTCGGCGGCTACCTGCCGGAGAATTTCGACCGCCGCTTCCATGGCGACGTTTCGCTTGAAGATGCGTTGCGTCACTCGCTCAATCTGCCAGCGGTCGCCACGCTGGAGCGCATTGGCGCTGGGCGTTTTGAAGCCGCGCTCGAACGCGCCGGCGCCGATGTGCGCATGCCCCGGCGCGCTATTGCAGAGCCCGGCCTGGCGCTCGCGCTGGGCGGAGTGGGGCTGACGCTTGAGGATTTGGTGCAGCTCTATGCGGCGCTGGGCGATGGCGGGCGCGCGCGCCCGCTGGTGACGGGCGATGTGAGCGGCTTTGCTTTTTCACGGCGCTTCGTGCGCCGCGAGACCGCTGAGCGCGTGCTCGAAATTCTGGCGACATCGCCCCATCCTGCCGGGCGCATCCCCGCGCAAGTGGCGCGCGGCGCCCCGCGCGTGGCGTTCAAGACAGGCACGTCTTACGGTTTCCGTGATGCGTGGGCGCTTGGCGTTTCGAATGGCTATGCAATAGGCGTCTGGGTGGGCCGGCCTGACGGTTCCCCACGCCCGGGCGCCACCGGACGCGAGGCGGCGCTGCCCATATTGTTCGAGGCGTTTGATCTCTTGGGCGCGCCATCCGAACCCGAACGCGCGCCGGAACAGAACGCGCCGGTGGCGCCAGGGTTGGCGCGCCTGGGCGGCGACAGCGAACGCTTGGCGATCCTGTTTCCTCCCGCTGGCGCTGAAGTGCTGGTGTTGGACTATGGCGCGCAGGGGCGCGGCCTTTCGTTGTCTGCGCGGGGCGGGCGTGCGCCGCTCTCCTGGTATGCCGCAGGCGAGCGCGTCGATAATGAAGCCACGAGCGGGCGCGCCATCTGGCGCCCGGACGCGCCTGGATTTTATGAGGTCATGGTCGTCGATGCAGACGGGCAAAGCGCGCGCGTGCGCGTGCGCATCCGCGGCGGATGAGACGCTAATCCTCGATGTGAACGAGCGAACGGAGCGCCTGTGTCAGCCGCGCGTCCTCGATGCCCCAAGGCGTGTCCGCACCGGTGGGAATGCCTCCGGGGGCCATGCCTTCGGGCTCTTCAGGGACGCCTTCGGCCGGCTCCACGTAGAAGAAGATGATTTCCGCCCGCTTATCGTCCGTGACTGCCCGCACATAGCGCGTCATCAGGCAGTCCTGGCGCGCCGTCGCGCCGCGTGCGGCCAGAAGGGCGCGGACCTCTTCGCTGAACAGCTCGCAGTTTGGTCCGGTGAAGCTCTGGTGCAGATAGGATTGAGCGCCGAACTGCTCCATTCGGAACGTCGGATATTCGAACGTGAAGTCGGAACCTTCATTCATGCGCTCGAAGTGCACGACCACCGCGCGCTGAAGCTGACCGTCTTGGATGTCGGCGAACCAGTATTGGTGAGCGGTGGCGTGGCCGCGCATCACCACGCCTTCTGTTTCACCAAGGAAAGGCAAGTTTCGGTCGACGTTGACGCGGATCACGGGATCGGCGCGCGACACGACGGATTGGCCTTCACGGAAGCGCGGCTGGTCGTTGGCCGCCCCTGTGCTGGCGCACGCGGAAGCAAAGGCGAGAAGGGCGATGAGCGCGAGTGATTTGGTCATGTGGCGGTGACGCTAGATGCGACAGGCCGTCAGACACAGCCGTTTGCGACAAGCGCGCACTTGAATACGACGAGGCGATCTCGCGCGGCTCGGCAAAGAAAAATGGGCGAATGTTGGGCGGAAGCAACCGCGTTTGACTCACCGTCGCAGCGCAAAGCACAAAAGAGAAACGCGAACCCCTGTGGGGTTCGCGCTCTCGTTTCGTCGCCTTGGGAGGGGGCGGGCGTTCAGGCGACGATCTGCGCCGCTTGCAGGAGGATCGCGACGGCGAGCGGCGCGAATAAGGCGAAGGCGGCGGCGAGGCTTGCGATCTTGGTCATCTTGTTTCTCCGATAGTCTTGTCTGCGGCGTTTGACTTAAGGATGTCGCGCGGCGCCGCTTTGGATGCGGGCGCCGCCAGTTTTTCAGGACGGGCGCTGCACCAAGGTGATGAGTGCGGCCACGATCAAATTCAGTTGCAGCAGGCTTGGGCCGCGCGCGGGCAGGAGCGGTTTGCGCACCGCGGCGGCGAAACGCTCGTAATAGAGGGGGTGCTCGGTGCCCATGAGGCGATCCCACCATGTGAAATAGAGGCCATAATTCCACCCGGCCTGCGCATGGTGGAGATCGTGATGAGTGGTGGTGGTGAGGAAATCGAACATGGGCCGCCCGTTGGCGCGCGCGGGCATGAGTTCAATGCCGGAATGCCCCAGCGTGTTGCGCACGATCTGGTGCAACATGAAGATGCCTGTGACTTCCCACTGCGTCGGCACAATCAGCATCCAGAGCGGGATGAAGCTGCCCATGATCGCGGCCTCGGCGAGGTCGAAGCTGTAGGCGGTGAACGGGGAAGGGTTCATGCTCTTGTGGTGGCGGCGGTGGAAACGCCGGAACAGGCGCGGATCGTGCATCAGGCGGTGCGCCCAATAGAAGTACGCGTCGTGGGCGACGATTATCAGCACTAGGCTGATCCAGAACCAGGCCGGGCCCCAGCCGGCGGCGATATGAGGCCCTGGCAAAAGACCGAAACGCTCGAGCATGAACGTGAACAGGGCGATTGTGGAGAAGATCGCGATCGAGCGCAGCGAAACGAGGAACTCAAGCCCAAGCTGGCGCGCCGGGGGCGTATCGGGCCGGATCTTGCGTCCGCGAAATATGAACGCGAACGCCACCCACAGCGTGAGCCAGACGCCGGTGGAGAAAAGGGCGTAGCGCGCAAGGTCGGTGCGGACATTGATCAACCACTGCGCGGCGGTGTCGAAGAGGAGGTCCATGCTTGTTCTCCGGATTGGCAAACCCGGAGCAAACAAGCCGGAGCGGGCGCGGGCAGTCTCGCCGCGGGATGAAATCCTTCGCGCTTTTCGGAATCAGTCAGCGATTTCCGGATTCGGCGAGCCGGCAGCGCGGCGGAACTCAGTCGGCGTTGCGCCGGTGGCTTCCTTGAAGGCGCGATTGAAGGGGCCGAGCGAGCCGAATCCCAGATCGTAGGCGATGGCGGCGACGGTCTGGCGCGCGTGCTTTGGGTCGCGCAGCAAGGCTTTGGCGGCTTCGATGCGGCGGGCGTTCACGAATGCGGCGAAGTTGCGAAAGCCGAGATGGTCATTGATCAGCGGGCGCAGCCGGTGTTCCGGCAAGCCGACCTCCCCGGCCAGGGCGCCGATGGTAAGGCCCTCGCGCCGCCAGGCCTCTCCGGGGCCCATCAGCTGTTCCAGCTTTTGCAGCGCGGCGCGGTCGCCGGCCCCCAGTCCCGGCGCTGCGGCAAGCTGGGGCTGCGCCGCCCCGAACAGGTGCTCGCGGGCTTGCAGAAACACCACCGCGCCGGTCACCGACGAGAGCGCCAGCGTGGCTGCGCCGAGCAGCCGGAACCACGGCTCGAAGAAGCCCAGCTCTTCGGCCATTTCAAAACCCGAGAGGACGATGACGTACATGGTGACGATAGCCAGGAAGGGCCCGCGGAGGCGCCGCCGCGATTCCACCAGGTCTCCCCGCCAGCTGCGCCAAATGACGAACAGAGCGTGCGCGGCGAACGCCGCTTCGATTGAATTGTGAGCCAGCCAGATCGGGTTGCGCATCGGCGGCGGCGCCGCCCAGCCGACAAGGCCAAGCCCGGTTAACGCCGCCCACGGCCACAGCGTGCGCGCCGACAGCGCGCGATCCTCGAACAAGGTGACGATGAACAACCAGAACAGGCCCACCCCACCGAGCGCCATGAAATGGATCGGCGCCATGATCGGGCTGAACGCGGCGATGAGCTGAGGCGATGAATTGATGACGTAAGCGATGACGCCGGCGCAGAACATCGCCGCCGCAATGCGCGCAGAGCGTCCGCCATTGCTGCGCCACAGCGCTGCGCCCATCGTCAGCAAAGCGCCTATGGCGACGCCGCGCGCCAACATCTCAAGCGAGATCAGTTCCGGGCTCATGAGCGCGCAGTTCTAGGGGCGCGGCGCGAATGTGAAAAGGCGCAGGCCCTGGCGGGAGCCTGCGCCTCGCTTATCGCCCGGTTCGAGGCTTAGGCGATGATTTGAGCCGCTTGCATCAGGGTTGCGACGGCAACCGGGACGAACAGGAGGATGGCGGCGGTGAAGGTCGTGATCTTGGTCATTTGAGTTCCCCTGAGGTGTTGTGTGGCGTTTGACTAGAAGATGCCGTGGCCGCCGCTTGCGGATGCGTCTTCAGCAAAAAAATTCCGTCCTGCGAAAATGGGCGGCCGGACAGCGCGGAAAAGAAAAGACGCGGACCTAGGGGATCCGCGTCTTCCTTGATTGACCGTCGCAGGCGGGTTTTGGGGGGATCAGGCGACGATCAAAGCAGCTTGGGCGAGCGTGGCGAGCGCGGCTGGCGCGAAGAGAGCCAGTGCGGCGGCGAGGCAGAAAAACTTGGTCATTTGCGGCTCCCTTGTTGGCGTTGCTTGCTGTCTGAACTGTTGATGCAGGCAAGGTAGCGTTTGGATGCAACGGGCGCTGTGACTGCGGTTACAATCCAGTCATTGTCGGCCAGGCCGGGTCCAGGGGCGGCGCGCGCCCCTGGAAGGCGGGGCCCATCAGCGCGGCCGCGGCGGCTGGGGCGGGGCCGGAGGCGCCGGCGGTTCCGGGGGCTCGGGCGGCGCCACAAATCGAATACGGCCATCGCCGTTGGCGTCGCTGGCGTCGAAGAAGCGCAATTGCTGGGTGCGGAATTCCTCAAGCGAAAGTGCGCCGTCGCCATTGCGGTCGGCCTCTTCAGAGTTGGCGACCAGCATCATGAACATGGGCGGGCGCGGCGGGTGCGGCGGCAGCGCTTCGCCTTCGCCGCCGGGAACGACAATAATCTCGCGGTGCATCCCGGCGCCGGGGGCGTCTGGCGCGCCCGGCCCATGCCGCTCGATGCGCACACGCCGGCCGGCGTGCTCGTCGCCGGCTTCGCCGGCATCGTGGCAGGTGATGACGACGCGGCGCTCACCGTGGCCGCCGCCTGGAGTTTCGGTGGTTGTGCAGTCGCGTCCCTCCAGGTCTGGCGGCGTCTCATCACCGATGCCGGGATCTCCCATGGGGCCATGGTCATCGGCGGTCAGGCGGCCATCATGGTTGGTGTCCAGCTGCGCGAAGATGCGGTCGGCGCCAGCGCTGGCTTCAGCGCGCGTGAGCCAGCCGTCGCCGTTGGCGTCGATGCCGGCTTCGATGTTCGGCCCGCCGTGGCGCACGACGACGCGGGTCTGCGGCTGGGCCGCTGCGGCGGCAGTGAGCGCGGCGAACGCGGCGCCGAGCAAAAGCGGCAATTTCATGATTGATCCCTTCAAAAGACAGGCCTCCGGCCAAGTGCGGCGGAGACTCTGATGGCGTGACGTTGCCCGAGTACGTCGCGGCTGAAACATTGGCGCAAAACAATGGGAGTACCTTCTGGAGGACGTCTCCAGGACCCCCTAGAATGCTCGCCGTGACCGAGACCAACCAGCCGCCGCGCGTTCTGATCGTCGATGACGACGCGGACATCCGAACAGGCCTTGTCGATGTTTTCGAGCGGGCAGGATTTTCGGCGGCTTCGGCGGGGAATGTGGCCGCGATGGAGCGGGCGCTGGCGACCAACGGCGCCGACCTCATCGTTTTGGACCTGATGATGCCGGGCGAGGATGGGCTCTCGGCCTGCAGGCGCCTCTCCGGCAATGGCCGTCCGCCTATCATCATGTTGTCGGCGCTCGGCGATGACGCTGACCGCATCGTCGGCCTGGAGATCGGCGCCGATGACTACATGGCCAAACCGTGCAACCCGCGCGAACTGGTCGCACGCGCCCGTGCAGTGCTGCGCCGCCGCGGCGATGATACAGCCGCGCCAGGCGAGCGGGTTCGCTTTGCTGGATTCCGCATCGATATCGCCCGCCGGGAGCTGGTCGATCCCGACAACGTGGTGATCCCGCTTTCGGCCGGTGAGTTCAGATTGCTGCGGGCCTTTGTGGAGCATCCCCAACGCGTGCTCTCGCGCGAGCAATTGCTCGATTACGCGTTCGATAACGATGGCGATGTGTTCGATCGCGCCGTGGACGTTCAGGTCAGCCGCCTGCGGCGCAAGCTTGAGCGCCCAGGCGGCGCCGAGATCATCCGCACCGTTCGTGGGGAAGGATATCTCTTCGCCGTGAAGCCGACATTGTGACGCCGCGCGCGCGCGGCCTTCCTGTAGCGGCGTATCTCGGCGCGCTGGTGGCGCTCGCCCTGGCGGCGGCGTTTGTGGCGACCCTTGCCGTCGTCATATGGCTGCCGCCGCGGCCGCCTGATGTGATGCGCGAAGATCTCGTCGCGGGTCATTTTCAGGTTGGCTACGACCGCACCGTGACCACGGGGCGTCCGCCGCCGGAAACAGGGCTGGTTTGGAACATCCGAAACGCGCCGCCGCGAACGGAAGATTCGCCGCCCATGGCCGCGCTTCAGCACCGGTTGGCGGCCGCACTGCATTTGAGCGGGGGCCAGGTGCGCGTGGCCGCCCGGCACGTCGCCCAGCACGATGTCTTTGTCTTCCGCGTTCGCGACGTCGAAGGAGAGGCGCCGCCAGAGCACGCGCCGGGCGAAGCGTCTCCGCCGGAATCCACGGTATCGCGCCGCGTTGTGGTTGTGCGCGATGGCGGCGCCGACGTGACCATCGAGCATGCTTCGGACGAAGCGAGCGAGGCGGAGGCGGCCATTCCCGCTCGGCTGCCCCACGTGGCGCCGCCCGCACCGCCGCCGCCACCGCCGCCGCTGCCGCCTCTGTTCGCGCCCGCGCCCGAAGGCGTGATGTTGATCTCCGGCTTCGAAATCGGCGCACAACTGCCTGATGGACGCTGGCTGACCATGCGCCAGGGCCGCAACTGGGCGGAAATCAGTTGGATCGCGCGCGCCGCGCTGATCATCGCCGCCGCGCTGGCATCGCTTTCTTTGTTGGCAATTGCGTTCGCGCGCCGCCTCACCCGGCCCATCCGGAATTTCTCGGAGGCCGTGCAGGCTGTCGGCGTCAATCCTCAAAGCGAACCGGTTACGGAAGAGGGGCCGCAGGAATTGCGAGGCGCGGCGCGCGCCGTCAACGCGATGCAGACCCGGCTGCGCGCCTTGATCGCGGACAGGACAAAAACCCTGGCGGCGGTGGCTCACGACATGCGCACGCCTTTGATGCGTTTGCGGCTGGCCGCGGAGAACGCGCCGCCTGAGCAACGTGAGCGCATGGCCAAGGAGATTGGGGAAGTGGAAGCGCTGGTCGCGAGCTTCATCGCCTTCGCGCGCGACGATCCGGCGGAAGAGGCGCGTGTTCGTATCGATCTCACCGCGCTTCTGCAGAGCATTGCCGACGATCACACGCAGGCAGGACGCGGCGTCGAGTTCGACGCCGGCGAGCGGATTATCGTCACTGGCCAGTCCTTGGGGTTGAAGCGGCTGTTTTCCAACCTCATCGAGAATGCGCTTAAATACGGCGCCGCTGCGCGCATCACCATGAGCCGCAGCGAAGGCATGATCCTGGTCGATATTGACGACGATGGCCCCGGCGTGCCGGCCGAACAGCGGGAAACCGTATTTGAGCCGTTCGTGCGCTTGTCGGAAGGCGGGCGCGGGGCGGGCCTGGGCTTGCCTGCGGCGCGCTCCATCGCGCGCGCGCACGGCGGTGATGTTGTCATGCTTGACCGCGCACAGGGCGGACGCGTGCGCGTGACGCTGCCAGCCTAGCCTACTCGCTGCCGCGGAAGCGCCCGTCGCCTTCTTCCGTCACCAGCACGACGTTCGGGTTTTCCGGGGCCTGGTCCTCAAAGAGGCCAATGTCGAGATCGGCTTGCGGCGCGGTTGCGCGCAGCGGAGCCGACACGCGCTCGGCCAGCTCGGTGCGCTCGGCTGGCGCAAGCGGCGCGGCGACGCCGGGCGCGTGCAGGGGTTTCCAGTACGAGACGGCGACCGCGAATTTGCCCTCCCGCTCGACGATCTCGGCCAGACCGCTCTTCACCATCGCGCCCCAGCGCTTCAGCAATTGCTTGTGGTCGGCATAGAGACGCGGCAGCACTTCGGTGGCGAGTTCGGACGGCGTTTCAAGCAGTGCGCGCGCTTCCTCGGGCGTGCGTGCGTGGCCGAGCGGCTTTTTGACGGCGGCCTCTGCGGTGCGCGCGACAGGGGCTGGCGGCGCCGGGCGCCAATAGCGCATGACGACCCGCCAGCCGTCGCGCCAGATCAGCTCGTAGAGGCCGCTGCCGTACAGATCCGGTACGGCGGCCTCCGCTGCTTCCGGTGTTTCAAATGCTTCCGCCAATTCCTCGACGGCCATGAACACAGGCCCGCCCGCGAGCGTGGTGGCCTCGTCCTCTGTCCGTGCACGCGGGGCGTCGGGCTGGCGCGCCGCGGTCAAGTTCGCCGCAAGGGGGAAAACACTCATTTTCTGCGCGGTCTAGGCCTTCTCCACGGACAGTCTCCGACATCGCCTTGTCATCGGGGTAGGTCAAGCTAACGTCGGCTTCCGCGAGAAGTCAGGTGGGAGCCAAGCATGTCGCATCGCCGCTGGAGTCTGGCTGCACTGGTCCTGGCGCCGCTGCTGGCGGTGGGCGCGTGCGACCAGCTCGGTCAGATTCTCAATCGCGGCGGCGAGAGCGAGCAAGACGCCGGCCCCGCGCCCCTCGGCGCCGTGCCGGTTGAGGCGCGGGCGCTTTCTGGATCGGTTCAGCCACAGGCCGAGATCGCCGCTTTGCTCGCGCCGGAACCGGTGCTGGTGGCCCCTGGGCAAATCCTGGTGGGCGCGCAGGTTGAAAGAGAGCTGGCGGAGACGGCGACCGAGATGGGCCTGGCGTCGAACTTCGTGCGCTCGCTGCGCACCGAGGGCATGGGCGCGTTGGAGCAACTGCCGGAGAACATGATCGCGCAGGTGCGCGCCCGCGCAGAGACGCAGGCGTCGGAGGCCGCCACGGGAGCGGCGCAGGATGTGCTGCGCCGGCTTGGCGTTAATGGCGAATTACGCGTGCGCCCCGGCGGCGTCGTCACCATCGACTTGACGCCGGGCGTGAGCCCCACCGCATTGCGCCGCGCCAAGCAAATGAATGCCGGCGATGACGCGCCGGCGGCGATCGAGTGGAACCAGGCTGACCGCTGCCCGCGCATCGTCAGCCAGGGGCAATTGGAAAACGACATCGCCCTGGCTACGCGCTGTGCGATCCAGAGGCTCGCTCAGTCCGGTGAGTTTGAGTATGTTGAGCCGAACTACATCGCTGACAGCGGTTTCTCTTTGCCGCCGCGGCGCAGCCCGCCGCCCGCTCCTCCGCCGGCCTCGCCCCCCGCGACAACGCAGCCCGCGCCCTCAACGCCGGCGCCGCAGCCGGCGCGCGTGGGCGGGGTTCCAAACGATCCGCTCTATGCTCTGCAATGGGATTTGCGCCCGAACGGAACAGGCGCTGACGCCTCGCCAGGCGGTGCCGGCTTCGTGACCTTCTGGGAAGCGCAGCAATTAGGCTCGCGTACTGTGCGCGTCGCCGTGCTGGACACCGGGCTTGATCTCAACCATCCCGACATCTCCGCCTCGGCCAATGTCGCCAGCGGCGTCGATCTGATCTCCAATCCAGAACGCGGCGGCGACGGCGACGGCGTTGATGGGGATGCAAACGACGCCGGCGATCATTGCGGCGCGACGGCGGAAAACTCATATCACGGCACGCACGTCGCCGGGACGGTTGGCGCCGCGGCGACCAATGACCGCATCGGCGTGGCTGGCGGCGCCTGGGACGTCACGGTGATCCCGGTGCGCGTGCTCGGGCGCTGCGGCGGCGAACTGGCCGATATCGTGTCGGGCATCCGCTGGGCGGCGGGGATTGCGCCAGCGATCGGCGCGGGCAATCAGCAGATCGCCAACGCAACGCCAGCTGACATCATCAATATGAGCCTGACGATCCAGGCGCCGTGTCCGGCGTCGATGCAGGCCGCCATCGATGCTGCGCGCGCGCGCAACGTCGTGGTCGTCGTCGCCGCTGGAAACAAAGCCAACCAGGCTGCTCTCTATGCGCCGGCGAATTGCAATGGCGTGATTGTCGTCGGCGCCAACGACGCGCGTGGAGGGCTTGCCTTCTACTCGAACTTCGGCCCTGAGGTCGATCTGCTCGCGCCGGGCGGCGATGTGTTCGCCGATAGTGACAATGACGGGCGCCCCGATGGCGTGCTCTCGACCCGCACCACCACGTCCGGCTGTTACGATCCGCTCAATTCGAACACCACTGAGCGCTGCTATTATTCCTTCCTGCAGGGCACATCGATGGCCGCGCCGCATGTTTCGGCAGCGCTTGCGCTGCTGGCTGCGCAGACGGGTTTGCGCGGCCAGGCGCTCGAGGATGCGCTGCTGACGCGGGCGGTGACCCCGCATGCGGAGAATTTCGGCCAGATCGAATGCGCGCGCTCGGCGAACGCCACGCCTGTTGCGGCGGGATCGCAGACCTGCAATCGCCCCAGCGGGCGGGGACGGCTCGACCTGGCGCGGGCGGCGCAGACGCTGACGCCATGAGAGTTTCGGCTTTACGGCGATGCGGACGGTGGCCAAGCTGAGCTTCATGAACCTTGATGCTCTGCGCACCTGGGGCATCGCCGTGGGCGGCGCGCTTATGGCGATTGCGCTGGCGATATCGCTGCAGCCGCAATCTCGCGCGGCGGCGCAGCCGCAGCCTGCCTACGAGGTCGCGCAGGCCGAGGCCGCCCCTGTCGCCTTCATCGTGCGGTTCCGTGGGCAAGGTCCGATCGCCCGCGCCCAGGCGATGGCCGCGCGCGGGCGCGTTGAACAAGCGCAGCAGCAGGTTGAAACGCAATTGGTGCGGCAAACGGCGTTTGCGGGCCTCTGTTTTGATCGCTTCACAGTCGGCGGCGCCGAGATCGTCCTGCGCACGTGCGATGCGGTGGATGCGGGCGCGCACGCACAAGTGCAGCAGACTTGGTTAGCGCGCTTGCGGGCCATGCGCGCAGTTGAGTATGCCGACGCCAACGCTGCGGCGACCCAAGATCGCGCGCCAGGGTAGGAGACAAGCATGGACACGGGCGCTCCGGCTTTTATTGGCGGCTTTGATGAGCGCGTCATTGCAACCATCGATGGCCTTGCGCTCTACGCACGCGACTACCCGCCGCTGGCGCCGGAAACCGGGCTGCCGGTCATTTGCCTGCACGGGTTGACGCGTAATTCTCGCGATTTCGAGACCATCGCGCCGCGCGTCGCTGCGCTGGGCCGCCGTGTCATCGCCCCGGACATGCGCGGACGTGGGCAAAGCGCCAATGATCCCGATCCGGCGCATTACGTGCCGACCGTGTACGCCCAGGACGTTCTGAGACTGATGGATGTGCTGGAGATTCCGCGCGCCGTTTTCGTGGGGACATCGATGGGCGGCATCATCACCATGGTGGTGGGCGCGACAGCGCCCGATCGGGTTGCGGCGTCGATATTGAACGATGTCGGGCCGCGCCTCGACGCCGCCGGGCTGACGCGCATCGCCAGTTATGTGGGACGCACGCAACCGGTCGCGTCCTGGAATGAGGCCGCGGGCGCGGTACGCGCCATCGCCGGGACAGCCTATCCCGAACGCCTCGACGACGAGGCGTTTTGGCTGTCATTCGCCAGCCGCACCTTCCGGGAGCGCGAGGACGGCCTGCTTGAGACAGACTACGATCCGCATATTGCGCTGGCCTTCGCCGATTTTGACGCTGAAGCGCCGCCGCCTGACATGACGCCGTTGTTTCAGGCGCTCGCCGCCAAGCCGATGCTTTCAGTCCGCGGGGAAATCTCCGATCTTCTTAGCGCCGAAATTGTTGAGGCGATGAAAGCGCTCAAGCCTGACCTGGAAACCGTCACGATCGAAAGCATCGGGCATGCGCCTATGCTCGACGAGCCGGAAGCGTGGGACGCGATCCTCGATTTCCTGGCGAGAACGGAGTAGGCCCTCAGGCTGCTTTCGCGTTCAAAATGCCGTCGACGCATTTGAGTACGTCGTAATAGTCATAAGGCTTTACGATGTAGGCGGCGAAGCCAAGTTCAACGCAAGTGATGCGCACATCCTCGATCAGCGCGCCGGTGAGGGCGATCACGGGAGGCGGACTGCTGCTCATTTCACGGATGGTGCGCCACGCTTCGACGCCATCCATGATCGGCATCGACAGATCCATGATGATGATGTCCGGACGTTCGTTGACGGCGAGCGTTACAGCGTCTGCGCCGTCGGCGGCCAAGATGACATCGTAGCCACGCTGCATGAGACGTCTGGCCAGCAGGTGGCGGCCAGCCTCGTCATCTTCAGCGATCAACACGGTCGGCATTGGCTCACCTCTAGCGGGCAATGTTACAACCGTTGGTTTCTTAATTGCTAACGCTTGTGCGAAATGTGAGGCGCCGATGCTCCAGACCGCCGCAGATTCATTTCGATGTCGCGACGAGATCGCGGTAAGCGCGCCAGCTGGCCAGCCCGAGCCATGGAAATATGATGACGAGCGCCAGGAAACGTGTCGCGGCGCTCGCGAGCACCAGCGCTACGATAATCACTGCCCAAAGCAGCAGCGGCGCGAAGTTCTTCGAGACCGCGCGCAGGCTTGTGAACACCGCCGCGAACACATTGCTGCGCTGATCCAACAGCATGGGCGCTGACACCACCACGAGGCAATACGTGAAGAAGGCGATGATCCCACCGACAATCGTGCCGGAGATGAGCATGGCGTGGCCTTCGGACGTGTTGAGCGCAAAGGCCACAAATTCATCGACAGTGCGGTGCAGGCGATAGGTCGAAAGGCCGTACACGACCTGCGCGATGCGCCCCCACAACAGATAGATCAACACCAAAGCGAGCCCAAGATAGGCGACGTCCTGACGGATGGCGCCGCGCACAAACACCATGCTCGCCAGCGTTGGCCTTTCGCCGTTCTCAAGCGCCCGGCCAGCTTCATAGAGTCCCATGGCCAGCATCGGCGCGACGAACACAAAGCCGCATGTCAACGTCAGCACCCAAAACGCGGCGTTGGATTGAATGAGCGCGGTGAGCAGCGCGTAACTCATCAGCGCGACGGCCGATCCGTACACAATTGTTGCGGCGCGAAGCTTGCCCATGTCGCCCCACGCGCCCGCGAGCCAGCGAAAGGGCGCGCCCAAGCCGACAGTTCTCACAGCCGGCAGACTCGGCGTTGGTTCCATTTCCTGCCCTCCCCAGTCCGCATCGCCGTGCGGTTTCCCTGCAACGTTTCAGCACATCGTGAGGCCGCATTGAGCGAGATCAAGGCGGTTCTGACCTGTCGGCTCCTTGGCAAAACCGTTTGCCGGTCTACTTATTCCCGATAGCCCGCGCAGGGCGGCGCAACGGGAGCGGCTCATGGCTCGTTACAATGACATTCTCGCAACCGTCGGGCGCACGCCCATCATCCGCATCAACAAGCTCGCGCCCGCGCATGTGAACCTCTGGGTGAAGGTGGAGGCTTTCAACCCGCTTGGTTCGGTGAAGGACAGGCTTGCGCTGGGCATTATCGAAGCGGCGGAGCGCGCAGGCCAGCTCAAGCCGGGGCAGACCGTCATCGAAGCGACGAGCGGCAATACCGGCATCGGCCTTGCCATGGTGTGCGCGGCCAAGGGCTATCCCCTGGTGGTCACGATGGCGGAAAGCTTTTCGATCGAGCGGCGTCGGCTGATGCGCTTCCTCGGCGCCAAGGTGATCACCACGCCAGCGGCGCTGCGCGGGACCGGCATGGTCGAAAAGGCGAAGGAACTGGCGGCGAAGCATGGCTGGTTCTTGACACGGCAGTTCGAGAACGAGGCCAATCCGGAGGTGCACGCGCGCACGACGGCGCGTGAAATTCTCGACGACTTCAAGGGCGAGCGGCTCGACTATTGGGTGACCGGCTATGGCACCGGCGGCACGCTCAACGGCGTGTCGCGGGTATTGTCCGCTGAATCGCCCGATACCAAGGTCGTCGTGTGCGAACCTGCCGATGCGCCGCTTCTGGAGAGCGGCGCGCCACAGGCGCGCGCCGCGGACGGTTCGCCCACGGCCGGGCACCCGGCCTGGAAGCCGCATCCGATGCAGGGATGGACGCCGGATTTCATTCCCAAGCTGACCGGCGATGTCGATCGGGGCCGCATCCACAAAATCCTGCCCATCGCCGGGCCCGATGCGCTGCGCTGCAGCCACGATCTTGCGCAGAAGGAAGGCGTGTTCGTCGGCATCAGCTCCGGGGCGACCTTCGCGGGTGCGCTTGAGATCGCCAAGGAAGCGCAGGCCGGGGCGAACATCCTGTGCATGCTGCCTGACACCGGCGAGCGCTATCTGAGCACGCCATTATTCGAGAACGTCCCGGCGGACATGAGCGAAGAAGAGCAGGCCATCTTCCGCTCGACGCCGTTTGGCGTGGCTGCCTAGAGCGCGCGCTTGAACAGTTCGTCGTACTTCGCGGCGTCGAACGGCACAGCGTTGCTCATGGTGGCCAGGTCGCTGACGGCATAGTCGCGCGCGCCCGGCCAGTGCGCTTCGGTGACGCCCATGGCGCTAAGCGATGCGGGCAGACCAATGCGCGCATTCAGATCGGCGACGTATTGCGGCAAGTCGCCAGTTGGGGAGAGCCCCAACGCGCGGCGCAGGCGCGCGAATTTCTCGGGCGCCGCCTCGCCGATCATGGCCAGAGAATGGGGCAGGATCACTGCGTTCAGAGTTCCATGATGGAGCTTGAGTTCCTGAATACGCCCAAGCGCGTGCGAAAGGCCGTGCACGGCGCCCAAACCCTTTGCGAAAGCCAGGGCGCCTTCGAATGATCCCATCATCATGTGCCAACGCGCGTCGCGGTCTCCGCCATCTTTCACCGCGCGTTCGATGTGCTTGCCGATGCGCTCGGCGCCATCGACGCCGATGGCTTCCGCGGGCGGGTGCACTACCGGCGTCAGCACCGCCTCGATGCAATGGGTCATCGCATCCATCCCGGTGGCGGCGGTGAGCAGGGGCGGCAGGCCGATGGTGAGTTCGGGATCGCAGACCGCGGCCGCTGGCACCAGGAACGGCGAGACGAACGTCTCTTTGCGCCCGTTGTTGAGAATGACAACGGCGCCGGGTGAAACCTCGCTGCCGGTGCCGGCGGTTGTCGGGACTGCGATCAGCGGGGTGATTTTGGTGATGAAGCGCATGCCGCGCTGCGTGGCGCCCAGGCGTTCAAACGGGCCCTCGTGCGTGACCATCAGGCCCATGGCCTTGGCGAGGTCCATCGACGATCCTCCGCCAAACGCGATCACGCCATCCGCGCCCGCAGCGCGATAGGCGTCAGCCGCGGCGGCCGCGGCCGCTTCCGTCGGGTTGGCGGGCGTGTCGGAGAAAACGCCGGCTGGCGCCGCCTCAAGCGCGGCGAGCAGCGCATCGAGCAGGCCGTTGGCCTTAAGCCCAGGATCGGTGACCACGAACGCGCGCGCGACGCCCTGCGCTTTCAACACCCTGGGCAATTGCGCAAGCGCACCGAAATCGAAAGTGCACTGCGTGAGATAGTTCATCTGGGCCATGGCGCTCACTCCGTTGGGCGTGTTGTCACATACGCCAGCCGCGCTCGGCAATGGACATCTGAGGCGCGGTGGTTAGTCTCCGCGCCCATGACCGAACCGGTTCTTGAAATATCCAATCTCGCTGTCGCCTTCGATACGCCCGATGGCGAGGTGGAAGCGGTCCGCAACGTGTCCCTCTCGGTGGCGAGAGCTGAATGCCTTGGCATTGTCGGCGAGAGCGGATCGGGCAAGAGCCAGACATTCCTGGCTGCGTTCGGGCTCGCCGCCGACACCGCGCGCGTTTCCGGGGAGGCGAAATTTCAGGGGCGCGACGTGCTCGGCCTGCCGCGTGCGGATCTCGATCAAATCCGCGGCCGCCATGTCGCCTTCGTGTTCCAGGACCCGCTCACCGCGCTTACGCCGCATCTGACCATTCAAGCCCAGATGGGCGAGGTTCTGGCGCATCATTTCCGCGTCAAGGGCGCAGCCGCGCGAGAACGCGCCATCGAGTGGCTTGAGCGCGTGCGCGTTCCGGAGGCTGCGCGCAGGCTGCAGCAATATCCGCACGAGCTTTCCGGGGGCATGCGCCAGCGCGTGATGATTGCGATGGCGATGATGGCTGAGCCGGCGCTTCTCGTCGCCGACGAGCCGACAACCGCTCTCGACGCCACCGTGCAGGCGCAAGTGCTCGACCTCATTGACGATTTGCGCCGCGATACCGGCGCCGCAGTCGCGCTAATCACGCACGACATGGGCGTGATCGCGCGCATGGCGCAACGTGTGGCGGTGATGCGCAGCGGCGAGATCGTTGAAACCGGCGCGGTGGAGGAAATCTTCGCAGCGCCGAAGGCGGACTATACGCGCATGCTGCTCAAAGCGGTGCCGCGAATCGACGGCGAACGCGCGGCGTCTCTGCCGGGGTTCGTCGAAGGACCGCCGATCCTTCACGTTGATGATGTGCGGGTGACGTTTCCGGTGAAGATCCGCGACGGCACGCTGTTCGGCGCCACGAAGCCGCTGCGCGCCGTCGATGGCGTGAGTTTCGAGCTGCGCGCCGGTGAAACCCTAGGGGTCGTCGGCGAAAGCGGTTGCGGAAAATCGACGCTGGCGCGGGCAGTGGTCCAATTGTTGCCGCGCAATGCGGGCGAAGTGACGTTTCTGGGCCGCAATCTGCTGCCGAGCGAGCGCGAAGCCATCCGCAAATCCCGCCAAGACATGCAGATTGTGTTCCAGGATCCCCTGGCCAGCCTCGATCCGCGCATGACGCTGGGCGCATCGATTGCCGAGCCGCTGCTGGCGTTCGCGCCCGAGCTGAATCGCAGCGCCCGCGAGGAGCGGGTCAGGGAAATGATGGGCCATGTCGGCCTCGATCCCGATCTCATAAACCGCTACCCGCACGAACTCTCCGGGGGGCAAAATCAACGCGTCGGCGTTGCGCGCGCCATGATCCTGAAGCCAAAGCTTGTCGTGTGCGACGAAGCTGTGTCGGCTCTCGATGTCTCAATCCAGGCGCAGATATTGCAGCTGCTCGCCGGCTTGCAGCGCGAATATCAGACCAGCTTCTTGTTCATCAGCCACGATCTCGCGGTCGTGCGCGAGATTTCTCACAACGTTCTAGTGCTGTATCTGGGACGGGCGGTCGAGTACGGCCCGGCCGAGGTCATCCTGCGCGATCCGCGCCATCCCTACACCAAGGCGCTGCTGGCGGCCGCGCCAACGCCGGACCCGGAGGCCGCGCGCAACAAGCCGCGCGTGCGCCTTGTTGGCGATCTGCCCAGTCCGCTCGATACGCGCGCGCCGCTGCGCTTTCTGAAATCACGGATCATCGACGATCCCGATGCCGTGCAATACCGCCCGCGATGGCTGGAAGTTGCGCCCGGGCATTTCGTCGCCGAGCACGATCCTGCCGACGCTGAGATTGTCGCCGCATAACGTCGCGGTTCAGCGCAGCAGCTCGCGCAAGCGCTCCTTCAGCTTGGCGGCTTCTTCATCGACAAGATCCTTGGCTTCTTCGGCGCGGACGCGCGCCTTGACGCTGCCGGGAAGCAGCGTGCGCAGCAAGCCAAGCGCGCGCGGCGGCGCGATGATGACCAGATGTTCGAAGGCATTTTGCTTTTCAGCCGCCGCGACGCGTGCGGCCACGCGTTTCAAGAAATTCTCTTCTTCCTGCTCGTGCAGGTCTTGGCCGCCGTCCATTGCATGGCGTCCCGCGCCGACGCGATCGTGGCTCCGCGGCGGCCGGTCCTGTGGTTCATAAAGATCGTCGGGGCCGATGGACATGACCCAGTCGGCCGGTTCCTGTAAGGCGGCGCCCCGCCTCAGCTCGACCAGCATCCGTGCGCGCCGCCCATCGGCGACCAGTACCCAGGCAACGCCTTCCACAAGCATGTGCGTCTCCATGACGCTGAAAGGCGCGAGATGCGAGCGCCGCGCTTTGCGCCAAATCAAAGGGCCGCGCACCGGAGTGCGCGGCCCTCAGAGTGGCGCCCTCAATAAGGGCAGGTCAATTGACTGGTTCGAGGTAGTCGTTGTTGACCCAGCCTTCATTGTCGTTTTCGTCGGTGACGCGCCACCACATGCCTTCACGTTCGCCTGACGGATAGACCGTGGCGCCGACCGGCAGGTTGCGGAGCACTGAACCGCCGCCCGCGCGCGAGCGCAGCTGCGTCGCCTGCGTGGTGCGGAAGGTGCGCTGTGGCGCGGAGGCCGCCGCCGACGCGCCGGTGTCCAGCACGCCGAGCTGGCTGACCATTTGCGTATAGGCGTCGATGAAGGCCACCGTGACGACGCGGCCGATTTCGGTGTCGGTATAGCCGCCAAGGCCCGCGCCGCCGCCGCCGAGAAAGCCGATGCCGCCCCAGGTGAAATTGCGGTTTTGCGCGTTGCCTTCAGTGGCGAACGATTCAGTTGTGCGCACGTTGGTCAGCGCCAGCGTTGTTTGCGCCGTCTGACTGCGCACCGCCATGCCGCCGATGACGCCGCCCAGGCGTCCGCCGACGACGCCGCCGAGAGCTGCGCCGACGCCGCCGCCGCTGGCGTTGTTGTCTTGTGCGACCACGTCGGCGAGAAGCACGTAATCGGCTGCGCGAATTTGCCCGCCGCCGACATTGGATCCGCGCTGCAGCTGGCCGCCGCCAGCGAGTTCACGCTCACGCATGGCGGCGTCGAGACCGGCGCCACGCTCCACGACCGTGAAGCAACCCGATTGCTGGATGACCACGCGCAACAGACCGGCAGGTGGTTGCAGACGGTAGTATGACCAGCCCGCGCTGTCGCCGTTTTGAATTGAAATGCTGCCCAGGTTGCGCGTGCAGCGCGGCACTTGCGGCGTTGTGCTGGCCGCCGCGCGCGGCTGCGCGGCCGCTTCGAACGCGAGGCCGGCGCTCAACGCCGCCGCCATCGCCAATGCATTGATTGCTCGACGCATTCTCACCCTCCATGTGGGCGCGCGTCCAAACATCGTGGGCCGCCCGCCTATCCCTCGGCGGAAGACCTACCATGCCTGCACAAGTGGGTCACCGGATTTTCAAAGGCGGCGCGCCTGATAGCCGGCGCCTTTGAGGGCGGCGACGATGTCGGCGGTATGGAGCGCGTCCCTTGTTTCGATCTCGAAGTCGAACTCGACGCCTTTTACCGGCGCATCCAGCGTCATGCGGTGATGGGCGACCTGAAGGATGTTGCCGCCGCGGTCGCCGATGATGCGGGTGAGGGTGGCGAGAATGCCTGGGCGGTCCTCCCCGACAAGGCGGAGGATGGAGATGCGGCCTTCGCGGACAAGCGAACGCTCCAGAATGGACGCAAGCAGGCGCATGTCGATATTGCCGCCGGACAGAACAATACCGGTCTTCCTGCCGCGAAAGCGCTCAGGTTTTGTCAGCAGCGCGGCGAGCGTCGCGGCGCCAGCGCCTTCGGCGACGGTTTTTTCCGCGCTCACATAGAGCGCGACGCCGCGTTCAAAGCTCGCCTCATCGACTTCGAGGATGTCATCGATCAAGGGATCGGCCAGCGCAAAGCTTAGATCGCCGACGGCCTTGACGGCGATGCCTTCGGCAATGGTCTGGCCGCTGGCGCGGCAGGTTTCGCCGCGCCGGCGTGCAACGAAAGAAGGATACATCGCCGCCTCAACGCCGACGATCTCTATGCCGGGCTTGACCGCCTTTGCTGCGATGGCCATGCCTGCGATGAGGCCGCCGCCGCCAATGGGCACGACAATGATGTCGAGATCCGGCGCGTCCTCCAGCATTTCAAGCGCTGCTGTTCCCTGACCGGTAATGACCGCCAGATCGTTGAATGGGGGCACGAAGATCAGGTTTTGCTCATCGCGCAGCTTCAAGGCGTGAGCGTAAGCGTCGTCAAAGGTTTCGCCCTCAAGCACAATCCGGGCGCCGCGGGCGCGCGTCTGTTCGACCTTCACATGCGGGGTGTCGCGCGGCATGACGATCGTTGTCGGGATGGCGAGTTCACGCGCGTGGTGGGCGACAGCCTGTGCGTGATTGCCGGCGGAGGCGGCGATAACGCCGCGGCTCTTCTCGTTGGGGCTGAGCTGCAGCAGGCGATTAAGCGCGCCGCGTTCCTTGAAGGAACCGGTCAGCTGCAGGTTTTCGTACTTGACCCAGGTCTCGACGCCGGTCGCCTGCGAGAGTGCCCGTGAATGACGCGTGGGCGTGCGCGCGATACGCCCGTTGAGGCGTTCGGCGACGGCGCGGATGTCGGTGAGGGTGACAGCCGGCGGCGAAGTTAGGTGTGTTGACATGGGATGCGCGCGGGACACTACCGGCGCCGTTGTCAGCGTTCAACGGCTTTCCGGCCGCCGCGGCGGCCGCCGAGCTCAACCCCGGTTCGCCCGGCAATGAAATCCGGCGCGGCCGCTGCAAAGGAGGCGGCGCTCACGGCGATGTTGATGAAAGGCCCATCGGGGTTGGAGCGGAAATTGGAATCGACACCGATAACGTCAAATCCGGCTCCGTCGCGCACCAGAAAGGCGGAGCCGGAATCGCCGCGTGTGGTGTCGCACTCATGCGCGAACGTGTTGTCGGGATTGGTCTCGATCATGTGGCAGCGGAGATTTCCCGAAAGGTGCGCGCCGGTGTCCCACGAATAGCCCGCCTGCATGAGATCCGCCGCAAGTGCGGCGGCGCTGCCTTGGCCGGTCAGGTTCTGAATGCCGGCATATCCCAATTCGTCGCCCAGAGGCTGGTCGATGCGCAGCAAGGCCCAGTCAAGGCCATCGACTTCGTTCGTCGTAGTGAAACGGCGATAATTGTAGCGGCGGTCGACCAGATAAGCGATCACGCGCGCGGAGCGGCCGCCAACAGCGGCTTCGAACTGCGCGGCGGCGTTCACGCCGCGGGCTGTGTGGATGCAATGCGCCGCCGTCACGATCACGTCGCGCGCCACCAGTGTCGCCGAGCAGGCCTCGCCGGTGTCCATGCGCAGCGTGCCCATGAACCGCCACGGCGCCTCGTTGACCGGAACGAGCACGCGATCGTCGTGGCCGAAGAAGTGATCGTTGATGGTCATTGGCCGGTTGCGGCCGCGGCAGTCGGAGCGATCCGTACGGGCCGCGCAACCGCCGCCATTCTGGCCGGGCTCCTCGCAGACGCCGTTGAACGCCGTCGCGCATGTATCGGTTTGATTGCGCAGCCAGGCGATGTCGCCGCAATCACTGCGGGCGGTGCCTTGCACGCAGGCGCCGGTGCCGAAATTGGGCTCGTCGCACTCATGGTCATGAGCCCAGCGGCAGGAATCGTCTTCCTGCCCCGAGATGATCCGGGCGCAGTCGGAACGATCGGTTCCGGCCCGGCAGGCGCCGGTGCCGACACCCGGCTCGTCGCATTCGTTGTCACGGGCCCAGCGGCAGCTGTCATTGCCGCCGCCATCCACGCGCGGCGGCTTGCCGCGAACAGCCTGCCTGGCGCCGGTGAAGGTCTGCTGCAGAGAGCCGGCTGCAGCGCTGAAACCGTACGGGTGGCTCTTGGGAGCGGCGCTCACCGAAACGCTCACCAGCACACAGGCGGCGATCGTCGCCGCCGCAGCCAACATCCGCATGCACTGCTCCCTAAGCTGAATCAAAGGCTAGACCATGGCGGGAAATCGGGAAAGCGGCGCCGCCGCGCCTTGATCTGGGCCGCGGGCTCTGAAACAAGCCAGCCATGGCCGCACCCATCCTTTATATCGGCAATAAGAACTATTCGTCCTGGTCGCTGCGCCCTTGGTTGGCGCTCAAGTGGGGCGGCGTCGCTTTCGATGAAAAAGTGATCCAGCTCGGCGGAGAGGGTTATGGCCGTTCCGCGATCAAGGCGGTGCGCGATGTATCGCCAAGCGGGCGTGTTCCGGCCCTGCATGTCGATGGTGTGACAATCTATGAAAGTCTGGCGATTTGCGAATGGGCGGCGGAGCGCGCGCCTTCGCTGTGGCCGGCCGATGCCTTGAAGCGGGCGCAAGCGCGCGCGGTGGCGTGCGAGATGCACGCCGGGTTTTCCGCCCTGCGCCGGGATCTCTCCATGAACATCCGCCGCCGCCTGGCGCAGGCGCCGCAATGGCCCGGCGATACAAAAACCGATCTCGATCAGCTGTTCGCGACCTGGCGGCGTCTGCTCGCGGAAAGCGGGGGACCGTTTCTTTTTGGCGCGCGCTCGATCGCTGACGCCATGTTTGCGCCGGTCGCCACCCGGCTGCGCACTTATGCTGTCGCGCGGCCGCAGGAGGCCGGCGCCTATTGCGACTCGATCTTCGCCGACGCGGCTTTCCAGGAATGGGAGCGCGCCGCCGAAGCAGAATCTTGGACAATTGAAGAAGCGGAAGCCCTATACAGATGAAAAAGACATTTCTTGGTGCGGCGTTGCTGCTGCTTGCGGCGTGCAACGATGGCGGCGGCGTGATGCGTGAGATTCAGCGGGCCGAGCAACAACAAGCGCAGGCGTCAACAGTGACGGCGCAAAGCTCTGAAGAGTTCCTTGAGCAGGTCGCCGCGCAGCCGGGCGTCGAGCGCAGGCCCTCAGGCCTTTTGCTGGAGGTGCGTCAGCGCGGCTCGGACCAGACGCTGCCGAGGCCGACGGCTGCGGCCAATGTGCTGGTGCATTACGAAGGCCGCCTCGCTGACGGCAGCGTGTTTGACTCTTCATTCGCGCGCAACGAGCCGGCGGAATTTCCTCTTGGCGCAGTCGTGCAAGGCTTCTCGGAAGCGATACAGCAGATGCGCCCGGGCGACGAGGTGATCGCGACCTTTCCGATGGAACTCGGCTACGGCCCGAACGGGCGTCCGCCAGTCATTCCTCCCGCGGCGGCGCTGCAGTTCCGCATCGTGCTGCTGGCGTTCCAGGAGCCCGGCGGGGCCCCCGTCCAAGCGCCGCAGTGAGCGCGACCAGCGACACGCTGGAAATTCTGGCGCGGCTGGTCGCGTTCGACACCACCTCGCGCAATTCGAATCTCGCCCTGATCGGCTGGGTTGAGGATTTCCTCGGCGCGCGAGGCGTGGCGTCGCGGCGCGTGACAAACGCGGACGGGACAAAGGCCAATCTCCATGCGCGCCTGGGGCCGGATGCTCCGGGCGGGGTTGTGCTCTCCGGCCATACCGACGTCGTTCCGGTCGATGGCCAGCCTTGGAGTTCCGATCCGTGGGTCCTGAGCGAGCGCGGCGGCAAGCTCTACGGGCGCGGAACCGCCGACATGAAGAGTTTCCTGGCGCTGGCGCTTGCGCATGCCGATGCAGCGTTGGCGGCGGCGCTGAAGCGCCCCATCATCCTGGCGTTCTCGTATGACGAGGAAATCGGTTGCCTTGGCGCGCCCTCGATGATCGCGGAATTGGCCGCGCTTTCCCCGCCCCCGGCCGCTGTGATCGTCGGCGAGCCCACGAGCATGCGCGTGGTTTCCGCGCACAAGGGCGTGCGTTCCTTCAACGTCGAGGTGACCGGACGGGAAGCGCACTCAAGCTTGCCCGATAGCGGCGTCTCGGCCGTGATGGAGGCGCTCAAGCTCATGGATCTTGTGGTTGAGCTGGGGCGCGAAGCGAAAACGATATCGCATCCGCACTTCTCGCCGCCTGGGCCGACGCTGACCATTGGCAAGGTTGAAGGCGGCACGGCAGCCAACATCCTGGCGCGCCGCTGCGCGTTCGTATGGGATCTGCGCTCGGTGGAAACCAGCGAGGCGGACGCCATAGAGGCGCGTTTTCGGGATGCCGCCGCGAAGCTGGACGCAGAAATCAAAGCCCGCGCGCCCGAAGGCGGCGTCGCCGTCACCCGCCGCTCAAACACCGTTGGGTTGGCGCTGGCGCGCGAAAGCCCCGCCGAGCAGATCGCACGCGCGATTACTGGCGACAATGAAACGCGCGCGGTTTCATACGCCGCCGAGGCCGGCTTGTTTCAGCGCGCCGGCATCCCCGCGATCATATGCGGACCCGGCTCAATCGAGCAGGCGCACCAACCCGATGAGTGGATCGACCTCGCCCAGATCGAGGAGGGCGCCGCTTTCATGCGCCGGCTGATCGCGCACCTCAGCGCTTGAGCGCGTCGAGCGCCGCTTGCTTCGCAACATCACTTGCGTACGCGATGAAGCCGCTGATTAAGAACCCGCCATTGGCGCCCTCGTAGAGCAGCGGGGCGCCGTCCGGGCGCATGACGCCCCCGCCGGCGGCATTGAGCACTGCATGGCCGGCGGCGGTGTCCCACTCGTTGACGTTGCCGAAGCGCGGATAGAGATCGGCGGCGCCTTCGGCGAGCCGGCAGAACTTCACCGAAGAACTTGCGTGGACAGCGTCACCGCCGAGCGCTGCAATGAAGGCGGCGGTCGCGCTGTTGCGGCCCGAGAAATCGGAGGCGGCGATGCGCCATTGGGCGGGCATGTCGCGGCGCGCGGTGATCGCCTGGAGATGCGCGAGCGCGGCGCCGCTTCGCCCATCGAAGCGTCCGTGCTGAACCCGCCCTGGCTCGCCTGCATAGAGGTCCCCGGCGGCGGGAGCGAAAACCACGCCCATGACCGGCGCTTTGTGTTCGACGAGCGCAATGTTGACAGTGAATTCATCGCCGCCCTTGGCGAAGCCGCGCGTTCCATCGAGCGCATCGACACAGAAGAAACGCTCGCCGGTCGCTGGAATGCGCCCCGCCGCGACCGCCTCTTCGCCAATCATGGGAATGCCGGGCGCCAGGCTGGCGAGGCCCGCTTCGATCACGGCTTCAGCCTGCTGGTCCGCGCGCGTGACCAGGGAGCCGTCATCCTTGGTTTCCGTGGCGAACCCAGCGTCGCGAACGCTCAGGATCTCGCGCCCCGCGGCGAGTGCGAGTGCGATCAGATCGTCGAGACGGGGGTAGGGCGCCATTTCTGAGGAATTATGCAGCGGCGCACGGCTAGTCCAGCGCGCCGGGCGTGTTGGCGTGCAATTCATCCAGCCAGACTTTCGGCGAAGCGTCGCTGGGCATGCGCCAATCGCCACGCGGCGAAAGCGCGCCGCCTGAAACGATCTTGGGACCGTTGGGCACGGCGCTGCGCTTGTACTGGTTGGCGAAGAAGCGCTTCAGGAACGCCTCGAGCCACTGGCGCAGCTCAGCGTAGGCATATTTTTCGCGCCATGCCGCCCAGGCGAGGAACAGGATTTTGCTGGGAGCGCAGCCGTAGCGTGTCAGCCAATAGAGGTTGAAATCCTGCAATTCATAAGGGCCTACCACGGCTTGCGTGCTCTGCGGCGCTTCGCCGGGAATGAGCTCGGGGCTGATCTCGCTTTCGAGAACGCGGATCAGCGTGGCCGAGGCGCGCTCGTCAAAGAGGCGTGAATCGGCCACCCAGCGGATGAGGTGCTGGATCAACGTCTTCGGCGCGCCGGCGTTGACATTGTAGTGGCTCATGTGATCGCCGACGCCGTAGGTGCACCAGCCGAGCGCGAGTTCGGAGAGGTCGCCCGTGCCCACAACAAAGCCGCCCTCCTTGTTGGCAAGGCGGAAGAGGTAGTCGGTGCGCAGGCCGGCTTGCACATTCTCGTACGCGATGTCGTAAACGGGCTCGCCGCGCGCTGCGGGGTGATCTAGATCCTCCAGCATGCGCTGCGCCAAGGGTTCGATGGAAACCTCGCGCCCATCCACGCCCAGCGCTTTCATCAGCGCCCAGGCGTTCGCCTTGCTCGCTTCTCCGGTTGCGAAGCCGGGCATGGTGACGCCGATGATATTTTTCCGCGGCAGGCCGATCAAATCGAACGCACGCGCGGCGACGATCAGCGCCTGCGTTGAATCGAGCCCGCCTGACACGCCGATGACGACGCGCTTGGTATCGGTCGCCTCAATGCGCTGGGCGAGCCCCGCGACCTGAATATTGTAAGCCTCGAAACAGTCGCGGTCGCGCTTGGTCGTATCGTCCGGGACGAACGGAAAGCGGTCAATCTTGCGCTGGAGCGGCAGGGCCGCCTGCGGCGCGTTCAGCTCAAACGTGATGTGGGCCCACTTGATCAGGTCATGCTTCTGGCGCGCCTGCGCGTCGCGAAAATTCGAGAGCCGCCGGCGTTCCTGCGCAATACGGCCTACGTCGACGTCAGCGAGCACCAGCTGCGGCGTACGCGTGAAGCGCGCGCCCTCGGCGATCTTTTCGCCCATTTCGTAAGCGACGATCTGGCCGTCCCAGGCCAGATCGGTGGTGCTTTCCCCGCGCCCCGCGGCGGCGAATACGTAAGCGCTCGTGCAACGGCGCGACTGCGCATCGCACAAGATGGCGCGATCCTCGGCCTTGCCGATGGTGATGTTCGAGGCCGACATGTTGAGCAGGATGTTCGCGCCGGCCAGAGCGCCCATCGTCGATGGCGGCGCCGGCGCCCAGAAATCCTCGCAAATCTCGACGTGGAAGGAGAAGTCCTGATTGTCGGCGGCCACGTAAATGGCGTCGCGCAGCAGGGCGACATCTTCACCGCACAGCGGGATGAGACCTTCCTCAGTGTCCGCTGCGCTCGCAAAGTGCCGCTTTTCGTAGAACTCGCGATAATTTGGGAGAAAGCTCTTGGGCGTGCAGCCGAGAATTTCGCCGCGATGGATCAGGACGGCGCAGTTGAACAATGCGCCGCGGGCGCGCACCGGAGCGCCAACGATCAAGATTGGAAAGAGCTTGACGCTGGCCGCCTTCAGCTTGGCGATCGCTGCTTCCGTCGCGTCCAACAACGCGTCCTGCATGAGCAGGTCGTCGATGGCGTAACCCGTGAGCGAAAGTTCCGGCGTCAGCAGGATCGCCGCGCTCTCGGCGTGCGCCTCGCGCGCAAACGTCAAAATGCGTTCGGCGTTCGTCAGCGGATCGCCGGGGGCGACGACAGGCGCACAGGCGGCCACGCGCACGAAGCCGTGGGCGTAGAGGTTGTGAAAGCTTTTCGGCGGGGCGTTGGATTTGGCGCGGGCCATTTGGCTCATCATAGCAGCTTATGCTCAGGCTGAACATAAGCATGGTTAAGGCGGCGCGCTATTCCAACTCGTCGCGATCGACGTCAATGCGGTCATCGTAGCCCATGCGGGCGGAGTAGAAGACAAGGGCCATCAGCCCTCCGCCCACGGCCAGCGAAAAGAAGGCGCCGACGCCCATCGCGATCCAGCCATGCACGCTCATGGCCGAGGCGTCCCAATCGCGAAAAACCACAAAGGCGACGACGGCGAGCAAAGCTCCGAGAACGGCGATAAGAGCGAGCGCTGTTTTCATGGCTCTCCAATCTGCGCCTTCAGGCATCGTGGCGCCAGCGTTCGCAACGTCGCAATCAGGATGGGCAGAAGCTCGGCATTACGACTGGCTGTGTCGCCGTGCGCTGGCGCCATTGGCCAGATTCGTCGCGGTAGCGTTCACCTTCGGCGATGCGGCGCTGAAACACTTCGCACGCAACCGCCGCCGCCATTTCGTTCGCGGAGACATTCCGCTCCGCGGCGCGGCTGGCGTAGAGCTGGCGGCGTTGAATGTTGTTCTGATCCACGCGGCCGCGCAGGTCAGCTGAGATTGTGGCGCCGGGCACAAAGCCGAGAAAACCATCGGCCTGCTCGCCGATGAGGCCGCCGGCGCGCGCCTGTGCGAGCGTTTCATCCTGAGCCGCCGCCGTAAGCGGCGCGGCCAACGCCAGCAGGGCCGCCGCCATGCCCGCCAGGACCAGATTGCGTTTCATGGATTTGCCTCTCCAAACAGGTCGGAATGTTGATCGAGCAGTTCGGCGGCGTCGCGTTCGAGCCGCACAATGACTTCCTGATGGATGTTCACGTTGAGATTGATTTCGATGGGCTCGTCCGGCGCCTGGATCTGAACCGGGATGCACCCGGCCGCCGCGATCACCGCGCCCAAGCCCGTGAGCAGATGCGCCCGTTTGCTCATGCGTGACTCTCCTGCCTGCCTGAATAGGCGCGTCCGGCTGAACGCGCGCTGAAGCTGGAGCTTTATCTTTGCGGAGCCGGTTCCGGGTCAACAGCTTCCTGCGGCTCGCCGTCGCGCGCCCGGCGCACCAGCGCGCCCGGATCGGCGATTGACGCTGCGGTTTGCGCCAGACGGCGGAACGGGGCGGAGACATGGACGTTGAACCGGAATGGCACGCCCCGCACGGTCACGCTGCCCACGCCGGGAACAGGCGCGATGGGTCCCAAATCCACCGGCCTGCCGGAATTCTCTCCGCTGAACGCGATGGACGACACCACTTCGCCATTGAGGTCGCCGTCGAGGGTCAGCGAAAGGGTGTCATAGCGGAAGCTGCGCAGGGCGTCGAAGGCGATGCGCGCAGGACCTGTCGAGCCAGCGCCGGCATTGCCGGTGTATGAAATAACTCCGCCAGCGCCTTGTGCGCGCAGCATGCCGCCCTCGACATAGGCGCTGCGTCGGGTCAGCAGGAGCGGAAACGAGCCCTCGACTTGGCCCGTGGCGGCGAGATCAGGGACGTTGAGCGATTGCAGCAAGCTTGCGGCGTCCACGTCGCGCAATGTCAGCTCGAAACGGGTTTTGTCAGCGCCCAACTCAATCGTGGCGGGCGACATGGCCAGCACGCCGGAGGCGAAGCTGAACTCCGCCTGTTCAATGGCGACACGCTGTTCGCCCAGCAGCTGAAACCGTACGTGCCCGTCGCGGACAGCGACGCCTGGATTCAACTCTTCAATGGTGACTGCCTGTCCCGGAGGCGTCGTCAGCGCGAAGATGTCGTCAAAGAAGACGTCGCCGCGGACGCCGTTGACAATTGGGATCGTCGCCGTGGCCAGGGAGAGTCCATTGAGCCGCACGTCGCCCTGGCCGCGGATGGCCTCGCGCGTCCACGAGATGTCGGCGTTGACGGCGATGGGGCCGCGGACATTGTCGACCAGGCCGCGGGCGCGCTCGGTGATTTCGTAAGGCTGCAAGGCAGGGCCGAACTGGATCTCCGCCGCGTTGACATTGGCGGCGCCTTCTCCGGCTGCAACCTCGTGACGCGCAGTGAAATGAGCCAGCTGGCGCGCACCTTCTTCCAGAAGGATGGCGCCGTTCGCGGTGATGCGGCCAGCGCGAAGTTCGCCGTTCACATCAACCAGGCGCAACGGATTGAAGAGCGGGCGTTCGGCGTCAGTAGCGGGGCGGTTGGCCGTGAGCGCCGCTTCTCCGGCAATGACCTGGAGCACCGCTTCGCCATCTTGGGGCGCAGCGCTCCAGGCCCCCGCGATCGTCGAAACGGAGCCGGGGAGCGCAGGGTCGGTAAGCGTGCCTTGTTCGAACGCGCCTTCGACACGCCAGGTGTCTGCGATCCGCGCTTCGGCGGTGACGCGGCGCATGGCGACCTCCAGCGTGCGCTGTTCGCTCATTTGTATGGCGAGCCGCGGCGACGCCGCTTCCAGCGCCAGCGCGATGTCGCGCGGGCGTCCGCTGAAGCGGCCCACGATGTCTGCGGCGGTCAGCTGCGCCGGCTGGGCGCCTTCGCCGGACATTCGCCCGTTCAGCGCGAGCCTGCGCACCGTGAATCCGCCGGAAAGATTGCCGGCCGCATCGGCGGCGATCAACGCCCCGTTCAGCGGGCAAAGCTCGAAGGCGCCGTTAGTGAACGAAAGACCGGCGGCCTCCACGCCGCCGAGACGCAGAGGCTGGCATGCGCTGTTGGACGTCACGCGCCAGCCCGCGCCCCATTGTACGCCGAGATCGAGCGCGGACGTGACGTTGCGCACTTCGCCCTCTCCCAGTGGTCCGCTCAACTCGAGCGGGCCACGCACGTCGATACGGCCACCGCCGCCGGGCTGCACTGCGACGCTGACGTTTATTTCCTCGGTTGAGATGCTTGAGTTCGCGGCCCGCCAGTTGGAGAGCGACAGCGTTCCGTCTGCTTCGAGAGGCGCCTCTGGGGACCAATCGGCCGTGTCCAGCAGCAATGCGGCGGTTGGCGCGCCGCCGCCTGACAGTTCGAGCGATATCGCGCCATGGAGTGCGGGGCCTGGCCACTGCAACACCAAAGCAGGCGCATCCTGCCGCAACGGAGAAAGTCGCAACGCGGCGCCGCTCGCCGCGCGCGCTGTCGCCGGCGACACCACGCGCACAAACGTGCGTCCGCCTTCAATGTCGATGCGCAAAGGGACCGCAAGATCGAAGCGACCGGCCGCTGCGTCGAGCGCGCGCCGCGCCTGCGCGAAGGCGGGCCCAACGGGCGCACCGTTCAGGTCGGGAAATGCAGCCCGCAAACGCGCCTGGGCGGGTGGGGTGAGGCGGGCGCGCTCCAGTCCGATATTGGCGGCGCCGGTGAGCGTGGCCTCTTCGCCCAAGCTAACTTGGAAGGCGCCCTCAGCGTGCGGATGCGCCGATATGAGCGCCATGCCGCTGAACTGCGCAGCTGAGGCTGACCAGCCGCCCCGGCCGTTCGCATCCGATCCTTCAACGCGGCCCCGGAACTGCAGGTGCTGCGCTGTCGCGCCTGCGGCGGCAAACGTGGCGGCCTGGAAGCGCAACTCCCCGGCCCAGTCCTGCGGTGAAAGCGTTGTCGCGCGTGTAGTCGCCTCGCCGCCGACAGCGCCGGTCAGCGCGCTTGCGCTGAGGCCGGCATAGTCCAGCGTGCTGGCGCGCCATGTCGCTTCGACGTCGTAGCGCGCAAGATCGAGCGGAGCGCGGGCTGTGACGGCAATGGACGGCGCCTCGATGCGCGCATCGTTCCAGACCATCGCGTCGGCGTCGGCGTTGATCCGAATGTCGAGATTTTCGCCGCTCGACGCCGCTGAGAAGTCACCCTGCACGGCGGTGAGCGAAAAATGGTCGCCCGGGCGCGAGGTGCGCTGCAGCCGTCCGCTGGCGAGGAAATCCTGTCCCAGCGTTCCGGAGGCTTCAAACTGGGCGGAAAGCTCCCCGAACGGCGCGTCGAGCGTGGCGCGCCCCTCGAGCACTTCCAATTCAATGTGTGGTATCGAGAGCCGCCGGCGGCTTGGCGCCCCGCTGCCGAGACGGTCGAGCGCGCCGGCCGACACGGCCCCACGCTCGTCCAGGCTCAGGTGCAGGCGCGGCCGGACCAGCCGGACGAAATGCACGTGCGGGGTCATGCCGCGCCACCGCCAGCGCGCTTCGATCAGCGGAATGGCGGCATCGGGAGATGCTTCGGAGCCAAACCGCACGTTGGCGAGGGCGGCGCCGTCCCAATCAAGATTAATGACTTGGAAATCAGCTTCGGCGCCGCGCTCGGCGAGGGCGGCCCCGAGAAAGAACTCCGCAATCGAGAAACGGACGAACCAGAGGCCGGCGCCCAGCAAAAGCGTGCTCACCCCCAGCGCTGCGAACGCTGTGGCCCAGCCGATCAGCAATCGGCGAGGGGGCGGCGGGCCGGCGGGGGGCTGCGTCAGCGCCTCGTCTTGACTCGCAACGGCCTGGTTAGACCTATGTGGCATACTCGCCCGCTTGGCGCGGTCCTTGCTCGTGTGGGTGTCCTCTGCCGGACGCTTATGAGCCAATTGAATGGCGCTATTAGGGTTTCCGGCTGGATAACCAAACGGCCGAAAATGGTTGCCGGACTGGCGTTTTTTGCCGATGCGGCTATTGGAGCATCAGTTTGAGAGCAGAACTCGCTCAGCGCCTGATGAAGGCCCGTAAGGGACTTGCCGCGGTTGGCGTGATGGCCGCAGCCTCGCTTGTGGGAACAGGGCTCGCCTGGAATGCAGGCTTGTTCAGCGGCGCCGCCGAGGCGGCCGCGGCCGAAAACGTGCAGTTGCGCGACGCCGCCGCGCGCCGCGCCGAGCATCTGGCGTTTACGGAAGTTTACCTCCAGCACGAGGCGCGCGAGCTGCGCGTGGGGGACGGAGAAACCCTGGCTGGATTGCTCACCCGCGCCGGCGCCTCTTCATCGGAGGCTAACGCTGCGCTTGCCTCGATCACCGACGTTTACAATCCGCGCCGCCTGCGCCCGGGTCAGCCCGTCAGCCTCTACTTCCAGCGCGAGGGTGGCCAGGCGCATTTGACGGGCGTCGCGTTCCGCTCCGATCCTGGCGCTTCCGTCACCGCCAATCGCACGACCGCCGGCCGGTTCGAGGCGCGCGAAGTGCTGATGCCGGTGACGTTTGAAATCGCCCGCATCGCCGCCCCGGTAGAGACCAGCCTGTACGCGAGCGCGCTCAGCCTCGGCGCCACAGACCGTGAAGTCGCGGCGCTGGCCGATGCATTCTCTTATGACGTCGACTTCCAGCGCGATGTCCGCCCGGGCGACAATTTTGAGCTGGTGTTCGAACGTTTCTACGATGATGAGGGCAACACCGTTCGCACCGGCGATTTGCTGTTCGTCTCGCTGGAATCGAGCCGCGGACCGCGCGCCTTCTACCAATTCCTGGCGCCGGGCGACACGCGGCCTGATTGGTATGACGCAGAAGGCAAGAGCGCGCGGCGGTTTCTGATGAAGACGCCGATCAACGGCGCGCGGCTTTCCTCGGGCTTCGGCATGCGCCGCCACCCAGTGCTTGGCTATTCGCGCATGCACCGCGGCACCGATTTTGCGGCGCCGATCGGCACGCCGATTCTGGCGGCCGGCGATGGAACCGTCATGCGCGCAGGCCCGTTCAGCTCGTTCGGCAACTACGTTCGCATTCGGCACGCCAATGGCTATGAAACGGCGTACGCTCACATGTCGCGGTTCGCGCGCGGCATGCGCGCGGGCGCGCGCGTGCGCCAGGGCCAAGTGATCGGATATGTTGGCACCACCGGGCGCTCCACGGGCCCGCACCTGCACTACGAGGTTCTGCGGCGCGGCCAGCAGATCAATCCCATGACGTTGCGCGTCGCCAACGGGCGCAATCTTTCCGGCCGTGCGCTCGAACTCTTCATGATCGAGCGCGAGCGCATCGACACGCTGCGGCGCGTGCGATCGCAAGAGGCGCCGGCCGAACAGGCCCAAACGCTTCCGGCAAGCGCGTCAGGCGCGCCCTGAATTTGCAACTTCTAGGTTGAGGATGGCGGGAATCCGGCGCATGCTCGCGGCCGTGACGCGCCGGCTTTCGGCGCACGGCCAAGCTCTGACCACATGCCGATCCGCGTCTTGATTGCAGACGACCACGAGCTGTTCCGAAGCGGCTTGAAACAGCTGGTGGCGGACGAGCTGCACGCTGACGAGATTCGCGAAGCTGCGTCCATGGATGAGGCTTTGGATATTCTGACGGAGCAGGGCGGGGGCGACCTAGTGCTGGTGGATTGGCGCATGCCTGGCATGTCGGGCGCGGAGTCGCTGGCGGCGCTGCGCGACGGCTTTCCGGAAGCCAAGGTGGCGGTGGTGTCGGCGTGGGAAGATCGCGGAGACATCCTTGCTGCTTTCGGCGCGGGCGTGCACGGCTACGTTCCCAAATCATTATCCTCTCCTGAGATCGCGGCGGCGCTGCGCGCGATCCTCGAGGGACAAATCTTCGCGCCGCCTTCTCTTGGCAGGCGCGACGCTGGCAATGCAGCGTCCGCTTCGCCGAAATCCGACGCACTCGGGCAAGACAAGCTCACTGGCCGGCAAAGGCAGGTTCTGGACGAATTGCTGAAAGGCCAATCGAGCAAGGAAATCGCGCGCAGCCTCGATATCGCCGAAGGCACGGTGAAAATTCACCTCGCGGCGATCTACAGAGCAATCGGCGTTCGCACGCGCGCAGAGGCTATCGCCAAGATCAAATCGGGCTGAGACCCGTCACTTCGCCGCCGCAAAAGCGGCTTCCGAGAGCCGGGCAGGGTCCACCGGTTTGATCAACCATTGAAAGCCCGAGGCGCGCAGGAGCGCCAAGGTGTCGGGGGCCGTGTCGCCAGTGACGATGATCACACGCGCCGGCGCGGTGGCGATGAGGCGCTGCGCCAGCGTGACGCCGCTCAGTTCACCGTCGATGCGCAGGTCCATCACAATGAGCCGCGGCCGGAACCCTGCATGCAAGACCGCCTCGGCTTCACCGGCGTTGGCGGCGTCGCGCACCTCGGCGCCGAGATCACGCAACGCCCCCGCCATTGCGCCGCGCGCGAGGGCGTCGTCATCGACCACGAGCACGCGTTCGCTCAGCGATTGCGTCTGCGCCTGATCTGCTGCAGACGGCGCGGCCGCTCCGTTCGCCGCTGCGATCCGCAGCGTGAACCGCGCTCCGCCGCCCGCCGGTGAACTCAGTGATATTTCGGCGCCGAGCAGGTCGGCTATCCGCTTCACGATGGCCAGCCCGAGGCCCAGCCCTTCGGCGTGTGCGCGTTCATCGAGGCGAACGAACTCGTCGAATATGCGCTCTTGATCGGCGGGCGCTATGCCCGGGCCTTCGTCGACGACGGCGATGTCGATGCTGCCGGAGCGCGTGCGGTCCACTTCGATGCGTGCGTGTCCGCCGCCATGCTTGAGCGCGTTCGAAACCAGGTTGCGCAGAATGCGCTCGATCAGGACGGGATCCGAATCAAGCGTGGCGTCGGTGTGGACGATATCGATGCTGCCGCCGGGGTTTTCGGCGATGATGCGGTCGAGCACCTCTTGCAGCGCGAACGGCCGCGTCTCGGGGCTCACCACGCCCGCCTGGATGCGCGCGAGGTCGAGCAAGGTTGCGAACATGCCGACCATCGAATTGGTCGCGCGCTCCATTTTGGCGAGGATGTCGCGCGCCTCCGGCGTTTCGACGCGCCGCTCGAGCGCGCTGATGTAAAGCGTCAGCGCGTGCAGGGGCTGGCGCATGTCGTGGCTTGCGGTCGCCAGGAAGCGGGTCTTGGCGAGATCGGAGGCCGCCGCCTTCGCGCGCGCGGTTTCAGCCAGCTGGTTGGCCAGGCGCCACTGCTGGCGCTCGCGGCGCAGCGAAAGAATTGCAAGCGCCGAGGCGGCGAGCGAAAGCGCGGCGAGGATGATGCTGATCTGATCAAGCCGCGCCCGCAGCCGGTTTTCGGCGTTGCGGGCGACGTCGTTGCGTTCGTTGGCGGCGGTGATCAAATCGCCCACAGCCGTGCGGAGACGAGAATGGGTGTCGGGGTCAGCGCGGGAGAAGTCTGCATCGACAATGTTTGAGATGGCGGCGACGTGCCCTTCGAGCTCCGCGTCGCCGCGCGCGGAGGTCGCCAGCGCATCGACGTGCACGCGGGCCTCCTGGCGACCCTGCTCGCGCAATTCGGGCCGGCGCGTGCTGCGCGCCGACTCCGCTATGGCCATCGCTTGGGTGAGCGCCAGGGTTTCGTCGCGGACGGTTCTGGCAAGTGCAATCGTGGAGAGCGTCCTGGCGTGAGCGGGATCCTCCGCGCGTAGCGCGAAGACGAACGCCACGACAAGGATTGAGACAATCCCGATCGCGGCGGCGAGGATCCATTCCGCGCGCGGAAAGCGAGAGCGAGGAAAAGGCGCCGCCTCATCAGCCATGGCGCCTTCTCGCGCGCGCCCGTTCGCGGCGCAAGCGCACGCCGATCAAACGCGTTCCAGCCAGCTGATGATTTCGACTGCGCGGGCGGGCTTTGCCATGAAGGCGAAGCCGGCGCTCGCCGCCGCGCGCTTGGCCTCACCGCCCAGCACGCCCGACAGCACCAGTACGCGCGCCTGCGGGGCGCGTGCGGCCAGCCTGCGCCCTAGCGTCACGCCATCGTCCTGAGGTCCAAGGTCAAAGTCAGCGATGACGAAAGCGACCTGTTCCCAGCGGCCATCCACACGGCCAACGATCTGGTCCTCGTGCTGGCCGCTCACGACCTCGCCGCCCCAGTCGCTCACTGTCAAAGCGAGCGCTTCACACGCGATGGGATCGTCTTCGATGACCACCACGATGGGCGGTTCGCTTTGATCCTGGCCCACTTTTTTTCCGCCTCGCTCAAGCTTTTCTCACCTGATCACGCGGGCGCGCGTTTAGGCAGTACCATTCCCGGCATACGCCAAAGTGCATATGCCCTTTGGTCTCTGAGATCGCAGTGGCTTAGGCCGTCAACCAAGACTTCCGTGCAATGTTCGCGAGGCCCCGCACTTGGCATTTTCTCTACAGACGGAGAAATCAGCGTGTCGCGGGAGAAGCCAGTGCAGTCCTTAGCGGTTCAGCCAGACCTTGACGCTTTGCCCGATTGGCGCGGCGGCGGCGAACCTGCCGATTATTGCTCGCGAGAAGGGGCTGTCGCTTTGAAAGAGCGCATCGAAGCCTTTTGGCGCGGGCAGCACGTCACTATAGCCCTGGCCAATGTCGGGTTTCACCCCGCCATCCGGGCAGCCCGCTATGAGTTGCGCAGCGACATGCTCAATGGTCTCCCGCGCGGTCAATCCAAGCCGACGCGCCAATACGGTGGTGGGAACGAATAAGGCCGGCGCCATTCCCCGGGTGCAGGCGGGCGCGGCTTTCGAGCCGCGCCTTTTCTTTTGCGGCGGAGACAGGCTTATTCTGCGCCGATGTCAGACGATGTCGCAGCCCCCGCCGAGTTTGAAATCCCTGAGGGCTACCAGCTGTTGGACTGGCGGCGGGGCTTTGGCCGCCAGGTCGGGCCGCTTTATCGCCGCCAGACCCCCGGCGCCTACTCGATGGGTTTCCGCGTTGAGGAGCACCACACCAACGGCATGACCAACGCCCACGGCGGCATGCTGATGACATTCGCCGATATGGCGTGGGGCCACGTGGTGTCGGTCGAAACATCGTCCTACTGGGTCACGGTGCGGCTCACCGTCGATTTTCTGTCGAGCGCCAAGCTCGGCGATTTCGTCGAAGGCGGCGGCGATGTGCTCTCGACCGATGATGGACTTTACATGGTGCGAGGGCGCATTTGGACGCTCGATCGCACGCTGATGACCGGGCTCGGCATCTTCAAACCGATCCAGCGGCGCGACCCAAGGCCAGGCGAAAAAGCTTTCAGACAAGGCTGACTGGCGGGCGTGCGGGCTGGACGCTGGAGCGCGCGCGGGGGCAGGGTGGCGCTCATGACCATTTCGCGCCGCGGATTTATCGCAGCCCTGCCATTGATCGCCTGCGCGACCGATGCGGATGCGCGCGCGCCGCGCTTTCACATCGCCCCCGATGGCGATGGCGATGGAAGCTCGTGGGCCGCGGCGGCGCCGCTTCCAGCGCTTGACGAGCTCATCTCGCAGACGGCGGCGGATGGCGAAATTTTGATCGCCGCCGACCGGGGAGAATACATCCTTTCCGGCGAGCTGAGGCTGAGCCATGGCGGCGTCAAGGGCCATCCGGTGCGCATTCGCGGCGTCGCAAGCGAAAGCGGCGCGCCCATGCCTGCGGTGCTGCGCGGCGACCGCGGAGGCGGCGAAATCGGCGCCAGCGCGTTCCGTCTATTTCGTGGCGCCAGCGACCTTTTCTTTTCGCACTTCGAGTTCAGAGCGGTCGGCAATGGTTGCTTCAGCGTCGCGGGGCCGTTGAGCGGCCTTGTCATCGAAGATTGCCGCTTCGACGATGTCTACCGCTTTCTTGAGAACACGGCCGCCGACGACGCCGGGCACGCCACGTTGCGCGACTTTGCATTGCGCCGGTGCCATGGCGCCGGCGCCGAGCGCGGTTTCCTGCGCATTCGCTACAATTCCGGCAACGGCGCGATCGAAGATTGCAGCGCGCAGGGTTTGGCGAATGAAGGGGGCTACATCCCCGCTGGGTGCGCGCTGGACGATCGCGCTAACGCCATCACGTACCGGCGGTGCGTGATGGCGAATTTTCAGCAGTGGCGCGCCGGCGACTACTGGAACGGCGATGGCTTCTCCGACGAAGCGGGAAACCGCAACATCAGGTACGAGGCGTGCGAGGCGCGTGGTTCGACCGATGGCGGCTTCGATTGCAAGAGCCGCGATGTTGTTCTGGAAAGCTGCATCGCAGAAGACAACAAACGGAATTTCCGTATCTGGAGTGAGCGCGCCACGCTCGCGAACTGCACCAGCCGGCGCCCCAATTTCCGCGGGCGCGATGTCGAGGACGCAGATCCTTGTCATCTCTGGATCGGCAATGAAGGGCGCGGGCGTGTCCTGGTGAGCGATCTCACCGTCGAGGATGATTGCGCCACGCCCATCCTGGAAT
>JAWKUY010000010.1:0-135707 GCA_041398345.1 Hyphomonadaceae bacterium | reverse complement strand
CGCCGCGAAACGCGCAAGCCAGAGCGCGATGACGGCGGCGCCGGCGTTCAGGGCTTCGGCGACGACACTCCCGCGTTCTTGAAGCGCAAATAGCCTTAGGGCTTGGACCGCGCAGCCACCTGCTTGCGGAACGCCTCACCGTAGGGCGGGCGCATCATGGCCAGCAACTCGCTCTTGATCTGACGGTAGATCGCCTTCTCGTGGCTGAATTCCAGAAAGCCGCGCTGGCCGTGATAGGCGCCCATGCCTGACGGCCCGATGCCGCCAAACGGCAAATCCTCCATGGTGAAATGGAAGATCACATCGTTGATGGTGACGCCCCCTGAATGGGTGCGCGAGAGCAGCGTTTCACTCTCGGCCTCGTCTTCGCCGAAATAATAGAGCGCGAGCGGCCGCGGCCGGGCGTTGATCTCGTTCACGGCTGCGTCGAAGCTGGGGTAGCTGCGGATCGGCAGCACCGGCCCGAAAATCTCCTCCTGCATGACCGTCATGTCGTCCGTGGCGTTGAGGATCAGCGTCGGCGGAATCTTGCGGTGCTCCTGCTGCGAGAGATCCTCGTTCGCGGGATTGAGCTCGATCACCTCGCCGCCCTTGGCGCGCGCATCGGCGATGAGGCCGGAGACGCGGTCATAATGGCGTTGATTGATCATCGCGGTGTAGTCGCCATTGTCCTTGATCGTGGGAAACATCTTGGCGACCGAGGCTCTGGCGGCGGCGACAAAACCATCAACGCTTTCGCGCGGCGCCAGCACGTAGTCTGGCGCGAGGCAGATTTGGCCCGCATTCATCGTCTTGCCGTTCATGACCCGCGCGGCGGTTTTGGCCAGGTCAGCGCTGGCGCCGATCACAACAGGCGACTTGCCGCCCAGCTCCAATGTTACGGGCGTCAGGTTGTCCGCCGCCGCGCGCATGACGTGGCGGCCCACGGAAGTAGCTCCGGTGAAGATCAAATGATCGAACGGCAGGCCGGCAAACGCCGCGCCCACATCCGGCCCGCCCTGGATCACGGCGATCTCGTCTTCGTCGAAATAGAGATCGAACGTCTGCGCCAGCAGCGCTGAGGTCGCCGGCGTGAACTCGGAGGGTTTGAGCATGACGCGGTTTCCGGCGGCGAAGGCGCTGGCGATGGCGTCCATCGCCAGCTGGACCGGGAAGTTCCAGGGCGAAATAACGCCAACCACCCCTTTCGGCTGATAACGCACTTCGGCCTTGGCCCCGAACAGGCCGAGAGCTGCAGGATCGACCTTGCGCTTTTGCGGCGCCATCCATTTTTCAAGGCCCGCGCGCGCATGTTTCAGGGGCGCAATGGCGCCGGCTATGTCGGTCAGGCGCGACATGTCGCGCGAGCGCGCGCCGAAGTCGGCGTTCAGTGCGTCAACGAAATCATTTTGGTGATCAACCAAAATGCTGATGCAGCGGGTGAGCCTGTCCTTGCGCAGGCGCGCGTCGGGCGCGCCTTTGGCCAGTTGAGCCTTCTTTTGCAGGTCCAGAACCCCCGCCATGCGGGCTTTGGTCTCTTCGATCGAGGGGCTGACTGGCCGGTTCATGTGCGCCTCCCTGGGGCAATCCAGCAAAGCTTAGCCCCTAACCTAGACGTAAGTGCAATCAACATTTTCTGCCGCTGCGCTCAGCCCGTTTACCACTCGTCCATACCCTGGTCTCTAGCCTTGGCCGATCACAGATTCACGGATTGGTGCCGCGTGACCGAACAAGAAGCGCTCATGCAAGGCCCCGGCGGGGAGAGCGTCGCCCGGGAGACCCTTGACTTGATGCGGAAGCATCAGGCGCCGCCGACGGCTGAGAACTATCAAGTTTGGCTCGCCTACAAGATCGGCCGCAACCAGCCCCTGCGCGAAGCCATCGACGCGCGCATCAGCGGCGGCAAACCAATCACGCCCGAATTCAGCGCCGAACTGCACGAACAGTTCTTCAGCAGCATGGGCGCGTCAGCGCAGATCGTCATGGCGGGCGAGAAGATCGCCCGCGACCTCGACCAGGTCGTCTCGTTCCTGAAGTCCGCCGAGGAGAAGAGCGGCGATTACGGGCGCACGCTGGAGAGCGCGGCGACTGACCTCAACCGCGGCCTCGGCGCCGACCAAATTCGCCAAATCGTTTCGAGCCTGGCGGCGGCCACGCTCGACATGGCCAATCACAACCAATCGCTCAATCAGCAACTGCAGAAATCGACGCGCGAGATAGAGACGCTGCGCACCAGCCTGGAATCTGTCCGCGTCGAGTCGCTCACCGACGCGCTGACGGGCCTCGCCAACCGGCGCATGTTCGATGAAACGCTGCGTATGCGGATCGAAGAGGCGCGCGCCCAGCGCACCGAGCTTTCGCTGCTGCTGTGCGACATCGATCATTTCAAACGCTTCAATGACACTTGGGGCCATCACACAGGCGACCAGATCCTGCGCTTCCTTTCGAGCGCGCTGCAGGCCCACGCCCGCCCGGACTTTCTGGTGGCCCGTTATGGCGGGGAAGAATTTGCGGTGGTCATGCCGCGCATCGGCGCGCGTGCTGCGCAACAGACGGCGGAAGCATTGCGTGAGGCGATCCAGGCCAAACGCCTGCGCCGCCGTTCCACCAACGAAGACCTGGGGCAAGTCACGGTCTCCATCGGCGTTGCGAAATTGCAGTCGGCGGACACCCCGGCCGGCCTGATCGAACGCGCCGACGCCTGCCTTTACGCCTCCAAGCGCAACGGCCGCAATCAGGTCACCACCGACGCAACGCCCGTGCTTTACGTGGCGTAGCGCTTTCCACGCGGCGCCTATCGGCTAACATGCGCGCCTTGAACAGGAGGCGCAGGTGGCGAAAGCGAAATATTCGTGCGAGGGCGGCGTTGCCTGGATAACGCTGAGCGATCCTGCAACCCTCAATGCCGCCGACGAGGCGATGGTCAATGACCTCAGCGCCGCGTTCGAGCGCGCCGCGGGCGAAGCGCGTTGTGCGGTGTTGACCGGCGAAGGCCGCGGCTTCTGCTCCGGCGCCAATTTGAATGCCGGCGATCGGGCAGTCGATAGCGAAGGCCGCATCGACGCCGGCGATCGCTTGGAGCGCTTCTACAATCCGTTCGTGCTCAAGCTGCGTGCGCTGCCGATCCCCATAGTCACGGCGGTCAACGGCGTAGCGGCCGGCATTGGCTGCAGCTTTGCGCTCATGGGCGATCTGGTGATCGCCGGCGAGAGCGCTTACTTTCTGCAAGCGTTCCGGCGGATTGGCCTGGTTCCTGACGGCGGCTCGACCTTCCTGTTGCCGCGTCTCATCGGCCGCGCGCGGGCGATGGAAATGATGCTGCTCGGCGAGAAATTGCCGGCCGCGAAAGCGCTCGAATGGGGCCTGATCAACCGCTGCGTCCCCGATGCTGCGCTGACGAACACAGCGATGGCGGCGGCGAGAGAACTCGCGGACGGGCCAACGCGCGCGCTTGGGCTCATCCGCAAGCTGGCGTGGTCATCGCTTGATAATGAGCTCGAAGCTCAACTCGACGCCGAGCGCAAGGCGCAACGGGAGGCAGGCCACAGCAGCGACTTTGTCGAAGGCGTCTCCGCCTTCCTGCAGAAACGCCCTGCCAAGTTCACCGGCGCTTAACCGTACTGTTTCGCGCTTCGCTAACGCCGCAGAGATAGCATGGCAGGATGCAGGAAATTGCCTGGATCGCAGAGACGCTGCGCGTTTGGCTGGAAGGCGGCACGTGGGCCGACGTTCAGGCCACGGAGGGTTTTCAAGGCCTTGTCATGCTTGCGGCGGCGCTGATCCCCTCAACCATTATCGCGCTCGGCATCGGCATGACGGAATGGCATGAAACGCCGCTCGGCGCCTGGTTCGGCGCGCGTGCGGCGGCGGACGACAATTGGGCGGAACGGGCGCGCGATATCGACAAAGACGGCCTGCCGGATTTCTAGGCCTTCTTCTTCGCTGGCTTAGTCTCAGCTTTTGCTTTGGCTATCGCGAGCGCTTTGCGAACGGACCCGCAACAGCATGTGTGGTTCAAAGGCGCTCGTCCCATCCCAACTACGGCCCGTCGCATCCAAGCTGCGTCACGCCTGTATCCGGAGTTAGGATGCTGTGCGGAGTGGCGTTATGAAATCACACATTTCAGCGATTGCATTTGCTTGTTTGGCGCTCGCACCCTTGCCGGCTCAAGCGCAAACCATCTCGCCACCGCCACCCGCAGCGCAGGACGCCACGCCCGAACAATTGCTCGAGACGCTGATCCTGCATTCGCGTCATTCGGCAAGACTCGAAAATGGCCGCCTGACCGGCGAAGGTGCGGAATTCCTCCATCAACTTGGCTCGAACTCACAATTCGTCATTGTGGGCGAACAGCACGGCAACGCCGGCATCGCGCAATTCGCTACGGCGTATTGGCGTGACCTCAACGCGCTGGGGTACAATTACGCCGTTAGCGAATCCGATCCGTGGCTCACGGCTGCGCTTGAACGCGAGCTGCGCACCGGCGGACCGGATGCGTGGACGCGCTTCATGCACGCCCATGGCGGCGCCATGGCTGGAGGCTTCTATGCGTGGATTGAGGAAGTCGCGTGGGCGAACGCCATCGTCCAATCCTCTACAGCGCGCAACGCGCCGCGGTTGTGGGGATTCGATCAAGTCGATCTAAGCGCCGCGCCCTGGCAGATGCGCGACATCGCGGCGAACGCGCGCAGCGCCGAGGCGCGGCGCCTCGCCACGCAGCTTCTTGAGGGCAGCGAAGACAACGACACTTGGTTTTCAAGTCTACAGCGCGAACAATTGGAAGGTTTGCGCTCCGCGCTCACCGGCCGGCGCAATGCGGGATACGCCGCACACGTTGACGCCATGCTCGTCTCGCACCGCATCTACCAGCCATTCACCGGTGGCGGCGGCGAAGCATATCTCGCCAACGACGAGCGCGAACATCTGATGCGGCGTTTGTTTCTTGAAAACTACCGACGTGCGGAGGCCGCCGATCGAACCCCGCCGCGCGTCATGATGAAAATAGGCGGCAGCCACGCGTTCCGCGGTGCATCGACGACACAAATCCAGGGCTTTGGCGGCTTCGTAACCGAGTTTGCCACGCTGAACGGCACTCAGGCGATCACAATCCTCGCGCTTTGCGGACCTGGCGGGCAATCATCGTCAACCTTCAATCCGCCAACCGACTGCGCGCAAGACTCTTATCGGCGCAATTGGAGTTTCATAGATCAATATGTCGATCCGTCCGCCGTGACGATTTTCGATCTTCGTGTATGGCGCTTGCGCCCACGGCGATGGAACAACCTGCCCATCGATGTGCAGCAGGCCGCACGCTCTTTCGATGTGCTCGTAATCGTCCCCGCGACGCGAGGTTCAATGCTGCTGCCAGGGCTAACGCAACCCGTGCCGCCTTCGAACTAGGCATTGCCTTTCCGCTTTGGCTTTGGCTTTGGCCTGAATTTCGCGATGGCCAAGGCTTTGCGTCCCCAGGCTGCAGCTTCATCGGGATCGTCGAGCGCGCTTTCCGGCAAACGCCAATATCCCATTTCCACCTTTTCGCCCGCGCGCGGCCCCTTCTGCGGCGTCCAGACGAACGGGCCCGAACCCGCAGCGGCGAGCTCGGCCTTCAACGCATCATCAACCTTGAGGTAGATGGTATCGTCCGCGATCAGCAGAAACATGACGCCGTCCGCGTAGCCGCCGGCGCCGCCGAACATGCGTTTCACCTGCACGGTCCCAAGCCCAGAGAACAGCTCCCGCACAAAATCGTGGAAGCTCGCGCTCATCGCGCTCAGCCTTCGGCTTTGGCCGGCACGATCGTGACGCTCTCACCGCAACCGCAGGCGTCAGTTTGGTTCGGATTGCGGAACACGAACTTGGAAGCCAGGCGCGTGGTCTCGTAGTCGATCTCCGAACCGAGCAAAAACAGCACAGCCTCAGCGGCGACCAGGATTTTCACGCCCCTATCCTCAACCACTTCGTCGAAGGCCTCCGGCGCCTCGGCATAGTCGAGCGTGTATTCCATGCCGGCGCAGCCGCCATTGACGACGCCGACGCGCAGATAGGGCTTGCCGCCCTTTTCAATGATTTCCTGGACGCGCGCGGCCGCCGCGTCAGTCAGCGTTACGATCTTGGGGCGGGGCCTGTGGCTCATCGGATCACAACATGTTCAATTCGAGTTTGGCTTCGTCGCTCATTCGTGCGGGCGTCCACGGCGGATCGAAGACCAGATTCACCTTGGCCCCGCTGACGCCTTCCACTTTCCGCGCCGCCTCCTCCACCCATCCCGGCATCTCGCCCGCGACGGGACAGCCCGGAGCCGTCAGCGTCATCTCGATCTCGACGGAGCGGTCGTCATTGATATCGACCTTATAGATGAGACCCAGTTCGTAGATATCAACCGGGATTTCGGGATCGAAGACGGTCTTGAACGCAGCCACCAAGTCGTCGGTGATCCGGTCAAGCTCGGCCTGGGGCAAGGCAGATGTGGTGGAAGCGGCGCCATCCATGATGCTAGCTCAACAACTTATGCGCTTTGTGCAGCGCTGCAATGAAAGCATCGACCTCGTCGAGGCGGTTGTAACACGCAAAGCTCGCGCGCGCGGTCGCGCTGACGCCGAGGCGTTGCATCAACGGCTGGGCGCAATGGTGCCCGGCGCGCACGGCGACGCCCTGGCGGTCGAGAATTTGCGCGATGTCATGGGGGTGTGCGCCCTCAGCGGAAAACGCCACGATGGCGCCCTTGTCCGGCGCGGCGCCGTAGAGCTTGATCCAGTTCAGCTCGCGCAGGCCCGCCATCGCGCGATCCCGCAGGGCCGCTTCATGGGCCTCCAGCGCGGCGCGGTCCTGGGCGCTGATCCAATCGATCGCCGCCTTCAGGCCAATGGCCTCCAGGATGGGCGGCGTTCCTGCTTCAAAACGGTGCGGGGGTTCGGCGTAGGTGACGCGATCGCGCTCAACCATGTCGATCATCTCGCCGCCGCCCTCGAACGGGGCGAGCGATTGGAGGCGCTCGGCCTTGCCGTAAAGGACGCCGACGCCGGTTGGTCCGTAGAGTTTGTGACCGGTGAAGGCGTAGAAATCAGCGCCGATCGCCTGCACATCGACGCGCCCATGCACGACCGCTTGGCAGCCGTCGAACAGCACCGGCACGCCCTTGGCGTGCGCGAGGCGCGTGATCTCCGCCGCAGGCGTCCGCGATCCCAAAACGTTGGACATGTGCGTGATCGCGACCAGCTTGGTGCGCGGACCGATCAACGCATCGAGCGAATCCAGATCAACGCCGCCGTCTTCATCGACATCCAGCCACTTCAGCACTGCGCCCTTGCGCTCGCGCAGGAAATGCCAGGGCACGATGTTCGAATGATGCTCCATCACCGAAAGCACGATCTCGTCGCCCGGCGCGATGGCGAGTCCGGCGGCCACTATGTTGATCGCCTGCGTGCCGCCCTTGGTGAAGACGATGTTCTCAGGCGCGGGCGCATTGATGAAGCCTGCGGTCGCCCGGCGTGCGGCTTCAAAGGCGTCGGTGGTTTCGTTGGCCAATGTGTGCAGGCCGCGGTGCACATTGGCGTAGGCGCCGCGCATGGCCGCTGACATTGCCGCAATCACCGCTTCGGGCTTCTGGGCGCTCGCAGCGTTGTCCAGATAGACAAGCGGGCGCCCGTTCACTTCCCGCCCAAGGATCGGGAACTGCGCGCGGACGGCTTCGACGTCGAAGCTCATGGCGCGTCCCCAAGCCAGGCGTCCACACGGTCTTCGATCTCCGCGCGCGCTTCATCCGGCGTCCATTCCGGCAACGCCTCCAGAAGGAACGACGCGATCAGCAGCGCCCGCGCCTGCGCTTCGGGCACGCCGCGCGAGCGAAGGTAAAACAGCGCCGCATCATCGAGACCGCCGGCGGTGTTGCCGTGCGCGCACTGGACATCGTCGGCATGGATCATGAGTTCGGGTTTGGCGAAGATCTCCGCGCCTTCTTCCAGCAGCGTGCCCTGATGATGCTGGCGCGCATCGGTCTTTTGCGCCTCGCGCGCGACCACGATCTTGCCCTGGAACACGCCGCGCCCGCCGCCGCGCGCCGCGCCCTTGATGAGCTGGCGGGTGGTTCCGCCCGGCGCTGTGTGTTCGATGACCGATGTCAGGTCCGCATGGCGGCCCGCCCCGCAGAGATAAAGCCCGTTGAGTTCAACCGCCCCGCCCGCGCCCTCCACCGAAACTTGGGTCTCGATGCGGGCGAGCCGGGCGCCTTCTGCGAACACAAGCTGGCGCAGGCTCGCCCCTTCCGCCAGGCGCACGCGCGCGATGGAGAGCGGCAGCTCGGCGCCATATTGGATGACGACGCGGGTCAGCGTCGCGCCCGCGCCCACGTCCCAATCGAACGCGCGCGCATCCATGTAGCGGTCATCGTCCATGCGCTCGATGAAGACGCGCTGTTCGCCGGCAGGCACGCGAAGGCGCTGCGTGCCGGGCGCAAGCCGCTCGATGATGTCGCGGCCATCGCGCAAGACATGGCGCGCCTCGCCGACCGTGGCGCGCAGATCGGAATAGCGCCAAGCCTCCACGCGGCGGTTGGGGAGTTCGGCGGCGGCGCTCACGCCGCCCTCAGATATTTCTGGTAGCCTTCACGCTCCAGCTCATGAGCCAGTTCCGGACCACCGGAGGCGACGATGCGGCCCTGCGCCAGCACGTGCACACGGTCAGGTTTGATGTAGTCCAAGAGTCGCTGATAGTGGGTGATCACCAGCATGCTGCGCTCCGGCGCACGCAGCGCATTCACGTTTTCGGCCACCAGCTTCAGCGCGTCGATGTCGAGCCCGGAATCAGTCTCATCGAGAATGGCGAAACGCGGCTGCAGAACCGCCATCTGCAGCGCCTCGAAGCGCTTCTTCTCGCCGCCCGAGAATCCCACGTTCAAAGGCCGTTTCAGCATGTCGTCGCTGATGTTGAGCGCAGCGGCCTTCTCGCGCAGCATTTTCAGCAAGGCCGGGGCGGCCACGGGGTCTTCACCGCGCGCGGCGCGCTGCGCGTTCAGCGCAGCCTTCAGAAAGGCGATGGCCGAAAGACCGGGGATTTCAACGGGATATTGAAACGAAAGAAATAACCCCTTGGCGGCGCGTTCCTCCGGGGCCAGGGGAAGCAGATCCTCGCCGCCGAGCGTGGCCGTCCCCTGGGTGACCTCGTAACCATCGCGGCCCGCCAACGCGTAAGAGAGCGTGGACTTGCCTGAGCCGTTGGGGCCCATGATCGCGTGGGTTTCTCCGGCGGGGACATGCAGCGTCACGCCCTTGATGATCTCGGCGCCGCCGACCGAAACGTGCAGATCCTTTACGTCAAACACTGAGCTTGCCTTTGCGATAATCGGCGACGCAGTGAACGTGGTCGCCCTTCTTGTTCGCGGTGCGGATGAAGCCAAGCGCTGCGCCCGCGCTCATGAGGGCGAAAGCAAAGACGCCGCGCCCATTGTCTCCGCGCGCGGCGAACCAGGCCCAGAGCAGGCCGCCCGCTGCGAGAGCGGCGACGAACGCCGCCACGACCGCCCAGCCCTTCCAGTGAACCGGCGCCATGCCCGAACGCATCTGGCCCAGCGGGAACCGCCGCGCGAACCAATATTCCGCGGGCTCGCTCATCCCACGCTCCCCTCAAGGCTTACTTCCAGCAGCTTCTGCGCTTCCACGGCGAACTCCATGGGCAGCTTCTGCAACACGTCGCGCACAAAGCCGTTCACAAGAAGCGCCACGGCCTCCTCCTCCGGAACCCCGCGCGAGCGCAGGTAGAACAGCTGATCGTCGGAGAGTTTTGTAGTTGTCGCTTCGTGCTCAAACTGCGCGTGCGGCGTACGCGTTTCCACGTAGGGGACGGTGTGAGCGGCGCACTGATCGCCGAGCAGCAGCGAGTCGCATTGGGTGTAGTTGCGCGCGCCGCGGGCGCAGCGTGCGCCGAGACCAGGCCGCGATAGGCGTTGGATGAGCGCCCGGCCGAAATTCCCTTGGAAATAATGCGCGAGCGCGTCCCGGCGCCGAGGTGGATCATCTTCGTGCCGGTATCGGCCTGCTGGCGCCCGTTGGTGACGGCGATGGAGTAGAACTCGCCCACGCTTGCCTCGCCGCGCAGGATGCAGCTTGGATACTTCCAGGTGATCGCCGAGCCTGTCTCAACCTGGGTCCAGCTGATCTTGGAGCGCGCGCCCCTGCAATCGCCGCGTTTGGTCACGAAATTGTAGATGCCGCCTTTGCCTTCCGCGTCGCCGGGCCACCAATTCTGGACGGTGGAGTATTTGATCTCGGCGTCGTCCAGCGCGACCAACTCCACCACCGCCGCATGCAGCTGGTTTTCATCGCGCATCGGCGCGGTGCAGCCTTCGAGATAAGAAACGTAGGCGCCCTTATCGGCAATGATCAGCGTGCGCTCGAATTGCCCAGTCCCCTGCGCGTTCATCCGGAAATAGGTGGAGAGCTCCATCGGACAACGCACGCCGGGCGGCACATAAACAAAGGAGCCGTCGGAAAACACCGCGCTGTTCAGCGTTGCGAAGAAATTGTCGCTCGTCGGCACCACCGAGCCCAGATATTTGCGCACGAGTTCGGGGTGTTCGCGGATGGCTTCGCTGATCGGGCAAAAGATGACCCCGGCCTTGGCGAGTTCGGCCTTGAAGGTCGTCACCACGCTGACGCTGTCGAACACGGCGTCAACGGCCACGCGCGGCGCGCCTTCAACGCCCAGCAGCGTCTCGGCCTCCTTCAGCGGGATGCCGAGCTTCTTGTAGGTTTCCAGGATCTCCGGCTCGACATCCTCAATGCTCTTGTACTTCGCGCCAGATTTTGGCGCCGCGTAATAGCGCGCGGACTGATAATCAATCGGAGGATAATGGACGAGCGCCCAGCTTGGCTCTTCCATGGTCCGCCAACGCTGAAACGCTTCCAGGCGCCAGGCGAGCATCCAATCGGGCTCTTCCTTCTTGGCCGAGATGTAGCGGACGATCTCCTCGTTGAGGCCGGGCGGCGCCAGTTCCTGGTCAAGCGCTGTGACAAAGCCGTGCTTGTACTTCTCGGCTTCGAGCGCACGCGCCGCGTCCACGGTCTCGCGATCGATATTGTCCTTCACCGCGCTCATGCCGCAGCCCCAGCGGATCTGCGCGCGCAGATGGCGCGGAGCGCATGAATGATCTCGTCGACATCGGCCTCTTTCGACTCGTGACCAAAGCTGACGCGCAGCGCACATTGCGCGATCTCCGGCGACGTTCCCATCGCCGTCAGCACGCGGCTGGCGCGCACTTTGCCCGAAGAGCATGCGGCGCCGGAACTGAGCGCTACGCCTGCAAGATCCATGGCGATCACGGACGTTTCAGCCTTGAAGCCGGGCAGCGCAAAATTTGAGGTGTTGGGCAAGCGAGGCGCGGCGGCGGCGAACACAAGAGCGCTGCCGGGCAACGCCGCTTCAAAGCGATCGCGCATGCCTGACAGGCGCTTGGCCTCTGCGCTCAATTCGCGCAACGCCCATTCCGCGGCGGCGGCGAAGCCAACGCAGGCGGGGCCGTTCTCCGTACCCGGGCGGCGCCCGCGCTCCTGCCCGCCGCCAAAGCGCGCCGTGACGAAGGGGGCGCCGGGCGCAAGCGCCAAAGCGCCGGCGCCTGGAGGGCCGCCGATCTTGTGGCTGGAAACGACGACATAGGAGGCGTCGAGATCGGCGATGCTCACCGGGATGCGCGCGAAGGCCTGTGCGGCGTCGGCCAGCAACAGAGCGCCGTGCGCGCGGCACAGCGCGGCGACCCGTGCGACGGGCTGGATGACGCCGGTTTCGTTGTTGGCGAACTGCACCGCGACCAGCGCAGGCTTGGGCGCACCCGCCAGCATGGCGTCAAGCGCGTCGAGATCGACGACGCCATCGGCGCCAACCGGGATGACCTGAGCCCCGTTGAACGCGCGATTGGCCTGCTCAAAAACGGCGTCGTGCTCAACCGCGGACACGAGCAACGAGGCCGCGCCGGCGCTCGCCATGGCAATGTGCAGCGCTTCGGTGGCGCCGGATGTGAACACGATATTCTCGGCGCTGGCGTCAAGCTTGGCCGCGATCACATCGCGCGCGTCTTCAATTGCCGCGCGCATGCGCCGTCCAAAGCTGTGCACTGAAGACGGATTGCCGCCGAGCGCAAGCGCGCGCGACATCGCAACCACTGCTTCGGCGCGCACTGGCGCGCCGGCATTGTAGTCACAATAGATCGCTGCGCGGCTCATGTCTTATTCCGCGGCCACGCGTGCATCGCCGTCGAAGCGTTGATCGAGGACGTCGGCAAGTGAGACCGACGCCAGGAATGAGTGCAAGCGCGCGCCCATCTCCTGCCAAAGCCCGTGCGCAATGCAGCGGCCGTTGCGCCCAAGGCAGCTTTTCGCCGAGCTTTCGTCACAGCGTGTGGCCTTGATGGGCTCATCGACGGCGGCAATGATCTCCGCGACGGTGACCGCATCGGCGCCGCGCGCGAGGCGGTAACCCCCGCCCGGGCCGCGCACCCCTGAAACCAGGCCCGCCCGGCGCATCCGCGCAAACAATTGCTCGAGATATGAGAGAGAAATCTCCTGCCGGCGCGCCACCTCCTGGAGCGGCACGGCGCGCTCAGCGCCGCCATGGAGCGCCAGATCCGCCATCGCCATGACCGCATAGCGGCCTTTCGACGTTAAACGCATATCCGTCCCTTCCCGCACCCTCGCACGTCACCAGATTGATGTGCTAGAAGCCGCCCCCTTCGGGGCCGGGCCTTATCTTGGCGTTCAGCTAAGATACCCGAGTGTTTTGGTCAAGAATATGCCGCTCATTTGCCTGAGGCGGCTGGGGTCGAAAAACGTATGCCGGAAGTGATTTTCCCTGGCGCAGCGGGGCGTGTGGAAGGACGGTATCAGGAGCCGCCGAAGGAAGGCGCCCCCATCGCGCTCATCCTCCACGGCCACCCCCGGGCGGGCGGTTCGATGCAGGACCGCGTGACGGTGCAGCTCTACAAGCTCTTCGCGGAGAAAGGCTTCGGCGTGCTGCGCTTCAACTTCCGTGGGTTGGGCCGCAGCCAGGGCGTTTTCGACAACGGCATGGGTGAGCTTTCAGACGCCGCCTCGGCGCTGGACTACCTGCAAAGCATGAACCCCAACGCAGAGCAGTGCTGGGTGGGCGGATATTCGTTCGGCGCCTGGATCGGCCTGCAATTGCTGATGCGCCGCCCCGAGATCGACGGCTTCATCGCTGTCGCGCCGCCGGCCAATCACTACGATCTCTCGTTTCTTGCGCCTTGCCCGGCTTCAGGCGTGATCATCTATGGCACGCGCGACAGCGTCACCACCGCGCCGGATATGGAACGCGTCATCAGCCGCATCCGCACGCAGAAGAATATCAAGGTCGATGCGGCCTCCGTCGAAGGCGCCGACCATTTCTTCCGCGGACGAGATCCAGGCGAAGATCACCTGGCCGAGGTGGAGGCGCATGCGCGCGCGTATCTGGAGCGCCGCCTCGCTGGGCCGCCGCGGCCGCCCACGACCAAGCGCTAACGCACGCTATCGGAACTGAACTCAGTCCCCGCCGCGCAGGAAGGCGGGCTTGGGCCCGTGTGAAAACCCTTCAGGGCCCTGATCGTCCGTGCGCTCGCGCGGAGGACGGCGCTCACGGCGGGGCTCGCGGGGGGCCTCGCCTTCTGTGCGTTCGCTGCGCTCTGCGCGTTCTTCACCGCCTTCACCCTCGCGCGCTTCAGCGCCCTCGCGCTCAGAGTCGGGACGGAAGCGATTGCGACGCCCACGTCCGCGGCGGCGCTGATCGCCATCACGTTCCTGACCGCCCTGCTGCGGCCGCTCTCCCGAGAACTCGGCTTCGGCTTGTTCTTCGGCTTCGCCGCCAGCTTGCGTCTCTTCGCCAGCGTCGCCGTCTTGGCCTTCATCACCCTCGTAGTCGGCATTGTCCGAGAAGCGGTCGTTCTGCTGCGGCGGCGGCATCGCCGGCTGCATCGAACGCACAAGGCGGAAATAGTGATCGGCGTGCTGGAGATAGTTCTCGCTCAGCACGCGATCGCCCGAACTGGCGGCGTCGCGCGCAAGCTGAAGGTAGCGCTCATAGATGTGCGCTGCGGGCCCCCTCACTTTGGTGTCGGGACCATTGCTCTCCATGGCCCGGTTCGGGTGGAGATGGCCCTGATTGTTCTGATAATGCCCGCCGCCCGGCTTACGGCCGCGGCCCCGCTGACGCTTCATGAGGAGTGCACCATGCTATTTTTTCCAATGCGAGCGCGCGCTGGCGGCCAAGGGCCATCTCATCGCTAGCGCTTCGTTTCAAAAGAGCCCGTACGTCGGTTCGGGCCACACCAAGCAGCGCCTTTGCGCCGCGCCTCGACCTCTTTGCTGAGGAAATCGCCGCCGCCGTTCTCCGAGCGCGCCGGCTACTTACGGAACCGAGGCTGGCTCAGCCCCTTGAACGTCCATAACCCTCGATTCCGAAACGGAACCTAATCCGTGATCGTCCGCGATCCAAGGGGGATTCTCAGGATCAGGGCTTTGATCCTACCACAACACGCGGAATTCCCGAGAGATCGCGCCGCGGTTCGCCTGTGGAGAGACCCGCCGCCCCGGCCAGCGCCGCGACCGCCTGGTCCTGGCCACGGCCCACTTCAAGCGCGAATCGCCCGCCGGGACGCAGCAGCGCCGGCAGCGCCGCCGTGATGCGCCGATAGGCGCCAAGGCCATCGGGCCCGCCGTCGAGCGCCAGGCGCGGCTCGAACTGCGCCACTTCGGGAGCAAGCCCGGCAATGTCGGCGCTTGGAATGTAGGGCGGGTTCGAGACGACAAGATCGAAGTCCCCGGCCACGCCTTCGTTCCAATCGGCGCAACGCGTCTCCAGCCGATCAGCCACGCCCAGCGCCTCCGCATTTCGCAACGTCATCTCAAGGGCGGCTTCGCTGATGTCGATGGCCACGCCACGTGCGTGCGGGCGCTCGACCAGCAGCGCCAGAATGATCGCGCCGGAGCCTGCACCAAGATCGAGAATGCTTGCGCTTGCGTCGCGAGGAAGCGCTTCAAGGCCCGCTTCCACGACGAATTCGGTCTCTGGACGCGGGATCAGAACGTCCTTGCTGACGGCAAGATCGAGCGTCCAGAAATGCCTGCGCCCAATGATGTGGCCCACCGGCTCGCGCGCTTCACGGCGCGCGGCAAGCTCGCGCACTTTCTGCGCCTGCGCCGCGCTCACAGGGCGGCGTGGATCGGTAACGATATCGACGCGCGAAACGCCCGCGCCGGCTTCAAGCAGCAGCCGTGCATCAAGCACGGGCGTATCGACGCCCGCGCCCTCCAGGCGCCGGCGCACTTCCGTCCATAGCGTGACCAGCGTTTCGCTCACGCTTCTTCCTCAAGCGCGGCCAGCTTTTGCGCCTGCTCTTCGGCGGCGAGCGCATCGAGGATGGGCTCAAGCCCTGTGCCGTGCAGCACTTCGGGCAGGTTGTAGACGGTGAGATTTATGCGGTGATCGGTCACCCGCCCCTGCGGAAAATTGTAGGTGCGGATGCGTTCGCTGCGATCGCCGGACCCAACCTGGCCCTTTCGCTCGGCGGCGCGCTCGGCGGCCTGGCGCTCGCGTTCGGCGTCATAGAGCTTTGCCTTCAGGACTTTCATGGCGTTGGCGCGGTTCTGGTGCTGCGACTTTTCCTGCGCGACCACGACAATGCCGGTCGGCAGGTGAGTGATGCGCACCGCGGAATCGGTCTTGTTCACGTGCTGGCCGCCCGCCCCTGAAGCGCGCATGGTGTCGATGCGGATATCCTTATCATCGACGACGATATCGACGTCGCCCTCGGGCTGGGGCAGCACCGCGACTGTGGCGGCTGACGTGTGAATGCGTCCGCCCGCTTCTGTCTCGGGCACCCGTTGCACGCGGTGGACGCCGCTTTCGTACTTGAGGCGCCCGAACACGCCAGCGCCCGTGACGCTCGCCACCGCTTCCTTCACGCCGCCGAGGCCGGTGTCGGAAATGCTTTCCAGCTCGAAGCGCCAGCGGCGAATGCTGGCGTAGCGCTGGTACATGCGCAGGAGATCACCCGCGAAGAGCGCGGCCTCTTCCCCGCCCGTGCCGGCGCGGATTTCCAGAATGGCGGATGCGCTTTCGTCCTTGTCCTTGGGAGCGAGCAAAACGAGGGCGGCCTGCTCAAGCTCGGGCAAACGTTCGCGCAGCGCGGCCAGTTCCTCTTCCGCGAGGGCCGCCATTTCAGCGTCGCCGTCTTTGAGCATGGCTTCGAGACCGGCCTTTTCTTCGCGCGCGGCGCGCACAGCCGCGACCGCTTCCACCAGCGGCTTCAGCTCAGCGTGTTCCTGCCCAAGCTTGACGATCTCGGCGCCATCGCTTGCAGCGGCGAGGCGCGCCTCCACGCGCTCGAAGCGATCGACCGCCTGGGTGAGGCGCCGTTCCAACCTGTCATACGCAGACATGAGCTACATAATTTCTTGGAAAATCTCGGGCTCGACTTCCGAGACCTGAGGCTCGTCAAAGGCGATTTCGGTGACCAGCCGCTGATAGGGCACAATCACCTCGACAGCGCGGGCGTTGGCGCCTTCGATGTGAAAACACAGCGCCGCCGCATCGTCGCTGCGGGCGCGGCCGTCGAAGACAAGACCGGCGGCGATCAGGCCGTTCTCCTTGTCGTCGAGCCTGAAGCCCGCAATCAGCCCGGAAATATGATCGGCGGGCGCTGAACGATCGATGGGAAGATCGACATTGGTGTGAATCTGTTCGCCGGTTTTGCGGATGCCGGCGCCAAATGGCGCGAACGAGCCCCCTTCGCGCAGCGCCCGGTGCGCGGCGTCGAACAAATACTCGTACGTGTCCTGCAGATGGCGCTGCAGCATGGGCCCTCCGAGGGCTTCATATGGGCGATTGAGGCGGGCTTGTCGACCTTCAGCCCGGCGCTGTTTCACGGAAGCTCGCCCGCTGTTCAAGCCTGGCTTGCAGAGCCGCGAGCTTGGGGCGGCCGGCCTTCCAGCCGAGGTCGGGGATGCGGAAATCGAGCCATGTCAACGCACAGGCCGTGGCGATGGCGCCGAGATCAAATTCCTCCCCGGCCTGCGCCTCGGCGACGTCGAGACCCCGCAGCACGCCTGCGCGCCAACGCGCTAGCCACGAGGGCGAGCGTTCGCTTTCGGGGCGCACAAGTTCAAGGCGGATCTTGACGCCAAGCTCCATGACCCCATCGGCGATCACTTCGCGGCGCATGACGCCCCAACGTTCTTCACCCTCCGGCATCAGACGCGGCGCGCCGGAGATGGCGTCAAGCCGTGCGCAAATAAGCGGGCTATCTGTCCAGCAGACGCCTGCATCGTCCACCAGCGCGGGCACTTGGCCGATCGGGTTGACGGCGTTCAGCGCCGCGTCCCCGCCCAGCGGATCGGCGCGCACCTCCTCAACGCCGCTTATGCCCTTCTCTCGGATGACGATCCGGCATTTGCGGGCGAAGGGAGAGGCGGGAGAAAAATAGAGGCGCATGCGCGATGCCTAGCATCGGCGCCGGGGCGAGGCCATGGCGGGGATGCCGGCCATAATAGCGGGAGGCAGGCCTTTCCCGCGTAGATCGCTCCGCCCGGCGCTTCCTGGCGCACTTGGCGATGCCCGCCGCTCAGTGCTCAGCAGGTCCATGGGCGCGTTGCGCCGCTTCCTCAAGCAACCCCATGAGCGTCTCTTCGTTGTACCAACGGCCTGCCGCCATCACGCCCGCCGGACGCCCAAGCGGCTCAAACCCCAGTTCGGGATCGCCATCCAACAACAACAAGTCAGCCCGGGCGCCGGCCTTCACTTCTCCGAACTCGCCTTGCCGGCGCAGGAAATGTGCGGCGTCGTATGACGCTATGCGCAGGATTTCGGCACGTGTGAGCCCGGCATCCAAGTGATATCCAAGTTCGCGCTGCAACGAAATTCCTGGATACACGAACGGTTGGGGAGCATCGCTTCCAATAAGCAGCGGTGCGTGCGCTCTCCTGAGGGCGCGGATCATCATCAGGCGAATTCTGTGCGCGCGTTGCGCCATCGCGCATGCCTCTCGCACGTCACGCTGGGAACGCACCTCCTCATACTGCGAACGCCACAGCGCACGCTGTCTTGGGCTGGCATATCTGTAATCAGGCGAAGCTTCCGCCGCGGCGATGTCAGCAAAAGAGCATGGCGCATCCACCAGCGTCACGAGCGTCGCATCGTTCCAAACCCCGCTGCGTGCGACCGCGCGCGCCAAGGGACCGATACGGCGAATGTCGGCTTCAGCCCAGCGCGCCTCATCCCAGCCATCGGCCGGGCGCGCGCTGAGGGCGCGATCGAAACCCGTAAGGTGCTCGATGCTGTCGATCCGAAGCGACAGGACCTGATCGAGGCTCATCGAAAGCGGAACATGAGCGTAGATCTGCAGACCGCGCGCGCGCGCCTCGCTAACGCCGGCGGAAAAAAGAGCGGGAGGCAAAGTCTCGTAGAGCTTGACGGCGATGTATCCCGCCCGCGCCTGACCGGCGATCAAGGCGCGCATCTCCGCCGGCGTCGTCGCGACAGCTCCCCAATCTGTTCCTGGCCCATTGATAATCGGCCCGCTTGAATAAATTGTGGGGCCGGGCGTGACGCCTCGATCGATGCGCTCCGCGAGCGCATTGGCGTCATCGCGACCGCTCATATTTCGAACAGTTGTCACACCGTTCGCCAGAAAGAGAATTCCATCGTCGGGATTGAAGATGTGGACGTGCATGTCAGCCAGTCCGGGCGCGATGATTTGTCCGGGCCGGTTGAGTATCTCCGCGTCTTGTGGGAGCGGCGCACGCCGCGAGGGTCCCGAGAAAATAATTCTGTCACCGCGAACAAGGACAGTTTGATGAGGCCTATGAGGCCGGCCATAGACGCTTATGACGGTGACGTCCACGAAGGCTCGGACGGGGAGCAGATCATCGCCGGCTCGCGCTGGCGCCAACGCAAACGCAAGAGCCGCCGCAGCAATCAGCAAAGCGCGCATGCGTCCAGGTCGTAGAGCCAACTATCATCTTGCGCCAGCCCCGCTCAGCGCCGGAAAACTGTCCGAGAGCGCATGCGCTCACACCGGCAGGGATAGCCAGCTGTTCCGCTCCCTCAGCTGCTCCGCAGCGCCTTCGCACGCGCTTCGACAAGCTCGACGATGTGGTCGATCATGTCTGCATTATCGACCTTGTGATCGGCTTTGCCGGTCACATACATCATGCCGGCGCCCTTGCCGCCGCCGGTGAAGCCAAGGTCGGTCATCAGCGCCTCGCCAGGCCCGTTCACCACGCAGCCAATAATGGAGAGCGTGATCGGCTCGGCGATGTGTGCCAAGCGCGTCTCCAATTCCTCCACCGTCTTGATGACGTTAAAGCCCTGGCGGGCGCAGGAGGGGCAAGCGATGATGGTGACGCCGCGCTGGCGCAGCCCCATCGACTTGAGAAGATCGTGGCCGACTTTGACCTCCTCCACCGGATCGGCGGCGAGCGATACCCGGATGGTGTCGCCGATGCCCGCCCAGAGCAGCGAGCCCATCGCGATCGATGATTTGACCGTCCCCGCGCGCAGCGCGCCGGCTTCGGTGACGCCCAGATGCAAAGGCGCGTCAGTGGCTTCGGCCAGCGATTGATAGGCGGCGACCGTCAGGAACACATCGGATGCTTTGACGCTGATCTTGTACTCGTGGAAATCGTGTTCTTCGAGCAATGCGGCGTGATAGAGCGCGCTTTCCACCATCGCCTCTGGGCATGGCTCGCCATATTTCTCAAGCAAGTGCTGCTCAAGCGAGCCGGCGTTCACCCCGATGCGGATGGAACAGCCGTGATCCTTGGCCGCCTGCACGACTTCCTTCACGCGCGTAGCAGCGCCGATATTGCCGGGATTGATGCGCAGGCACGCCGCGCCCGCCGCCGCAGCCTCGATGGCGCGGCGATAGTGGAAATGGATGTCGGCCACCAAGGGAACCTTCGCAGCCCGCGCGATCTGCGCGAAGGCGGCAGTCGACGCTTCGTCGGGGCATGACACGCGCACGATGTCTGCACCCGCCTCCTCCAGCTGGCGGATCTGGTTGATAGTGGCGGCGGCGTCCGCCGTCACCGTGTTGGTCATCGATTGCACCGCTATCGGCGCATCGCCGCCGATCTCAACCGCACCGACCCGGATCTTGCGCGAGCGCCTGCGTTCGATGCGCCGCCATGGCCGGAGATGATGCAGATCGCCTGAGCCGGCATCCATCACGGGTGTCCTTTCCAGGAGGAGATAGCGCTCCCGGACAGCGCCTAACAGCCCTTGCGCCCGGTTCAGTTGCGCGGCGAGACGACCTGGGCCTGAGTGATGGGCTGGATGCCGTCAATCGGGCGCCCCAGCACCGGCATGCCCGGAGTTCCAAGCAATCCCGCGGACGCCCCGTTCACGTAGAGCTCGAAGGAACCGCCGTCGCGGGCATGCAGCGTCCAGCCCGGGCTGGGGTCGGGACGGTAAACATCGCCCGGCTGCAGGGTTCGGGAAAGGAAGACTGTGCCGTCAGGCCCGCGCGCCTCAAGCCAGGCCTCCGACACCGCGCGAATTTCGATCACACGCGCGGCGGGAACATCGCGCACCGGCGAAGCGCCGGGCGCCGCGACGGGAGCGGTGGCGGCCGCCACCTCCTCGGTCTGCGGGGTCTGGGAATCGATCGCGCGCCAGCCGACGAAGCCTGCCGCGATCAGGACCAACACCGCAGCGGCGGCCCAGGGCCGCTCCCGCCCCGGTTTGGAGGCGGGATTTCGAATCTGCTTGGCGGCGTCCTCGCGGGTGAGCGCGCACTCATCCTGAAACTGATCGACGATCGCCTTTTCTTCGATGCCGAGCTCGCGCGCGTAAGAGCGCAGAAACGCCAGGGCGTACGCCTTGCCCGGCAGCAGCTTGATGTTCATCTCCTCGAGCGCTTCGAGAAATTCGCGGCGCACGCGGATACGATCGGCCACCTCATCGAGCGTCCAGCCATGCTGGGCGCGCGCCTCCGCAAGCTTGCGCCCCGCCCGCCATGTGGGATCGAGCGCCGGGCGCGCCTGCGCGGGCGTCTGCCGCTGTGCGCGCGCCTCGGCGGCTTCGCCGGCCGGTTGTTGCGGATCGGTGGGTGCAGGTTGCAGCATCGTCTCTATGGCCCCTCCTTACGAGGCCACTCGTTTACAAAGGCAAATTGTAAGCCACGCAGCGATGCTAACCACGAATCGAACGTGGCTCAACGCGCCAGATTCGCCCGATTACAGCAGGTAACCTTCTGCGGCCGCGAATTCTGTGAGTTCGTTTCGGATGCTGGGCCGATTTCGGCCCATCAGCGCGGCAAGCTTGCGGCGCGCGGCGGCGGCGTCCATGGAAAGGATAAGCCGCTTAACAGGCCCGATGCCGGAGGCGGGCATCGATAAACGCCGGAACCCCAGTGCGGTAAACGCCATCGCCTCCAGCGGACGCCCAGCCGCTTCGCCGCAGATCGAAACCTGCAGGCCCGCAGCGTCTGCATCCTCTTGGATGCGCTTGAGCAGACGGAGCGCGGGCGCGCTCAGGATGTCGTAGCGCTCCGAGACGCGGGCATTGCCGCGATCGGCGGCGAAGAAATACTGCATCAGATCGTTGGTGCCGATGGAGATGAAGTCGGCCCGGCCTTTCAGGTCGGGGATGCTCCAGGCCAGGGCCGGCGCTTCGACCATGACGCCCACCTCAAGATGGGCAGGCGGCGCGCGGCCATTCTTGCGCGACCAGTCGAGTTCGCGGTCAACCAGCGCGCGCGCGGCGTCGAACTCGCTGACCGTGGTGACGAGAGGAAACATCACGCGCAGCCGCCGCCCGGAAGCCGCGCTGATCAAGGCGCGCAGCTGGTAGCGGAGGAGAGCCGGGCGATCGAGGCCGATGCGGACGGCACGCCAGCCAAGGGCCGGGTTTTCCTCCCGCTCGGCGGCGACGTAAGGCAGGACTTTGTCCCCGCCCAGGTCGAGCGTTCTGAAGGTCACCGGCCGGTTGCCTGCCGCGTCGAGCACGTCGCGGTACAGCATGGTCTGGCTTTCCAGGCGCGGCAGCGTCTCCGAAACCATGAACTGGAACTCGGTGCGGAAAAGGCCGATCCCCTCCGCGCCCGCTTCGTCCAAATGGTGGACATCGAGCGCCAGCCCGGCGTTGAGCAGCAGCGTGACGCGATCGCCGTCCTGCGTGACCGGCGGGACGTTCCGGAGCCTGGCAAATTCCGCCGCGCGCGCTGAGCGCAACGCCAGGCGCTGATCGTAAGCGTGGGCGACCGCAGGCTCGGGCCGCAGGCGCACCTCGCCGCGCTCGCCGTCCAACACGACGGCATCGCCCGCCTCCACGCGCGACAACAACCCTGAAAGCGATCCCACCATCGGGATGCCCATGGCGCGAGCGACAATCGCGGCGTGGGCGGTGTTGGCCCCTTCTTCCAGGGCCACGCCCTTCAAACGCGCGCCGTAATCGAGCAGCTCCGCGGGCCCCAGCTCACGCGCGACGAGGATGGCGTTCTCCGGCATGGCCTGAGCGACGGCGCCGTCCACGCCCGCCAATGCGCGCAGCAGGCGGTTGTCCAGATCCTCCAGATCATGAAGGCGCTCGCGCAGATAGGGATCGCGCGTTGCGTTAAACTTGGCGCGGTGCTCGCCGCGCACGCGCTCAACAGCGGCGTCCGCTGAGAGCCCACCGCGCACGCCCGCCCGCAGCTTGGTCTCCCAGCTCGGATCGTTGGCCAGCATCAGGAAGGTTTCCAGAACCTCGCGCGACACGCCAGATATGCGGCCTGGATCGCCTTCGATCATGTCGCTGAGCACGTTGCGCACCTGCAGGAGCGCGCTCTCAAGGCGGCCTTCTTCCTTGAGGGGATCGTCGGCTATGACACGTCCAAGCGGCGCATGCGGCGCGTGCAACACTGCAACGCCGATCACGATGCCATCGGAAAACGCGCGGCCCGAGAGCAACTCGGGACGGCTCGGCAGCACCTCCACATCGGAAAGACCGGTCAGGTCGCCGAAGGCGCCGGAGGCCACCATCTCGGCCAGCACCATGGCGATGGTTTGCAGCGCTTCGACTTCGTCTTCGCCGTAAATGCGCGAGACCTTGTTCTGCACCACCAGCACGCCGAACGTGCGCTCGGAGCGCACAATAGGCACGCCCAGGAACGAGCTGTAAGGGTCTTCGCCCGTCTCGGGTCGGTAGGAGAAGCGCTCGTGGTGCGGCGCATCGGCGATGTTCAAGGGTTGCGCAGCTTCAGCGACGAGGCCGACCAGCCCTTCATTGCGCCGCAGCGTCGTACGGTGAACCGCTTCGGCCTTGAGGCCCTGCGTGGCGAACAGCTCATGCACATCGCCGCGCGTGAGATAGATGGAGCAGACGTCGGCGACCATTGTCGATGCGACCATGGCGACAAGGCGATCCAGGCGCTCCTGCGCTTGGCCGCCGGCCTCCATGATCTCGCGCAACTTGCGCAGGAGAATCCGGGAGCCCCCGATATGGGCCGGACCTGCCATTACCGCTCGCTTCCCTCCCTCCGCGCCGTCAGGCGGCGTCCAGACCATAAGCCGTATGCAGCGCCCGCACTGCAAGCTCAGTGTATGCGGCGTCGATCAGCACCGAGATCTTGATTTCCGAAGTGGCGATCGCCTCGATGTTGATGCCTTTTTGGGCAAGAGCTGAGAACATCGTGCTGGCCACGCCAACCTGGCTGCGCATGCCGATGCCGATGACCGATACTTTGGCCACATCACGGCGAATCTGGATGTCTTCAACGCCAATGGCCGATTTGACCGCTTCGATGGTCTCGGCGGCGCGCGCAGCGTCGCGCTCGGGACAGGTAAATACGATGTTCTGCCTCTCGCTCTGGCGCGCCTGGCTTTGCACGATCATGTCGACGTTGACATTCGCGCCCGCGAGGCGGCCGAAAATCTCGGCGGCGACGCCTGGATGATCCTCAACGCCCAGAAGCGTGACTTTGGCTTCGTCGCGCGAGTAGGCGACGCCGGAGACAACCTGCTTTTCCACGATCTCATCCTCGGGACAAACCAAAGTGCCGGGATTGTAGGCGCCCGGTTCGCTGAAACTTGAAAGCACCCGCACGGGCACGCGCTTGGCGAACGCGAGCTCCACCGACCGCGTCTGCAGCACCTTGGCGCCGAGCGAGGCCATTTCGAGCATCTCCTCATAAGAGATCTTCTCGAGCCGCCTGGCCTTGGCGACGATGCGCGGATCGGTGGTGTAGACGCCATCGACATCGGTGTAGATGTCGCACCGCGCGGCGTTGAGCGCGGCGGCCAGCGCAACCGCGGACGTGTCGGAGCCTCCGCGACCAAGCGTGGTGATGCGCCCTTCATCGGTGACGCCTTGAAACCCCGGCGCAATCGCCACCACGCCCGCGTCGATCGAGGCGCCGATTTCGGCGTCGGCGATATCTGACACACGCGCTTTGGCGTGCGCGCCGTCCGTGCGGATCGGGATTTGCCAGTTTTGCCACGAGCGCGCCGGCACGCCGAGGCGGCGCAGCGCCAGCGCCAGCAGGCCCGTGGTCACCTGCTCTCCCGCTGAGACCACGACATCATATTCGTCGTTGAAGTCGTCAGCGTTCATAGGCGCGCCGTTGGCGCCTTCTCCGGCGGCGCCGCGAGCCAGGCCAACCAGGCGATCGGTTTCCCCCGCCATGGCCGAAACGACGACAGCAAGGCCCTGGCCGGGCTTGCGCTCGGCGGCGATGATGCGCGCGACGCGTGCGATGCGGTCCACGTCGCCCACCGACGTGCCGCCAAACTTCATCACCAGACGTGACATGAGCGCTAAGCCGTTTCCGAAGCGTTGGCGCCGCCCTTAGCACGCCTTGCTGCGGTGCGATATATGCTTGACCGCATTCGTTTCTCCACCGATCTGATGACCCATGGCCGCCACGCTCGACCCCGCCGAAATCGCCAAGTTCAGCGCGCTCGCGGCGGAGTGGTGGAACCCTAAAGGCCCGTTCGGCGCGCTGCACAGGCTCAACCCTGTGCGGCTGAGCTTCATCCGCGAACAGGCGGCGGCGCACTTCGGCGCCGATCTGCGCCGCCCGCTTGAGGGAATTACGGCGCTTGATCTCGGATGCGGCGGCGGCCTGGTTTCCGCGCCGCTGGCGCGCATGGGCGCGGCCGTCACCGCGGCGGACGCTTCCGAGGAGGCCATCGGCGCAGCGCGCTCATATGCCGATCAGGCCGGGCTCGAAATCGACTTTCAGTGCGCGACGGCGGAGGCGCTGGTTGAGCGTGGGCGCCAATTCGATCTGGTGACGGCGCTTGAGATCGTCGAGCATGTCGCCGACGTGAAGGCTTTCCTCGCCGCCGCCGCCGCGCTTGTGCGCCCGGGCGGGCTCTTGATCCTCTCCACCATCAATCGAACCCCGAAGGCGCGCGCGTTGGCGATCACGGGGGCGGAGCGGATTCTGAAGTGGGCGCCCGAAGGCGCGCACGACTACGACAAGCTGGTGACGCCCGAGGAAATTCGAACCGGCGCCACAGACATTGCGTGGCAGGCGCCTGTCGGCGTCAGCTATCAACCGCTTGGCGCAGGCTGGGCGCTCTCCAGCGATATCGACGTCAATTATTTGATGGCTGGTTCCAAGCGGAAATAAGCCGGGTTTCGATCACTCGCGTCACGCGCAGTTCGCGCGTGTATGCGCCCAGGTGACCGTAATGGCCTGGCGGACTCAACGCGCCCTCCACGACAATATGCGCGCTGCCCCACGGACCTCCCGCGACCGCAAGCGGAGCTGTGAGCTGGCGCCAGACATCACCCTCGGCGACCAGCCAGGCCGGATCGCCCCCGCCATCGGCGACGAAGCTGCTGGTTTCGAAATGGAACGCCCAGGTTCCCTCGTAGCGTGTCGGCATGGCTTGATCATCCGTCGCGCATGCGGCGAGCGCGAGCCCCAGAAGGGCGGCGAGAAATGTGCGTCTCATGCCCCAGCTAAGCCCAGTTCCAAGGGCAAATCCAAGGCAAATCAGACCGCGCGCGAATGCCGGGCGGCGCCGCCTTCGCGGTAAGCGTCGAACGCCTGGGCCACGAGCCGGGCGAACGGACGCGCGGCGTCAGGGATGGACAGGCGCCCGTCCGCGATGCGCACCAGCCCATCGCGCGCCAGCGGCGCAAGCGCCGCCAATTCCGGGCCGAACGCGCCTGCGCCGCCGAAGGCCGCAAGATCCAGGTCGAAATCGCACAAGAGCCGCATGATCAAATCACGCCGCCAACGATCCTCGGCCGTGAGCGCGCGCCCGCGCTTGGTGGCGAAGCCGCCGGCCAGCACGGCGTTGCGCCACGCGCCAACCTCCGGCTCGTTTTGCGCGTAGCCCTGCGGCAGCGTTGATATCGCCGACGGCCCGAGGCCTATCAATGCCGCGCCTTGCCCCTCGACAAAGCCCTGGAAGTTGCGCTCGAGCACGCCCTCGCGCGCGGCGATGGCGATGGGATCATCGGGCAAGGCGTAGTGATCGTAACCGATCGCGACATAGCCGGCGCCGGCAAGCGCATCGCGTATGATCTCCGCCAGATCAAAGCGCGCGGCGGTTCCCGGCAGGGCCGCTTCGTCCATCAGTTTCTGACGCGACTTGAACCAAGGCACGTGCGCATAGCCGAAAACCGAGAAACGCTGCGGCTTGAGCGAAGCCGCGCGCACCGCGGTGCGGCGCACGCTCTCGGGGGTTTGATGCGGGAGCCCGTACATGAGATCGAACGACAGCGCCTCGATCCCCGCCGCGCGCAAGAGCGACACCGCGCGTTCCACCACCTCAAATGGCTGCACGCGCCCGATGCCCTGCTGCACCCGTTCGTCGAGATCCTGCACGCCGAGCGACACGCGGTTGACGCCTGCGCGCGCGAAGGCGGCGGCGTGCTCCGGGCTGAGAATGCGCGGATCGATCTCGACGGCATGGCGTTCCAGCCCGGAAAGATCAAAGCGCTGGCGCACCAGCGCGGCGATCGCTTCAAAGCGTTCGGGCGAGAGCATGTTGGGCGTGCCGCCGCCCCAGTGAATCTCGCACACGCGCCGCGCGGGCGTGGCCTGCGCCACGAGTTCAATCTCCGCCAGCATCGCTTCGACAAAATCGGCCACCGGCTCGTCGCGTTTGGCCGCAAACGCGTGGCAGCCGCAATACCAGCACATCTCGCGGCAGTATGGCGTGTGCAGATAGAGTGAGAGCGGGGCGTCCGGGGCAAGGCTCTGCAGCCAATTTCCGTATGTCCGCCCATCCACCGACGGCTCGAAATGCGGTGCTGTCGGGTAGCTGGTGTAGCGGGGAGCGTTTTGCTCGGCGTATGGAAGAAGGCGCGGATCCATGTGCGTAACGGGGCCGATCCGCCGCGCGGGGCATTGATTTGGCGCAAAGCAACCCGCATGCATTGGGGCGCTGGCGTTAAGGAGCGAAAGAATGGGCGTGACAGGGATCGGCGGCTTCTTCTTCCGGGCAAAAGACCCCGATGCGTTGCGCGCCTGGTATGCCGACCATCTTGGCGTGGGATCGGCGCCCTATGGGGTGTGGGACACCAAGGCCGGGCCGAGCGTGTTTTCGCCGTTCGCGGCCGACACCGATTACTTCGCAGCCGACCGGCAATGGATGCTCAATCTGCGCGTGGACGATCTCGACGCACTCTGCGCTTCGCTACAAGCGGCCGGGATCGCGGTGACGACGAAGCCGGAGTGGAACATGCCGGGCGTCGGCCGTTTCGCACGCATCCACGACCCGGAGAACAACCCCATCGAGTTGTGGCAACCAGACGACGGCGCCTGATCGCGCAGAGAGCGCTAGTTCAATTTCCGGGGCGCGAGCTGGGGCGCGAGTTCAGCCGGCAATGGCGCAGCGGGAACGCCCTCTTCGGCAAGCGCCCGCGCCTCATCGGGCGTGGCCTCGCCCCAGATCGCGCGCTCCTCAGCGTCACCTTCGTGCATCTTGCGCGCCTCGTCGGCGAACTTGTCGCCGACATAATCGAAGTTTTCCTTGATGTGCTCGCGCACCTTGGCGGCCATCGCCATGGCCACCGCGCGCTCCTTCTGCGCCTCCTTGGCGCGCCCGGTTCGCACCGCCGGCGCCATGGGCGCCTTCTCGACGTGCGTGGAGCCGCAATGGGGGCATTCGACCAGACCGGCGCCAGCCTGTTTGTCGTAATCGGCGATCGAGCCGAACCAGGCCTCGAACTCATCGCCATTGGCGCAGCGCAGGTCGTAGCGGATCATGGCGCGGCGAAATCGCGCCCGCCTTGCCAGGCGGGAATTTTGGCGCGCGCTTCGGCCACCTGATCGAGATCGAGATCGGCCACGATGTAGCCGGGCTCATCGTTGTCGAGCTTGGCGATCACCTTGCCCCAGGGATTGACGATCGTGGAATGTCCCCAGGTGGCGCGGCCGTCCTCATGGCGGCCCCCTTGCGCGGGCGCGATGACAAAACAAGCCGTCTCGATCGCGCGTGCGCGCAGCAGCGTTTCCCAATGCGCCTGGCCGGTGGTGGCGGTGAAGGCGGCGGGCACGGCGATGATCTCCGCGCCAGCGCGCGCAAGCGCGCCATACAGGCGTGGAAAGCGCACGTCGTAACAGATCGTCAGGCCAATCTTGGCGCCCATGGGCCCTTCCGCGAGCACGGCCTGGGCGCCCGCTTCAAACGTATCGCTCTCACGATAGGCCTCGCCGCCGCCAAGCTGCACGTCGAAAAGATTGATCTTATCGTAGCGCGCTCTGACCTTGCCGCTCGGGTCGTAAAGAAAAGAACGATTGAACACCTTGCCGTTGCCGGCGGCGATCGATCCGGAGCCGAGCAACAGCCATACGCCCAGCTCCTGCGCGATGCGGCCCCAGGCGCCAATCTCGGGATCATGGCTCTCGTCGCTGACGCCCGCCAGCATGCGCTCCTTGTTGCGATCGAGCACAGGCGTGCATTCGGGCGTGGCGATGAAACGCGCCCCGCTCGAAGCGGCCTCGCGCAGCAGCGGCAGCGCCGCCTCGCGGTTCGCGGCCGGCTCGATGCCAGAGCGGAGCTGAATGGCGGCGGCGCGGAGCTTGCGCATCAGGCGCCCGCGAGCAGCGGATCGAGCCCGCCGCTTTGATCGAGAGCATGCAGATCGTCGCAGCCCCCGACATGGGTTTCACCGACGAATATCTGCGGGAAAGTCCAGCGGCCCGAGCGTTCGATCATCTCTTTCTTCTTCTGCGGATCAAAGGTGGCGTCGATCTCGGTGACGGCGACGCCCTTGCGTTTCAGCAGCGCGAGGGCGCGCGTGCAATAGGGGCAGAATGCGCGTGTGTAGACGGTGACCGGCGTCATTTTCGACTCAAGGCTATCAGATAGAGATATCATTGGGCCTAACAACACGCGCCAGGGTCACTGCATGCACTTCTGCAGCCCCAGCCTTGCGCAACGCGCGGGCGCACGCCTCCAAAGTCGCTCCGGTGGTGAAAACATCGTCCGCCACCACCACCACTTTGCCCTCGTGCCTGCCCCAAGCCTTGATCGCCCCGCCGACGTTCTTGCGACGTTCCGAAGCCGACAGGCCCGCCTGGCTCCGGCGCCGCTTCACCCTGCGGAGCGCGCCTGGTCTCCACGGCTTGCCCGCCACCCGCCCGAGAGCCTGCGCCAGCCACGCGGCCTGGTTGAAGCTGCGCACCGCAAGGCGTGTCCAATGCATCGGAACCGGAACGACATAGTCGGCGCGCGCCAGGCCATCGCCCGCGGCGGCGGCCATCCAACGGGCGAACACCGGCAGGCCGTCGCGGCGCCCGCCGCGTTTCAGGTCCAGCACCAGACGCCGGGCATGGTCGTCATACGCAAGGGCCGCGCGCGCAGTGTCGTAGGCGGGCTCACGCCCCGCGCATGGCCCGCAGACAGCAGCCGGACCGGCGTCATCCGGCAAAGGGAACCCGCAGCGCGCGCATTGGGGATCGGAAAGGAAACGGAGTTCGCCCCAAAGCCCGGCTTCGATCACGCCGGGTCGATCGACGATCTCCTCTGAAAGCAGCGAGCGCGGCGGCCAGATCAGATCCGACACGCGCGAGAGCATGCCGCGTTTCGCAAACGCTCCGCCGCCGCGATAGGATGGCGCCATGACTGCCCCTTCTCCGCCCGGCCCATTCGAGCCACGCCTGGTGCGCCAGCGCAAGCTGCGGGCCCGTGCATCATTCGCCGAAGCGGCGTTTCTGCATCAGCGGGTGGTTGCGGACTTGGCCGATCGGCTTGAGGCGATCCCGCGGCGATTTGAGCGGGCCCTGGCTCTGGGCGGCGGCGGCCTGTTTTCAAGCGAAGCGCGCGCGCGTCCACCGCTGTCGGGGCGCTTGGGAACGATACTGGAAGCGGACCACGCGGGCGGGGCGCTGCAGCTTGATCCCGAACGCCTCCCCTTCGCCGAGAGCGCGTTCGATCTGATCGTATCGCCCCTTCTGCTCCACGCCATCAACGACCTGCCGGGCGCGCTCATCCAGATCCGCCGCGCCCTCCGCCCGGATGGATTGATGCTGGCTTCGCTGTTTGGCGGCGAGACGCTGCACGAACTGCGGCTCTCGCTGCTCGAGGCGGAAGCAGAGATCACCGGTGGCGCAGGCCCGCGCGTGGCGCCCTTCGCGGACCTGCAGGACATCGCCGCACTCGTGCAACGCGCAGGCTTTGCCCTTCCCGGCGCCGATCGCGACGTCGTCACTGTTCACTATGGCGAGCCCATGCGGCTGCTGGCCGATCTGCGCGCCATGGGCGAGACAGCCGCTCTGCGCGAGGCCAGCCCGCGCGGTTTGAGCCGCCGCATCCTGGCGCGCGCGTTTGACATCTATCGCGGCCGCTTCGCCGGCCCTGACGGGCGTGTGCGCGCAACTTTTGAAATCCTGACGGCCACCGGCTGGGCGCCGCACGAGAGCCAACAAAAGCCTTTGCGGCCCGGAAGCGCCCAGATGCGCCTTGCCGACGCGCTGAACACAGCCGAGCGCGGCGCGGGCGAAAAGACCGGCCAATGAGCGCGCGGTTCGATTTTGAAGCAGAGCTCTGGCGCTCTCCCGGCGAGGCGGGCTGGCATTTTGTAACTCTGCCAAAGCAAACCTCGGACGAAATGCGCGCGCTCACCCAAGGCATGCGCAACCCCTTTGGCTCGCTGCGCGTGATCGCCAGGACCGGCAAGACAACGTGGCGCACCTCAGTGTTCGCTGACACCAAGGCCGGCGCGTTCCTGCTGCCGGTGAAGGCGGACGTGAGACGGAAGGAAAAACTCGCCCCGGGCGCGCGCGTGCGGGTGCGCGTCGAGATCGATCTCTAACGTTGCGGCGCGCGCCACATGATGCGCACGTGCAAATCCGGCAAGTTCAGATTGTCCACGACCTCAAAGCCATGGCGCTGATAGAGCGCGACATTACGTTCGGTGGTCGCCTCAAGCAAAGCCGGGGTTTTCGAAGCGTCGAGCGGCGCCAGCGTCGCCTTCAGGATTTCTGAGCCCACGCCCCGGCCCTGCGCATGGGGCGCAACGCCGAGGAAAACCAGATGAGCGTGCGGTTCGTGCGGATGCATGCGGTCGAGCTTATCGCCCAACGCCAATCCGCGCAGGCCGCCGCTCAAACCCGCAACATTCAACAGCAGCGGCATGATCTTGATCTGCTGCGTGAACGAGAAATCGTAGGCCTTCTGGCCGGGCGCGAGCCAGATGGCGGCGCCGAGCGTCGAACCGCTCGACTCAGCAATCCATAATGCGCGTTTGGGGTGCACGACATCGCGAACCGCCGACTTGAAGAAGCGCCTGCGCGCGGCCTCTTTGCGCGCGCCTTGGCGCAGCCAGTAATTCAGCCCGGCTTCGTCGATGAACGCATCCGACAGCACAGCCGCGACGATGGGCTCTTCCTCCGAGCGCGCGCGCCGCACGGCCGGGCCGATGCTCACAACTTCTCCGAAATCCTGATGGCTGCGCGGCAGCCGAACTTGATCACCGCCGACAGGACGGGATAGCCCGGCGCGTTGCGCGCACCCTGATCGATCGCCGTCTCTTTGTGGGCGACCTCGTCCTCCCGGAAACGATCAACGACGAATTTGAGCTCGGCGTCGACGCCGTTGAGCTCCTCGCTCTGCTTGGCGTAGTGCTGCTCAATCACCTCTTCCACCGCCTCGGTGCAGGCGTGGGCCGCCTGCTCGCCCATCAAAGCGGTGACGGCGCCAAGCCCAAAGCCCGCAACGCGCCAGAGCGGCGCCATCAGAGTCGGGCGCACATTGCGTTCAGCGATCAGCTTGTCGAAGGTCCGCAAGTGCTCCTGTTCGCCGGCCTCCATCTCGCCGATGATGCGCGCGGCGTGCGCCTTGCCTTCAATGCGGTCGAACACGGCGCGCTGGCCGCGATAGATCTGGACGGCGCCAAACTCACCCGCGTGATCGACGCGGATCATTTCCTCAATGCGGCGCATGCCCGCGTTTTCTCCGGGCATCGGCGGGCGTGTCATTTGCGTTCCCCCCGCGCGAGCGCGACCGCGAAGGTGGCGAGCGCCAGCAGCAGCGAGATGATGGCGTTGTAGCCGGCCATCGATATCCCAAACATCTGCCAGGCGATCTCATCGCAGTTGGGCGGATGGATGTCTTCGCCCAGGTTTTCGAAACTCAAACTGCCGGGATCGATGGCGCCCACATCGCACTGCGCCACCAGCAGATGCTGCTCCACCGCGACATGGTAAAGCGCCATGGCGCCCGCGCCGAGCAGAGCCAGCCCGATCGCCACGACGGCCCAGCGCGACAGAGCCGGCCAGAAGCGGACGATGATGAGCGCGGCGACCGAGACGCCGACAACGCCCCAGTGGAACTCGCGCTGTTTGAGGCACAGCAGGCACGGGGTCAGCCCGCCGAACGTCTCGAAAGCGTGTGCGCCCGCCAGCAATGCGCCCGAGGCCAGGAGCGTCAGGGCGGGCCAGATCGGACGAAATGAAGCCAAGTTCATGAGGCGATCCTAGACCAGAAAGGCTGCCCGCGTCTGCGGCGCCCCGCCGCGCCTAGTGGGCGAAATGGGCGATCACGAAGCCGCCAATGATAAGGGCGGCGACCCCCAGCATGACCAGGCCAAGCCGCTTCTCGATGACTGGACCCATGGCGGGTCCGAAGCGCTGGAACAGCCAGGAGACGAGCAGGAACCTGGCGCCGCGCGTCACGATCGATGCGGCGACAAACACCGGCAGCGAGAAATGCAGCGCTCCGGATGCGATCGTCACCAGCTTGTACGGGATCGGCGTCAGCCCCTTAATCAGGATCACCCAAAGCCCGTATTCAGCATACTGCGCCTCAAGCGCAGCATAGCGCGCGCCGGTGTAGCCGAAGAAGCTCAGGATGCCCTGGCCGATGCTGTCCATCAGAAACATGCCGATGGCGTAGCCGAGCAGGCCGCCGAGCACGGACGCCACCGTGCATGTCAGCGCGTAGCGCAACCAGCGCGAGGGCTGGGCCGCGGCCATCGGCCCGAGCAGCAGGTCCGGCGGCAGCGGGAAGAATGAGCTCTCGGCGAACGAGATGGCGAACAACGCCCGCTCGGCGTTGGGGCTGCGGGCCAGGGAGAGCGTGCGGTCTTTCAGGGCGGTCAGCATGGGCTGGCCGCTAGCACGGTTTGGGCCAAAGCGTCAGCGCCCCTCCACAGCCATGGTGCCCCAGGCCCGACTCGAACGGGCACGCAGTTGCCTGCGGCAGATTTTGAGTCTGCTGCGTCTACCGATTCCGCCACTGGGGCTCCCAAGGGCGAGCGCGTCAGGTATGAGGCGGCGAGGCCGGTGTCAAATCCAGCGGGGGCAGAAATGACCGAAGACGAGATCGCCGGTGAGGAGACCGGTTTTGGCCGCCTGGGCCGCTGGATCGGGCTGGTGCTCGGACCAGCGCTGGCGCTTGGGCTTCAGGCGATCCCGGCGCCGGAGGGCCTCTCGCCGGAGGGCTGGCGGCTCGTCTCGCTCTCGGTGCTGATGGTGACCTGGTGGGTCACCGAAGCGATCCCAATCTCGGCGACAGCGCTCTTGCCGCTGGCGGCGCTGCCGCTGCTGGGCGCGGCCTCCATCAAGGCGGCCGCGGCGCCCTACGCCGATCCGATCGTGTTCCTGTTTATCGGCGGCTTCATGCTTGCCGCGTGCGTAGAGCGCTGGCGCCTGCACGAGCGCATCGCGCTCTCCATCGCTTCGGCCGCGGGCGGGCGCCCTGTCGCGCTGGTTGCGGGCTTCATGCTCGCTTCGGCGCTGATCTCCATGTGGATCTCCAACACCGCAACCACGCTCATGCTCGTTCCCATCGCCATCGGCGCGGCGCGGGCGATGTCCGGCGGCGACAAGGCTGACCTGGCGCTGGGCGGGGCGCTCACGCTTGGCGTCGCGCACGCGGCGACCATCGGCGGCATCGGCACGCCGGTGGGTTCGCCGACCAATCTCATCGGCATCGCCTTCTTCGAGCGCGCCGGCGAACCGATTGCCTTCATCGATTGGATGACCCGCGCCTTTCCCATGCTGCTGATCATGTTGCCGCTGGCGTGGTTTTTCTTGTGCATCCCGCTGTTCGGCAAGGGCCATGCCCGCTTCGCCGCCATTGGCGGCGTGATCAAGGACGCGCTCAGAAAACTTGGCCCGCTCACCACGCCCGAAGTTCGCATCGGCCTTGTGTTCGCGCTGGTGGCGCTCGCCTGGATGAGCCGCACCGAACTGGTGAAGCTTCCAGGGCTCTCCGCCCTCAGCGACACCGGCATCGCCATCACCGGCGCGCTGGCGCTTTTCTTCGTGCCGTCAGGACGCGGCAAGGGAGAAAAGCTGATCGACTGGAAAACAGCCGAGCGCATCCCCTGGGGCATCGCCATCCTGTTCGGCGGCGGGCTCTCGCTTGCGGCTGCGATGGAAACCACCGGCCTGGCGGCGTGGATTGGCGATTGGATATCAGCGCTCGACGGCGTTTCCGCGATCGGGCTTGTGGCGATCCTGGTGGTCGCGACCATTCTGGTTTCGGAGCTGGCCAGCAATGTCGCGACGCTCACCTCAATGCTTCCGGTCGTGGCCGCCGTCGCAGCCGCGACGCATACGCCGCTGCAGCACCTCGGCTTTCCCGTCTCCATCGCGGCGAGCTTTGCGTTCATGCTGCCGGTGGCGACGGCGCCGAACGCGATCGCCTACGCCTCGGGGATGATCACGCTCAAGCGCATGCTGGCGGTTGGCTTCGGACTCAACATCGCCGCCGCCGTGCTGATCATCGCGTTTGCGGCGAGCTGAACGCCCGGCGACACGAGCGTTCAGGAACAATTCAGTCGCGATTCAGCTTCGCAGGCACAGGCTCTCATCGGTTACGCCGCCTTCGGCGTGACAAGTGGAGCCTAAAGAAATGAAACGGACCCTCTCGGCCGTAGCAGCTGTGGTGGCGCTCGCATTTTCGTCAGCGGCGTTCGCCACCAATTATGAGGTAACGACAAGCAACGGAACCGCGAGCAACCAAAGCGGCGCCCAACAATCACAGGGCTACGTTCCGCAGATGCGTGAGTGGGACGGGCCAACGCCCACACTCACAGAACGCAATGACGACGCCGACCGTCAGCAGCGCCACCAGCAAGAGACGGAGCACCGCGAACACTACAATCACCACGAAACCGGCGAAACCTGGCATCCAAGCCGGGTCTGGGACGATCAAGCCCACGAGCGTATCGACAGAAATCCCAATTAGGTGGGGAAAAGGGCGGCAAAGACCGCCCTTTTTTCCGCTCAGCACATGGCCTCGACCTTGTCCCAAAACGCTGCGGGCAGGTCGAGGCCGGCGAACCGCTTGAGTTCCTGCACGAGCGTCGGCGAGGTGACGTTTATCTCGATCAGCTTGCCCGCGATGATGTCGATGCCGGCAAAGAGAATGCCTTCGCGTTTCAGGAGCGGCGCAACGCCTGCCGCGACCGCGCGATCCGCCTCGTCCAGTTCGGCGCCTTGCGCAACGCCTCCGGCGTGCAGATTGGCGCGGAAGTCGCCGCCCATCGGCATGCGCCGCACAGCGCCGAACGGCTCGCCATCGAGAATGAAAACGCGTTTGTCGCCGCCCGACACCGCAGGGAGGAACTCCTGCGCCAGGATCGGCTCACGCCCCGCCGCTTCCATGAACTTGTGGGCGCGGGCGCGGAAATCGGCGTCGCCGGCGCGCAGCTTGATCACGCCGTCGCCGCCCATCAGATAAAGCACTTTCAGCACCACTTGCTCGAACCGTTTGGCGAAGGCCTCCAGCGCATCGAGGTCACGCCCTATCCAGGTCTTTGGCGTTAAGTCCGGGAAGTGCATGATCGACATCTTCTCCGAGATGTTGCGCACGCCGAGCGGCGGATTGAGCACCAGCGCCTTGGTGAGTTCGAGCAGGTAAGTGTTGGAGATGTAGCCCATGTCGAAGGGCGGATCCTGGCGGATCAGGATGACGTCGAAATCGTCCAGCGCGCGAACAGCCTCCGGCCCGTTGCGGTAATGGCCCGCTTCGTTGAGGCTCACTTCGGCGCTGCGCGTGCGCGCCTTGACAACGCCGCAGTCGAAAAAAACTTCGTTGGGCGTGAACCACCAGACTTCGTGACCGCGGTTCTGCGCCTCGATCATCAGCGCGAGTGATGTATCGCGGGCGACCACCATGGTTTCGATGGGGTCCATCTGCACGGCGATGCGGAGCGATTTCATCTAGCCGGCCTTCACCTGCGCGCCGCCAGCGCGTGCGCCACGCAGCTGCTCGGCGATCAGAAACGCCAGATCGAGCGCCTGCTGGCCGTTGAGCCTGGGATCGCAATGGGTGTGGTAGCGCGAGGACAAATCCTCCTCCGTGACGGCCGAAGCGCCGCCCAGGCATTCCGTGACCTGCTGGCCCGTCATCTCAACGTGCACGCCGCCAGGATAAGCGCCTTCGGCGGGCAGGATGCTGGTGAACGCGCGCACCTCGGCGAGAATGCGATCAAAGGGCCTCGTCTTATAGCCGGACGCGGTCTCGAACGTGTTGCCGTGCATGGGATCGCATGACCACACGACGGCCCTGCCTTCTTTTGTCACGGCCCGGACCAGGCGCGGCAATCCCTGCTCGACCTTGCCGGCGCCGAAGCGCGTGATCAGCGTAAGCCGGCCCGGCTCATTGGCGGGATTGAGAACATCGATCAGCCTCAGCAGTTCGTCGGGCTCAAGCGTGGGGCCGCATTTCAAACCGATCGGGTTCTTGACCCCGCGCGCGAACTCAACGTGCGCGCCATCCAATTGGCGCGTGCGGTCGCCAATCCAGACGAAGTGGGCGCTGGTGTCGTACCAGTCCCCGCTGGTGGAATCGACGCGCGTGAGCGCCTCCTCGTAGCCCAGAAGCAGCGCTTCGTGGCTGGTGAATACATCCACATGACGGACCTGCGGCACGCTCTCGGGCGTGATGCCGCAAGCGCGCATAAAATCAATCGCCTCAGAAATGCGGTCGGCGATTTCCTGATAGCGCTTGCCCTGCGGGCTGTCGGCGACGAAGCCGACCATCCAGCGATGCACGTTGTTAAGGTCGGCGTAACCGCCGTTGGCGAGCGCCCGGATCAGGTTCAGCGTCGCCGCAGACTGCGAATAGGCCTTGATCAGCCGTTCGGGATCGGGGGTCCGCGCTTCGGGCGTAAACTCCATACCGTTGATGTTGTCGCCGCGATAAGAAGGCAGCGTCACGCCATCCTTGGTCTCGGTGGCGGAGGAACGCGGCTTGCCGAACTGGCCGGCGATACGCCCAAGCTTCACCACCGGACGCGAGGCCGCGAACGTCAGCACAACGCTCATCGCCATCATGGTGCGGAAGGTGTCGCGGATATTGTCGGGGTGGAATTCCTTGAAGCTCTCGGCGCAGTCCCCGCCCTGCAACAGGAACGCCTTTCCAGCCGCGACCTCGGCGAGGCTCGCCTTGAGTTTGCGGGCTTCGCCGGCGAACACCAGCGGCGGGTAGCCGCGCAATTGCTGTTCAACGCCCAGAAGCGCCGCAGGATCGGGATAATCCGCCGGGATGTGTTTGGCGGGTTTGGAGCGCCAACTCGCGGGGGTCCACTTTTCTCTCATCGCGCCCAACCTAGCCGAACAATGGAGGCGCAAGCGAGGCCCCTATTGTCCACATGGTTGACGCAACGGGCGCCGCCAAGCGCCAAACCGCCGCGCCCGCAAGCGCAGCGGCAAGAGCGGCGGCGGCGTAGGCGCCGGCGTAGCGGGGTCCGCCCGTGACCCAAGCGATGACGGCCTTCGCGATTGTGTTCATCACCACCGCGAGCAGCACCGCATGGGCGGCGATGGAAGCGTCGAGCCCGCCGCGCGTCAGACTGCCCGCGGCGAGCGTGACAGCGTCAACGTCGGCGAGGCCCGCAGTCGCGGCAAAGGGCAGCAGCCCGGCCTGGCCATAGGCCTCCGACACAAGGCGGCCAATGATGATCACGGCGCCGAGGAGCGCCGCAAACTGCAGCACTGACGGGAGATCGAGCGGACTGCGCAGCGCCCGGCGCCGATCGCTGGGCCCGCGCTGTGGATCAAAACCGCGCAGCAGGCGCGCGGCGCCGGCGAATGTGAGCATAGCCGCCGCAAGAGCGGGCGCGGCAGCCGGGAGAACCGCCGCGCCTGTCAGCGTCAGCAGGAACAAGACGCGCCCCACGCTCACCGCGGCGGCAATCAGCGCCGCTGCGCTGGCCATCGCGGCGGGCGTGGCGCCGGCGCGCACCTGGCGGCCCAGCTCGGCGGTCACAACCGTGGAAGAAACCAGTGCTCCTGCGGCTGCGCCCGCCAGCACGCCAATATCATCGCCCAAAACCCGTACAGCGACATAGCCGGCGAAGGATGCGCCCGCGACCAGGATCGTGAGCAACCAGAGTTCTCGCGCATTGACGGCGCCCCACGGATCTATGGCGCGATCGGGCAACAGCGGCAGCGCGATGAAGGTGGCGGCGAGTATGAGCAGCGCCGAGCGCAACTCCTTCCATGTCAGTTTGTCGAGCCATGCGTGCAGCGCTTGCTTGAACGCCAGCAAAGCCACGAGCGTGACGCCCGCCGCCGCCGCGATGCGCAAGTCGCCCACCATGGCGTAGGCGCCAAGCGCGAACACCAACAGGCCCGCGATCGTGCCCGTCACCGAGAGGTCCTTGTCGCTCATGCTTTCGCGGACTTTGGAAATCACGAATGCGGCGCTGAACGCTAACGTCAGAGCGGCGAACCCATTGGCCCCCGCCGCCGGCGCCAGCATTCCGCAGACGCCGCCCGAGAGCCCCAGGATCGCGTGCGTGCGCAGGCCGGCGGCGCGCGAGCCCTCGGCGGCGTCGCGGTGGCGCCAGCCGCGCTCCATGCCCATGAGGAATCCGATGCCCAGCGCCATCGCCAGGCGCTGGAACAAATCGATGAGATCAGGATCGGGCGTCACGATGTGAAAGATTTGCGACCGCGCGCGCACTTGCGCCATGGCGCGCCCCAGCGAGGGGAGCGGCAGGATTGCCAAACCGTAATGGCCCCGACTAGGCTCCACAACGAGAACGCGAGGGGCGGCACAGGGTATGGCGGCGACAGTCTATCTCGCCTTTGAGGGCGCGGATGAAGCGCCCGCGCGCGTTATCGCCGCCGATCTCGAGCGCAATGGCTGGTCGGTCATCGGCGGCGACGTGCACGCACGGGACAATGTCGCCGCCCTCGTTCAGACCATCAGCGAGGCGGGCGTGTTTGTCCTGGTCGCGTCGGCGGCGGCTGAACAAAGCGCCCTGATGCAACGCGCAACCGCGGCTGCGCTCAACAATGGACGGGCGGTTATTGTCGCGGCCGCAGGTCCGCTTGAGCACGATGCCTGGATCGCCAACACGCTCGACCCGGCGGGCTTTGTCGACATGCAGGCCAGCGCCGAAGCCGAGGCGCTGGCGCGGATCGCGGAGTTGGCGCGCGCGGCGGCAGGCCGCGGCAGCGTCATCGCCATGCTCAACATCAAGGGCGGCGTCGGCAAAACCGTGCTCGCCGCCAACCTCTTCGCCGCTGCGCACCTGGCCGATAAGCGGGCGATCAGCTTCATCGACCTCGATCCTCAGCACAACCTGACGCAATATTTCCTTTCCCCGGGCGAGCGCGGCCGCATCCGCGATCGCAATCACACGCTTTATGGCGTGCTCAACGCGAGGGGCGAGAACGCAATTCCGCGCCAGGATCTCGGCGGCATCGTCATCCCGCTCAACCGCGCCAAACGCGGCAAGCACCCGCGCTTCGAACTGGTGGCAGGCGATGAGCGCCTCTTCGAATTCACGCTCGACACGCGCTCTGAGAAAGACAAGGCCGAGGCGTTCCAACGCTTCCGCGCCCTAGTCGCTGCGCTGCGCGCGCGCTCCGACGCCGTCATCATCGATTCCAATCCCTGCGCCACATTCCTGACCAAGCTCGCCATCACCAGCGCCGATCACATCGTCGCGCCGGTGCGGCCGGAGAAATATTCTCTCACCGGGCTCAACATGCTTGAACAGGTGGTGCGCGAAGTCAGGGGAAGGCCCTTGCGTCCGGAGGAATTTTCGGTGCTGCTCAACGGCGTGAATGACCGCACCCGCTCCAGCGAAACCGGAAACGCCGATGCGCTCACGCGAGCGGAGATCCAGAACGCGCCCTTCTTCGGGACCGCGCTCATCGCCGACGAAGTGCCCTATTCGGCCGTGCTGCGCTCAGCCCCCAGCGACCGGTTCGCCGCAAATCCCATCAACGTGACAGCAATGATGCGCGTCGGGGGCCGGCCGGCGAAGGAAGCCCTCACGCGCGCGGCCGCCGCCATCCTGCGCCGGGCGGCGCCATGAACGACGACGAAAAGAAGTTCCTGCAGAGCATGCTCGGGAAGCGTTCGCGAACGGAGGTGAAGCGCCTGTTCGCGCTCGTGCGCGCCCATTCGGACCGCGCCCTGTTGGCCGCGTCTCAAGCCAGAACAACCAAGGCGAAGCGCGCGCCTGACCGTCTCTTGCGTGACGTGCAGCGCGCCCTGCGCCCGGTCATGGCGCCGGCGCGCGAAAAGGCGGAAATGCTGGTCGATCACATGGCGAAAGGGCGACGGCGCAAGACGAGCACTGCGCCAAAGGGTCTGTCGGACGCGTTGCGGCAATTGCGCGCCGCCCACAGCGAAGCGCAAATCGCCGCCGGCGCGCACAGCCTCGCCGCCCGCCTCGCCCAGCGATACGGCGATCGCGACAGCGTGGTGTAACCCTTGACCTGCGCCGGGCGGACCTCACATGGCTCAGGACAGGAAAGCCCCATGACCCGATCCAAGTCAGGCTTCGATCTCGCCCCGCCATCACCGGGCGAGCGCGCACGCCTTGAAGCTTCGCTCAATGACGAAGAGCGGCGCGTGCTGTTGCATCACGGCACCGAGGCGCCGTTTTGCGGCGGCCTTCTCAATCAGAAGAAGGCAGGCGTCTATTGCTGCCGCCTGTGCGGGCTTCCGCTTTTTCGCCAGGACTCAAAATTCGAGAGCGGCACCGGCTGGCCCAGCTTCACCACGCCGTTCGATCCGGCTCATGTCGTGGGCGTGGATGATGACTCGTATGGCATGCGCCGCGTTGAAACGCGGTGCGCGCGGTGTGGCAGCCATCAGGGCCATGTGTTTCCCGACGGCCCGCGCCCGACAGGGCTGCGCTATTGCATCAATTCAGTCTCGCTGACGTTTGCGGCGAACGGCGAAGCGCTCCCCGATCCGATGGGCCGCGGTGAAACGATCAGCGCCTAGCGGCCTTGCGGAGCTGCTCGATCAACCGGTCCAGGTCGCGCGACATGGCGTGGGTGATGACCTCGTCGGCCTCGCCTTCGGAAAAGCGGCTCAGGGCCCTGGAGACCACGCGGCCAACGAGCAGGCTTGCCTCGTTGGTGTCTTCGGTGAACGCGCGCGCCCGCGCGGCGAGCTCGCCTTGGCGAGAGAGAATGGCCGTAACAGGCTGCGCCATGGGCGCACCTCCTCTGTTTCGGGCCGAACAGCTCCCCCAGCGCGCACGGCGGTTGAAAAACAACGATAGCAGAAATTTCCCCAATTCGGAGAGAAAAATGGCCGGCGCGCCATTTTTCGGCGCTGCGGGCCGATGGGAAATCGTTCGTTAAAGCTCCCTGTGGCGCAATGCGGGGGCGGTCTTGACGGATCGGATGGTTGAGCGACCAATGCTGCGAGCCCGTGACTAAACCCTTTCCCACCAAGAACCTCCGGTTCTTTCTGACGGCGCCGGCGCCGTGCCCGTACCTGCCGGGCCGGAAGGAGCGCAAGGTCTTCACCGCGCTCGACGGCGCAGACGCGGGAATGCTGCACGACGCGTTGACCAATGTCGGCTTCAGGCGTTCCCAGAACATCGCTTACCGCCCATCCTGCGAGGGCTGCGAGGCATGTATCTCGGCCCGTGTGCCGGTGGAGCGCTTCGAGTTCACGCGCCGCTGGCGCAAGATCATGCTGCGCAACGCCGATCTGACGCGCGCGCTCCGCCCGGCCGCGGCGACGCAAGAACAGTTTGGTTTGCTGCGTCTTTACCTCAGTTCGCGCCACGCCGAGGGCGGCATGGCCGACATGTCGTTCTCCGACTACGCGGCCATGGTCGAGGAAACGGCGGTCCACACCCATATCGTCGAATATCGTTACAGCGACGGGGCGCGCCACGGCGCGCTGGCGGGGGCGGCCCTTGTGGACGCCCTCGGGGATGGGCTGTCGATGGTCTATTCCTTTTTCGACCCCCGCGAGCAGCGCCGCAGCCTCGGCGCCTACACCATCCTCGATCACATCCAGCAGGCGCGCGCCGCCGGATTTGGCCATCTCTATCTCGGCTACTGGATCCCGGGCTCGGAGAAGATGAACTACAAGGCCGATTTCCGCCCTCTCGAGGTCTTGCTCGGCGGGGAATGGCGCCCCTACGAGCCGGTAGAGTTCTGAGGCTCGCCCGCGCCGGGCTAAGCTGCTGCGCGAGGTGAGTCCCGATGGCAGAATCCAAGAAGGCGTTGTGGCGCGCGAGCGAAATCCCAGCCGCGATGCGGCCCTTCACGCAAAAGCTCAACCCCAACTCGCTGTTTCGGGCGGCCGGCCTTTCGCGTCTGGCAGGCATGAGCCGCGCACACGTCAGCCTGGTGCGGCTGCCGCCCGGCAAGGACAGCTTCGCCTATCACGCCCACATGCTTGAGGAGGAATGGATCTACATCCTTTCGGGCCGCGCCATCGCTGAGATCGACGGCAAAAGCGCCGAAGTCGGCCCGGGCGACTTCATGGGTTTCGCCACGCCGGCTGTGCCTCATCTCTTGCGCAACACGTTCGAAGAGGAGTGCGTCTACCTCATGGGCGGCGAGGACCGGCCCATCGATGTCGTGACCTACCCGCACGACGCCAAGCGCTACCTGCTGATGCAGACGGAAAAAGGAACGGAGTTTTACGAGCTGGGCGAGCCGATCAAGCCGTTCGGCAAGCCGGACTAGAGCACCACGCCCTCTCGCGTGCGCGCCCCATTGGGCGCGTGGTAGCGGAAACTTGCGCAAACGCGCGTACGCAGCGCCTCAGGCCCCGGCGGCTCCTCCCCCGCGAACACCAGCAGCGTAACGCTGGTCGCACGCTCCTCGTACGCCAGCGCGACATATTGAGGCCGCTCTGCGCCGCAGAGGCCAACAACGCCTTCGGGCACGTATTGCTCGTTCACATGGCGCAACTCGACGCGCAGCGCGCCCGGCCCCAAAGCCGCAGCTGCGTAACTATCGCCGTTGCGCGCGATGAGGTCCCCGCCCGTGCGCGCACTCAGCGTGCGGGTGTAGAGCACCACCCCATTCGCGAATGTCAGCCCGGCGCGGGCTATGAAGATATCGCCAGTGATGCCGCGCGCCGTGTTGGAAGAGGCCTTGAAGTCCCCGCTCAGCGCAGGCGCGGGCGCCGCTGGCGGCCTTCCTCCGCACGCCGCGAGCATCGCGACCAAAAAGATGGCGAGACGCCAGCGCATGCGCGCAACTTATGCCCAGCGCCCCGCTTCCGCGACCCGCTCCATCGCATTTCGGGCCGCGTTCATCGCGCCGCAGCGAACAATCAGCTTGGCGCGGACGCCTGCGCCTGGGCGATCAGCCAGGCGTTCCCCCGCCGCACCAGCGTCAGCGTAATGCGCGCCGCTTCAACGCCATTGGGCGGGCTCGCCTCGCCGGCGAAGCGGACGATCATCACCGAGACGATGGCGTCATCGGTAATGGCGCGCGCGCCCTCCAGGCGGGCGGTCATTCGCACGCCCTCGGGGTAGCGGCTGCGGTTGCGCCCGTGCACCGAGACGATGGCGCTGCGCCCACGCACGAAGTCTCCGTTGAGGTTCACATACCGCGCATCCTCGGCGAAGAGCGCGCCGAAGCTGTACATGTCGTTGGCGTTCCAGGCGCGCGCATAGTCCGCGGTGACGCGCTGAGCCGTCTCCATCACGCTGGCGCGCGCAATCATCTGTCCGTTGCTGGCGCAGCCCGGCAGAGCCAGCGCGGCAGCCATCAGCACAAGTGAACTCAGCAGCGCCCGCATGATCCAGCCCCTTTGAGCAGAGGCTAGCAGCAGCGACGCGCCATGTGGGTTACGCATCAGCAAGAAACGCAGTGCTGCGCTATTGCTGGGCGCCCTCTTGCGCGAACGCGCACTGCTTGGCCTGGCCCAGTTCATAGACACGCTGGCCGCGCATCAGCTGAGGCATGATCGCCATCGTGCCTTGAGCCTGCTGCATGGCCTGCGCCATGTTCTGCTCGGCCTGGGCCTGCTGGCCTGCTGCGATGGCGCGTTGTGCGGCCTCCTGTGCGTAGCCGGCGCCGGGGATGAACGAACCGGCCAGCCCGAGGAACATTGAAAGCCCGACTTGCCCCATGGCGCGGGCGCGCGCGGCGTTCGCCGCTTCGTTTTGCCCCTCCGCCCAGGCGCCGGTCGCGGCCATCTGCGCCTGCACGGCTGGATCTTGCAGCTGCGCGTTCATGTCCGCCTGGAGCGCCTCGCAGCTCAAATCCTCATCACCGGGATGGACAGCCGCGGCCTCTGCGTCGGCCATGACGGTTTCCATCTGCAGCAGCATCTCGTCAGCGGATTGAGCAACGGCCGTTGGCGCAGCAAGCGCAAGCGATAGCGCAGCCGCCGAACACAATAGCGAACGCATGAGCGCCCTCCACGTCCCTCGTCGCCGCCGATCTAGGCGCGCCGATTGAGGCGGGATTGTGGGCTGCTAGTCACGCCGCCTGAGCTTCATCTGCGCGTTCGCGCCCCACCCTCACTCTACCCTCTCCCTCCCAACGGAGGGAGAGGGTGCGCGCTTGTTGGATCACCGCTCATTCCGTCATTCCGGACGCGCGGAGCGCGATCCGGAACCCAGGGCAAACGCACGACGCTCTGTCATCACCTGGCTTCCGGGTTCAACGCTTCGCGTCGCCCCGGAATGACGCTCTATGTTGATCGAACCGGATTCCTCACAGCGGAATGTTATCGTGCTTCTTCCAGGGGTTTTCGAGCTTCTTGTTCTTCAGCGTGCCGAGCGCGCGGATGATGCGCCGGCGGGTTTCGCGCGGCATGATCACATCGTCGATATAGCCGCGTGAAGCGGCCACGAACGGATTGGCGAAGCGATCCTGATATTCCTTGGTGCGCTCGGCGATCTTCTCGGGATCGCCGATATCGGCGCGGAAAATGATCTCCACCGCGCCTTTGGCGCCCATCACCGCGATCTCGGCGGAGGGCCAGGCGTAATTCACGTCCCCGCGCAAATGCTTGGAGCTCATCACGTCATAAGCGCCGCCATAAGCCTTGCGCGTGATCACCGTGACTTTCGGCACCGTGGCTTCGCCATACGCAAACAGCAGCTTTGCGCCGTGCTTGATCAGCCCGCCCAGTTCCTGGCGCGTGCCCGGCAGAAACCCCGGCACATCCACGAAGGTGACGATCGGGATGTTGAAGGCGTCGCAGAAGCGCACAAAGCGCGCCGCCTTGCGGGACGCGTCGATATCGAGAACGCCCGCGAGCACCATGGGCTGGTTCGCAACGGCGCCGACGCTCGATCCATCAAGACGCACGAAGCCGGTTAGGATGTTCTTGCCGAACTCGGCGCCGATCTCGAAGAAATCGCCTTCGTCGGCGACCTTCTCGATCAACTCCTTCATGTCATAGGGCTTGTTGGGATTGTCGGGGATCAGTCGGTCGAGCGAAGGCTCCTCGCGATTGATGTCGTCATAGTGCGTGCGCGAGGGCGGCTTCTCGCGGTTCGAGAGCGGCAGGAAATCGATGAGCCGGCGCATTTGCGTCAACGTTTCGAAATCGTTTTCGAAAGCGCCGTCGACAACGCCGGATTTGGCCGCATGCACGCGCGCCCCGCCCAGCTCTTCGTGGGTGACGATCTCATTGGTCACCGTCTTCACCACTTCGGGGCCGGTGACATACATGTAGCTGGTGTCCTTCACCATGAAGATGAAGTCGGTCATCGCGGGGCTGTATACATCCCCGCCCGCGCACGGGCCCATGATGACGCTGATCTGGGGGATGACCCCGGACGCCAAGATGTTGCGCTGGAAAATGTCCGCGTAACCGGCGAGGCTCTCCACCCCTTCCTGGATGCGCGCGCCGCCGGCGTCGAAGATGCCGACAATCGGCGCGCCGTTCTTCATCGCCATGTCCTGCACTTTGCAGATCTTTTCCGCGTGCGCGCGCGAGAGCGAGCCCCCGAACACGGTGAAGTCCTTCGAAAACACGTAGCAAAGGCGCCCGTTGATCGTGCCCCAACCGGTGACGACGCCATCACCGGGGATCTTGTTCTTCTCCATGCCGAACTCGGCCGAGCGGTGTTCGACGAACATGTCGAACTCCTCGAAGGAGCCCTCGTCGAGCAGAAGATCGACGCGCTCGCGCGCGGTGAGCTTGCCCTTGGCGTGCTGGGCGGCATGGCGCTTTTCGCCCCCGCCCGCGCGCGCGGCGGCGCGCTTGGCTTCAAGGGCTGCGATGATGTCTTTCATTCGCTCAACACTCCGCTTCGCGACGCCCCGGCATGGCGGAACTAACTCACGCTGACAAGGCTCGAACGAAGCGTTCAAGCGCCAGCAAGTCATGCCTCAGCCGCTCCAGCTGTTGACGGGCCTCAGCGTCCTCTCCCCATTTTTCCAGGGCGTAGAGGTTGTCCAGGGCGGAGGCGGCGAACGCGGCCTCGGCGCCGAGGCGCCCCTCGAGCAGCGCAAACGCGATCAGGGCCGAACCCGCGAGACCGGCCGCCTGCGACAGCGCCGTCAGCCTGAAGTCATCTAGCCTGTTCGCACGGCTCTTGAGCGCAGCCAGCGCTGATGCGTTGGCCGGTGCGGCGATCACGCCGGTGACGACGGCCAGACGCGCGCCCAACGCATCCGCGCCCCACGCAATCAAAGGATCCCACGCCGCCGCCTGGCGCGAGACCAGATCTGCAGGCGCATCGGCGCGATGACAGCAGAGATCCGTCTCGCCGAAGGCTGTGACATACTCCACGATTTTGTCCCGGCTCTTGGCGGTCCAGTCCAGCGCCGCGAACGCCAGCTGCGTTACCGGCATGGAGGCTGGGATGATGTGCTCACCCTGAGCGTTCCACTCCTCGGCGCAGGCTTGTGCGAGCGCCAGCGTTGGCGCGCGAAACTCGGCGCCCGCAGGCGTGCGCAGCGTGCGCTCGTCCAGCTTGACGCAGGCGCCGCCCGCCTCGATCGAGCAAGCGCTTGCGCGTTTGTAGAAGCGCCTCGGCGCTGTTTCTGTCACGAAAAACGCTCCTTCAGCCCGGCGCCAAATCGAAAGCCATGCTGAGACGTTCCGAGCCTTCGAACGGGAACGTCCCATGCCAGAAATATGAGGGGAAAAGCACCAGCATGCCTTCGCGCGGCTCAACCACTTTTTCGGGCGCGCAATCCCGCGGCGCGCGATTGGGCTCGCCGAATTTCAGCCAGCCCGAGCGATTGTTTGTGGGCCGCTCGGCGCCAAGCAGAGCAGCATAGTACGCAGTGCTGATCCAGCCCCTGTCATGCACATGGTTCGGCTGGTGCGCGCCGTCCATCAGGCGAACCGACCACGCGCTCGTATAGCGCGCGCTCTTGCCCCGCCGGCGCGCGGGCAGGCTGTCGCGCGGCAGGCGATCGATGTAGTCGCGCACCGCATCATCCACCGCCCCCCAGAACTGACGTAGAACCGGCTCTTCCGCCGCACTCAAATTGCGCGACGTCTGCGATCCGTTGATGAGATGCTTATCCAGCGGATGCGCGTACGTCTGGTGCTCCGCGCGGAGCAACGCCGCGAGGTCCGCGTTGAAGGACTGCACGGTCAAATAGCCGCGCGGCGGCGCGATGTCGTAGCTGCGCACCAGCCGCTCATAGTCGCACAGCTCACGATAGGCGCGGTCGCCGAGCATCCGCATCGCCGTCGTCATGCAGGCAATCAGGTATTGCTCATCGGGCTCCTGCTCGGCGAGGGACCTGGCCAGCCCCAGCGCCTCATCCGGCTGACCCGCGCGCAGCAGCGTCGACAGCAAATTGCGCCGCGCCGCGCGCGACTCCGGCGTGAGTTCGGCCACGCGCCGCAACGCCCTGAGCCCATCCAGCGGGCGCTCAAGCTCATCGAGCACCACGCCCATCGCGGTCAGCAAGGCCGGGGTGTCCGGCGCGAGGCGAAGCGCCTCGTCCAGAACCTTGAACGCCTTCTGGGGATGGGCGCCGCGATGCAAGGCGTCAGCGCATGCCAGCCGCAGCGCCATGTCACTCGGCCGCTCCGCGATCGCCGCCTCAAGCGAGGACACGCAGCCCTCGCCCTCGCCGCGCAGCCAGCGCATGCGCGCCAGCGCCCCATGCAGCGTGGTCGATCCCGGCCAGCGCTCCACGCCTTGTTCGGCGGCCGCCTCCGCGTCCTTCTTGCGCCCGGCGGCATAGAGGCCGCGCGCAAGACTAAGTGCAAGCTCGGGCGTATCGAGGCTTTGGCGCGCGAGCTTCTCATACCCATCCAGCGCCTCTGCACCGCGGCCCACCTTCTCCAATGCGGTGGCGACGTTGTAGCGCAAGGCGCGCAGCGCCGGCGCGAAGGTCAAGGCCGTCTCAGCGGAAGCAAGGGCGTCGCCGTGCCGCTCCTGCGCGCGCTGAACGTTGCTGAGCATCGTCCAGCTTTCCGGACCCGGGCTCACGGCGACGTAGGCCTGCGCCTGGCGCTCCGCTTCGGCGAGATCGCCAACCGCCATCAGGGAGCGTATCAGGTTCACCCGCACCATGGTCATGTGCGGCGCCAGCGCCAGCGCCGCGCGGAACATGCGCACCGCCTCATCATTGGCGCCGCGCGCCTGCAGCACCACGCCAAGTTCGTTGTAATAAGGCCCCTCGCTGAGCCCATGGGCGACCGCGGCGCGGAAATGGCGCTCGGCTTCCTGCAAGCGCCCCTGCGCCTTCTTGATCTGGCCCATCAGATGCAGCACCGGCGCATCGGTTCTGAACTGGGAGTACACCGGCGACAAAACCTGCTCGGCGCCGACCGCATCACCCTGATTCAAAAGCTCGCGGCTCGCGTTGACGATAGCGTCGGCCTCGCGCGCGCCCTTCATCGGCGCGCCTCGAACGGCTCGAAGGGGTCGCGAGCGTCGCTCTCATCAAAGCCCAACGCCTCGAACGCGGCGCGCATATGGGGCGGGAGCTTGGCTGTGACATTGATTTCGCCGCCCGAGGGGTGCGGCAGCCTGATGGCGCGCGCATGCAGCATCAGCGCACGATCCAGGTCATTCGGGGTGGGCCGATCGCACTTGTATTTGGGATCGCCCGCGATGGCGTGGCCCATTTCGGCCATGTGAAAACGCAGCTGGTGCGTGCGCCCGGTCACCGGGCGGAGCGCCACCCAGGCCGCGCGTTGGGCCGCCGCCGAAATGACCGCGTACTGCGTGACGGCGTGCACCGCCCCTTCATCGCTCTGCACCGCCCTTTGCATCATTTCGCGATCTGCGTCGCGCGGCCCCGGCGCCTTGCGCATCCAGCCGCGCAGCTCTCCAACCTTCGGCCGCGGCGCCCCCACCACGATCGCCCAATAGATCTTGTCGGTGTCGCGATCACGAAACGCCTCGGTCAAGAAGGCAGCCGCGCGCGCGTGGCGGGCAAGCACAAGACACCCCGAGGTGTCGCGATCCAGCCGGTGCACAAGTTTCGGCTTTGCCTCGGCGTCGAACTTCAAGCCCTCCATCAGCGCGTCGAGGTGGCGCACCGTCTTCGGCCCGCCCTGAACGGCAAGGCCGTGGGGCTTGTTGAGCACGATCACATCGCCATCGCGATGGATTACCAGCGAGCGCACAAACGCCTGGTCCTTCGGCGAAAGCGAACCCGGCGCCGGGCGCGGCGGAGCGTCGGGAAGCGGTGGCACGCGCACGCTCTGGCCCGGAGAAACGCGATCCGACGCTTTCACCCGCGCGCCATCAACGCGCACTTGCCCCGTGCGCAACAGCTTTTCGACTTGCCCCTGCGAGAGTTGCGGGTAACGGCGGCGCAGCCAACGGTCGATCCGCGCCTCGCCGTCATCGGCGCTAACCTCAACGGTCTCCACCGCCCTCATACGCGCCCCAGATAAAGCCCGGCCCAACACGCCGCCACGCTCAGCAGGACCGAGGCGAGCGCGTAGATCATGGCGTGGCCGGGCTGATGCTCCATCAGCCGCACCGCCTCCAGCGAAAACGCCGAAAAGGTGGTGAAACCTCCGAGAACGCCGGTCCCCAAGGCCAAGCGGAGATTTTCCTGCTCCGGCCCGACACGCGCCGCCAGCACGCCCATGGCCAGCCCGCCGACGACATTGACGGCAAGCGTGCCCCACGGAAACGCCAAGCCGAACATGCGCGCGAACACCACGCTTGCGCCGTAGCGCGACGCCGCGCCGACAGCCCCGCCCAGTGCGACAAGCAGGACCTGCATCATCCGCCGGGCGCCATGCGGGCGCGGATGCTGCCCGCGACCGAGCGCGCATCATAAGCGTTGGCGTCGTCAGGCTTCGGCCCGTCGCCAAAGCGGATCTCCAGCATAGTTGAACGCGCGACCGGCGCGCTCTGGCCGCCTATCGGGAACGTCACCCCCACGCCGACGCCGCCGCCGCTGTGCCGGCCCCAGCTTCCCCCGCCAATGCCAACGCCGATGCTCGGCCCGTTCTGGCGCTGCTCCTGCTCATCGGTGGTGCGGCGATCAACCCAGAACCATTCGTGCTGGTTTTGCAGCGTCAGTTCCGCGGCGCGGAGCAGCGCATAATCCTGCAGCAGCCCGGCCTCGGCGCCGCGCGGAGCGCGATAGGTGACGAAATAGCGGTTGGATTCAATTTGCGTTTCGGAATAGCCCGCGCCCGTGGGCGAGAGAGCGGCGCCGTAGATCGGCGCGGCGGCGGTCGCGCAGGCGGAGAGCGCAAGGGCGGCAACAACGAGCCAAGATCGAATCATGAGCTGAGGTCCTCTGGAATCCCCGACGCCCAGTCTAGCAGGTAAGCGCGCCGCGCACCCGCTCAAGCCTGAGATTGGAGCCCAAGGGCTGCCGCCGCCGCTTCGAATGCGGGCGGCGGCGGCGCCCTGAAACACACGCGCCCGCCGGCGGGATGGGGCAGATCAAGACTGGCGGCATGCAGCATCAATCTGGGAATCTCGGTTTCTCCGATACGGTAAAGCCCGCCATACTTGCCGTCCCCCGCGATTGGGCGCCCGATCGCGGCCAGATGCGCGCGCAGCTGGTGCATGCGCCCAGTTTCGGGTTTGAGCTCAACCAGGGCGGCGGCGCCCGCCGCCGCGAGGGTCCGGTAGTGGGTGAGCGCCGGCTGCCCGTCGAAGCCGGCCTCCATGATGTCGAGCCCGCGCCGGGAAGATTTTTTGAGCGCGAGGGAGATGTCCCCGGCAGGCGGCGCAGGCGCGCCTCCGCACACGATCGCAAGATACGTCTTGTCGACCTGCCTGCCCGCAAACGCATCGGAAAGGAACGCAGCCGCTGGCTTGGTCCGCGCGGTGACAATGACGCCGGAAGTCTCGCGGTCGAGGCGGTGGACCAGGCGCGGCTGCTTGCCGTTCGACTTGGCAAAGACGGCGAGCAAATCTTCCAGGCTGCGCTCAACGCCCGATCCGCCCTGCACAGAGATGCCGGACGGCTTGTTGAAGACCAGGATGTGCGCGTCCTCATGCAGAACAAGGCCGCGCGCCAGGGCGGCGTCCTCAGCGGAAGCCGGCCCGCGCCGCGTGTTGCTCGCGTGCTTTGTCATGCCCCCAGCTTAGGGCGTTGCGCCGCCCGTTGCAGCAATCCCGGTGCGTGGATCTGGAACAGGCGGCCCGCCGTGCTCGGCGAACCATTGCAGCGTGTTGCGAACCTTGGCGATCATGCCCGTCGGGCGGGAGGCGATGTCGTGCGGGCTGCCCGGAATCCGGATCAATCGCGTCGGCACCCGCCGCAGGCGCAAGGCCTGATAATACTGCTCGGCTTCGCTTGGCGGGGTGCGGTAGTCAGATTCGCCCACCATCACCGCCGTCGGCGTCGTCACATTGCCCACGCGCGACAGGGGCGAGCGCGCCCAGTAGCGCTCCTGCGCGCCATCGTCCCAGGGAAACTCACCGAACCAGTACGGCGCAAAAAGATTGTTGGCGTCTGATGTGAGCACAAAGCTTGTCCAGTTGATCACCGGCTTTTGCACCACCGCCGCGCGGAAACGGTTTGTCGTGCCCACAATCCAAGCGGTGAGAATGCCCCCGCCCGAACCGCCGGTCACGAACAGCCTTTGGGCGTCGACGGACCCGCGCGCAATCGTTGCGTCCACCACGGCCATGAGATCGTCGTAGTCCTGGCTCGGATAATTGTGGTGAATGAGATTGCCGAACTCGCCGCCGTAAGACGTCGACCCGCGAGGGTTGGCGTAGACTACGATGTAACCGGCGGCGGCAAACATCTGCACCTCAGCGGAGAAGCTTGGGCCATACGCCGCAAATGGCCCGCCATGGATCTCCAGCAACAGCGGATAGGTGCGCGAAGGATCGAAACCCGGCGGGCGCACGATCCAGGCGTCAACGGGGCGCCCATCAGCGCCGGAGGTCGCCACGATGTGCTCGGCGGCCGGGATGTCGCGGCCCCGCAGAATATCATCGTTCAGCGCGGTGAGGCGGCGCGCGCCCGCGCCTGACGTGATGGCAAGTTCAGCCGGACGCTGTGAATCAGCGATATTGATCGCAACGCGCCCGGCGCGATTCACCGAAAACGCCCCGCTCGTGTAGGGGCGCCCGATATCGGCGCCGCCGACATTGCTCAAAATCGTCGTGACCCGCCCGCCCGAAGCGCTCATGCGGCCGAGCTTGGTGACGCCGTGATCCTCATAGAGAAAATAGATCGAGCCATTTCCCGCCCACTGCGGATTGCTGATGTCGCGATCGAATGAGGACGTCAGCGAACGCGGATTCGAGCCGTCGGCATTGGCGACGTAGAGTTCGCTGACCTGATATCCCAAGCGGCGATCGTCAAACCCGACATAGGCGAGCAGGCGCCCGTCCGGCGAAAGCACCGGCGATGCCTCTGGGCCGTCACGAGTGGTGAGGCGCGTGATCGCGCCGGACACGACGTCGATGGAATAGATGTCGCTTTCGACCGGATCGTATTCCCAGTCGTCTTCAGCGTTTGCTGCAAAGACGAGCCGGTCTCCGCGCGGGTTCCAAGATAAGCGCCCGTCGTGATTGCGGGCCTGATAAGTCAGCTGCCGCGGCGTGCCGCCATCGGCCGGGACCAGGAATATCTGCAGGTAGCCCGCATGCAGGTAGCCTTGCCCATCGGCCCGGTACACAACGCTGTTGATGACGCGCGCCGGATCGGCCCATTGCGCACCTTCCGGGCGCGGCGGCAACGAAGCAGGGTCGGGGTTGCTCTCTTCGACAAATCCTTCGAACGCCAGGCTGCGTCCATCCGGAGACCAAGCCAGATTCGCCGCTCCCCCTGGCGCGCGCGCGAGCGTCGCCGAGCGTTCGCTATCGAGATAGAACACCCGCACCTCGGTGTTGTCGGCTTCGCTGGCGACGTAGGCGACCGCCCGCCCGTCAGGCGACCAAACCGGCGAGCCGTAATTGCCGGCGCCTTGGGCAAGCGGGCGGTGCCGGCGCCCGGCGCTGTCGATCAGCCAGATCGAACGGCGAAAACGATCAACCATGATATCGGCCGAGACCCGCACATAGGCGACCCACTGGCCATCGGGGGAAATGCGCGGCGTATCGGCGTATTCGAGATTGAACACATCTGCGGCCACGAACGTCCGCGCCGGTTCGCGCTGCTCTTCCGCCGCCGCGCCCGCAGCCAGCAACGTAACAAAAGCAAAAAGACTACGGCGCAGCATCAGAGCATCCCCCTTTGGAAGCGTAACCGTAACTGAGAGTAGGCGCCGGAGTAAGGTCAGCTCGCCGGGCAGGCGAACCAGATCAGCCCTTTTCCGTCTTTCCCGCCCGGCTCTTCGACCAGTGCTCCAGGCGCTCTTTGATCGCGGCCTCACGGCCACGGCCCTCCGGCGCATAGAACACCCGCCGCTTCATCTCGTCAGGAAAATAGCTCTGCCCTGAAAAGCCGCCCTCTGCGTCATGGTCGTATTGATATCCTGCGCCATACCCCAGCTCCTTCATGAGCTTTGTGGGCGCATTACGGATGTGCATCGGCGGCCCCAGCGCGCCCGTCTCGCCCGCCGCCGCCTTGGCCTGTTTCCAGGCCACATAAGCCGCGTTGGACTTTGGCGCTGTGGCCAGATGAAGCACGGCCTGCGCCAAATGCAGCTCCGCTTCCGGCGGGCCGATAAAATGGACGGCGTCCTTGGCGGCGTTGGCGATCAGCAGCGCCGTGGGATCAGCAAGACCGATATCCTCTGCGGCCGCGCGCACCAGGCGCCGGGCGATAAACAGCAGATCTTCGCCGCCCGTCACCATGCGCGCGAGCCAATAGATCGCTGCGTCCGGGTCTGAACCGCGAATGCTCTTATGCAGCGCAGAAATGAGATTGTAGTGCTCCTCGCGATCCTTGTCGTAAGCGGGAGCGCGTTTTTGCAGGAGTTCGCCGAGCGCCGCCGCGTCCAGCGGCGCCTTCGGATCCAGCGCAAAGAGTTCCTCCGCAAGTGTCAGCAGGTAGCGCCCGTCGCCGTCGGCGAGATTGCAGAGCGCGGCGCGCGCCTCGCCGGTGAGCGGCAGCTTGCGCTCCAAAAGCGCTTCCGCACGCTGGAGCAAGAGCTCCAGCGCGGCGTCGTCGAGCCGCTTGAGCACGAACACCTGCGCGCGCGAAAGCAGCGCCGCATTGATCTCAAAACTGGGGTTCTCGGTCGTGGCCCCGATGAGGGTCACCACGCCTTGTTCCACGTAAGGCAAAAAGCCGTCCTGCTGGGCGCGGTTGAAGCGATGGATTTCATCGACGAGCAGCAACGTGCCCTTGCCCGAAGCGCGTCTGCCCTTGGCCGTTTCGAAGGCCTTCTTCAGGTCGGCGACGCCAGAGAAAACGGCGCTGATCTGCTGAAACTCCAGCCCTGTTTCTTCGGCAAGCAAGCGCGCGATCGTGGTCTTGCCGACGCCCGGCGGGCCCCACAGCACCATCGACGCCAAGCGCTTCTGGCCCACCATCCGCCCGATGGGCCCCTGCGGTTTGAGCAGGTGGTCTTGGCCGACAACCTCGCTCAGCTTCCGCGGACGCAGGCGTTCAGCCAGAGGCGCCGGGGCGTCCCCGCTCATGCCGGCGGCTTCAAACAGATCTGACATCTTCCTTAGATGGCCCAGCGATCGACTGAACGCCACCGGCGGGCAAGGGCCGCGCTCTCAGAGCCGGGACGTTTCGGAAATTTCCGCCTGGCGCAATGGCGATGCGGCAAGCAGCGCCGTTCCTCTCCGGATCGTGACAGGCCTCGCCCTAGAACGCGGTGTGTTTTGGCCATACCGTGAATTGCTCCACCTACGAGCCGGGAGAACACAATGCTAGGTCTAGTTTTGGCTACCCTCTTGCAGACGACAACGCCAGCGCCTGCCCCGGCGGCTAACGCCGCGCCACAAGCGACGGAGCAGACGCAGGCGGAAGATGCCGCCAGCCGCCGCCGCTGCCGCATTCGCCCGGTCACGGGAACCCGGGTTCAGAGCGTCGTTCGCTGCCGGAACGGCCGGCGCTCTGGCTATCAGGACCGAGACGCGGCCGACGCTTTGCACAACCTGCAGCGGCCTGATGGGATCAGCGGAGGCGGCTGACACTCCGCTTGACGCCGCACGGTCATGGCTTCGTCAGAACCGGATTTCGGCGCGCTGTTCGTTGCGCTCGACGCCGATGACCCACGTGCCCGCAGAGCCCATGACGCGATCGAGTTGATTGGCGTCGCGGATCGTCTGACCGTTGACCTCATCGATAATGTCGCCGGGGCGGAAACCCACGCGCGCGGCCACGCCGTTGCGGTCAAGCGCCTGGATGAACACCCCGTCGGCGAACGGATCGAGGCCCGAGGCTTCGGCGGTGGCTGGCGTGAGCGTCACCACGCGCGCTCCCGAAAGCGGATGCCGGCCGGAAAGCTCACGCGCCTGAGGGGCGCCGCCCGGGGGCGCTTCGGCGCTGGCGTTGAGCGTCATGCGCCGCCCGTCGCGCAACACAACCAGCGGCACGCGCGAGCCCGGCCTTTGAGTGGCGAACTGGTAGCGGATGCTGGCCTCGTCACGCACTTCGGCGCCGGCTACGGACAAGATCACATCGCCATCGCGCAAACCTGCGCGCTCTCCCGAGGCGCGCGGATAAAGCTCGGTGACGAGCGCGCCCTCGGGCCGCGGCAGCCCTAGTGAGTTAGCGAGTTCCTGAGTCACTGTTTGCAGCCGCGCGCCCAGCCAGGGCCGGATTACGGTGGTGCCGCCCGAGACAGCACTCTCGACGACACGGCGCACCATCTCCGAAGGAATGGCGAAGCCGATGCCGTTGGAGCCCCCGCTTTCGGAGAAGATGGCGCTGTTGATGCCGACAAGGGCGCCGTTCATGTCCACGAGCGCGCCGCCGGAATTGCCGCGATTGATGGCCGCGTCGGTCTGGATAAAGAAGGCGTAATCGCTGACCCCGACCTCGGTGCGCGCGAGCGCCGAGATTATGCCGCTGGTGACGGTCTGCTGCAGGCCGAACGGATTGCCGATCGCCAGCACCAGATCGCCGACCTCGGCGTCATTGGTGTTAGCGAACGGCAGCGACGGCAAGCTGCCATCAGCATGAATGCGCAGCACCGCCAAATCCACGCGCGGATCGGCGAGCACCAATTCGGCATCGAATTCACGCCGGTCCGCGAGCACGACCTTGAGCGACTGAGCGCCCTCGATCACGTGGTTGTTGGTGACGATGACGCCGTCGGGACGCACGATGACCCCCGAGCCGAGCGATTGCTCCACGCGCGGGCCGCTAAACCGGCCGAAGAAGGGATCGCGCGACATCGAGCGCACGACCCGCTGCGCGTAAACGTTCACGACCGCAGGGCCGGCGCGCGCCGCGACCGGCGCAAACGAAAGCTGCATCTCCGCGCGGCTCGACGGCGCACGGACCAGCGGCTCGGCCTGGACCAGCTGCAAGTATGGATCGCCTGGCGCGCGCGACGGCGCATCCGCTTGCGGCGCCTGCGCCATTGGCCCGATGGCCAGAGCGCCCCCGGCGAAACCCGCGATCAGCGCGACATAAGGAGAGGCCTTCAGCAACGTCGAACGAGTGATTTTCATAGAGCCGCCTCAGAATCTGCGGGCGCGATCATGCCCCGCGACTTGGCGGAAACATGGCGGGGATTAGGCTCGTCCGCCCGCCTGCGACGCCATGGCCCCCAGCACAGCGCGCCAGTGCTCGCCGAGGCGCATCTGAAACGCCTGAAGCGGGAAATTATGTCGCGCCGCGTGGGTCTGAGGCACGGCGTCCCAACCCTGGTGCTCGATTGTGACGCGGGTTTCATCGCCAACGGGTTCAAAGCGCACCTCAACTCGCGTGGCCTGATCGGGCGCGAACGTGGCCTGCCGCCAGCTGAAAGCGAGGCGCTCACCCGGGACCCAGACGGCGATGCGGCCGACTTCAAATTCCTTGCCGTCGGGAAGGGCGGCGACAAGGCGCCCGCCCTCTCCGGGCTCAAAGCGCAGCTGGCCATCGCCGCGCGGCGTGATTTGAAACAGGGCGTTGGGGCGCCACCATGCGCCGATTTCCTCCGTGAAGATGCGAAAGGTCTCTGCAGGCGGCGCGCGCACGCGCACAGATACGATGACCGCGCTCACTTACCCTTCTTCTCAACGTGCGCCTTGAACGCGCCAAGCTGAGCGGCCCAGAGTTCTTCGGTGCGCGACAGCCAGCTCTTCAAGTCCGCCATCGCGCCCGTCTTCAGGCTGTAGATCCGCACGCGCGCATCGAACTCCGGATGCGCCTCCTCGATCAATCCGCACTGCTTGAGCAGGCGCAAGTGACGGCTCATGGCCGGGGCCGCGAGCCCAATGGCGTCCGCAAGTTCGCCCGCCCGGCGCGGCCGTTGCCCCAGGAGCTCGACGACGCGGCGCCGGGCCGGATCGGCGAGCGCGGCGAATGTGCGATCTATGCTCGCGCTGCGGCTCATAGGCGTGTGCGGGTCTTCAATCCGCTCGCCGCGTCCCACTCGGCCGGGGTCATTTCCTGAAGCGTCACGCCGAAAGTCCAGATATGGCCTTCAGGGTCGCGCGCGCGATAGGTGCGGTCGCCGTAGAATTGGGTGTCTGGCGCCTGCAAAATCTCCGCGCCTGCTTTGCGCGCGCGCTCACAGTGAACGTCGATGTCGGCCCCGCGCTCAAGCTGGACATGAACGGTCTGCGTATTCTTGCCGCCAAGCGAACGCGGGCTCTTGTGGTCGGCGCTCCATTCATTGCCCACCATCAAGACGCTTTCGCCGAACTTCATTTCCGAATGCGCAAGATTGTCGTTCTCGTCGAGGATCACCATCAACGGCTCGAACCCAAACGCCTCTTCGAGCCAACGGAACGCCGCCTTTGCATCAACGTAGCAAATGGCGCTGGACAGTCCCTTCGGACGATAAAGATCCGACACGGCGCACTCCTTCTTGATGTCGGCAATCTTTCTCCCATTTGTTAATTATCGAGTCAAGCACTGGCCCGTGCGCCTGTCATGTCGCCCGCGTCAGCGCAGCGCGGCTGCGGTGTCTGCGAGGGCGCCGTCATTGGCCTCCGGCGCAACGCCAATCAGGCGCATCAGCAGCGGATACACAGAGACGTTGTCGAACGCCGCCAGCGTAACGCCCCTGCGAAAGGCGGGCCCGTAAGCGATGAACGCCGCCGCCATTTCGGGGTCGGCGGGATCATATCCGTGGGCGCCTCTGTTGGGGCCGGGATATTGGGGCAGCTGTGCGCTCCGATAGCGCCACCCGCGATCGGCCAGACAAATGATCGCCGGGACGCGCCGGTGCGCGCCGTAGTGAAAGCGTGGCGGCAGCTCCCCCTTGCGCCAGCACTCGCCGTGGTCGCGGCGGCCAAGCAACGCCGCTTCGGCCTCGGCCTCGTGGCCGGCGGCGGGCGCAATCCCAGCAAATGGGCCATCCCAGATCACGCGAGCGATCTCGGGCCCAACGCCAAGATCAATGATTCGGTCGTCGGCGATTTCGCTCATGCCGTGATCGGCCACGATGACGATGTTTGCGTGATCGGCGTAGCCGCGCTCAGCCAACCCTTGCATCAGGCGCGCGATGGCGGCGTCGACCTCCGCGGCTGCAGCGGTGACATCGCTTGAGTTGGGGCCGTAGCGATGGCCGGCGGTATCGACGAGGTCGAAGTACAGAGTGAAGAAGCGCGGGCGTTCGGCGGCCGGCAGATCGATCCAAGCCAACAGGCCATCAACGCGCGCAAAGCCGGAAAGCGATTGATCGAATGCGCGCCAGCGGCTCGGACGCACGTCAAACAATTCATAGTCGGAGCCGGGCCAGAACATCGTCCCGGTGCGCACGCCGGCGCGCTCGGCGCTCACCCAGATCGGGACGCCATCAGCCCACCAGATCGGATCGGCGGCGACCTCGCGGTCCGGGAGCGTGAACACGACGCCCGGCCGCTCGGGATCCTCCATGCGATTGTTGATCATGCCGTTGTGGTCCGGGCGGAGGCCCGTCACCAGCGTGTAGTGGTTTGGAAACGTCACCGATGGAAAGCTTGGGCGCATCGCCGCGCGCACGCCGTCAGCTGCGAGCGCTGACAATGCGGGCGTCTGGCCGCGATCCAGATAGTCCGGGCGAAATCCATCCAGAGAAACGAGGATCGTGATGTCCTCAGCGGGCGCGCCGGGCGCCGGCGCAGCGACCTGGTGCGCGCATGCCGCGAGCAATAACGCGACAGCGAGGACGGCTTGGCGAAACATGTTCATGGGCGCCTCTCTAAGCGGCGCTTGTGACAGCGCTGCGAACCTGCCGCCAATCCCACAGCTCTCCATGCAGAAAGGGCCGCCTCATCGGCGGCCCGTCCTGACTTGTTTGATTTCTAGCGTCTGCGCTCTCAGCCTTCGTCGGTGTAGATGGCTTCGGGGCGCGGGCCGCTGTCCAGGCCGCGCGCGTCCTCGTCGCGATCGACAAACTCAATCACGGCAAGCGGCGCGTTGTCGCCGCGGCGGAAGCCTGCCTTGAGCACCCGCGTATACCCCCCGGCGCGGGCCTTGCGCGGCGCGAGCGTGTCGAAGAGCTTCTTGGTCTGGGTCTCATCGCGCATGCGCGAGAGCACCAGGCGGCGCGCGCCCAGATCGCCCTTCTTGGCCAGCGTGACCAGGCGTTCGACCACGGGGCGCAGCGCCTTGGCCTTCGGCAGCGTGGTCACGATCTGCTCGTGCTTGACCAGGGCCGCCGCCATATTGGCGAACATCGCCTGGCGATGGCTGGCAGTGCGGTTGAGTTTCTTTGTTCCAACGCCGTGGCGCATGACACGTCCGCCTTAGATCTGATCTTCGTATTTTTTGCGAGGTCTTCGATGTTGTCCGGCGGCCAGTTCTCGACCGCCATCCCAAGGTGCAGACCCATCGAGGCCAGCACTTCCTTGATCTCGTTGAGCGACTTGCGCCCGAAGTTCGGCGTGCGCAGCATCTCGCCTTCCGACTTCTGGATGAGATCGCCGATGTAAACGATGTTGTCGTTCTTCAGGCAGTTCGCAGAGCGCACCGAAAGCTCAAGCTCATCGACCTTCTTGAGCAGCGCGGGATTGAACGGCAGGTCGGGCTTGTCGGCGCCCTCTTTCTTCGCCTTCGGTTCTTCGAAGGTGATGAACACCTGCAGCTGATCCTGGAGAATACGGGCCGCATAGGCGATCGCATCTTCCGGACGGATCGCCCCGTTGGTCTCCACCTCGATGACGAGCTTGTCGTAATCGAGCACCTGGCCTTCGCGAGTGTTGTCCACGCGATAGGCGACACGGCGCACGGGCGAATAGATCGAGTCGATGGCGATCAGCCCGATCGGCGCATCGTCAGGACGGTTCTGCTCGGCCGGCACGTAGCCCTTGCCGTTGTTGATCGTCAGCTCCATGCGCACGGAGGCGCCGTCATCGAGCGTGCAGATCACCAGGTCGGGGTTCAAGATCTCCATGTCGGAGACGGTCTGGATGTCGCCGGCCTTCACTTCGCCGGGGCCGGTCTTGGTGAGCATCACGCGCTTGGGGCCTTCCCCGCGCATGCGGATCGCCACCTGCTTCAGATTCAGCACGATGTCGGTGACGTCTTCGCGTACGCCCTGGATCGAGCTGAACTCGTGCACGACGCCATCGATCTGCACCGATGTGATGGCCGCGCCCTGCAGCGAGGACAACAGCACTCGGCGCAGCGCATTGCCGAGCGTCAGGCCGAAGCCCCGCTCCAGAGGTTCTGCGATCAAAGTCGCGCGCCGGGCCGCATCGTATGCGTGCTCGATCACGGGCTTCTTCGGGCGAATTAGTTCGAGCCAGTTCTTTTCGATCGACATCATATCATCCATCATTGGCGCGGCGTCTTCTTCGCGCGCCGATACGAAAGTTTCTCTTAGACGCGGCGGCGCTTCGGCGGTCTGCATCCATTGTGTGGTATCGGCGTAACATCGCGGATCGACGTCACAGTAAACCCGACGGCTTGCAGCGCGCGCAGCGCGCTCTCACGGCCCGAGCCAGGGCCCGACACGTTCACTTCCAGCGTGCGCATGCCGTGTTCCATCGCCTTGCGACCGGCGTCTTCGGCGGCGACCTGCGCGGCGTACGGCGTCGACTTGCGCGAGCCTTTGAACCCCATGGTGCCGGCGCTCGACCACGAGATCGTGTTGCCTTGCGCATCGGCGATCGTAATCATCGTGTTGTTGAACGAGGCGTTCACGTGCGCGACGCCCGTGACGATGTTCTTACGCTCGCGCTTCTTAACTCGCGTCGATTCCTTAGCCATCGCGGCGTGTCCTTATTTCTTTGTTGCTTGCTTCTTGCCGGCGATCGGCTTGGAGGGACCTTTGCGCGTGCGCGCATTGGTGTGCGTGCGCTGGCCGCGAACCGGAAGGCCCTTGCGGTGACGCAGGCCGCGATAGCATCCAAGATCCATCAGGCGCTTGATGTTGGTCGCGGTTTCGCGGCGGAGATCGCCCTCAACGGTGTAATCGCGATCGATCGCTTCGCGGATTTGGAGAACTTCCGCGTCGGTGAGTTCGCTGACGCGGCGCTCATCGCCAATGCCGGCTTTCTGGCAGATTTCCTTGGCGTAGTGCTGGCCGATCCCGTGGATGTATTGCAGCGCGATCACAACGCGCTTCTGGGTCGGTATGTTTACGCCGGCGATACGAGCCATGGCAGCGGTGCTCCAAACGCAATAGGCGCGACGCCGCCGGACCGTTGGGCCCGGGGGGCATCGCGGGTGAGGTGTTCGCGAAGTTGGCGGTTATAGCGAGGCGAATTGCCGCGTCAACCAGCCGAAACGTGCTCCCCGTGCGGCGTTTGTGCCGCCCAGGAGCCATCAAATCGGGTGCCCACGGCCTGAATGCAAGGGGGGGCGGCGGATTGCAGCCGCCCAGGACCGGAATTCGGCCCTAGACGCCCCTGCCCTGGCCCTCCCGGGGGCGTCGGGAACGTCCGGCCGAGGGCTGCTCTACTGTGTATCGATCGCCTTGGCGATGGCGCGGGCAACATCCTCGACGCCCGCCATGCCGTCCACGCCGGTCAGTTTTCCTTGCTTCTCATAATAAGGAAGCAGAGGCGCGGTCTGAGCCAGATAGGCGTCCAGGCGCACTTTGAAGCTCTCAGGATTGTCGTCGGCGCGCCCCTCTTCCGCGAAGCGCTTGGCGACCCGATCCATCAGCTTTTGGGAATCGACCTCGAGCCGCACCACGCGCTCGATCTGCTTGCCGTGGCGCGCGAGCATCGCGTCCAGAGCTTCCGCCTGCGCGACGGTGCGTGGAAAGCCATCGAAAATGAAGCCGGGCGCCTGACGGTTCGCGGCGAGCGCCTCTTCGATCAGCGCGATGACGATCTCGTCGGAGACCAGTGAGCCTGCATCCATGATCGCAGCGACGCGCTGGCCCAACTCGGAGCCGGATTTGCGCGCGGCGCGCAGCATGTCGCCGGTTGAGAGCTGTACGTAGCCCCGCTCGGCGGTGAGCCGCTTGGCTTGCGTTCCCTTCCCGGCCGCTGGGGGACCGAACAGGATCAGGTTCATTTCTTGACCAACCCGCCGGTATTGCCGCGCAGCTTGGAGCGCTTGATCAAGCCCTCATACTGGTGGGCCACCAAGTGTGACTGAATCTGCGCCACCGTATCGAGCGTCACGGAGATGACGATGAGCACGGAGGTGCCGCCCAGATAGAACGGCACGGCGTAATAGGAGATCAAAATCTCCGGCAGCAGGCAGACGACGGTGATGTAGGCCGCGCCAAGCACGGTCAGCCGGGTCAGCACGTAATCGAGATATTCCGCCGTCTTCTTGCCCGGGCGAATGCCTGGCAGGAAGCCGCCGTACTTGCGCAGATTGTCCGCCGTCTCTTCCGGGTTGAACACGATCGATGTGTAGAAGAAGCAGAAGAAGACAATGCCGAGGGCATAAAGCATCATGTGGCCGGGCTTACCGTAACCGATATAGCCCTGCATCGTGCTGACCCACTCGGGCGCGTTGGCGCCCATGCCCATGAACCCGATGATCGTGGTGGGCAGCATCAGAAGCGACGACGCGAAGATCGGCGGAATAACGCCCGCGGTATTGAGCTTGAGCGGCAAGAACGAGCTTTCGCCCATGAACATGCGATTGCCCTGCTGCCGCTTGGGGTACTGCACGACAAGGCGCCGCTGCGAACGCTCGATGAAGACAATAAAGCCGATGGCCGCGAGCATGACGATCGCGATCATAAAGACGCCGAAGGTCTTGCTGGGATCTTCCCGCACCAGCGCCAGGGTCTGGGCGATAATGCGCGGGGCGTCCGCGACGATGCCGGCGAAGATCAGCAGAGAAATGCCGTTGCCCACGCCGCGCGCGGTGATCTGCTCGCCCAGCCACATCAGGAACATCGTGCCCCCGGTTAGCGTGATCACGGTGGAGGCGACAAAGAATAGGCCAGGGTTGGCGACTACGCCTGCGCTCGACTGCAGCCCGATGGAAATTCCGTAGGACTGAACCACCGCCAGAACGAGCGTGAGATAGCGCGTATATTGGTTGATCTGCTTGCGGCCGACCTCGCCTTCCTTCTTCAGGCGCTCCAGCGATGGGATCGAAGTCGCCATCAACTGCATGATGATCGAGGCCGAGATGTAAGGCATGACGTTCAACGCGAAGATCGCCATCCGCTCCACGGCGCCGCCGGAGAACGTGTTGAACATGCCCAGGATGCCGCCCGATTGCTGCTGGAACGCTTGCGCGAACGCGGCCGGATCGATGCCCGGGATCGGAATGAACGTGCCGACGCGATAGACGACGAGCGCGATCAGGGTGAACCAGATCCGCTGTTGAAGCTCGGTGGCCTTCGCGAACGCCGCGAAGTTGACGTTTGCGGCAAGTTGTTCTGCGGCTGAAGCCATGTGGGCGCGCTGCTCCGACTTTGTGGTCCCGGCGAGCGGGAAAACTCCCCCTGCGGAGAGCGAACCTTAGGCCGCAGCCTCGTCCGCGGCAGGCGGATTCAGCAGCGTCACCTTACCGCCGGCCTTTTCAACCGCGGCGATGGCCGCAGCGGAGGCGCCGGTTACGGTGATGCTCACTTTGGCCTTCAGCTCTCCGCGCGCAAGGAGGCGCACGCCATCTTTCTTCCGCCGCACCACTCCGGCCTCGACCAGGGTGTCTTCGGTGATCTCCGACTTGGCGTCGATCTTCTTGTTATCGATGGCGTTTTGCAGCGTGGCCAGATTGATCCACTGGGTGCGCTTGCTGTTGAGCGCGTTAAAGCCGCGCTTGGGCATGCGCATGTGGAGCGGCATCTGGCCGCCTTCGAAGCCATTGATGGAAACCCCCCGGCGCGACTTTTGGCCCTTGACGCCGCGCCCGCCGGTCTTGCCCTTGCCGGAGCCGACGCCGCGGCCAACGCGCATCAGCTTCTTTGTGGCGCCAGGATTGTCGGCCAGTTCGTTCAGTTTCATCACATCACACTCCGGCGGCGAGGCCGCCCTTATTTCACGACTTCGACCAGGTGGCTGACCTTGCGGATCATGCCCTGCACTGAAGGCGTATCCTCCAGTTCAACAACCTGGTTCGCCCGCTTCAGGCCCAGGCCCAGAAGCGTGGCGCGCTGATCGCCTTCGCGGCGGATCGGGCTGCCGGTGCGGCGCACTTTGATCTTGCCGCCGGCGGCGGCTTTCTTCGCGGTCGCCATCTATCAACCCTCCGCCGGCACTTCGCCAAGGCTCGCGCCGTCCTTGCGGCGCGAAACCAGATCCGCGACCTTCAGGCCGCGGCGGTTCGCGACCTGGCGCGGCGAGCTCTGTTCCTTCAACGCATCAAACGTCGCGCGCACCATGTTGTAGGGATTTGAAGATCCCTTCGACTTGGCCACCACGTCCGACACGCCGAGAACTTCGAGAACAGCGCGCATCGGGCCGCCCGCGATGAGACCGGTGCCCGCAGGCGCAGCGCGCAGCATCACCTTGCCCGCGCCCCAACGGCCGGCGCCGTCATGATGGAGTGTGCGGCCCTCGCGCAGCGGAACGCGCACCAACGACTTCTTGGCTTCGTCGGTGGCCTTGCGGATGGCTTCCGGCACTTCGCGCGCCTTGCCATGCCCAAAGCCGACGCGGCCCTTCTTGTCACCCACGACGACAAGCGCGGCGAACGCGAAGTTCTTGCCGCCCTTCACGACCTTGGCGACGCGGTTGATCGCAACGAGCTTGTCGACAAGTTCGCCCTCGGCGCGCTCTTCCGGGGCGCCGCCGCGGTTTCTGTCGTCACGGCGCGGGCCTCTGCCGCCGCCAGGGCCGCCACGGCGCGGACCACGCGGTCCACGCGCTGGGCGCTGATCGGGAGCGGGGCTGTCAGCCGGCGGGCCGCCTGCGGTTTCGTCGGTCATGCTCTCGTCCTCAGAAATCGAGACCGCCCTCGCGGGCGGCGTCAGCCAGGGCTTTCACCCGGCCATGAAACACGTAACGGCCGCGATCGAACACGACGCTTTTCTTGCCCGCCGCGAGCGCGCGCTGGGCGATCAGCTTGCCGATCTCGGCGGCGCCGGCTTTGTCGGAGCTCTTCTTGCCCGACTTCTTGAACGCTTCGTCCAGCGTCGAGGCGGCGGCGACGGTGACGCCCTTGGCGTCGTCGATCAGTTGCGCCGAGATGTGCTTCGAAGAGCGGAACACCGAAAGGCGCAGCCGGCCTTCGCCAGCGAGCTTCTTCACGCGGGTCCGGGTGCGTTGGGCCCTGCGGGCCACGGGATCGAGTTTGCGCGGCATGGGGCTTACTTCTTCTTGCCTTCTTTGCGGCGAATGTGCTCGCCGGCATAACGCACGCCTTTGCCCTTGTAGGGCTCGGGCGGGCGATAAGAACGGATTTCAGCGGCGGCTTGGCCAACGACCTGCGGATCGATGCCGCTGACTTTGATTTCAGTCGGCTTCGGCGTCGCGATCGTCACGCCTTCGGGCGGCTGGTAAATGATCTCGTGGCTGTAGCCGAGCTGCATCTGCAGGTTCTTGCCCTGCATCGCCGCACGATAGCCGACGCCGGTCATTTCGAGGCTCTTTTCGAACCCTTCGGTGACGCCCTTGACGTTGTTGGCGAGCACGGCGCGCGTGGTGCCCCACAGCGCGCGGGCGCGCGCGGTTTCGTGACGCGGCTTCACCGAAAGCGCGCCATCGCCGAACGACACTTCAACGTCGTCATGAGCGCGGAAATTAAGCGCGCCCTTGGGACCCTTCACGTTCACGTCCTGGCCCTTCACCGTGATGGTGACGCCATTGGGAGCGGGGATCGGTTTCTTGCCGAGGCGGGACATCTTAATAGACCTCGCAAAGCACTTCGCCGCCGACATTGGCGTCGCGCGCGGCGGCATCGCTCATCACGCCCTTTGGGGTGGAGATGATCGAGATGCCGAGACCGTTGCGAACCAGGCGAAGATCCTTGATCGATGAATAAACGCGACGGCCCGGCTTGGACACGCGCTGGATTTCATGGATCGCCGGCGCGCCCTCGAAATACTTGAGCTCGATCTCGAGTTCCTTGCGGCCCTCGTTCTCGATCTCGCGGTAATCGCGAATGTAGCCTTCGTCCTTCAGGACCTTGAGGACGCGTGCGCGCAGCGTCGATGCTGGGGAAACCAGTTTCGAACGCCCGCGCAGCTGCGCATTGCGGATGCGGGTGATCAGATCGCCGACGGGATCGTTGATGTTCATCTATCAGCGCTCCCTTACCAGCTCGACTTGACCATGCCGGGGATCTGGCCCTTGGAGGCCAGATCGCGCAGCGCGATACGCGAGAGTTTCAGTTTGCGGTAGAACGCGCGCGGGCGCCCGGTTAGCTCGCAGCGATTGCGCACGCGCGTCTCCGAAGAATTGCGCGGCAGTTGCGCGAGCTTCAGCCGCGCCGCGAAGCGCTCTTCCAGCGGAAGATCTTCGTTCAGCGCCGCTGCGCGCAGCTTGGCGCGGCGTGCGGCGTACTTCTTCGCCAGCCGTTCGCGCTTCCTGTTGCGCTCGATGGAACTCGTCTTGGCCATACTCTCACTCTCTCCCGGTGCGTTCAGGGGTGGATCCTGGGGTGGTTTCAGGATCAGTTCCGGAACGGGAAATCGAACTCTTTCAACAAAGCCTTGGCTTCAGCGTCGGTGCGCGCGGTGGTGCAGACGACGATGTCCATGCCCCAGACCTGGTCGATCTGGTCGTAATTGATCTCGGGGAACACGATGTGCTCCTTGATGCCCATGGCGTAATTGCCGCGGCCATCGAAGCTCTTGCCGTTCAAGCCGCGGAAGTCCTTCACGCGCGGCAGCGCGATGGTGACCAGACGATCGAGGAACTCGTACATCTGATCCTTGCGCAGCGTCACCTTGGCGCCGACGCTCATGCCTTCGCGGAGCTTGAACGCCGCGATCGACTTGCGCGCCTTGGTCGCCACCGGCTTTTGGCCGGAAATCGCCGCGAGCGCCTCGATAGCGGAGGTCAGCTTCTTGGAATCGGCCGTCGCTTCGCCGACGCCCATATTGATCACGATCTTCTCGAGACGCGGGATTTGCATCTCGTTGGTGTACTTGAACTCGTTCTTCAGCTTGGCGCGAATTTCCTTGCTGTAGCGTTCTTTCATGCGCGGCACGTAATCGGCCGGCTTGGGCGCGCGCGGCTTTGAAGCGCTGGCGGCCGCCTTCGCCTTCTTTTCCGCTGCAGCCGCTTTGGCCTTCGCGCCTTTATCGGCAGGCGTCTCAGACATCGATCTGCACTCCAGAACCTTTCGCAACGCGAACCTTGCGGCGTTGCGCGCCTTCGCCCACGAACTTGTAGGAAACGCGCGTGGGCTTGCCCGTCTTGGGATCGCGCAGCGCGACATTTGAAATGTGCAGCGGCGCTTCCTTGGCGATGACCCCGCCTTGCGGGTGGGCCACGCTCGGCGCGGTGTGCCGTTTGGCCATATTCAGGCCTTCAACGACGACGCGATCTTCCTTGGGCATCACCTTAATGACGCGGCCCGAGCGGCCCTTGTCCTTGCCGGCGATGATGATCACCGTGTCGTCTTTGCGAATGCGGGCGGTCATTTAGAGAACCTCCGGCGCGAGCGAAATGATCTTCATCTGGTTCTTCGCGCGCAGTTCGCGCGGCACCGGTCCAAATATCCGGGTGCCGATCGGCTCGCCCTGGTTATTGATAAGCACCGCGGCGTTGGAGTCGAAGCGGATGGTGGAGCCGTCCTTGCGCTTGATGTCCTTGGACACACGCACGACGATGGCCTTGCGCACATCGCCCTTCTTGACGCGTCCGCGCGGCATCGCTTCCTTCACCGACACCACGATGATGTCGCCCACGGTGGCGTAACGGCGCTTTGAGCCGCCCAGCACCTTGATGCACATCACGCGCTTGGCGCCGGAATTGTCGGCGACGTCGAGGTTGGTTTGCATCTGGATCATGACGTCATGCTCCGACGCGGCCGACCACTTCCCAGCGCTTGAGCTTGGACTTGGGCGGGCATTCTTGAATGGTCACGACTTCGCCGGCCTTGTAGGCGTTGGCTTCGTCATGGGCGTGGAATTTCGCCGAGCGGCGAACCGTCTTTTTCAGGAGCGGGTGCAGATAGGTGCGTTCCACCTGCACGACGACGGTCTTGTCGCCCTTATCGCTCACGATCGTTCCCTGCATCACACGGCGCGGCATGGCTTACACTTTCACTTTCGGCGTCTTTTCGCGCAGCACCGTCTGCACGCGCGCGATGGCGCGGCGGACCTGGCGGATGCGCGATGATTTCTCGAGCTGACCGGTGGCCTGCTGGAAGCGCAGATTGAACTGCTCCTTCTTCAGCTTGGTCAGTTCGTCCTTGAGCGCGGCGGCGTCCTTATCGCGCACGCTCTTGATGTCGTTTTGAGCGGCTTTCATCAGAGGCCCTCCATCCGCGAGACGATCCTGGTGCGCACGGAAAGCTTGGCGGCGCCGAGGCGCAGCGATTCACGCGCCACCGCTTCGGGCACCCCGTCGATCTCGAACATGATGCGCCCTGGCGCCACGCGCGCAGCCCAGAATTCAGGCGCGCCCTTGCCCGATCCCATGCGCACTTCAACCGGCTTCTTCGACACCGGCACGTCCGGGAAGATGCGGATCCACACCCGCCCCTGGCGCTTCATCTCCCGGGTGATGGCCCGGCGCGCGGCTTCAATCTCGCGCGCGTTGACGCGGTTGGGCTCCAGCGCCTTCAAGCCGTACTCCCCGAAATTGAGAGCGGCGCCGCCTTTGGTGTTCCCCTTGATGCGGCCCTTATGGGCGCGTCGGAACTTGGTTTTTTTCGGCTGCATCATGGCGGGTTAGCCTTCCGAATCCGAAGCTTCTTCGCCGCCGCGCGGCGGACGGCGGCCGCGGCGCGGGCGATCGCCAGAGGGTGGCCGGTCGTCGCGCGAACGGGGGGCGCGGTCGTCACGGTCGCGGCGCTCGCGGCTCTCGCCGGTTTCCAGCGAGCGCTTGTCCTGCGCCATCGGGTCGTGCTCGAGGATCTCGCCTTTGAAGATCCACACCTTCACGCCGATTTTGCCGTAGGCGGTGTCGGCTTCGGCGAAGCCGTAATCGACATCGGCGCGCAGCGTGTGCAACGGCACGCGACCTTCGCGGTACCATTCCATGCGCGCGATTTCCGCCCCGCCCAGGCGGCCCGACACATTGATGCGGATGCCTTGCGCGCCAAGGCGCATCGCAGATTGCATCGCCCGCTTCATGGCGCGGCGGAACGCGACCCGACGTTCGAGCTGCTGGGCGACGCCCTCAGCGACCAGATTGGAATCGGTCTCCGGCTTGCGCACTTCAACGAGGTTCAGGTGCACTTCCGCGCCCGGCGCCATGCGCGCCAAATCCTTGCGCAGCTTTTCGATGTCGGCGCCCTTCTTGCCGATCACCACGCCCGGCTTGGCGGTGTGAACGGTGACGCGGCACTTCTTCAGCGGGCGCTCGATGATGATCTTCGAAATGCCGGCCGCGGCCAGCTTCTCGCGCAGGAATTTGCGAATCTTGATGTCCTCGTGGAGGAGGCGCGCATAATCCTTGGTGTTGGCGTACCAACGCGAATCCCAAGTGCGGTTGACCCCCAGGCGAAGGCCGATCGGATTGACTTTCTGACCCATTAGGCGGCCTCCGCCTTTTCGGGCTGCTTGGTCGTATCGCGCAGCACGATGGTGAGTTGAGAGAACATTTTTTCGATGCGCACGCCGCGGCCGCGGGCGCGCGTGTGCATGCGCTTCATGGTGATGTTCTTGCCGACATGCGCCTGCGCGACCACCAGGCCGTCCAGATCGAGGCCATGATTGTTCTCGGCGTTGTCCATCGCCGACTGCAGGCACTTCAGCACGTCCTTGGCGATGCGCTTTTGCGAGAAGCGAAGTTCGTTCTTCGCCTTCTCAGCGCTCAGCCCACGGATCGACTGTGCGACCAGGTTAAGCTTCTGCGGGCTGATGCGAACCGTGCGCAACACCGCGCGCGCTTCGTTCGAGGCCTGCTTCGGAGGAGCCTTGGGTTTGCTCATCTCACTTCCTCTTGGCCTTCTTGTCGGCCCCGTGGCCGAAATAGTTCCGCGTCGGCGCGAATTCGCCGAGCTTGTGGCCGACCATGTCCTCGCTCACCAGCACCGGCGTGAACTGCTTGCCGTTGTGAACCTGGAAGGTGAGGCCGACGAACTGCGGCATGATGGTGGAGCGGCGCGACCACGTCTTGATGGTCTCGCGGCGGCCGCTGCCGGCGGCCTTTTCAGCCTTGGCCAGCAAGTAGCCGTCAACGAATGGGCCTTTCCAAACAGAACGCGGCATCTTCCTAGCTCACTTTCTTCGAGTGACGGCGGCGGATGATCAATCGATCCGACGGCTTGATCTTGCGGGTCTTCGGACCGCGCGTCTTCTTGCCCCACGGCGTGACCGGGTGGCGCCCGCCCGAGGTCTTGCCTTCACCACCGCCGTGGGGGTGATCGACCGGGTTCATGGCCACGCCGCGCACGCTGGGTTTGCGCCCCAGCCACTTGGTGCGACCGGCCTTGCCCCAGACTTCGTTCATGTTGTCGGGGTTCGACACCGCGCCGATGGTCGCCATGCAGACATCGGGCACCATGCGCACTTCGCCCGACGCCATGCGCAGCTGGGCGTAGCCGGCGTCGCGGCCGACGACTTGCGCATACGTGCCCGCCGAACGCGCAACCTGCGCCCCTTTCAGCGGCTTCAGCTCGATGTTGTGCACGATCGTGCCAACCGGCACCGACTTGAGCGGCATCGCGTTGCCGGGCTTCACGTCAACGCGCTCGCCGGCCACGACGGTGTCGCCGACCTTCAAACGCTGCGGCGCGATGATGTAGGCGAGTTCGCCGTCCGCATACTTGATCAGCGCGATGAAGGCAGTGCGGTTGGGATCGTACTCGAGCCGCTCGACGGTGGCTTCGACACTCCACTTGCGGCGCTTGAAATCGATCTTGCGATACGTGCGCTTGTGCCCGCCGCCATGACGGAACGCGGTCACGCGGCCCATGTTGTTGCGGCCGCCGGACTTGGTGAGGCCTTCGGTGAGCGCCTTCACCGGCTTGCCCTTATGCAGCTCGGCGCGATCAACGATCACCAGCTGGCGGCGGCCCGGCGAAGTGGGGCGGAATTGTTTGAGCGCCATTACGAGAGCCCCGTCGTCACGTCGATGGAATAGCCGTCCAGCAGCGTCACGACCGCGTTCTTGTGGTCGGAGCGCTTGCCGGGGACGCCGCGGAAGTTCTTGGTCTTGCCCTTGCGGACCACGGTGTTCACCGCGCCGACCTTGACGTTGAACAGCTTTTCAACGGCTTCCTTGATGTCCTTCTTGCTCGCCGCCAGCGGCACGCGGAAGACAACCTTGTTCTGCTCGGAAAGCAGCGTCGCCTTCTCGGTGATCACCGGCGCAATGATGGTGTCGTAGTGCTTGAGCGCGCTCATGCCGCGGCTCCTTGTTCAGCGGTTTTCTTTTTCGCGGGCGCGCGCTTCTTCGGCGCGGCCTCGGCCTTGCCCGCATCCTTGAAGCGCTCGTGGATGGCGTTCACCGCATCCTGGGTCAGCACCAGCTTGTCGGCGCGCAGGATGTCGTAAACGTTGAGCCCCGCACTCGGCAGCACGTCGATGTGGGGGATGTTGCGGGCCGCGCGCGCCACCCCGGCGTCGACCTGCGCGCCGGCGATGAAGAGCGCCTTCTCAAGCTTCAGCTTTCCGAGCGAGGTGCGCAGCGCCGACGTCTTGCCGTCTTTCACGGTCAGCGCGTCGATCACCACGATCTCCCCGGCATTGGCTTTGGCCGAGAGCGCATGGCGCAGCGCCAGCGCGCGGAACTTCTTGGTGAGGTCGTGGCTGTAATCGCGGGGGAGGCGATTGTGGGCGTGACCGCCGCCGCGGAAAATCGGCGCGTTGGCCGCGCCGTGGCGCGCCTGGCCGGTGCCCTTTTGCTTGTAGAGCTTGGAGTGGCTGCGCGAGACTTCGCCGCGGCTTTGGGTCTTGTGCGTGCCGGCGCGGCGCTTGGCGAGCTGGTACTTCACCATGCGCTGGAGAATGTCGGCGCGGACCTCCTTGATGCCGAAGACGGCGTCATCGAGATCGATGGAGCCTGCCTTTTTGGCGTCGAGGGTTTGGATATCGAGTTTCATGTCCGCCCTCACTCAGCCGCAGCCTGACGCACGCCGGCGGGCTTGGGCGCTTCCTTGGGAAGCGCCGCCTTGACCGCATCGCGCACCTCAACCCAGCCGCCCTCGGCGCCGGGCACGGAGCCGCGGATAAACAAAAGTCCGCGCTCGGCATCGACGCGGACAACCTGCAGATTTTGCGTGGTGACGCGTTCGTCGCCCAGGTGGCCGGCCATCTTCTTACCCTTGAAGACCTTGCCCGGATCCTGGCGCTGACCGGTCGAGCCGTGCGAGCGGTGCGACACCGACACGCCGTGCGTCGCGCGCAGACCGCCGAAGTTCCAGCGCTTCATCGCGCCCGCGAAGCCTTTGCCGATCGAGATGCCCGCAACATCGACCTTCTGGCCCGGCACGAAGTGATCGGCGCTCAGCACGGCGCCAACCGGCAGGAGATTGTCCTCCGACACGCGAAACTCGCGCACGACCGCCTTCGGCTCGACCTTGGCGCGGGCGAACTGGCCGCGATCGGCTTGCGTCTTGCGCTTGGCCTTGGCCGCGCCGGCGCCGAGCTGGAGAGCGGTGTAGCCGTCGCCCTTCGCCTCACGCGCGGGCGGCGCTTTCTTTTCGTTCTTGCGCGACTTCTTCGGCTTCAGCGCAACAGCTTCGCCGGCGGCGTTCCTGAACTCTTCGGCGTTCACGGTACGGCGCCCGACAACCTGGCAGCCTGCCAGATCAAGCACCGTGACCGGAGTATGCGCGCCGTCTTCGCCGAACACGCGCATCATGCCGACCTTGCGCGCAATGACGCCGGTGCGGCGGGATTGTTGCTGTGCCATCGCGATCAACCCAACACTTGGATTTGAACATCGACGCCGGCGGAGAGATCGAGCTTCATCAGAGCATCGACTGTCTGCGGCGTCGGTTGAACGATATCGAGCACGCGCTTGAACGTGCGGATCTCAAATTGCTCGCGGCTTTTCTTGTCGACGTGAGGCGAGCGGTTGACGGTGAACTTCTCGATGCGGGTAGGCAGCGGCACCGGGCCGATCACGGTCGCGCCTGTGCGCTTGGCCGTCGACACAATTTCCTTGGCCGACAAATCGAGCGTGCGGTGATCGAAGGCTTTGAGCCTGATCCGGATGTTCTGCTGCATCATCGCCAAAGTTCCCGAACTCAATTTCCCGTCGCGCGCGAGCCGCGCTTTCAAACGCAAAACATGTCAGCGCGCCCGCTGCGGGCCGCCGATATGAAAAACGCCGCCCGAACCGGACGGCGCTTCGTGACGTGAATTCGCAAAAAACGCTGTTGCTGCGGGGCCTCCGGCCCCGCGCTCAAACCCTGATTTTCCCAGGGACTGCGCGTTGCTTGCGAACCGCGTCTAAGCAGAAGCTTACGGCCGGCTCGAAGGCGCGTGTCCTACAGACGCCGAGGGGGGGCGTCAAGGCGCGTTTTCGCGCCTTTTCAGCCCCCGATGCGGACCTCGCCCGAACCCAGCACCTCGCGATGAACCGCGCCCGTGGCCGATTGGACCTCGACATCTCCCGAGCCGGCGATCGAGGCGCTGATGTCGCCAACGGCGGCATGCACCACCACGTCGCCCGACCCGATGATATCGACTGTCAAAGCCTGCACCGGCGCGGTGATCTCCGCTCCGCCTGAGCCGGCGAGGTCGATCCTGGCCTGGCCAATCGAGCCGCCCTGGATTTCGAGGGTTCCCGAGCCCGCGCCGTCATGGTTCAGGGTGCCGGTCAGCGAAGCGATCGTGACCTCCCCGGATCCGGCGATGTCGATATCAGCGCCGTCGGCGATCGCGCCCGTGACGATCTCGCCAGAACCGGCCACGCTGGCGTCCAGGCTTTGCGCCGCCCCGGCGCGAAGCGCGCCAGATCCGGCCAGATCGGCCTTCAGGGCGCCGGTGACGTCGCCTGCCGTAAGAGTGCTGCAGCCCGCGACGTCCGCGTCCAGGGTGTTGGTCGCGCCGATCTCGGTGCTGCCAGCGCCGCCGCGCTCGATATTGAGGTCGCGCGGGGCCCGAATGACGATCTGCGGCAGGTCCGAGGCGGCCATCTCCCCATAACCGCGCACGTTCGCGCCGCCATCATCCTCGCAGCGCGAAATCCGCCCGGCCAGGAACCCCTCGACGATCACGACGCCGTTGGATGTTGAAATTTCCGGCATCGGGAGCCGGCCAGCTTGGTTGTTGATTTCTATCACAAAATCAGAGCGATCTTCCGGCGTTACGGTCACGGCCGCCGCGAGGTGCCGGAGGTCGATCTTGGTTCCGGCGAAGGTCTGCGCCTCGAGCGATCCGGGTGCGGTCTCCATGACCGCGTGCCTGCGCCCGCCGTCGCCGAGATCAACGCCGACATGGAAATGAGGGCCGCCGAACACGGCGCCCAGCCCAAACAGAATGGCGATCGCGATAGCGGCCACAAATACGAACCGTTCCATTCAGTTCTCCCTCGCCCAGCGCAGCGCCAGGAACTCCTAACACAAGGATGCTGCGCGCCCGGAGATCAGATGCAAGCAAAAGGGCCGCCCCTTCGGGCGGCCCTTCAACTTGCGCACGCGCGGTGCGGGTTTATTCGACGATCTTCGAGACGACGCCCGAACCGACCGTCCGGCCGCCTTCGCGGATGGCGAAGCGCAGGCCCTGGTCCATGGCGATCGGGCTGATCAGCTCGACCGACATTTTGATGTTGTCGCCCGGCATGACCATTTCGACGCCGTCAGGCAGCTGGCAGATGCCCGTCACGTCGGTGGTGCGGAAATAGAATTGCGGGCGGTAATTGGTGAAGAACGGGGTGTGGCGTCCGCCTTCTTCCTTGGTGAGGATGTAGACTTCCGCTTCGAACTTCTTGTGCGGCGTGATCGAGCCGGGCTTGGCCAGAACCTGGCCGCGCTCGACGCCTTCACGGTCAACGCCGCGGAGCAGCGCGCCGATATTGTCGCCGGCCTGCCCTTGGTCGAGCAGCTTGCGGAACATTTCGACGCCCGTGCAGACCGTCTTGGTGGTGGGGCGGATGCCGATGATTTCGACTTCGTCGCCGACCTTCACGATGCCCTTCTCGACGCGGCCGGTGACGACCGTGCCGCGGCCCGAGATCGAGAACACGTCTTCGACCGGCATCAGGAACGGCTGGTCGACCGGGCGCTCCGGTTGCGGAATGTAGGTATCGACGGCGGTCATCAGTTCCATGATCGCATCTTCGCCGATCGGCGCGTCGCGCCCTTCAACGGCGGCCAAAGCCGAACCCTTGATGATCGGGATGTCGTCGCCGGGGAAATCGTAGGAGGAGAGCAGCTCGCGCACTTCCATCTCGACGAGGTCGAGCAGCTCTTTATCGTCGACCATGTCGACCTTGTTCATGAACACGACCAGCGCCGGGACGCCGACCTGGCGGGCGAGCAGGATGTGCTCGCGCGTCTGCGGCATCGGACCGTCGGCAGCGGACACAACCAGGATGGCGCCGTCCATCTGAGCAGCGCCCGTGATCATGTTCTTCACGTAGTCGGCGTGGCCGGGGCAGTCGACGTGCGCGTAGTGGCGGTTGGCCGTCTCGTACTCGACGTGGGCGGTGTTGATGGTGATGCCGCGCGCCTTTTCTTCCGGAGCGGCGTCGATATCGGCGTATGACATCGCCTTGGCTTGGCCCTTCTTGGCCAGCGTCATGGTAATGGCAGCCGTGAGCGTCGTCTTGCCGTGATCGACGTGGCCAATCGTTCCGATGTTGCAGTGCGGCTTTGTCCGCTCAAACTTTTCCTTGGCCATTGTGAGGTCCTTGTCTCTCCGGCGTCCAATAAACCTGGTTTCGCGCTCCGGCCCGGCCGAAGCGCGCGTAAGGTGCGGGTCTTTAGCTACAGGCACGCCCACGTCAAGCCCAGAATCTCTGGTCCTGCGAGGCGTTGTGCCGCCCCGCAGGACCCAAACCCCGCTCAGCCCGCGCGGCGATGCAGCTCCATCGTGAAGCCGCCCTGCGAGAATGCGCGGCAGTCAATCCGGTTCTGATCATCCGGCCGCATCTGGCAGTTCTTATGGAACATGGTCTCCATGTAACCGCCGCCGGCGAGGGGAACGAGGGCCGCCGTCGAATCTCCTGGCAGATCGGCCACCAGGCGCCCTTCAGCCGTGCGCCGGATGGTGAGCGTGTTTTCCCCGCCGGCCACGAACGTCCAGCTTCCGATCCACGGGCTGTCCGCGGGGGCCGTAAGCCCGCTGTCAATCGCAGGCAGCGTGAATAGCGGCGGGCGCCCGAGCGCCATCGCCGCCGTGTTGCTGGCCAGCCGCGTTGGCCACGAATAATTGTTGGAAAGAATGATTACGATGATGTCGCTCCGCCGGTCACTGTAGGCGGTCGCGAAGAACCCGGGCGCCCGGCCCGTCGCGCCGCGTTCGGCGTCTGTCCCGCCAAACAAGTCGGGATACGCGCGCGCCCCAGGCAAACGGTCGCGGTATGCGGCGCGCGCGAAGCGCAGCACGTCGGCGGCGGATGCATAGATAGAACCCCCGCCCGGGCGGGATTCAGGAAAGTATGTGCGCGAATGGCGCCGGGCGCCGATTTCGGGCCCGGGTTCATAACCGTTCGCCATGTTCGGAATTGCCGCGCGGCTGTCTCCGAACACCCCAGTGTCGCGCATATCGAGCGGATCGAAGATGAGGCGCTGCATGAAATCTGAATAGGATTGGCCGCTCGCGATCTCCATGATCCTGGTCAGGACCGCGAACCCGCCATTGCTGTATTGCTCACGCGTGCCGGGCGCGAAATCGAGCGGCATTTCCGCGAGCCGCGCAACGATTTCGTCCAGGCTGACGGGTCGCGATCCATCGCCCCAAGCAGTGTCGTTTGGATGCGGGATGCCGGAGGTGTGCTCAACGAGTTGCTCGATCGTGATCTCATCGCCGCGCGGAAAGGCGGGAAGGTAGTCAGAGACATGCGTGTCCAACCTCAGTTCGCCGTCCACGATCATCGCCGCCAGTGCAGCGTCCGTCATGCTCTTTGACAACGACGCGATGCGGAACATGGTGTGTTCGGTAAAAGGCGCCAGCTGCTCGTAGTCCGCGTACCCGTAGGCGCGCTGAAACACGACGTCGCCGCCGACGTCGACGATCACCACGCCGTCAAACATGGCGAGATCGTTTAGCTGCGAGAACATTCCATCAATCGCAGCAACGCGGTCAGCCGGCAGGGCCGAAACCTGAATAAGCGCCGCGCGCTCGTCTGCACTCCGACTTAAGGCGGTGGCGCAGGCGCTCAGCCCAACGCCAAGAACGATGGCGGCGCCCAAACTCGTGTGCTTCATAGAATTTCCCTTGCGATGGGCTTAGGCCCAACCCCACACAGCGAAAGCCGCAAGTCCGAGGGTTCGGTCGACCCATGTTTCGCCAAATGCCGACTTTGCCCCGCCAAATGCAGGCCGTTTGGCCCGCGCTCCGCACCTTGGCCGAGGTCGCCTTTCCTTACATTGCAGCGGCAATTCTACTTTTGCTCCCAACCAGGTTCGAACCACCATTTGGGGAGGCGGCGACCCTTGTCTCCGCCACATGGGCTGAAGGGACAGGCTCGGGCGAGACTGTCCGGCTTCGAGGTTTGACGCTGCCGGACAATTATGGGCGCCTGCGCGTGGTCTTTCACGTACCGCAGGCGCTCCGCGGCGCTGGACCGCTTGGGCTGCAATTGTCAGGGCCGTTTTCAGCCTCGGCGACGTGGAACGACACCCCTATCGGGGCCAAAGGCGTGCCGGGCCCGACTCGCGAACAGGAAACGCCTGGCCCCATCGACACCGTGCTGCCCATCCCGCCGACGCTGGTCCGTGCTGGGGAAAACGTCGCCGTGCTTACAATGTCGACGCAGGCTCTGCCCGGCGTGCGCTCAATCATCAACGGGCCCGAGGGCATTAGCGTGCGCCCCTATTCCGCCGACCCACGGCGACCGTTAGCCGGCTACCTGCTGCCACTGGCTCTCAGCGGCGTCCTTATCGCGGCTTTGGCGACGCTGTTGCGCCGCAAGGATGCGGCCTGGCTCGCTGTTTTCGTGGCCGCCCTGATCATCGTCGCCGCCAGCGAAATGTCGCGCTCGTTCGTGAACTACCCTTACCCGCTCCATGCCACGCGCGCCTGGATGATCACAGGCGCCAGCGCCGTGGCGGCAATCGCTGTTGCCATGATCGCGGCAAGTGAGATGGGTCTTCGCCAACACAGGCTGGATATTGCGCTCGCGACAACGCTGGCGATCGTGTTTGTTTTGGCGTTGGTGACGCCCACAGACCCACGTTCGGCGTACGTCGTCGCCGTCGGCGCGGGCGCGGCGCTGGCGATATCGCTCGCGGGCGCGCCTCGTGATCACAGCGACCGCATTCAGCTCTGCGCATGCCTCGCGCTCATCGCTATCTGCGCCATTTACGATCCGCGCGCATTTTTCGATCGTGTTTTCTACGCCGCCAGCCTGCCGCTCATTGCCTATTTTGCATTGCGCCGCTCCGAGCCCGAGGCGGAACCAGCGCCTGCGCCGCTTGGGCAGGTTGCGATCGGATCGGCGCGCCGGCGCCGCTTGGCCGCGCCAGCCGACATTCGCGCCGTGCATGGCGCGGGCGCGGCCGCCGAGTTTGAACTCGCCACGGGCGAACGCATTCTCGACGAACGGACATTGGCGCAATGGGCCAATCGGTTTGCTCTATTTCTGTGCGCACAGCACCGCTCACATCGTCAACATCAATCATGCGTGCGGTGCTCTCCGTGCTGGGCGCGGCAAGTATGCGGTGGAGATGAACGATTGCGTGCAGGTGCCGCTCTCGCGCAGCCGCGTCGCGGCGCTTCGAGAGCGTTTCAAGCCAACCTGCTTGTCAGACCCTTCGCCGGCGCTCTAGGGTAAAGGCGCGACGGTCGTCCGATGAGGACGCGAAAATGGGAACGCGGTGCGAGGCTCTTGCCCTCTAATCCGCGGCTGTGCCCGCAACTGTAAGCGGCGAGCGCCCCGCCATCATGCCACTGGCCGGAAACCCGGCTGGGAAGGCGGCGGGAACGCGATCGAGCCGCGAGCCAGGAGACCTGCCGTCGCAGTCGCTCGTTCGCCGGCCGGGTCCAGCCGCCAGAACCGGATGTCTCCGATGCAGCGACGCGGGCAACCCTGCGTGACCTCACGCCCCGCATGTCTCTGCATGGCGCGCCTTGGGGACCGGGCGCGCGCGAACCGGGGAAGTGCAAATGAAAACGAGCACCCATGCCTCCATTCTCGTATTGACGGCCTTGCTTGCGGCGCCCGCATCAGCCCGCGAGGACGAAATCGTCGTAACGGCGACGCGCCGCCCTGAAGCCGCGCGCAATCTGCCAGCGGACGTGCAGGTGATCGACGCCGCCGCGGCGCGGCTGCGCGGTGATGTGAGCCTCGATCAGGCCGTTTCCGAAGCAGCGGGCATACAGGCCCCGCGCGCGGGGCCGATCGGCCAGCAGGCCAGCATCTTCAGCGGCGGTTTCGAATCCAATCACACGCTGGTCTTGTTCGATGGCGTGAGGATGGACGATCCCTCAACGCCCGAAGGCGTCTTCGACGCCGGTCAAGACACGCTGGGCGGCGCCGATCGCATCGAAATCGTGCAAGGACCGATGAGCGCGCTCTACGGCTCCGCCGCCCTCGGCGGGGTGATCAACATCTTGCCGCGTCACGGACGTGAGGGGGCGCTCAACCCCGGCCTCGAGGTCGCCGCCGGCAGCTTCGGCACGGTGCTCGCCAACGCATCAGGTGATGGAACCAGCGGGCGCCTGCGCTATGCCGTAAACGCCGAAGCCTATGCGAGCAGCGGTTATGACATCGTTCCCGCGCGGATGGCCACGTACACGGGCGAGCCCGACGGCGCTGAAATCGCAACGCTGACGGGCCTTTTCGACTATGCGCTGAGCGATGCCTTCTCCATCGATCTGCTCGTGCGCCGCCGCCAAGCGCGCGCCGACTTCGATCCAGGGTTTTTCGGCAATATCGGCGAAAACCCTCAAGCGGAGATCCGGCAAAATGACGCCGGCTTGTTTCGCGTAGGCGCAACGTGGCGCCCAAGCGGCGGCGCCGATGTGCGCATTTCCGGCGGCGGCCTCGACACCGACCGCGTCACCGCCAACGCCGGCGTCAACGGTGACGAATATCACGGCGAACGGCGCTTCTGGGACGCCGCCGGCGCCTGGCAGGTGAACGCATGGCGCCTGCAGCTCGGCGCGCAAACCGAGCAGGAGAACATCACAGCGCGCAGCTTCGGCGCGCTTGTCGAAGGCGAACAGAATCACACCGGCGCCTTCGCCGCCGCCAACGGTCCGGCCGGGCCATTCAACATCGCCGCGGCGATCCGGCGCGACGATTTCGGCGCGCCCGGCGCGGCGACCACGTGGCGTGCGGGCGCATCCTATGACGCCGGCGCGCGCGCGCGCGTCTACGCCGCCTACGGCACAAGCTTTCGCGCGCCTTCATTGTACGAACTGCATGCGCCTTTCTTTGGCGCGGCCGATCTCACGCCTGAGCGCGCACGGAGTTGGGAAATCGGCGCGGACGCGCGCGTTTCCGCCTTTTCCCGCCCCGACGGCGCCGAGGCCTCCTTGCTGCTTCGAACCAGCGAGATCGATGATCTCATCGGCTTTCAGGGCCTCTCTTACGCCAATTTCGATCGCGCCAAGATTGATTTTGCCGAGGCGCGCGTGGCGCTGCGCCCGTTGGATTGGCTCACCGCGCACATAAGCTATGCAAACACAAATGCTCGCGATGCAGGCGCGGGGCAGGCGCTGCAACGCCGCCCAAGACACGCCTGGGCCGCACGCATCGAAGCAGATTGGGGCCGCGCGCACGCCGAACTAGGTTGGCGGGAGACCGGCGCGCGCCTCGACACGGTTTATGACGATCTCGGCGCATTCGGGGGCGTCGCCGCCGTTCCAAGTTACGAGCTTGTGCGCGCGTCCGCTTCGTGGGCGCTGAGCGGCGCCGCGCGCATCTTCGTGACGGTCGATAACCTGCTCGATCAGTCCTACGAGCCTGTGAACGGCTTCGCGGGCGCGCCTGTGAACGCGCTCGTCGGCATCCGCCTCACGCCCTAAACAAGCGGGCGAAGTCTGCTGTTGGCAGGCGCCCCCTACGCGCGTAGCGTGCAGTGGGGGCCTGCAATAACGGAGGAACACGCCATGGCTGTTGCAAAGGTCATCGAAGTCACCGCCGGCTCAAAGAAAGGCCTGGAGGACGCCGTTCAAGAAGGGCTGGCGAAAGCTTCTGACTCGCTCGAAAACATCGAAGGCGCCTGGATTCAGGAAATCAAAGTCAACTGCAAGAACGGCAAGATCAGCGAGTGGCGGGTCAACATGAAAGTGACGTTCGTTCTCAACTGACGCTCATGGGGCGGGCGGAGACAGCGCCAAGTCATCGCCGATGACGTTCTCGCGCGTTTCGTCCAGGCAAACTGAGCGCAAGCTTCCATTGACGACGCCCGACGGGACGCGCCGCGGCGCGAACCATTGCCGTCCGAGCGTCACTTCGCCGTCGGCCACGGCGCCAATCGGTCCCCAGGCCGCGAGCACTCTTTCCTGCGCGCTCTGTGTCCGGGCCCAGTTCGGCCAAGTGTCTGCGACGTGCGTAAAGCGCACATGCAGGCTGCCACAGGGGAAATCCCCCCATTGCATATCCGTGAGTTCAATGACGCGGCGCTGCGAGCCGGCGCAGAAAGCAGGCGGCGCGCCTCCGTACGGCGACCCTTGCAGGGCGGCTGCGCCTTGCGGCGTGACTGTGTATTCGACAGCGCCCTCGCCCAGGTCGGACCGGCTGCGCGCTGTCAGAAAGCCCATTTCGACAAAGTCGTTCATGCGCTGCTGGCTATCGCGCGAGACGTCAAATCCCCAGTCGCGGCTCATCAGGTCATAGCGAACGACGAACAAGCCCCGCCGATCCTCGCCGTCGTACCAGAGGCCGGGCCATGATTGGCAAAGCGGCGCGCCCGCCACCAGGCTCTGCACCGTGGCCAACACCTCGGCGCGATCGACATCGGCGCCGACGCGCTCGATCAGCATGTCGGCCTCGCGCATCCGGATCTCGCGCGGCATGCGTCCCGCCTCTTCGATCGATCGCGCCGCGCCCGCGCAGCCCCCTAGAACGACGGCAAGCACGCCAGCTGCGATCCAAGAAATTGCCCTCGCCACTGGCATGACCGTCTCCCCGTCCAGGCTCACAGGAGGGGCCATTATTGACGCTCAGCGCCGCGCGCCAACCCTCACCGCGGGCCGGGCGCCATATTTTCGCGGATCTGGTCGCGGCGCAGGCGAGCGCCGGGCGAATCTGGAGCGGGTAGAGGGAATCGAACCCTCGTCTTCAGCTTGGAAGGCTGCGGCTCTACCATTGAGCTATACCCGCAACCGCTCTGGGCCGGCGCTTATAGACTACAGCCTCTTCTTGGCAAATGCGCGTCCGGAGCCCGATTTCAGGTATTTTTCGAAGGCGATGGCACGCGCCTCCTCGGAAAAACCGAGCGCGATATTTTCTCAATCGCCAGGGGCGGGAATTTTGCTGTGTGCGGACCCGCCTGGCGTTGTGGTTGACCAGTCTTGGTATGCGCATCCTCAGTCAGTCCCACGAAATGCGCCTCGGACAACTCGCTCTGAAGCACATAAACATATTTCATGCTCGAGTTCCGCGTCCCCTGGGCGGCGCCGTAGCAACAAAAGGACCGGCTTGCCGAGCCGAAGCTGCGCGCGGCGCGCGCCCGCCTTCGCCCCTGGGGCTGCGGCGCGGCAGCCTTCGCTTCGCTGCGCGCAGCGAAGGCTGGTGGAAGGGGCTGGATTCGAACCAGCGTACGCTCGCGCGGGCAGATTTACAGTCTGCTGCCATTAACCACTCGGCCACCCTTCCGGCCATGCTTCCGCGCGATCGAAAGCGCCTGTATGCCCAGGGCTCCGATTTCGCGGAGCGCGTCCTATAGCCAAGCACCCTCCCCCACTCAAGCCGCACGGCATTCCTGCCGACAGGCTGCCGAGGCGCCAATTTGAGGAAGAGACCGGCGGCCCATCCTGGATTTGGGGCGTCCACGCCTGCCTCGCGGCGCTGGCCAACCCCGCGCGGCGGATCCAGCGCGTCGTCGCCACGCGGAACGCGGCGCAGCGGGCGCCCGCAAGCGCTGAGCCGCAGATCCTCGATCCGGCGGCGATCGACGGCATGCTGCCGCCCGGCGCCGTCCACCAAGGGCTGGCGGTGCGCGCGTTTCCACTCGAACCGGCGCAATTGGAGGCGGCGTGCGCGCCGCCCGACGGGCGCAGCGTCCTGATCCTCGACGGCGTCACCGATCCGCAGAATGTCGGCGCGGCTTTCCGCTCGGCGGCGGCGTTCGGCGCACGCGCTGTCATTTTGCAGGATCGCAAGTCGCCCCCGCTTACGGGGGTTCTGGCCAAAGCCGCGGCCGGCGCCATCGAACTGGTGCCGCATGTGCGCGCTGTAAATCTCGGGCGCGCCATCGAAACGCTGCGCGCGCTTGGCTATCTCACCGTCGCCCTAGAAGGAGAAAGCGAACTGCCGCTTGCGCAGGCGCTGGCCGGGGGCAGGCCCGTCGCGCTCGCGGTCGGCGCCGAAGGCAAGGGCTTGCGCCCAGGCGTCGCCGAGGCGTGCGAGAGGCGCGCGCGCATACCGATTGCGCCAGCGATGGAGAGCCTCAATGTCTCGGTGGCGGCCGCCATCGCTCTCTATGAAGCGGCGCGGAAGCCTTAGTGCTTGGCCTTGGCGCCGCCTCCGCCCATGGCGGCGGTGATGATGCGCTTCACGAAGAAGAAAATGCCGATCACGATCAGGAAGCCCACAAGCAGGATGCCTGTGCGCGTCCAGAACGGCGCCTCCATCAGCGGCGGCAGCGCAAGATCGCTCTGGCCGGCCAGCACGGGCGCGAAGTGTTCAATCGCAACATAGGCGAGCACGGCGATAATCGCGGCGGGGATCCACTGCCCCCATGAGCGCATGAACAAGGTGGCGATCAGGGCGATGATCAGACCCTTGGGGTCGTTGATCTGCGCGAAGCCCTCACGCAGCACCTGCACAGCTTGATCGAGATAGGCCTGCATGTCTTTCCCCCGCTTGCCGGCTTGAACGTGTTAGAGCCGCCCTCCGCTGACGTCCAGTGCGGGCGGCGATCACCCCGCTCCAAATCGCTCCGCCCAGGCGGCGACGTCGGCGTCTTCGATCTTTTTGAACAGAACCTCTGGGGGTGTAAACGCGTGCCCGCGCGGCAGGGCGTCCCAAACATCGCTGTCCCGCGGGTTTGGCCAGCTCCGGGCTCTTTCCGGAACACCGAGCGCATCGAGCACGGTCTTGGCGGCGTCGGGGATGAAGGGCTGCGCCAGCACGGCGAACAGCGCGCACGCATTCAGCCCGGTGCGAACGCCAACCGCCGCCTTGTCGCGATCGGTTTTGAGCGCGGTCCAGGGCGCGGCGGCCTGCAAGTATTCATTGCCGGCCGCCCAGATCGCCCGCAGCTCCGCGGCGGCTTTGCGCATCTCCATCTGCTCATGGAACTGCGTCAGCGCCGCGAAGCGTTCGCTGAACTCCTTGGCGAACTTCGCCTCTGCTTCACCCGGCGCGCCGCCATCGGGAACCTTTGACTCGAACTTCGACGCGGCAAATCGCGTGATGCGGTTGACGAAATTGCCGAACACGTTGGCGAGGTCCGCATTGATGGTCTGCTGGAATTGCTCGAGCGTGAAGGCCGCGTCAGAACTCTCGGGCGCGTTCGCCATCAAATACCAGCGCCAATAATCCCCCGGCAGCAGCTCAAGCGCCGCATCCATGAAAATGCCGCGCTTCTCACTGGTCGAGAACTTGCCGCCGTACCAGGTGACCCAATTGAACGCCTTCAGGCGATCCACCAATTTCCACGGTTCGCCTGAGCCCATGATGGTGACGGGAAAGCTCACCGTGTGGAAGGCGACGTTGTCCTTGCCCATGAACTGGACGTAGGTGACGTCGCCTGCGCCCTTGTCGGTACGCCACCAACGCTCCCAATCATTGCCCGTGGCCTCGGCCCATTCGACGGTCGAGCCGATGTATTCGATCGGCGCGTCGAACCAGACGTAGAACACCTTGTTCTCGAAACCGGGCCTCGGCTTGCCATTGTGCGTGACCTTGATGCCCCAGGCGAGATCGCGTGTGATCGAGCGATCGATCAGGCCCTCGTCCAGCCACTTGTACGCGATCGAGCGCGCCAGCGGCGGCCACTCCGTAGCCTGATCGACCCAGGCGCGGATGCGATCCTGCCATTTTGGGCTGCAGCAGAAAAAGGTGCGCCGTGTCGCGCGGCTCCGCATTGGCCGGGCGAAATCTTGGAGCGCGGGTTCTTCAGTTCGATGGGATCGAGCAACGTGCCGCAATTATCGCACTGATCGCCGCGGGCGCGCTCAAAGCCGCAGACCGGGCACGTGCCCTCCACGTAGCGATCGGGCAGGAAGCGCTTGTCGTCGATCGAATAGATTTGCTTGGAGACGCGCTCCTCAATCAACCCGTTCTTCTCCAGCGTCTCGCAGAAGTGCTGCGTAAGCTTGTGATTTGGCGGATTGGAAGAACGCCCGAAATGATCGAACGAAAGCTGGAAGCCCGCGCAGGCGCCGCGTTGAATCTCGTATTGCGCGTCGCAATAGGCGCGCACGTCCTGTCCCGCTTCGGCGGCGGCAAGCTCGGCGGGCGTGCCGTGCTCATCGGTTGCGCAGAAGAACAGCACTTCGTGGCCTTGAAGGCGCCGGAAGCGCGCGTGCACGTCAGCCGGCAACATCGATCCGGCCAGGTTGCCCAGATGCTTGATGCCGTTGATGTAGGGCAGCGCGGAGGTGATCAGATAGCGGGCCATAGAGGGCGCTACCTAAGGCGCTTCCGCACACCCAGCAAGGCGATCAGGCAATCGGAGTGCTTTTCAGCCGCGCATAAGCCTCCGCCATTTTCTGATCGTAGCGGTTGGCGGCGTAGCCTGGGCCATTGTAGCGGCTGGCGAACGCAGCCCAGTCCTTGCGCTGAAGCTCATCGACCAGCCCGTTTGCGCGCACGAAGCCTTCAAACACTTCAAGCTGATCGCGTTCAGAGCGCGCCAGCTTCGAAACGTACTCGTGTGCGTTTGTCAGCCCCAGATTTGGGTAGTTTTGGCCCAGGACCTGGAAGCGCCCATAGCTGGCGCTTTCGAGCGCAGCGGCGGGATTAAGCGCGTAGGCCTGCTCCAGCTGCGCCCAGCGCTCGGCCTGTGTGCGCGGATAGCCACCTGGCGTGCGGTTAGAGATCGTGGGGTGGGTGGCGTCATATTGCGAGTTGGTCTTACGCGAGAACAGATGCCGCTCGAACAGAATGACCGGCTTTCCCTCCTGCGTGAATCCGCCCAACGGCCCCGATTCCACCTCAGCCACTGCCGCAAGCGCCTCCCACTCGCAGCCCATCCGCGCGGCGACTGCTTCAAAATCGGCGCGCACAAGCGGGCTGGCGCTCTGCGCGCGCAGCGTTGAGAGGTAATCACCGGCCGGCGGCGGCGGCGCGACGGGAGGTGGAGGCGCAGGCGGCGCAACCGGGGGAGGCGCCGGCGGTGCGGCAGGCGGGGGCGCGGGAGAACGCGGCGGCGGCGGCGGCGCGGGCGGCGGCGAAGCCGAGCCGCGCCGCCCAAAGATCAGCCGGAACAGAGCATCGAAAATTCCGCTCATGCTTGCCCCTCCATGGCTACGCCGCGCCCTTCAACCTCTCATAAGCTTCGCGCAACAGGCGCCCGTAGCGCTCGATCTGGCCGCTGCCGTTGTAGCCGCCGGCGAAGCCTTCCCAATCCTTGCGCTGCAACTCGTCAGCCAGATTGTTGGCGCGCACAAAGGCGGTGAACGCTTTCAGCTGCTGGGCTTGCGAGCGGCACATGTCGCTCACAAAGGCTTTCGGATCGGCGAAGCCGCAGGCGGCGTGGTTGAAGCCCATGATCTGGAAGAGGCCGTAGCTCGCAGACGCAACAGCGTTCTGAGGATCGAGAGCGTAAGCTTCGCGCAATTGCGCCCATCGCCCTTCCTGCGTGCGCGGATATTTCGAAGCGTCCCATGTGCGGTAGGAAACGTTCGGGTGCGAGGCGTCGAATTGCCTGTTGGTGCGGCGCGAGAAGATGTGCGGCTCGAACAGGATGATTGGCCGGCCGTCTTCCGCGAATGCGCCAAGACGGCCGCTTTCCACTTCGACGACCGCCTGCACCGCCTCGACTTCGCAGCCGAGTTCTGAAGCGGCGGCTTCAAAGTCCGCCCGCGAGAGTGGATCGCGCGATCCGGCCACCAAAGCTGCAAGGTAGCCGTCCGGCTCCGGCGGCAGCGCTGCGAAAGCGCGCGCGAGCGCGGCGGAATATTGTCCCGCGCCGGCTTCGCCCTCGTAAATGCGCGCAAACGCATCCCAGTCGCGGATCTGCAACTCGTCGATGAGGCCTTTGCGGCGCAAGTAGTCCTCGAAGATCGCAAGCTGCCGCGCTTCTGAAGTCGATAGTTCCTTCACGAAGGTGAACACATCCGAGAAGCCGGCGTCGGCAAAATAGCGGCCCGGCAATTGGAACGCGCCCCAGCTCGCCGCGCCGAGCGCCGCTGCGGGATCAAGCCCGTACGCTTCGCCGAGCTTGGTCCAGCGCGAAGCCTGGTTGCCGCCCAGGTACGCGCGATTGGAGGGTTGCGAGACGGCCGAATTGCTCGCGTCGAAGCGCCCGCCAGTCGCCTGGCTGAACCAGAACGGCTCGAACGAGAGCAAGGGCCGGTCGCCGGAGAAGCCGGGCCCGGCGCTTTCAACTTTGATGACGGCCCGCAGCACGTTGGCTTCGATGCCAAGGCGGCCCGCGGCTGCGACGATATCGTCATCGGAAAGGCGCGCCGCACTCTGCGCGCGCAGGCTGTCGAGTGAAAAGCCGGCGGGCGGTCCCGCTGGCGGCGGCGGCGCAGCAGGCGGAGGCGCTGGCGGTGCGGCCGGCGGAGGGGTTGGCGGTGCGGCCGGCGGAGGCGCTGGCGGTGCGGCCGGCGGAGGCGCTGGCGGCGCAGCTGGCGGAGGCGCTGGCGGTCTGGGCGGCGGCGCAGCTGGCGGCGGCGGCGGTGACGTCGGGCGTGCGCCGCGGCTGCCGAAGATCGCCCGGAAAACGGAGTCCCAGAAGCTCATTTCAATCCCCTGTTTCGGGTGGCGCTCATCGACCGGCCGGCGCGTCCCCTCGCGGCTCAGGCGTCCGCCTTAACCATAACTCGCCCTGCCCGCAAACGCCTTGTCGCCCGCTCAGCAATTGATCACCAAGCTTTCACTCGCGCAGCGGAAATGGCAAAAGCGCCCGCGCGCGCCGCCATAGCTCAGCTGGTAGAGCACCTGATTTGTAATCAGGGGGTCGGGGGTTCGAGTCCCTCTGGCGGCACCGGCGCCCACATCCGCATGCAAGGCCAGATAAACCGCTGTTTTGGCAGGCAGTTTCACGTGGCGGCAGGTGAGACGCAGCGCCGCTTTGCACCGATGGCCGCAACGCGCGAAAATTTGCTGGTCTCAATAAGGAAACTCCTCATGCGCGTTTTGATCGTCTCCGCCGTGCTTGCTCATGCTGCTTGTGGCAAACCGGAGACGACGGCTCCCGACACGGCCGCACCGGCGGCGACCACCGAGACAGCAACCGAAACGCCTGCGGCGGCCCCCGCGGACGCCGCACCGGACACGGCCGCATTGCAGGCGGCTGTCGCGGCCCTGCCCGCGCCCTATAACGCGGCGAACTACGAAGCCGGACGCCGCGTCTTCGCACAATGCCGCTCCTGCCACGTCATCGAAGCTGGCGCGCCCAATCGCGTTGGACCGAATTTGCATGGAGTTTTCGGGCGCGAGATCGGCACAGCGCCCGGCTTCAACTATTCACAGCCCGTGCAGGACGCGAACTTCACCTGGGACGCAGAGCGTCTCGATCACTGGCTGGCCAATCCGCAAACCTTCCTGCCCGGCAATCGCATGGCGTTCGCTGGCGTGCGCGATGAAACGCAGCGCCGCGATCTCATCGCATATCTCATGGTGGAAGCGGCGGCGGAGTAACTACTCCGCCGGCCGCGCCGAGGCTTCGAACTGCTCGATCTCGCGCGCCGTCGCTTCCGGCGACTTGGTGTAGCGAGCGAGCAGGTCGTAAAACACGGGCACGACGAACAACGTCAGGCCCGTGGCCAGCAACAGGCCGAAGAAGATCACAACACCAATCGCAAGGCGGCTCTCGGCGCCCGCGCCGTGCCCGAGGATAAGCGGCAACGCGCCCGCCACTGTGGCGATCGATGTCATCAACACCGGGCGTACGCGCAGGTCCGACGCTTCCAGGATCGCCTCGCGTATGCTCCTGCCCTGATCACGCAGCTGGTTTGCGAACTCGACGATCAAAATGCCGTTCTTCGCAGCCAGCGCGATCAGAATGATGAGCCCGATCTGACTGTAAATGTTGAGCGATTGATTGAACAGGAAGAGCCCAAACAGTCCCCCCGTCACGGCGAGCGGGACTGAAAGCATGATCACGAGCGGGTGCACGAAGCTTTCGAACTGCGCCGCCAGCACCAGAAACACAACGACCAGCGCAAACCCGAACGCGAACACGATGGCGCCGGTCGATTGCTTGAATTGCCGCGCCGCGCCGGTGAAATCAGTGGAAATGGCGGCGTCGCCGATCTCCTCGGAAGAAATGCGCTCGAGCGCCTCGATGGCGTCGCCGATCGCATAGTCGCCGGCGGTCGATGCTGAAACCGTCACCGCCGCCTGCCGGTTCATGCGCAGACGCTCGGCCGCATCGCCCACAGTGCGGAACGTCACCAGCGTCGACAGCGGAACCAGCTCGCCGGTGCGGTCGGAGCGCACGAACTTGTTGGCGAGGTCGGCGATGTCGGAGCGTTCGTCGCGCTCCGCCTGCAGATAGACGTAATACTCCTCGCCGCGATCGATGATGGTGTTGACCCGCCTGGCGCCCATCGTGGCTTCCAGCGTCCGCCCAATCGCTTGCACAGAAACGCCAAGACCGGCGGCGCGTTCGCGATCGATATCGACAAGCACGCGCGGCGATGTCGGCTGAAAATCCATGCGCGGGCGCTGGAAGTTCGGATCCTGCCGCAGGCGGTCCACGATGCGCCCCGCCACCGCGGCCAGTTCTTCGTACGTAGAACCGAGCAGCACGATCGAGGCGCCATCGCTGCTGCCGCGCGCTTGGAACGCACTCGCAGCGCGCACCCGCACCGTGGCCCCGGCGATGGAAGCCAGGCGTTGGTTGAGTTCTGTCTCGATCCGTGCAGCGCTGCGATGACGATCCTCCCAGTTCGCCAGCGAAACCCGCGCATAGCCGCTCGAGAAGCGATTGGTGCCGGAATCGCCAAACCCTGGCGCCACCACCATGATCCGCGTGGCTTCGCCGCGGTCCACGTATTCGAGCAACGTCCGCTCAACCTCGGCCATGACGCGCCGCGTGTATTCAAAGCCCGCGCCTTCCGGCCCGCTGACAGAAACCGAGAGCGCCCCGCGATCCTCCGGCGGCGTCAGCTCAGCGGGCAGTTGCGTAATGATGAATCCGCCGAGAACGACAACCCCGGCGAAAACCACGAACACCAGCGCGCGCGCCCCCATCGCCGCCTCGAGCGAGGCGCGATAGGAGCTGCGCAACGCGTTGAGGCCCGCGTCCACGGCGCGGCTCAGCCGCGTGCTCGTCTTCACCGGCTTGATCAGCTTCGAACACATCATCGGAGAGAGCGACAGCGAAGCAAATGCCGAGATCACGACCACGCCCGCGATCGTCACCGCCAGCTCAACGAACAATCGCCCGACATAGCCCCCAACAAACAGAAGCGGCAGGAACACCGCCACGAGCACCGCCGATGTCGCCACTACGGCGAAGAACACCTGCCGGGTTCCGCGCTCGGCGGCAACGAGGGGAGGCTCGCCCAGCGTGTCCACGCGCCGCTGCGCATTTTCGAGCACGACGATGGAATCGTCCACAACCAGACCGATGGCCAGCACCAGCGCCAGCAAGGTCAACAGGTTGATAGAGAATCCAAAGATCATCATCACCAGGAAGGCGCCGACGACGCACACGGGGATGACCGCGGCGGGCACGAACGCCGCGCGCCATGATCCCAGGAACAGGAAGATCACGAGAATGACGAGCAGGGTCGATTCAAACAGGGACTGCCCAACCCGCGCTATTGCCCGATCGATGAACAGTGTCGCGTCATAGGTCAGGATAATGTTCGTGCCTTGAGGCAAGGTGGGCTGCAGCCGGTCCACCTCCGCCTTGACCCGGCGCGCGACATCAAGCGCGTTGGACTGCGACTGGCGCACCACGCCCAGCCCAACTTGATCGACGCCGTTGCCGCGGAACATGCGCCTGGTCTCTTCCGGCGCCAGCTCGATGCGGGCGATATCGCCGAGACGCACCACGGCGGCGTCGCCCTCGGCCGAGCGCAGCGGCAAGCGGGCGAATTGCTCGGGCGTCTCGAACGTGCGCGCAACGCGGACCTGATAGTCGCGTTCCTGGCCCTGAACGTAACCGGCGGGCAATTCGACATTCTGCGCGCGAAGCGCCGTTTCGACATCCTGCACGGTGAGCCCGCGCGCGGCCATGGCGTTCGTGTTGAGCCAGATGCGCAAGGCGCGGCGAAGCCCGCCGCCGATACGCACATTGGCCACGCCGTCGAGAATGGCGAGGCGATCAACGATGTAGCGATCCGCAAAGTCGGTCAAATCTGCGCGATTGAGCGAAGTGGATTCCAGCGAATACCAGATGATCGGATCGGCGTCCGCGTCCGCTTTTCGCACCGTGGGCGGATCGACGTCCACCGGCAATTGTCCGCGCGCGCGATCCACCGCGTTGCGCACGTCGTTGGCGGCGTCCTCCAGATTGCGCTCAAGCGTGAACTCGACATTGACCGTCGATCGCCCATCGCGGCTGCTGGAATTGATCACGTCCACGCCGTCAATGCCCGACAGCTGATCTTCGATCACCCGCGTGATCTGATTTTCGATGACCTGCGCCGAAGCGCCGGCATAGGAGGTGTCAACCGAAACGACGGGCCGATCGACATCGGGCAATTCACGCAGCGGCAGACGCGTGAAGGCGATCGCGCCAAAGGCGATAATGATCAGTGAAAACACCGTCGCCAGAACCGGGCGGCGAACAGAGAGATCGGAAAGCGTCACCGGCCTAACCGCGCGGCCGCAGGGTGAGCGAAGACTCAACGCCGTCGCTGACGGGGGCTGTGACGGCGACGGCCTGCCCGGGGCGCACGCTCTGAACCCCCTCCGTGATCACGCGGTCGCCCGCCTGGAGGCCGTCGAGCACCTCGGCCATGCCGCCGGCGCGCTGACCGGTCGAGATACGCACGCGCTCGGCTGTCTCCGCGCCATCGTTCGTCGCGATGCGAAACACATAGGCCCCGTCGGCCTGATCGAGGATGGCGATCTCGGGCACGGCGAGCGCGTCGCGTGGATTGGATCGAACATCCACGGTCATCAGCATGCCTGGGCGCAAAATCCCATCGGGATTGGGAAGGATCGCGCGAACCCGCACGGTGCGCGTATTGGGATCGACGCGGCTATCGACGTTGGCAATGACGCCGTTGAAACTGCGATCGGGATAGGCGGCTGTATTAGCCGCCAATTCGACGCCGGCGGCGATGCGCGCGATCTGGGTTTCGGTGACGTCGAAATCCAGCTTGATCTCGGAGACATCGTCCAGCGTGCCGATCTGATCGCCGGGGCGCACATATTGGCCGGGGCTGGCGGTGCGCAGGCCGACGACGCCAGCGAACGGCGCCCGGATGGTGCGATCGGAAATCCGCGAGCCGCCGGCGTTCAGGCGCGCCTGCGCAGCCTCAGCGGCGGCGCGGACCGTGTCGAGACGCGCCTGCGACGCGAACCCGCGGTCGAACAATTCCTGATAGCGGCGCAACTCTTCCTGAGCGGCGTCGTTCGCCGCGCGTGCCTCCGCGAGTGAAGCGGCCTGTTCAACGCTCGACATTTCCACCAGGACCTGGCCGGCGCTCACGCGATCGCCGCTTTCGAAACGGATGGCGCGTATGGTGTCGGCGACCTTCGGCGTCAGCACGATGCTTTCGCGGGCCTGCGCTGTTCCGATGGCCTGAAGGCCGTCGGTAAAAGTATGCGGTGCGACGGCGACCGCGACGACATTCGGGGAGCCGCCGCCCCGGCCTTGCGTTCCGCTCACATTGCCGATGGCCTGCGTGGCGACGCCCAGGGCGGTCTTGCCCACCACGACGGCGACGACCATCGCCAAGCCGGCGAGCACAACCGCCGCGAAGCCGTACCGCTTTGCGAAACCCGCCAACATGTAACGAACCCTACACCCCGACCTTCGCCGATGTGTGTCTTGATCCCGTTAATGTCCAGAGGGATCAGCCCCCAGGCCGTCCCCAGACGGCGATGACAAGGGCGGGCTCGACCTCCTCGCCGTCGATCCGGCCACGGATGCCGACCTGGAGGCCGCGTCCTTCCTCGCCGAAATGCACCAAAGTCAACTGCGCGCGCAGGGCGTCGCGGCCATCGAGGGGGGCGTCCACGAACAGCTGGGCCATCCCCAGCCAGTTGCTTCCCGGGCGGTAGCCCGCCGTGACATCCAGCCGTGCGCCTTCACAACCGCCTGAGAGCGCGCGCCCGGCCGCCTCGACATTGAGAAAACCGGTTTCGCCGACCGACCGCCCTGCCAGCCACCGCACCTCCGCGCCGCCTTCGCCGCACCCTTCCTGAGGATGGGAAACCCACAACGCGCCTGCCTGCACCGCACTGACGCCGCGCTCGCTGCGCGAGACCGCGTGCTTGACGCCAATGGTCGTTTCCGCGCGCCAGCCGTCCTCGGTGTCGTAATTGGTCTCCACCCATGGCGCGGCGACAAAGGCGTCGTCCTCACCGGTGGGAACCTCCCAGTAAGCCGAACTCTCCGCGAAGCTCACGCCATCGCGCGCGCCAGCGACGTTGGTCCAGATCTCCTGGCCTTCTTCAGGTGCGATCCACGCGCTCGCAAAAGCCTGCGCGGGCGCAAATGCCGAAAGCAGTCCTAGGAATCGTAGCCCGGCAAATGCCGGTCCAGTTTTCGCTTCAGTCCCGGCCATGCCAACCCCGACACCATGCCCAAGCCCTTGCTCTGGCCGCGCGTTTCTTCCTGCGCCGCCTCAGGGGCGATCAGAACGCCGTCGCGCCCCCCGGCGAGCGCGTTGACCTGCTGGGCGCACGCGCGCTCCAAAAAGAATATGCCAACAAATGCATCGCCGGCGTTCATGCCCACGGAAAGCGTTCCGTGATTGCGCAACAGCATCAGCTTCTTGTCGCCAAGGTCTGCGACCAGGCGCTCGCGTTCGTCCAGGTTCAACGCGACGCCCTCGTAAGAATGGTAGGCGAGGTTGGGCAGGACCAGCAGCGAATTTTGCGAGATCGGCAGCAGGCCTTCTTTTTGCGCCGACACGCCCACGCCTGCGTCGGTGTGCAGGTGGATCACGCAAAGAGCGTCCTCGCGCGCAGCGTGAATGGCGGAGTGGATCGTGAAGCCCGCCGGATTGATGTAGTGCGGCGTCGGCGCAACGATGTTGCCCTCAAGATCGACCTTCACCAGCGAAGAAGCTGTGATCTCTTCGAACATCTGCCCGTATGGGTTGATGAGGAAATGGTGGTCGGGGCCGGGCACGCGCATCGAAATGTGCGTGAAGATCATGTCGTCCCAGCCGTGAAGGGCCACCAAGCGGTAAAGGGCGGCGCAGTCGACGCGCGCATCCCACTCTTCGTTGCTCACTCTGCCCTTAAGTGACGTACCGGCGTCGTCGGCCATGTCGCGGCTCCTGCTTGGCGGCCACCCTAGGCTCAGGCGCCTCCACACTCAACGGCGCCCCGGCCGGGCGAGCGCTTGCGGCGGCAACCGGTTCGCGCGCTATACAATAACATCGGACCACCCTAGACTGGCCGCACAGGAATGCAGCGCACTTCCAGCCTCCAGGCGAACACGCCTAAGGATTGGCGCCGGAGCGGCCAAGGCCGCGCAGGTCGTCGCGTCTGCGTATTCGCCGCTATTCTGGCCGTCATCCTTCAGGCGCTCATCGTCCAGAGCCACGTCGATCTCGGGCCCTGGGTGCCCGGCGTGGCGAGCGCCGCCACCCAGCTTGCGCAAACCACGCCCGAACCCGCCCACAATGGCGGGCTCGGCGGCGCCGAAGGCGGCTGCATTCTCTGCCAGGCGGCCGCGCTAGGCGCGGGAATGGTGCTCGGCGCTTCCCCTGTGCTGCCGATCGCGCACAGCTTTGCACTCGACGCGGCGGCGCCCGCGCCCGCCGCCTACGTCGCGACCCGGCGCTCTCACGCCTGGCGCAGCCGCGCGCCCCCTGCCTTGCTCTGATCAACCCGCGAGCGCGCGCGCCCTTATGGGCTGCGCCGCGCAGTGACCAGGATTTCAGAGCAAGGGAGAACCCCCGTGCACAGATTGAAGTATGCGACCGCAGCCTTTGCTGCCGTCACCATGCTTGCGCCAACCGCGCAGGCCCAAAGCGCCTACGACATCGCCGCGCTCAGACACGACATGGAAACGCTGCGCCAGGACTACGAACAGCGCGTCGCCGATTTGGAGGCGCGCTTGGCGCAAGCGGAAGCCGATGCAGCGGCCGCCCGCGCCGCAACGTCAGCGTCGGATCAGATCCTCACCGTCGACGCTGCCCCGGCTGCGCCAGCGCCAACGCCGGTCAACGCCAACCCGAACATCTACAACCCCGGCATCGCTGTTACGCTCAACGGCTTCTTGACCGCCGCGCGCAACGACACCGGCGGCGAGACCATCGCCGGCTTCGCACCGGGCGACGAAATCGGCCGCCCGGCTCGCGGATTCTCGCTCGGCGAATCCGAAATCTCCTTCGCCGCCAACATCGACCCATTCCTTGCCGGCTTCTTGTCCGTGGCTGTCGGCGCCGAGAACGACGTCGGCGTTGAGGAAGCCTATCTGCGCACCACGGCGCTGCCCGGGGGGCTGACGCTCAAAGCAGGCCGTTTCCTTTCAGGCATCGCCTATCTCAACGAGCGCCACGCCCATGATTGGAGCTTTGCGGATGCGCCGCTGCCATACCGCGCCTTTCTGAACTCCCAATTGGGCGACGATGGCGTGCAGCTGCGCTGGATCGCGCCCACCGACCAATATCTGGAGTTCGGCGCCGAAGCCTTCAGAGGGGAGAGCTACCCCGCAGCAGGCGCGGCCAATGACGGCATCGGCGCATTCTCAGCGTTCGCACGCACCGGCGCCGACATCAACGCCAGCAGCTCCTATCTGGCGGCGCTCTCCTACGTGCACGCGCGCGCGGCTGAGCGTGATAGCGGCGGCGATCTGTTCACCGGCGACTCCGATCTCGGCATCGTGTCGCTGATCTACAAATGGGCGCCCAACGGCAATCCCATCGTGCGCAATCTCACGCTCGCTGGCGAGTATTTCTACGGGGTCGATGACGGCCTCTATAACGGGGCGCCGCTCGATCAGTCGCACACGGGCTGGTACGTCCAGGGCGTCTACCAGTTCATGCCGCGCTGGAGCGCGGGCCTGCGCATCGCCGGGCTGAATTCTGAAAATCCCGGCGGAGCCTTCGCCGGCACGCCGCTCGATGAATTCGGCCACAGCCCGCTCGACTACACGGCGTTGCTTGAATTCGACACCAGCGAATTTGGCCGCTTGCGCCTGCAGTACACCCGCGATGAGGCCAGCGCAGCCGCCAACGACATTCTCACCCTTCAATACACCATCATTTATGGGCCCCACGGCGCCCACCGCTATTGAGAGATACCGCCATGAAACGTTTTCTTATTCCCGCCGCCGCCTTGTTCGCCGCTGCGCTCGCCACGCCCGCGCAAGCCGACATCAACGTCTTCGCCTGCGAACCCGAATGGGGCGCGCTCGCCACGGAAATCGGCGGCGATCACGTCTCGGTCTACACCGCCACCGTCGGCGGTCAGGACCCGCACCAGGTGCAGGCGCGCCCTAGCCTGATCGCGCGGGCGCGAACCGCGACGATTTCGGTCTGCACGGGCGCTGAGCTTGAAGTGGCCTGGCTGCCGCTGATTGTGCAGCAATCGGGCAACCGGCGCATCGTTTCCGGTCAACCCGGATCGTTCGAGACCACCAGCGCGGTGCGCTTGCTTGAGCGTCCGGCGAGCGTTGATCGCTCGCAGGGCGACATCCATGCCGGCGGCAACCCACACATCCAGACGGACCCGCGCAACATGATCCCGGTGTCGCGCGCGCTCGCGCAGCGTTTCGCCCAGCTCGATCCCTCCAACGCGCAAACCTACGCCGCGCGCCAGGCCGATTTCGAACACCGCTGGAACGAAGCTTTGCAGCGCTGGACACAACGCGCGGCGCCGCTGCGCGGCGTGCCCATCGCGGTGCAGCACCATTCCTGGCCATACCTCACGGCCTGGCTCGGCATGACCGAAGTGGTGGCGCTCGAGCCGCAGCCTGGCGTGCCGCCCTCAAGCGGATATCTCGCCCAAGTGCTGCAGCGCCTGCAGCAATCGCCCGCGCGCTTCGTGATCCGCGCCGCCTATGAAGATAGCCGCCCTTCGGAATTCATCGCCCAACGCGCGCACATTCCGGCGGTGCTGCTGCCGTTCACGGTCGGGGGCACGCCGCAGGCGAGCGATCTGTTCTCACTCTATGACGACACCATCAATCGTCTGCTGGCAGGACTGAACCAATGAACCTGGAGAACCTTGAATACAGCATCCTCGTGCCGGCCTTCATGGCCGGCATGTTGGTGCTCGCCACTCACGTTCCGCTCGGCCAGCAAGTGCTGAACCGCGGCATCGTCTTCATCGATCTCGCCATCGCCCAGGTCGCGGGGCTGGGCGTGACTGCCGCCAGCGCGATGGGCTTTGAGCCTGAGGGCTGGCGCGTGCAGGCCGCTGCGGTCGGGGCCGCGCTCTTGGGCGCGCTGCTGCTGACGTGGCTGGAGAAGATTTGGCCGGAAGTGCAGGAGGCGCTGATCGGCGTGCTCTTTGTCGTCGCGGCGTGCATCGAGCTGCTGCTGGCCAACAACCCGCACGGAGGCGAGCACCTTAAGGATTTGCTGGTCGGGCAAATCCTTTGGGTGTCGCCTGAAAAGCTGATCCCGGTGGCCGTCCTCTATGCAGCTGCTTTGCTGGCCTGGTTCACGATACGCCAGCGGCTGGGACAGATTGGCTTTTACGTGCTGTTCGCGCTCGTGGTGACGCAATCGGTGCAGCTTGTCGGCGTCTACCTGGTTTTCGCCAGCCTCATCATTCCGGCGCTGGCGGCCAAACGCTTCGCCGAGCATCTGCGCCTGACAGTCGGTTACATCGTGGGTCTGATCGGTTACGTGGTGGGCCTCGCGGCGTCGTCATTGTTCGATCTGCCCACGGGCGCAGTCATTGTCGTCGCGCTGCTTGCGGCGTTCGTGCTGGTGGCCCTGGCTGCTTCCGTCCTGCCCAAGAGCGCACGCGCGCCGGCGCCTGCGTGATGGGGGATTTGCCTGCGCCCGCGGAGACGGCCATAACCCGGCCATGAAGCTCTCGTTCACCGCCAGCGCGAGGCCCGAGGCGCAGCAGGCCTTGCTCCGCCTGCGGCACGCCTACGGTGAAGCCGGCGAAAGCGACGCCGACGTGATCGTCGCGCTCGGCGGGGACGGGCACATGCTCGACACGCTGCGCCGGCGGCTGAAAGACAAGAAGCCCGTCTACGGCATGCATCGCGGGACGGTGGGCTTTCTGATGAACGAGTTCTCCGAGACCAATCTCCCGGAGCGCGTGGCCAAAGCCGAGCCGCTGCGCGTGCGCGCGCTTGCAGCCCGCTGCGAGACGGCGAGCGGGGTCACCGAAGAGCGCGCCTTCAACGAGGTTTCGCTGTTTCGCCAAAGCGCCCAGACCGCCAAATTGCGCATCCTCATCGACGGCGCCGAGCGCCTGCACGAGCTTCACTGCGATGGGGTGATGGTGGCCACGCCGGTCGGCTCCACCGCCTACAATTTCTCCGCGCATGGACCGATCCTGCCGATCAATTCGCGGCTCCTGGCGCTTACGCCGGTCAGCGCGTTCCGCCCGCGCCGCTGGCGCGGCGCCTTGCTTCCGCACCGGGCGCAGGTCCGCATCGAGGTGCTGGAGCCCGAACGGCGCCCCGTCAGCGCCGCGGCCGACAATCTCGAGACGCGCAACGTGCTGGCGGTCGATATCCGCGAAGATGCAAGCGCTTCGCTGACCCTGCTTTTCGACCCCGGCCACGCCCTCGACGAACGCATCGTGCGCGAGCAGTTCGTGGTCTAGCGCAGTTACATCAACGCTCCATTCACCACACCTGAGCGATGTTCCGCGGGCATGAGCAAGCCCCGAGCAGAACTGATCGATCCGCGCGACGCCGGCGTACGCCGGATCGAGTTGAAGAAGCCCGTCTTCGACGCCGGCGCCGTCGAGCGCGCCGAGAACGCCCTTCATGAGATGAGCTCCGAGATGGCGCTCTGGCTCGACGCCGATGTGGCGCGGCTCCAGGCCGCGCGTGTGGACGCCGATCTGCAGCGCTGGAGCAGCGCCTCTGTGGAGGCCCTTTACGCAGTGGCCCATGACCTGAAAGGCCTGGGCGGGACCTGCGGCTCGCCGATCGCCACCCAGCTTGCCGCCTCGCTTTGCCGCCTGATCGAGACCGAAGCCGGCCAGGCGCTGGCGTGCAGCGATCCATCGCTGGCCCAGGCGCATGTCGATGCTTTGCGCGCGGTTGTCCGCAACGGCGTCCGCACCACCGATCACCCCGTCGGCAGCGCGCTCCTGCAAGCGCTGGAGACGCGCGTCGCCGCGCTGGGCGTGGCGCCGCACTGAAGGTTATCGCGGGCTTTACCCTCTTCGCCCGCCGATCCTTAACCGTATCCGTGGCATAAGCGCGTCTCCGAACAACGCGATGACCGTCATTCCTTTCCGCCCGCGGCAAGAAGCCGAACCCCTCGCTTTCGCCATCGGCGCGCGCGTCGATCTGCGCGTGGGCGCGCTGGCGGCTGGCGTGGTGCGCCCGCGCGCGCCTGCTGAAGAGGCGTTCGCCTTTTCCAACCTCACCCGTCTGCTGCGCGGAGCGCGGATGGCGTGGCTGGAACGAGGCGCGCATGCCGGCCTTACGCTGGCGGTGCCGGCCGAAATTCAGACTTCGCTCGAAGCCGATCTCCTCAGCGAGGCGGCCATCGAAGCAGGCTGCACGCGCCGCGCCCTCAGCATCCAGCTCAACGAGCGCGAAATCGTCGATGCGGGCCCCGCGCTGGCGGAAGACCTGCGCGCGCGCGGCTGGAGCGTTGTGCTGCGCGGGGATCAGGAATGTCCGTTGCCCTTCGGACATCGCGTTCGCGCGCTCTATTGCGAACTGGTCGTCGACGCCCCTGAAACAGCTGACCCGTTCCTGGCCATGGACTCGGGCGACCGCACCCCGCTCGGAAGGCGCCTGTTGGCCGCCAAGGCGGCCGGTCTTGCGCTGACGGCTGAAAATGTGGCCAGCGCCTCGGCGGCGCGGAAGCTCGCCATCGCCGGTTTTGACCGCGGCGGAGGCGCGTTCGCGGAAGCCGGCCTGCGCTAGAGCGCGGCCGCCCGGCTCTCCTGCAAGCCGGTGGCGTCCAGCTTTTCCATCAGATAGTCGAGATCGTCCTTCGGGACCGATTGGAAGAGCGTGAGCGTGCGCTCCAGCATCCGCTTGCGGAAGGCGATGCGATCGGTGGCGACGCCTTCGCGATCGATTGAATGATAGACCTCCACCGCGGCGCGGAAGGAAGGGTAGAGCCTGGGCGGCAGACCCGCGCGGTCAAACGCAGCTTTCAGCCCAAGGGGCCCGCTGTCATGGATGAGCAGCCACATGCGCTGGTGAGCAATGCCCCCGAGCTCGGCCATGGCGTGCTCGACAAAATCGATCTGCCCCAAACACAGGCCGCGCATCAGCAGCGACGGCGTCAGCCGTCCATTGAGATTGAGCTGCTGAACGAAGCGGGCCATGTCGCGCTGGCGGCCCGCTTGTTCGACAATGTCGAGCGTGGCGCGCTCGCGCGCGCCCATCGCCAGATCGATGGCGATCTGCGGGGGCAGTTCGTGATTGTTGACGAGGTGGTCGAACAATTCGCCCGTCACCATTGAAACGAGCTTCTCGGTGACGCTGACCGGCAACTCGTTGCGGTGCACCATCGCCTGCATGATCGGCGACACGCCAGGAAAGCGGTCGATCGCCGTTTCCAGCCCGTCTTCATCGAACATCGCGTTGTCGTTGGCCAGCGCGCGCTCGACAGCTTCGCCCACGGCATACGTGCAGATGGCGCCTGTAACCGTCGTCGAGAGCGTTTCGCGGCTGGCGACGGCGATCTGCTTGGACGGCGGCGAGGAGCGCAGGATCTGTACCAGGTCACTGTCGCTGAACACCGGAGAATTCATGATCACCGGCAGCGCGATCGTCTCGACATCGCGCGCCAGCGTGTTCGCGATCTCGCGCGGCAGCTTGGGCGAGTTCTTCAACGCCACCGAGAGCGCGCGCCGGACCAGCACCGCCGCATCCTGCGCCATGATCGCCATGATCGATTCCGCGTGCGCGCGTTCCTCTGGGGAAAGCGGCGCCTCGTCGATGGCGCGGCAGATCTTGTGCGCGGCCTGGGCGCGATCAGCCTCCGTCGGGCCTTTGATCAAGGTTCTGACGTCGCTATCGGTGAGATTGGATCGCATGGTGACGACCGACATGGGCAGCGCTCGCGTTTCGAGGCGGCGGCGACTCTCGCCGCGCCTTGGCGCCAAGCCTCAAGCGCAGCCCTTAATGAATGCTTGATCGCCAACGTTGCGAATGGGAAACGGACATTATGCTTGAGGGCCTGAAAGTCGTCGAATACGCCACCTACATCGCCGCGCCGGGCGCTGCGGGAATCATGGCCGATTGGGGCGCGAGCGTGATCAAGGTCGAGCCGCCAGGCGGGGACCCGATCCGCATGTTCTTCGCGTCCGTCGGCGTCGAGCGTGACGGCAATCCGGTGTTCGACATGGACAATCGCGGCAAGCGCGCCATCATCCTCGACACCGCCAAGGAAACCGGCCGCGAGGCGCTGCTGCGCCTGATCGCAGACGCCGACATCTTCCTCACCAATGTCCGCCCCGGCGGGTTGAAGCGCGCGGGCCTCGACCACGAGACGCTGCTTGGTCAATTCCCGCGCCTGATCTACGCCAGCGTAACCGGATATGGGCTCGACGGCCCCGACGCCGACAGGCCTGGAATGGACAGCGCCTCGTTCTGGGCGCGCTCGGGACTGGCGGCGATGTTCAGCCCCAAGGACGGCGATCCGATTGCGCTGCGCACCGCGTTTGGCGATCACGTTGCGTCGATGGCCACCGTTGCAGGCGTGCTCGCGGCCGTGCATGAGCGCAACGTCACGGGACGCGGCAGGCTGGTGGAAGCCTCTTTGCTGCGCACCGCCCACTACGCGGCGGGCTCCGATCTCGCTCTTCAGCACGGCATTGGCCGCGTGTCCTCGAACAAGGCGCGCAAGCAGGCGCCCCAACCTCTAATCAACTTTTTCAAGTCGAGCGATGGGCGCTGGGTCAGTCTGCTCACGCGCCAGGGCGAGAAAGACTGGCCGAAGCTGGCGCGCGCGCTCGGCGTTCCCGAGCTCGCCGCCGATGAGCGCTTCATCAACGCCAAGACGCGCCGCGCCAACGCGGAAGCGCTCACTGCGCTGCTCGATGACGTGTTCGCCCGCTATTCGCTTGCCGAGCTGACGGCGCGCCTCGATGCGGAGGAGATGATCTGGTCGCCGGTGCTGCTGCCGCGAGAGGCGGCGGCCGATCCCCAGGCCATCGCCGCAGGCTGCGTGGTGCAAACGCCCACGCACGATGGCGGCTTCATGAACGCGCCCGCCAGCCCGGTTCGCTTTCCCGGCGCCGATGACGGTCCGAAGGGTCCGTCCCCGCGCCCAGGCGAACATACGCGCGCCGTTCTGGCCGAGGCCGGCTATTCGCAGGCCGAGATCGATGCGATGTACGCTTCAGGCGCCGCCGCCTAACGGACTGCGCGCGTGTAGGCGTTGAGCGCTTCCAGAGGATTGCGCTGCTCTTCCGTTGTTCCGCGCCCGAGCAAAGGCAAGAGAGCGAAGGCGAACAGCGCCTGCGCCAGCGCCGGCGACATGGCGCCATCGGCGCCCCCATAATCCAAGCGCGAGCCGGCGCCGCCCGCTTGCACGCTTGCGCCCGCGTCAAGCTGCAGGCGATCGAGCAGCTCCTGGGCGCTGCGGGCGCGCCCGTTCGCGTAGAAGAGCCCGCGATTGGCGGCCGCTTCCCGTGGAAACAGCGCCGGCGCATCGGGCGCGCCGCGCGCGGCGGCGTCGATCAATTGCAGCGCGCCGTTGGGGCCCATCACGTGCGCCGCATAGAGTTCGCCCGCATTTGGCGCACGCCCAAGCCGGGCCTGCAATGTCGCAGCGTTCTCGCGCGCAAGTTCGCCCGCCATGCGCGCCGAGAGTTCAGGATCGCCCCGCAACGCTAGAATATTGCGGCGCGTGGCGGTGTCCGCGCCGGTGCGCAGCGCCGCGGACTGCGACGCCAACCCGTGCGCGGCGCCGTGCCGGCGCACCATGTCGAGCCACGTGCTGTCGATGAATTGGAACAGCCCGGTCGCCGAAGATGTGCCCGCCCGCGCATTGGGATTGAGCGCGCTTTCGCGGCGGGCGGTCTCAACCAGCAGCGAGAAATCAACGCCCGTCGCATCCGCGGCGCGGCGGATCGCTGCGCGCACGGCGTCCGCTCCGGCTGGCGCGATCGGATCGCTCATGGCGATCGAGGTCAAGGGATTTGGTAAAGCGCGCGTTAATGTTTCGGCGCGCGATTGAAACGCAGGCGATATGGAAGCAGCACGAGGCCGCTCAGTGCAAGAAGCAGCGCAGCGCCGGAAGCCACCATCAACAAGCCGGTGTTGAAATTCTCGTGGTCGCGCCAATCCATGATGTGCAGCGCCCATAACCCATCATAGAGCCGCCACAGGTCCGAGCGGCGCGCTGTCACGCGCGCGGTGTCGGCGGCGACGTAAACGACAAGCCCTTCGGCGTCGTCGAAAGCGATGCGCCAAGCGGGCAGCGCGCCGCGATATTCGGGGGTTTCCTCGCTCACCAGCCGTTCTTCGCGGACACGCGGCGCGCGCGCCACATAAGCCTGCGCGATCTGGGCCGCCGCCGCCGCGCTCAGGGGCGAGGCAACGCGCCAATCCTGCAGATCAATCAGCATGGGGCGGCGCGCGGGAAACTCGGCGACCGCGACTTCCTCCCCGGTGGGCGCGCGCTCGTAGGTCAAGCGCGTCGGCGCCTCGGGCAACAGCCCCGCAATCTCACCTGGAGAACGCGCAGCCGCGCTCAGCGGAAGCGCGCCGCGTTCTGCTATGCGATGTTCGCTGCGCACGCGCTCAATCGGATAGACCGCGAAGAACAGGCCCGAGCCGATCCAGAAGATCACCTGCAGACCTACGATCAGCGCCAGCCACTTGTGCAGCCAAGACGCGGCAGCCGCCAGTTTCATCGCCCCCTCCGCACATGAACTTCAACACCGCTGGCGCCGGGCTGGCGATGCGGCGCAAGCGCCTAATAGCTCTTCGGCAAACCCAGCACGCGTTCGGCAATGTAGTTCAGGATCATTTCCCGCGAGACCGGAGCGATCCGCGCGATCATCGCCTCACGGAAATAGCGCTCGACGAAATATTCCTTCGCATAGCCCATGCCCCCATGCGCCAGCACCGAAGCCTCACACGCGCGGAAGCCCGCTTCCGCGCCAAGATATTTTGACGCGTTGGCTTCCGCGCCGCATTCCTTGCCGGCGTCGTAGAGAGCGGCTGCCTTGAACGCGAGCAGGTTGGCCGCTTCCAATTCGGCCCAGCATTTCGCCAGCGGGTGTGCAACGCCCTGATTTTTTCCGATCGGGCGCCCGAACACGATGCGCTCATTTGCGTATTGCGCCGCGCGCTTGAGCGCCGCGCGCCCCAGCCCGATCGCCTCCACCGCAAACAGCACGCGCTCGGGGTTGAGCCCGCTGAGCAAAATCTTGAAGCCTGCGCCCTCTTCGCCGATCAACTCCGCATTCGAGACTTCCAGGTCTTCGATGAACAGCGTGTTGCACTCCACTGCCTTGCGGCCCATTTTCGGGATCGGGTTCGCTTCGATCTTGCTGCGGTCAAAATCAGCGTAAAATAGCGAGAGCCCTTCAGTCGGTTTCCGGCATTGATCCTTCGGCGTGGTGCGCGCGATCAGCAGGATCTTGTTGGCGCGCTGCGCATTCGTCGTCCAAATCTTGCGCCCACGGATGCGATAGCCTGAGTTGGTGCGCTCGGCGCGCGTTTCCAGACTGGCCGTATCAAGCCCGGAATTCGGCTCCGTGACGGCAAAGCAAGCCTTGTCGGTCCCATCGATGGCCGGGGGCAGGAAGCGGCGCTGCTGCTCTTCCGTGCCGAACTTCACAATCGGCATCAGCCCGAAAATATTGAGGTGGATGGCGCTGGCGCCGGAAAACCCCGCGCCCGACTGCGCCACAGTCTGCATCATCAGCGCCGCTTCAGAGAGGCCAAGGCCCGCACCGCCAAAGCGCTCGGGCATCGCCACGCCCAGCCATCCGCCGGCGGCGATGTCGGCGACGAACTCTTCAGGAAACTTACCGGTGTCGTCGGTCCGCAGCCAATACTGATCGTCGTACTTGGCGCAAATCTCCTCCACCGCGTGCTTGATCGCCGTTTGCTCTTCGGTGAGTTCAATGCCGAACATCAGGAGTTCCCAAATCGCGCTGGAGAAACCGCCGCCCAATCGGCGGGAATCTCATCGCCGAACACATAGGCGGAAATGATCTCAGCCGTAATAGGCGCCAGAAGCCATCCGTCGCGGGAATGGCCCGCCGCCACCAGCACCCCATCGCCACTTGGACCGATCAGCGGCCAGCCATCAGGCGACATCGGCCGCACGCCCGCCCAGGCGCTCTCGCCAAGTTTCACCTCGTCGGGAAGCACCTTCTCCGCGCACGCGTGCAATTCGGCGACCCGATCCGGGTTCACACGCCGGTCGTAGCGGTCGAGTTCCATCGTGGCGCCAAGCACGGCGTCGTTGCGGCGCTGGGCGATATAGAAGCCCGGCATGCGCAGATTAGGGCCAAGACGCTGATCAAGCGCCACCGCCGTCAGGTGCCCCTTGCCGGGGCGGACGAGCCTGAGCGCAGGTGCCGCCGCCATCAGCGGCTCAGTCGCCCAGACGCCCGGCGCAAGCACAACCGCGTCCGCCTCATAAACCTTGCCGGCGTGGGTGCTCGCCGATGCAGGCGTCACGGCGGCGACGTCGGCGCCGTAATCGCGCAGCACGCCAAGGGCATGGGCCTGCATGGCCAGCCCGCTCAGCACGCGCAGCGGATCGGCCGTGCCTTCGTCTTCCACGAACACGCCATGTTCGACGCCGGCGCGGAAGCCCGTGCGCTTTCGGAATTCGGCTGCCGAAAGCAGCGTGGCCTTGCGCCCGAGCCCTCTTGCATGCGCTGCAAATGCGGCGGCCTCATCGGCGCTTGGGCGCACCACCACGGCGCCATCGAAGCGCACGCCATCCGCCCATTCAGCGCCAGGCTGGGTTCGCCGCCAGATGTCGAAGGAGGCCATCGCCAGTTCATCGTGTGCGCTCGCTGTTTCCTTCAGGGGCGCGAGCATGCCGGCCGCGGCGGCTGACGCAGCCGCGCCGTAATAGCTCTGGTGCTCGCCGCTGCTCTCCAGCATGCGCACGCGCGCCCCCCCGCGCCGCAAGCGCACAGCGCAGGCCAGGCCGATCACGCCGCCGCCGACGACAATCACATCCTTCATGCGACCCGCATTTGCGGCGGGCGCGCGATGCGGGCAAACTTCTCCGCCAACGCCTCGTGCAGCTTGCGCCTGAAACTTCCCGCGCGCGGCAAAGGCGCAGGCGCGACCAGCTTGACGTCGCCGCCCTGCGCCGGAACCCAGAGCACGAGCCCGCCCCGTTCCAGCATCAAAGCCGCAACCTCGGACGTCCCGCCAGGACCACGCGGAGGCGTGCCATTCCACACGCACACCAGCACGTCCGCGCGCTCGATCAAGGCCCGGCCAACAGCGGCGTAAGGCGCAGCCTGGCCGCCGCCGACGCGGGCGACCAGCGCATCATCGACGGGCAAAACGCGACGCGAGGCCCACAACAGGCGCTGATAGGTCTCCTTGGCGGCGGCGTCGGAAAAATCCTGCTCATAACGCTCAACCGAAAACGGCAGCGGCGTCACCAGGCGCCAGCCGCGCGCCAGCGCCGCTTCGGCGGCGTAAGTATCGGCGCCTTCGGCAATGGCGGAATGCAGCACGCAGCGCGGCATGGCTCCGCCGTTGGCGCTGCGCGCTGCGGCTTCGACGCTTTCAAGCGCCGCAGCGATTTCAGCCTTGATGCGCGGACGTTCACCCTCGGGCAGCTGGTTCAAACGGTGACCGGTGACAGCCACAACGGCTTGCCTGCTCACGCGGACCGCCATTCGGCTAGATCAAACTTCGGATCGGGATAGGACGCATCCGTGAACGTGCGCCCGGCGGCCTGTCCCACTTCCAGCAGCAATTCCAGGTTCGAGGGCTTGCCATTGTCCATCAGGTCGAGCGCATCGAGGGTTTCAGCGTCGAGTTCGCGGCCAATGAGGCGTTCGAGCGCGGTCATCGGCGGAATGGGATCGCCGCGGCGTTTCACCTTGGGCTTGGTGTCGAGCGCCACATCGATGCGCTGGTAATCGAGCAACGGCGCGCCGCTGACACAGACGCCGCTCATATCGCCGACCTCCGAGTTCACCCGCCAGGGCTTACGCGGCTCGGAGAAGGCCTGCATCATCATGACGCCCTGCACCTGGGTGTCATAAACCATCGCCCGCAGCGCATGCACGCCGCGCAAGCCCGGCGGCAGCCCTTGGAACGCTTTGCCATCAACGCTCGGGCGGCGCGCGCCCGTGCCGCAAGAGGTCATCATCAGATTGTCGGCGCCGGATTTCCAGCCGAACCGGTAGGAGGGCTCAAGCGCCAGCATAAACAGCTGCATGCTCGGATTGTTGTTGGCGCTGACGGCGCCATCGACGAAATAGCCCTTCTGGATCGGGCGGCGCTTTTCGTCGAACTCGATGTCGATCACGATCTCATCGAAGAACGTCGGCGCAGCCGCGCTCGCCAACACCAGGTCCACGAGCCGGTAGCGTTTGTTGGGGTAGATGTTGCTGTCGGCGGGAGGATCGTAAAAGATGCCGAGCGGGTGATTGGTGACGACCCAGGCCGAGCCTGTGTCGATGCGCTTGGCGTGTATCGCAAGCCCGGTTTTCAGGTCCTGCGAGCCCATGGTCTTAGTGGTGAGCACCGATTGCAGCGCGCGGCGCAACTTCTTGGTATCAAATTTCGACTGCAGAAAAACCCCGTCGCCTGCGGTGCGCCCGAACACTTCCGGCCCCAGAGACATGTAGAGCGCGATCAGCTCGTCCACGCTCAGGCCCAGAGCCAGCCCGGATGCGATTATGGCGCCCGTCGAGGTGCCCCCGATCAGATCGTAATAGTCGCTCAGCCGGAAATCATCGCCGCCGCCCGCGCGCCTGCGAAGTTCATCCTCAAGCGGCTTCAGCATGCCGAGCGTCAACATGCCTTTCACGCCCCCGCCGTCGAGCGCGAGGATGCGCTTTGGCCCGGTGTCGGGCGACAGGTGTTCGAACAGTGTTTTGGACATGTGTCCCCTGACGCCGTTCTAGACGCGGCGGCGGCTCAAAAGAAGACCAGAGACGCCGGATCGCGGCCCAAATGGGCCGCCTTGAACTCTGATGCGAGAAATAATCCCCCGGCGGCGTAGATCGCGCCCCCGCGCGCCCTTGCCAGGGCGATCTGCCGCGCCTCGGAAACGGAGTCCGCCACGGACACCTCTGCGGCAGAGTTCGCGCGGAGCGCGTATGCCGCGATTTCGGCCGCGGGCGCGCCTTTGTGGCGCGGGGCGGCGCAAACGATGGTGGAAAACGAAGCAGCCAGCAGCGCCACCATCGCCTCAGCATCTTTATCCACCGAGGCGCCGCAAACCAGCACTGCCTCGCGCTCGCCGCGCATCGCGGCGAAGCCCTCGAGCGCGGCCGCAATCGCGGCGGGCGTATGGCCCACATCGATCACGACGAGCGGATCAGCGCTCAAGCGTTCAAGCCGCCCCGGCCAGCGCACCGCGGCAAGCCCCGCCTGCGCCTTCTCATCGTCAACACACGCCAGCGCGCGCGCAAGCTGCAGCGCCAGCGCGCCATTGCGCGCTTGGTGTGCGCCTGCAAGCGGGGGACGCCACGGCAGCGGCGGCGCGGCGGCGAGGCTGACCTCGTGAGCATCGCACCAGCGCTGCAAGGGCGCTGCGACGGTTGCGTCAATGCACTCGCCCATCCACAAACTGGCGCCTGCTGGCGCGACCGCCGCTTTTTCGAGCGCGATCGCCTCCAGCGTGGCGCCAAGTAGATCGGTGTGTTCAAGATCGAGCGAGGTCAGCGCCACGGCGCGCGCTTCAATCAGCCGCGTGGGGTCGAGGCGCCCGCCCAGGCCCGCTTCCCAAACCGTGTGCGCGCACCCGCGCGCGGCAAACCAATCCGCCGCGACCAGAAACAGAAACTCAAAGCCGCCCATCTGCGCGGCGAGCCCTGCCGCGTCCACTGCGTCGACAACGCGCCGCCAGTGAACGCCGAGTTCGGCGTCGGAAATATCTTCGCCGCCAATGCGGAACCGCTCGTTCAGATCGAGCATGTGCGGGGACGTGAACAGCCCGACCGCGCCGCCCTCTGCTTGCTGCAGCAGCGCAGCCGTCATCGCCGCCGTCGATCCCTTGCCGTTTGAGCCGACGATCACGGCGCCGCTGCGTCCAAACGCCTGCAAATCTACGCCAAGGCGCGCCGCCACCGCCTGCACGCGCACGAGCCCTGGCCCGTTTCCAAATTTCGGATACGGCGTACGCCAGGGTTTCATCTCAGCGCCGCCGCGAAATTGGCCCGCCAGATCGCGTCAATCAGATCCCAGCGATCATGTTCCTCCAGGGTGGCGATCATCGGATTGGAGTTCACTTCGATAACGGCCAGGCCGCCATCGGCCATGTCGAAGATGTCGACGCCCGCAAGCTTGAGCCCGATGGCGCCGGCGGCCCTGACCGCGAGTGCGCCGAGCGCGCCGGGGGCTCCGTCGCGCAGGTTGGCCGCGCCTCCGCCCGCCGCGCGGTTTGCGGGCCCCTCAAGGACGACCTCAACGCCCGCCGCGGGCACGGTGCCGGGAGCGATCAAGCGCCCGCTCTCGTCGCGTCCACGCGGCTTCGGCGCGGGCGCTCCCGCTTCGCGCGGCATCTCTTCGGCAAGCTCGCGCAGGCTGCGCCGCCCATCGCCGATCACGCGCGGCAGCTGCTTGCGATACGAGAACAAGGGCTCTCCGTTCAGCACAAACACGCGATATTCGTCCGCGCGCACAAAAGGCTGCACAAGAACGGCGAAATGCTCGCGCCCGACGCGCTCCACGTAATGCGCAAACGCTGTGCTGCTCTCGATCACCTCCGCATAGAGGCCATTGGATGCGGAGATCGGCTTGCAGAAGAGCGGATATTCGGCGCGCGCTGCGAACGCCAGCGCATCGGCGATCTCGCGCCCCGGCGAGCGCATCTCCGCCCAGCGCGGCGTGACGAAAAACATCCGCCCCGGCAGCACCGGCACGCCCGCGCTGCGCAAAGCTTCAGCACAAAACGCCTTGTCACGGGCAAGCGCGGCCGCGCGCGCGTCGTTCATGGCGTAGGGCGTGCCGGCGCCGGCTGCGAACACGCCGGTGCGGGCGCCATCGCGCACTTCGAACAGATAGCCGTCGGGCCCATCAAGCGAGCGGAAATTATACCCGCACGCCGCGGCCGCATGGGCGGCGTAGCGCGCGTGCGCACTCAGCAAATCGGCGCCGCCGGATGGCATCATATCAACAACTTAGCGGCGCCTTGCCTCGGGCGAAACGTGGCGCTAGCTTCCGCGCCCCAAAGTGCCGCCTTAGCTCAGCTGGTTAGAGCGCTGGATTGTGGATCCAGAGGTCCCGGGTTCGGATCCCGGAGGCGGTACCACAGGTTCCCGAAGTCAGACCGGCCCCCATCCCTGCGCGTTGATGTAGTCGCGGATGTGCTGGATTCTGTTGGCCGGATCGGGGTGCGTGGAAAGCAGCTCCGGCGGACGCGAGCCCCCGCCTTGCGCCATGCGCTGCCAGAATGGAATCGCCTGTTTGGGATCGTAGCCGGCGCGTTGCATGTACTGGATGCCCAGAATATCGGCCTCGCTCTCCTGTTCTCGCGAGAACGGCAGGCTCAGGCCAACTTGCGCGCCAAGTCCCAGCGCGGCCATGGCCAACTGGCTGTTGATCTGCGATCCCGCCACCTGCAGCGCCGTTTGCGTGGCGGCCTCGCGGCTATAGCGTTCAGCGGCGTGACGGCCGGTCACGTGGCCGGTTTCGTGTCCCAGAACGGTGGCCATCCAATCGTCGCGCTCGCAAATCTGATAGAGCCCACGATAGAACCCAACTTTGCCGCCCGGCAGCACGAACGCGTTCAATTCGTTGGTGTCGAACAGGACGAATTCCCAGTTCTGATTGCCGCGCCCGGCCGCATTGACGATGCGCGAGCCCACGCCTTCGAGCCGCCGCTGAGCGCTTGCATTGCTCCAAGCGGGAACCTGCTGGCGCATCTGCCCCCAGGCTTGAAGCGAAGCCTGCTCTAACTGGGCGTCATCGATGATGATGAACTGACTGCGGCCGGTCTCGGTGTTCGTGGCGCAGCTCGTCAGCGCCAGCGGCGCCGCCGCCAGACCCAGCAGCAGGGCGCGGCGATCGGTGCGCGGGCCTCCGGTATTTGCCGCTGTCGCGCTGGCGAGTTCGTCCATGTCCATCCTCCAAAGGCCGCCGGTTTCCAATCCGCCGCCATTCTTGGCGCCAACGCGCAGCTGGCAAGATTTGTTTCGCAGCCCCAGCCCGGGCGGCGTGGACAGAACCAGGCGGCGCCGGTATAGACCCCGCTCCGCGGGGGTCCGGCGCGCCGGGCCATCCCTTCCGGAGGCCTGGGTAGCTCAGTTGGTAGAGCAGCGGATTGAAAATCCGCGTGTCGCTGGTTCGATTCCGGCCCCAGGCACCAGCGCCTCTCGCGCTGCACCGGCCCAAAATCTCATCCTGAAAACAACGAGCGCCGCCGTCGTCAGCCCGGCGCGGATTGCTTGAACCTCAACCCGGGCGCCCTCAGGCGTCGTGTCGCACTTGCGAATGATTCTCAACTTGTCTAATGCGAGTGACACGCATTTGCATGGGAGAAAGCATGAAAAGCCTGTTGGCGCTTGGGAGCGCGGTATTTCTGGGAGTGACAGGGTCGGCGGCGGCGCAGACGGCCGGCGCGGATGAGGAAGAGATTGTGGTGACAGCGGCCCGCACGGCCCTGCCGCGCTCGGCGTTGCCGAACACGATCCAGATCATCGATGAAGCGACGGTCGATCAGCAGGCCCAGCTGACGGGATCGGCGGCCGATGTCGTGGCCTCCATGGTCCCCTCTTTCGCGCCGACCCGGGAGAAGCTCTCTGGCGCAGGCGAAACGCTGCGTGGCCGCAGCCCGCTCTATCTGATCGACGGCGTGCCGCAATCGAACCCGCTGCGCGACGGCAGCCGCGACGGCTACACTATCGATCCCTTCTTCATCGACCGCGTCGAAGTCATCTTCGGCTCCAACGCCATCCAAGGGATCGGCGCCACCGGCGGCGTGGTGAACTACGTCACTCCCGATCTTCCCGATGAGACTGAAGGCTGGGAAGGCCGCGTGCTGACGCAGATGTCGACCGCCAACGAGTTCCAGGGCGATGGCTTCGGCTATCGCACCGGCGCAATCGCCGGGCGCGATTTCGGCGCCTTCGATCTGATGCTTGGCGCGGCGGGTCAATCGCGCGGCGCCTTCTATGACGGCGATGGACGGCGCGTGGGCATCGACGGCGCCCAGGGCGAAACGCAGGATTCGCTCAGCTGGTCGCTGTTCCTGAAGGCGGGCGCCGATCTCTCCCCGCACCGCCGCATCGAACTCATGGCGCAGCATTTCGAATTGGAGGGCGACGGCGACTATGTCCTGGTCCCGGGCTCTCGCGCGGCGGGCGTTCCCGCGTCGGCGGCGCGCGGGACCACGCCTGGTGAATTTCCAACCAACGAAATCACCACCGTTTCACTCACATACGAAGACAGCGCCTTGTTCGGCGGCCTCTTCAACGGACAGCTTTATTATCAGGACTTCAGTTCAGTGTTTGGCGGCGGCGTATTTCCAACCTTCCAGGACCCAGCCATCGATCCAACGCTGACCTTGTTCGACCAATCGGCGAACAATTCCACCAAGCTGGGCTTCCGCCTCTCTTATGAAAGGCAGGTGCAGGCGCTTCCGGGGTTCCGCGTCATCGCCGGCCTTGACGGCATCCAGGACGAGACCTTCCAGGAACTGATCCTTACTGGCCGCAACTGGGTGCCGGAGACGACATTCCAATCAATTGCGCCCTTCGTCCAGCTGCACCAGTCGCTACTGAATGATCGTCTGCATCTCTCAGGCGGCGTGCGCCGGGAAAATGCGAACTTCGAAGTCGATGATTACGAGACGCTGTATTTCTACGGGCCTCAGACTGTCGGCGGCGGTTCGCCTGAATTTGAGGAAACGCTCACCAATTTCGGCGCCACATTCGAAGTGGCGGACGGGCTGACCGCGTATTCTTCCTTCGCGCAAGGCTTCACCATGGCCGACATCGGCCGCATCCTGCGCGCGGTGAACGTTCCGGGCCAGGACGTCGACACGTTCATCGATGTCCAACCGGTGGTTTCCGACAATACGGAGGTCGGGCTGGAATGGCGCCGCGGCCCGCTCTCGGCGTCGGCCGCATATTTCTGGAGCACTTCCGATCAAGGCGCCCTGCTGGTGCTCGTCGGCGGCGTCTATGAAGTGGAACGTCAGCGCACCGAGATCGATGGCCTGGAGCTGGGCGCGACGTGGACGACGCCGATCGAGGGGCTCACGCTCTCAGGCGGTTATGCGATGCTCGAAGGGCGCGCCGACACCAACGGCGATGGCCGCGTCGACGCCGATCTCGACGGCGCAAACATCAGCCCCGACCGCATCAACGCCGCCGTGGACTACGAGCGCGGGCTTTGGGGCCTGCGCCTGCAGACGCGCAGCTTCCTTGACCGCCAATTCGACGATCCAGGAAGCGCCACCGACTTTGACGGGTACACGCTGATCGACGCCTTTGCGCGTTACCGGGCGCCGTTCGGCGACATCTCGCTGGCTGTGGCCAATCTGCTCGACGAGCAATACGTCACCTACAACAGCCAGACCGTGCAGCCGACAAGCGACACGCGCTTCTTCGCCGGTCGCGGCCGCGTCATCACAATCGGGCTTGAGCGCCGCTTCTGATGATGCGCTTGATGAGGACGGCGCATGCCTGGGCAGGCGCCGTCCTTTCACTTCTCATCGCCGTGCTGGGCCTTTCTGGAACCCTTCTCGTGTTCAAGAGGGACTATCTGCGCGCGAGCTTTGCAGCGGCGCGCGCGGACGTCGATTATGCGCCAGAGCGGATGGGCGCGGCGCTGGAGGCGATCGAGGCGCGCTTTGCAAGCGAGGGTCTGCTCTACGTGACGCTGGCCGGTCCGGAGCTCGGCATCCACAAGGCGGTGTTCGCCGACGGCGGCGCAGCCTACTTCGATCAGGATGGCGCGCTCCTGGCGCGCTGGGGCAGGAATGGGCGGATCGAAGATTGGCTGTTCGACCTGCACCATCATCTGCTTGCTGGTGAAACTGGCGAGCTGGTTGCAGGCGTCGCGGCGCTGGCGGCGATCATGCTTGCGCTCACCGGTCTCATCATCGCTGCGCCCGCGCTGCGAAGGTTCGCCTGGCGCTTGTCGCCGCGCTCGCCCTCGCGGCGCGATCTGCTCGCCAGCCACCGTGACCTGGGCCTGATTTTCGCGGCGCCCATTCTGTTGTTGGCGCTTACCGGAGCGGCGATGGTGTTCCCGGATGAGGCCAAGGCCATCCTTCGCGCGGCGACGCGTTCGGCGCCTTCAGCGCAAGCTCCGTCGCCTGCGGCCGGCCCCGGCGACGTCAATTGGCGCTTGGCGCTTGAGGAGGCGCATGCCGCCTTTCCCAGCGCCGCGCCGCGCATCGCGAGTTGGCCGCGCAGCGCGAACGGACCTGCGAGCCTGCGCCTGCGCCAGCCGCGCGAATGGCACCCGAACGGACGCACCTACGTGACGATCGATCCCGCGACCAGCCAGGCGGCGGCGCTCGCCGACAGCGAAGCTTTGAGCGCGGGAGAGCGCGCATTCAACGCGCTCTATCCGCTTCACGGCGCTTTCGTCGGCGGGCGGATCTACCAGGCGCTCTCGGCCCTCGCCGGACTTGCGCTCGCTGGCCTGGGCTTAACCGGCGCATGGGCGTTCGCGGCGCGCCAGCGGCGGCGCCCCCAGCCATCACCGTGAAATCCAGCGCCTAGTCGTGCGCAATGGCCTGCCGGATCGGCGTCGCCTGAATGCGCAGCGCAGGCCCGATCGCAGCCAGGAGTGCGATCACCAGCGACGCCACGAACCAAATGCCGATCGCTGCCCAGGACACTTTCAGGTCCATTCTCATGGGCATCGCGTTGGCCTCCAGCATATCGACCGTGACCATCGACAGGGCGACGGACACGACAATGGCGAGCACAAGACTAAAGACCGCAAGGGTCAGCGCCTGGCCCGCGACCAGACGAAACACTGTGCGCCACGTCGCGCCCAAAGTCCGCAGCACGCCGATCTCGCGGGTTCGCTCGAGCACATTGGAGCTGATCGTCGCGGTCAAGGCCGCGGCGCCCACGATTGCGGCTGCGGCGCAGCCCACCAGCAGGAACTGGAAGAAGTTGAGAAAATGATTCAGCATCCCCGCGCGAAATCCCACCCGCGTGGTGGTGTTCGAGGGAAAGGAATTTGCGGCGAGCACTGCTTGCTCGATTGCTGTGGACACCTCATCAAGTCTGTCGAGCGGCGCCTGGGTGCGGATTTGCCGCGAACGGTCTGCCGGCCCTGCGAGCAACGCGTAGGTGGCTTCGTTGGTCCAGAGCGACATGCCCCACTCGTCATGCATGCCGACAACGCGCGCAGCGGTGCTTCGATCATCAAGCGCGAGCGTGGCCTCGGCGCCGACCGGGATGTGCAGCCTGTCGGCAAGCACTTGGCTGATGGTGATTTCGCCCGCCGCCGCTGGCGCGCGCCCGCTCAGGATCGCCGGCCTGCCCATCTCGCTGTCCGCGGGCGGGCTGATGAGGGGAAGTCTCATTCCCGGCGTCCCCGGCAACGAAGCCGTCACCGAGCGCACATCCCAAAGTTCATAACGCTCCAATCCGTCAATGGCGCCCAGGCGCGCGCTCAGCGCAGCCACATCGGGCGTGTCTGTCATCGTTGTCGTGATGTCGTCGCCGCGCGCAGCCAGGAACCGATCGACCACGCCCATGAGCGAGGCAAACGTGTTGGCCGACGTGAGCAGCGAGGCGCCGGCAATGGTCAGCGCCACCACCGTTATCGTCGTCCGCACTGGGCGGCGGAACGCCTCAGCCATCGCCATCTGATCGATCGGCGCCAGCGCCGGGAGCCGCAGCCAAGCCCGCGTCCCCTCAATGCCGCCGTCCTGCAGGATCGCGCGCACCGGCTTGGCCAGCGAGGCCGATATCGGCACAATGATCGCAGCGACAACCCCGGCTGCGCCCACTGCAATGAGCCAGCCAGGCGTCGGCGCCGCCGCTTCAACGATCGTCAGATTGAGTTCCCAAGCGATCACCTGTTCAAGCAGCGCCGCGGCGCGCCCCCCAAGCCAAACGCCCGCCCCTATCCCCGCAAGCGCGGGGGTCAGCGCGAAAGCGAGATAAGAAAGCGCGATGCGCAATCTCGACGCCCCCAGCGCACGCAACACGCCGATCTGGCGCTGCTGCCGCTGCACCAGAGACGATACAATTGAAGCCGAGACAAACAGCGCCAGAATGAACGAAAGCACGGTCGAGCCTGCGAGCAAGAGCAGCAGCCCGTTCATGAGATCACCGTGGGGATGCGAAGGCGGGCTCAGACTCACGCGCGTCACGCGCGCGCCGCGTTCGCTCAGGATGGCGGAAAGCGCCTGGGTGGCGCTCACCGCATTTGCGCCGGCGTCGAGCATGATCAGGAACTGAACCGGACGCTCGCCGGCAAGCTCACGCATCGTCTCCAGGCTCACGTACCCGTAAAGGGCGCCTTCCTGATAACTTGGCGCCTGCATTGGATCGTGCGCCACGCCCACATAGCGCAGGCGGCTCAATGCCCCGCGGCCGAAGCCGATCTGCATCTCCCCGCCTTCCGGCGTCTCCAGCAGCGACAGACCCGAGCGCTCGATGAGAACGCCGCCGCGGCCGGGCGGCCATGCGCCGGACTCATGAAAAACGCGCTGAGCGCGCAGGTCGTCGAAATCGCGGCGCCCGAAGAGCATGATCGGCAGCCAGGTCCCGTTGGCCAGCCGGTAACGCGCGGCGAGCGGCGCGACAATGTCAAGCCTGCTCACGCCTGCCGCCGGCGGCAGGCTATCGAAATTAGCCGGATCGAACCCCGTCACCTCGACCATTGCGTCCGATGGAGAGGCCGAGGCGAAATTGCGCGGGATCTCGCGTCCAATGACCGTCCGCGTCGAATTTGAAGCGACCATGGCGGCTTGACCCAGCGCCACCGCGACAAACAGCAGGAGTATTCTGCCCCAAGCGTGGCGCAGATCTCCCAATATCTTGCGCAGCGCGACCATCATGGCGCCGCTCTGCGAACATCGGCGACAAGCCCGCCATCATGCAGGGTCAATTGCCGGCCCGCACGGCGGGCGACGTCGTCATCGTGCGTGACGACGACAATCGTGCGCCCTTGCGCGTGGAGATTGTCGAGCAGGCCGAGCACGCTTTCTGTGGACTCAGAATCAATACTGCCGGTGGGCTCGTCCATCAGCAGCAAGGGCGGTTCGTTGGCCAGGGCGCGCGCGATCGCGGCCCGCTGCTGCTGCCCGCCGGACAGACTCGAAGGCAAGCGATGCGCCTCGCCCTCGATCCCGACCAGGCGCACCAATTCCCGCGCACGCGCGCCCCTGTCGCCCTTGATTGGCCGCGCGCTCAGGCTCATGGCCAGCAGAATGTTGTCGATGATGCTTATTGCCGGCAGCAATTGATAGAACTGGAAAACAACGCCAACAGAGCTTGAGCGCCAGCGGGCGCGTGCGCCCTCGCTCAGCTTCGGCACCTGCCTCCCGGAGACGATCACAGATCCACTCGTCGGCGTATCGAGCCCGGCAATCAGGTTGAGCAGAGTTGTCTTCCCACTGCCGGACTTGCCGGTGATCGCGACATACTCCCCCTCATCCACGTTGAGCGTGGTGGGCTGCAGCGCATACCCAAGCGCGCGCTTGCCATAAGCCTTGCAAGCTCCGTCAAGTTCTATCAGCGCCATGCCATCGATCCTTCAGCGAATTTCCGCGAGTTCGGCGGCGATTTGATTCAGATCCGCCTCAGAGATCACCCCAGGCATCTGCGCCTGGATCTGACGCAGCGAATATCCCGCCGCCATCTCCGCGTGCGGCCCTTCGGTGACCCCCGGCACATACCGCTCAACGATCGCCCGCGCCTGCGCATCGGCGACCAGCTCACCCAAAGGAGTATCGATCGTGTAGCGCGCAGAGGGCGCGGCCTGCGCATCCGTCGCGGCGCCATGCACCGACGAACCGTTCGGCGGCGCCGCACCGCCATGGACAGCTCTGATCACTGAATCGCAGGCCGAAACGGCAAACGCGGACACAATAACAGCGAGGGCGATGGAACGGCGCACGGGATTCTCCTTGGCAAATTCGATTTCGAGCACCCGATAGCGGAGAGATTTCGCCCGCTGATCGAAAAAGTGTGTGAAAAGTGTGCGGCCGACGACGCCCACCCCGTTTTGCGATGCGCAGCTTCGCGCCAGCGCGGAAGCCCATTATGCTGGCGTTATGTCCAACTTGAATCCGGCGCCGAAGGTGCTCCTCGTCGAGGATGACGAACGCCTTGCCCCGCTCGTCTGCCGCCACCTCACGGAAAGCGGATTCCACGTGCGCCACGCGCTCGATACCGGCGCGGCTGACGCCATGATCGGGCAGGCGCCCGCCGATCTCGTCATTCTCGACGTCATGTTGCCGGGCGAAGATGGACTCTCGATGTGCAGACGCCTGCGCCAAAACTCCAATGTCGGCATCATCATGGTCACCGCCCGTGGCAAAGAAGCTGACCGCCTGCTCGGTCTCGGGCTCGGCGCGGACGATTATCTCGCCAAGCCGTTCAGCCTTTGGGAGCTTGAAGCGCGCGCGCGCGCTGTCTTGCGCCGATGCGCCGCGCACACTTCGTCGACGGACCATGTGCGATCGTTTGGGCCGCTCTCGATCGATCTCGATCAGCGGCTGGTGCGCGTACAAGGCGGCGCCGTTGAGCTGACGCGAAGCGAGTTCGACTTGTTGGCGCTTCTGACCGAACAGCCGGGCCGTGTGCTCTCGCGCGAGAGCCTCCTGAGCGCCGTGCAAGGCGGTGAGTCGGAGGCTTTTGACCGCGCCGTGGACACGCACATGAGCAAGCTGCGCCGCAAGCTTGAGCGCGATCCCAAGACGCCGCGCTTTCTCAAAACCGTCTGGGGGGTGGGCTACCGCTTCGATCCGCAATGAGCATGCTGCGCTCCGGCCTTTTTCAGAAGCTGTTCGCACGCTTCCTCATGCTCGTCGCAGCGACGCTGTTTTGCCTCGTCGCTTTTGTACATCTCTATCAAGGCCGCCACCTTCGCGGGGCGTGGCGCGCTGGCGTGCAGGAAGAGGCGATGTGGGTCGCTCAAACCTCAACAATAGACGCCGCGCCCGATTCTCCCGCAAACGCCGCCTTCGCCAGCCGCTGGCGTGAGGCCCACGCCTCGACACGGCTGATTGTGCGGGACTCTAGCAATGCCGTGCTGATTGACACGCAGCCATCTCGCACACCGCGCGCGCGGGCCACAGCCGCAACGGCGCGCTCGGCTGACGGGCGGCTTACGTTCGAACTCACGCGCAACGTACCCCCGCCGTTTCCGATGGAAGCCACAGGGGCAATGAGCGCTGCGGCGCTCGCGCTCATCGCCCTTGCGGCTGCGCTCCTTTATCCCTGGACGCAAAGCCTTGCCCGCACGTTCTCAGCGCTCGGTCAAAGCACCCGGCTTGTGGCCGCCGGCAAATTTGGCGCCCCGCTCAGCGTCGAAGGCGGGCCGGAACTTGAAGAGCTCATCCGATCTTTCAACACAATGGCGGACCGCTTGCGCGCGGAAGACCTTCATCGCAAGGCGCTGATCGCCAATGTCTCGCATGAGTTGCGCTCGCCGATGGGACGCATCCGCGCGCTCACGGAAACAATCGCGCGCCATCCCAACGAAGCTCAGGCGCTGACAGCGAAGATGGAATCTGAAATCGCTCTGCTGGACCGCCTTGTCGGAGACATGCTGGAGGTGGCGCGCCACGATGCCGGCGTCCTGCAGCTGTCCACCGCGCGGCGCAGCGTCGCCTCCTGGGCGGCGGAGACCGTGGAGAGTCTTCGGCTTCGCACCGAACAGGCGGGCGTGGCGCTCGCCAGCCAGATCAATATTAGCCCCGCCGCGTTGGCCGACATCGACTCCCAACGCCTACTACAATCGGTCGCCAATATCGTGGAGAACGCCATCGTCGCCACGGCCGGCGCCGCCAATGCGCGCATAGACGTCACGATCGGCGAGGCCGCCGGCGGCTGGCGCATCGTCGTGGCCGATAACGGCAAGGGCATTCCCGCCGAAAAGCTGCCCCTAGTGTTTGAGCGCTTCTACCGCGTCGAGCCCGACCGAAGCCGCGCCACAGGCGGAATCGGGCTGGGCCTCAGCATCACCAAGTCCATCGTCGAGGCGCACGGCGGCGCCATCTCCATCGAGAGCGCAGTCGGTCAGGGCTCAACCGTCGCCATCACGCTTCCCCTCGCGGCGGAACGCGCCTGATCTCCCGCTACCAGATAGTCACGCGCTGATCGGGCGGCAGGAACAAGGCGTCGCCCTCTTTGACGTCGAAGGCGGCGTACCAGGCGTCCATGTTCCGCATCACGCCGTTGCAGCGGAAAAGCGCTGGGGAGTGCACGTCCGAGAGCACCTGATTGCGCAGCGCTTCGTCGCGGATCTTCTCGCGCCAGGCCTGCGCCCAGGCCAGAAAGAAGCGCTGGTCGCCGGTGGTCTCGTCGCGCACCGGCGCCTCCGCGCCGTTCAGAGCGATATGATAGGCGTGGTAAGCGACCTGCAGCCCTCCATTGTCCCCAATGTTTTCGCCAAGCGTAAGCTGACCGTTGAGGTTCAGGCCCGGCAGCGCTTCGAACGCCCTATATTGCGTCGCCAGCGCGCTGGTCAGACGGCCAAACGCGGCGACGTCATCGGCGTTCCACCAATCGCGCAGAACGCCATGCGCGTCCGACTTGGCGCCCTGGTCATCAAAGCCGTGCCCCATTTCGTGGCCGATCACGCCGCCGATGGCGCCGTAATTCACCGCCAGGTCGGCGTTTGGATCGAAGAACGGCGGCTGCAGAATCGCGGCGGCGAACACGATCTCGTTGAACACCGGATTGTAGTAGGCGTTGACCTCCTGGGGATCCATGTAGAGCCATTCGGATTTGTCGGTCGGACGGCCCAGGCGCGCGGCGTCGTAACGCCAAGCGTAGACGCCCCCGCGCTTGCGGTTTCCAAACGCATCGCCCGCGCGCACCTCGAAATCGGCGTAGTCGCGCCAGGTGTCGGGGTAGCCGATCTTCGGCGTGAACACCGCGAGCTTCTCGCGCGCGGCCACTTTGGTCTCGTCAGACATCCAGCTCAGCTGATCGATGCGCTCGCCATAGGCGCGCCGCATGTTCTCCACCAGCCCCAGCATTTGCGCCTTGGCTTCCGGAGGAAAATGCTTGGCGACATAAAGCTGGCCGACAGCCTTGCCGAGCTGATTGTTCGCCGAGCCGACCGCGCGCTTCCAGCGGTCTCTTTGTTGCGGCAGCCCGTTCAGAACCCCGCCATAGAAAGCAAAGGACTCGTCATCGAGCGGCTTCGGCAGCACCGGGCTGGTGTTATTGAGATAGTGGTAGGTGAGGTACGCCTGCCAGGTCGCCACTGGCGTTGAAAGCACCAGGTTCGCCAGCGGGCCCATCGCGCTGAGTTCGGCGACCACGGCCTCGTTCACCGCTCCGAACTCAGCCGCTTCGAAATAGGCGTCCCACGGGAAGCGCGGCGCCAGCGCGGCGATCTGAGCGCGCGTCATCAGATTGTAGACTCTGTTGCGGTCACGCCGGTCGGCCCGCGGCCAATGACGGCGCGCGATCTCGGTTTCGAGCGCCAGTATCGCGCGCGCTTTTGCCGTGGTGTCGGTCTGTCCGGCGAGTTCGAGCAAGCGCGCGACATGCGCCTCGAATTCGCTGCGTATGGTGGCGAATTGCGCATCCGCGAGCAGGTAATAATCGCGGTCCGGCAGCGCGAGCCCGCCGTGGCCCATGCCCACGACGTAACGATCGGGATTGCGTTCATCCAACTCCACGCTCACCTGGATGGGGCTCGCCACCGGCATGTCCGGCGCAGCCATGATGCGCACGATGTCCTCGGGCGAGCGCGCGGCGGCGATCCGCGCGAGATCTTCCTGGGCGGGGTTCAGGCCGAGCGCGTTGATCGCATCCTGATCCATGTACGCGCTGTAGAAATCGGCGATCTTCTGAGCGTTGCTGCCCGGCGCCGGATGAGAGTTCGCCGCTTCCTCGATTACGGCGCGCACGTCATTGTCGGCCTTGTCCAACAGGATGTCGAATGTCCCCCAGCTGGCCCGGTCGGCTGGGATTTCAGTGCTGTTGAGCCAGCCTCCGTTCACGTAGCGAAAGAAATCCTGGCCGGGGGACACGGAGCTGTCGCGGGCCGACAAATCGACCCCCCAGGCGCCAATCGCTGCGGGCCTGCTACGATCGCCACACGATGCGAGCAAGGCCGCCATGGCGGCGCTCCCAAGGGCCTGCCGGCGGTTCAGATACAGCATGGTGCGCGTTCCCCTTTTTAGAATCGGGGGCACACAAGCACTCGAGCCTGAGGGTGAAAAGCCCCTTGAGACGAAATCACCCCGCGGTGCGGCGAGAGCGGGTGCTTTCGCTGGATGGCCCGATTGTTGCGACGGAAGGGCGGGACAAAAACCCCGCCCCATGGTCCAAGGGCGCTTCGGGCACTCTGCTATGGGGGGACGACTTGGGTTTGATACGCGTGGCGCTGGCGATGGCGGTTCTGTTCGGCCATCTGCCGATCATCTCCGTCCCGTTCATGAACGCCGGCCTTGCTGTGCAGGCCTTTTTCATCGTCTCGGGCTATTACATGTCGCTGGTGCTCTCCGGCAAATACCGGGACGTCGGCCTCTTCTATTCGAACCGCTTCCTGCGCCTGGCGCCATCTTATCTCGCGGTCATGGCGCTCTCGGCGATTGCAGTCTTTGGATTTAACGCCAGCGCGACGGCTTCAGCAGATACATTTGCGCTGGCCTTCTCCAATCCAATGACCGCCCTGGTCATGGCGTTCGAGAATCTCGCGGTTCTGGGCCAGGAAATGTTGTTCTGGTTCACCATCGGCGATCAGGGCCAACTTGTATTCGACGCCTCCGGCGCACTTCCCGCGCCGCCGGACGTCACCGTCGCCTGGCAGGCGCTGCTGGTTCCACAATCGTGGAGCCTCTCGATGGAATTCATGTTCTACCTGATCGCTCCGTTCCTTGCGCGGCTGGGCTGGCGAACCCTGGCGGCGATCGCTGCGGCCAGCATGGCGCTGCGCTTGGCCGGCCATGCGCTCCCCGTGGAATACGGCATCTGGCAGGGGCGCCTCTTTCCGACCGTGCTCTTCCTTTTTGTCTTCGGCATGTTGGCCCATCGCGCAGCTCCGTTTGCGGCGAAGCTCCCAAAGGCCGTTGGCTTTGTCACCGCCGCCATCCTTCTGGCGCTCATTATCGGCTTGCCGCATCTCCACATCCAACCGGAGTTGAGCCGCTGGATCATGTACGTGTTGATCGCGCTGGGCATTCCCTTCGTGTTCAACGCCACCAAGAATATCGCCATCGATCGTTGGATCGGCGACCTCAGCTATCCGCTCTATCTGACCCACCTGCTGGTGATCGGCGCGGTGCTTACGTTCAACCCGCCAACGCCTGCATGGATCGCAATCGGCGGGTCGCTCGCGCTGTCGGTGCTGATCCTGGTGCTCATCGAGCATCCGGTGGATCGCTGGCGCCAGCGCCGCGTCGAGAAGGTCGCTCATCGCGTAGCGGCGGCTCCGGCGACCGCCTGAGTCGATCGCGCACACCAGAAGCGCAATCGGGCCGCGGGTTTGATCTGCCCGCGGCCGCCCATTGACGGCCCGTGCGGTCAAATGTACGGGCGGCCTTGGCCGTGTCAGCGCGCTGGAGATGCTCGCATGAAAAAAGATCGCATGGCTGTGCTTGCAGCCATCATGGATCAGGGCATTGTCCCGGTCTTCCACCATCGGGAGGCCGGCGTCTGCCGCGATGTCATCCAGGCTTGCGCCAATGGCGGCGCCAAGTGCGTGGAGTTCACCAACCGCGGTGATTTCGCCGCGCCGCTTTTCCTCGATCTTGCTCAGCATTTCTCCAAGGCCGATCCCAGCGTGATCTTGGGCGCGGGCTCGATTGTCGATGCTCCGACGGCGAGCCTGTTCATCGCCTACGGCGCCAGATTCATAATCGGGCCCGGCGTCAACGCCGATGTCGCCAAGCTCTGCAACCGGCGCAAAATTCCCTACAGCCCCGGCTGCGCGACGGTGTCGGAAATCTCCTACGCCGAGGAACTCGGCTGCGAGATCGTCAAGGTATTCCCGGGCGACTCCGCAGGCGGCCCGGATTTTGTCAAAGCCGTGCTCGGCCCGTGTCCATGGACGCGCATGATGCCCACAGGCGGGGTCGAGCCTTCCGAGGCCTCGCTGCGGGCATGGTTCGGCGCAGGCGCAGCGGCCGTCGGCATCGGCTCACAGCTGATCACAAAGGAATTGCTGGCCGCCAAGGATTACGCCGGCATCGAAAAGAATGTTGCGCGCGCACTCGCTCTGGTGCGCACGATCCGCTCCGGCATGAACTAAAGTCGAGCCGCAGATCAGCTCTTGGCGCGCCCGCGCCCGCTCGCTTCGACGAACTCACGCAGCATCTGCGAAGGGCGGAACGTCACCACCCGGCGCGGCGTGATCGGCACTTCTTCGCCCGTCTTCGGGTTGCGCCCAATGCGTTGGCGCTTTGCACGGACATTGAAATTGCCGAAGCGCGAAAGCTTCACCGTCTCGCCTTCGACCAAAGCGTCCTGCATCATCTCAAGCATGCGTGTGAGCAGCCGGTTGGCGTCGGCGCGCTGCATGCCGGCCCGCTTGGCCAGCGCTTCCACCAGATCGGCACGCGTTATGGTTTTGCCCGCCACCGGAGCCCCCTCCGAAACGCACTTGAGCACGTAGGGGAAAAGCTAGTCGTCCCTGAGGGTTAGGTCAAATCTTGCCGATCGTTCACATGCGCACCAGGGCTGCGCCCCAGGTCAAGCCTCCGCCCAGCGCCTCCATCAGCACCAGGTCGCCCGTCTTGATGCGTCCGTCCCTGATCGCGGCGTCGAGCGCCAGCGGCACGGACGCCGCCGACGTATTTCCATGCAGCGCCACGGTGGAAACCACCTTGTCCACGTCGATGCCCAGCTTGCGAGCCACGCCATCGAGAATGCGCTGATTGGCCTGGTGCGGCACGAACCAGTCCACCGCATCGATGGGCACGCCTGCGCGCGCGCACGCCTCCAGCATCGCCCCGGAAATATGCTCCACCGCCTGGCGGAATACGGCGTTGCCCACCATGCGCACTTTGCCCACGGTCCCCGTTTCGGAGGGGCCGCCGGAAACGAAGAGCAGGTCGTGCATGCGCCCGTCCGTGCGCAGGAAGGTCGAGATCACGCCGCGCTCGCCGGCGTCCTCGCGCGCCTCCAAGATTACGGCCCCTGCGCCGTCGCCGAACAGAACGCAGGTGCCCCGGTCCTCCCAATCGAGCAGGCGCGAGAATGTTTCCGCTCCGATCACCAGCGCGCGCTTGGCTTGTCCGCGCACGAGGAAATTATCAGCGGTCGCAAGCGCGAAGATGAACCCCGAGCACACCGCCTGCAGGTCGAACGCGGCGCCATGGGTGATCCCGAGCGCGGCCTGCACGCGCGCCGCGGTGGCCGGGAAGGTCAGATCGGGCGTTGTCGTCGCCACGATCACCAGATCGATATCCTTAGCCTCGCGCCCGGCGTGAGCCAGGGCCTTGGCCGCGGCTGCGCAAGCCAGGTCGGACGTCTTCTCGTCAGGTCCGGCTATGTGCCGCTCACGGATCCCCGTGCGTTCGACGATCCACTCATCGCTTGTGTCCACACGCTGCGCCAACTCCGCGTTGGTGAGCACGCGCGCGGGCACGTGAGCGCCGGCGCCGGCCAGCACGGAACGAAATGTCATACGTTGGCTTCTCCAGCCGCGGCGCCAGCGGGCGCGCGCGCCAGACGTCCCAGATTGGCGACGATCTCTTCATGGTAGTGGCTGCGGGCCAGCTTTTCGGCCACGCCCACGGCGGCGGCGAAACCGCGCCCGTTGGCGCTGCCATGGCTCTTCACCACCAGGCCGTTCAGCCCAAGAAACAGCGCGCCGTTGAACGTGCCGGGGTCCATGCGGGTGCGCAGCTTGCGCAGAGCCGGATAGGCGATGGCCGCGCCCAGCTGCGCCAACGGCCCGCTGGTAAGCGCTTCGCGCAGCAATTGGCCGACGAGACGTGCTGTTCCTTCGCCCGTCTTCAACGCGATATTGCCGGTGAAGCCATCGGTGACCACCACGTCCACCGTGCCCTTGGCGATATCGTCGCCCTCGACGAAGCCCCGGAACTCGATATCGACGCCCGCATCGCGGATCAGCTGCGCGGCGGCGCGAATTTCTTCGTGCCCCTTCTGCTCCTCGGCGCCCACATTCAGCAGCGCCACGGTGGGGCGCGCCTTGCCCGACACCGCCCGCTGAAACGCCTCGCCCATGATCGCGAATTCGACCAACTGCTCGCCATCGGCCTGCACGTTGGCGCCGACATCGAGCATCACGACATAGCCCCCGTTCGCGGCCGGCCAGCGCGCCGCCAGCGCCGGGCGATGCACGCCCGCCATCGTGCGCAGGCGGAACATCGCGATCGCCATGTAGGCGCCGGTGTTGCCAGCCGAAACCACCGCGTTGGCCTGCCCGCTCTCCACCGCCGCCACCGCGTTCCACAGGCTTGAGCCCTTGCCCTGCCGGAGCGCCTGCGCGGCCTTCACGTCCATGCCGATGGCTTTTTCCGCGGGAACGATTTCGCTCACGGCCTTGGCCGCGGCGTGCTTGTCCAGAAGCGGCGAAAGCTGCGCGGGATCGCCATGCAGCAGGAACCGCACATCGCCGCCGCGGCGCGCGACAAGATCGACGCCCTCGACCACGATGCCTGGCGCGTGGTCGCCGCCCATCCCGTCAATGGAAAGAACAAGCCCGTTGGTCATGCAGTGATGTGTTCCCGCCTGCGCCGGCCGCCGGGCCGCGAGGCCGGGGACCATAGTCCCCGTCGCGAGGATTGCCAAACCTCGGCGCCGCTAGGGAAGCGCCCACCCCTGCGGCGTGCGCAGCGCCGAGACCGGCGCCTGCCCCTGGAGCCGCGCCAAGCCCGCCAGCCGCGCGGCCAGTGCGGGGGCGAACGGGTGCGTTTCCGCGCCCCAGATATTCCGAGCCAGGGCCTGTTCCAGCGTCCCGGCGTCGGCCAACGCCGCCGCATAAGCGCCCACGCGTCCATAGAAATCGCGGGCGAGCTTGCGCATGCGCTTTGGCACGGCGGTGTCGCTGGCGCCGGCCTCGCGCAGCCCCGCGTCGAAGAAGCGGAACAGCACGTCGGCGAACGCCTGGGACAGGCGGGCCGCGCCCGGTTCGGCCTCCAGCCGCACGAGCGCCAATGCCGCATGCGCGGTCATGACCTCGAATCGCCCCTCAAGCGTGTCGGGCGCCCGTTCCGCCCCAAAAAGGTCCGGCTGACGGCTTGCGGCGGTCACCGCCGACACCAGCGCGTCCGCCTCTTTCCACAACAGCGAGCGCCCAAACGGCCAGATTGGCATTCCTCCTGTGCTCCCCTCTTGCCCGCGAGCGCGCGCCGCCCTACCCGTGTGGCGTTATTTTCCAGCGTGGGCGCGGCCCCGTGCTTGCCAAGGATGAGACATGAAGCGCGGACTGTTGCGACTTTCAGCGGCGGCCCTGGCTCTTGCGGCGGCGACCTCCGCCTGCGCGCCGGTTCGGACCTATAATGGCTTCCTGCCCGACCGCAACAACGCCGAAATTCCCGAGCCGCAAGTGGGCGTCGACACCCGCGACACCATCGTGCAGCGTTTTGGATCACCTTCGACCACCGCCGTCTTCGATCAGACCGCGTGGTACTATGTCAGCTCCGTGCAGCAGACGGTGGCGTTCTTCGCTCCGCGCATCACCGAGCGGCGCGTGATGGTCGTGCGCTTCGACGGCGACACCGTCGCCTCCGTTGAAAAGTTCGGCCTCGAGCGCGGCCGCGTCATTTCCTACGACGGCAACGTGACGCCGACCCGCGGGCGCGAACTTGGCGTGCTCGAGCAATTGCTCGGCACCGTGGGCCGCGCCCCGCCCATCCGCCCCGAGGCGGAAGATCCGCGCGACCGCCGCTGACTTCATCTCATTCACGACAAAACGCCCCGGCATCGCTGCCGGGGCGTTTGCTTTTGCGCCTGTTCGCGCGGTCTCAGCCTTGCCAATGCGCCAGCATCGCCAGCAGCAGAAGCGCCACGATGTTGGTGATCTTGATCATCGGGTTCACGGCGGGTCCGGCCGTATCCTTGTAGGGATCGCCAACCGTATCGCCGGTCACCGCCGCTTTGTGGGCGTCGGAGCCTTTGCCGCCGTGGTGGCCCTCTTCGATCAGCTTCTTGGCGTTGTCCCAGGCGCCGCCGCCCGAGGTCATCGAGATCGCCACGAAGAGGCCGGTCACGATCACGCCGACAAGCAGAGCGCCTAGCGCCGCCAGGCCCTGGCTCGGTCCCGCGATGGCCCACACGATGAAGAACAACGCCAGGGGCGCGAGCACCGGCAGCATTGACGGCACAATCATTTCCTTGATCGCCGCCTGCGTCAGGATGTCGACGGCCTTGCCGTAATCCGGCTTGGCTTTGCGATCCATGATGCCGGGGATATCGCGGAACTGACGGCGGACTTCCTCGACCACCGCCTGCGCCGCGCGGCCCACCGCCGTCATCGACCAGCCGCCGAAGAGATAGGGCAGCAGGCCGCCGACGAAGAGGCCGACGATCACGTACGGATTGTTGAGCGCAAAGTCCGGCGCGACGCCTTCGAAGAAGCGGAACTCCGCCGGATTGGCGGCGTAATAGCGCAAATCTTCAAAGTAGGCGGCGAACAGCACCAGCGCGCCGAGACCGGCAGAGCCGATCGCGTAGCCCTTCGTGACCGCCTTTGTGGTGTTGCCGACCGCGTCGAGCGCATCGGTCGTCACGCGCACTTCCTTCGGCAGTTCCGACATTTCGGCGATGCCGCCGGCATTGTCCGTCACCGGGCCAAACGCGTCGAGCGCGACGATGATGCCCGCGACCGAAAGCATGGTCGTCACCGCAATGGCGATGCCGAACAGGCCCGCCAGCGTGAAGCACGCCACGATGCCCGCCACGATCGTGAGCGCAGGCAGCGCCGTCGATTCCATCGACACCGCGAGGCCCTGAATCACGTTGGTGCCGTGGCCGGACTTGGAGGCTTCCGCCACGCTCTTCACCGGACGGAAGCCCGTGCCGGTATAGTATTCCGTGATCCACACGATCGCGCCCGTCACCAGCAAGCCGATCAGGCCGCAGGTGAACAGCTTGGCGCCGGTGATGTCGGCCAGCGCCGACGTCGGGCCCAGGCTCGGCGCGATGGTGTTCCAGCCGATGGTGGAGTTGATCGCCAGGGCCAGGCCTAGCGCGGACAGAATGCCCGCGGCGACCAGGCCCTTATAGAGCGCGCCCATGATGTTTTGCGACGGGCCAAGACGCACGAAGAACGTGCCGATGATGGAGGCGATGATCGCCACCCCGCCGATGGCCAGCGGCAGCAGCATGATCGAAGACACTTCCGATGCTTCGCGGAACAGGATGGAGCCGAGCACCATCGTAGCAACCGCGGTCACCGCGTAGGTTTCGAACAAGTCGGCGGCCATGCCGGCGCAGTCGCCGACATTGTCGCCGACATTGTCAGCGATGGTGGCCGGATTGCGCGGATCGTCTTCGGGAATGCCGGCTTCAACCTTGCCGACCATGTCGCCGCCGACGTCAGCGCCCTTGGTGAAGATGCCCCCGCCCAAGCGCGCGAAGATCGAGATCAGCGAAGCGCCGAAGCCCAACGCAACGAGGCTATCGACTACCGTGCGGCTGGTGGGCTCAAGACCCATGAACTGCGTCAGCACCAGATAGTAGAAGGCGACGCCGAACAGCGCACCGCCCGCCACGAGCATGCCCGTCACCGCGCCCGCCTTGAACGCCATCTTGAGGCCGCCCGCCAGCGAGTGGCGCGAGGCTTCCGCGGTGCGCACGTTGGCCTGCACCGAGACGTTCATCCCGATGAAGCCGGCCGCGCCCGAAAGCAGCGCGCCGATGATGAAGCCGAGCGGGATTTGCCAGGTCGGCCAGAACGCGATCGCCAGCACGACGACAACGCCCGCGCCCACCATGCCGATGGTCGAATATTGCCGGTTCAGATAGGCCTTTGCGCCTTCCTGGATGGCGGCGGCGATTTCCTTCATCCGGTCGCTGCCGGCGCTCGCCTTGGTGATGGTCTGGGTTTCGAGATAGCCGTAGATCGCCGCCAGCACGCCGGCCGCGACTGTCAGCCAAAGGATGACTTCGTTGCTCATTGATATGGTCCTGGGCGCCCGCATGGAGGCCGGGCGCCGGGTTGGGGAATTGGGTTGGCCGCCCCGCGACAGTCCGTCTGCGGAAACGCTTCCCCCTCAGGTGGCCGCGTTACTGCCAAAAACCGCTGAATTTCGCAATGCACCCCGGAAGCAGCCCTGCTTCCCAGGATTTCAGACCCCCGAGCCGCGGCTGGAATAGGTCGCCACGATGCTCACGCCGCCAATGGCTCTCTCGCCCAGCGCCTGGACTGCGGCCGCCCGGTAGACCTCGATCGCCCGCGCCTCGTTGAGCGCGTTGCCGTCCTGGGGATCGGCCAGATCGGCGCTGTGCCCGGCCCGCACCAGCGCGTCGCGCAGGAAATGCGCCTGCTCGCGGGTTCGCCACAAATCGACGCCCTGAGCGATCTCCACGCGGATCGAAACGAACAGGTAGTTCACCAGCACGCCGTCGCGCACCACCGGCACGGCCAAATACGGCGCATCCATGAAGCGTGAGGTCTGGCCCTCTTCACCCTCGGTCTCGGCCTTGGCTTTGTCGTGGCCGCCGGCCGCATTGGCCAAGCCGGTCAGCAACGTCGAGGCGATCATCGCGGCGGCGACGGCGCGGGCGAAGGCTTTGCGTTTCATCACAGCGCGGAGAGTCCGCCACAGGCGTTAGCGAAGCGTTAGCAGCCGAGCTTGTGCGAATATCCCGCCGCCGGAATGGACACCGGCGCGCCCTGCGCGTCCACGACGCGCACGCCCTCCCCAGCTTCGACCACACCGATGCGCGAGAGCCGCAGGGCCTGCGCGCCCTCGGCCGCTTCGATCGCGGCGCGCGCATCGGCGGGCGCTGTGAACATCACCACGTAGTCGTCGCCCCCGGCCAGCAGCTTGCGCACGTCGCCGCCATTGAGGGCCCACCGCTCCGCCGGGATCGAAAGCGGGACGGCGTTGATGTCGATGCGGATCGCCGCTCCTGAAGCGGCGGCAAGCTTGCCTGCATCCGCGATCAGCCCATCGGAGACATCCATCGACGCTGACGCATAGCCAGCAACCAGCGGCGCGCACTCCGGCCGAACGAACGGCGCCAGATAGGCCGACATCAGCCAAGCCGCCTCGGCGTCGAAGTCCTGGCCCGGCAGCGTCAGATAATCGGGCATGTCGCGCGCCAGCACGCGCGATTCCATCTGCGCCTGGTCTTCATCGCGCCCGCGGCGCAGATCGGCCAGCGACAGCGCGCCGGTGCGCAGCTGCAGCCCCATCCACGCCGAACCAATTTCACCGCCCGCCAGCCACACATCCTCGCCCACGCGTGCATCCGCCCGCGAGGGCGTGCGTTCGCCCATCGGTTCGCCGAGCAGCGTCACCGAGACCGTCAGCGGTCCCGGCGTGGACGCGGTGTCGCCGCCGACCAGCGCCACCCCCATGAATTTCAGATCGCGCGCCAGCGCCTGCGCAAATGCTGCGATCTGTTCGGCAGGCCTGTCCTGCGGCCAGAGCAGGGTGAGCAGCGCAGCGCTCGGGCGCGCGCCTTTGGCTACGACGTCGGAGACGTTCACGCGCAGCGCCTTCATCGCCACCGTCTCGATGGGATCGCCGGCCAAGAAGTGCACGCCTTCCACGATGGCGTCGGTGGTCACAACCAGCTTGCCCTTCGTCTCCAGCACGGCGGCGTCATCGAGCAGCGCGCGCGCCCCGGCGCTCGTCGCAAGCGGCGCTAACAGATCTCGAATCACAGTGAATTCGTCAGCGGACATGGCGCCCGCTTATGCGCCTTGGGCGGCGGGGCGCAAGTCGGCGGCGCAAGCATCCAGAGTGGCGTTGACGAAGCCCGGCTCTGGTCCGTCGAAGAACGCCTTGGCGATCTCGACATACTCATCGATCACCACGGCGACCGGAATATCCGGGCGTTGTTCCAGTTCTGTAGCGCCGGCGCGCAGGATCGCGCGCGCCACCGCGTCGAGCCGCTCAAGGCGCCATCCCTTGCTCAAATGGCGCGCGATGGCGCGATCCAGCGTGGCCTGGCGATCCACAGCTTTTTCCACCAGAACCTTGAACAGATCGGGATCGCCTTCGGCCTCGCCGTAGCTCGCCTCGGTTTCGCGCGGCAGCTTCCCCGCCAGGAAGTCTGCGATCACGTCCGCCGTCGAGGCGCCGGATATTTCCATCTGGTAGAGTGCCTGCACCGCCCCGAGACGGGCTGCGCTGCGCGCGGGGTTTGCGCTCATTTGGGCGGCGTCCACGCGAAGCGCCGCTTCAGCGCCAGCATCGCCAGACACGCTCGCGCGGCCTCACCGCCCTTGTCGCCTTGGGCGGGATCGGCGCGCACCTGCGCCTGCGCGATGTTCTCGACCGTCAAAATGCCGTAGCCGATGGCCAGTCCCTCGCGCGTGGCGAGATCCATCAGCCCGCGCGCGCTCTCGCCGCAAACATAATCGTAGTGGCTGGTTTCTCCGCGCACGACGCAGCCCAAAGCGATGAACCCGTCAAAGGCGTTGGTGCGCGCCGCGTGCGCAATGGCCGCCGGGATCTCGAACGCGCCGGGCACGAACACGCGGTCGAGCGTGGCTTCGCCCTGCTGAGCCGCCGCCTCCGCGCCGCGCTGCAGCTGATCGGCGATGGCGCGATAATAAGGCGCCACCACCATCAGCAGACGAGCCCCCGGCGCCTTGGCCACCGGCGATTTTTCTGCGGCCTCCCTCACGACTTGAACCCCCGCCAGCCGTCAACCGAAAGTCCGTAGCCTTCAAGGCCCACCAGCTTGGTGGGCGTATTGGCCAGCACGGTCATGCGCCGCACGCCCAGTTCGCGCAGAATTTGCGATCCAACGCCGATCACGCGGTTGGCGTCCGCTTGCGATTCCTCCGGCGTCGGTCCCTGGCCGGAGAGCCGCTTGGACAGCCAGTCCTGTTCAAACTCGCGCAGCAGCACAAGGACGCCGGCGCCTTCCTTGTCGATCTCGGCGATCGAGCGATCAATCAGTCCCGCGCGCGCGCCCATGCCCCCGATCACGTCAGCGGCGAAATCGACCCTGTGCACGCGCACGAGCGTCGATTGATCGGGCTTGATCTCGCCCTTTACCAAGGCGGCGTGCTCGATGTTGTCGAGCCGGTTGCGGAACACGACCAGCTTGAAGCCCGAACCCACACGCGTCTCGAACGGCGCTTCGGCGACGCGGTCGATATAGCTTTCGGTCATGCGCCTGTAGGCGATCAA
>JAWKUY010000009.1:0-150997 GCA_041398345.1 Hyphomonadaceae bacterium | reverse complement strand
CCTTGAAGGCACCCGGCTATCGCTGGAACGATGGCGAAGGCCAACGCGCCAAGGCCTAGTGGAAGTTGCGATTGCTGGGAGCGGAAGTCTATCATGGTGCTCGGACCATCAACGTCGTCAATATGCCAACGACCCGACGTTGTTCCAGTCGCCTCTGCCCCGACTGATCCGCTCAAGATTGGGCGGCGAACACGGCCCAGCCAATGTGCAGCACCTCGAACACACACCAGGAAAGACGGCGCGGGTTGCGCCGGAAGGCAAGGGCTCGCGTCAAAAGCCGTCAAGGACCGGCAAGAGCGAGGATCGCTGTAAGGGATGACTTCCCGGCGCGCTTGCGCGCGCTGGCCAACGCGGCAGCGTCAGGACGCGGGACGCGTCCTCTTTCATCATCCGACCTTCGCCTCCTGCGGCTCGAACTGGGGGCTGGCGCAAACGATGTTCGGGCGCGCTTGAATACCCACCTGGGGTTGACCCCAAAGCATTTTGAACGCAAATCCAAGCGCGGGCGGGAGCGGATTTCGGTTTCGGAATCGACCGTCAGGACGCGCAGTCGGCGGGGGCGGTTCATGACGCCAGAAATGCTTGCAGGCGCAATCGGCACAGCGCCTTACGTGCTCTCGGTGTTCAGCTTGGTCGTCCTGTTTGGACTGTCGGCATGGCTGCTCCACACCATCACAGACGAAAAGCGCTTACAGATTTGGATGATAGCCATAGGCGCGGCGTTCGCCGCGCTGGCGATCATCTTTTCCACGCTGTCACGCTCGCCTGATCTCATGACCACGGTTTTCACAACCGTGGTGGGCATCGCCATCCCCCTGTTCCTTTTCTACATGCGCTCGACCAACTTGCATCTGTCGCAGCTTACGCGAGCCGAGGAAGCTTTCGAGCGCGACGAACGGCTCGACATCAAGGTGCGTACAGCCTGGGCGCCGGTGATGCGGCATCTGTTCGCCCGCGCCCCGGTATTGAACACAATCGCCGGTCGCGCGGACTGGAGCGGCGAAGTGCAACGGATTTTCCTTCGCTTGCTCGCGCGCAAAGTCAAAAACAATCTGGCCAATCTGGAGGCAGAACGCATCTTCCTGCGGCGCGACTTGTTCAGCGACCTCTGGGCGCCTCTAACCGAGGCTTCTGACAAATATCTGAGTGTTTGTGATCTCTCGCCCTACGCCAACGCGAGTGTGCGCCAAACGGAATTCGCCGAGCGCGATTGGGATGAGCGCATCGCGTTCGAGATCGAACACCTCACGACCAATTGCACCCGGCTTCGGCACTTCGATAAGATCATCGTCTACGAAGAACGCGTTGCCAGGGACATCGTGGATCTGGGGCAGTCGTCGCCGCCGGCCTGCGCTACCGCGACAGGGTGCATCGGCAATCTTTGCCAATACAGATCCTGCCTCGTGAACAAAGTCGTCCGTAAGTGGGCAGAGGCCGCTCCTGACCTGCGCGCCAGGGGTATACACGGACATGGATTGGGGCCCACGCCTCGCACACCGAGCGGGATGATCTGGTTAGTGAGACGACGTGATTTCGGCCGCGCATTCGCTTATGCGCTGCGTCGGGAACACGACAAGATCACAACTATGGACATCGGTCTGTTCGGCGACACGATCGTCGGCGAAGAGTTCAAGTTGCTCACGGAGACCTTTTACGTGCCGGAACCAGATATCGACACCCGGACGAGCGGCGCAGAGACCGAATGGGTACAATCGCCGGGTACGCTCCGCTATGAACCAGATCGTCCGATGGACGATTTTTTGTACGTCATGCGCTCCAATCCGGACTTGAGCCGGCGGCTTACGACCGAGATCACTCGCCATAGCGACCGGATCTCATTCGTCGCGTGAGACACTCACCCGATGGTGGCGAACCACCAACAAGATGGCGAGCATTCCGGCATAGACGATTTCCCGAAGATTTGCCGCTCGCGCCGCTTCCGAAGGTAGAAATCGCAAGAATTCCGGGAAGGCAATGACCAGCACCGACGCGCCCAACAATGAAAGCAGACCGCCCTTCTGCGCGAGTACGACGATCGTCAAGATCAAAATCGACTCCGCGAGTTGAAACGCCGTCGGGTCGATATAGGACACATATTGCGCGTAGATGGCGCCAACCACACCGCAGACCGCGGCCGACAAGGTGAATGCGTATTTCTTCAGCGAACCTGTGTCGTACCCGAGGCTCTCCATCAATATTTCGTCATCGTTGATGGCGCCGAGCGTCGTCGACCACAGGCTTCGCTCCAACCACACAAACGTTGCGACGATCAAGCTTGCGACCAAGGCGACAATCGCCGCATTAGCCGAGGGCCCGTACACGAATGGCCAGGGCGGGATGTTGCTGAGACCTCTTGGCCCGTTGGTGATAACATCTGCGTTCATCAGAAACGTGGTCATTGCCAATTGCAGCGTGATCGTCAGCACTGCGAAGAAATCGCCTCGCGCTCGAAACACCGCGCCGCTGAAGAAAAAAGCCGCAATCGCGGCTGTGCCTGCGCCAAGAACCCAACCGAACGGCGCCACATACCCCTGCGACAGACCTAGCGCGTTTGCGTACGCGCCGATGGCCATGAACGCGGCGTGCATGAGCGAAATCGCGCCGGTCTTCGCCGAGAAGAAGCGTAAACCCAGCGCCAGCATGAAAAACATGGCGACGCTTATGAAGAGGTGGGCCCAATACGCCATCGCCCTTACGCCTCCCTCGTGGCGTTCGACTGCAGCCCCAACGGTCGGGCGACCAGGATCGCAGCCAAAAGCGCATATACAACAAAGTCCTCCCACTTCGATCCCAGCAAGAAGGCGGTTGTGCCCTGTAGGGTCGCCACCAAGGCGGCACCGGTCACGACCCCGGATATCGAGCGTGCCCCACTCAAGAGCACGGCGGTGATGGCCGGGATTAGGAGGTTGAATCCTTCTGAGGGGGTGACGCCGACATCGAGTACGATCAACACGCCGGCGAGGCCCGCGCAGCCGGCGCTTATCGCTGCGAAGGCCCGACTGATCGCTCTGGTGTCGACGCCCACTATGTCCGCCAATTCCGGATTATCGGACAATGCCCTCGCGGTGCGGCCCGCGGCGGATAACTCCCACCAACACCAGATCGCGACCACCGCGGCAATCGCCACCCCAGCGGCCACCACCTGCGTAACGGAGAGTTCCACGCCCATCGTTGACACCGCCTGGGCATCGGCGAGGGCGGGCCATCGCACGATCCGCTCTCCGAAGGCAATGGCCAAGACATTCTGTGCGATCGCATAGATGGCGAGCGAGACCACCAGAATCACCAGCGGCCGGTCACGTCCTCCGCCCAGCCTTGCATAGAGAGCTTCCACCGCCACGCCCATTGCCGCCGCCGTCAATGTAGCGCCCGCGAGTGCGCTCACGAGCGCTACCCAACCTGTCTCTGCGCCCCACAAATAAATGGCCGCATAAGCGCCAAGCGGTGCAATCATCGCGTGGGTGGCATGGAAGTAGCGGGTCGGCCGGAACCAAATGAAGAAAGCCGTCGCCAGCAGGCTCTGGAGCGTGAACGAATAGAAGACGTTGGCGGCGAGTTGGCTCATGGCGCCCTCAAGAGCGCCGTCGTCACCCGCTCGACCAGCGCGTCGCGCGCGAGCGTACGGGCGTTCTCCAAGACGATGGCGACACGCCCCTGTTTAAGTGCGACGATTTTGTCGGCGACGCCCGCAAACACCGAAAAACGATGCTCGGCGACCAATACGGCCTTGGTTTCGGCGAGCTTGCCGATGATCGACGCGACCCTCGTACGCGCCCCCCCATCCAACGAAGCGAGCGGTTCGTCCAGCAGGAGCACGCGCTTGTCTTCATCCAGCGCTAACGCCAACGCCAATGCATGCTTTTGTCCGCCGCTCAGATTCCCTGCGCGATCGCGTAACCGGGAAAATGGCGATGCACCAACGACAGCCTCGAGTTCGGTTCGTCTGGCGCGCCAGACGCCGCCTAGCGCGACGCTGAGATTTTCTTCCACCGTGAGACTGTCGAAGACATTCCTGTATTGTGGAACATAGCCGCATCGACGTCGGAACCACGCCACTCGGGCGCCGGGTGAAATCTTACGATCGAGGAAGTCGAAACTGCGCGCTTCGAAAACGCGCGCTTGGCCAAAGAGTGCCTTGAACAAAGTCGACTTGCCGGATCCGTTCGCCCCCACCAACAAGGTCAAACCACGTTCGGGAAGAGAAAGATCGAAATCGAACAGCACGCGTCGGCCGCCGTAGCCCGCCGACAATCCGGACAGCACAAAGAAGCTCACGAATAGGCCTCGCGTGCTGCAGGTGAGTGAGCACCTCCGCGAGAACGCCCGACTTCGCTACTTTGCCCCCGTCGAGCAGCACCGCGCCGCAGCCGAGCGCCTCAAGGAAGTCGAGATCGTGCTCGACGATGATGCGAACGCAATCGAGGTCGCTCAGGAACGCGCGCACCTTGTCTATGGCTGCTGGATGCAACCCGGCAACAGGCTCATCGAGCAACAAAACACGTGGGGCGCCTACCGAAGCCATGGCAAGCGTCAGTAATTTGCGTTGACCGAACGACACCGCGCCCGCCCGGGCAGAGGCGACGCCGTCGAGTTCCAGTGCGCGCAAACACGATTCCACCGCCTGAGCGCCACGCCGATCGAGCTGACGATCAAGCGGCCTCGTGAACGTCGCATTCCGCGCGCCCAAATAGGCGAGCTCGACGTTGCGGCGAAGGCTGAAACTATCCAACACGCGGACGCCCTGAAATGTGCGCCTAATCCCAGCACGGGCGCGCCGTATCGGGCTCGCTTCCGTGAAATCTCTCCCGTCCAACAGCACTCGCCCGCGATCAGCTTTGGCAAGACCGCTCAATACGTTCAGGAGCGTGGTCTTACCCGCGCCATTGGGCCCAATGATCGCCAGCGGCGGGCCATCCGCGCGTACTTGGAACGACACGCCCTCCAACCCGAAGGCGCCCACCCTCATGGTCAAGCCATGCACCTCAAACGGCACGGCGAATGTGCCGATCTCGGTTCATTTCACCCGTGATACGCCGCCGCAGATCGCCATTTAGTTCGCTCGCGCGACGGAACTTGTAGACATAGCCGAACGGCCGTTTTGTGTTGGCATCGATCACGCTAATCGACGGTGTTTGCGGACGCACATCCGACAGGGGCTCACGTTTCAACTGGAAACGCTCGCCCATGAATTTGAATTCCTCACCGACGATGCTCTCGCCGAACAAGCCGATATCGGCGCTCGAAATCTTCTTCGTTTCGTCCGGGATAGGATCATTCACCAACCACAGCGCATCGTCGAAATCATGGCGATGCGCAGTCCAAGTCACGCCGGATTGATCTTCTCGCCGTTCCGTTTCGGCATGGCTTTGCAGCACGTCGTCGAGATCGCTGTCCACCCACTTCTTGGTGACCGATTGCACCATGCAAGCCACCTTGCATCGCGACGCCGAACAAGCGCCGCTGCCGCTCGCACAAGCTGGCGCCCCTTCTTCTCCCCAGCCATGCGGCGGCTCCTTACGCGGGACGTAGACGATGATCTTGTCGAATCGGTTGAGGGTTCCTTTGGAGGCGAGAGCGCGCAAATGCTCAATTTCCCGCTCCAGACGCTCATCCCAACGACGGGCCTCTTCATGCAATTCCGTCCCGAATAGGTCGTAAAATGGCGAGAGGTCGCAAACGCTCAAATAGTTGTCCGAAGCGTTTGCGAGCAGGGCCCAAACGTCCCGAAAGACGTGATGCTGAACCACTAGTTCTCCTTTGTCGGCTACGTCTTGAATTGCCGACTGCGCGTTGACGCTCATTGCTGCAAGAAATGCGTGCGCTTCCTTCCCCGCCTCTTCCGTGGCGAGTTCGTTGAGTTCGTCTTCGCTTTCGTAGACCCTTTCCGCGATCCTCTTCAGAGCTTCCCGCGCTGCATGCTCAAGTTTGGGATCCGCCATGATCGCAGCGGATGGATTCATGAGGACGACATCCCCGCTGCGGGTCGCCGACCTGAAAAATCTCGCCAAACCGCCTAGTAAACCCTCCCGCGCCACTTGCCTGCTCCGCTCAAGATGTCGTCAAGTCCGCAGAGACGCCGTGGCGCGCGCGAAGCTCATGCACGACGCGCTGGAAGAGCCGGCTGGGGATGCTCTTTCCGTCTTTGGCGATGCAGCCGCAGTTGAATTTTCCCGCGCGCTCGTTGCGATTCCTGGATTTCAACCAAACCTGCTCCAAGCCCCCATCCCATACGTCACCTTCCACTGCGACATCGCCCGGGCAACTCAAAACCGTCCCGCCCAATGTGACGTAAAGGCCGGTCGCGACCTGATTGCAGGGATGGCCACCGGCATAGGCGGAGACCCCTTCGCGCTCGACTTGCTCCAGAGTCTGCAGGCCGTTGTCGATATTGAACGAATAGATGCGCGTGTAGAGCGCGACCAACTCATCTTCGCTTGGCGTGATCGCCTTCCAGGTGGCTTCCTTTTTGGCGCGCCCACTTACCATCGTCGGCGTGGCGATCACGTAAAGGTTCCTGCGACGTCCCCATTCGTAGATTTCCGAGGCATCATCGAGATTCCATTTCGTGATCGGATTGGCCGCCAAAGCGATGCGTGTCGGCGACCCCGAAGCCATGCCTTGTGCGACAAGCAACTCAAGCGCTCGATTGCGAGCAGCCACATAGGTAACAGGAGCGCCGACCAGTTTCGCCTGGATGGCGTCGTCGAACGAATTGAAGCCGAGCATAATGCTCACCCCGCATCGGTCGAGTTCCTCCACCAGCGCCTCGCCCGAGCGCACGCCAAGATAGCCGAAGTGCCGCTGAACCAGCCGATCGTCGCCGATGACGTGTCCTTTGGTGAAGATCAACGGAATCACGTCGACGTCACGCAAGAAACGCAAAAATTCCAGAAAACGCGCATTCTCGAACGGATCGCCAGCACCCAAGAATTTGACGCTGCGCAATCCCAACGGCAGAGCCTGACGCACCACGACGACGAGTTGGTCGAAATCGAGCGAACGGCCACTCATGGAGTCGACCGTGTTGTTCTTCCTGAAGCAGCTCGGGCAATTGAGCGTACAGATCGCGCCGAAATCCATGTCGAGCGTCAGCAATTTGCCGACGTTCTCTTCGACCGTTCGCCGGTCAAACGCCCAGCCGTGCACATCATTGACATACCCAGCCGGAAACCGACCGGGGTAGACTTCGGCAAGCTGCGGAACCGTGCGCGACATCCCGATCACTGATCCACGAATTGACCGTTGCGCACAACCGTTACGCCATAGGGCCGGATCATATCGCTTCCTTGAAAAGCGAGCGGGCCCGCGAAAGTGTCAAACGTCGTTGCGGCTAGGTAGGCGCGCGGGTCGGCTCGGCCGCGCTCAAGCACTTGGCGCAAGATCAGGCCGGCCTCGTACGCGTACGTGTCGTATACGTCGGGGTCGGCGTTATGGGCCGTGCGGAAGGCTTCGGCGAACGCCCTGTACATCTCGGTTGTACGATCCACCGACATGATCGTACAAACGAAACCCTCGGCGGCGGGTCCGGCATAGCTGAGCAACGTAGGGCTATACGAACCGTCGCCGCCGATGAACAACGCGCTCGTGCGAAGTTCGGCCGCTTGTCGAAGGATGATGCCCGTTTCCTCGTAATTGCCCGGCACGAATACAGCCTGAGCGCCGCTAGACTTGATGCGGGTGAGCTGCGTGCGAAAGTCGGTGTCCGATCCCAGATAGGCCGACTCGTACACGATCTGCATGCCAGCCTGCTGTGCCGCTTGTTTGAAGCTCTCAGCCAGATTCACGCCGTAATCGTCGTTCTCACCGAAGATGGCGATCCGCTCTATACCGCCGCGGCGCTGTAGATAGGTTGCGGCGGTGCTTCCCTGAAAAGCATTCTTCGGCACGTTTCTGAAAAAGTATCTGCTGGCGTCGGTGAGATCGTCCGCGGTCGAGATCGAAGATAGCAGCACTTTCTGGTTTCGGTCGGCGATCGGCACGATGGCGGTGGTGACTCCGGACGCCGCCGAGCCATAAAGCAGATCGACGTCATCCACGCTGATGAGCTTGTTGATCGCTGCGACCCCATCTTGCGCCGACAGTTTGTCATCCTCGAAGATGAGCTGCACGCCCGAGGAATCGCCGAACGCGAGTTCGATGCCGCGCCGCATCGACGCGCCATAAGTCGCGCCCTCCCCAGTGAGCGGGGCGATCACGCCGACGCGCGCGTTCGATGCACGCTGTTGGCAAGCCCCTAAGGGCAGTGCCGACGCAGCGAGGGTCGCAAGAACAGCACGGCGACCAATCATTGAAGCCTCCTCCAATGCGCGACATGTACCTACGCCGCACTGTGATGCATCGCAGGGCTTGAATCCAAGCTGAACCGCCCCCGGCCAGCCGCCCCGCCTCCACAACTTCTCATACACGTGTTCCGCGCCGGCGGCCACCCGCAAGAATGACCACAATTGGCGGTCTTTATACGGGGGTTCTCGTCTTGTTCGAGATCGCCACGCGGCGCTAGCCACAATTAGGGATGGAAATATTCGCTTGCCTGGGAGGCTAGGTTTCCGTCACGTTCATCTTGAGCATGAGCGGCGCGATCGGGGGAAAGCATGCGAGTTGGGGCCTGGATATGGCTCTTGGCCGGATTGCTCGCCTTTTCTGCGGCGGCGCCATCCTCGCGCGCGCAATCTCAAGCCTTCATGTACGAGGCCGGCGGGACGGAGCGCGTGCTCTATCAATCGCGCCATGCCCTGCTCATCGGCGCCAGCGATTATCGAACGGATTGGACCGATCTCCCGCGGGTGCCGAACGAGCTTTCGCGCCTGCAGCGCGAACTAGAAGGGCAAGGTTTCCAAGTCGAGCGTGTGGACAACCCCACGGGAGAAACGCTTCGCGAACGAATTCAGAGCTTCATTGGGGGCTTCGGAGAACCTGAAACCGCGTTGCTGATCGTGTTTTCGGGCCACGGCTGGACCGAACAAGAGGAGCGTGGACGCTACACTCACGGCTATATCGTTCCCATCGACGCGCCGAGCGCCGTAACGACGCCCCGTGGTTTCCACAGTCGAGCCATGTCGATGCAGCAAATTCGTGCGCTGGCGGACGATTCTCACGCGCGCCACACGCTTTTCGTCTTCGACTCTTGCTTCTCAGGCTCGATCTTCAACACACGCGGAGACGCGCCAACGCCGGCCAGAGCGCCCCACGATATGCAGAGCTTCGAGCGCCTGCGCAGCCGCAACGTGCAATTCCTAACTGCCGGCGATGAGCAACAACGCGTTCCAAGTGAGAGCAAGTTTATGGATGCGTTCATCCTGGCGCTTCGTGGTGCGGGCGACATGGATGGCGACGGTTACATCACGGCCTCCGAGCTCGCCTATCATCTCATCTACCGCGTCGATCTCCCCTCTCAGTCGCCACAATTCAACCCTCTCAATCCGTCCGACACTGGCGACTTCGTCTTCAAGGTTCGCGAAGATGCAGACATCGAACCGGTGCCGTTCCAGGAACGCATCGTCGCCGCACTCTCGCCGGACACGTCCACTGATCGTTCGTCACGCGAAAACTCGTCTCCGAACTGGCCGATGTGGGTTGCGTTCGTCGTGTTGTCGCTCGCAGGTGTTGCGACGGCGTGGCGGCTGCGGCGTCGCCGCCCTCCTCTCCCGGCGATCCCCCGGCATGCGCCGGAAAATGTCACCCAATTCTTCCGAGCGCTGCGAGCGCCCAAAAGCCTCAAGTCGATGCTTGCCGCCGAAGCGCGCGAGGGCGATGGGCTGTTCCGGGCGCTGATCGTCTTCGCCGAAAAAGGCGTCGGCGAACTCAAACAGATGCAGGCGCATTTGCCGCCGGGCATCGATCAGGATGATTTGCGCGCCGTAGCCGACGCCTTCAGCGCCGGCCTGCTATGGTTGATAGGCGTCAGTGTTTGCCGCAATCATCCGTCCACGACGAGGGAACTCACTGACCTCGTCAAATCCACGATCGCACAAGGATCGGACGATGTCGGCTCGGATTTGCGCCCCGTCCTGCGATGGTTCAGGAGCAATGCGCGAGCCCCCGAACGTGTCGCGACCTTTGACGCCATCGGTAAGGAGTTGTCGCTCTGACCTTCACTCTGAGGAAACGCTCAAATGACGGAATTCACACGCAGAACGATGCTGACGGGCGCTTCGGTGACCGCTGTCCTCTCCGCATGCTCGCCTGCGGAACGCGGGGCCGAACAGGACCCGCAGGCCGCTAATGCGCCCGTAAGAAATTCGCCCTTCGAGGAATTGCAGCATGGCGATCCCGACACGGCCTATGAACCCGTCACAGTCGATCCCTCGGCGGTCCGAGCGATGGCTGAGCCACAGAGAGCCACTTTCAATCCGCGCGATCCCGAATTCGGAGCGACGCTGCTTGCCGTGGCCGCTCGGTTCGTTGGAATCGACCGCAACTCGAACCAACCGCAAGTTACGAGCTTCCTCGATCTCTTCGACCTGCCCTTCACTCGTGCGGACGGACGCCATAACGCCTATTGCGCCGCTGGACTTTGCTATGCCGCCGCCGTCGCCTACCAAGAATATTGGGCACCAGAGGCTCCTCAAGTTACGCTTGAGACGGTACAAATCTCAGCGTTGCGACAAGCGTTTCCAGAACTCGATTATTATCACTTCTACCCCACGCCTTCGGTCGTGGACATGTACAACGTGGCGCGGGGCAAACGCAGATGGCGCGATGCGCAAGGCTCCGCCACAAAGCCGATCCCGGAACCAGGCTGGATCGTCATCTATAATTTCGGACGCGTGGCCGACCATTGCGGTGTCGTCGAGAGTGTCGACGGCGAATACATCAATACCATCGAGTTTAATACAGGCAGCGGCGTCGCCGGCGACCAACGGGACGGCGGCATGGTCGCAAGGCGGCAGCGGGCCTATAACGCCCAGATTATCGGCTTCGTCGAGACGTGATCCGAGCCGGATCGACTGAGCTGCACCCGGTTTCGTGGACACCGCGTTTAGGTGTTTTATGGAAACCGGAGGGCCATGCATGGCACGGCAAAGAAGACAGTACAGCCGGGAGTTTACGTTTGAAGCGGTGAGGCTGATCACCGAGCGGGGCGTTTCAATCGTTCAGGCCTCGCGCGACCTGGATGTGCACCAGACGGTGCTGCGCGATTGGGTGAAAACGTTCGCCACCGATCCGAAGGAGGCCTTTCCCGGCCAGGGCCAGATGAAGCCCGAACAGGCCGAGATCGACCGACTGCGCAAGGAAGTGACGAAGCTCAAGGCGGAGCGCGACATCCTAAAAAGCCGCGGCCTATTTCGCCAAGGACCAGACCTAATGTTTGCGTTCGTGGCGAAGCACCGGGAATATGGCCCGTGGCGTGGATGTGCGATGCGCTCGGTGTGTCGCGAAGCGGCTTCTTCGCCTGGCTCAAACGTCCGCCGAGCGCCAGAGCGCAAACTGATGAGAAGATCGCGCTGAAGGTTCGGGCGCAGTTTTCAAAGCGACCGCACCTATGGCGCGCGACGGGTTTGGAAGGACGTGCTGGCGGAAGGCGTTTCATGCGGCCTGCATCGCATCGAAAAACTGATGCGGCGACAGGCTTTTCGCGCCCGACCCCGTCGTCGGCGCTGCCGTCGGACACCGGAGAGCGCAGCGCCGCAATCGCGCCGAATACGCTCGACCGGCAATTCGAGGCGTGCGCGCCTAATCAAAAGTGGGTCGCCGACTTCACTTATATCTGGACAGCGGAGGCTGGCTTTACGTTGCGGTCGTGCTCGACCTCTTCTCGCGCCGCATCGTCGGCTGGTCGATGCGCGCTTCGATGACCGCCGAGCTTGTGACCGAGGCGCTGATGATGGCGCTGTGGCGACGCGGCAAGCCGCAGGCGCTGATGCATCACTCCGATCGCGGCAGCCAATACACGAGCGATCAATTTCAGCGGCTCATGGCCGATCATGGCGTCGCCTGCTCAATGAGCTGGGCCGGCAATGTCTGGGACAATGCGGCGATGGAGAGCTTCTTCTCGTCGCTGAAAACCGAGCGGACGGCACGGAAGACCTATCGCACGCGGGTCGACGCCAAGGCCGATGTCTTCGATTACATCGAACGCTGGTACAATCCCCAGCGGCGTCACTCAAAGCTGGGCTATCTCAGCCCGGCCGAGTATGAAAAGGAGGCGGATCGAGGCTAACCAAGCGTCTACCGAACCGGGTGCAGCTCAGGGAGTTGATTTGTGGCGTACGCCGTCGCTGGTTATGCGCTTTGCTCAGGCTGACGCCGCAACCATTGAATGAGTGTTCGCGTGGCGGCATTGGGTTCGCTTCGCTCCGCTGTGACTAGCCAATACAAATAGCGCGCTTGCACCCTTTCTTTGAATGGCGCGACGAGTCGACCCTCGGCCAGGTCACGTTCGATGAGCAAAGAGCGGCCGAGCGCTAGGCCAGCACCCGACGCAGCTAGTTTAAGGAGCGTCGCGCTTTCATCGATCACCGCGCCAAACTTCAGTTTCGTGCTCCTTATCCCCACGGCCTGCAACCAGGGATCCCAACCGTCAACTATGTCGTCACGCAACAACTTCACTCCGGCGACTCGCTCCGGCTTTTCGAACAAGTCATTTGCTTGCGCGAATTCCGGTGAGCACACTGGCGTCAGCCACTCGGTTATATAGTGCGTCGCCTCAACGTCCGGCCAATTTCCCGCGCCGTAGCGAAGGCAGACATCGATCCCATCTCGGCGCATATCCACGACCGCACGACTCGTGTGCACACGCAGATCGACGCTCGGATGACGGCCGGTGAACTCCACGAGGCGCGGCGCGAGCCACAGCGCCGCTAGGGATGGCAATAGTGAGATGGTGACTTGGTTAGAGGTGCGCCGGCGGCGAAACATGTCGGCCGATGCGCGGCGTAGCGCCTGAAGGCCACCGGCCACCGCGCTGTAGTAAGCCGAGCCTGCTTCGCTCAGGACAACGCTTCGTCCCCGCCGCTCGAACAACGGCACACCGAACTCATCCTCGATCGTGCGGACGTGCCGGCTGATGGCGCTTTGCGTGAGTTTTAGTTCGCGCGCCGCCGCAGTGAACCCGCCCAATCTCGCCGCCGCTTCAAAGGCCCGGACGGCGTTGAGCGAGGGTTCACGCGGCTCAGACATTCCTAATACTCATCAATCGGCGACATTTATTTGAGTTTATGTCAGCAGTAAAGCAAGATAGCTCATGCGCTGAGATCATAAGGAGCAGCGCATGTACGACGTGGCTGTGATTGGCGCGGGTCCGGTGGGCCTGGCGGCAGGCACGCGCCTTGCGGCGGCGGGCCAGAGCTTCATTTTATTGGAAGCCGGTGACAGCGCCGGCGCATCGGTTCGCCAGTGGGCGCATGTGCGCATGTTCTCACCTTGGGACGAGAACATCGACCCAGTCGCATCCGAACTTCTTGAGGCGACAGGTTGGACACGTCCCGTCTCAGGCTCGCCGGACGGCGGCGAGTTGTACGAGTGCTATCTTGCGCCCCTCGCGGCGCTCGAGATCCTTCGCTCAGCAATCCACCTCAACGCCGAGGTCGTAACGGTCGGGCGCCACCGGCTCGACAAGACGCTGACGGATCGGCGAGCCAAAACCCCTTTCGCGCTCACGCTGCAAAGCGGCAAACAGGTCTTGGCGCGTCATGTAATCGATGCCTCCGGCACATGGCGCACACCTAACCCACTCGGCGCTGGCGGATATGCTCTGCCCGACGAACCCCAAGCGCCGATCGTGTACGGCCCGCCTTCTTCGCGCGGCGTTCAACGCAACCGCTATGCTGGCATGCGCGTTCTCGTCGTCGGCGCCGGTCATTCAGCCATGAACGCGGTGCTCGACCTGTTGCAGCTCAAAGCAGAGACCGGCGCGGGACATGTCCTTTGGGCGTTGCGGCGAGATCACCTAGCAAAGTCGGACGCAGACGCCGACCCCCTAGGAGAACGTGCTGCGCTCAACGCTAAAGCGCGCGCAGCATTGTCGTCAGGAGACGTCGAGGTGCTAGCGCCGTTCGCCATCCATGCGCTGCGTCCCACAACAGCGGGCGTCGAAGTCGACGGCGAAGGCTCTACCGGAACGCGGACTTTGAACGTCGACCAGATCATAGCGGCCACAGGTTTTCGTCCCAACCTGGCGATGACGCGCGAAGTAAGGCTTCGCATCGATCCCTGGCTGGAGGCGCCCGAAAAACTCGCAGTGCTCATCGACCCCAACGAGAACACGTCCTGCAATTCGCCGCCAGTACATGGGGCGGAAGAACTTTCTCACCCCGATTACGGCTATTTCATCGTCGGAATGAAAAGCTACGGACGCGCTCCGACTTTCCTTCTGAGTACTGGCTACAAGCAAGTGGCCTCAGTCATTGCCCGCATCCGTGGTGAACCGGAGCCCCACAAACCATCCAGTTGCTCACAGTGGACGCCATGCCCCCGTTGAGCAATCGCGCAATCATCGCGTTCGCCGCGATCCAGTTGGTTCTTTGGGGCGTCAATTACTATGCGTTTTCAATCTTCATCACGCCGATGGAACGTGATCTGGGTTGGACGCGCGAGGAGCTAAACGACGCTCTGTCTGCAGGTCTGCTCGTCTCAGCGCTCGCCGGTCCGTTGGTCGGATCGTGGATTGACCATGGATACGGGCGGCGGGTTATGTGCGGCGGGTCGCTGCTAGCAGCAGCGATGTATGTCTTGTGGGCGTGGTCGCCTTCGCCGTTCGTCTTCCTGTTGCTCTGGCTCGGGTTGGGGTTCGCCCACTCCATGATCCTTTACGAGGCGGCATTCGCACTGTTGCAGCTTCGACAGCAGGATGGCGCGGCTGCGGCGATCACTCGCGTTACTCTGGTAGCGGGCTTTGCGGGGACCGTGTTTTTCCCGCTTACACAGTTTCTCCTCGACCACGCGGGATGGCGGATGACCGCCCTCCTCTTCGCAGCCTTGAACGTCGGGATGGCGTTCAGCTTGGCATTGCTTCTGCGTGGGATGGATCCAGTGATGGCGCGCGAGCGCCAGACCGAGCGGTCGAACGGCGCCCTCAGAGAGGCGATGCGCCAACCTCAGTTCTGGCTGCTTTCGCTTTTGTTTGCCCTCCTGGGCGTGATCTTCAGCGTGACGGTTTTTCACCTCTCGCCACTCCTGCAAGAACGCGACTTAAGAGCAGGCGAGGTTGCCATGGTGATGGCTTTAATCGGACCGGCGCAGGTCGCTGGACGCCTGACTACGTTGGCGTTCGGAAATCAGGGTTTGGCGCAACGCACAGGTATGTTCGCAGCCTTTGCTTTCTTCGTGGGGTTTGCATTGCTCAACATGAACGTGCCTGGTGTTCTCGCGGCAGGTTTGTTCTGTGTTCTGTTCGGCGTGGGCTCGGGACTGTCTACTATTCTGCGCGGCACGGCAGTAGCGGAATTTCTTTCGCGACGAGGTTTCGGCGTGGTCAATGGTTGGGTCGGCATGCCGGCCACGCTTGCGCGCGCCGCCGGTCCAGCTTTAGCGGCCCGGTTGTGGTCCTTGGGACATGGCTACAGCGCGGTTGCGCTGTCATTATGGATAGCGGCGGGACTCGTTGCCCTGACCTTCGGCGCACTGCTTTTCACCCGGTCCCGCCCGGCTCCCGCGGGATGACGGAGATAAAGCCCGTATCTCGCATAATTGCGGTTCTATTTCCCGCGAAATCGTATCCGTAAGACGTCCCGTATCCGTCGGCGCGCCGAACCAAGATTAAACGACCGTGCGGGTCCTCTGCGTGTTGGTAGGGCATTGCTCGTCGGCGCGTGGCGACGACTCCCAAGCGCAGCTTGAATTCCCAGCACGGAAGGCCGCATACGACGCATTTAGTTGGCAGTGACCCACTGACCGGATTGGGCCACGCCGTGCCCCATTTCTACTATTTCAATCTGGCTGAGTCGCTCATATAGCTGCCTGTTCGGACTCCAAACATTACTCCTGCGCCGCTTCTCATCAATACGAAACAAGGCTAGTTAGCCGCTCAAGGAGCATTTCATGTTGCGGCGGCTTGTTTTGGTGGCGGCGATTGGGATTGTAGGCTGTTCGCCAACGGCGCCTCCTCAGACCCCTGAACCGCTACCCAGCGCGGCGATGGCTGAAACTTTTAGCCATTGTACCTGGGGTGAAGTGCGGGGCGCGGAGGCATCAATTTGGAGCTACACCTGCCCCAATGATCGGCTCGTGTACGACAATACAGTTCCTGGCTTTGTTCGTGAAATAGTCGCGTCGGAAGGCGGCGGCCGCGCACCCGTCATTCGTTTGTTTGACATCGGTGACGGCGCAGCGCTCGAAACAATACTTCTGGCGGTGCGCGCCGCATCTCCTGCGGAGGGCATTGAAAGCTGTGGCTTCGCACCTGCGCCAAACCATGCGGGTTGGTTTGTGCTGCAGCCCTCAGGAGCTTTGCTCGACGCCTATAATCAGTTTCTCCGCGGAGCAGCCGAAAGTCCCAGCATGCCCTGCGGACCGCTTGGACCGTCGGAAGCGGGAGAACGTGTGTTCTTCAGGCTCCCCGGCGCCGCCAACAAGGTGGCCTTCGTTGAATTGGGGTCGGAGATTCAGCCCTTCGACGTTTCGACGTTGCGCGCTTCGATCCAATGACCTCAATTAGGCCGACCGGCCGCAGGAGGCGCTGACGGTGAATAACTGACGGCGCTTCGCCCATAGGAGCAGCCGGATCACAGACCGCAGATTTGCTCTGCAAAGGGGCCGCTGGCCGCTCACTCCCATCCGGCAGGTTTGGGCCACGCCCAGCCGACTTAGCCCAATTCCGATCCGGCAGGGTAGCCCGAGACCTGCCGGGTGGCTTCCTACCCTGTTTTGGGCAGCCCGTCGTCGAAGGCTGCCATCGGCAATGCTAGACAGCGCCGTCATCGGGTGCGCGCGGGAAGCGAATAATTTTCGCGCTGTCCAGGAATGTCGCCATTCCTTCTTCCGCGACGGTTTTCAAAAACTCCCCGTTCGCAGCGCCGTCAGAGGAAAATGTGTCATCCCATACGATTGAAGTTCCGGCGCTGTTCACGACTTCCAAGGTCCAGCCGGGTTCTTCCTCCAGCCGGTAGATACACAGCTCCACCGTGACGCCATCCTTGGTAACGTGCCGTGAAAGCCCAGATGTGACGATATTGGGAATTCGCTCTTCCACGGGCCCCTCCCGCTCTTTCGGGCACCGCTATTCTCGCTGGAAGCGCCCGGAATATCGACGGCTGTGCCGCTCAATTCCAGCCGCTCGCCCGGGTGCGTCCGCAAGGGCGCGCCATCGCCGAGAACGATCATCACCCCATCAAAGTGAGAACCTTAGAAGCCAGCTCACGAGCAGTCGCCCAATTGGTGGAGTGGTATAGTGCGGCCTCAGTCCATTCCTCGGCGTTGTGCGCACCGCCGAACGCTACGAGATGGGCATCAAGGGCGCGTATGGCTTCATGCGCGTCTGGCGAAAGTTCGCCAGACTCGACGAGATTCAATGCGGCTGCCGCAAAGGCGTCGAAATCCAAGGCAAGTTCATCAGGGCCTACTCGCGCTTTGCGTAGCATGGCTTCCTGCTTGTCGGCGGACGCCGCCAAGTCCTCCACTGTGCGCTTGAGATTGTCGTAAAGTCCGCTCATTCGATCAGTATAGCCCAGTATGCGAGCGTCTGCTTCCGATGCCGTGGACGGCTCTCCTACCCACCGGCGGCGTATGCTTCCGGTTCGAGCCGGAGGAAAGCCATGAGCAGCGTCGTCACAATTGGTTTGGATATAGCAAAATCGGTGTTTCAGCTGCACGGGGTCGATGCCTCGGGCGCGGTTGTGCTGCGTCGCAGGCTGCCTCGATCTCGGATGTTGGCGTTCTTTGAGAAGCAGGCGCCATGTCTCATCGGGATCGAAGCGTGCGGCACATCACACTATTGGGGTCGAGAGCTAAGCCGTCTCGGCCATGATGTGCGCCTCATCCCGCCCAGCTACGTCAAGCCCTATGTCAAACGCCAAAAGAACGATGCCGCTGACGCTGAAGCGATCTGCGAAGCGGTGACCCGTCCGACCATGCGGTTCGTGCCGATCAAAGCGCCCGAGCAGCAAAGCATTATGATCGCGCATCGCACTCGCGCGATCTTGACCAGGCAGCGCACTCAATTGTCGAACGCCATACGCGGGCACACGGCTGAATTTGGTTTGGTTGCGCCCGTGGGGCGCAACGGTCTGGAGATGCTTATCGCGATCATCTCCGATGCCGCAGACAAGCGCGTGCCGAGCGACGCGCGAGCAGCGTTACAAATGCTCGTCGCGCAATTGCGGCTTGTGAATGAACAGATCCTAGAATCTGATCGCCAGATTATTGCGAGCGCACGCAGCACCGAGGTCGGCCGGCGATTGATGGGAATTCCCGGCGTCGGCCCGCTGCTCGCCAGTGCGCTCGTGGCTGCGGTGGCCGATCCAAAATCCTTTCGATCGGGTCGCAACCTCGCGGCATGGATTGGACTCGTGCCACGGCAAAACTCAAGCGGCGGCAAAGAGAGATTGGGCGGCATCACCAAGCAAGGCGATCGCTACCTCCGACAATTGCTGGTCGTGAGCGCTGTTGCTGTGATCCGATATGCGCAGCGCCACGGCGCACGCCGGCCATGGCTGGTGCAATTATTGGCGCGCCGAACGCCGAAGATCGCGGCCGTGGCGCTGGCCAATAAGAATGCCCGAATGGCGTGGGCGATCATGACCAGCGGCGAGTGTTATCGCGAGCCGGTAGCAGCATAGAAACAAGCGCAGACAAGAGCTGCCCTCACGACATTGGTAAGGGCGAACATGAAGTAATGCGACAACCGGTCGAACCGGAAGGCGGGAAAACCCAACTGTGGCCCAGCGCTTCGAGCGCGTGCTTTCGATCGGGACCCGCCTTCGCGGAAGGCATTATGGCCAGCGGCGTATGTGGGCCGCATCAACAGGTCGAACACACGGCCGCACCGACCAAGCCGCGCAGAACTTCAAAGAATTCCCTTGCCAACGGAGAGCCGTCCACACAGGGCCACGTCCTGCCCGCCTATCCCAAATCCGATCCGGCGGGGTAGCCCGAGAGCTGCCGGAAGGAACCCTACCCCGTTTGCGACAGCCCCTCGCCGAAAGGCGACACCAGATATGCCGCCAGATTTCCTTGCCATCGAGGCCCAACGCTCTTCGATAACGCTTTGTCCCACTCTGCAGTCGCGTGCCTGATGTTTGGATTCTTCGCCGAAGCCTGTGACGTGACCCCCGTTTTTGCTGTCCAGACGTAGTTCAGATCATTCAGAGCGGTTGAGTGTCCGCAACATTGCGTCACCACAAGAGTATTGCTGAAGAGACCTACGTGCGGACCGCCGCTTAGTTAAAGTAGAATTTTACCGGCACGAACATGATCGGCCTGAAACGACAATTGGGTTGAGAGTCCGGCGAACGCTCTATGTGCCAGCGCGGCGCCACTGCCTCAACGGCGCTACGAAACCCTCGCTCTGGAGCCGATGCCGCAACCTGGCTGTCGAACACGCGGCCAGACTCGTCGATCAGGAGACGAACCACGACCGCTCCAGCGATGAAGCCACCATTCGCTCCTGGCGGAAAGTTGGGACGTGGATCGACGACAAGATGGACATCACATTGCGGACGGGGGTCCGCCGTCGGCGCGAGGAATTCTGCAGCGCGGTTGGGCAAAGGGCGCAAACCACGGCTATCGACGAAGGCGTCGATCAGGACCCGCCAAGCCCTCGCCGCGGCAAACATGCGTTGTCCGATCGCGGAGTGGTGCACGAACCATCTGATCCCTTTCTCGGTAGTTTTCGTCAGCGATTTACATCCGATGCGCTTTGTGGCGTGATCGCTTCGGGAGGCGATGAAGGTGCATTTTTCAAAGGAAACGGAGAGAGTATTGATGAAGAAGAAGACCGATGCAGCGAAGAGAATTAGTAGGGCAAGATAAAAGCGCGGGCCTTGCCCGCGCAAAGCGCTTGCGCGCATTGAGCTTTTTTCGGCCCCAGGCCCGCAATACGGACCGTCGCACGGACCGTGCTTGTAGCGAGCGTGCGCGATGAACTTCGAGCGCCTTCTGCGCTCTTCGCGGCTTGCGATGGAGACAATCGGCAAGACCGAGTTCGTCGCCGATCGCTCCATCCGCATTGCATGGCCAGATCGCGAGCGACTCGACGGCAAGGTCAAGCAGCGGCGAGGCCGCGCCTCCAGCGGCGGGGGTTCGGCGCGGGCGCAAAAACTCGTCAAGCAGCTGGGAGAGAAGCTGAAGAAGAAGCCCCTTCGTCTCGCAAAGCCTGGCCGGGTCACCTTGATCAAGCCCGCTACGACGGAATTCGACACCCGCCAGCGCGCGGTGGCCAAGGTTCACTATTTCAACCACGCCGCCGCAGGCGGCGCCTCACTGAAGGCGCATGCGAAATACGTGGCACGTGACGCCGCCACGGTCCGCGACGGACCGCCGATCGAAGCAGAAGCCGAACCCGAGTTCGATAAGCGCGGCGAGGCGTACGCCCATGCCGACTATCTCAATCGCGACGGCCAGCGGGGCGTCTTCTACGATGCGGACGGCGTCGGCGTGAACGGCGCCGCCAAAGTCGAGGCCTGGGCCAAGTCGGACCTACGCCACTTCCGCATTATTCTCTCCGCCGAGGAAGGCGCGCGCCTCAAGGACCTGCAGGCCTACACGCGTGAAGTCATGTCGCGCGCCGGCGCAGCGCTGGGGACGAAGCTGAGCTGGGTCGCGGTCGACCACCACGACACCGGCAATCCGCACACCCACATCATCCTGCGTGGACGGCGCGCAAATGGTCAGGACCTGGTCCTGCCCCGCGACTTCATCAAGCACGGCCTCCGCGGCCTGGCACGCGACGTGGCGACCGAGTGGCTAGGAAGGCGCACGCCGGAGCAGGAACGCCAGGCGTTGGAGCGAGAGACGCGCCGTCATGGGCCCACGCGCCTCGATGCACTGCTTGAAGCACAGGTTCGCAGCGGACAGCTGCGCACTGCAGAGCTTGAGGCGCCCAATGGCAATCCTACCCTGACGCAGGCGCTCAAGGCGCGCGTCGCCGAACTAGAACGCCTCGGTCTCGCCGAGCAGACTCAGCGCGGCGTCTTTCGATTGACCGATGGATGGCGCGACCAGCTGAAGTCGATGGAGCTCCATCTCGACATCAGGAAGCGCGTTGTGCGCGAGCGGATCGAGCGCAGCGTCACGCAACAGCGGCTAGAGCGGCAAGTGTTCCGCAAAGGCCCGCTGGATCGCTAGATGGCGCTTGCGTTCTTTATTTGTTCAGATATGGTTTTGGCAGGTCTCGCGTATGCGGCTTGGGTTCGTCCGAGCCAGCCGCTGGGCAACGGCGTAACGCACGAGAGAAAATGCCGAACGCGTCTCTCATCTGGACGCCGGAAGCATATCGTCGGCAGTTTGCGATGCGAGCCGCCATGGGCGCCCTTTCGTTCTCACTTCGACGAAGGCGCCCGCATGTCCCGTCCTTATCTCACTGCACGCGAATACCAATGCATGCTCGACGCACAGAACGGCGTCTGCTGCGTCAAAGGGTGCGGCTCCGACAAGGATCTGATCGCCGAGCATTCGACGCCGCTCGCCTTCTACTGGGGCAAGCCCGATCAGCTGATGTGCAGCGTCTGCCACAAGGCCAAGACGCTCAAGGACATCAAGGCGATCTGGAAAGCAAAGCGGCTGAGCGGCGAAGTGCTCTCTCAGTACGAGCGTCGCAGGCGCTACGGCCCGAAGCTGCGCAGCCGCTACTCATGGGGGCAGCGATGATCCCCGACCACGTCATCACGCTGATCTGCGTCATCGTCGCGCTGTGGGCGCTGTTCCGATGGGGTGGCCTCTTCTGCATGCTCTACGCGCTCTGGTTCTTCTGGAACGAGCAATGGGGCTTCGCTGCGCTGGCGTTTGGGTTCGCGTGCGCGCTTCAAACGATCAGGGCCGGCGTCGTGCTGCTCGAGCGCGCGCAGGGGTATCGCGGTCCATGGGTGTGAGTTCGTTTCCGGCCGTTTCCGCAATTTGCGCGTCGAAGCGCGGTGTCGATGAGCGCTTTTCGATGCCGCTTAATTCACAGCAATTTCGTTCTGAGTGCACACGGAGCGCACACGAAATCGCGCAAATAGCTGATTAATTGCAGTTTGTTGTGCAATCCATCAGCGGGGCCGTGCAAAAACGACGATCTAATCGTTTCATTTTATTGATCTTTTTCGGCACAGATGCGTCCAATGTGTAATAGGACGCACCAAGGATTGGCCCCTGATTTAGCAGCACATTCCGGTTCAGGCGAGCCGCTCCGCATGGGGTCAGTGCACATACGGCGCACGCGGGCCGGCATTGGATGCACACGGCAAGAGCGCGACCGAACATCACGCATTTCACCGCCAATCTTCATGCGCCCTTAATGCGCCAAGCCGAACTGCGCGAGCAATTCCTAGCCGTCCTCGGCCACGACCTCGGCAATCCCATCGGAGCGATCGGTGCAGGCGTCCAGCTGATGAAACGCCACGCCACAGCGACGACATCCGCGGAGATCCTCACGCAAATGCAAAGCAGCGTGCTCCGTATGTCCGAGTTGATCGACAATCTCATGGATTTTGCGCGCGTGCGCCTGGGAGCGGCATCGGCCTACAGAGAGTGGAGACGAGCGACCTCGCTGAGGCGAGCGGGCCAAACTGTTTCTCCCCCTCTTCCGCGGCGAGGTTCGCCCCAACCAGCGGGCTTGGGTTTGGGTCTCTGCATCGCTTCTGAAATCGCCCGCGCCCACGATGGGAGCCTGACTGCCGCGTCTACCGGCGGCAATACCAGTTTTACGCTGCGCGTTCCCGCTTGAGCGCTCAGCGCAACAATTCCAATCGCACGGCGAAGCTGCGCTTTCGCATAGGGTCTGTTTGCACGCTGAAGCTCAGTCGTTGGCCAACCGCAAGATCGGCAAGGCCTGCGCGCTCGACCTCACTTATATAAACCGCGACATCGCCGCCGCCATCGTCACGTGTGAGTTCACCCATGCCCCGGCGGGAATCATAGGACTTCACGGCGCCGTTCATCGGGCCAAAGCTTCCGGCTCGCGGGGCCACAAGACGCTATCAATCCCGTGCACTACGCAGGCGCCGACGAGTACGTCCGGTTGGGCTATTAGCGCCGCGTTGACGCGCAGACCATCGCGACCGTCAATCATCAGGCTCTGCCCCCCGTAGGTCACCGCACGGATGCGTTTGCCGACAAACCGGGCCGACACAACTTTCCCCGCTGCAAAGTGATAGCCGGCGACCGAGCGGCGCAACTTCTCGTCGGATTCCATCAAGGCTCTGAACGCGCCCGGCGGAAACTTTGAGAAGGCTGCATCGGTCGGCGCGAATATCGTGTATGGGCCGCCGCTTTGCAGCAATTCGCCAAACGGGCTCGCGCGCAACATGCGCGCGAAGACGCCAAAGCCCGCGACTTCGATCGCGTTCGTTATCATAATCATGTACTTGCTTTCTTGCCGCGCGCTATCGAGCGCCGCGTTTCCGCCTGAGTGGCGATGCGTGCAAGCCGTCGCACCTCAAGCGCCGCGTCAAGCAGCGGCAACAGTTCTTCAGCTTGCTGCCGCTGTCTGACGGAGCCGGAATCCTTCAAACGAACTGCGTTCGCATGCAGGGCTTCCAGCTCTTGTCTGAAAGATCGGGATGCGATCACTGATCTTCATGGCGGCTACTCGGTCTTGAGATTGCAGGCTTAACTTTCTGCCCTGTTTGACGATCCCAGCCGGAGATCGAATGAAACCGCCGTCCGGTCAGCGAGGCCGCTCAGGCCAGCGCGTTCGACGGCCGAGACGTGGACAAACACGTCCTTGGCTCCGCCTTCCGGCGCAATGAATCCAAAGCCTTTTGCGGAATTGAAAAACTCTACGGTACCGACAGTCATTTTGACGTCTCCTAGTTCAAATGGCCCGCGTGGACATTCCACGGCGAACGGCGATTTTTCGAAGGAAACTGCAAATAACCGGCGCGACAGCGGAGGATCAGAGCGTGACGCGACGAGGATCGATACGCCGATATAGGCGCTTACCTCTCCAAAGTCCATGTAGCCCAGCAGCTTTCACCCGTCACAGCGCAACCGCCGAATTCATGCAGGCGCGGACGGGCGCTCGTGTTAGGGTGCACTCTTCATCCACAGCTCGGACGTGACTTCTGGCCGCGAATGCGCGCGACTTTGAGCCCGTTTAACAGAAGGCTCATTTTCGATGCCCTCGACAGCAGATCACTGGCGCCTCAGCGCCATCGCTCATACCGATAGGCTCATCGGCCTCGCTATGCACCAACTTGACGACGCCAACGAAGCGCGGTGGGTCGTGCACCGCGTTCTGCTTCGCGCCATGGACAATATGCTGGGACCGATCAGCAGCATCGATCTCGACGTAGCGCTCTCGGGTGTGCTGCGCGTTCACCCCGCCAACGCCGCGTAAGATGGGCGAACGTTCGGCTGGCGTGATTCTAGACGGCGCATGTGGCCTTCGCTACATGCGCGACCTGCGTGCATTCTCCGCAATCGAAAACGCACGCGCGCAGTGTCCCTGCGGACGAGTGCTTGGTGAATGGAACGGCCGTCATCGGCTCGTCTTCGAAGCGGAAGACCCGGACTCGCAAGCGATAGTTTTCTTCGTCCTGCCTAACTAAGCCTATGTGCGTGAACCTCCAGAAGCGTCATCAGGCGCCCGTTGGTCAGGCCGCGCCTTAATTGGCGCGCAGACCTTGGCGCTACGAATAAAGTTCTCGAAGTCACGCGCTTCACTCGCGCCGTCCTCGCGGTCCTCGACCAAGGCCGCTTGGTCGATAATGAGATCCTGAAGGGCGTCCGGCAGCTCATCCCATTGCAGGACAAGAGCGCTGGCCAAACGGCGCAGCAGATGTTCCTGCTCAAGCTTGTACTTCAGGGTTTTCCCAATCACGCGCGGTTGTTGCGGCGGACCCGTATAGGCAGCTCTTGGACTATTCATAAGAGATGGCCTCAAGGCGCGCTTCATCTAGGATTCGATCGTAGGCCTCCGCATCATTTCTGACGCGATATTGCTGTGCGCCGCGCTCGTGAGGCAGCGGCTGGACGATGCGATACGCGCCCGAGGGTGCTGAGAAAGCGCCAGAACGCACGACAGACACACGCTGCCCCACGCTGAACTTGGTCTGCACCATGAAGAAAGCCTCTCTGTCGGAAAATGCGGTCGTTGCCGGCGCTCTTGGATATCTGCTCAAACATTGTGATCACATCACGGGAGCGGCATTCCCGAGCGGCGATGAAAGATGAATGAGTTCTACGCCCTAGTTCGTGGGAGCATCTCGAAAGGTGCGCGTGAAAAGATTCGCCCTTCCAGATTTCGACGATGAAATGCCGACCCGCGTCGGCCTGCGCATGCCCCGCCGCCGCAGCGTCAGTGCTGAACGGCAAAACTCCGAGCGCTCGGTGATGCCGCGCTCGTTCAAGTATCGGATGGAATAGTTCATGTTATCCGCTCCGCGGATTTCAGCATGCGCGAGGCCTTCGCATCGGGCTGGCATGCGCGGTATACTTGTCGCGACGTGCTGGGCTGCGACATCCCACTGGACGAGTGCGGCAATGCATTCGTCCAGTGGGATCGCGTTTAGGTCTTCTTGGGTTCGGCGGCTGGGGCCTCATCTGGCGCAGGCGCAGCGGATGGTTTGGCCTCAGTTGTAGCCTTGTCAGGCTGTTGCGCGGGCGCGTTTGCAGGCGCTTGCGGCGCCGCCTTCGGCTCGTTGCTCATATCAATCTCTGGAAAACGTCAGAGGACTCTGACTTGTTTTAGGTGGCGATGCGGTAGCGCGATTACAATAGCGCTTAACCGATTTGCATTGCTTTGGCGGTGCATAAACTGAAATCAAACGGCACGAGACTGCGCACAGGAACGCGACAGCATCATCACCGCGAACGCGTCGTCGTCGAGGCGCTTGATGAGCGCTACAGCAAATCCTTCGGCGAGCAGCGCATCAGCGACTTGATGCCAGTGTTTGTAGCGGCCGCTGTCGGCTAGTTGATAAGCGCGGTTGCGCAACGCGAAAAACCTGTCCTGGTCAAGGACCGCGCGTTCGTCAGCCTGGGACACAGGCATTGTCTCTGCGCCGGAGCGGCCGGTTACATTCCCAATCATTGCCCGCAGCGTTTACGTGCGCATTGTCGGGAATTACAAGCGCCTCGCAGCTGATGCCCGCCGCACAGCCGTGGCCGCAGCTCCAGCCATCGCCGCGGCGATTAAGATGGGCGTTCGCAGGTATCTCGACAGCGATGCAGACGCCGCGTGCGGTTCTATAGCCGCGCGCACAACCTAACAGCCATCCATCGCTTCCCGCGCGTGAGAAAGCCGTTGTCGGGGCACGATAACCATCCCGCGCCACAGCGGCGCTTCTCGGCGCGATATGGAAGCCGCGGTCACATCTTCCAAGCATCGCCGCGATCGCTCAGGAAGCCGTGTTCCGGCACAATGACGCGCTGACAATCGGTTGCGCGCTGGATATAGCCACGGTCGCAGTCCCAGCCGCGGCCGCCAGAATACGGAGACAGATAGCCTCGGCGGGGCACGACAACAGCACGGCAAGCGCCAGACGGTCGCTGCGAAATCCGTGCGGCCGCATTCCTCAGCCATCACCGCGTCCGTTGAGGCGGGCATGCTCTGCACAACAACCGCCTCACATGCCTCGCCCACGCGCGCGCGAAGCCGTAATCGCATTCCCACCCAGGCCCATAGGCGCGCGCTCGCGCGTGGCTCGCTGGCGGGCGCGCCGGCGATCTGTTTGGGCCACAGCGGGCGTGATCGCGAAGATCTGAGCCAACACGGCCAAGGCAAATAATGCGCCTGCTGCGGCGCGGTGCAGAATGTGACACTAGGCGCCCTCTCGGTCGGCGCGACAATCTTCACCGTGCGCCTTGTTTGCGTAGCGCAAGAGCGGCGGCCTCGGCGCTTTCATCGGCATGCCGGCGGGTGCGATAATCGCCGTAGAATGAGCCATCGAGCGTCACCCGCCAGATGCCGCGGCTCAGTTTTATCTCGAAGATTGAGCTGGAGGGGCTTGCGATCACGGAGCCCCCAAGCCGGCGCTCGCATCTCGCGGCCACAATAAGGCGTCTATGCCGTGAACGACGCCGTTTGCGGCATCCAGATCGGGCTTGATCACTCGCGCATCGTTGGCCTTCAGACCAGCGCGGCCGTCAACGAGGACTTCTCCGCCCGTTCGCATCGTCGCCCTGATGCGCTTGCCGGCAAAGCGCGCCGCGGCCACACGGCCCGAAGCGATGTGATAGCCCAACACCCGTTGGAGCTTGAGGCGGTCACGATGCAGGAAGGTGTCGAGCGCAACCGGCGGCATCGCGCCAAAAGCGGCGTCCGTCGGTGCGAAAACAGTGAACGGACCATCATCTTCAAGAGTTCTGTAATGATCGCTCGAGCGGAGCGCCTCGGCAAAGATGTAAAATCCCGCGCGGTCGGCGATGCTGACGACAGATAGTCGAGCCATTTTCTTGTTGATCCTATCGCAGCGCGGATTCGTAGGCGTCGCTCGTCTCCACGTAGCGCAGGTAAAGTGCGCGCAGCTGCGAGCCAGGCTCGCCAGTCGCACGGCCGTGAAAGCGTGCGAGCCCCGCTTCGCTATTCCCGAAAATGCGAGCGACCTCGATCATCCAGGCCTTATCGGCGGCGCTCGCCGCTTGAAACAGTGCAAGCTTGCTCATGCCGCCTGCTCAAGGCGCTTGATCTCTGCACGCAGCTCACGCTCGTCGAAGATGCGGCCGGTTTCGGTGTCGCGGATACGAACGAGACGCATGCCGCGCCGGGACAGCCCGGCAGCCCAGTCCAGCGCCGCTTTCATGTCCGTCAGCGTGTTGCTGGGTTCGAAGCGAAGCCCAGGGCTTGGCGATGAGTTCACGATAAACGCCATTCTAACTCTCCGCCGTGCAAACACCCGAACCGGCAGGCGCGCATGAGCAGGCGGCCCGCGCGGGCCGCCGAAAAGCGCTGGTTCTGGTTGCTGATGTGGGATTCTAACACAGCCCGCAGAAGATTGCGCGATTTATCTCAGCGTTCGGACAGTTCGCGTCCATGAAGGAGCGCTGATGATTCTCAAGGAGAAGACATGACTAGGTTCGTGAAGTTCAATTCTGCCACCGATCCGAAGATCGAAGTGCACATCAACCCGGACGAAGTCGCCGCAGTGCGTGACTCCCATGGCAAGACCATCATCTTGTTTCGCGGGATCGCCGCCACAGAAACGGTTCAAGGCTCGATCGCGAGCGTCGTCGCCGCCCTGACGCAAGTGCCCTAAAAATTTGGCCTAGCCGGAGACCCGAGCATACCAACCCGCCAATACGGCGACCAGAATGACAAGTGGGATCACAACCGGGGGAATAAACCAGCCTTCGCCATCGCTGGGATTTTCCTCGGATCCGCTTTGACTCTCGCTTACCGAAGCGGAATGCATAGCGGCGGCTTCACCAGGACTGGCGTCAATCGCCGGGTCTACAGCCAAAATGTCAGTGTCAGAATTTTCGGTCACAGAGTGCTCCTTCGAGGCGGGAGCACTTCGCAACTCTCAGCCGCCACCGGGCCTAGCATTGCTGACGATGCCAGCACTCTACACGCCGCATGCCAACGCACCTAACGATCATTGTTAGACAGGGTTCGGCTGAGCGAGCAGAGGCCGCCGGAACAAGCAGCCTCCGCAGTGTGAGGTTCTACGGCTCCGAATGAGGGAGCGCGCGTCCAGCGAAGAACCGGGCCGTTGTTGCTTGCTCCTCGCTTGACTTTAGCCTTGTGACGTCATATATGACGTCATGCATGTTCTCGACTCGAACGTCCTGGTGTCGGGGCTGTATTCCCGGCAGGGAGCCTCCTTCTGGCTCTTGGAGCGGGCGCTGGACCGCCGATTGGACTTCGCCGTCTCAGTGGCGCTCGCGCTCGAATACGAGGATGTGCTGTTTCGACCGGAGAGCTTGGCGCGAAGCTGGGCCACGGCGGATCAGATCGATGCGGTGCTTGATGCGCTACTAGCCGCGGCGAAGTTGGTTCAACCGATCCGATTTCGCCAACGTCCCGCGCTTGCGGACCCGGGCGACGATCTGGTTCTGGAGTGCGCATTACAGGCGCAAGCAAGCGCGATCGTCACGACTAACGTGAGAGACTTTTCGACAGTCGAGGCGGCCTTCGGTGTGAGAGTGATTAAGCCCGGCGACCTCGTCGCCCAATTGAGGAGAGCAGGCATATGAGCAACTACCCTCTCCGTTTGCCGGAGACCCTCATGGAAGACGCCCGCGAAATGGCGGACGCGCAGGGCGTTTCTATAAATCAGTTTCTTGCGACTTTGATCGCCGAGCGCATCGGCGAACTGAAAGCATTGCGTCACGTGCGTCAGCGCATCGGCCGCGCCAATCCCGCTTCGGCCGCAGCCGTGCTCGCATTGGTTCCGGATAGAGCACCGCTGGAAGGAGACGAGATGCCAGAGTGACCGCTTCACTCCGGCATCTCAGCTCCTTGTAAATCACCGCTCTTCCCGAATTTCTCACATCGCAATAAGTGCACACGAATAAGATCGTTCGAGGCGATCTATTTTTGCGGCCTGAACACAGAGTGCACACGACCACTCAAAACTCCTTATAAATCAAGCTTTCCCAGTCCAATCCATCATGGGCGCCACGGAGAATCTATGCCCTGAAGTCAACATGCTTTTCGAACACCACTTGCGTAGCTGCCTACTGACGCTGGCGCTGCGAACCCCTCATTCCCACTCAATCGTCCCGGGCGGTTTGCTGGTCACGTCGTACACGACGCGGTTGACGCCGCGCACTTCATTGATGATGCGCGTAGCGGCGCGGCCCAGAAAATCCATCGAGTAGGGATAGAAGTCCGCGGTCATGCCGTCGCTCGACGTCACTGCGCGCAGCGCGCACACGTACTCGTAGGTGCGCCCATCGCCCATCACGCCCACCGTGCGCACCGGCAGCAGCACCGCGAACGCCTGCCATATCCGGTCGTACAGGCCCGCCTTCCTGATCTCATCGAGATACACAGCATCGGCCTGCCGCAGAATGTCCAGCTTCTCGCGCGTGATCGCGCCCGGCACGCGGATCGCCAACCCGGGCCCCGGGAACGGATGCCGGCCCACGAACGTTTCCGGCAGCCCCAGCTCGCGCCCCAGCGCGCGCACTTCATCCTTGAACAGATCGCGCAGCGGCTCGACCAGTTTCATGTTCATGCGTTCGGGCAAGCCGCCGACATTGTGGTGCGATTTGATCGTCACCGATGGCCCGCCAATGGCGCTCACGCTTTCGATTACGTCCGGATAGAGCGTGCCTTGCGCGAGGAAATCAGCGCCCCCAACTGAGCGCGCCTTTTCTTCGAACACATCGATGAACAACTTACCGATGGTCTTGCGCTTCACTTCCGGATCATCGACGCCCTCCAGCGCACCGAGGAAGCGTTCGCTTTCATCAGCATGGATCAGAGGAATATTGTAGTGATCGCGGAACAGCGAGACGACTTCCTGCGCTTCGCTTACCCCTTCGACATTTTGGCGCATCAGCCCGTGATCGACGAACACGCAATGCAATTGATCGCCGATCGCTTCGTGGATCAGCACCGCCGCCACGCTTGAATCCACGCCGCCCGAAAGCCCGCAAATCACCCGGCCATCGCCCACCTGTGCGCGAATGCGCGCGATGGCTTCATCCTTGAACGCCGCCATCGTCCAGTCGCCCTTCATGCCGGCGATGCGATGGGTGAAATTGCGCAAGAGCTTGCCGCCTTCGGGCGTGTGCACCACTTCGGGGTGAAACATGGTGGTGTAGAAGCGCCGCTTCTCATCGACGGCGATGGCGAACGGCGCGTTCTCGCTGACCGCGATCACTTCAAAGCCCGCCGCCAGTTTCGTCACCCGGTCGCCGTGGCTCATCCACACCGGATACTTGCCGCCAACTTCCCAGACGCCTTCAAACAGCGGGCTGGCCTTCTTCACCTCCACGTCGGCGCGCCCGTATTCGCGCGCATGCCCGCCTTCGACCACGCCGCCCAGCTGCACCTGCATGGTCTGCTGCCCGTAGCAGATCGCCAGGATCGGCACGCCAAGCGTGAACGCCTCCGCCGGAGCGCGCGGGCTCTGGCCCTCCGTCACGCTGGATGGCCCGCCCGAGAAGATGATCGCCTTTGGGCCGTAGCGCGTGAGGAATGCGCCATCGACCTTGTTGTACGGGTGGATTTCGCAATAGACGCCGTTCTCGCGCACGCGCCGCGCGATCAGCTGCGTCACCTGGCTTCCGAAATCGATGATCAGAACGCGCTCATGCTCCGCTTTCGGGGCGGATTGGGCGCTTTCAGCAATGGTCTGGGACATGGCCTGAAATGGAGTGCGTCGCGGCGGGCGTCAATGCGGCCCGATTCGCCGGCGCGCCCAGACCTTGAGTGCGCCGGCGAAATGGTCCGCTACTGCCCTTCGGTTGGCGCGGCCTCTTCCGCGGGCGCCTCGCTGGCGGCGTCCGCCGCCGGCGCATCCGCCACAGGCGCTGCCGCCGGCGTTGCCGGAGCTTCGGCCTCGAGCTGGACCACAATCCGGATTGGGGACCAAATCCTGGGTTGCGCCGTTGTTGGCGTCCACCGCCGCGCCAATGATGCCGCCAAGGATCACATTGCCGGCCATGCCCGCGCTGCCCGCGCCCGCGGTGCGGTGCGTGATGGCGTGGGTGGTGGTGCGATAACCGGGCTTGGAGATGGTCACCGAAAACTCGGCTTCTCGGCTGATCTGGCCAAAGGTGCACGGCGTCGCCGAGCATTCCTGCCCCGTGCTCAAGCGCACGTAGGCGCCGGCGGGAACAGTCTCGACCACGAAAGCTGTACGCGTGCCGCGGGTAATCGTGGCGCACGACGCCAGGGCGGCCGCAGCCGCCAAACTCAAAACGATACGAAGCATGATGTCCCCCAAATCAAAGAGCGGGGAACTTATGGGGGAGCGCCAAGCGCCACAACGCAGCCACCGCCGCTGGCCACGGGAAATTGCAGATTTAGGCTATTGCGTCTCACTCGCACTTCTCTTGCTGGTTGCAGACTTATCCCCAATGGTTAACACTCATTAACTAAAAGGGAGGGGAGGATGGAACAGGCGCTGGCGCCGGCGCGGGCGGTTGTCTCAACGGTAACCGAGTTCGCTGCTCCCTGGTTTGCGCAGACCGAAATGTTCCTGGCGAACCCGTGGATACGCACGTTCGGATTAGCCCTGATCGTGTACGCAACCATTCGCGTGATCGCCTCAGTTTATAGCGGCGACAAACAGAACAGCGAACTCGGCCCCATCGGCATCCGGCCACATTCGGTTCAGCGCCTCGACCGCAAGACCATCATGTTACCGCGCCACTTGATGCCGATGAACATGGACGGCGTCGTCGCCAAGCTGCGCGTCTTTTACGTTTACACCGATGCACGCGGTAAGCGCAGCAAGCAGCTGGTGCACACCATAGAACACGCCCGCATTGGCGTTTCACCCGTCAGGCTCAGCAAAGTGTCTTCCACCATTTATGGCCAGGAAATTCCGGATGTCGCCACAGCCGACGTCTGCTTTCCGCCAGTGGAGATGGAGGCGGCGCCCTCAGGCATGCCCGCAACGCCGGATCGAGCATTGGACTACGCGACCCTCCACAACGTCATCGAGAATTGGCGCGAAGATGACGACGCCTATCTAGTGAGCCTCCACAACGAGCAACATGAGGAGGTCAAAGATCGCCGGGAGTCATTCATCACGGCTGCGGCGAGGAAAGTGGCCCGAGCGCGCGAAGGCAACTTGCTGCAGCGATGGCTCAACCGCGGCGTTGCGCGGACGCGGCCAAATGTCGTGGGAAGCTACTATCTAAAATTTGAATTCTCACACGATCCCTGGTTCGTGCTCACCCGCCATCCTGATCGCGAACTTAAGATGACCGCCTGGTTGACCGTACTCACCAGCATGTTCGCCTTGGTTATGGACGCCTGGCCCAAAGAGCCGCCGCGCTCCGCCGCCATCGAACACCATGGCTCTCCGCAAGTTGATAGCACCAGGGCACGCCCGATCCGCGTGCCTTAAGCGCGCCACCCCAATCCCGCGAAATGCGCGCTGCGCGCCTTGAAAACAGCGGCGGCGGCGAATTCTTATCCCACACCCGCCGGGCGGGCTGATAATGCCTCCATCTCCTGCCGGGAGGCTCTTAGGTACCAACGGCTAAACAGCGCAGGAGACGCGGTTTGAACGGCGATGGGTGCAAAGCTGGCGACAGCGGCGCAATCCAGCTTCGGGAAGCAGAAGGAACCCGAAGGCTCCAGTGCGAAGAGTTGGTCTTCGCCTGCGCGTCAGCCGGGAACGTGAAGCAAGGCGCTAAGCGCTAAGCGGAACCCCAGCGTCGCGGGGACCGGTCCGGAGGAATCCGGTTTCAGCAGAGGAGCTGCGCCGGTCGAACCACACCACCCGCCTCCGTCACGCATGGCCGCCGCGAGTGACACTGAACGCCTCATGCTTCCGCCGGCTGCACAACATGCCGCGCGGGGCGCGCTCCGGCGCACACCCTGACCTTTCTTTGAAGCGCTTCGCCTGTGAGCGCGCCCCGCTCTCCCGCCTGGGAGGCTTTGGCAGAAAGCGAATCCGGAAGCGCATCGCGCTGTCCGGCTAAACGCGCATGGCCGCAAGCGGCGCGCCGATCTGGCCGGCCACCAGCGCCGCAAGAATCTGCGGCGCGGGCGGCGTGCGCGAGAGCGGGGCCATGACGTGATCGCGGAACCAGGCGATGGCTGCGCTGTCCGACTGGTAGGCGGGCGTGAACAGAAACGACGCCAGCTGATAGAGCCGGATGTGCCAGAGCCGCATGCGCGCGTATTCGCCAAGCGCAGTCTCCAGATCACTCTGCGCGCCGAGCGCGCGCGAAAGCGCCAGCGCATCAAGCAGCGCCATGTTGGCGCCCTGCCCGAGTTGAGGGCTGGTGCAATGCCAGCTGTCGCCGACATGCACGCACTCGCGCGAAAGCGGCTGGCGCAAGGTGCGGTGCGCGTAGGCCGCAAACACCAGGTCGTCATGGCTACGCAGCTGCGCCAGCAATGGCGCCGTCGCCGGCCACAGGTCCAGCACCTCCTGCTTCCACGCCTCGAACGGCTGCGCCCGCCATGCCTCGCGCGCATCGTGCTTGAGGCTCCAGAAGAACGCCGTCTGCGCGCGCCCCTCGCCTGGCAGGCGCCCGATCGGCAGCACGCCGGCCATCTTCCGCGCCGCCACATAGCGCTGCTCCAAGGCATCGCCGCTGAACGCCCCGGCGCGCGTCAAACTCGCCCACACGGCGCCGTAAGGCAGCAGGCTGCGCGCCTGCACGCTCAGCGGCGAGCGCATGCCCAGCGCATCGATCACCAGATCGAAGCGCGCGCTCGCCCCCCCGTTCGCAAAGTGCAGCCGGCCTCCGGTTGCGGCCGCAACATCGCGTCCGTTCTCGATCTCGGCGCCCGCCGCGCACGCCGCCTCATAAAGCAGCTGAAACAGTGCGCCGCGGTGCACGCCCAGCCCGCACGCAGCGTCCGCGCCGAGGGCGCCGTAGTCGACGTCGAGCACGATGGTCTGCTTCGGCGTCGCGCGTCCGAACAGCCGCCGGATCGGCGCGCCCAGCCCACGCATCGCGTGGCCCACGCCAATCTCGTCGAGCACGCTCAGCCCCACCGGCTGAAGAATGATGCCCGAGCCGATGGGCCGGGGCGCCTCAAGCTTGTCGAAAATCACAACGCGCGCGCCATGGCCGCGCAGCAGCGCCGCGCACGCAAGGCCCGCCACGCCGCAGCCGGCAATCGCAACATTCAGAGCCGCCATCGCCGCGCGTTCACCTACTTATCGTTAGCGCCCATTAGCAACACAACTGAACGAAATGCTAAGCGCGATGTGACATTGTGCTCCAATGGCAAATATCGCCGCCGTCGATCCTGGCGCCGCATCAACCCATGCGCGTCAGCAGCCGCAGCAAGCCCCGCCAGCCGATTACGGCGCGGCGGTGACGCATCGCGACGCCGTGCGCGAAAAGCAGCGGGTGGACCCCGTCTCGCTTGCCGACAAAAAGCGCCACGCCCACGAGGCGCGCGACAGCGACCCGCCGCGGCACAGCCATCACCACGAGCGCAAGAAGAACGGGCGCCTCGTGGACATCCGCGTCTAGCCAGCGCGCCGCAGCACCGAAACATAGAAACCATCGCAGCCATGGCCGCGCGGTGTCAGCTGCATGCCATAAGGCGTCATGCGCGGTGCGAGGCTTGGCGAAACCCCATCAGCCACTGCGGCCGCCAGCACCGCGTCAGGCGCCTCACCCACAAAAGCGGCCCCGCCCTGCAGGAACGTGGCGATCTGATCGTCATTCTCCTCCGGCAGAACCGAACACGTGACGTAGACAAGCCTGCCGCCGGGCTTCACCAGCGGCGCGGCAAGCGCCAAAGCCGCGCGCTGTTCGTCGAGCCGCTTGGCGAGCGCGTTCGGGCGCAAGCGCCACTTGGAATCGGGGCTGCGACGCCATGTCCCCGAACCGGTGCACGGAGCATCTACAAGAACGACATCCATCCGCGCGCGCAGATCCGCCAACGCATCGCGCGTGCGCGCAGGCGCTCGTATCTGAACGTTGCGGGCGCCGGCGCGATCGAGCCGCTGCTTCAGCGGCGCCAAGCGCCGGCCATCGATGTCGTGCGCGAAAATCTGGCCGGTGTTGCCCATCAGCGCCGCCAGCGCCAGCGTCTTGCCGCCCCCGCCGGCGCACACATCGGCAACCTGCATGCCTCCCTTCACGCCGCAGAAGCGCGCCGCCAATTGGCTGCCCTCGTCCTGCACCTCGAACCATCCCTTCACGAAGCTCTGCTCGCCGGCCCAAGGAAACGTGCGCCCCTGCGTCCACGGAATGCGCACGCCCTCGGGCGCATAAGGCGCCGGCAGCGGCGGCTCGCTCAGGCGCAGACTATCGCTCAGCGCCGCGATCAGCTTGTCGCGCGAAGCCTTCAGCGTGTTGGCGCGCAGGTCGAGCGGAGCGGGTGCTGCCAGGGCTGCCCCTTCCGCGGCGCGCTCGGCGCCAAAGATGCGCTCAAGGCTGGCGTCCAGCCATTCCGGATAATCACCGCGCACCCAGGCGGGCGCCGCCTCGATGTTGTCCCCGGCAAGCGCGGAGCGCTCGGCATCTGTGGGGGGCGCAGGCGCATGAGGATCCTCGTAGCAGCTCTGCTCGATCCACTCCGCGCTTCGCCCAAACCCCCAACGCAGCGCCCCGCGCACCCATGCGCGCGGACTATCCTCGCCCATGCGCCAGGCGCTGGACTGCTTCCAGCGCAGCGCGCCAAACACCAGATCGCCGATCTCGGCGCGATCCTTCGACCCGGCGAAACGATGCGAGAGCATCCACTCCTTCACCGCGTCGGCGGCGGGGCGCCGCTGACTTTCGAGCACGGAGAGAATTTCAATCGCCGCCTGCTGGCGTGCGCCTGGACGCATCTTGCACCCGCTCCCGGACACACCACGCCAGAGGCGGGCTCAATCCACTATCAACCTTGCCCGGCTATACACTTCACCCCACAGGATGAAAGGCGGCAATATGGTGCGCGGCGCGTTAATCGGCTTGTGCCTGCTCCTGCTGGCCCCGCTCGCGCTCATCGCGATAGCGCCCGCGACCGCGCGGGCCATGTTCGGGGTTGATATAAGCGGCTGGCGGCAAAGCTCTGCTCAGTATGCGACACGCATCGAGGATGTCCGCCGCTGCGCCGCCCTGGTGCGAAATTCCGGCGATCCCCGTGCGCGGGCATTCCGCGAGCGCAGCGCGGCCTGCTCGCTGTGCGCACACCTTCTCGCGGCTGTCCCGGACCCAGAGCCCGCCGCGGACGCCAGCAGCGCCTACCGCGATGCGATCATGGACCGCAACCGGTTCCAATCCGACCTGCGCGCCCGTCTGTCGCGCGCCGACGAGAATCTGAGCCTTGCATTCGCCGCACGCGAACGGGCGCTCGATGCGTTCGCGCGCGGAAGGATCAACCCAGTCAGAACTTCGATCGATTTCCGCGCAAGCATGGCCTGCGAAGATCGAACCTAACTCCCGAGCGGATAGTTGGGCGCCTCGCGCGTGATCGAAACGTCATGCACGTGGCTCTCGCGCAGCCCGGCCGAAGAAATCTTCACGAACTTCGCCTTGGCCCGCATCTCCTTCAGGTCCTTGGCGCCGACATATCCCATCGCCGCGCGCAAGCCGCCGACCAGCTGGTGCAGGATATTCGCCACCGGCCCCTTGAACGGCACACGCCCTTCAATGCCTTCGGGCACCAGCTTCATCTGATCGGTGACCTCCTTCTGGAAGTAGCGATCAGCCGAGCCGCGCGCCATGGCGCCGAGCGAGCCCATGCCGCGATAGGACTTATACGATCGGCCCTGATAGAGAATGATGTCGCCCGGCGCTTCCTCACTGCCTGCGAGCAGCGATCCGATCATCGCCGCCTCGGCGCCGCCCGCCAGCGCTTTGGCGAGATCGCCCGAGAATTTGATGCCGCCATCGGCGATCACCGGCACGCCCGCCTTCTGCGCTGCGGCGGCTGCATCCATCACCGCCGTCAGCTGCGGCACGCCGACGCCGGCGACAATGCGCGTCGTGCAGATCGAGCCCGGTCCGATGCCGACTTTCACCGCGTCGGCGCCCGCATCAATCAGAGCTTTGGCGGCGTCCCCCGTGGCCACATTGCCGGCAACGATCTGAGTCTTGTTTGAAGCGCGCTTGATCCTGTCCACCGCATCGAGAACCGACTTCGAATGACCGTGCGCGGTATCGATCACAACCACGTCGGCGCCCGCTTCAATCAAGGCCAACGAGCGCTCATAGCCGGCATCGCCAATCGTTGAGGCAGCGCCAACGCGCAACCTGCCCTGTTCGTCCTTGGCGCGATTGGGAAAGGCCTGCGCCTTCTCGAAATCCTTCACGGTGATGAGGCCGGTCACGCGCTGCGCTTCATCCACCACGATCACGCGCTCGATCCGGTGCTTGTGCAGCAGCCGCTTGGCGTCATCCGGATTGACGCCATCGCGCACGGTGATGAGCTTGTCCTTCGTCATCAGATCGGAGACCCGCTCGTTCATCTCGGCAAAGCGCATGTCGCGATTGGTGAGAATGCCGACCAGCCTGCCGCTCTCGCGGTCCACGACCGGGAATCCGGAGATCTTGCGCGCCTCCTTGATCAGGATGATTTCACCCACCGTCTGATCGGGATGGATGGTGATCGGATCGATCACCATGCCGCTCTCAAACTTCTTCACCATCCTGACCTGATCGGCTTGTTCCGCCGGCGTCATGTTGCGGTGGATGATGCCCATGCCTCCTGCCTGCGCCATCGCAATGGCCAGACGCGCTTCGGTGACGGTGTCCATCGCCGAAGAAATCAGAGGAATGTTGAGGCTGATGTCGCGCGTGAGCCGAGTCGAGGTGTTCACGTCGGCGGGCAGCACTTCCGACGCGCCGGGTTCGAGCAGCACATCGTCAAAGGTCAGGGCTTCACGGATTTCCATGGACGGCTGGTAGAGATTCGAGGCGGCTTTGGCAAGCCATGCCCCGCGCCCGCTACCTGGGCGCACCCTGCCCAGGCGGCGCCTAAGCCTGCGCCCTCGCCGCCCTCACCAGGCACTGCACCTGCTCAAACGTCCAGCCGCGCTGACGGGAAAGAAGGATCCCATCGACGACCACATGGGGTGTTCCAACAAAACCGAGTTGGCCGGCGATCCTCAGATTCGCTTCCGCGCGCGCGATCACCGGCGCGGATTCAGCCGCGCGTTGCGCGGCGACCAGGTCAAGCCCGGCGCGTGAGGCCGCCAGCCCGATCGCCCTGTCGTCCACCCGGCCAGGGATGCCCATCAGCGCGTCGTGGAACGCGAGTTGCCTGCCCTGCGCCGCCGCCGCGATGGCGATGCGGGACGCGTTGAGCGTGCGGTTGCCGGTCGCGCGGGACACCAGGGTGCGCCCATAGATCGGATATTCCACCACCGAAACCCGCACGTCCGGGTTGTCGCGTGCGAACGCCACCCAGCGTGGATGCAACGCCCGGCACGCCGGGCAGGAATAATCAGCGAACTCGATAATGCGAATGCGCCCCGCGCCGCGATCGGCGAAAGCGGCTTGCTGTTCGAATGTGCTCAGAGTTGGCTGCGCCGCGTGCGACGCTGCGATAACCTCCTGCGTGACGCCGCACGCGCGCGCGTCCCGGTCGGGGATGTCCGCCCATGCGGCGGTGGCCGCAGCGAGCAGGCACATCGTCAGGCAAAGCAAACGCACCATGTCGAGGCTTCCTATCCAGGGCGCGGAATACGGATTGATCCCGCGACGGTTAAACAATTAGTCCTGCGCGGGCTCCGCGCGCTTGCGCTGCGTGGCCACCACATACACCTCCGAACTCTCGGCCCGGCTCGCCGGCGGCTTAGCGTGGGTGACCTTGGCGAAGTTCTGCTTCAGGCGCGCCAGCAGCGCACTGTCGAGCCCGCCTTGAAACGCTTTCGTGACAAACGCGCCGCCGGGCACGAGGTGCTCGATCGCAAACTCAGCCGCCGCTTCGGCCAAGGCGCCGGTGCGAATCTGATCGGTCTTGGCATGACCCGTGGTGTTTGCGGCCATGTCAGAAAGCACCAGATCGGGCGCGCCGCCCAGCGCGTCGAGCAGCACGCCCGGCGTCGCCGGATCGAGCAAGTCGAGCCGGAAAAAGGTCGCGCCCGTGAGCGGGTCAATCGCAAGCAAGTCAACGCCGACCACCTTGCCTGCGCCGCGCGCCACGCACACCTGCGCCCATCCTCCGGGTGCGGCGCCCAGATCAATCACGCGCGCCCCGCGTTTGATGAAATGAAACTGATCGTCGAGTTCGATGAGCTTGTAGGCGGCCCGGGCGCGATACCCATCGGCGCGGGCGCGCGCGACATAAGGATCGTTGAGCTGGCGCCGGATCCAATTGCGCGAGCTCTCCTTGACCTTCTTGTTCTTGACGTTGGCCGTGAGCTGACGGCCGCCTTCGCCAGGAGGCGGCTTGCCCGTCCATCGCCGTTTCGGGGGATCCTCGCTCATGGCTGCGCCCTATGCTGCGCCATGAGCCGCATCAGCACGCCCTCACGCAGGCCGCGATCGGCGACGCGGATGCGCGACACAGGCCAGACGCGCAAGACAGCGTCAAGAATGGCGCCGCCGATGACGACGAGATCGGCGCGGTCCCTGCCGATGCAAGGATTCTGCGCGCGCTGTTCGCGCGTCTGCCCAAGCAGGTCCGCAATCACGGCGCGGCAGTCAGAGACGTCAAACCAGATGCCATCCACCTTGGCGCGGGTGTACTTCGGCAAGCCGAGAAACACGCCCGCCAGCGATGTCACCGTGCCCGATGTGCCAATGAGGTGCCCGGCGCCGCTGGCGAAGGCGTCGCGCAGATGCAGCGCACCGCCAACCTGCGCGATGGTTTCCGAAAGCCGCGTCACCAGCGCCTCGTACCAGGCGCGCTTGTCGCCGCTTTCGGGCTCGGGATCATCCTCGGCCAAAGTCACAACGCCGATCGGGCACGTGCCCCAGGAAATAATGGGCGGGTCCAGCCCCGCCTCACGCACGGCGCGCGGCGACACCCAGGAAATTTCCGTGGAACCGCCGCCGATATCGACGATCATCGCGTGCTCTGCTGAAGGCTCAAGCAGGCTGGTGCAGCCAAGCACGGAAAGACGCGCCTCTTCCTCCGCGCTGATGGTCTCAAAACGAAGGCCGAGGTCCTTCTCGACGCGGTTGAGGAAGACTTGTCCATTTGACGCCGCACGGCAGGCTTGGGTCGCCACGCATCCAACCGCAAGGGGACTGCGCGCCTCGATGCGCTGGGCGCAGGCGACAAGCGCCTGATAGGCGCGCCCCATTGCGCCCTCGCTCAAACGGCCAGTGTGGGCCAAGCCCTCGCCCAGGCGCACAATGCGCGAGAAGCCATCGACGACCCGAAGGCCGCCCGCGCCGTCCGGCGCCGCCATCAGCAGACGGCAATTGTTCGTGCCCAGGTCGAGCGCAGCAAAAACCGGCGCGCGCGAACGGGGCCCCGGACGCGCGCCACTCCGCGGCGGCGGCGCCCGGCCATCCTTGTTCATCACTAACGTTCCGGCGGGGCGCGGCCCCGCAATGCCTATTCGGACGCAATGTTAGCCGCATCCGGCCAGCCGCACACCCTTGAATTGCCGCGATTTCGCCTGGTTCGGGCAGAGCCGCTGCCGGCAAGACACATAAAATTGCTCACATGCGTGAACGCCGGAGACAATCCTTGTGGGCGAGCCGGGGGCTCCATACCTTACAGCGGCGAGAGGAACGAAGGAGGCAAGAAGGAGGAGAACATGCGCGAAGCGAAATTCTCCATTGGTCAAGTGGTGCGTCACCGGCACTTTCCGTTCCGGGGCGTCGTGTTCGATGTCGATCCAGAATTCTCCAACACGGAGGAATGGCTCGCCGCGATCCCAGAACCCGTGCGCCCGCGGCGCGACCAGCCCTTCTATCGCCTCTACGCGGAAAACGCCGAGAACCATTACGAGGCGTATGTCTCGGAACAGAACCTCGTGGCTGACGATAGCGGCGAGCCAATTGAACACCCCCAGATCGAAGAACTCTTCGACGCAACGGAGGATGGGCGCTACAGGCTGCGCCCGGAGTCGCTGAACTAAGCGGGGCCGGCGGCTGGCAGGCCAGCCGCCGGTTCGTCTTCAGGCGCCAGCGCGCTGAAATGGATAGAAATCGCCGCCCAACGGCAAAATGCGCGTAAGCTCATCGAGCGCGCGCTGGGTTTCATCAACCAGGCTTGGATCGGCAAGATCGGCCGGCGCGATTTCCTCGCGGTAGTGGACCTTGATCCAGGTCTCGAGCTTGGCCGCCAACGCATCGTCGAGGAAGAAGCCCGGCGCGGCGGCGGCGCGTTCTGCTGGCGTCATGACCACGCGCAGGCGCAGGCAAGCAGGCCCGCCACCATTGCGCATGCTTTCACGCACTTCGACATACTCTACCGCACCGATCGCGGCGCCCTGCGCGGCGCACATCTCGCGCACGAACGCCGCGGCGCTGTTGTTCTCGCGCACCTCCGTGGGGGCGATCAAAGTGAGCGAAGCCGCACCGGGAAGGCGCAGGAGCTGCGAATTGAACAGGTAGGACGACACCGCGTCGTCGAGCGAAACCTGATCGCGCGGAACCTCCACGAAGACCGGTTCGAAGCCACTCGCTTTGGCCCGCACGTCCGCGTAGAGCGCTGCCTTATCGGCGAAGGCGTCCTGATGGTGGAAGAGCACGTGCTCGTGCGCCACCGCGACGACATCGTTATGGAAAGCGCCCGCATCGATCGCCTGTGGCGCCTGGCGCGCGAACACGGTGTGCTCCGGGGCCAAGCCATGGCGGCGCGCGACCGCGCGGCTTGCCTGCAGCGTCTGCCGTGCAGGGAAACCGCTGCGCAATTCGTGCGCTTCACGGCCGTAAACAAAGATCTCCACGCCGGGCGCGCCGGCGCTGGAGGCCATGCGCATGTGATTGGCGGCGCCTTCGTCCGACAGCGCATCGTGGGGCGACAAGCCGGCGTGCACCGCGAAACGGGCGTCGTCCGGCAACAGGCGCCGCAGTGTCCGCTCGGTCTGCTCCGCTTCAAGCAGGCGATGCAGCATCGTCTGCAGGTTCGCCACCGAGGCATGCAGGCGTGCGTCCGCGCAATCGGCGCTTGGCGAGATTGTCGCCGCGTTCGCCGCCCACATCGCTGACGCCGCCAGCGCGGCGCGGCCAATCAGAGGCTCGCTGCGCCAGGCGCTCGACCACACGTCGCGATCGGAACCACTGAACCCCAGCGAGCGCAGCCATGAGATGTTGGGGCGTTCATGCGGAGGCAGCACGCCCTGATGCAGGCCAAGGGCGCGCAGGCGCTGCATCTTGGCGAGCCCCTGCAAGGCGGCCTGGCGTGGACGCGCGATCGTGTTGGCGTTGCGCGCCGAGGCGAGATTGCCCTCCGACAGGCCCGCATAATTGTGCGTGAGGCCGACCAGCCCGTCGAAATTGATCTCCTCTGCCGCGGCGCTCATTGCGGCAGGCCGGGCGCCGGGATCGCGACGGCCTGCTCAGAAAGTTGCGTCGCGACCGGATAGGCCACGTAGTCGGCGGCGTAGTAAGCGCTTGGCCGCAGCGAACCCGACAAACCCGGGCCGCCGAAAGGCATGCCGGAGGAAGCGCCGGTGGTGGGGCGGTTCCAGTTGAGCACGCCCGCGCGCAGCTCTTGCTTGACGCGCGCCCACAGCGCCGGATCGTCGCTGATCAACCCGCCTGAAAGGCCAAAGCGCGTTGCGTTGGCGACATCCAGCGCATGATCGAAATCGGTGACGCGATAGACCTGCAGCACAGGGCCGAACAATTCCTCATCGGGCGGCGAAAGCCCCGTCACATCGACAATGCCGGGATGGACAAGCGCGCCGTCGCGTCTGACCGGCACGATCACCTTGCCGCCAAGCGCCGCCAGGCCCTGCTCAAATTTCACGGCGCGATCGGCGGCATGCGCGTTGACCAAGGGGCCGAGAAACGGTTCCGGCGTTTGCGTGGCAGGCCCCACCGCAATCTGGGGCGTGAGCGCCGCGAGTGCATCGATGATCGCATCTCCCGCCGCACCCTCGGGAACGATAAGCCGGCGGGCGCAGGAACAGCGCTGGCCGCTGGTTGCAAAGGCCGAGTGCGCGATGAGGTTGGCCGCGGCATGCGCGTCAACCGGCGGCCATGCGATCAGCGGATTGTTGCCGCCGAGTTCGAGCGCCAGGATCACGTCCGGCCGGCCCGCGAACTTCTTGTGAATGAGCGCACCCGTCTGCGCAGAACCGGTGAACAGCACACCGTTCAGGCCATGCGACTCCAACAGTGCAGCGCCGGTCTCACGCCCGCCCTGCAGCAGGTTGAGCACGCCGGCGGGCAGGCCCGCCTCTTCCCACGCCTCGGCCATGATGGCGCCGACAGCGGGCGTGAGTTCGCTTGGCTTGAACAGAACGCAATTTCCGGCCAGCAGCGCGGGCACGATGTGGCCGTTTGGCAGATGGCCGGGAAAATTGAACGGCCCGAACACAGCCAAAACGCCATGCGCGTGATGCGAGAGGGTCATGGCGCCGAACGCGGCTTTTTCCTCGCGCGCGCCCGCGCGCTCAGCCTGGGCGCGGATCGATATCTCGACCTTGCCGATCATGGCCTGAACTTCGCCCTTGGCGTCCCATGCGACCTTGCCCATCTCGCGGCTGATCGTCTGCGCCAGCTCCCCGCTGCGCCGCTCGATCGCTTTGCCAAACGCGCGCACAATTGCGATGCGTTCATCGACAGGCCGACGCGACCATGTTGGAAACGCCAAGCGGGCCGCGGCCATGGCCTCAGCCACGTCGTCGGCGCCGGCGGCGCGGCCCTCCCAGACTTTGTCGCCGTTTGCGGGATCGTGAGAAGAGAAAGCTTCGCCGCTGCCGGCGCGCCAGGATCCGCCTATGTAGAGTTCAGTTCGCATCATCCACCCATACGAGAACTTCAGCCCCCGCATCGATCTTGAGCGCGGCAAGCGAGCGGGCGTCAGCGCGCACAACGCCGCCGCCGAGTTCCGCGCGCACGGAAATGCAGCGATAGTTCTGCATGCGCGGCGTCGCAATCAGCGCACGCTTGCCATTGGACATTGCGGCGCACGCTTCAATCCGCAGCCGGCGCGCCTCGCGCAACGTGCGAATACTGTCCCGCTGGACGCTCATCAGCGGGCCGCCATCGAAGATGTCGACCACGTTCGAGAAGGCGAACCCCTCCCACTCCAGAAGCTTGCGGGCGCCTTGGCCATCCGCATGGCATTGGCCCAGCACATCGCGCGCCGACTGCGCCAGCAGGTCCACATAGATCGGGTGCTGCGGCATAAGGTCGAGAATGAACTGGTTGTCGGTCGTCGCGCTGAGCTTGTCGGCCTCGCTGAAATCCATGCGGAAGAAGTGACGCCCAACCGCTTCCCAGAACGGCGAGACGCCGTCGGGGGACACCACGCCGCGCAGCTCCGACACCACTTGATCGCGGAAGCGCTGCGGCTGAGCGGCCATCAGCATGTAGCGATTTTGCGCCAAAGCGCGGCCAACGCCGTTGGCGCGGTGCTCTGGCCGGACAAAAAGCGATCCCACCTCGGAGCAGCCGGTGAAATCGTTGACGCCAATCAAGACGCGCATGTCGAAGCGGCGGCTCACCACTGCCGAAGATTGCGCCTCGGTGATCACGCGGAAATTGAAGAAAGGCGGGGTCTCCCCGATCGTCGCCTTCACACCGCAGCAGCCGGCGAGGGCGCCGGTCTCGATGTGTTCAAGCGCAATGAAATAGCGCTCAGCGCCGGGCTGCGCGGCGGTGGAGGCAAAACTCTGCTCGGAAAGCTCGAGCTTGGCGGCCATGGCGCGGTCGTCCAGCATGAGGCTGGTGAACCCCGCGCCCGCGATCTCGCGCAATTGCTTGAAGCCTTCGAGGTCGGCTGCGCCGGCGGCGCGCATCACGTAGGCCGGTGCGCTCATGGCTGCAGGCTCCGCAGATCGAAAACGCCGCTTTCAACGCCGGCCAGGAGAAGAAACGAAAGCTTGGCGCGCTCCGCAAACGAGGGAATGAGCGCGAACTCCTGATCGCTGTGCAGCCCGCCGCCGCATGGCCCCAGCGTGTCGATGTTCGGGCAGCCCGCGGCCGCGAGATTGTTGCCCTCGCACACCCCGCCCGAGGGCTGGAATTTGAGGTCAAGGCCCAGCGCTGCACCCGCCTGGTGCGTCCAAGCCACCATGGTGCGCTGAGCGGCGGTGAGCGGTTTCGGCGGACGCGTGAATCCACCGTGCAGGTGCGCCTCGATGCCATCGCGCCCGCCCGCCTCGCGCGCGATGCGCGCCACTTCGGCTTCGGCCCACGCTGCGGCTTCGGATTCGGGTGCGCGAACATTGAAGCGCAGCACCGCGCGTTCGGGCACGACATTGACGGCGCTGCCGCCGTCAATGGCGCCCACATTAAAGGTCACGCCCTCGCGTTTGCCGTTGAGTCCATCGAGGGCGAGCGCGGCGTGGGCGGCCGCAAGCACGGCGCTGCGGCCATCGCCAAAGGCGCGCCCGACATGCGCCGCGCGCCCGCGCAGCGCCAAGCTGTAATTCGCCGAACCTTTGCGCGCATCAACCAGCGCGCCATCGGCGAGCGCTGGCTCGTATGTCAGCCCGAGCTGTGCGCGCGCGCCGAGTGCGGCCAGCAGCGGCGCGCTCGCGGGGGAACCGATCTCTTCGTCGGGGCTCAGCAGGACCTCGTACCCAACCTGCTTTTCCCCGGGCAGCGCCTCAAACGCCTGCAGGGCCGCCAACATGACAGCGATGCCGCCCTTCATGTCGGCGACGCCTGGGCCGCGCAAAACCTCGCCCTCGCGCCACGGCGATTGGAAAGGGTGCGCGGCCGGAAAAACGGTGTCGTAGTGACCGGTGAGCGCGACCTGGATCGCGGCCTCAGGGCGGACGCGTATGCGAAGAGACGCGCCGTGCTGGATTTCGGAGATCTCGCCATCCGCGCGCACCCGCTGCGACGGCGCCAAATCGGCCTTCTCTGGCGTTGCGGGCAACGCCGCCATGGCATCGAGCAATTCCGCCTGCATGCGGCCAAGCCCGGCGAGTTCATAGGATCCCGAATTGATGGCCGACCAGGCTTGCGTGCGGTCTGCCAAAGCGGGGCCTTCTTGGTCCAACCGCTCCAGCAACGGCTCCACCCCTGCGCCCCACGCGGTGCGCGCCGAGTTGTGTGAATTGGCCGACATGCGCCGACCTAGCCGAGGCCCCATGCCGGTGTCCACCCCGGCAAAAGCAACGGGCCCGGCTTTTGGCCGGGCCCGCGCAAGTCTTAGCCGTTCAGGCGAAGATCAGCGGAAGCTGATCGTCACGTTCGAACGACGGTTAAGCGGCTCGCGAACACCGTCGCGGGTTTCGCGCGCGAGGTTGGTTTCGCCACGCGCTTCCGTGCGGATCGCGCCAGCGTCGATGCCACGCGCCACGAGGGCGTCGCGCACAACGGACGCACGGCGTTCCGACAGGCCTTGGTTGTAGGTGGCCGAGCCGGAGGTGTCGGTGTTGCCGACAACCACAACGCCGCTGATGTTGCACTGACGGGCGCGGGTGACCGCGCTGTCGATGGTTTCCAGCGCCGCCTGGTTGAGGTTCGAGCGATCCCACTCGAAGTACACAACGAAATCCGACGTCGGGCACGCAGCAGCCACTGGCGGCGGCGGCGGGGGCGGCGGAGGCGGCGGAGGAGGAGGAGGCGGCGGCGGGGGCGCCGCACCGGCGAACTGATAACGCAGACCCACCGTCAGAGCTTGGTGGGTGTAGTCAGCGTCACCGCCCGTGCCTGGGGTGATGGTGTATTCGACGTTGTTCGCCTCGAGATAGCGATAACCAATGTCGAGATCCCATTGTTCGCCCAGGCCGATCGCAACACCGACGAGGCCTTGGTAAGCAAGGACCGTGTCGGAAGAGTCAGCCGTGAAGACCGGGCCCGGCGCAACGCCGTCGGCGGTGGCGTTCAAGCGCGCAGCGCCGACGCCCAAGCCGATGTACGGCTCAAGCTGGCCGCCGCGGTTGAAGTCATAAAACAGGTTGGCCATGGCGGTCCAAGCATGGATGTCGCCGCCGCCGATCAGGTCGTCTTGGTCAATTTGATTGAAGCGATGGCCCAGCTCGCCCTCAAGGCGGAAGCCATTGGCAAAGGCGTAGCCCATGCCCAGGTGCTCGCTCCAATCGTGATCCAGACCGTAGGTGCCGTTGGCGCCCAGGTCCGCTTCGCCGTCCCAGGACCAACCCACGTCGGCCCGGCCGTACCAGCCTTCAGTGGCGTTCGCCACGCCGGCAGCGCCAGCCATCAAAGCAGCAAGCGCGACTGTCTTGGTGATGCGCGATTTCATATTCACCCCTCTAGATGATCCCCTGCGCTCGCAAACGCAGCCGTCCGCGCAAAGCGCGCTCGCGACTGGGCGACCCTGGACGAGCAACGTTTAACGGAGCGTTCCAGTTCCAACCACAGTCGTTAAGGTGAGTTTTGGCGCCCGAAGCCCGCAAAGTCCATCGGACACAATGAACCCTGCTGATTTTTCAGGCTAAGCGTTGATTTTGTGCCGCTGCACTGCACCCGGCCAGCTAACCAACTCTCCTAAAAGGAGAAAATGGGGCCGCACCCTCCCGGCGCGGCCCCATCCCCACATCGCCCCGTACGCGCAATCCCGAACGCACCCGGTCCAGGACCATCCCCCGCTGAAACTGGACGAGGCCCCATCCTTATTGTGGATAGGCCCGGGTCCAAGCGTTAAGGGCGCCGCCCGGACATGATTCTGACGGTTTGTGTCGCGCCCGTCACAGATTGGCGTCCCTCAGGGACGCGCCTGCGCACTTTTGCCGAATGCCCTTCGCTTGCGAGATCACAGTTGCAGCGCACGCAAAGGATTGCGGTGCGCTTTTTTTGGTGAGCCCGGCGGGATTCGAACCCGCGACCCCCTGATTAAAAGTCAGGTCCGGTGCGTCGTACTACGTCGTGCCGGACCGTTTAATGGCTTACGGACAAAGAGATTTTCGACATTTCACTGTGTGCAGTCGTGCAGGACCTGATTTCGGGTCGGGCCTGAGATCAGGCTTTTTGAGTGCCGACTGCGGGCAGTCCGCAGGAAATGGTCAAGCTCACTCAGGGCCTAATCAACGACGTGATGTCGAAGCATCCGTCAGGCACTCAACTTCATGACGATGACATGCCCGGCCTACGAGTGATGGTCGGGTCAAAGTCCGCCAGCTTCAAACTCGTCGGACGCATCAACGACAAGACCAACCGATATGAGCTGCACCCGGTTCGGTAGACGCTTAGTTAGCCTCGATCCGCCTCCTTTTCATACTCGGCCGGGCTGAGATAGCCCAGCTTTGAGTGACGCCGCTGGGGATTGTACCAGCGTTCGATGTAATCGAAGACATCGGCCTTGGCGTCGACCCGCGTGCGATAGGTCTTCCGTGCCGTCCGCTCGGTTTTCAGCGACGAGAAGAAGCTCTCCATCGCCGCATTGTCCCAGACATTGCCGGCCCGGCTCATTGAGCAGGCGACGCCATGATCGGCCATGAGCCGCTGAAATTGATCGCTCGTGTATTGGCTGCCGCGATCGGAGTGATGCATCAGCGCCTGCGGCTTGCCGCGTCGCCACAGCGCCATCATCAGCGCCTCGGTCACAAGCTCGGCGGTCATCGAAGCGCGCATCGACCAGCCGACGATGCGGCGCGAGAAGAGGTCGAGCACGACCGCAACGTAAAGCCAGCCTTCCGCTGTCCAGATATAAGTGAAGTCGGCGACCCACTTTTGATTAGGCGCGCACGCCTCGAATTGCCGGTCGAGCGTATTCGGCGCGATTGCGGCGCTGCGCTCTCCGGTGTCCGACGGCAGGCGCCGACGACGGGGTCGGGCGCGAAAAGCCTGTCGCCGCATCAGTTTTTCGATGCGATGCAGGCCGCATGAAACGCCTTCCGCCAGCACGTCCTTCCAAACCCGTCGCGCGCCATAGGTGCGGTCGCTTTGAAGAAAACTCGCCCGAACCTTCAGCGCGATCTTCTCATCAGTTTGCGCTCTGGCGCTCGGCGGACGTTTGAGCCAGGCGAAGAAGCCGCTTCGCGACACACCGAGCGCATCGCACATCCACGCCACGGGCCATATTCCCCGGTGCTTCGCCACGAACGCAAACATTAGGTCTGGTCCTTGGCGAAATAGGCCGCGGCTTTTTTTAGGATGTCGCGCTCCGCCTTGAGCTTCGTCACTTCCTTGCGCAGTCGGTCGATCTCGGCCTGTTCGGGCTTCATCTGGCCCTGGCCGGGAAAGGCCTCCTTCGGATCGGTGGCGAACGTTTTCACCCAATCGCGCAGCACCGTCTGGTGCACATCCAGGTCGCGCGAGGCCTGAACGATTGAAACGCCCCGCTCGGTGATCAGCCTCACCGCTTCAAGCTTAAACTCCCGGCTGTACTGTCTTCTTTGCCGTGCCATGCATGGCCCTCCGGTTTCCATAAAACACCTAAACGCGGTGTCCACGAAACCGGGTGCAGCTCAATGTACAAATTAGAAGATACCGCGTTCCTCGACGCCTGGGCGAAGGACGTAAACCCGAGCAACGCGTCCGAGCTCGCGAAGGCGGGACGCCAAGTGCTTCGCGCACTCGCTGCCCTCGACGAAGCATTGGCGCCTCGCGCTGCGGACATGCCTCCCGGTGAGGCTGATCCGCTCTCACGCCTGATCGTCCAGCACTACGGGCCGATCTACACGCACGACGTGATTGCAAGCGACGTGCAGCGGACCGCGCTCAACGTTCTTGGCGGCTGAGCCACCAACCCAACAACAATTTTGCGACGCGCGCGGTCGAGCGCGCGTCGCGATCTATCGACGAGGTAATAGTGATGACTACCAAGAACATCGAAACTGATGGCCTTTCAGACGCAATCTATCGCGCGGTCTTCCAGCACGCGCGTACGGGCCTGGAGCGCGAAGGGTTAAAGCGTGTTGCGAGGCTCACTCTCTCCGAAGAGGAGCTCCTGCTGCTCGCCGACGAGGTGCGCCTGCGCACGCACCAGCTCAGCGATGAGGAGTGGCTCTTCAGGCCTCAGTTTTGGGGTCGGTAGACCGAGAGACAAAGCGTGTCGGTCGTCAGTCGATGGCCGACACGCGTTTCGTCGAGGCGCATTCTTGCTGAAACGCAGGCGTGTCGCCCGATGGAGGATCAAGATGCAAGACGAAAACACTGACGGCGTGGTCATCAACAGGGTTCGTGCGGCCGCGGCCATCGCCAAGGCGGAGGCGGCTAAGCGCTGCGTCGGTGAGGTCGTCGTGCGCTTCGCCTTCGGCCTTGAGGCCGAAGCCGTGCGCCTAGACTGGTCGCGTCAGGACGGGATGGGCAATCGCAGCGGCCGCATCACCACGCCGTGGGACGAGATCGCCTCCGAGCCGGACCCGCTCATCGCCGGCCTGCGTCAGGCCATCGTCGCCGTCAGCGCCTCCGCGAACTAATGAAGGGGTGGCCATGGACGACGACAACTTCTTCCTGCGGGTGCTCCGCAACAAGCTCGCCCGCGACGACGGCAGCAAGGGCGCGCTGATGGTGCACGCGATCATCTCTGGAAAGACGAACCAAGAGGTGTTCGATCTGCTGAACGAGCGCGGCCACGTGCCGAGCTACGGGTCAATCAACCGGTATCGCATGGGCCTGCGCAGGCTCGGCCACGACGTTAAGACAGACGCGCAGCTGCGGGCCGAACGTGCCCGAGCGGTTGCCTGCTATTCCTGCGACGGCACGAACTAGCGTTTGCAAAGTTCGATCGACCGTCGTTCGCGACTTGAGCGGTTCGCCGCAGCAGACCCTCTCGGTCCTCACAGGACGTGAGTGCAGTGGCGCTCCGATGATCAGCCCTCGGGCGCTAGACGCGCTACTTCCAAATCAAGTGAGCGACACGATTTGAAAGTCATCCCTTCCTTCCACACCGCCTCGCTCGGTTCGACAAATTCCACATCCAGGACTTCCAGGCGGTCCATCAACCCGCGTCGCGCGGGCTAACTTCATAACCGGAATAATAGCTCGGCAGCGCTCGGATGGCCCCGAGCGAAATAAGTTGCTCCAGCGTCTGCACGAAGCTGGAGCACGCCATCGAGATGTCTTTTCGTGTGTCTGGAGCGAAAAAGTCCGGGTCGCCGGCGTCGACAAACAAAACCATACACACGCGCTCTTGACCGTCTCCATTAGGCGCAAAGAAGGGGCACGCCATCAACGCGCCGACATGCTTCTCAATCGGGCGGGCGTCCAGCTTGTCGAATTTCGCAAGCTCCCAAACTTCGTCGAAGTTTTTCTGCGAACGCTTCGAGACGATGACCTGACTTCCGGTGTGACAGGCGAGCCCTACAATGCCGCCCAGAACTGGGAATATCCTTCCGTCGCCGCCCTTCTTATCGACGTTGCCAAAATAAGGTGTGATCTGCTGAAACCATTCCTGATCATCCAGCCGAACCAAGCGATGTAGCGCCACGCGAAACCTGTCGCTGGATGCGCCGACACTCAACCGACTCCTTAGGAACTCCGCGACGGTGGCTGCGAACGTAGTCGCCTGCATCATCAACGCGGGTGGTACAAACTCTACTCGCGTTGTCCCGCTATCCGGCGCGTGGGTGTACTTGCCCCACCATCCGGTAGGATAGATCGGCTGGCCGGTGTCCTGGTCCTTCTGAGACTCGAGATGTGTGACTTCATCCGGCGTGAGGTTCGCACCCAACACCGCTTCGCGGCGCTTGGGGCCCCTACGTATCAATGGCTCGATCCCCTTCAGCTGCTTAGGCTCGATCCAGCCTTCGAGATGCTGTTGGATTTTTTCGTCGGCGAGCCGAGTGGGATTCAGCTTACCGGGCACATATCGAAAGGCGTCACTTCGATAAGCGCAATAGGCCAACGCGGCATGTCCCCACGAAACGGAAGCAGCGTTCAGCGCTAGACGAAAACTATCTTCCTTGGCGTTGAGCATCACCCTTGTGTCGTGTCGTCTCAGATCGCGATAGCGACCAATGGCACTCTGCATGGCCTCCGGCAGCTCATCATCATCGAGCTTCTTAAGGCGATCAAACGCCGGCAGACGAGGAAGTGGCTCTGACCGGATGGCGCGGAGCGCTTGTACAAGCGGATCCGTCGGCGAGCCAAAGATATCGTTGAAGATCGTATCCTGCGAAAAGTCGCGGATTGTGAGCCGAAACGCGTCAATCAAACCGCCGTCACCCATACCGGTAATGAAGTACGGAGTTGGTGTTTTGCCGTCATACTTTAGGTCGTATTGGTCGAAGCAGTCGTTACGCCAGTACTGAGAGTTGCCTCCCTCGGCACCAAAGCCGACGCAGTAGATGACTGCCGAGGCTACTTCTGTTCCGTTCGAGTCTTGTCCCCAGTGCGCAACCTCAAAGTCCTCCGTTCCTGCCAGAGGAGTCACGGTTGTTCGCTTGACGCCGAGGACGCGTTTGAGCCGATTTCCGCACACCGACTTTGCCCGCTGAAACTTCTCCTCGATATCTAAGACCACTTGACCGGCCATGCCTGCGGACCACGAGAGGAATGGGAGACGCGCGAGGCGCGTTTCTGCCTCGAAAGCTGGCCAGTCATACAGCCGCGGGTGAAGCCACCGGGTGGCGCAGCCGCGCTGCATGGGCATCAGCGTTTGCTGACGTTCGAGCAACACCGCCTTGAATCCTGCGTGCGCCGCAGCCACAGCAGCGGTCATTCCGAATGCACCGCCGCCTATGATGGCCAGTGTACTATTTTGAGGGATTACCGATCCCCCATCGACTTTTTTAGCCTCTGTGAGCGCGTAGATCAGATTGAGTGCTCGGACCTGTTGACGAAAGAGCGTAATGCCCTTTTCGAACGTGCCGAGTGCAAACCGATTTTGCCCTGGTGCGACGCGCGCAATCTTAAGAAGCGTGTCGACGTCCAAGACCCAGCCCTTCTGAATGTGGCCTAACCTTAGATTGTTCTGCCAGCCTGTTCCCGCCCGTCAAGACTCGGCGTATTTTCGTCATACTGTTTGACAGACTGTCTTGCTAGAAGCAGTCTAAGCCCCTGTAGGGACCCAAAAAATTGAGCACTCCGATGACCCGAGGTGGGGGGCATAATGAGAGCGCACCGCTGGTAGTAGCGTCGCGGTCGACGACCCACACGCTGAAGTGTTGGCCGCAGTTCTTCGACGCAATCTTAGCGGGCCGTAAAACCCATGACTTGAGGCGTGCAACCGATCGCGACTTCAAAGTGGGAGATCGCATAGACCTCCAAGAATTTGACCCGTCCAAAGAGCAATACACAGGCCGGGCAGCGACGGTCGAAATCACATATGTCACGTCAGCGGATATTCCGTGCGCTCTCTCCAAAGGTGCGCTTCATGACGACTTCTGCATTCTGAGCATTCGTCTGCTGTGATCTCCAGTGGAGGCGCTTGTTGCCGCCAATCGTAGGTCTGTCGGGACACAGCGGCTCTGGAAAGAGCACCGCAATTGATCACCTACGCGCTATCAGCGGCGGTGAACGCGTCTATCTTGGTAGCGCGGTGTTAGCCGAGGTCACTCGACGTGGATTACCTCAGAACCGCGAGTCGGAGCGCGAAGTACGAGTCGCGATGCGCGAGGAGTACGGAGAAGCCTGCTTAGTTGCTGCCTCTCTCGGCGCTATACAATCGCACCTCGATGCAGGTCGCCCTGTATTCATCGATGCAATCTTTTGCCCGGAGGAATTTGACCGACTCCAGGCTGCCTTTGGAAGCATTAGAGTTTTGAGACTTGAAGCGTCATTCGATGTGCGTGCGGCGCGCTTACGCACAAGGACCGACCGCCCGTTTTCGATTGAAGAACTTGCGAAGAGAGATCGCACCGAAGCTGAGCGATTGGGCACGGCGAACGTGTTCGCCGATGCGGCGTTTTCAATTGTCAACGAAGGCGACCTCGGGAGTCTGCACTCCGCTCTGGAGCTCTGGTGGCGCGAAGTCACGAACGCCTAAGCGTTCTCAAGCTCTTTATGCTTGATCAAGTAGGGAAGGATTTGGTTGCGGATGCTCGGGGCGAGCTCGTCTGTGCTGTCCCTCCATGCATCAAACCACGCAAGAGTATCGATCTCCGAACGCGCCTCCGGCTCACCAATAAGCTTCGCCGAATAGACCCGCAAAGTTATTTCGGTAGCCACCATGTCGGCCGCTGTGTCGGTGAATGTCGCAAGGTAAGACACCGAGCGTGGTTCCACGGCACAACCGAGTTCTTCGTCGATTTCGCGAGCGATTGTCTGAAGATCATTTTCGCCAGCTTCGGGCTTGCCTCCCGGTAAAATGAACGACCGACCGTCCTTCTTACGCACCACGAGCAGCCTGTGGCCGTCACTGACGATCACACCGATCTTGAAGATGTGCTTCGTGGTTGCCATGAGGGCCTCACCTTTCTGCACCCGCCTGATCCTTCTCCTAAGCTAGTCCGATTCCAAGACAGCATAGCGATTCTATGTGGGAGCTCTGCGCTCGTATCCCACCGAGTGACCGATCTGCATCACACGGATGTGCTCGAAATCGACGTTATTTCAGCAGCGCATCCGACGCCAAAATGGGGCTGCGCCCCCCCCTGTCACAAAGCGAAACGTCCCCAGCTACATCTCATGTTCTTGGTTGTGGCTCTCGAAAAGAAAGGCGAGACGCCTTCGAGGCGAGCCTGCTCGGCCTTAGGGTTTCGAATGAACCAAGACAGAGATGCACCCGTAACAAAACGCAAAGAACGGGACTCCGGTGTGCCCACCGCTACAATTGCGGACGATTCGCCTACGCACGCTGAGCGCCGCACGAGTCAAGCAACCCGGAGGCGCAGCTGCGCGATCTCGACTTCAAGGCTGTCGACGACATCGCTCTCTCCGTTGCTTTGGGGCTAGAGGGCGCGGCCGTGTCTGACGTGCTACGGCCCAACTCACTTGGGCCGTACATAGAGCTTTTGTCTTTCGCGATGGCGAAACCCGACGAACGCGGCAGGCTTGCCCGTCGAGTCGATGCCACCGGCCTTGGGGACTTCAGGGCCGCCCTCCGAGGCAGGGATGCGATCTGGCACGGCAGCGGCATCGGCTTCATGCGTTGCGCAGCGACGCAAAACTCGATGGCCCAACCCTTCATCGACTTCTTCCGAACGATGGAAATGGCAGCCAGGAGTTCAGGATTTGCGCCGTTGACTGCCAAGCAAATGGTGGCCGCGTTGCGCGAGATGGAGGACAACATCCATCGCCACAGCGAAAGGGTCGCCACCGGGCTGGTCGCATATCGCTGCGCCCCCGGCGCTCTGGAGTTCGTTGCGAGTGACCGCGGCATCGGCGCGCTTCAGTCACTCCGCTCCAATCCAGAGTACGCGCACGTCACGGATAGCGGGGACGCGCTTCAGCTGGTGATCAGCGAAGGCGTCTCACGCCTTGGCGCGGGCAACGGCTTCGGGTTCAGGGACCTATTCGTTGGACTCGCAAACCTAAACGGCAATCTGCGCTTTCGTTCGGGCTCGTCGTCGCTTGAGATACACGGGAGAAACCCGTCGCAACAGAACGCCACCGTGTCTCAGCGGGCGAACACTGCGGGGTTCACGATCACAGTCGACTGCCTGAATTGACGCGCGCGATGACCGCGGCGTTTGCCTCGAACAGATCGTCCAGATACTCGTTCCGCCTCGTTCGCATGGGCCCCCAGGCAACGCGACCGTCGTTCCCTTCGCGGGCCACCTGTCGGTTCATGCTTTTCATGAAGATCGACGTCTCAAGCAGGTGCACGCGTGCGAAGATCGCCATCAGCGACGGCAGATTGGTCGTGCCACCTCGCACCACGAATCCCAGCGGCCGCCCGACTTTCTCCGCGAGCAGCCCGAGCTGCTCGATGTGCCACTCGGTTCTCTTCAGCCCGCAGGTCGCGAACTCAGACGCGATGTGCGTAACCTCGGGGCGCTCACCAATGAAGTCGCCCCAGCGATCGTAGTCGTGCTCGGTCCGTGCGTTGACGTGGAGCGCGGTGGACAACCCGGCAGAGGCGAACTCCTCCCAGACTGTGGCGATACGCTTGATGGCGTGCAGGTCGTCGGTACGCGGCCGATCGGAGAAGAGGCTGTAGTTTGGCGTGGTCACGAGAGATGGGCCAATGCTCCACAGCGCCTCCGCGCCTCGGCGTCGGTTTCGCTCGCCCATCTGCCACCAACGCTCAAGCGGCTTGTCTATGCCGGCCCCGGTGAGAACGAACGGCGCCTCGGGTGCCATGAGGTAGGCATCCTCAAGCGCACGGCGCCCTGAAAACTTGAGATTGGGCGTGCCGCGCTCGAACATCTCGTAAAGCGACATCGCCATACCGGAGCCAAATGGCCTCAAGCGACGGCCGCGGTGCTGGAAGAGGAAGAACAGGGACGGAAGGTCTGGCACTGGCGTGGCGCGCGTGCGTGGGACGTTGCCGAGATCGAAGCCATTGACCTCCCACTTGCGCTCCGAAAAATCGGGGTTGTGCACGCAGACGCGGTCGCAAGTCTGTGGCTTGCCACAGCAGAAGGCGCTGCAGTCGAACACTTTCTCAGCGACGGACAGGCCGCCGCACATCGAGCGCTCGTGGCAAGCCCCGCACCCGAGCGAGATCGGGTTGTCGTAGGCGTTCTGCCGTAGGCGCTGTTGCCGCCGATCTTCGCGTGTCGTCATTCGCGCCCTAGCTTGATTGAGACGGTCCCGCTCTCGGGGTGGACCTCCTGCACTGTGCCGGCCATCACGCCGTTGCAACCCCGCAGCGCGTCCACGATAGCGTCTGGAGCATCGATGAAGCGCGCCGCCTCATCGTGGCCGGCGAGTGCGACGACGTCGTCACCCGCCAGCCTGACGAGAACGTGCTGGCCAACAGTGAGCTTTATCGTGGAGGTGAGCGCAGCAAGCGCGCTTCGCTCGGCGCACTCTGGCTGCCGGGTCAGCAGTGTGGGGCGGCGAAGCTCTACGGCCGCCTTATCCCAGAGCTTTGTGAACTGCTTCGCCTTCTTTTCCAGAAAATCTGCGCCCATCTCAGGCCTCCAATCTCGAAAGTGACTTGAACAGTTTGCCGCGTCCGACGCTCGTCTCAGCGACGAGGCCCTTCGACACGAGCGCCGAGAGGCGATTATTCCAGACAGTCGGGACGCCTTCACCGGCGCGGGCTTCTCGAAGCTTGCCGGTGTCCGCCTCGCCCATGTCATCGACGAGTTCGAGCGTGAGCCGAAGCTTCTCGTCGAGCCGGCCTACGATGCGGAAATTCTTGAGCCCGCCGGCGCCGTCGTCGACGCACGTGACCATCGCGTCCGATCTGTTCGCCAGGACCTCCCTGAGATCGTCCAGCACGATCTCACTGGCGTTGGCGACGACCGGGAAAAGATCGGGCCGGCTCACGCGGGCGAAGTCCCTGAAGGAGATCGTACTCTCCCGGATGAAGCTTCCACTCGCGACGTCCACCCCGTTGTAGTCGAGCACGCAGAGCTGCTGGGCACCCGGCGCCGGAAGCATTGTCACCAACCTGCCGAGCACCGCCCTACCGAACTCCGCGCCGGCTAGGGTCATTTGGCCGCCTGCGGCGTCAGAAATGCTCAATCTCATCACGACTCACGTTCTCACTGAGACACATGAGATACAGGACGTGCGTCGCTCGGTCAAGGCCTTGTTGGAGCACTTGGATACGGTGGCGGGAGGCGTGGAAACGGTCGGCCGGGCCTAAATCGGGCCGCAAGCTCAAGCACTTAGGCCGGAAAACGACCTAAGTGCTTGTAAAGATTGGTGAGCCCGTCGGGATTCGAACCCGAGACCCTCTGATTAAAAGTCAGATGCTCTACCGACTGAGCTACGGGCTCTCGCGCGAAGCGCGGCACTTAAGCCGATGCCGGCCCGCGCGCAACCTCTGTGATGGGCAAATCCAACTTCAGACGGCGGCCAGGGCGCCCGCGACGGCGCGCCGCCAGCCCGCGCGAAGAGCATCCCGGGCCGCACCATCCATTGTGGGCGACCAGCGCGTCTGTGCGGCTGCAGCGCGATCGCGCTTGGCCAGCCCTGCTCCTTCGGCGGCGAGCTTGGCCGCGCCCAAAGCGGTGACCTCCTGGAAACAAGGCCGCACGACCTCGACATCACAGATGTCGGCGACGAACTGCATCGCCCAAGCGTTCGCGGTCAGGCCGCCATCCACGAGCAGAGAGACGATCGCAGGCGCGCCATCGGCGCGCAGCGCGTCCAGAAGGTCCGCGGTTTGATACGCCACCGCTTCAAGGCCTGCGCGAACGACGTGCTCGGCGCGGGTGTCGCGGGTCAGCCCAATGATGGCGCCACGCGCATCGGCGTTCCATTGCGGAGCGCCGAGGCCCGCAAAGGCAGGCACAAGATAAACGCCCCCATTATCCGCCAAAGCCGAGGCGATCTGTTCCGATTCAGCGCTGGCGCCGATCAGCTTCAAACCGTCGCGCAGCCATTGCATCGTAGCGCCGGCGGAGAAAATCGAGCCTTCCAGCGCGTACGCGAACGCGCCTCCCGCTTCGTAACCGACGGTGGCCAGCAGGCGATTTTGTGAGCGCGGCGGCGCAGCGCCCATGTTCATGACCAGAAACGCGCCGGTTCCATAAGTGATCTTGGCCATGCCGGGTTGCAGGCAACCGTGGCCATAGAGCGCCGCCTGCTGGTCGCCGGCAATGCCATGGATCGGCAACACGCGCCCGAAATGCGCCGCCGCGACATCGCCAAAGTGCGCGTCGCACGCGCGCACCTCGGGCAGCAGCGCGCGCGGCACATTGAACAGCGCACACATCTCCTCACTCCAATCGCGCTTGGCGATGTCAAACAGGAGCGTGCGCGCGGCGTTCGTGACATCGGATGCGTGTTGGGCGCCATCCGTGAGCCGCCAGGCGAGGAAGCTCTCGATGGTCCCGAACGCGAGATCACCGGCTTCCGCGCGCTTCCGCAGCGTAGGATCGCGGTCGAGAATCCATGCGATCTTGGTGGCGGAGAAATAAGGATCCAGCAGGAGGCCCGTGACCTCCTGCACGCGCGGCTCGTGCCCTGCGGCGCGCAACCCGGCGCAGGCGCTGGCTGTGCGCCTGTCCTGCCAGACGATCGCCTTGTGGACGGGCGCGCCGGTCTGGCGATCCCAAATGACGGTGGTCTCGCGCTGATTGGTGATGCCGACGGCGGCGATGTTGGCGGCGCCCCCGGCCTGCTCAATCGCTTCGCGACAAACGCGCAGGGTCGACGCCCATATTTCTTCGGCGTCGTGCTCAACCCATCCAGGTTGCGGAAAGTGCTGCGTGAGTTCGATCTGCGCGACCGCGACGGGCGCGAACGCCTCGTCGAAAACGATGGCGCGGGTGGAGGTGGTGCCCTGGTCGATGGCGAGGATGAATTGGCCGGTGCTCATGACCGGCACTAGAAAGGGCGGGGAGACGCCGTGGTCAACCGAAGACCGGGGGCGGTCGAAAGGACGGCCTTCGAACCGGCGCCTCCCCTGTGCGGAGGCAGTTCAGCTCGCGCCTGCCTCCGCAGTCTCGATTGCTTGCCGGAAAGCCGCTGAGGCGGCCCGAACGCGGGCCATGGCGGCGTCGAGTTCTTCAGCCGTGACGCTGCGCCCGGCCCCCGCCATGGCCTCCACCTCGGCGCGCACCTCGGCGAGCTTGCGCGCGAGGTCTTCAAGGTTGGCGCCCATGGCGCCCCCCGCCGCGAGCGCCTTGGCGGCAATATCCAGAAATCCGGCGGCCTGGGCGCGCTGAGCGCTGGGAACGAGCGGCAGGAATGCCGACAGCGCGGCCAGTAGCATTTGCAGTTGAAGCAAAAGATTGAACATGGTGGCTCCTTCAGCGGCGCGCGCGGATGATGTCTTCAAGATCGCCGATGGGCGCTTGCGCAGCCGCGATGGCGTCGTTCAGGCGCCGCGCGGCGATCGTGAGTGCGGAAGCGGCGCGCTCTAGATCAGTTTGCGAAGCGCTGGACGCTGCCTCGAAATCCGCCTGCGCGCGCATATAGGCGGCGACGGCTATTTCCAGCGTTTCCGCCGCCGGCGTTGCAGCGCGCTCCGCCCGCGCCAGGGCCCGCATCACGCTGACCGGCGTCGCGGGATCGCGCACGACATCGGTGGCTTCTTCGATCACCGCTGCATAGGCGTTGAGCAAAGCGTAGGCGCGCTGATCGAGCGTGCGCGCCGCTGCCACGGGATTATCAATTTGGCTGTCGCCGATGCGAAGCTGCGCACACGCCGGCAAGGCAGCAAGCAGAAGCGCAAGGGCAAGCACGCTGAGGATGCGGCGCATCGAAAGGGCGCTCATACGATGGTCGTCCGCGCGCGCGCCCGGCCAACCGCCACACCGATCAGGCCGAGCGTGACGATCAGATCGATGAGGGCGCCGGCGGCCTCTTGCGCGGCGCCGTCAGGCAGGATGACGCCCAGGCGATCAGCGGCTGCGGCGATGGCTATCGCGGCGGCGCTGCGCAGTGTCAACGACTGGATGGCTGACTTCTCGGGAAGTGTTGGGGTCATGGGCTCCTCGTTCATCACGAGAAAGCCTAAGGCCGCTCCGGCGCAGTCGGATTGGGACGCCCGGCGAGGCGCTAGTAGATTGGTTTTCCGAAGTTAGTTCTCGGGCGAGCGCGGGATTAGGCGCCGCACAATCCCCGCTTCGCCTCGTCATATTCGCGCTTCAGGCGCGCCACCAGATCGCCCGCGGAAACGACCTGATGCACGGCGCCGACGCCCTGGCCTGCGCCCCAGATGTCCTTCCACGCCTTGGCCTTGGAGCCCTCGCCGCCGGCGAAATTCATTTTCGAGGGATCGCTCTCGGGAAGGTTTTCCGGATCGAGCCCCGCGCGCGTGATCGAGCCTTTGAGGTAATTGCCCAGAACGCCGGTGAACAAGTTGGTGTAGACGATGTCGCCAGCAGCGCTCTCGACAATCATCTGCTTGTACGCCTCAGGCGCGTTGGCCTCCTTCGTCGCGATGAAGGCCGAGCCCATATAGGCAAGGTCAGCGCCCATAGCTTGCGCGGCCAGGACGCCCTTGCCGGTGGCGATGGCGCCGGAAAGCAGCAGCAGCCCGTCGAAGAACTCACGGATTTCGTGCACCAGCGCGAACGGGGAAAGTCCGCCTGCGTGCCCGCCCGCGCCCGCGCACACTGCGATGAGACCGTCAGCCCCCTTTTCAAGCGCCTTCTTGGCGAAGGTGACGTTGATAATGTCGTGCAGCACGATCCCGCCGTAGGAATGGATGGCGTCGTTGACGTCCTGACGGGCGCCCAGCGAAGTAATGACAATCGGCACCTTGTGCTTCACGCACGCTTCGACGTCCTGCTGCAGGCGTTCGTTCGTCCGATGCACAATCTGGTTGACCGCGAACGGCGCCGCCGGCGCCTCAGGGTGAGCGGCGTCGTATTCGGCCAGCTCGCTCTTGATCCGCACCAGCCAATCGTCCAGCACTGGCTGCGGACGGGCGTTGAGCGCGGGGAACGAACCGACGATGCCAGCCTTGCACTGGGCGATCACAAGTTCAGGGTTGGCGATGATGAATTGCGGGGCCCCGACCAGCGGAAGGCGCAACTTGTCGAACAAGGGCGGCAAGGCCATCATCGTCTCCGTGTTTGCGCCAAGGCCTAGCTTGCCACGGAATGCGCGTCGATGCCTGACATGGCGTCAACTGGAGCGGAAATGGACCAAACGGCGCTGCAATTGGGAGAACCGGCGGACGAAGCAGATTGGCGGGCCCTTGTGGAGCGTGGACTCAAGGGCGCGGGCTGGGAAAGGCTGACCGGCAAGACGGCCGACGGCATCGAAATCAAGCCGCTCTATCGAGAGAGCGATATCGCAACGGCGACGGACGGGACGAGCGGGCCGGCGGCAATCTTCACACGCGGTGCGCCGCTTGGCGGCTGGCTCATGCGGCAGCGCTTCGAGCACCCCGATCCCGAACAGACCAATCGCGACATCCTGGCGGATCTACAAGGCGGGGTCGCCGCCATCGAACTCAAGATCGATCGCGGCGGGGAAACCGGCGTGGCGATAACCGATGCGCACGGGCTCGATGTCGCCCTCGCCGGCGTCATTCTTGAGGCGGCCCCGATCGCTCTCGACGCGGGCGAGGATGGCGTCTGGGCGGCAGAATTGCTCGCCGCCAAACTCAAGGGCGTGGCGCCGCCGCGTACGGTGTTCGGCGTCGATCCCGTCGGAGCGCTGATGCGCACGGGCGTGTTCGACGCCGCCGACATGGCGCGCGCGGCCGCGTTCGCACAACGCGTGCGGCGGGACATGCCAAGCGCAACGGCGCTGCGCGTTGATTCAAGGCCCGTGCATGAGGCGGGCGGAACGGAGGCGCAGGAGATCGCTGCGGCGCTTTCCAGCGGCGGCGCCTATCTGCGCGCACTTGTCGAGGCCGGCATGAGCGCCGGCGATGCGGCGGTCTCCATGCAATTCGCCCTTTCCGTCGGGCCGGATGTGCTGGTGGAAACGGCCAAGTTGCGTGCGCTTCGCCTCTGCTGGGAACGCATGCTCGAAGCCAGCGGCGTGCAGGCGATCGCGCGCGGGGCGCGTATTCACGCCTTCACATCCCAACGCATGATGACGCGCTTCGACGCCCACACCAACATCCTGCGCGTGACCTGCGCCGCATTCGCCGCCGCGGCCGGGGGCGCCGACGCGATCACCACCGCGCCATTCACGGACGCGCTTGGCTTGCCTACGCCGTTCGCGCGCCGCGTCGCCCGCAACACGCAATTGGTGCTGCGGGAAGAAGCGCATCTCCATCACGTCGCCGATCCCGCCGGCGGCGCCTGGTTCGTCGAAAAGCTGACGCGCGACCTGGCCGTCAAGGCATGGGCGTTGATGCAGGACATGGAAGCTGGCGGAGGTGTTGTCGCCGCCCTCCAGAGCGGGCGGCTGCAGAACTCGATCGCCTCCGCGCGCGCTGCGCGCGAAGCAGCTTTCGCGACACGGCGCGAAACCATCACCGGCGTCACAGATTTCCCGCTGATCGGTCAGAAGGCGCCGGACTTTGTCCAACGCCGGAGCAGCCCGTCGCGCGAAGGCGCGCTGGCGCCGATCCACTGGGCGGCGCCGTTTGAGGATCTGCGTATGCGCGGAGAAGCCATCGGCGCGCGTGTCTACTTCGCCAATATCGGCGCGCTGGCCGAGTTCGCGCCGCGCGCCGCGTTCGCACAGAATTTGCTCGGCGTGGGCGGTGTTGCGGCCATCGAACCGGATATCACGCACGCATCGGCCGAAGCGCTTGCGGCGGCGTTCAAAGCCAGCGGCGCGCGCATCGCGATCCTTTGCGGCGCGGATGCGGGTTATGCCGAACATGCCGCGGACGCGGCGCGCGCTTTGAAGGGCGCCCGCGCCGATTGGGTCGCGCTCGCGGGCAAGCCGGGAGAAAACGAAGCGGCGTGGCGTAGCGCGGGCGTCGATCAGTTCATATTCACCGGACAAAACGTGCTGCGGGAACTCCAGACTCTCCATGCAGCGCTCGGGATCGCGCCGTGACCGGCCCCAGCGACGCCCCGTTCCAGGCGCGCGACGTGTGCCGCACGGGGCGCAGCGGGCGCCGGAGCGCCGTGCTTGGCGCTTTTGCTTTCGGCGCACTCCCGGCTGTTTCGGCATTGGCCGCGATTGCTTCCGGCCGGTGGACGCCGTGGGCGGAGCGCTATGCGCAGGGCGTCGATGTTTCCTGGCACCAAGGCGCCATCGACTGGCGCGCGCTCGCCGCCGACAACATCTCTTTCGCCTACATCAAGGCCACGGAGGGGGCCGATCATGTCGATCCGCGTTTCACGGCCAATTGGCAGGCCGCCGGCGCCGCCGGGCTCTATCGCGGCGCCTATCATTTCTTCACGCTCTGCCAGCCCGGCGCGCGGCAAGCGGCAAATTTCATCGCAAACGTTCCGCGCGAAGCGGGCGCGCTGCCCGCCGCTCTCGACATGGAGCACATGGGACCGTGCCGCGAGGGACCGACGATGAACGACGTCGAGAGCGAAGCGCGCGCGTTTCTCGATCAGGTGCAGGCGCATTATGGCGCCCGCCCGGTCATCTACACGACAAGCGAATTTCACAACGCACACCTGACCGCGCTGCGCGGCGAACGCTTCTGGATCCGCTCGATTGGCGTGCGCCCGCGCTTTCGGGCAAACGACTGGATCATCTGGCAGCACCACAATCGGGGCCACAAGCGCGGCGTCGCCGGGCCCGTTGACCTCGACGCGTTTCGCGGAGACGCCGCCGCGCTGGCTCAGTTCGCGGGGCGAGGCCCATGAGTTGCACTCATCTGACGCATCCCCTCTCCCTCCTCTGGGAGGGATGGCCGATGGAAACGCCCCTGAAACATTGCATTTGCCCCCTCACCCCGCCCACTCCCCCGGAGACGGGGGAGTGGGTTCGCGCGAGAGCTTGAAAATGACCCTGCCTGATTTCTCAACGCTCTCGCTTCAAGCCGAATCCGCGAACACGCCCCCGCCCGGCGGCGACGCGTGGTTGACGCCCGAAGGCATCGCCGTGAAGCGCGCCTACAGGGCCGCTGATCGCGCCGGGCTCAATTTCGTCGATGGCTATCCCGGCCTGCCCCCGTTCGGGCGCGGCCCCTACCCCACCATGTACGTGCAGCAGCCCTGGACCATCCGCCAATATGCGGGCTTCTCCACGGCCGAGGATTCCAACGCCTTCTACCGGCGCAATCTGGCGGCGGGACAGAAAGGTCTTTCCGTCGCTTTCGATCTCGCGACCCACCGCGGTTACGATTCCGATCACCCACGCGTCCTCGGCGATGTCGGCATGGCGGGCGTGGCGATCGACTCAATTTACGACATGCGCACCTTGTTCGCGGGCATTCCGCTCGATCAGATGAGCGTATCGATGACCATGAACGGCGCCGTCTTGCCGATCATGGCGCTCTACATTGTCGCGGGCGAAGAGCAAGGCGTGCCCCACGCCAAGCTGGCGGGCACGATTCAGAACGACATCCTCAAAGAATTCATGGTGCGCAACACCTTCATCTATCCGCCGAAGCCATCCATGCGCATCGTCTCCGACATCTTCGCCTACACCGCGCGCGAAATGCCGAAATTCAATTCCATTTCCATCAGCGGCTATCACATGCAGGAAGCCGGCGCGACGGCCGATCTCGAGTTGGGCTACACGCTGGCCGATGGCGTTGAGTACGTTCGCGCAGGCGCCGCGGCGGGCTTGGCGATCGACGCCTTCGCGCCGCGCCTTTCCTTCTTCTGGGCCATCGGCATGAACCCGTTCATGGAGATCGCCAAGCTGCGCGCGGCGCGTCTTTTGTGGGCGAAGCTGATGCGTCCGTTCGCGCCGAAGGACGACAAGTCGCTTGCGCTCAGAACCCATTGCCAGACTTCCGGCTGGTCTCTGACCGCGCAGGACGTCTACAACAACGCCGTGCGCACCTGCGTCGAAGCCATGGCCGCCGCTTATGGCGGCACGCAATCGCTGCACACAAACTCGCTCGACGAAGCGCTGGCGCTGCCCACGGATTTCTCCGCCCGCATTGCGCGAAACACGCAAATCCTGCTGCAGACTGAGGCCGGCGTCTGCCGGCCCGCCGATCCGTGGGGCGGCTCTTATTATGTGGAGCGCCTCACCGCCGATCTTGCCGCCAAGGCCTGGCAGCATATCGAAGAAGTTGAAAAGCTGGGCGGCATGGCCCAGGCCATCGATCAGGGCCTACCGAAAGCGCGCATCGAGGAAGCGGCGGCGCGTACACAAGCGCGCATCGATACCGGCCAGCAGACAATCGTCGGCGTGAACAAGTACCGGCTCGACGAAGAAGAGGATGTCCCCGTCCTCAAGGTCGACAACGCCAAGGTGAGGGCCATGCAAGTCGAGAAACTTGCGCGGCTGAAAGCGGAGCGCGATCAAAACGAAGTCCACGCCGCCATTGAGGCTCTTGCCGCCGGGGCGCGCGGCAGCGCCAATCTGTTGGAGCTCGCCGTGAATGCGGCCCGCGCCAAGGCGACGGTAGGCGAGATGTCCGCCGCGCTCGAAACGGCGTTCAAGCGGCATGTGCCGCCTATCCGGCTCGTCACCGGCGTGTTCTCGCGCGAAGCCGGCAACGATCTCGCGGTCGCGCGCGCGCGCGAAAGCGTGAAGGCGTTCGAGGAGAGTGAACACAAGCGACCGAAAATTCTTGTCGCCAAGATGGGCCAGGACGGCCACGATCGCGGACAGAAGGTGGTCGCGAGCGCATTTTCCGATCTGGGCTTCGACGTCGAGATCGGCCCGCTGTTCGCCACGCCCGAAGAAGTCGCAGACCAGGCGATTGCATCCGGCGTGCATATTGTCGGCGTGTCGTCGCTGGCGGCGGGGCACTTGACGCTCACGCCCGCTCTGCGCGCCGCGCTCGAAGCGCGCGGACGCGGCGACATCATGATCGTGGTTGGCGGCGTCATCCCGCCCGAAGACGTCCCCACGTTGAGAGAAATGGGCGCGGCGGCGGTCTATCCCCCCGGCGGCGCGCTGGCCGACATCGCCCAGCACCTGCTTGACGCGCTCAACGCCAAGCTGGGATACGCGCAGAGGGATCGCGCCTGATGCTGAGCGCTTCGTGCCATTGCGGCGCCGTGCGCCTCACGCTGCAGCAGCGACCCGGCTACGTGAACAACTGCAATTGCAGCTTTTGTCATAAGGCCGGCGCTGTTTGGGGATATTTTGCAAGCTCCGAGGTTTCGGTCGCCGGCGCGACGCATTGCTACACCCGCGCCGACAAACCCGATCCCGCCGTCTCGCTGCACTTCTGCCCCATCTGCGGAAACACAACGCACTGGCTGCTTGCCCCGGCTTTCCTTGCCAAAAATCCTGGCGTGGACCGCATGGGCGTCAACATGCGCCTGTTTGAAAGCACCGATCTTACGGGAGTTGAAGTCCGCTACCCGGACGGCGCCTCGTGGGACGGAGCAGGTGCGTATGCCGATCTGCGCGTAGCCACCGCGCTGGGGCCGGGAGACAAGCTCTAGGCCGCTTCGTTTCAGACGTCCTCGTCAACCAGATGCCGGCGCGAGGCGCTCACGCCTTCGCGCGCCAGCGCCCCGGCCTGCTCAACCCACTCTTCCTCTTCGATGCGCCCGCCCAGGCGCAGGTACTGATCCACCCACGCCACGTTTTCCGGCGTCCAGGCCGCGACCTGGTCGAAATGGAAAACACCTAGGGAATAGAGCGTGGTTTGCTGCAGAGAGCTGACGCCCTCGATCAGCGTGAAATCATCCGGCGCTCCGTCGCGCGCGGCGGCAAGCGTTGGCGGCTTGGCGCGCCGGCGTTGCGTCTGCGCAGGCGCTGGCGCCGCCTCTTCCTGCTCCGCCGCAAGCATTTGGGGCCGCGCCGCGCGCACGCTCTCCAGATGGCGCACGCGGGATTCCAGGTAGCGGGCGCGCCACTTCCACATGTCCGGATCGGGCCCGGCCAGCGCCTCGGCGACCGGCGCCGGCTGTTCGGCGCGCGCCGCCGCTTCGTTTTGCAGATGCGCCACGCGCCGCTCCAGATAGAGCATACGCCAGCGCAACAACGCATCGACGTTGGAATTTGCTGCGAACGCCTCAACCTCGCGGGAAGGCGCAGCCTGGACCGGCGCACTCAAGGCGCGGACCTCATCTTCAAGAAAGGCCGCGCGCGCACTGGCCTCGCGCGCCCGCCATTCCATCAACGGCGGTTCGTTCATATTCGAGATGGCGGGGTGCGCAAGAGTTTCCGGCGCCGCCGCACGGCCCTCCAGATATTTGACGCGCTGTTCAAAATAGCGCAGCCGCCAAGCCTGCAGCGCCGCGGCGTCATCTTCAACGGGTGCGGCCTCGACCTCAATCTCGCGGTCGCGCTCGGCGGCGAGCGCGCGCAGGCGGCTCAGTTCCTCGGCGTCTTCCTCGCTCATGATCCGGCGCTGCGTGGCAGCGAGCTGGCTCGCAGCTTCATCGGCGCGCGCGCGCGCTGACTCCAGCGCCTGCTCGAGCTCTGAAATGCGCCCGTCGCGGATTTCAAGCAGACGTTTGGCGGGCTCGTCATCATGGGTGATCTCGCCGCCCACATGGCCTTCGCCCAACCGCACCAAATCCCGCAGCAGGTTTTCTTTCTCCCGCCGCGTCGACTGCTCGCCAGGGGCGGCGCGCTCTGCGGCGTAAGCCCAGCCCGCGAGCGCGGCGAACAGCGCAGTCAGCAGCAGCCAAATCGAGAGTTGACCGATCAGATAGATCATGACCTCAACCCTCCACTGTAAATTCAATGCGCCGGTTGGCGGCCTGGCCAGCCGGGGTCGCGTTGCTCGCACGTAGGCGGTCGGGGCCGTATCCCCGCGCAGCAAGGCGAGAACGCGCGACGCCCTGGCCGGCGAGATAGGCGGCGACAGCGTCGGCGCGGCGGCGGGAGAGATCCATGTTCAGCTCACGCCCGCCCTGGTTGTCGGTGTGGCCTGCGACCTCGATCGAGAAGCGGTCGCAGCGCAGCGCCACCGACGCGAGCGAATCCAGGATCGCGCGGCTCGACGGTTCGATTGCCGCTGAGCCCGGCGCGAAGTTGATGACATTGCGCTCCATCAGGCGCTCGAACGCACGCTCGCAGGTCTCTGCATCGCCATCGGCCAGATTGAGCCCTTCCAGTTCCGGGTGATCGGGATCGAGGCCCTCAATCGTCAGCGCAAGACGGCTTCGGAACGGCGCCGGGGGATGATCGAACAGCGCATGCACGTTGTTGACGCCGCTCTGGCTGCCATCGCCGATCACCACGATCTGGCCATCGACGATGCGCGCCTCGCCTGTATGCAACCCGGCCACCGCACGCAGCCCGGCCTGCGCCATGTCCGCAAACAAGGGCGAAGCCGCGCCCCCGGCGACATGCATATCGTCAACCGCTTCCGCGTTGGGGAAGAACTGCGCGATCCCCGCCATCAAGGCCGCGCGCACGCTCTCGCTGGGCGCCGCCCCGCTCAGCACGACGCGCGCGCCTTCACGGCGCACGCTCCAAGCATATGGACGTTCGAAAATGCCAACCCGCACGCCCAGCGCGTCCGCACTCGTGATCCCGCCCGCCCAATGCCCGCCAGCGCCGGCGGCGGTGAGCGCAGCGTGGCGCGCGCCTTCGATGTCGGCTTCGGCCTCGACGATGCCTGTCAGCAGCGCGCGCTGCCCGTTCATGGTGATGTCCAGTCCCGGATAGCCTTGCGCCGACAGCGCCTCAGCCACATGGGACCGCAACACCGAAGGCACACGCCAGAAGGCGCCGTCATGAGGTCCGACCAGCCCTAGCAGAGCCGAGATCAGCGCGCCGCCCAGCCCTGTGACAAGCAGCAGCCGCCTGCGAACGGGAGCCTCTTCGCCGGCCATCAGGACAGCCGCGCGCGGCGCACTTGCGCTTCGGTCAGGGCCGAGCGCAATTGCTCGATGTCGTGACGATCCGCGGCGAGGCGCGGCGCGGCCAGAGTGATGTAGAGCCACCAGCCGCCCGCAAAGCCGATCAGGGCCGCAGCGGCGAAAAGGATCAACTCGGAAGCGATCAGGCCTGCCATTTTTCCCGCGTCGCGCGTCACCCACCCGCGCCTTAACACCCTTCTAATGCGTGACGAACTAGGCGAAAACTGGAAAACCCCTAAGGGCGAAGAGGACGAACGGGCGCAACGGCGGCATGTCACACCTGATCACCAGCGCCCAGAACCCGCAGATCAAGTTGCTGAAGAGCCTTCATCTGAAAAAGGCCCGCAGCGAAACCAGCCTCTTTCTGGCCGAGGGCGCGCGCTCGGCGCTGGAGGCGGCGAGCCTGGGCGTGTGGCCAGAAATCCTGGCGTTCGCCCCAATCGCGCGAGAGCGCCCTCAGGTGCGCGCTTTTCTGGAGCAGGCCGAAGCGCGCAGGGTGCGAACAATCGAGACCAGCGAGAGCGTGCTTGCGCAGATCAGCAAACGCGACAATCCGCAGACTGTCATCGGCGCTTACCGGCAACGCCTGTCGCCGCTGGGCGAACTCCGCGGCGCTGCGATTGTCGCGCTCGAAGGCGTGCGCGATCCTGGCAATCTCGGCACGATTCTGCGGACCGCGGATTCCACGGGCGCTGGCGGGGTCGTGCTCGTCGGCGAATGTTGCGACCCGTTTTCGGTTGAAGCCGTGCGGGCAAGCATGGGATCGCTGTTCGCCATGCCGCTTGCGCGCGGCTCATTCGAAGATCTGCTGCATTTCAAGCGCGAGCGCGGGGCGACGATGATCGGCGCTTCTTTGAACGGCGCCCCGTTTGCGGAAGCGCCTGCGCCAGCCAAAGCGATTGTTCTGATGGGCAACGAGCAATCGGGCCTGCCCGCCGATATGGAAGCGGCATGCGATCAACTGGTGAAGCTGCCCATGCGCGGGCGGGCCGACAGCCTGAACCTGGCGGTGGCGACGGCGGTGATGCTCTACGATTTGTGGCGGAGGCGAGGTTATGACGGCGCGCGCGCCTGATCTTCTGATCGCCGACGACTGGCGCGACTATCGCCTGCTGGATTCCGGCAATGGCGGCAAGTTGGAGCAGGTCGGCCGCTACCGCTTCGTTCGCCCCGAGCCGCAAGCGCTGTGGGCGCCGGCGCGGCCCGCTCCGGAGTGGGACAGCGCGGACGCGATCTTCGCGCCGTCCGGCGCGGGCGATGAGGATGCGGGCCGCTGGCGTTTCAATCGCGAGCTTCCCCCGCACTGGACGCTCGCCTGGGATGACATCACGTTCGTGTCGCGCCCCACGCCGTTCCGCCACCTTGCGTTCTTTCCGGAACATTCGGTGCATTGGCGGTTTGCGCGCGAGCGCCTTGCCGCACACGCGGGCCCACAGCCCGAGGTGCTCAATCTGTTCGGCTATACTGGCCTGGCTTCGCTCGTGTGCGCCAAGGCCGGCGCGAAGGTGACCCATGTCGATGCGTCGAAGAAGGCCATTGGCTTCGCGCGCGAAAATCAGGCCGCCGCCGGTTTGAACGAGGCGCCAATACGCTGGATTTGCGACGATGCGCTCGGCTTCGTAAAGCGCGAGGTGCGGCGCGGCCGGCACTATGACGGCATTATCCTCGATCCGCCAAAATTTGGACGCGGCCCCAATGGCGAAACGTGGCGCCTGGAAGAGCAGCTGCCGGAATTGCTCGACGCGTGCCAATGTCTGCTGCGTGCAAAACCGGAGGACCGCGCAAGCGCAAGAGGCTTTCTTATCGCCACGGTGTACGCCGTGCGCCTCTCCTATCTGGCGCTGGGGCAAACCGCGGCGCAATTCTTCGAGGGCGGCGACTGGCAGGTCGGTGAAATGGCGCTGCCGCACGAAGGGCGCGACCTCCTCCTGCCGACAGCGATTTTCGCAAGATGGCGGGACCAGCCCACACCTGATAGATGAGTCGCGCTCAAATTTGGGTGTTTATCGCCAACCTCGTTCACACATCTCTCTAGTTACCCCGTCGCACGGGCCACACGCGTTGAGGTCCGCCGAATCCTTCAGGGGCAGGCATGCCGTTTGACATGTCCATCGTCCATATTTCGTCGCCGGCCTGCTGGCCGGACGGGAACTCGCTCAGAGTTAGCGGCGTGCTGGACCAGAATGTGATGTCTTCGTTCGGATCGAACAGAACTGTACCTGCGAAGACGGAAGGGCCAACTGAAGCGCACTGAGCGAGGCCAGCATCATTTTCGAGCGCCGGCGAACACTGTGGATTTACGGTCATGACCCATTCATCGAACGTCGGCAGACGCCAATCGCCGCGCGCTGAGCCGTCGGTCAGCCCGCAGCTGCCGTGCGCTAAGGATGTGGCGGCCTGTACTGCCCCAAGCCATCCTGTTCGAGCGGATGACGCGCCGCCATCGCCGAGGCATTCGAGAGCCTTGAGCCAAATCAGCCCGGTCACCGTATCGGTCACCGTGCCGTTTCCACAATCGATAAAGCGATCGGTCGAGCTGTTGAAGCAAGGTCCGTCTGGTCGGCCGTGATGAGCAGTGGAATTCGCCGCATGAGCATCAAGTTCGGCTTGCGATACAGGGCGATTGGGTTGGGCAAACGCCGGCGACGTGGCCGTCATCAACGTCAAAGTCATAATCGACAAGACGGCAAAAAAGCGAAAAGACATGGCCATCTCCTGATGACCTCGCTCCTGCGGAGGCTCACGCAGGCTACTTCTCGTATTGGGAACATGCAAGCTGCGCCAATCTCCTGACAGTCGAACAATCGCGCGCGCCAGCATCCAGTGATCAATGAAAATTGCGCCCTTTCGGCATGGCGCCCGCGGCGGCGGTGACGCTCAGGCTGATGCGCACGTTGCGGGGATGGCGTTGGCGGGGGTCTTCATCGCCCGGGCGCTTACGCGGTTCGTCGGCGTGCGCGCTGGCGTCGAGCCGATCGCCGCCGCTTGAGAGCTGGCCCAGCAGCGCGGTCCAATCATGCACGCGCTCAGCGACAACATGAATGACGCCGCTTTCGATCTGCACTGGCCCGTCGATCGCCACCAGCCGCCCGCCCAGAACCTCTTTGCGATAACGCTCGAACAATTTCGGCCACACCACGATATTGGCGATGCCGGTTTCATCCTCCAGCGTCATGAAGATGACGCCAGAGGCGGTGCCAGGGCGCTGGCGCACCAGCACCAAGCCGGCCACGCGCGTGCGCTGGCCATTGCGCAACCCGGGCAAGGCCTCTGACTTGATGGCGTGGCGCGCCGAAAGCGCATTGCGCAATAACGCCGCCGGGTGAGCCTTCAACGATAGGCCCAACGTGCGATAATCTTCAACGATGTGCTCGCCCAGAGGCATGGAGGGCAGATCGAAGTGTGGCTCGTCCAGAACCCCCTCCTCACCCCCTAACCCCCTCTCCGCAAGGGAGAGGGGAGGCAAGTCAGCAAACAGCGGCAGATCCTCCTGCCCGCCCACGCGGTTGAGCCCGCGCGCAGCCCACAGCGCGTCGCGGCGATCCAAACCCAGGGAGCGGAACGCATCGATGTCGGCAAGCCGCTCGATGGTTGCAGGCGAAAGCCCGCTGCGCAGCCATACATCGCGCACGGAATCATAGCCGCGCCCGCGCTGCGCCACGAGCTCAGCCATCTCCTCTTGCTTCAAACCTTTGGCCTGGCGAAAACCCAGCCGCAATGCATGCGTGGAATGAATGTCGCCTTCCATCTCGCGATGGCGCGCATGCAAACGCCGCGACGCCGCCGGGCCAGGCTCCAGCACATTGTCCCACTCGGACATGTTTACATCTATGGGCCGCACCTCGACGCCATGCTCGATGGCGTCGCGAACAATCTGCGCCGGCGCGTAAAAGCCCATGGGCTGAGCGTTGAGCAATGCGGCGGCGAACACATCCGGATAATGGCACTTGAGCCAGCACGAGGCGTAGACCAGCAGCGCAAAGCTGGCGGCATGGCTTTCAGGAAAGCCATATTCGCCGAAACCCTCGATCTGGCGGAACGACGCCTCGGCAAAGTCGCGCGCATAGCCGTTGGCGATCATGCCATCGATGAACTTGGCTTTGAGCGTGCCGATGGTGCCTACGCGCTTGAACGTCGCCATGGCGCGGCGCAGCTTATCGGCCTCTGGCGGCGAGAAGCCAGCGCCGACAATGGCGATCTGCATCGCCTGCTCCTGAAATAACGTCACCCCCAAGGTGCGCTCCAGCACAGCCTCCAATTCCTTGGATGGGTAGCTGACTTTCTCCAGCCCCTGGCGGCGCTTGAGATAGGGATGCACCATGCCGCCCTGAATCGGGCCTGGCCGAACGATCGCCACTTCAATCACGAGATCGTAGAAATTCTTCGGCCTAAGGCGCGGCAGCATCGACATCTGCGCCCGGCTCTCGACCTGGAACACGCCAACAGAATCGGCGCGATGCAGCATGGCGTAAACGCGCTCATCGGTTGGCGGCCAGAAGACGGAAAGCGTGTGGGCTGTTTTCCCTTTTCCATCTTGAGGCTTGGTCATTTCGGGGCGATGCGCGGCATCGCACCGTCCGGAATGGCGAATTTCACTTGGACGCGAGAAAGAACACTGCGCCTCCGTTTCCCACCCCGGATAACAGCGCTCCAACAGATCCAGCGCCTTTTTCAGGCAACTCAGCATGCCCAGCCCCAGGACATCCACTTTCAGGATGCCCAGCGCTTCCAGATCGTCCTTGTTCCACTCGACAACAGTGCGATCCTCCATCGCCGCGTTCTGGATCGGCACGACATCGTGCAGCTTTTCACGAGTAATGACGAAGCCGCCGACATGCTGGGAAAGATGACGCGGAAAGCCGTGCAGTTCGCGCGCAAGCGCGATGCATTTCATCAAGTGCGGATCGCTGACATCGAGCCCCTGCTCGCGAAGATCATCTTCGCTGACCCCGCTTGACCACCAATGCAGCGTCTTCGACAAGGCGTTGATGCGATCTTCCGAAAAGCCAAAAACTTTAGCCACCTCGCGAATGGCGCTGCGGCCACGATAAGAAATCACCACCGCTGATAATCCCGCGCGGTCGCGCCCGTATTTCTTGTAAATGTACTGGATCACCTCCTCGCGGCGTTCGTGCTCGAAATCGATATCGATGTCCGGCGGCTCGCCGCGCTCTTCGGAGATGAAGCGGTCGAACAGCAACTGATGCTGTGCAGGATCGACCTCGGTGACGCCGAGGACGTAACAGATCGCGGAATTGGCCGCCGAACCGCGCCCCTGACACAAGATCGGGTCGATCTTATTTCCATCCTTATCGGCGCCGGAGCGCGCGAATTTCACGATATCGGCGACGGTGAGGAAATAAGGCGCGTACTTGAGCCGCCCGACGATCTCCAGTTCTCGCGCAAGCGATCGCCTTACTTTTTCAGGCACGCCGTCCGGATAGCGTCTCTGCGCTCCCGCCCAGGAAAGCGCTTCCAGTGCAGCTTGCGGATCAGAAAAGCCCTCGGCGGTCTCTTCCGGATATTCGTAGCGCAGATGGTCCAGCGAGAATTCGACGCCCTCCAGGAAACGCAACGTCTCACTCACGGCTTCAGGCCCATCGGCATAGAGGCGCGCGATCTCCTGCGGCGGCTTCAGATGACGCTCTGCGTTCTTGGCCAAGAGCGTTCCTGCATCAGCCAGGCGCTTCTTCTCACGGATGCAGGTGACGGCGTCGAGCAGCGGACGACGCTCGGGTGCGTGCATCAGCGGCTCGGTGGTTGCGATGAGCAGCGCGCCGCTGCGTTGCGCCAGTTCCTTCAAGAGACGCAGATTGCGCCTGTCTTCACCGTCGAAGCGCCACGGCGCGGCAAGCCAGACCTGCCCGCAGGCTTCGCGGATGGCGGAGAGAATGTGCGCCACAAGGAGGGAGGGTTCGTGCGGCGCGACGACAATCGCCAGTAGCCCCTCGGCATGCTCCAGCAAATCCTCGAACTTGAGCCAGCATTCGCCCTTGGGCGCGCGCAGATTGCCTGCTGTCAAAAGCCGGGTGAGGTTGGCGTATCCGGCGCGATGCCGGGGATAAACGATGATGTCGGGCGCGCCGTCCTGGAAGACGAGACGCGCGCCCACGATCAACCGCACGCCATGTTCTTTCGCCGCTACATGCGCGCGCACGACACCGGCAAGCGTGTTGCGGTCGGCGACGCCGATTCCCGCAAGTCCCAAAAGCTTGGCTTGCTCGGCCATCTCCTCAGGGTGCGAGCCTGAGCGCAGAAAAGAAAAGTTGGTGGTGATGCAGAGTTCGGCGAAGCTCATGCGAACAGCCCATGCACGAACCAGCGCGGGGCGTCGTCTTCGCCATAAAGGCCTTCACGATAGAGCCAATAGCGGCGGCCATCGCGATCCTCCACGCGATAATAATCCCGCGTTGCACTCGCACGCACCCAGTCACCGCTGATGCGCTCGGGCCCCTCCGCACGCACCACCTCGCGCAAGACGCGCCGCCAACGAAATCGGATCGGCGGGCCGTCAGGCACGGTTGCGATCGCCTCGATCGGCTGGGGGCGGGCGAATAATGTGAGCGGCCGGCGCATGACGCCATCGCTCTGCGCGCTCACGCCGGGAAGCGGATCGCTATCGGCAGGGGACAAAGCCGCGCGCCAGGCGCCTGCCCGCTCCGGCGCGTGCGTAGACGTGAACTTAGCACGCAAAACGCGCTGCGCGCCGAGGCGTGCGCTCAGCACGTCCACCAAAGCCGCGATCTTATCGGCCCCGGCATGGGCTTCTTCCGCCACGAGGGTGCGCGCGGCTTCATCCGTGCGCTCAAGGCGCACAACATCAAGCCGGGCCGCCTCGATGCCGAATTCCGCATCGAGATTTTCAGCGGCGCGGCTGAGCTTTTCATTGAACAGCCGCAGCAGCGCCTTTACGTCGCGTTCGGGGCGGCTGACGCCGATCTCGACAATGCGATCCCTGCCATCGACGCCAAAAAGATGCAGCGCACAGGCGCGCGCGCCAGCGCCGCGGCGATCGAGCTGCGCGGCTGCATCGCCGCACAAAGCTTTTGTCGCCTCCAGAATGGTGTCGACGCTGAACAGAGGCTCCAGGAACCGGCGCAGCGCAAACACAGGCGGGGGCGGCCGGCGCGGCGTCAGCGCTTCGGGCGCACGGCCCAAAGCTTGATCCAAACGCCGCATCGCCCGCTCGCCCGCGCGCGCGGTGAAAGATGCGCGCGGCGCTTCGATCAGCTGGCCGATGGTCTTCAGCCCCAGGCGGCGCAGCAGCAGCGCAGCGCCTTCATCGAGGCGCAGGGCCTCAATCGGCAAAGCGGCCAGTGAAGAAACAATATCCTCGGACGCGGCAACCGTCTTGCCGTATCTGGACAAGGCCCAGGCGGCGCCCGGGGTTGGGGCCATGGCAGCGCGTACAGCAAAACCTTGCGCTTCCAGACGCGCCACGACCTGCGCGCGCAACGCCTCATCGCCGCCGAACAAATGGGCGCAGCCTGTGATGTCGAGAAAAAGGCCGTTGGGCGCATCGACCGCAACCACTGGCGTGAAGCGCTCGCACCATGCAGCGATCATATCCAGAGTACGCGCATCCTCTTGCGGCGCAGCTTCCGCCGTTTCGAGATCGGGCTGGATCGCGCGGGCGTCCGCCAGCGACATCGCCAGGCGCAGGCCAAGCGCGGACGCACGCGCATCGAGGCCTTTCAGCACAAAGGCGTTGGCTTCCTTGGCGTACACCGCCAGCGGCTTGCCTTCGTGCGCGCGCCCGGATCTGATCAACCGGTCCGTCGCCAGACGCGGCAGAAAAATCGCAAGCCACACCGTGCTCATCTCAGCCCTGCATGCTGGCGGAGCAGCGGCGCATGCTTCTCCGGAACACGCTCACACAGCGCACGGGCGTTGACGTTCCACTCCAAGGTGAAGCGCGCGCCCGCAGGGCCTGCGCGGTTGCGCAAGAGTTCGATGGCGAATGCCGGCGCGCCGAGTTCACGCGCCTGCGCCTCGCTTGACGCTGGCGCTACGCGCCAGCGCGTCCAGGCCGCACTCGCTTCCGCAAGCGGACGCAGCAACAGGCAGCGCGCGCCATTGTGCTCGGCGAAGAGCAGCAGCCGCCGCGTCGCCTTGAGATCAAGCGGGCGCCCGCGCGCGCTCAGCGCGCAAATCACGACGGCGCCGCGCGCCGCGAGCCCTTGCTCGGCCGCCCACAGCGCTTCTTCGCGTTTGCCCGCCCGCACGACGATAAGGCGCTCCGGGGCAAGCCCGAACTGCGCCAGCCCCGGAGGGTAAGGGGCGCCATCTTCAGCGAACACGCCCTCTTCCCCAGCCCAGATCACCCCGGGCGGGCCCGCCCAGGACGCCGCAATCGCCAGCGCAAACCCAAGCGCTGCGGCCTCCGCGCCGGAACCCGCGGGGCAAAGCTCGTGCAAAGGCTGGCCGGCCATGGCGGCGGCCACCTCAGAAAAGCCGCTTCTGACCCTGATCTCTGGACTGGATATGACTAGACGTGGACTCATGTTCTTGTTATGTTCTATCCCCTCGACTCGGTGTAAGCAAGACGGAAGCGCAATGAAATCTGGAGTGCGGTGAGTGTACGCCTGCGCCCTCTTCGACACGGCCATTGGCCGTTGCGGCATCGCCTGGGGCGCGCGCGGCGTCGTTGGCGTGCAATTACCGGAGCGCAGCGAGGCCACCACGCTGACGCGCCTCATGCGTCATTGCCCTCACGCCGAAGAGACCGCGCCGCCGAAACTCATCGCGCGCGCCATCGACGACATCCAGGCGTTGCTCAATGGCGAAAAGAAAACACTGCGCACGATCGAACTCGATATGAGCCGCGTGCCGGCCTTCAATGCGCGCGTCTACGCCACCACGCGCGCCATCGCGCCGGGCCACACTCGCACCTACGGGGAGATCGCCCGCGCCATCGGTGAGAAGGATGGCGCCCGCGCCGTCGGCCAAGCGCTTGGCCGCAACCCCTTTGCGATTGTCGTGCCCTGTCATCGCGTCGTCGGCGCCAATGACAAGCTCGTCGGCTTCTCAGCCAATGGCGGCATCGCCACCAAGCTCAAGATTCTCAAGATCGAAGGCTGGCGCGCCGAAGAGCAAAGCCTGTTCGAAGAACTCGCTTAGTCTCTTCCTACCAGGGCTGCCGCGGCGCGTCCGGTCCCGCCGCCCATTTGTAACAACCCCCGCCCGACTGCCCCAGGCCGCCATCGCAACTATCCTGTGCGAAGCACTGCTGTATCGTCGAAAACTGAGGCATCGGACGCCAGCTCGGCGACGCGTCGTTCGAGAGCCAATAGCAGGCGAACCTTTGTGACCGCGTCGGCCAAGGATAGCGGGGCGCGTCGGCGCCTTCAGCCCATTTGTAACACCCTCCGCCTGACTGCCCGAGGCCGCCGTCGCAGCTGTCCTGCGCGAAACACTGCTCAATGGACGAATATTGAGGCATCGGGCGCCAACTCGAGGACGCGTCGTCTGAAAGCCAGTAGCAGCCCGGCCGCCCACGCGCTGGCTGTGGCCGCGCCTGCTCTTCACGCGGCGACGGGCGCACCGGCGAGGTGTCGGCAGGGGCTGGCTCCGCCACGTCTCCCACGGCGGTCCCGCCGCCATCGGCGCCAATATCGGCGCCCTGCTCAGCAATCTGAATATCGTGCGAGGCGCCCGCGCCGAACACGCCCGCGCGCCAGGCAAAATATCCAGCCGCGAGCAAAGCAATGGCGGCGATGGCACCCAAGAGCGGGCCGACCGCGTTGATGCGCGGCGCTGACGGCGCTTCCGCGCGCGTGGGCCCGGCCGCGGGCGCCGGTTGGCGCGCCGATCCATCGCTCATGGTTTGCAGCGGCCGCGCAGGACCGCCAGGCGCGCGGCCAACGAAATGCGCAACCGCCGAAACCGCACCCTGCCACTCCGGATCGTTAAGATCGCCGCGCCAGCCGACAAGCCGCGCCGCCTCGATCTGCCGGAAGCCGTAGGGAATTTCGACGTCATCAAGCATGAGCGGCAACAGGACGTTGCGCCGCTTGCCTTCGTCGGCTTCGTCGAGCACCCATTGTGCGCCTGCCGACAATTTCGACCACACGACGATGACGCATTTGGCTGACTGAAGCGCCGCGCCGATCACCTCACGATAGGTGCGCCCAGGGGGAATGCGATGATCCCACCACACTTCGTAACCGGCCTGCGCCAGCGCCTGCGCAATCGGCGCCACACGGGCGGCGTCTTCCTTCTTGTAGCTGATGAAAACGTCGGTCACGGCCTGCTCCCCTGTCGCGGCGACGATGGCGCGCGGCGCCCCGGATTGCCAGCCCAAAATGCGCGCAAGGCGCCGAGCTACGGCGTCTGCCCGAACAACGCTGCGGGCAACGCCGCCACAATCGCCGCTGTCATCAGCGTCGACATGAAACCCGGCAGCAGGGATTTCCACGCCAGCGAAAATATCTCTTCCCGCCTGTTGGGCATGAGCGCCGACATCCCCCCGGTCATGATGCCAATAGATGCAAAGTTCGCGAACCCACACAGCGCATACGCCAAGATCATGCGGCTCCGCTCGCTCAGCGCATCGGCGGGAATGGCGCCCAAATCGATGTAGGCGATAAATTCTGTGAGAAAGAGCTTCGTGCCAAGCACGGCGCCACCAGCCTGCGCTTCCGACCAAGGCACGCCGATCGCGTATGCAACGGGCGCAAACACGAAGCCGAAAATGCGCTGCAGCGTCAGCGGTTCGCCGTCGATGGACGGCGCCAATGTGAGCAGACTGTTGGCAAGCCAAACGAATGATACAAAAACGATCAGAAACGCGGCGACATTGACGGCGACCATGACCCCGTCCTGAACGCCGCGCGTAATCGCATCCATCGCGCTGCCGTAGCGAAGCTCCTCTCCGGGCTCCAGATGCGCGCCGCCGGCTTCCTCAGGGATCATGATGCGCGCGAGCAGAACGCCCGCCGGCGCCGATATGATCGAGGCCACCAAAATGTGGGCCGCCGCGTTCTCCAGCACCGGCCGCAGAATGACCGCATACGCCACCATGGTCGAACCCGCCACGGTCGCCAAACCCACGACCATCATGAGAAAGAGTTCGGAACGGGTGAGCCGGTCCAGATAGGCGCGGATCACAATGGGGGTTTCCACCATGCCCAGAAAAATGTTGGCCGCGACCGCGAGAGCGGACGGCCCCGTCAGCCCCATTGCGCGCTGGAACAGTAACCCGAAGCCGTGGGTGATCCACTTCAAAATCCGCCAATGCCACAACAATGCTGAAAGCGCGGAGATCACGAGAATGAGCGGCAGCACGCGAAAGCCAAAGATAAATGGCGCGCCCTCCCGGACAGCGGCGAAAGGCTGATCGCCCCCGCTCAGATAGCCGAACACGAACTGCGCGCCACGGTCCGAGGCCGCCGCCACCGCATCGACGGCGCCGTTGACGCCATTCAACACCGCACGCGCGCCGGGAAACGCAAAGAGCGCCAACACCAGGCCGACCTGGAGCGCCAGCGCGCCGGCGCTCAGCAGCAGCGGGAAGCGCCGCTTGTTTTCGGAGAACACCCACGCGACCAGAAGGATCAGCGCGACAGCGGCAAGGCTTCGCGCGTTCTCTAAAGTATAGCCCAAGCACACCCCCGCGCCGCCGCCAGCCCCACCGCGGAGCGAGCGCGGCGGCAACATAGCGGCAGCCGGCATTTTCGCCACCGCGAATTGGCGGCGCCGCTGCGTCCTCTCCTCAACGCCCGCTTGGCAGATCCTTGAACGCAACGCCTTTGTCGGCGCGATGATCCTGGGGCAGGCCCAAAACGCGCTCGGCGATAATGTTCTTCAGGATTTCGTCGGTCCCGCCCGCGATCCGAAGGCCCGGCGCAAACATGTAGCTCTGGTGGAACGCGCCATCGATCGGCGCCAGGGCTGGATCGTCGATAATGCCGTAATGATCGAGCGCTTCGATCGCGGTGTTGGCGATATCCATCATCTGGTTGGCGTTGATCACCTTGCCGATCGAACTTTCCGGCCCCGGGGTTTGCCCTTTCGAGAGCGCCGTCATAGTGCGGAACTTCGCGAGCTTGTAGCCTTCGGCGCGGACAATCCAATCGGCGAGCTTCTGGCGGAAAGCTTCGTTCTTGATTAGCGCGCCATCTCCGCTGGGCGAAGATGCGGCGCGCGCGAACTCCAGCACCTCTTTGTAATCAGGGCCATATGACCCACCGACAGCGAGGCGCTCGTTCATCAGCGTCACCAGCGCAACGCTCCACCCCATGCCAGGTTCGCCCAGGCGGTGATCATCGGGAACGCGCACATCGGTGAAGTAGACTTCGTTGAAGTCACGCCCGCCGGAGGCCTGATGGATTTGGCGAACATCGACGCCTTTGGCCTTCATGTCGACGATCAGCATCGTCAGGCCCTTGTGTTTCTCAACATCAGGATTGGTGCGCACCAGCAAGATTCCGAAATCGGAAAAGTGCGCGCCGGTGGTCCATACCTTCTGGCCATTGACGACCCAATCGCCGCCGTCGCGCACGGCTTTGGTCTTCGACGCCGCGACATCCGAACCGGCGCTGGGCTCGGAGAACAGCTGACACCAGATTTCCTCGCCGGAGAGCGCCTTGGCGACGTAGCGTTCCTTCATCGCTTCCGAGCCGAACGCAATCACGGTCGGCAAGCACATGCCCAGGCCGATCGCGAATACGCCTGAGGGCGCATCGAACTTTGCTTCCTCCTGATTGAAGATAACGGCGTAGATCGGGGGAAGGCCGCGGCCGCCATGCTCCTTGGCCCAGGTAATGCCGGCGAAGCCGGCTTCGGCCTTGCGCTTCTGATAAACCTTCGCCGCCTGCATGTACTCCTTCGGTTTCAGCGAGCGGAGCATGCGGTCATTCTCAGCCGCCTTGGGCTGACAATTCGCTTCCAGAAATGCGCGGGCCTCGGCGCGGAATTTGGCTTCCTCGGGCGTGTCGTTGAAATCCATCGGGCTGTCTCCTCAGGCCGCGTTCCGCTGTTCGAGCCGCTTCACCAATTTCTCTTTCCACACCGCGGGCGCGCCCGCCTGCACGGCAAGCAACTTGGCGCGGCGATAGAAGAGGTGACAATCAACCTCCCAGGTGAAGCCCATGCCGCCGTGGGTCTGGATGTTTTCCTTGGCGCAAAGGTAATAGGCGTCGCTGCCAGCCGCGCGCGCCGCCGCCGCTGCGAACGGCAATTCGGCGGCCTCCGTCGAGAGCGCCCAGGCGCCGTAATACGCGTTCGAACGCGCCACCTCGATGGCGACGTACATATCCGCCAGCTTGTGCTTGATCGCCTGAAACGATCCGATCGGGCGCGAGAATGCATAGCGCGACTTTGCGTAGTCGAGCGCCATGTCGAGGCACGCCTGCGAGCCGCCGACCTGCTCGAATGCGAGCAGAACCGCGGCGCGATCGAGCACGGCTTCAGCCAAGTCCCAGCCCTGACCCGCCGCGCCGAGGCGCTCGGCCTTCACAGCGTTGAATTCGAGCTTGGCGTGGCCGCGCGTGGGATCGAGCGTCTTGAGCGTCGTGCGGGTGACGCCGGCTTCGGCGAGATCGACCAAGACCAGCGAAACGCCTGCACCCTCGCGTACTGCCACCACAGCATGGCTGGCGCAGTCGCCATCGGTCACGGGAATTTTTGCGCCCGTCAGTGTTGCGCCATCAAATTTGGCCTTGATTGCCCCTGGCGCGGGCGCTCCCGGCCCCTCTGAGATGGCAAAGCAGCCGATCACATCGCCGGCCGCAACCTTTGGCAGCAACGCAGCCTTCTGCGCCTCACTCCCGGCAGCCATCAATGCTTCGGTGAAGAAATAGGCAGTCGATGAAAATGGTATCGGCGCGACAGCGCGGCCGATCTCTTCAGCGAGCACGCACAGTTCAAGGTGGCCAAGCCCGAGCCCGCCATAGGCCTCAGGGATCGCCGCGCCCAGCCAGCCCATTTCGGCGACGCCGCGCCAGAGCGTTTGATCAAATGAAATGGCGGCGTCGTTCAGCACCCCGCGCGTGACTTTGGAACTCGCTTTGTCGGCCAGAAAGCGGCGCGCTTCGTCCTTCAGCGCCTTCTGGTCGTCGGAAAAATCAAAATTCACCCCGTCCTCCCGGGCCTTATGGTTGACGACACTCTAACGCGCCGCCGCGAAACTCTGAAAGGGCGCCTTGGCGTCAAGCTTCTTCACGAAGGCTCAATCGCGTTGGGCTAGGCTGATTGAAAATTTCGGGGTGCAAATCCATGGCGAAAGCGGTCTTCCACAAGGGCCAGCGCGTCTACGTGAGGCCTGTGGCGACATGGGCGGTGGTCGAAAAGGTCAACCCGCAATGGGTCAAGGGCGTCGAGGAGCCGCTGCGCGTCACCTATGACACCGGCCTTGGACGCGACTTCCAGGCGCATGAGCTGGCGGCCGAAGAAAAGGACCCGCACAAGCCCGATCTGATCGAAACCGAGAACTGGCGTATTCTGCGTTCGGTCAACCGGCTCAGCTCCGATGGCTGCGATCCGCGCCACCCTTATCCCGGCACGTTCCCGGTGGTCGTCACCGACCCCAAGGATTGGGGCGGCTGGCGCGTGCCAGTGGCCGAATACGATCGCGATCCCGAGCGCATCGAGCATCAAGCGCGCGTTTTCGCCAACGCTCTGCGCCTGATGCGGGTCGCTCGCGAACTGATCGAGTTTGCGCAGGACTTTCCGCACGAGACCCCCGGCCAGCTGCTCGACCTAGCTTCCCAGGCCGAGATCGTGCTGGCGGCCGTCTATCATGACCCCACCCCGCGCGCGGAAGCTCCATCTGCAGCCGCAGAATAACGCACGTTGATTTTCGCCGTCGCGAAGCTCATTTCAGGGCGCAAAGCAGGAGCCCTGAATGCGCGACGGCGACAACGCAACTATCCACTTGGCGGACTACGCCCCGCCCGCATACCAGATTGATGAAGTCGCGCTCGTGTTCGCGCTGGAGCCGGAAGCGACCATCGTCGCCGCCAGCAGCCATGTGCGCCGCATGGGGGCCAGCCCCGCCCCGCTTGAACTCGTTGGCGAACGCCTCGAACTGCAGAGCATCGCCATCGACGGTCATCCGCTGACGATGGACAAGTACCGGCTCGAGCCGGGCAAGCTCATCATCGACGCACCGCCCGCGAACTTTCGCCTCGACATCGTCACGCGCATCAATCCGGCCGGCAACACCCACCTTGAAGGCCTGTACATGTCCGGCGGGCGCTTCTGCACACAATGCGAAGCGGAAGGCTTTCGCGCCATCACCTATGCACTCGACCGGCCCGACGTGCTCGCCCGCTACGCGGTGCGCATCGAAGCGGACAAAGCTGCATATCCAACGCTGCTCTCCAACGGCAATCTGACGGAAAGCGGCGATATGGAAGGCGGGCGCCACTACGCCGTCTGGGTCGATCCGCACCCCAAGCCCAGCTATTTGTTTGCACTTTGCGCTGGGCGCTATGAGTCCATCCACGATCAATTCGTGACGCTCAGCGGGCGCAAGGTCGATCTCGGCATCTATGTCGATCCTGGCGACGCCGAACGGGCGCGCTACGCCATGGACGCGCTGAAGCGCGCGATGAAGTGGGACGAAGACGTGTTCAGGCGCGAATACGATCTTGACCGCTTCAACATCGTCGCCGTGCGCGACTTCAATTTCGGCGCCATGGAAAACAAGGGTCTGAACGTCTTTAATTCAGCACTTATCCTCGCCGACGCCGATACCGCCACCGACGCCGACTTCGAAGCCATAGAAGCGGTCGTAGGCCACGAATATTTCCATAATTGGACCGGCAACCGCATTACCTGCCGCGACTGGTTCCAGCTCTGCCTGAAGGAAGGACTCACGGTCTATCGCGAGCAGGAATTCTCCGCCGATCAGCGCTCGCGCGCGGTGCAGCGCATCAAGGATGTTAAGCGGTTGCGCGCACGCCAGTTCGGAGAGGACGCCGGCCCGCTCGCCCACCCCGTGCGGCCGTCGAGCTATCAGAAGATCGACAATTTCTACACGGCCACCGTCTACGAAAAGGGCGGCGAAGTCATTCGCATGCTCAAGCGCATCGTCGGCGCGGAAGCGTTCGACAAAGGCATGCAGCTCTATTTCGAGCGGCGTGACGGCACAGCATCAACGGTGGAAGATTTCATCGACTGCTTCGAGGAGGCTTCCGGCAAGAGCCTGGCGCCCTTCATGCGCTGGTATGAGCAGGCCGGAACGCCGGCGCTCAAAGCGCGCGGGGCGTACGACGCGGCGGCGGGCGCTTACCGGCTGACCATCTCTCAACGCATCGCGCCGACGCCGGGCCAGTCCGCCAAGGCGCCAGCGCCAATCCCGCTGCAGATTGGTTTCGTGAGCGCAGATGGCGCCGTCATCAGCGCGGCATTTGCCGGCCAGACGCGCGACGAACACCAGATCGTGCTCGATAGCGCCGAAGCGACCTTCGAGTTCAGCGGCGTCTCTGAGCCCGTGATCGCCTCCGTCATGCGGGGCTTCTCCGCGCCCGTGACGCTCGATGACGGGCTTGAGCCAGCCCAACGCCTCACGCAAATGGCCCACGATCCAGATCCTTTCACGCGCTGGGAAGCCGGCCAAGCGATCGCCCGCGCGAAGCTGCTCAGTGAGGATGGGCCATCGTCAAAGGCGCTGATAGCGGCGCTGGGGCGCGAACTCGATCGCGCGCAAGAGGATCCCGCGTTCGCGGCGCTGGCCCTGCGTCTGCCCGATCTCAACGAACTCATCCTGGCCTCTTCTACGCCCGATCCGGAAGCGCTGTTCGCGCGGCGCGAAGCGTTGCGGCGCGAAATCGCCGGGGCCCTGCGTGAACGCCTGGAACCCATCGCGCGGGCCCGGAGCGAGACGCCGTTTTCACCAGATGCGTCCGCCGCGGGACGGCGCGCACTGAAGAGCGCAGCGCTCGATCTTCTAAGCGCGCTTGGCCCCAGCGAGCTGTTTGAAGATGCATTCGACGGCGCAGGAAACATGACCGAAGCGATCGCAGCGCTGGAAGCGCTGAGCACTCGGGAAGTCCTGCCTTCGACGCCGTGCTCGAACGCTTCTACCAGCGTTGGCGCGACAACCCGCTGGTGATCGACAAATGGTTCGCCGTGCAGGCGGCGGCCCCGCGCCCGGACGCGCTCGCGCGTGTGGAACGTCTGCGCGCTCACCCGGATTTCAGCACCCGCAATCCTAATCGCGTGCGCGCGCTGGCCGCTTCATTTGCGATGCGCAATCCACGCGCTTTTCACGCGGCCGATGGCGGCGGCTACCGCTTCATCGCCGCGCTGGCGCAAACCATCGATCCGGCCAATCCCGCCCTCGCCGCGCGCCTCTTGACACCATTCGAATCATGGAAGCGATTCGACGCCGGCCGTCAGGCCCATGCGCGCGCGGCGCTGGAAAGCCTGGCCGCCATGCCCGATCTCTCCAAGAACACGCGAGAGATGGTGGAGCGCACGCTGGCCTGACACCACCTGCGGCGTTCTGACGACACGTCAAAGGCGGATGGGAGTAGCGACAGCGCGCGCCTCGACAGAGCATTAACCGACTCGTTACCATTCGCCCCTTCAGGATTCCGAACGGCGATTCGGGGCGGGCCGGGGAACTCTTGTGGCGAACGAACCCAGCAATGATGCGCAGGCTGGCGCGGCGGCGGAGAAATCCGGACGGCCGTTCCTGACCCTCGTGCTCATATTCGTCGCGGCCTTTGCCGCCGCGACCGCCGCCCAGATCAAAGCGCATCACGATGGCGCTGCAGAAACCATCATTGCGGCGCAAACATCCGCAGCCGGCCTGATTGCCGAACGCGTCAACGCCAATCTGGCCATCGCAGTTGGCGCAAGCGCCGGCGTCGCCAATCTTGCGCGCGAGGGCGCGGCCGCGACGCTCGATGAGATCGCCAACGCGGCGGCGTCCGCCCCACCTGCATCGGCCGCGGCTCTGATCAGCCCAAGCGGCGCGATCGAAGCGATCACCGACCCCGCCCAGGCGCGCCTGGTCACCGCCGCGATGACCGCCGCAGGCGAACGCCCGGTCTGGGTTGGCGCCCCGCCCATGGGTGACCTGGCGACATCGCCAGTGATCCTGCGCCGCATCGGCAACCGCGCCCTCGTCACGGTGATCGACCCTGAGCGCCTGCTCCCTGATCTTGATCAGCGCGCCCGCGTTCTGATCGCATCCAGCGACGGGGTCATCCTCTATGCGTCGCCAGCCTTGCAGCGAGCAGGCTCGGGGGCGCAGCAACAAGTTCTGGCGGCCACGCGCCAACGTGGCGCTGGCGCTCTTATCCGCGACGGCGCCGGCGGAACCTGGGTCGCCGCGGAGGCCAGCGCGCAGATCGGCGATCTGAGCGTCATGGCGGCCGCACCATCGCCGGGCAGCCTTGCTCTCTGGATTGCGGCGCTGTTGCGGTTTGCGCTGGTGACGGCCTCGCCGCTTGCGGCCATGGCCGTGCTTTATCTCATGATGCGCCAGAACGCGCAGCGCGCGCATCTGGCGGAAGCGGAAGCCGTCCGCGCTGAAACTCATTTCCAGATCGCGGCCGACGGCGCCAAGGTGGGCGTGCTTGAGTGGCGCCCCAGCGCCGACGAAGTTCAGCTCTCCGAGCGCGCTGCGCGCCTGCTCGGGGCGCCGCGCGATACGCTCGCCCTTCGTGAACTCTTGGAACTGATCGTCGCCGAGGACCGCTTCGGCGTTGAGGAAGAGTTTCGCCGTGCGCGCCAGTCAGGCCTGCTCGACGCGCGCTTCCGCGTGCTTCGCGGCGGCGGCATGGGCTGGATCGAGGCGCGCGGCGCCGCCGTGGAGGACGCAGCCGGCCGCGCCGAAACACGCGTTTTCGGCACGGTGATCGACTCCACGCAACGCCATGAGGCAGAAGCGCGCGTTTCCCGTCTCGAGCACCAGCTCCGTGCGGCGATCGAGAACTTCTCGGGTCCGTTCGCGCTTTGGGATTCCCGCAGACGGTTGCTGCTGTGGAACCAGAGCTTCGCCACGGCTTTCAATCTCGGGCCGGAAATTCTGCGTTCCCGCGCCTCTTATGAGGCGGTGGCGGCCGCGGCGACGGCCAGCATCCGCCGTGAAAAGCACGACGCTGCCAACCCCGACGTTCGCGTGATCGAACTGAACACGGGCGAATGGCTGCATGTCGTCGAGCGGCGCGCGGCCGATGGCGGCATTATCACGGTCGGCGTCGATATTACGCCGCTCAAGCGCAAAGAAGAAGAACTCGCGCGCAACGAGCGCCGGCTGACGGACGCGCTTAGCCGCGCTGAGAGTCAGGAATACCGGATCAAGGCACTCGCCAAGGAAGCCCACGAGGAACGCCAGAAGGCCGAGGAGGCCAGCCGCGCCAAGAGCACCTTCCTGGCCAATATGAGCCATGAGCTGCGTACGCCGCTCAATGCCGTCATCGGCTTCTCGGAGATCATGGCCAAGGAATTGTTCGGCCCGCTCGCCAACCCGCAGTACAAACAATATGCGAGCGACATCTTCGACAGCGGCAACCACCTGCTCGACCTCATCAACGACATCCTCGACATGGCCAAGATCGAGGCCAACAAGCTTACGCTGACGCCGCGCCCGCTCGACCCAACGGTTGCAATTGAGCAAGCCGTGCGGCTGACCAAGCGCAAGGCCGAAGAAAAGGGGCTGTCGATCGTCGTCGATGCCGAGGATCTGCCCGAGATCGAGGCCGATCACCGCGCGGTGAAGCAAATACTGCTCAACCTCTTGTCCAACGCCGTGAAATTCACCGACCAGGGCGCCATCATGGTGCACGCGCGCGGCGGGCCGAACGTGCTGACGCTGCGGGTCGTCGATACCGGGTGCGGCATCCCGCCAGAGCACCTGCCGCGGCTGGCGCGCCCGTTCGAGCAGGTCGAAGAAGAGCTCACGCGCAACAATTCAGGCACGGGCCTTGGACTGGCGCTCACCAAATCGCTGGCGGAAATGCACGGCGGCAAACTCTCAATCCAGAGCGAGGTGGGCCGCGGCACGATCGTCACCGTAACGTTGCCCCGCACCTTCGGCGGACAGCGCGAGCCGGAAGCGACCGCCGCCGAGTAAGAGTCAGCGTTGGCCTTCGCGGCGCTGGCGCAGGCGCTCGCGAATACGCTCACGCCGCTCTTCACGCCGTTCCTGCATGGCGCCCCGATCCAGATGCTGCGGACCGGCAGGCGCCGCGCTGCTCGCGCCCTCAGATTCTTCAACGGCGGAATTGGCGCCGGCGCGCGTCGCTGGCGCAGCGCTGCGGAGCGCCTCAAGCGCCTGCCGCCGCTGTTCCGGCGTCAAGCGGCCAAATGCTTCAATGATGTTGTCGTGAAATATCCCGATGGCGGCTTGATCGGCTTCGCGCAGACGCGCGAACGCGGCGCGAACCCGCGCTGCGTCGTATGGCTCTGCGGAAGCGGCCGCGAACGCATCCCTGCGCGCCTCAAGCGCAGCACGCCGCATGGCGCGGCTATCAGCCCAGCTGGCGGCCAGTTCACGGCGCAGCACGGTGCGCGTCTCTGGCGGCAAAGCTCCCAAGAAGGCGCGAGGCCCCGGCATGCGCTCGACCACCGCGCCCGGCGCGGCCCGCTCGACGCGAACGCCCGCGAACCACGCCCCCAGCGCCGCCCCAATCGTGAGGATGTTCAGCGCCAACGAGGCGAACAACAGCGTGCGCCAGGGAAATCCGCTCGGAATCATCCTTCGTCCTCAATCGCAAATGCAGGCGGCGCTTCAAAAGCCATGGCGAAGAACGCCGCGCCTTGATTGTCGGGCGCAGGCGCCAGTTGGCCGCCGCCGAAGCCCAACAGGAGGCCCAGCACTGCGCACGCGGCGAGCGCCATGAGCGCGCGCCGGTCGAGCGGCCAGCCCTGGGGTCTGCGCGCCAATATCCGCGCCGAAAGTTCGGACGAGGGCGCCTCCTGGCCAAGCACGGCGTCAAGGGCGGCATCGAGCTGGCGCGCCTCAAGCAACGCTTCGGCCGCGCCCTCCTGCGCCGCGAACGATGCGGCGGCAGCGCGCTCGTTCGCCGGCCAGCGGCGCATGTCTGCGCCATAGGCGTCCAGCAACAGCTCAAAGCGATTCCGGTCCATGGTTTCCTCGCTACATCCGCGCCGCGCCATCGGCGTCTCCCAACAAATCCTGCGCCACGTCCGCAAGCGCCGCTTTCAAAGCGCGCCGCCCCCGCGCCAGAAGCGACTCCAATGCTTCAACGCTCACGTCGAGCATTTCCGCCGCGGCAATGTTGCTCATGTCTTGAAAGTGCACCAACGCGATGGCCGCGCGTTGCCGATCCGGCAGCGCGGCGAGCGCGGCCTGCACCTTGGCGGCGCGCTGGCGCGCGAGCCACGCGTCGCTGGCCAGCGGCGTTGGATCCGCCACAGACAGGCCCGCATCGGCATCTGGCTTCTCGCGTCTGCGGCGCAAGCGGTCATAGCACAAATTGAGCGCAACGCGGTGCATCCAGGTTTCAAACTTTGCGAGCCCCGGACGCCAGCGCGGCGCTTCGCGCCATACGCGCAGGAACACCTCCTGCGCCACATCCTCGGCCTCTACGGCGTCATTCAACATGCGCCGCGCCAGCCCCACCATGCGCGGCAAATGCCGGCGCACCAGCGCCTCCGCGGCGTGGGCGTCCCCTGCGCCTGCGGACCGGACGAGTTCAGCGTCCGGATCGATCATGCACAGCACACCCCCCGCGCGGCCGCCAGAGCCGCGTATGACGCCTCGCTCACCTTATGAACGCGCGCCGTCGCCATTTCCGTCGCCCGGCTGAGAGACGATCTGCGAAAAAATCTCACGAACCGAAACTTGGGCCTCGGCGGCCAGACGCTCAAGCGCGGCAAAATCATTCACGCCGGCGATCTTCGCGAGCCTGGCCAGCAGTGGTTGCGGCGCCCTGGCGGGGTCAAGCACCCCGGAAATGCAGATGCGGACAGCTTGTTGCAGCGCGCTCCAGAGCCGCCAGGCGCTGGTCAGTTCCGAGGCGTCGGCGGCGGAAAGGGCGCCCGCCGCGGCAAGCTTGTCGATCGCCTGGCCGGTATTTGCGCACACCACATCTGGGTCGGACTGGACCAGCATGAGCGCCTGCGCCGCGAACTCGATGTCAACCAACCCGCCCGGCGTCAGTTTCAAGTCCCACATGCTCTTGGCCGCGCGCTCACGCTCCATGCGCACGCGCATGTCGGCGACGTCAGCCAAAGTTTTTGCGGCGTCGCGCGGGCGCGCGATCGTCCCACGCGCAAGCTGCATGGCACGCCCGGCAAGCGCCGCATCTCCGCCCACCGGGCGCAGGCGGGTCAGCGCCTGCAATTCCCATGTCCAGGCCTCTTCGGCGTAGTAGCGCTCGAAAGACGAGAGCCGCACCGCCACTGGCCCCTTTGAGCCAGACGGGCGCAGCTTTGTGTCGATCTCGTACAGCGCGCCTTCCTCTGTCGGCGCCGACAGCGCACTGATCAGGCGCTGAGTGAGCCGGGTGTAAAAATCCGGCGCCGGGATTGCGCCTGCGGCTTGCTCTGGCGCGTCATAGACAAGCATGATGTCAAGGTCGGAATCCTGAGCCAGCTCGCGGCCGCCGAACTTGCCAAGCGCAAACACTGCAAATGCGCCCGGCTGCGGCCCGTATTGACGCTCCACTTCGGCGAGCGCCGCCTGCGCCATCACCGCCACGCAACACTCGGCAAGATCGGCGAACGCAGCGCCCGCCTCCTCAGCGCTGGCCAGCTGTTCGACGACCTGTATCGCAATCCGGAACGCCTCTTCGCGGTGAAAACGGCGCGCGACGTTGAGCCTGGCTTCAAAACTGTCCGCCCCGGCCATGCGCTCACTGAGCTCAGCAAGGCGCGCATTGGGCTCGTCCTGCGACAGGGGCGCTGCAAAACGCGGTTCGATGAGCGCATCCAGCAGCGCGGGCCGCCGCGCCAGCGCATCGGCGACACGCGGCGCAACCGTGAGCACGCGCGCCAGCAATTCGAGGAAGGTCGGGCGCGCCTCAAACAAAGAGAGCACCTGCACGCCCGCCGGCAGCGCTGCGAAGAACGACGCAAAGCGTGCAAAAGCCTGGTCAGGCTCGCCGGCATTTGAAAATGCGCGCAGCAATTTCGGCGTCAGCCTCGTGAGCACTTCGCGCGCGCGCTCCGAGCGCATCGCCCGGATGCGTCCATGGTGCCAGCCGCGGATCGTCTGGCTCACAGCGGCGGCGTCGGCAAAGCCAAGCTTCGCGATGGTGTTCAGGGTTTCAGGATGATCCTCTACGCCTGTAAAGATCAGACTGCCCATCGGGTCAGCCAGGCTCGCGCCGCCGCCGAAGAGTTGATGATCGATCTCCGCCACGATGCGCCGCCGTTCGATGAGGGCCTCATCCAGCGCCTGCAAACTCTCGAACCCCGCCAATGCGGCGACGCGCGCCCGCACTTCGGGCTCCCGCGGCGTGCTGTGCGTTTGGGCGTCTTCCAGCATCTGAATCCGGTGCTCGACCGCCCGGTAGAAAGTGTACGCCTCCTGCAGTGCGTCGCGCGCGCTGAGTGAGATCGCGCCCGCCGCGGCGAGCGCATCCAGTGCGGCAAGCGTGCCCTGGTTGCGCAGCTTTCTGTTCCGCCCTCCCAGGATGAGCTGCTGAGTCTGCGCAAACAATTCGATGTCGCGAATGCCGCCGCGCCCAAGCTTCACATCGAAAGCCGGATCGCCCAGTTCGGCGCTCTTATGCGCGGATAGAATTTGCCGCTTGATCGAATGCACATCCTCAACCGCTGCGAAGTCGAGATGCTTGCGCCAGATGAACGGCTCCAGCGAAGCAAGGAAGTCCCGGCCTGCGTTCCGGTCGCCGGCGGCGGCGCGCGCCTTGATGAACGCGGCGCGTTCCCAGTTCTGGCCGAGCGTCTGGTAGTAGTGCTCGGCCGAGGCGATCGACACCGCCACCGGCGTTGAGCCAGGATCGGGCCGCAGCCTCAGATCGGTGCGAAAGACGTAACCGTCCGGCGTGATCTCTTCCAGAACGCGGACAAGCGGCGCCACCAAGCGCACAGCGGCGACACGCGGTTCGCGTGCGCCCGCCTCCATGAGGAGGCCAGCGTCGAAGAAGACCGAGAAATCGATGTCGCTGGAATAGTTGAGCTCGCCAGCGCCCATCTTGCCCATGGCGATGAGGGCGACGCCCGGCACGGGTCCGGCCTCAGCGTTCGCGGGGCGCTCGACAATATCGCCCCGCCGCCGGGATTCTTGTGCGGCGACCGCCATGGCGGCGCGGAGCGCAGCGTCGGCAAAATCGGTGAGCGCACCGGTGACGCGCATCAGCGGCCAAGCGCCGGCGAGGTCCGCAACGGCGGTGGCGAGATGCACTGCGTCCTTGGCGCGGCGCAGCGCCTGCATGGCCGCGTCCAAGGCAGGCGGCGCCTCGGCGATTTGCTCAGCAGCGCGCCGCGCGTCGTCCAGCAGGCGTTCAGGCCAAGCGTCGTCGACGCCCTCCAGCAAATCCTCACGCCGGGCGATCAGCCGGCGCAGATACGGGGCGTGCTCCACCGCTGCGGATGCGGCCTGTTCCCAGGCCGTACCCGCGAAAGCCGCCGGCGCATGCCCTTGTCCGCGCGCGGGCGCAACCGCCCGCATCACGGAATGCTCGAAGCGGGCAGCACGAGCACCGCGCCCAGGCCTCGCCGCTCGCCAACAGCGCCCAATCCATCACGCAAATGCAGTCCGCCCTTGTGGAGCCGCGCAACCGCTGCGACGAGGCTCAGCCCAAGCCCTGCGCCCGGCGTCGAACGCGCGCTTTCCAGGCGCACGAAGCGATCGAGCACGCGGTCGCGATCCGCCGGAGCGATGCCCGGGCCGTCATCGGAGACGGCGATCTCGATGCGGCCATCGGCGCGCTTCACCGCGCGCAGCTCCACGCGACCACCGGAATAGGTGTACTTGAGCGCATTCTCAATCAGGTTGGAGACCGCCTGCGTGAACAGGCCGGGCTCGCCATGGATGAACAGGCCATCCTCGATCTCGCCCCAGAGCTTGCGATCCTGCTCTTCCGCCGCCGGCTCGTAGAAGTCGACCAGTTCGCGCAAGATGGCCGTCGCGTTTACGCGCTCGAACCGCCACGTGACATTGCCTTCGACGCGCGCGAGTTTGAGGACGGCGGCAAACGTGTCCAGGACGCTGTCGGCCTCATCGAGCGCGATCCGAAGCGCATCGCGATCGGCGGCGCTGTCTGGCGGCGCTTCCAACGCCGCCTCCAGTTTCTGGCGGAAGCGCGTCAGCGGCGAGCGCAAATCGTGCGCGATTGCATCGCCTGCTGTGCGCGAGACCTGCATCAGATGCTGCAGACGGTCGAGCATGGCGTTGATGGCGACGGCCAAGGCGTCAAACTCGTCGTTCTCGCCGCGCACCGGCGCCCTGCGGGTGAGGTCGCCGCCCATGACGTCGCGAGCGGTGCTGGCCAGCGCCTCAACCCGCCGCGAGGCAAGCCAAGATGCGATCAGACCGCTGGCGACCGAGAGCAGGAGGCCGAGGATCGCGACCGTCCACAAGACCCGCGTGATCCGCCCCGCGATAATTGCGCTGTCGCCCAGATCGCGCGCCACAAGCAGGATGGGTCCGCCGAGCAGACGCCCGACTTCTCCGCGCGCGCGCCCGCGCAGCGGCGCGCCTTCCTCGTCCAGGCGTTCAAAATTGAAATCGATGCGCTGCGCCGCCCCGCCTGGCACGGCCGGCAGCTGCTGAAAATCACCGGTGATGACCGCGCCGTTGCTCTCTGCCAGCACATAAAGGAAGGGCCCCTGGCGCGCGGCGCGCTCGACCACTTCCTGATTAAGCCGTCTGATCCCGCCTTCGGCATACGCGCGCTCAAGGGTTGCGTATTCCTGGTCAGCAAGGACATCGGAATCGGCGTTGAGCTGGCCTACAGTCGCGAAATACACGTAGAGCAGCAGCGCCACGACGAAGGCGAGCACGACCCCCGCCTGCGCCAGGGCCAAGCGAAATGTAGTGGTCCGAAGGAGCGCGAGGCTGGGCCTCATGCCTCCAGTCGATAACCTGATCCTCTCACCGTGTGCAAAAGAGACTGCGCGAAATCGCGGTCAATTTTCGAACGCAGCCGCGAAATATGCACATCGATCACGTTCGTTTGGGGATCAAAATGATAATCCCAGACGTTTTCGAGCAGCATCTTGCGCGTCACCGTCTGGCCGGCATGGCGCATCAGATACTCAAGCAGGCGGAATTCGCGCGGCTGCAGATCGAGCTTCTTGCCGCCCCGCTTCACCGTGCGCGCCAGCAAGTCCATCTCAAGGTCGCCGACCTGCAGACGCGTCTGCGGTTCGCGATCGCGCCCGTTCCAGAGCGCGCGGACGCGGGCGAGCAGCTCGCGCGTGGAGAACGGTTTGCCCAGATAGTCGTTGGCGCCCGCGTTCAGGCCTTCAATCCGGTGATCCTCGTCATGAAGCGCCGAGAGGATAAGCACTGGCGTTGAAACGCCTTGATCGCGCAGCTCGCGCACAACGGACACCCCTAGCTTCTTCGGCAGCATCCTGTCCAGCACGATCACGTCAAAGCCGCCATTGAGCGCCATCGACTGACCGAGTTCGCCGTCGCCGGCGATCTCGACTTCGTGGTCATCGGCTGCGAGCGAAGCTCTGAGGCTCGCAGCCATGTCGGTGTCATCCTCGACGAGCAAAACCCGCATTGCCTGCCTCCTCACTCACCGCTGACATCGACGGCGACGAACCCGCGGCCGGCGCGATTGTTCACCTGCAGCAGCAGCGGGCGATTGGCGCGGCGCGCGGCCTCAACGGCCGATGCGAGATCGGCCGCCGTGCGGATGGTGCGGCCGCCGGCCTGCAGGATCACATCGCCTGCGCGAATGCCCTTCTGGGCGGCGTCGCTTGAGGGATCAACCGACGTGATGACCAGACCGGTTTCGTTTGCGCGCAACTCAAACCTGGAGCGATCCTCCGAGTTGAGCGGACGCACCGAAACGCCCAGCGAGCTTTGCGCCACGCCGCCTTGCTGTTCTTGCTCGGGGGCGGGCGTCGCCTGCGGGTTGGGCGAAGTGCTTGCCAGAATTTGCTCCGATGGACGCTCGGCGAGACGTAGGTTGAGCGTGCGGTGTTGGCCATTGCGCAGCACCTCGACGCGCGAGCTGTGACCGATCGCGGTGGCGCCGACGCGGCGCGTGAGGTCACGGCTGTCTTGAATGTTTTGACCCTCGAAGGTCAAAATCACATCGCCCTGTTGAATGCCGGCGCGGGCAGCAGGGCCATCGGGAACGACGCTGGCGACAAGCGCCCCGCGCGCTTCATCGAGCCCCAGGCTGCGCGCGAGATCCTCATCCAAGGGCTGGATTGAGACGCCGATCCAGCCGCGGCTGACCCGGCCCGAACGCAACAATTGCTGCACGACGGCGCTCGCCGTGTTGGCGGGGATGGCGAAACCGATGCCGACATTGCCCCCGGTCGGCGAGAAGATCGCGCTGTTCACGCCGATGACATTGCCCGCGAGATCGAACGCAGGACCGCCCGAGTTGCCGCGATTGATCGGCGCGTCGATCTGCATGTAATCGACATAGGCCGACGAGCCTGCGTCACGGCGGCCGATCGCTGAGACAATTCCCGCCGTCGCGGTGCCGTCGAGGCCGAACGGATTGCCGACCGCAACGACCCAGTCGCCAACGCGCACGTGGCTGGCGTCGTCAAACGTCACGTACGGGAACCGCCCGCCGCCGCGCACGCGCAGCACTGCAATGTCAGTGGCTTCGTCGGAACCGACGATGTCGGCCTGCAGATCGCGCCCGTCGCTGGTGCGAACCGTGATCTCTTCTGCGCCTTCAATGACGTGATGGTTGGTCACCACAACGCCGCTCTCATCAACAAAGAACCCCGACCCCAGAGAGGTCGGCGCAGGGCCCGGCCGGCCAGGACGGCCGCGGAAGAATTCTTCAAAGCCAGGGGGCAGGCCCTCAAGCGATGGCCCGGTGGCCGCGTCAGGGCGCTGGCGCACCGAAATCGACACCACGGCGGGGCGCACGCGCTCGATCAAATCGGCGAAGCTCATCGGCGCGCCGGCAGGCGCGCTCATGGCCCCGGAAGGATTGATTTCCTGAGCCACGGCCGAGTGGGTGAAGAAGGAAGGCGCGGCGAAGCCGGCGAACAGCGCCAGGGCCGCCCCCCCAGCGATCGCGGTGCGGCGGAGGAACTTCATCGAATTGGCGTCGGTCATGTATTTCAACCCTCGGGAGTACGCAGGCGATTGGAGGCTTAGCTCAGACTTGTTTCAAGCCCCTACTTGGCGCCGCACCCGGCCAGTTACGAGCCGTTTGGGGCGAAGTTGCGATGGTTTAGGGCACGGCGCGGCGGCTTTTTTAGGACAAACAGCAGCTTGCGCGACGAGCCGCCATTCCTGCGCGACGTTTATCGCTCGCCCTGCTCGGGCTCGATCTCCCCAGTTTCAGCGCTTCGGCGGCGCCGGGAGGCAAGAACGCTGGCCAATCCGCCGCCCGCCAGCAGCAGGGGCGCCGCCCACAGCGCCCAGGTGCGGGCGTCAAAGGGGGGCCGGAACAACACGAAATCGCCGTAGCGCTCTCTGAAGAAGGCGCGGATTTCGGCGTCGCTGTCGCCCGCCGCGATGCGTTCGCGCACCAGGACGCGCATGTCGGCGGCCATGTCGGCGGTCGATTGCGCGATTGGCTCATTTTGGCACTGCACGCAGCGGATTTCGAGATCGAGCGCCTGCGCGCGCGCCTCCTGGCCCGGCTGATCGAGCGCAGCAGGCGCGGCGGCGGCGAGAAGAAATGCGGCGAAGCTCATGCGGGACTCCCGCGCTTACGTGCGAGAGCGATCAAGCTCAGCATTCCGCCAAGCGCCATCATCAGCACGCCGATGAAGATCAGATGCACCAGCGGGTTATGGTAAAGCCTCACGCCCCAGGCGCCGCCGCCTTCGCGCACGGGCTCTGCCAGGGCGATGTAGATATCTCCATCGAGCCCACTGAGTATGCCGACCTCGCTGGTCGGCGCTGGCGATGTCGGATAATAGCGGCGCTCCGCCGAGACCGTGCGCGCGCCGCTGGCGTCATCGACGCGAAAGTTGGCGCGGGTGGCGGAATAATTCGGCCCCTCAACCTCACCCACTTCAAGCAGCGACACCCTGCGTCCTGAAAACGCGACGCTGTCGCCCGGGCTTAAGGACATCGCGGTTTCGGTGCGAAATGCGGTCTCGGCGACCGCGCCCAGCGTCAGCACGCCAGCGCCGACATGGGCCAGGCTCATCGACCAGACCGCCAATGGCAGCGCCGCCATTTTCGTGAGCGGAAACCCGCCGCCGCGGCCAGCGCGCCGCCACAGATAGATGGCGCCCCCGGCGATCAGCCAAGCGCCGAGAGCAAGCCCAATCGCAGGCGCCGCGCGCCCCTCAGCAAGTGCAAGCGCGCCCGCAAGCGTCGCCAAGGCCAGAACAATGGCCGGCGCCAGCTGCACCAGCGCCGTACGGAGATCGCCGATGCGCCATGTCATCATCGGCCCCAGCGGCAACAGCAGGAAGAGCGCCCCGAGCAATGGCGCGACGGTCATGTTGAAAAATGGCGGGCCGACCGAAATGAGCCCCCCGCCGGCTGCTTCAACGAGCAGCGGGTAGATGGTGCCGATGAGCACAACGCCAGCGGCCACGGCGAGGCCAAAATTGTTCCAGACCAGCATGCTCTCCCGGCTCATTGCGGCGTATCCGCCGGGCTGGCCCAGCTTCGGGGCGCGCCAGGCATAGAGGCCAAAGCCCGCGCCCAACGCACAAGCCAACAGGACCAGCACCGCAATGCCGCGGCGCGGATCGACAGCGAAAGCGTGCACCGATGTCAGCACGCCCGAGCGAACGAGAAACGTCCCGAGCAGCGCGAGCCCAAATCCCATGATCGCAAGCAGGATGGTCCAACTCGCCAACGACCCACGCCGCTCGGTCACGATCGCGGAGTGCACCAAAGCCGCCGCAACCAGCCAGGGCATGAAGCTGGCGTTTTCGACCGGATCCCAGAACCACCAGCCGCCCCAGCCCAATTCGTAATAAGCCCAGTAGGAGCCAAGGCCGATGCCAAGCGTGAGGCAGGTCCAGGCGATCAGGGTCCAGGGGCGAAGCGCGCGCGCCCAGGCTTGATCAGCCTTGCCCTCAAGCAGAGCGGCGAGCGCAAGCGAAAACGGCACGCTCATGCCGACATAGCCAAGATAGAGCAGCGGCGGATGCGCGGCGAGCGCGGGATCCTGCAACAATGGATTCAATCCCGCGCCCTGCATCGGCGCAGGATCGAGGCGTGCAAACGGGTTCGAGAGGAAGAGCGTGTAGATCAGCGCGGCCGCGCTCACCAGGCCTTGCACGCCAACAGCACGCGACCAGAGGCCGAGACTTTGCGCCCCGCGTGTGGAGGCCAACACAGCGCCGAAGCTCGCCGACACCAGACACCACAGCAGCATGGAGCCTTCATGATTGCCCCATGCGCCGGCAATTTTGTAGATGAGCGGCTTGTCGGAATGCGAGTTCGCGGCGACAGCGGCGACGGTGAAGTCGGACTGAACAAACACTGCGATGAGGCAAGCAAAGGCCAGCGCCAGCGCCAGCGCCGCCGCCTGCGCGACGGCCGCAGCGGCTGCCGCCCGCGCAGTCTTATTGTGGCCGGTCAAACCAAGCAGGCCCTGCGCAAGCGACAGCGCAAGCGCAAGCGCAGCCGCGAACGCTCCGAATTCCGCGATCATGGCGTTGCGCCGCCCTTCCACTCGCCGCGCTGCTTCAGCGCTTCGGCCACTTCGCGCGGCATGTAGTTCTCATCATGCTTTGCGAGGACGCGTTCAGCGACAAAGACCTGGCCGGGCGTCCAGCGTCCTTCGCAAACGACGCCTTGGCCCTCGCGGAAGAGGTCGGGCAGGAGGCCGGAATACTCGACCTCCACCTGCGTCGCGCCGTCGGTGACGCTGAAGCGGACGGCGCTGTCGGAGTCGCGGTGCAAAGTGCCCTCAACGACCAGGCCGCCAAGGCGTATGCGCTGGCCGGCCTGCGCTTTCTCCGCCAACTCAGAGGGCGCCAGAAAATAGACCACAGAATCGCGCAGCCCGACAAAAGTCAGAGTCGCGGCCAGCACGAGGACAGCGCCCGCCGCACCGATGATCATGAGCCGTTGATCGCGCCGCCGCATCGTGCGTTCCCTTTCGCCAAACATGCCCTGCGCCTGCGCGCGAAGCCAGTGCGCCTTATCGCCCCGTCTCAGTGCTGAAGCGCCGCGCCATTTCGCGCCTGGGATCATCGGGCGCCATGCGCCGGAACGCTTCTCCCCAGGCCTGGCGCGCATCCGCAGCGCGATCTTCCTGCATCGCCGCCATCGCCATGTAGAGCCAAGGCGCGGGGTCGCCTGTGTCGATTTCAGCGGCCTGATGGAAGAACGCCAGCGCCTCGGGCGTCACCCGTCCCTCTACGCCAACCGTGGCGCGTCCGAGCCCCAGCAAAGCCTCGCCCGAGCGCGGTTCGCGGCGCAGGGCCGCGTCGTATTCGCGCGCAGCTTCACGCGCGCGGCCTTGGTCCAGCAAAATCCGGCCAGCAAGAAGGTGCGGCGTTGCGTCGTTCGGGTTTAGCCGCGCAGCCCGATTCAACACGGCAAGCCACTCATCGCCGGTGATGGTCGATGGATCGCGATTTTTCAGCGCTTCGAGACGCGCCTCAAAGGGCGCGCCCGCCAGGCTTGGGCGCCCGATGACCAAATATACGCCGAGCGCGACCGCCGCTGTGGCTGCGCAGAGCGCCAACGCGCCGCGCGCGGCATCGCGCCCGGCGCCGGCGCGCCTGTAGGCCCGCAAAGCCCAGAACGCCGCGGCCCCCACAAGCACCGCGCCGGCAAGCATGATGATGAGAGGCGCCAACACGTCCGCTGCCTAGCTTGCTTCGCTCCAGGATCATACCCGGCCCGGCGCCGCAGGCGCCTCAGTCGGTGGCGGGCAGCCTTAGCCGCGCCTTCAGGCCGCCAAGTTGACCGCGCTCAAACAACAACTCGCCCGCGTACAGCTCCACCGTCTCTTTCAAGATCGAAAGCCCCAAACCCTGGCCGGGCGCGGCTTCATCGAGGCGCGCCCCGCGCGCCATCGCGCGCGCGATTTCAGGGTCGGAAAGGCCCGGTCCGTCGTCTTCGACCACGATTTCGAACAGTCCGTTACTCTCAAACGCGGGGAGCAAGCGCACGACAACCTGGCTCCGGCCATACTTGCAGGCGTTGTCGATCAGGTTGGCCGCCATTTCGAGCAAATCCTCCCGTTCGCCGCGGAAGGTGACGTCTGCCTCCGCCTCAAGCGAAATGTCGACTGCTTTCTGCGTGTCGTATTTCTGCTCCATCATGAAGATGAGATCTTCGAGGTTCTGACGGACCGGCGTGCGGTAGGCGATCGTGGGCGCCTGCGCTCCGGCGCTCGCCTCGGCCCGTGCGGCCACGCGCGCGCGGCGCAGCTGCCGCTCGACGAAGCCCTCCATCTCCTCGATGGATTGTTTCAGCACCGCATCCTGCTGCCCCTCGGCGGCGGCGTTCTTGAGCACGGCGATGGGCGTCTTCAGCGCGTGCGCCAGATTGCCGACGTGGCGGCGCGCGCGCTCAACCACCTCCCGATTGTGATCGACAAGGGCGTTGAGTTCCTGCGCCACCGGTTCGAGTTCGGCGGGATAGTCGCCGCCAAGCCGATCGTGGTCGCCGCGGCGCACGCCGGCGATGTCGCGCCGCAATTCGCGCAGCGGCTCAAGCCCAATGCGCACCTGCAGTGCGCTGACAGCAGCGACCATGGCCGCGCAGAACATGATGAAGATCGCAAACGCCCAACCGACAAGGTTGGCCGCCGGCGCAAGAATGGCCCGCGGCGCAACGCCGACGAGAAAGAGATAGCGCCCCTGCAGCTGCGGAATTTCCTCCACGCGCACCACCACCCGCAGCGGCTCGCGATCAGGACCCTGCACATCGAGGAAGCGGGCGCCCGCACCCGGCCCCGCCGCCACGAGCGCAGCAAGCGTATCGTCAGGCAGGGTGATCGCGACATCGAACAGCGATGGGGATATGACCTGCACCTCAGGCGGGCCATGCACGGGCAGGCGTGCGACCTGGAAGTAGCGGCCGCTCAAGGGTTGCATATAGCGTGGGTCGTACGGGAGGTCCTGCAACACCACTTCGCCAGCGAGGCCCGGACCGGCGTTGCCGATCAGATTGTTAGCGACGCTCTCAATCTCGGGATCGATCAGCAGGCGCAGCAGCGCGCGATTGAACTGCGCGTGCGCAATCCATCCCATAATCACCAGCCCGATCACGCTAACGATGGCGATCGTGAACAGGCGCGCCGCGAGAGAGTGGCGGATCAGCTCACGGAAACGCGAAAGAAGGCCCCCGGCGCCTTGCGTCACTGCTGTTCCGCGGGATCGACCAGCCTGTAACCGAGGCCCTTCTCGGTAATGATGCGATTGGAGCCCACTTTGCGGCGCAGGATGCCCACAAACACTTCGATCGTGTTGGAGTCGCGCTCGTGATCCTGGGCGTAGATCTTCTCTGTGAGTTCGGCGCGTGAGACGATGCGCCCGGCATGGTGCATGAGATAGTCCAGCACCTTGTACTGATAGGCCGTCAGCTTCACCGGCGCGCCATTGACCGTGACCTGGCCGGTCGCCGAATTCAGGCGCAAGTCGCCGACCTCGAGCACCGAAGACTTGTGATCGGTTTGGCGGCGCACATTGGCCCGCACCCGCGCCAGCAGCTCGGCCATGTGGAAGGGTTTGGTGACGTAGTCGTTGGCGCCAAGATCAAGCCCCTCGACTTTCTCGCTCCAGCGGTCGCGCGCTGAGAGGATCAGCACCGGCATCGTCCGGCCCTCTTTGCGCCAAGCCTTCAGCACGGTCAGGCCGTCCACCTTGGGCAAGCCAAGATCGAGAATGGCCAGATCGTAGGGCTCGGTTTCGCCCAGGAACTGGCCTTCCTCGCCGTCCCCGGCGGTATCGACTGTATAGCCGGCGTCTCCCAAGGCCGAAGCCAGTTGCTCGCGCAGGTTCTTGTCGTCTTCGACCACCAACAGACGCATGTCGCGCTTTGCCCCTAGCGGCCGCTGACGGCGTCCACGCGGAAATCGCGCACCTCGCCGTCAGGCATTCGCCACCGGATCACATAAATCGGCCTGCCGCCTTGCTCAAGGCGAGCCGAAATCAGATCACCGCCGTAACGGGCGCGGAGGCTGTCGACGATCTCGCGCAGCGGGCGAATGTTCTGCTGATCGCCGCGCCGATCCTGCGCCGGCATCACCCAATTCGGCTGGAAATATCCGCCTTGCGGCGCGCGCGCCTGCACGGGCGCGACCAGCGCGGTCGCCGCAATCAGTGCTGAGAGGATGACAAACTTGGGCCGCATGGCCTTTCCCGTTTACGGGGTGCGCCGTGAATGAGCGCTGAATGACGCCGACAGCAAGCCTTAACCGTTCGGCCGGGGCGGGACATAGTCCCGTTTCGGCCATTTTTTCACAAACTTGCGCAGATCGTCGTCCGCGGTTTCTGGCAGCACCACCTGGAGCCGGACGAACTGGTCGCCCTGGCCAGCCACGCCCTTGCCCTTGAGACGCAGAACCTTGCCTGTGTTCGATCCGGCAGGGATGGTCAGCGTCACTGCGCCGCCGGGCGTCGGCGCCTGGATGCGCGCGCCTTCAACCGCCTCGGTAAGCGAGACGTTGAGGTCCATGTGCACGTCCTGGCCCTCGCGGCGGAAAAACGGATGCGGCCGCACTCGAAGTTCAACCAGGGCGTCCCCGGCAGGTCCGCCCTGGACGCCGGCGCCGCCCTGGTTCTTCAGGCGCAAGACCTGGCCCGTCTCAACCCCTGCCGGGATCGCGACGTCGAGGGTGCGCCCTTCGGCGAGCGAAATGCGCCGCTTGGCGCCGTTGATGGAGTCGAGAAAATCGATGTCGAGCGTGAAGCGCATGTCGCGCCCGCGCATGCGCGAATAACCGCGGGCGCCGCCGAATCCGGGTCCAAACAGATCGGAAAAGATGTCGCCGAGATCAAACGGATCGCCCGCGCCAGCGCCCCCGCTTGGGCCCGCACCGGCGCCAGCGCCGGCATGAGCACGCGCGCCCTGCCTTGGCCGCGACCCGAACGCCATGCGCTCGTTGCCGTCAGCGTCTATCTCGCCGCGGTCGAAGCGCTGCTTGGTGACGGGATCAGAAAGAAGATTGAAGGCGGCGGTCGCGCGCTTAAAGCGCTCTTCGGCGTTCTTGTCGCCCGGACGCACATCCGGATGCAGCTCTTTTGCAAGCGTGCGGTACGCCCGGCGAATGTCGTCGGCGCTTGCGGTTCGGCTGACGCCGAGTGCGGCATAGGGATCCCAGCTCAAGGTGTCAGTCGCGCTCCGGCCTTAGGGGACAATGGCAGCGGCGCGGCCCAACTCCAACGGCAGAATCAGGCGGCCGGCCATTCTGGCCCGCCTGACTATAATGTTATCGTTAACTCGTTGTTCAAGCCTGGGGCGCCTGCCGCGCTGATCTGCGCGACCCGGAAACGCAACGATGCCGTCGGCGAAGGAAAATCAGCCGCCTGGCTCGCCGCCGTGTAGACAAAGCTGGGGATTGTTGTGTTCACAGAACGGACAACATCGCCCCCATCCAGGATGTCCACGACGTAACCTTCGCTGGTCTCACCAAGGGGCGGCTCGCCTGCGCCCCAGGCGTCGCCCCCCAGGCGGGCGCAACGCACCCAGGACAAAGCAACATCGCCGCCGTCCGTGACGCGCGCGCGCAGCTGCGCGGGCGCCCAGGGCCGCAGTGCGGCATGCGGCAAAACCGCGTCGATCTGAGCGGCGCGGTTGTCCGTCGCCAGTGCGCCCGCCGGCGGCGCGACAAGGCTCAAAGCTTCGCCCCATTCATGCGCGCCAATGCTGACGCGCGTGAGGTTCGCATCGAGCCTGACGATGCGCGCGCCAACCGGGTGCGGATTTCGCATCGCGTGCGCCGAGCCCAGGCGCCCACGCAAGAACATGGAAAGTTCGTATTCGCGCGCGCCCACCAGTGTGCAGTTCGCCGCTTGCACCAATTCCCACTCCCCACCGGCGCCTTCCACTGCAAACACGTTCGCGCCGTTGAGCAGCTCATCGCGCGATACGCTTTCCAGCGTCCCCCCGTAGAGCGAGATTCTGATGCGATTTCCCTCATCCCATCGATCGATGGAGAACGCGGCCGCCTCCATCGGTGAAAGCCCGTACCAATCATCTGCAGGATGAAAAATCTTCAGGTGCAGGATCGGCGCCTCGTTAGTGACCGGATCGCGCTCGAAACGCCGCACATTGGCGCCGACGCGATGTTCCCAGCCCACCGGCCAGCCATCGGCGCCGGGAATGACGCTCATCCGGTCCGGACGGAGCACGTAGAGTTCGGACGGCGCGTCATCTTCAAAGCTCGCCGCTTCGAGAAACGCATTGCCGCTGACCTGCAAGTGTCCATAGAAAGCCTCGAACAACTCGACGCCGGTCTGCTCTGGATTGGGACGGGCAAGCAGTCGCGCCAGCGGGTGATCAGCCGGGCCGACCTTAAGCGGCGCGCCGGCCGCGGCCTCAGCGATCATGCGCACGCATCGATACGCGATAGCGTTGCGCCCATAGCCTTCGCGCGCGAAGGCGGCTGGATCGCGCGCCGACCAGACAGGCCGCCCCGGCGCGTGCCAGGCCAGCAGCTTTCGCTCGACGCCCCTGGGGGCGGCGAGTCTTTTCAACCAATCGAGCATCAGACTTTTTCCTCAGAGCATCCGCAAGCGCGGCGCTCCATTGCGCGCAAACATCAAATCAGTCAGCGCCCAGACGAGCGCGTCGACACGATCCGGACTGCCCTTGAAGCCGGCGGCGCCAAACGCGCACATCTCATCTTCCAGCGCCGGAAACGCCGCGGCGTGACTGACCTTGCCTTGCGCATAAAGAGCCGCGACAGGTTCCGCGCGAGCGCGCTTGCCTTCGCTGGCGCGCACCAAGCGCACGAATTGCTCAGGTGATGCGCCAAGCACCGCGCACCATTTCCCCGCCATTGTTGGCTTCCGCGACGATGGCGCTTGCACCTAACGTGCGCGCCAGCTCGGCGGCCCTGGCGGCCCACACGTGCGGCGGCGCGCCCTGAACCGTCGCGTCCGCCAGAACCACGCACCTGCGCGCAGCGCCTTCGCCAATGGCTGCCGCCACAATCCCGCAGGCGTCGGCGCCGGCGCCGACGCCCGCCGGAGGATCGACGGCGACCACAATGCGGTCAAACGCCGTCTCAGGCGGCCTACGCAACTTTTCCAGCTCAGCGCGCCGCCACAGGGCGCCTTCGACATCTTCTATGAGTTCGCCCAGGAGTTCCTGGCGATGTTGAGCCGTGCCTGCCCAGCGCGCATTGAGCGCGGCGATGAACCAGCGCCAGATTGCGGCGATTGTCCCACGTCGCGGCATGGGTCACGATTGCATCCGGCGCCGCCAGCAGCGCCTTCAGCGCCGATCGGACGCGTCGTCGTCACCAACGCGCGCGGCCGCTCACCCAGCCTCATTGCGTGCTGCAGCGTCGCCAAGGTCTCATCCGGATATGACCAGAAGCAGAGTTCGTCACACCACGCCGCATCGAACTGAGGCCCGCGCAGACTTTCAGGATCTTCGGCCGAGAAGCAAGGAACGCCTGCGCCCCGCCTGCCACACCAGCTTCGCGGCTGGTTTTGTGGCCGGGCGCTCACCTCCAAGGAGCGAACGCCGAATTGCCTTCGATCATGACTTCGCGCACATCGCGAATGGTCGGCCCGGACAAGTGCGATGTGCGCCCTGCTTCGCCGACCGGGCAAGCTCGAACCCATCCGCGCCCGAGCGCGTTTTGCCTGCGCCGCGCCCGCCCATGAAACCCAGCAGCGCCAATCACCATCCGGCGCGCGCTGCTCTGGCCGGCCCCAGATCGCCCAATCATTCAGAGCTGCCCGTAAGCGCGATGCGCTCAAGCACTTCAGGAGGAGCTCCAGCGACACCCACTCAGCGAAAAGGAGCAATGCGCGGTGAAGCTTGCGCGCAGCTGTTGTTCATCTTCCTCCGGCGGCGACGCCTGCATGGTTTCAAGCCCGCCAAATCAGGCCTCGCGCGGACAGCTGCGGAAATCGCTTTCGCGAGGCGTCACAGGCGGCGTCTCCTGGCGAGGCGGCGTGGACTTGTCGAGCACCGCGCGCAGACCTCCTGTGATCTGTGGTCTTCTTCGGCGTTCTTGAGTCGGCAGTTCTCGACCGTGCTGGAAATCTATCTCAATCACGGGCCGGTCGGATTGAATCGGGCCTCAACCTTGACAAGGGCCGCGCGCCGCCAGGGCATGGATAAGGCGCAGCCCAATCCCCCCTTCAGCCAGAATTCGCCATACACTTATTGGACACACCGTTTCCGACACCTTCTTGTCCGACAACCGGCCAGATTTTTCGCAGCGGCATCGATTGGGCCAAGCTGCGCGCTTGCCAGAGCTCAACAGCAGCTCAACGAGCTGCTGCGCCGCCGCGCACGCCTGAACTGGCGCACCGCAGCAGCGTGGCTGCAGGCGCTGGTGCTGGTCGGCGTGTTCTCGCTCTGGGTCTGATCTATTGGGGATTGCCGCGCGTGCCTGACGCGGATGCGCTCTGGGCGCTCAATCGGCAGGCCTCGATCATGTTTGTCGACCGCGACGGGGACATTCTCGGCGTACGCGGCCCTTATTATGGCCGCCGCGCGCGCCTGGCAGACATGCCCGATTACCTGCCCCAGGCCTTCCTCGCCATCGAGGACCGGCGCCTACGAACACGAGGGCGTTGACTGGACCGCCATCTTGCGCGCCATCATCGCCAACCTGCGCGCCGGCGAGACCGTCCAGGGCGGCTCAACCATCTCCCAACAGCTGGCGCGTAACCTCTTTCTGACGCCGGCGCAGAACATCAATCGCAAGCTGCGCGAGATGGTGCTGGCTGCGCATCGAGCGCAGGCTCACCAAGGATGAAATCCTCGAACTCTATCTCAACCGCGTCTATCTGGGCGATCAAGCTTATGGCGTCGACGCCGCCGCGCGCCGCTTCTTCGGCAAGACCGCAGCGGAATTGACGCTGGCCGAGGCGGCGATGCTTGCGGGGCTGCCCAAGGCGCCCTCGCGCTCAGCCCCCACAGAGGACCTGGAACGCGCGACCGCGCGCCAACATGTCGTGCTCGACGCCATGGTCGAGGCGGGTTTCATAACGCCCGAGCAGCGCGATGAGGCGCGCGCACAGCGCATCCGCGTCATCGAGCGGCCTAATGTCGAGCGTGCAATGGGATATGCGTTCGATCTGGCGGTCGATCAGGCGCGCGCGGTTGTCGGCGACGGCACGCCCGATCTTGTCATTCAGATGACCGTCGACAGAGCTGTCCAGAAGCAGCCGCAAACTCGATCCGGCGCTGCCCGGCAATCGCGCCTTGGGCAGCCCTGCAGGCCGCGTTCATGGCAGTCGATCGCGAAGGCGGCGTGCGCGCCCTGATTGGCGGCACCGACTACAACACCTCAAAGTTCAATCGCGTCACCAGGCCCGGCGCCAGCCAGGCTCGACCTTCAAAGCTTTCTGCTCACACGGCCGCTCTTGAGTCCGGCCTCAGCACGGAGGATGTGCGCTACGATGAGCCCGTCGTCATCGATGGCTGGCTACCGCGCAATTACGATGGTGACGGCTACCGCGGCGCGGTGACGCTGCGCACGGCGTTCGCGCTTCCATCAACACAGTGGCGGCGGAAGTCGCCAACGAAGTGGGTCCGAGCCGGGTCGCCGACGTCGCCCGCCGGCCTGGCATCAACAATATGCCCGAACGCAACCAGTTTGTGCCCCTGTCGATCGCGCTTTGGCTCGATCGAGACCACGCTGTGGGATATGACCTCCGCCTTCTCGACCTTCATGGACCAGGGCTTGCGCGTCGATCCTTACATCGTGCAGCGCGTCACCAACTCCGCGGGCCAGGAACTCTACACCCGCCCACCCTACAACGCCCCGCGCGTGCTCGATCCGGAAGTCGTGCGCAACATGACCAGCTTGCTGGGCGCGGTGGTGCTTCGCGGCACAGGAACGGCTGCCCGCCTGGGCTCGCGCGACGTCGCCGGCAAGACCGGCACGAGCTCAGATTGGCGCGATGCCTGGTTCGTCGGCTTCAGCGCCGATTTCACGGCTGGCGTATGGGTCGGACACGACGATTTCACCTCCATGGGCCGGACAACGGGCGGCACGCTTCCGGCGCAGATTTGGGCGGATACGATGCGCGTCGCGCATGAGGGCGTTGAAGAGCATCCCCTGAAGGGATTGAGCAGCCCGTGTTCTCCGCGCCGAAGTTGATGATGGCCTCGTTCTTTGACGATCTCGCCAACGCGTTTGGCGAATCTGGCGTCGATCTGCCGAACCTGCGCCGAAATCTTCCACAAATGAGCGCCCTTGCGCACGTCAGAGGGCTGCGCTCTTTCGTTGAGCGGAGCGCCGTTGTTCGACGGCGCCTGAATTCATCCTTCACAAAGGCGAGCGCGCAGCGTTCGGACGCAATGGCGCAGGGCAAGTCGACGCTCATGTGCATGTGCTCGCCGGCATCGGGAGGAACCTGATGCCGGCGAAATCGTCTACGCCTCGGGGACCACCGTCGCCTTTGCGCCTCAAGACACGCACTTCGATGGTTTTGCGACATTGCGCGATTACGCCGCCGCACCGACCGTCAAACTGGCGGGCAGCGACCGGAACACAGTAGTCCACGCCGCGGAAAGTGAACTTCTATGGCCTTTGGCCTGATCCCAGCCGCGCGCCCCACGGCTCGGGAGGCGAGGCCCGCCGTGCATCCCTGGCGCGCGCACTCGCCGCCGACGCGGACGTCCTGCTGCTCGACGAACCCACCAACCACCTCGATATCCAGGCCATTCAGGCGCTTGAAAAGCGCATCGCCGGCCTGCGCGGCGCCTGTCTCGTCATCAGCCATGATCGCCGCTTTCTCGAGCGCGTCTCCACCAGCACGCTGTGGCTGCGCCAGCGCCGCCTGCTGAAGCTTGACCGCGGCTACAGCGCCTTCGAAGCGTGGGCCGAAGGCGTTGAAGAAGAAGATGCACGCGAACTCGCGCGCGTGACCACGCAACTGAAGGCCGAAGAGCACTGGCTGCGCCGCGGCGTCACAGCGCGCCGCTCTCGCAATGAGGGCCGCCGCAGGCGCCTCCTTGCCATGCGCGCGGAAGCACGCGAGCGCAAACAGCGCGCACAAGCGGCGACGGCCGCGCTTCACGCCGAGAAGGGCGCGCAGTCCTCACGCATGGTCATTGAAGCCAAGGGAATCGGCAAGTCCTACGGCGACAAAACCGTAGTCTCGAACTTCTCCACCAGGATCATGCGCGGCGACCGCGTCGGCATCGTGGGCGCTAACGGCAGCGGCAAAACCACGCTGCTGGAACTCCTGCTGCAAGGACGTGCGCCCGATGACGGCGAAGTCCGCCTCGGCGAAAACCTGACCATCGCCTACATTGATCAATCGCGTGCGGCTCTCGATCCCACACTCACCGTCTGGGACGCCCTCACGCCCCAGGGTGGCGATCAGGTGATGGTCAACGGCGTCCCCCGTCACGTGGCCGCTTACGCGCGTGACTTTCTGTTCGGACCTGAGCAACTGCGCCAGCCGGTCAACGCATTGTCCGGCGGTGAGCGCAATCGTCTCACCTTGGCGATGACGCTCGCGCAGCCCTCCAATTTGCTCGTGCTCGATGAGCCGACCAACGATCTCGATATGGATACCCTCGATGCGCTGGAGGAAATGCTGGCGCACTACGATGGCGCTGTGCTCCTGGTGAGCCACGACCGCGCCTTCCTGGAAGGCGTCGTAACACAGATCATCGGCCCCACGGGCGGAGGCAAGTGGGCGGAAACGCCGGGCGGCTGGTCGGACTTCGAGCGCGAGCACGGCGCGGCGTTCAATCCCGCCCCTGCACGCCGCGAGACGCGCACGGCCGTGGATATCCAGCCAAAGCGGACCACAAAATTGAGCTATAAGGATGAGCGGCGCGCCGCCGAACTCGACAAACTGATGCCGGCGTTCGCACTCGAGATCGCGGCGCTGGAAGCGGAACTCGCGGACCCCGCCGTGTTCGCGCAAAACCAGGCCGACTTCAATGAAAAGGCCCGCCGCCTCGAAGACCTGCGCCACAGCCTGCAAAGCGCGGAGGCGGAATGGCTTGAGATCGAGCTTCGCCGCGAAGCGCTCGCGCGCCAGGAATGAATCACTTCTTAACCAATGCGCGCCAGAGCATCGCTGCATGCGTATTCTGGCATGCCTCGTTTTCGCCGCCGCGCTAGTTGGGGCGGCATGGGCGGGCGGCGACGCTGACCTCGCGCGCCCCGGCGGCGCCTATGCCTCGTTTCAAACGCCCAGCTCCAGCGCTTGTGAGCGGGCGTGCGCCGAAGATGGGCTGTGCATGGCGTGGAGTCATTCTCTTACGGTCTGCGAACTCAAGGCCGTTGCGGTTCCGCAAGTATTTCAGCCCGGCGCCGCCTCCGGCTTGAGCCCGCGTGTTCCTGCGGCATTTCGAAGCCAAGGCCAGAGCCTGCCGCCGCCTGCGCCCCTGCCACCGGCTGCGATCAGCCCGCCGCCGCAGCACGAGGACGTTGCGGAAAGCGCCCTTCTTGGCGGGCCATCTGTGCACGAACCGCTTCGCCCACGCATGGGCGGCGGCGGCAGTCGATAAGAATTATTTACTACCGCTTGTTAACTTGCTGCGCGATTCAGGAGCACACGTCACATGCCTCAGGCGCGTTTCGCCAAACTGGTCGACCTGGCGCGCACCACCGACAGCGCGCAGCGCCGCGAATTGCTGCGTGAAGTCACCGACCTGTTCTTCGAGACCTCGGGCTCGCGCAACACGCGCGAGACGGCGTTGTTTGACGACGTCCTGAAGCTGGTCGCGGCGGAAATGCAGGATTCGGTGCTGGCCGAACTCTCGGAAATGTTCGCGAACGCTGACGAAGCCCCCGTTGGGCTGATGCGCGATCTCGCCAATCATTGTTTTGAGGTCGCCGGCCCCGTTCTGCGCCACAGCAAGGCCCTCGACGAGCAGACCCTGCTTCAGATCGTGAATTATCAGGGCCAGCAACACATCAAGGCAGTGGCGCAACGCGACGACGTCAGCGAAAAGCTGTCGGACGCGATCGTTCAGCGCGGCGACGACCACGCGCTCGACGCCCTCATCCGCAACGACAACGCCAAGATTTCGCGCACCAGCATGGAGACCGCCATCGACCGCGCGCGCGCCAATTCAATGTTGCATGAGGGCGTCGTCAAACGGAAGGATTTGCCGCTGGATCTGCTCAACGAGATGTATTTCGTGGTCGAAAACACGCTGCGTGACCAGATCCTCTCGCGCAACGCCAAGGTCGATCCGCAGGCGCTCGAGGCCGCGCTGACGAAAGCGCGCCAGCGCATGAGTCAATCGGCTGGCGACACCACCGAAGAAGCCAAGAAGGCGATGGCCTTCATCCAATCCAAGAAGAACAGCGGCGAGTTGAACGCGCGCATGCTGGTCTCGCTCTATCGTGAGGCAAAGCAAGCCCAATTTCTTTATGGTCTCGCGGAACTGACCAATCTCGATCCGGCCACCGTCGCCACGCTGCTCGACCGCCGCGACATTGACGGCCTCGCGATGATCTGCCGCGCGGCGAATATCGAGCGCCCACTGTTTGTGACGCTGGCCGTATTGTCGTGCGGCGGCGACGAGGCGATGCAAAAGGCCGAGGAATTCGGCAAGATGTACAATTCAGTGCCGGTCGAGGCCGCGCAGCGCGCGATGCGCTTCTTCAAGGTGCGCAAGACCGCGGCCTGATTGCAGCCCACGCCGGGCCTGGTCAGGCCATCCGCTCCTTAGACGCGCTGAACCGGATCTTCGGATTCTTGTCCTGCACGTAGCCGATCTCCCAATCGCTCTTGCCTAGGAAGACCGGCGCGCTGTCCACGTCTTCGGCCATCTGCGCTTTCGACTTGTCGGCGAAGGCCTCAAGGTCGGCGCGGGCATCGGCGCTGACCCACCGCGCGGCCTGGTATGGCGACGGCTCAAAGATCACCTCAAGCCCGTACTCGGCCTTCATGCGCTCATCGAGCACTTCAAACTGCAACTGCCCCACCGCGCCCACAACGAGATCGCCGCCGGTCACAGGCTTGAATACCTGCGTCACCCCTTCCTCCCCCAGAGACTCTAGCGCCTTGCGCAGGTGCTTTTGCTTGAGAGGATCCTTCACACGCACGCGCTTTAGAATTTCGGGCGCGAAGTTCGGGATGCCCTTGAAGGCGATATCACCGCTTTCGGAGAGAGAATCTCCCACCCGCAGACCGCCGTGTGAGGGAATGCCGATCACATCGCCCGGAAACGCCTCATCCGCGATCTCGCGCTCCTGAGCCATGAACATCAGCGGATTGTGGACGTTGAAGGATTTTCCTGAGTTCGCCCGCAACGTCATCCCACGCCGGAAGCGGCCTGAACAAACGCGAAAAAATCCAACCCGATCGCGATGCTTGGGGTCCATATTGGCTTGGATCTTGAAGACGAAGCCGCTCACTTCATCGCGGCCGGGTTCGATGTCCGTCTCCGCGTCCTTCACCGCCGCGTGCTGAGCGCCCGGGGCGGGCGCGTGCGCGCCGATGCCGGCGAGCAGTTCAAGCACGCCGAAGCGGCGCAGCGCCGAACCAAAATAGACCGGCGTGAGGTGCCCCTCGCTGAATGCCCGGTGGTCGAACTTCGGCAGCCCTTCACGGGCCAGCTCTGCGGTTTCATTCAGTTCTGCGCGGACATCCTCGGCGACGCCATGCAGGAACTCAGCGCCGCCACGCTTCTGCCGCTCGCCGGCGCCGAACCCGTCTTCGCCAGCTTCCAGGCGGCGAAAAGGCACAAACTCGTCCGTGACGAGATCAAGCATGCCGGCAAAGCGCTGTCCTGACGCCGCCGGCCAATACATTGGCGCGGTATCCATCGCGAGCTTGTCGTGGATCTCGTCCAAAAGCGCGAACGGGTCCTGCGCTTCGCGATCCATCTTATTGATGAAGGTCGTGATCGGGATGTCGCGCAAACGGCAGACTTCGAACAGTTTGAGGGTCTGCGGCTCGATGCCTTTTGCGGCGTCGAGCACCATGATCGCGGAATCCGCCGCGGTGAGGGTCCGGTATGTGTCTTCAGAGAAATCCTCGTGACCGGGTGTATCGAGCAAGTTGAACACCAGGCCATCGTGCTCGAACATCATCACCGAACTCGACACCGAGATGCCGCGCTCGCGCTCGATCTTCATCCAGTCCGACTTGGTCCGCCGCGCCTGGCCGCGCGCCGCCACAGCGCCCGCCAAGTGTATCGCGCCGCCGGCGAGCAGCAGGGTTTCCGTCAGCGTTGTTTTGCCCGCGTCCGGGTGCGAGATGATTGCAAACGTGCGGCGTCTGGCGGCTTCGGTGGCGGGATCGGCTGACATGAAGCGGGGCGTGTACGCGTGGCGGATCGCGCGGGCAAGCCTCAGACGGGCGTGGCGTCGATCGGCTCGGTCAAGAAATGCCGCCCCTGGCGATCCTCAATCTCGATCACCCAAAGATCGGGATCGCCCTCAGCGCGCTTGCGCACGTAGGCGTCAACATCGCCCTCCGCGTCGCCAAGCGAACCGGCCGAGAGATCAAGCCAAATGCGCTCGCCCGCACCGTCCCGCGCGGGGCCATAGAGGCGCGCGCGTCCGTCCAGGGTAGCGACTTTCACGAGCACCGCGCCCGCGTCGGCGTCGCCCTTGCGGACAACCCCCGCGAAGGCGCCCCCGATCGAGGCCCGCCGGATCAGCGCGCTCGCCCAGAAATCGGTCTTGAGTTCGTCCATCTGCGGCCCCGAATTCACCAGAACGCAAGGTCCTTAACCTATCATCCGCCGCTCGCATGCGCCTCATCTTCCTTGCCTTCTTCATCGGGGCGGCTACAGCCGCCGCCGCCAGCGAACCTCCGGACGCGCGCGCCGCCTATGTGGAGCGGCGTGGGCTCCTGGCGGCGGACGAGCAGTGCGGCCTGTTCACCGGGGAAATCCGTTCGGCGCTGAATATCAGCTTGGCGCAGGCGCGCGGAACGCTGCTGCGCGCTGGCTGGACCAACGCCAGCATGGGCGAACTTGAACGGGCCGCCGTCGGCGCCGCCCAGGCCCGCGCGTGCGGCGATCCGCGCACGGCAAGCGCCGCCGCGGATGCACGCCACGCCTTTGCTTCCTGGGCCAATGCCGGATCGATGGATTTTCCAGGTTGGCGGCGCAGCTGGCGCGCAAGGCGCGTCGCGGATCAGACGGGCTGGCGCCTAAGCCAGCAAATTGACGCGCCGGCCGCCGCTACGTTTGGCGTACGTGAACACGCCGGCGCGCAGCGCCTTTCGTTCGCGCTGCAACTTGCCCGCAATCAGACGGCGCCCGCTTCGGCACGGCTCATCATGCGTGACGGCGCGCGCGCGGCCATGCGCGAAGTCGGCCTGACGCAGCGCATGTCGCAAGGATTGGAGGCGGGATTGCCGCCCCCGGGCGCCGAACGCGCGATCACCGCCACGCGCTCCACAGAACGCATCCAGGGGCGGACGTTCGCCGTCTTCACGTTCGCCGATACCGCCTTTCGCGACCTGCTCGCCCTCGATCCACGAGAGAGCGTCGAGATCTTGATCCAGGATGGACGCGCCGAACAACGTTACTTCGTGGAGGTCGGCGACATCGCCGCCGCGCGTGGCTTCCTGGCGCTCTACTAGCCGGTCAAAATCGGCAGCCTGATCCGCACCAGCGCGCCTCCGCCCGGCGCCTCGTGGAAGGTCAACTCGCCGCCATGCAGGCCCGCGAGGGCGCGCACCAAAGACAGGCCGAGGCCCGTGCCTTCTATTTGTGCGCCCGCGGCGCCGCGAACGTAGGCTCGGCCCAGTGCCGCACGCTCCGCTTCGGGGATGCCCGGGCCTGTGTCGGCTGTTTCCAACACCAAGTCCGCGCCGCGCCCGCGCGCGCTGACCATCACCCGCCCGCCTTCCGGCGTGAACTTAATCGCATTGCCTACGATATTGATCAGCATTCGTTTGAGCGCGCGGTCATCGGCGCGCACGTTGAGCGCGCCCTCGGGCATGCTTGCGCCGAGCGTGATCTCTTTGCGCATCGCGCTGTCAGCGCTGAGCTTGACGACCTCGTCCACCACCGCGCGCGCATCGAACTGCGCGATTTGCAGCTCGTAGTGTCCGGCATCGATCCGCGAAAGATCGAGTAGATCGTTGACCAGCCCCAAAAGGTGGGCGCCGCTCTTGCGGATCAGGCTAGCGTACTCGACGTAGCGCGGCGCGATCTCCCCGAAAATTTGCCGTTCGATCATCTCCGAGAACCCGAGAATATGAGTCAGCGGCGTGCGCAGCTCATGCGACACCTCTGCGACGCGGCGCGTCAGATCCGCGCCTGTGGGCTCATCGCGCCGCACGCTGGCGCCTAGCAGGCCCGCGATGAACGCCAGCGAAAGCGCGGCGAGCATTTCAGGGAAGGCGCCCAGATTTCCCGGCGCTCCGAACTGGGAGAGCCACACAGCCAGAACGTAAGCAAGCGCCGCGGCCGCACCCGCTTCTGGAACGCGAACGCTGCCCCACAGGGCCGCCGCAGCGGGGCCGATAGCGAGAGCGGCGACAACCGGAGATGCAGCCCCCCCGCTTCCGGCCACAAGCCCCGCCGCGCACACTAGCCACGCCCCGGCAACACCCAGGCGCGCCCATTCGCGATCCAGGCGAGGCAATAAGATAAGACTTGCGAGCGCGGGCGCGAAACCAAGAGCGGCGGCGGCGGCGACATCCCTGACCTGGGCGCCGGCCCAGACAGCTAACACAGCGGTAAGGGTAACGCCCGCAAGCCAAAACCAGGCTGATATGGCCACTGCGATTGGTCGTGGCGCTGCTTTTGCTTCCTGCGTTACTTCCTGTTGTGTTGACACTGAAACGCCGTCCGCGAGTAAAAGACTTCTTAACGCGCTGGGGGACAGGATGCCCGCACCGAGTCGTGCTCGGAAGCGGACTCGCCAATCTAGGATCAGGGAGCAGAAGCCGATGCGCAGCTTAGCGGTCTGGACCACCACCGCAGCAGTCGCCCTTCTCGGCGCAGCGAACGCACAGACGCCAGCCGCGACCGGCGGCGACGGTGACCTGCAGACAGCGGTCACTGCGTATGCAGCCTATCAAAACGACGTTTCGGAACTCCGCAGCTCTACGATCCGCGACGCCAACTCTCTTGAGAGTGCATTGGATCGTGTGGCCCATCACAATCGCGACGCGCTAACCCGCGGCTGGATCGCCTATGGCGCCTCCACCGCCGCGCAATCGCCCGCCTTTGTGCAGGGTGTGCGCGACGCCGCCGCCTATTATGGGCGCGATGCGGTAATCTGGGCCGTGACGGTTGATCCCTCCTACGCGCGCGGGTTGCGCGGCGGCCAGGAAGCGACCCGCATGCTCCTGGATTCTGCAAACGCAGACAGCGCCCGGATCATCGCCGTGGCCGATCGTTACCAAGAGATGGCGTATTCGCTGCAGCGCCAGCGCTGGGCGAACGGCGTCGCGCCGCAACAGGCGGCGCGCGTGCAGCGCATTCGCAGCCTTGGTCGCGATGGCGCGCCCGCCGGCGCAGTCCCCGCCGAGATAGCCACCCGCCTAAACGTAACCCCGCTCAGCTTCTCGCCATCGAGCGATCCGTCAGTGTATGGCGGGCGCCGGTTCTGGGACGCCGTCCGCGGCGGCGACACTGTCGTCGAAGTTGCTTCAACGCCAGCAGCCCGCAACTGGCGGGTAAACGCATCGCGCGGCGAAGCGCTTGATCGCATGAGCGCAGTCGCGGCCATGCAAGCGCTCGACGCCGTGGGTGCAAACCAAAGCGCGGTGAGCCGTCTCATCAGCGATCCACGCTCACGCGACTGCTTTGAGATGGCCCAGCTGCAGCTCTACCAATGCATGTCCGCGGCGCGCTTCCGCTATGAAAACGCGTTCTGCCTGGGCCAGCACGGCCTGCGTGACATGGGCGCATGCATCGGCGCGGTTGCACAGCCGGAAACGACGGCCATGGCGCCGGTCCCGTCGGGGCGCGGCGGTCGCGACTAAAATCTTGCTCAACGCCTGCTGAGGGCGCATTTGGGCTGCGTGACAGAAATCAGCGCAGCGATCGATGAATTGGCGGATGAATTCGCGCTCCTTCCTGATTGGGAGGAGCGCATCGCTTATGTCATCGAACTCGCACGCGGGCTGCCGTTGCTGCCCGACCATGAGCGGGTGGAGGCCAATCGCGTGCGCGGCTGCGTCAGTCAGGTCTGGTTTGTCGCCGAAAATCGTCCCGAAGCCCCCGGGAAGCTCTTCTTCAGAGGCGATTCAGACGCTCACCTCGTGCGCGGAGAAATCGCAATGCTGTTGCGAATATTTTCCGGGCGAACGCCAGCAGAAATTCTATCGGTTGATCCTCATGCGCTCTTCGAGCGCTTGGGGCTGAAGGACGCGCTCACCGTCCAGCGCTCCAACGGGCTGATGTCGATGATGGCGCGCATCCAGCAGGAGGCGAAGAACGCGAGCGGTTAGCGCCGCAGCTGCGCCAATTGCGCCAGCCCCAATTTGAGCGCCAGTTTTCCCGAACGCGCCGGCAATCCCTCAGCGCGCTCCAGCGCTTCGATCCCTTCCTCTTTGAGCAGAGCCCGTTCGACGACGCGCCGCAGCGGCGGCGCGAGCGCCTCAAGTTTCTCGGCCAGCCTGCGGTGTGCGTCGCAACGCGCCGCCAGCGCCGCTTCCTGGGCGCCGCCATCCCGCGCGGAACCCCCTATCGGCGCATCGCTCCAATCCGACCCACGCATGAGGCCAATTTCGCCGCGCTCCCAGTCCGCGCGGAGTGTTGCTGCCGCGCCCATTTCCACTGGACTCAGCCATGGTTCGCCTGCCGGACCACGCAGCGCCGCCAGGCGCCGGAGCACGCCGTGGCGCTCCGCCCCGCGCACGGTGCGCAGCGCTCCGTCTGCGCCGGCCACGGGGCGATCGACGAGAACAGCGTGCTGAGCGGCGAACGCTTCTCCAGGCTGGGCCTGTTCGCGGCGCACGCGCGCGCGGCCCGCCTCACTCAGCGCGAAACCACCCGCCTCGATCGGCTGCAGCGCGCCGCTTGCGGCCAGTTCCCTTACTTCGCTCGCGCCGAGGCGCGCGAGAGGCCTGCGGCGGCGATCTCCGTTCGGGTACACGGCAAAGCCCCTGCCGTTGCTTGCTTGCGCCAACACTGCGCCGCCCCCCATCCTGGCAAGCGCCCGGGCTATCTTTTGAACGCTCATCGCGGCGCCAGCGAAACGCCCAGCCTTGGGCTCGGTGCTTTCTGAAGCATCACTTCCAGGCCGCCAATCCAGAGGTCGAACTGGCCGTCGTCCCGCCGGTCCTCGATCGCGTGGCACGCGTGCGCGACGGTCGACCTGTCGCGCCCAAACGCCGCCGCAACCCGCGGCAGGCTGAGCTCAAAGCCGACAAGGCAGAGATACATCGCGACTTGGCGCGCAAAAGCGACCTCCACGGGGCCCCGCGCGCCTTCGACGATGGCCTCCTGAGGCACCCCGAGGGCGTAACTTGCGACCCCCGCCGCCAACTCCGCCGCCGCGATGTCTTCGGCACGGATCTTCCCCAAAACACTCATTCCCAATCCTCCAAGACCCCGCCTCTTTTCGTGCGGTTACAGGAGGATAGCTCCGCCCCGAAGGGGTTGGATACATTTTTTCCTATTTATAGGATTTTTTTCTTATTCGCCTTTGCGCGCCTGGCCCAGCCCCATTCGCTTGGCCAGGCTTGAGCGCTCCTTGGCGTAGTTGGGCGCCACCATCGGGTAGTCGTGCGGCAGTCCCCATTTCTGCCGGTATTCATCAGGCGTCATGCCATAGCGCGTGCGCAGATGGCGCTTTAGCGATTTGAATTTCTTGCCATCTTCCAAGCAAATGATGTGATCGGCGGTGATCGACTTCTTGATCGCGATGGCCGGCTCCTGCGTCGGCTCCGGGACATGCGAGGGGGCGTCGGCTGCGTCCAACAAGGCCTTGTGAACCGTGCGGATAAGCCCCGGAATATCCTGGGGTGGCACGGTATTCGCCGACACATAGGCCGCCGTAATCTCCGCCGCCAGACGCACCAAATCTTTGGAATTTTCCATTTCGCGAGATCACAGACGCCAAGTGAAATACAGGTTCAGTATAAGTATAGGCATAGACGCCGCAAGGGGAAAGCGAGGCCAAATATTGGCCTCAACGCGCGGTGACTTTATCTTCGAGGGGGCGAATTTGGACGCCGGCGTCTATCGCGTGACAAGAGCCGCAATCACAAGTCCCGCCAGCGCCAGCAACTGGAAGAAGGCGCCGGTGCTGCCGGCGTAGGGGCGGTCGCAACTCTCGGCCAGCGTCCGCAGTCTTTTCGCGCCCCCCGCAGCCAGGCTCGCCGCCCAGTCCTGCCACGCTCCGTAGACGCGGAGCGTCAGCACTCCAGCCCAGCGGCCAGCGGAAGCAAGCGGTCCGCGATAGAGAGCGTCCACATCCAGCAGGTGGGCCGCCTTCGCGCGCGCCGCCGTCGGCCGCAGCAGCAGGAATACAACGCCGGCGGCCCCCAATAATTCTGCCTGCGGGGCAAGGCGGTCGGGGGCGAAGGCCTGGAACTCCAACCCGGTCGGCATCAGGTCATAAAGCCAGCGCGGCGCCAGCCCTACGGACGCGCTCAAAAACAGCGCGAGCCCAGCGCCCAACATCATGCCGAAAGGCGCCTCTCCTTTCTGAGCAGGATGATGGCCGGCAGCGTACGCTGCGAGCGAGCCCCTCAGCGCAAGGCCGACAAAAACAATCGCGGGAACAATTGCAAACAGCGCCCACAGCCAGCGCAGCTCCCACTCCGCGACGGCCTCAAGCGCGACCGCATGCGTCGCGAAGGACGCGAAGCCGGGCAAGCCCGCCACAGAGAGGCCGGCGCCAAGAAGAAGCAAACAATTGACCGGAAGCGCGCCCGCCGCGCCCGCCAATCCGGAGATGCGTGCGTGCCCGAGCCGCTCGACTATGGCGCCCAAAGCAAGTTGAAGCGCGAGATAGCCGAGCACAGTCGCAAATGCATGCCCCTCGGCCGCCGCCAAGGCCAGCGGCGTCCCGACGCCGATCAACGCGACGCAAATGCCCGCCTGCATCGTCATCGCGTAGGCTGCGGCGCGGCGAAGATCGTCTTCCGCGACGGCATAGAATGCGCTCCAAACCGTCATCGCGGCGCCGACAAGAACGAGCACAGGCTCTGCGGGGAAAAGCCGCGCGAGCGCATACACGCCCAGCATTGTGGTGAAGCACGCCAGCGCGCCTCCCCCTGCTGGCGAAGCGTGCGCAATTGCGTCCTTAAGCCAAACATGGGCGAGCGGTCCGCCAACGCGGATCATCAAACCCGCGAATATGAAGCCGCCGCCAATCGTGGAGAGGTCCAGCCTTGCGAACACCGAACCGCCCGCGCCCGCCGAAAGATGGAAAGCAACGCCGACCAGAAACAGCAGCCCCTCAAGCCCGTGCCAGATCAGCAAACGCGCGCCGGCGCGGCTTGCGCCTTCCAGCGGCGAGGCGAAGACAAGCCAGGCCCCGCTTAGTCCGGCGAGCGAAGCAGCCGCGACAAAGCTCACCAGATCGCCGACGAACAGCGCCGCAATGGCGCTGCCGGCCATCGTCAGGATCGCCGCGTCCTCATAGCGATTGCGCCGTCCGCTCGAATAGATTCCAATCGCGATCAACGCGATGATGAGCGCAATGCCGAAGATGCGATTGAGCGCATCGAGGTTGAGCAGCACGACCGGAAGGCCCATTTGCGCGATGGCCGCGGCGGCGCCGAACTCACGGTCCAGCAGCAGCCACAACGCCGTCAGCGCAGAACCGACAATGATGAGCGGCCGCACCCCGCGCGGCGTGGCGAACGCAGCCAGGGCGGCCATAATAGGCACAAAGCCCGGATTAAGCGTCAGCGTCAGCATCACCGCCTCTTCGCTTGGTCTCACGCTGGCCATGCGCCATGCCAGCCAAACGCGACGCGACAATAGCGAACACGGCCACGCCAGCCCCGAGCGCGCTCGGGGCCCCCGCTTGCGCCGCGATCCAGAAATCAGCGCGCGCGCCTGCGCCGATGTCGAGCGCCAAGCCGGCCAGCAATGCGGCCGCGCAGAACAGCAGCAGCATGCCCCATATGCCCCCGCGCGGTTTCATATTCGGATCAAGGGTCATGGCGATTGCGGCGTCCAAATCGGGGCAAGAAAGTTTGCCAGCGGATCGGCCAGCACCAGGAGCGACAGCGTCGCCAGCGCACTGAGAATGACGGGCGCGGCAAGCAGGATCGAGGCGCCGTCCGGCCGCTTGAATGCGTCGGTCGGCGCGCGCGAGGCGAGCGCATCCGCCGCCACCGGCGCGAGGTGCGCAAAGGTCAATATCGCCGCCGCCGCCGCAAGCGCGGCCGCCCACACCAGGCCGGAACCGGCGGCCGCGGTGATCAGCCAGAGCTTGGCCCACGCCCCGGCGAAGGGCGGCATGCCCACCATGCTCGCCGAAGCAATGGCGAACCCGGCGAACGTCCACGGCATCACCCGGCCGAGGCCTGCGTAGTCCGCGATGCGGGTGCGCAAGGTGATGATCGCGGTGGTCCCCGCCGCCATGAGCAAAGTCGCGCCGGCGCACGATAGCGCAAGAATCTGCAGCGCCGCCGCGAACAGCCCCGCGGGCAAGGCCAGCAGCGCACCCATGACCACGGCCAGCGATTGCGCCATGCACGAATAGGCCAGCCGCTCGCGTATGTCCTGCTTCGACAATGCGATGAGCGCTGCGACGCACATGCCCGCCCCTGCGAGCACGATCAGCGCCGTGCTCGCGATTGCGGCGTCCTGCATCGCAGCTCCGAAGACGAAGGCGACGATCTTGAGAATGCCGACCCCGCCTGCTGGCAGGACCGACAAGGCCAGGATCGCCACGAGCCCGGGAAACGGCGCGCGCGTTGATGCTGTCAGCCAGCGGTGGAAAGGCGGCATCGCGGAGGCGGCCATTCCCAACACGAACAGCACCAGCAAAATGTTCGCCGTCAATTGATCGACGCGCCCCGCCAACATGCCGCCCGCCCGAAAATCGAGCGCTCCAGTCAGCGCATAAGTCCAGATCATCGCAGGCAGGAACAAACCCATCGACGCCGCGAGGAGGGTCGCCAGGAACGTGTTCGCCGCGGTCCTGGATTCTTCGTCGCCACGGTGCGCCACAAGCGGGAACGCCGCCAATATCAGCGCCTGATAGGAAACAAACAGGCTCAATAGGTTTGCCGACAGCGCCACCGCGACCGCGAAGGCCGTGCACAAACCCAGAAACGCCAGCAGGCGCGCGGGCGCGCTCTCCGCGCTGGCGCGCGCCAATCCAGCAGCGTGGACGGCATGGAGAGTGTTGAGCCCGGTGAGCGCCACGGCGATGAACGCGCCGAGCGGTTCGGGCGTAAATGCAAGCTGCACATTGGGAAGCGGCTGCGCAAAGACAATCCGCGCGGTTTCGCCACGCAGCACCGCCCCAACGAGCAAAAGCGCAAATACAAACCCTGCCAGGGAGAGCACAATATGAATGAGGTCCCGCAGCCCGGGCGGACGCGAAAACACAAGCACCAACGCCGCCTGCAGCAGCGGCGCCAGGAGCAGACACAACAACACGGCCTGCGCGCTCATGGGCCGACCCCGGTCGCGATCGCCGCTACGCCTGCGGCCAGGCGCAGCAACTCGCCCGGCGCGACGCCGATGGCGATCGCCGCAATGGCTGCAACCAGCACCGGCGCGAGCAGGGCGTTGCGCGCCGTGAATTCCGAAGACTGAACAGCCGACACGCGCTTGAAGTAGATCCGCTCGATGAGACGTCCGCCGTAAAACACGCCAGCCAGCGATACGACAATGACGACGCCAGCGGCCCACCACCAGCCGGCGCCCACGCTTGCTTCAACCAGCCGCCAACGGCCGAGGAATCCAATCGTCAGCGGCGCGCCCATGAAGCTCAACGCCGCCGCCGTGATCGCTGCGCTCGCGAGCGGGGCTCTGCGCCCATAGCCGTCCAGATCGGCCAACGTCTTCGCGCCGCCCGCCGCCATCGCGCCAACCAGCGCCGCGCCTCCCGCCATGATGGCCAGCAATTGCACCAATGCAGAGGCAAATCCCGCAGGCGATCCCAGCGCAACGCCGAGCAAGAGGCACCCCGCCTGCGCTCCGCTCGCATAGCCCGCCATCCTCTGAACATTGGTCGCGCCGATGGCTTGAACTGAGCCTATGACGGCGCTCGCCGCCCCCAAGAGCGCAAGCACCGTCGAGACGGCCGGGCCTATGCGCGCATCAACGGAGGCATACGCCCCGACGCGCATCATCACGGCAAGCGCCCCCGCAAGTCCGGCCACGCCGGCAATCAATGCAACATTGCCTTGCGCGCGCCCCAAAGCGGCGCCCACCCACGCATGAAGCGGCGCCACGCCGGCTTTGGCGGCCAGCGCCAACAACGCCAGGCTCGCTCCGGCCGCCGCCATAGCGGGCGCCGCCAAACGAACTCCGGCGAGGGCCTCGATCCGCGCATCGCCCAACGCGCGCATGAGAAATGCAAGGCCGCAGAGCAGGAACGCGCTTGCTGCGCCGCCGCTGATCAGCATGCGCATTGCGCCATTGAGCGCCGCCCTGTCCTTTTCGCTCCGTAGTCCGATCAACGCCACGCAGGCTAGCCACGCGCCCTCCGCCGCCACAAACAACGCGCTCCAATCGCGCGCATAAAGCGCGCCGCACCAGCCGCCCTGCATGCAAAGGCCAAGTGCGAAAACCAGATGCGTCTCCGGGCCTCGACGCTCTCCGAGCAGCGCGCCGGCGGCAAAAATCGCGAGCGCCGAGGCCAGCGAAACCACAGCCGCCGCCGCCGCGCCGACGCCATCAACCCGCGTCGCGATGGCCAGCTGCGCGAGCGGCGCCACGCCGCTTTCAGCAAGGCGCCAGACGAGATCGAACGCCAACGCGGTTGGCGCCAATGCAGACAGACAGGCGATTAACCAGCAAACGCCCGCATGGCGCACCGCGATAATCGCCGCAGCGCCAACGATCGGCGCGATGACCACGAGGAACGGAGCATGCGCGCGCGCAATTTCCAGCAGGCCGCTATCCATCTTGAGGCCTTGCCAGGTCTTCGCGCCCGTCCAGCGAATCCACCTCCGCAGCTTCGATCGACCCGTACGCCTCGTAAAGACGGACCGCGACGGCCCCACCAATGACCAGTTCCACAAATATGACGGCCGCGCCGGAAGTGATGAGCGACTCCGGCGCGGCCAGCGCAGACGCCGTGACCAGCGCTCCGCTTGCCGCCACGATGATCCCAGCCAGCCGCTTGAAGAGGTTGCCGGAGAGCCATGCGAGCAGCGCTCCGCCGATGACCAGGGCAAGCGAAGCGCACGCGATCACCTGATCGCTTGTGACATTGATCGCTTCTGTCATTGCGGCGTATCGCGCAGCGCTGGCGCGCGCCCGAAGCTGACTTGAACAACTATGGCGGCTGCGCTCGCAGCGGCTACGAACAGGCCCGCCTCGCCCGCTTGTTGAACATAGGGAACGCCCGGCAGGCCTGGCGCGGCAACCGCGACGCACACACCCACAGCGGCCAAAATTCTAGCAAGCGACGGCGGAAACGCCCGCTGCGCCGCCGCGGCGCCGAAGACAAGCGCATGCATGGCGATCGCCAAACCCAGCATGAGCCCGCCCGCGAGCGCACGTCCATCGCCTCCACCGCCCGCCATAACCAGAAACAGCGAGAACAGCGCGGCCAGCGGAACGAACAAGGCCGCGGTATTCGCCGCCAGCGGATTGCCCTCAGACCTCATCGCCGTTGGTCCTTGCCGCCGCCAAGAACGCCGCGCTCGCCGAACCCAAGCAGCGCAAGACAGCCCGCCACGGCGACGAGCAACAGGGGGGCGAGCCAAGGGACGAAATATTGCGGCGTCTCGCGTACACCCATCGCGGCCTGCAACTCACGAAGCGGGAAGCACAAAACGCCCAGCAGCACGATGCCGAGCGCCAACGTCGCCCAGGGCGCCGAACGGCGCTGCGATGTGCGTGCAAGACGCGTCGTCAACAGCATGGCGGCGAGCAACAGGACGATGGCCCAACCGCATGCCACCACCGCCAGCATTGTCGCGGCCGCACCCTTTCCCAACAGGCCCACCGCAACGGAAGCAGCTGCGCCCGCAATGAATAAATAAATCGTCGCGCCCAAGAGAGAGCGGGCCACGGCGAGACCGAAGCACGCCGCGCCAGCCGCCAGCACCATGATGGCGGCCGCCCACTGCACCATCGCGCCGCTCACGGCCCGCTCGTCCGCGCTCGCGACGCCCCTGGACGGGGCGCGGCATACTTTCCCGTGATAGGCGCCAATCCGCCCGCGTGCGCTGCGTTCGCCAGCAGACTGATTGTGACCGGCCCGAACGCTGCAACCAGTAGCGCGAGGAGAAACAAGCGGGCCGCCAGGGCCAGATCGGGCGCAGACAGCGCGAGCCCGGCGAGAATACTCGCCCCTCCCCATCCGATGCAGGCGCTGGCTGCGTGCGCGCGCGCGTAGAAGTCAGGAAAGCGCAACAGGGCTATGCAATTGCCCAGCATGAGCACAGCGCCGGCCGTCATCGCCACTGCGCCCGCAGTCTGGCGGAGGAGTTCGACCACATCATTCATGCTTCACCGTCCTCGGGAGCAATCCGCGGCTGGAACGAATTCAAGCTGAAGAACTTCAGCAGCGCCACGTTCGCGATGATGAGCGCGAACGCGAGCGCGAACGATACCCCGAGCCAGTCAGCACGGTCAGACGCCACTGCTCCGGCCGCGCTGATGGTCAGCAACATCACCATCGCGACATTGGCGGCTAGAATCCGGTCGTAGTGAGTTGGTCCCGCAAACAACCGCAAAAGGGCCAGCACCAGCCCGATGCCGCCCGCGCCCGCCGCAATCAGCCAGATCATCGCGCCCGCCTCCCGGTCACGCGACGTTCGATGCGGCCGAGTTCGACGGGGTCAAGCCTGTCCTCGTCCAGGACATGAACCAATATCCCGTCTTCACCCGCCTCCACCACGACAAAGCCCGGCGCTGAGGCCAGAGCGCTCGCGAATGCGCGTCCCTCCGGCCCAATAGGATTTTCCGATTTCACTTTCACAAGCGCCGGCGCGAGCGTCACATCGGCTGCAAGCGCGCTTCTCAACGTGGCGAGCACACCCCGGATCGCGCTGCCGGCGCCGCGAACGCGCGCGGCGATCCCCAGCGGCGCGCGCACGAACGCACCGCCGACGCCGCCGAAACGCAGCGCGACAAGCACGGACATGACGCTGGCGGCGCCCGCCACAGCCATGCTTGGGGCAACGCCCGCCTGCGGCGCCGCCACCATCCATATGCCGAACAGTGCAAGCAGCATCGTCGCGGCCTGAAGCATGCCTCGCCTCCCCGCGCCGCAATTTGCGCGACACCACCGCATAGCGCTGTAGCGCTAGATTCGCCAGTTGCGCGCGCCTTCAATCGTGGCGGTTGAGCAACAAGGCCGCGTTCCGCCGAGCAATCGACGCGCCGGAGTCATCGTCGGCAAAAGAGATATCCTCAATGCCGATCGCGTCCGCTGTAAACGACCAGTTCCAGTATCGCAGCACTGTCTGCGCCTTGGCGGTCGCCAGCGTATCGAAAACATAGACACACCGCCCCAACGCATTGTCGGTTGCATCCACATTACCGCCCGGACGGCGCAGCGCGCCCCACAAGGCGATGAGCGCGGGACGCTTCAGGCCAACCGCCTTGCAGAAAACGCCAATGGCTTCGCCCCCGGCGTCGCCGAAGACTTGCAGCGCCGTTGTCGGCTTGACGCCGGAGAGGTGCGCAATCTCGTGGATAAGTCCGCGGTTGAGCCCGTTCTCCGCCGCGACGAGCGCGCCCTCAAGCGATCCGTAAGGACTTTGGGCCGCCGCCGCGCGATTTCTCTGGCGCCGCTCGATCACCTGGAGCGTCTTGCGGGTGTCGGCGTCGGCCCATCCCTCGGCGGCCGCAGCCTTGAACACATCGCTCAGCTCCTGGATCAGGACCTGCCGGTCGACCGCGAAGCGGCGCAGAATCTGCACGCGCGCCTCGAAGCTGGCCCACCAAAACAGCACCAGCGCCTGCGTCGGCTTCAATTCGGGCCGCGAAACCAGCAGCGGCGGTAAAACTTTGGATTGGCGCGACCTCGCCACAGCCACATCAACGCCATAGGTGGACAGGCGCGAAGTGCGGTTCGCGAGCACGGTCTCCACAACGCTCAGATCGCCCGTCTTGAGCAATGCGTCGGTCACTGGCTCGCTCAGATTGCGGCGTTTGGCGATGGTCTGCCAGTGCCAGACAATCCCGGCGCCGATCGTTGCGATGAGGTCGGAATCGTCGAACCCGATCCCCTCTTCGAGGAGCGTGCGCGCCACCCCGATTTCGTCACGGGCCAAGTATCGCAGCAGCGCCTTCGGCGCGTCATGAATGCGCGCGACCCCTTGCGCGCAGCGACTGCGCAGCTCTGCATTGCTCGTGCGCAACAACCCGACGAGAATATCGGCAGCCAACTGCCGCTCGTAGGCAGGCAGCCGTGTTTCTGGCCAAGATACGATGTCGCAGAGCCGCTCCACGAGTTCGGTCCGCGCGCGCGGAACATGTTCCGCCGTCAGCTCCAAAGCCGGCAGCGGATCGCTCGGTTCGAGCCGGGTTTGATTCGCAAGCGGCATCGCAGACCCGACGGGACCACGCACTATGTTAAGCTCTCGTCAACGACGTCGCCCCTGGACAGCGCCACGCGCCACCCACTAAGCCCCAAGGCATGGAAACAGCGGCGTTCAACCGCGGAGGAAAGGGCAAGGGCATCGTGTCCGAGCTCCACCTCTACTACACGCTGGTCGCCCTCTATTTCTTCGCGTTTGGGATGCAGTTCGTGCTGTTCCCGTCCCTGGTGGCGTTCTTTTTGGATGCCTCGCCGGCGGGCATCGGGCTTGCGCAATCGGCGCTGTCGGCGCCGATGTTCTGCTTCCTTCTGTTTGGCGGGCTGCTCGCCGAGCGCGCACGCGCGGGTCCGACTCTGGCGAAACTCAATCTCGCGTTCGCGTTCATGAGCCTCGGCCTCGGCGCGGTCATCCGCTACGATGCGCTGAGTTATTCGATCCTGATCGGCTACGCCGTCATCGTCGGCGGATGCGCTGCATTCATGATGCCCGTGCGGGACGCCGCCCTGAACGGGGTGCTGGCGCGTGAAGCCGAACGCGGGCGCCACACCCCAATCGCCACAGCGGCGGCTGTCACCACGGCGGTGCAGATCGGCGCCCAGATCGCAGGAATTTTGGTGGCGCGCTCGGCCGGCGCCCATCCAGCGCCATTTCTTGCGCTCCAGGCGCTCGCGCTCACCTTGGGCGCGGCTGTTTGCTTGGGCATACGCGCGCCGAAGCCGCATGGCCATGAGCGCAGCATTCAGGGCGCGTTGCGCGATATGCGGGACGGCCTGCTCTACGCCTTTCGCGATCCGATCATGTCGCCGATGCTGATTTCCGCGGCCTATGTCGGGGTGTTTGTCATCGGCTCCTTCCAGGTTCTGTTTCCGCTGGTTGTGCGCGAAAATTACGGTGGCGACTCTCACCAGCAGGCGGCAAGGCTGGCTGCGCTGCTCGCCTTCTTCTGGAGCGCTTCCTTTGTGTCGGCGGTGTTCCTAAGCCGCTTGAAGCCTCTTCGCCGCCCTGGACGCGCGCTCATCCTCTCGCACCTCATCAGTGCGGCGGCGCTGTTCAGTTTTGCCTTCCACAAACCGTTCGACGTTCTCGCTGGCGTCGTCGTTGGGTGGGGCCTGGCTGCGGGCGTTGCAATCTCGATGAGCCGCACCATCGTCCAGGGCGCGGCGGGCCAGCAATATCTGGGCCGTGTGCTGGCGGTGTACTCGATGGGGTTCATGGGCGGAGCGCCGATCGGGTCAGCGGTTGTCGGCTTCGCCGCAGGCCAATTCGGCCCCGCCGTCGCCGCGGCCACGCCAGCTATTGGCCTCGCGGCGGCGGCGGCGGCGTTGGCGTTGCTCACGCCCTTGTGGGGCTATTCACCTGCAAGACATTCCCAGTGAGGCGACATCGTCCCTAGCGATCAGAGGAAGCTGAGAATGGGATGGTCATGGCGTAGCGCCCCTCCACCGCAACCCCGCCGCGGGTCGCGGGACGCATCTCATGCGCCGACGCAATAGCCATCGCCGCCTCGCCAAATCCCCACCCCTCCGGGACTTCGGACACGATCGAACATCTCAACGCGCCCGACGTCTCCACAAGGCAGTCCAAGACGACCTCGCCGGCGACGCCTTGGCGGAATGCATCGCGAGGATAGTAGCGTTCCGGATTGCGCGGGCGCCTGACCCACACGGGCGCGGTGATGACCACAGGATCAGCGCCGGGCGCCGCGGACGCGTCTTCGCTTGGAGGAGCGGCGGGCGCCTCCTGTACCGGCGCCTCGCGGCGCACCGGCGGCGGGCGCTCGCGAACGACGGGCGCCGCAGGTGCCGGCGGAGCTGACGGCTGGAGTTCGCTGACGACCGTTACGGATCCGGCTGGCGCCTGACGCTCCAACCGGTAGCGCTGCGTGAGAGCGGCGAAAACCAGCGCGCCGACGAGCAACGCCGCGACCGTTACGCTCACGGCGCGGGTTACCGCCGTCGCATTTGGTTGCGCTACGCGCGCCATTCGCGCCTAGCTCCAAATCCGGCTCCAAACGAGCGGCGACATATGCGCCGCTCGTCCGCGCCTAGTCTGGCAAGACCCAGCGGATCGTGCGGCGGATGCGGCCCCCGGAGGTTGCCTGCCCGTCGCGCGTCGCCGGCGCCAGACGGAAGTGCCTGGAGACCTGCAGCGTCGCCTCGCCGAACCCGTAACCAGCGGGGTCCTCCGCCGTGACCGTGCACGAAAGTCGGCCATCGGCGCCAACGAGGCATTCGATTGTCGCACGCCCCTCGACACCGCGCTGTTGAGCGCGATCGGGGTAGTAGCGCGAGAAATCCCGTGCGTTCGGCTGCTCCAGCCACACCGGATTGGTGATGACGGAAGGCGTCGGCGGCGCCGGCGGCGGATCCACCGCAACCGGAATGGGCGTCGGCGTCGGCGGAGCGGACAAGTCCGGCGGCGGCACGCGCTGCTCTGGCGGCGGCGGCGGCGGCGGGCGATCCGGCGGCGGCGGCGGAGGCGGAGGCGGCTTTTCCTCTTCCTCGATCTCGACTTTCACAGCCGCGGAATCCTCGAACAAGTCGGAGATGGCGCTGAATTTGCGGGTGATCGCCAGATAGACGATCGAAATGCAGATCAGCGCCGCCAGCGCGAACGAGATGAGACGAAGACCAATCATTGCGTCCTATCCCTCGCTCGCGAGTTCAGCGAAGATGCCCACCTTGGCGAAACCTTCTTCTTGAAGCCGGCTCATGACGTTGACGACGTTGACGTACGCCGTGCTCTGGTCGGCGCGCACAAAAATCCGCGCCTCCGCGTACATGTCCTCAACATTGAGCGCGGGATTGTTGCGGATTGCGTGGTCAAGAGTTCTGTCGCCCAGCTGCGCCAGCTGCACCACTTCCTCGTCCACGTAGATCGCGAGCCCGGAGGGCGTCTCGCGAATGCCCACAATCGTCGGATTGAGACCTTCCAGGCGAATTGGCACCGGATTTGGCGGCGGCAAGTCAACGCGGATGTCCACGGTCGGGATCGGCGCCGTCACCATGAAGATGATGAGCAGCACCAACAGAATGTCGATGAACGGAATGACGTTCGGTTCGGAAACCGGCCCGTCCTTCGAACCTCCTACCTTCGCGCCCATCGTCTACCTCCGCCGGTCTTCGGCGACGAGGCCGATCTTGCTGAAGCCCTCGTTCTGGAGCTGGTTCATCACCCGCACGACATGGCGATAGGCGAGTTCACCGTCAGCGCGAATGTAGATACGCTGATCCTTGATCTCGAATTCGTCGTCGGCGATTTGCGGAGAATTCACCCGCACCGCGTCGTAGGTGCGCGGCCCGATGTTCGCGATGTCGACAGCATCGTTCATCACATACGTCTGAACGCCCTGTGGCCCGTCCGTGATCGATATCCACGTCGGACGCGGCGGCCGTTGCGACGGCTGGATGCGAGCCTGCGGCATCGAGACCTCGATATCCACGCTCGAGATCGGCGCTGCGATCATGAAGATGATCAGAAGCACGAGCATGATGTCGATGAACGGGATCACGTTGGGATCCGCGGTCACGTCGTGGGAGCCGCGTTTGCGGCCCCCTCCACCTGCTGAGATTTTGCCCGCCATTGGGGTCCTCCAAGCCTAGGCCAATCTCAGCCCGCGCGACGATCCATGTCGCGGGACACGAGCGCAATGAATTCGGAGGCGAAGTCATCGAGCTTGTTGGCTTGCTTGGAGATTTGCTTCGCGGCGAAGTTGTAGATCAGCACCGCCGGGATAGCGGCGGCAAGACCTGCGGCGGTGGCGAGGAGGGCGCCGGCGATGCCCGGCGCGACGACCGCCAGGGACGTCGTCTGCGTCTTCGCAATGCCGACGAACGCCACCATGATGCCCCACACCGTGCCGAACAGACCGATAAACGGGGCGTTCGCGCCGATCGAAGCAAGGAAGGTCATCGAGGAGCCAAGATCTTCCAGGTGGTCGTTTTGGCGGGTCGACATCGCTGAGGCCACGCGCTGCATGGTGTGATCGCGCGCGTCACGCATTGTGTAGAGGCCGAGATCCTGCGTCCGGCGGACTTCCGCCATGCCGGCGTCGAACATCGACTTGATGCCGGAATTCGGCAGCTTGCGGACGATGGCTTCGGCTTCCTCAACCGAGTTGGCCTTGCGGAACGAGGCTAGGAAATCCTTCGTCTGCCCCGACGCCTTGCGCATCACGTAGATTTTCTCGAACAGCAGCGCGACAGCGTAGATCGCGCACAGGCCCAAGATGATCATGACGCCGATCTCGACGCCGTTGAGATGCTGGACGAGTTCCAGCATCGACACTTCTTGTTGACCGGCGGCCTCCGCTTGAGCCTGCGCTCCGGCAGCCTGCGCTGCCGCGCGTTCAGAATCGCTCAACGTCGGCGTTGGCGCTGGAACCGCCGCCGCTTCGGGCGTGGCGCCAGCCGCAGGTGCGGTGGTTTGCTGCGCAAACATCAGCAGCGAATTCATCAACGTCATGGTCTTCCCTTTGTGCCTGCCCTGAATTCTGTTTGGCTGCCCTTGCGCAAACCGCCCGGACAACCGCGAAGGAGATTCTGCATGTGATGGACGGTTACAAGCGGCCCGCTCACCGGGCCCAAAATGCACCTTCCCACCTCGACCGGACCCAGATCGCCGCGCGCTGCGGCTGTCCGATCCGGCCACCGCCGACGCCAGCGCCTAAATTTTCGGAAAAGGTGATCTTGTCAACGTCTCCCACGCAGTGGGCGATCTTGAGTGATCGCCTCTCCCCCGTTGGGCCAAATGCCCGAGCAGCCCCCATCAGCGCAATCAAAACTTTCGTGAACGTCATGTGTTTGCGACCACTGAATGCAGTTGGAAGCAGTTTCAGGCCTCGAGGGCCCGCCCCGGCCCATGCGCGCCGAGGGAAATGCTGATACCGTCCGCCCCGCCATGGCCATGACGTCAGACGACCTTGAAACGCTCCTTAGGCGAGCCTTCCCCGACGCGGAGCTACGTATTGAGGATTTGGCCGGAGACGGCGACCACTACCGGGCCTTCATCCGATCGGCGGCCTTTGCCGGCAAATCGCGGGTGGCCCAGCACCAGATGGTTTACGCCGCCCTCCAGGGGCGGATGGGCGGGGAACTCCATGCCCTGGCGCTGGACACCGGCCCCAAGCCGTAAGGCTTGATGGCCCGCCCAAGCCGCCTTACCTCAGCGGCGAGGATTACCCATGACCGACACCGCACAAGCTATCCGCGATACAATCAGCGCCCACGACATTGTGCTCTACATGAAGGGAACCGCTGAGCAGCCTCAGTGCGGGTTTTCCAACATGGTCGTGCGCATTCTCGACCACATGGGCGCGCCCTTCCACGACGTGAACGTCCTCGCCAACGACGAAATCCGCCAGGGCGTCAAAGAATTCGCCAACTGGCCGACAATTCCCCAGCTCTACGTCAAGGGCGAGTTTGTCGGCGGCTGCGACATTGTCCGGGAAATGTTCCAGACCGGCGAGCTCAAGGCGTTGTTCGACGAAAAGGGCGTCAGCCTTTCGGCCTAAGCGTCGGTTTGCGCCACCGGCCTGCCGGTCACAGCCAAGTCAATGCGCGCTCGCGCGCCGTCGCGCAGGATGTCGAGCGCGACCCTGCGGCTAATGCGCTCCCTGGTCAGGAGCTTGTGGATAGCGTCCACGGATGGGGTCGCCTCACCGTCAAGGCGCAGCACGACGTCTCCCAGCCGCAACCCAGCCGCCTCGGCCGGCCCGCCCCGCATGACCGCGACAACCAGCACGCCGCTTGTCACACTGAGATTCAGCCGCCGCACCAGGGCCCTGGACAATTCCTGCGTCTGGCCGGCAATGCCGAACCAGCCGCGAGCCACGCGCCCGTCCCGCATCAGCTCTGGGATCACCAATTTCGCCGTGTTGCTGGGAACCGCAAAACAAAGGCCCTGCGCGCCGCCAATGATCGCGGTGTTAATACCCACCACGGCGCCATGCGCATCGACCAGCGCGCCCCCGGAATTGCCCGGGTTTAGCGCCGCATCGGTTTGGATCACGTCTTCTATCAACCGGCCGCTCTCGCCCCGCAGCGTCCTGCGCAGGGCAGAGATGACACCCACCGTGACCGTCGCCTGCAGGCCGAGCGGATTGCCCATGGCGATCGAAAGCTCGCCAACTCGTAGAGCGCCGGAATCGCCAAGCTCTGCGCTGCGATGGCCGTGACCGTTCAGGCGCAGCAGCGCCAAGTCGGTATCGGGATCGGTCCCGACGATTTCCGCTGAAGCCACCGCCCCGTCATGCAAAACGCCCTCAAGGCGCCCCGCCCCGCGCACGACGTGATTGTTGGTCAGCGCATAGCCGTCGGAAGAGATGATGACGCCTGAGCCCGCGCCGTCATAAAGATCGCGGGCCCGGTTCGTGCGCCGCACGCCGATCACGGCAGGGCCTATCGTTTCAACGGCGCGACTGACGGTCTCGGAAAAGCCATCCCGTGGCCCACGTTGACGCGGCGCGGAAGCGAGCTTGATCTTGCGGCCAAACATAAAGGCAAAGGTAGGAACGTGCAGAACCCGGCGCCAGCCCGCTTTCAGAGCGCGGCGGCTTGGCCTACATGCCACCCATGACTTCCCGCCCCGGCCAGTTCCACCCGCTCGCTTGGCTGCGCAATTCCTTCCTCGCCGGCGTCGCGCTTGTCCTGCCGTTTGTCGTGACGGTCTGGCTGATCTGGATGGTGGTGACGTTCATCGACACCCGCGTTGAGCCGCTGGTTCCCGGCAATCTGGAATTCTTGACCCGCTTCCCTGGCGGGGGCGTGCTGCTGGCGGTGAGCGCGCTCACCATCGTCGGCGCGCTGGCGGGCAACCTCGTCGGCCGCTGGATCGTCAATACGGCCGATTCCGGCATCGCCAATCTGCCGCTGGTGCGCTCGATCTATGGCGGGGCGAAACAGGTGTTCAAGCAGGTCGCCGCTCCCGAACGCACATCATTCAAGCAAGCCGTGCTGGTTGAATTCCCAAAGCCCGGCGTCTGGGCGATCGGCTTCGTCACCAATGAGGATAACGCCGAGGTCGCTCACGACATCGGCGCCGACCTTGTGGCGGTCTACGTGCCGCAGGCGCCCATTCCGACGTCAGGGTTCTTGCTCTATCTGGATCGCGCCGCGCTGCGGCCGCTGGCCGTCAGCCCGGAGGACGCCCTCAAGCGTGTGATCTCGCTTGGCATCATCCGCGATGTCGATGCCGATAAGGTGCTGTCGAGCGAACAGTCTAGGTGATCTTGAAGTCCGAGGGTTTCCAATCCGGCTTCGGGTATTGCGGGTCGAGCCGCTCGAGCGTGTCGTGGACGACAGCGGAAATGATTGCATTGCGCCGCCATTTCTTGTCGGCAGGCACCACTCGCCATGGCGCGTGCTCCGTCGAGCAGCGATCAAGCATGACCTCATAAGCCTTCGCAAAATCGTCCCACAGCGCGCGGTCTTCGAGGTCGCCGGGATTGAATTTCCAATTCTTCGCCGGCTGATCGAGACGCTCCTGCAGCCGCTCGCGCTGCTCGTCCTTTGAAATATGCAGCATGAATTTGAGGACCGTCACGCCGTTCTCGGTCAGGTGCTTTTCGAAGGCGTTGATCTGCTCATAACGTTGCTCGATCGCTTTGGCGGGCGCGAACTTGCGCACTTTCACCACCAGCACGTCCTCGTAATGCGAGCGGTTGAAGACGCCGATCATGCCCCGCTTCGGCGTGGCGGCGTGCACGCGCCAGAGATAATCATGGGCGAGCTCTTCCTCCGTGGGCTTGCCGAACGCGGTCACCGCTACGCCCAGCGGTCCGCACTGGTTGAACACGCCGCGCACCGTGCCGTCCTTGCCTGAGGTGTCGATGCCTTGCAGCACGACCAGCAGCGCGTTCTTGCGCTCGGCCCAGAGCCGGTCCTGCAGAGCGTCTATTGCTTTCGCGCATGCGGCCGTCGCCTCCTCCGCGGCCTCGCGCTCGGGAAACAGGTGGTCGCAAACAGGATCGCGCTTTCCCAAGCCGGATTTGGCGCCTGGCTCGATGCGGATGGCGGCGTCGAGCGCCTCGAAATCGATCTTCATCGCGACACCATACAAAGAAAAGGGCCCTCCGCGAGGGAGGGCCCTGGATCTTCAGCCGGGAGCAGCCTCAGCTCGCGTAGTATTCGACCACGAGGTTGGGCTCCATCTGCACCGGATACGGCACGTCCGAGAGCGTTGGGACGCGCTGATAACGCGCCGTCATGCCCTTCGGATCGACCTCGATGTAGTCCGGCGTCTCGCGCTCTTGGCTCTGCAGCGCTTCCAGGACGATCGCCATCGACTTGGCTTTGTCGCGCACCTCGATCACGTCTCCGGCTTTCACCAGGAATGACGGGATGGTGACGCGGCGCCCGTTCACCTTCACATGGCCGTGGTTCACGAACTGACGGGCCGAGAACACTGTCGGCGCGAATTTGCTGCGATAGACCACCGCATCAAGGCGGCTTTCGAGCAAGCCGATAAGGTTTTCGGCGGTGTTGCCCTTCCGGCGCGCAGCTTCCTCGTAGGTCTTGCGGAACTGCTTTTCGGTGATGTTGCCGTAATAGAGGCGCAGCTTCTGCTTGGCCACGAGTTGCAGACCGAAGTCAGAGGTCTTGCCCTTGCGGCGCTGACCATGCTGGCCAGGGCCATATTGGCGCTTGTTCACCGGAGACTTGGGCCGGCCCCAGAGATTCTGGCCGAACCGGCGATCGGACTTATATTTGGCTTGAATACGCTTCGTCATGCGCTGAATGCGCCTTCTTCCGTGACGGGGACCGGCGGCTTCCCGATGAAGCCGCGACTGCCCTGGCGGTTCGCCCGTCGCCCAGCATCGCCCGCGCATTCCCTAGGGGGCGGCGCGGAAAGCGGGGCTTTTCGTTGAAATGAACCCCAAAGTCAATTCTGGGGAGGCGGCGCACGTCCAATCAGCTGGTCGTACACCACGCGCCAGCCCTCGCCTGTCCGGTACTGCCAAATGCGGGCGTAAAAACCGAGGCGTGGTTGCCCGTCTCGGGTCCAGGCCGCTTCACCGAGCGCAAATGCGAGGTCGCCAGCCTCCGACACCTCAACGCGGTGCAGCTGGTAGGTCACTTCGCCGGTGGGCAGAACAGCATTGGCCGCCGAGGCTTCGCCGCCGAATGCACGCTGGCGGCCCGCGCGATAGACGTGCGCATCGCTCGACAGGCGCGCGGCAAGCGCCTGCGAATTTGCCAGGCCGGCTTCGAGCGCCGTCACCTGGGCCCGCGCCGCTTCCGCGCCCACGCCCGCGCTGGCGACCGGCAGCGCCGGCACAACGAGGTCTGCTGCAGCGGGCGGACCAGGTTCGGCCACAGGCCCTGGCCCGCCATCCCAGATCCACTTCCAGCTTCCATCCGGCTGCCTGCGCCACACTGTAAAATATTGCCCTGCAGGCGTGCGCGCCTCGTCGATGCTGTATGGGCCAGTGGTGAAGCCAAGATCGCCAGACAAGGCGATCCCGGCATAGGAAGGCCACCAATACAGCGTCCGCAGCCCGTCATCGGGCGCCTGCGCCAGCGTTTCTGGCGCGCTGACAATTTCGGCCTGCGCGGTTTGTCCATCTGGCGCGGTGAATTCCCGGAACGCAGGTATCCAGCCGATCTCTCCCGCGCGCGCCGCAAAGGCGTGCTCAGCGGCGATGACAGGAGCGGGCGTGACAGCCGCGATGGCTGGCGCTTCGCGCTCAGGGGAACCAGCACAAGCGCCGAGAAATGCCGCCAGCAGCAGGATGCGTTTCATGACCATAAGCCGAGCCCGGCCTCGCCCTGCAGAGTCAATCCCCTTTCGACAAGCCCTGGCTGCGGCGCGCCCGATAACATCATCGTTAAGACTTTCTCAAAGGGCCGGGCGCAAGGCTCGCGTAGGAGTTGTCTTGATGAGCGTTGCCCTTCGGCACAGCCCGGCGCTAGAGCTGAATTTGGTCGAATACCGCGACGCCATCGCGCTCGAGGAGCTGCGCGCGCTCGCGGAGTACCTTGCGCGCAACCCGTCCTATCTGCGGCAGGACACGCTGAACCTCATCCACCCGGGCGCCCACTTCGAGTCCGTCACGCCGGCGGACCTCGACGCCCTGTTTGACTATTATCGCGTTCTCTTCGCGCCGCTTCAGTTCGACATGATCCGCCGGGCCGCCTGGGTTTGCCTGAGTTCGCATGTCGAGCCGCTTGTCGCCTATTGGATCGACGGCCGTAACATGAAGAAAGAAATGTCAAGCGCCGTCCGCTCTTTCACATCGATGTCGGACGCCGGCGACTGGCTGGTCATCAGCGAGGCGGCCCTCGACAAGGCGCGCCGTGGCGAGGGCTTCACGGAAATCGTGGCCTTTGACAGCAAGCAGGCCGCAGCGCCTCTCGCGCGCTAGGCGCCCTCTTTCAAACCGTAACGTCCAGGAGGCCGCCGCGCGCGGCGTCAAGCGACGCCTTTTGTGCAGGCGCTGCCGCGCTCACGCCCTCAGCGGTTTGCAGACGGGACATTGAGTCCTGCGCCGCAGCATCGCCCATTGCCTGGACGCCGAAAGGACCAGCTTCAGGTTTGCTAGGGTCGATGAAGCGGTGCGCCAGCTCCACCTCGGAACAATTGCGGCAAACGTAACCGTTAACGATTTCCATGTTTCAGCGCCCCTGAATCAGCACGGTAATACGGCCAGGCTGAAACGGAAGTTACGCGGTCAGGCTTCGAGTTCGTATTGGCTCTGCAGATAGTTCTGCAGGCCGATCTCGCTCAGCACCTGGATCTGGGTTTCGAGAAAGTCGATGTGCTCTTCGGTGTCGTCGAGAAGTTCAACGAGCAGATCACGCGAAACATAGTCCTGCTTGGTTTCGCACACTGCGATCGTCTCCACGATTGCCTTGTGCCCGTTGCGCTCTGCGCTGAGATCCGCCTGCAGACGCTCCTCAACGCTCTCGCCGATCTGAAGCTTGCCGAGATTTTGCAGATTGGGATGGCCGTCGAGAAGAAGAATGCGCTTCACCAACCTGTCGGCGTGCTTCATCTCTTCTACGGATTCTTCGTAGGTCTTTTTGCCGAGCTTTCCGTACCCCTCGTTCTGGTACATCCGCGCATGCAGGAAGTACTGATTGATGGAAGTCAGCTCGTTGGTGAGGATCGCGTTGAGCCTCTTGATGATTTCCGCGTCGCCCTTCATGCGCAGCCCCTATTCCGCCGCGACGAGGCTCCGGCTCTTGCCCAGCCCGCCGCATGCAATGCCTTCGGCGATCTCGGGGAGGCAACGCCCGCAGCAGGGCTCGCAGCCATGATGGGCGAGCACTTCCTCCGGCCCCCGCGCTCCAGCGCCGATGGCCTCATCGACCTCGTTCCGAGTCACGCCGTTACAATTGCAGACGTACATGCCGCACTACTCTGAAAGCAAAGAAGAATTCTGCAAGCCGTTCGCAGCGGGGGCGATTTAGCCAGAACTCGGCCGTTCTTGCAAGTCATTCGCATATAGCCATGGCGCCGCACCCTGCCCGAGAGCGCACTCGCTGGCCCACGCTTGGAGGCGGGCGCCTCGTTCAGGTACAATCCCGCCCCTCAAGGCAAGGATTTCTCATGGCCGAAAAAGCGCCGACCATCGGCGTGGTCAGCCTCGGCTGTCCCAAAGCGCTCGTTGATAGCGAGCGCATCATCACGCGCCTGCGCAGCGATGGATATCAGCTGAGCGGCAGCTACGAGGGCGCCGATCTTGTCATCGTCAACACCTGCGGTTTTCTCGATAGCGCCAAGGCCGAAAGCCTTGAAGCCATCGGCGAAGCCATCACCGAGAACGGCAAAGTCATCGTCACGGGCTGCCTCGGTAAGGAAGAGGGTCTTATCCGCGGCGCGCATCCGAAAGTGCTGGAGATCACCGGCCCCCATCAGTACGAAGCCGTCGTCGGCGCCGTGCACGCACATTTGCCGCAAACACACGATCCGAAGATCGACCTCGCGCCCGCGGGCGGTTACCGGCTCACGCCCCGCCACTACGCCTATCTGAAGATTTCAGAAGGCTGCAACAATCGCTGCAGCTTCTGCATCATCCCAAGCATCCGCGGCGACCTCGTTTCAAGGCCTGCAAACGCCGTGCTGAAGGAGGCCGAAGCGCTGGTGCGCGCCGGGGTGAAGGAGTTGCTGGTCATCAGTCAGGACACCTCCGCCTACGGCGTTGATATCAAATACGCGGAAAGCAAATGGAAGGATCGCGCGGTTCGCGCCAAATTCCTCGATCTCTGCAAAGAGCTCGGAGACCTGGGCGGCGAAGACGATCCCCTCTGGGTGCGCCTGCACTACGTCTATCCGTACCCGCACGTCGACGACGTCATCGCCCTGATGGCGGAAGGCAAGATCCTTCCCTATCTCGACATTCCCTTTCAGCACGCCGCGCCGGGGATCCTGAAAGCTATGCGCCGCCCCGCCAATCAGGAGAAGGTGCTCGATCGCATCAAGGCTTGGCGCAAGGCCTGCCCCGACCTGACCATCCGCTCCTCGTTCATCGTCGGCTTCCCCGGCGAGACGGAGGACGATTTCGAAACCCTCCTCGATTTCATCGAAGAAGCCGGCATCGATCGCGCAGGCTGTTTCAAATACGAAAACGTTGACGGCGCGCCCTCGCGCGACCTCCCCGGCCATCTCGATCAGGACGACATCGACGAACGCTTCGATCGCTTCATGGAGGTTCAGACCGCCCTGGCTCACGCCCGCGGCGAGACCATGATCGGCCAGACCGTCGCGGCCCTGTGCGACGGCTGGGACGAGGACGCAGAAGCGTACGCGTTTCGCACGAAAGCAGATGCGCCAGAAATCGATGGCGTGGTGTATGTTGATGATGAAATCGGATTCGCTGCTGGCGAATTCCAGAATCTGGAAATCATCGGCGCCGAGGGCCATGAACTCGTGGGGCGCCGTGCAGACGACGCGGGATAAGATCATCAATGGGCAGGATTGGTTCGGCAGCAAAACCAAAGAGAAACTCTCCCTCCCAATGGGCCAAGCTGGCCGACGACCAATTGCTTGCAACACCGCTCCGCGACCTGAAGCTCTCTTTGGAGGGCACTTGGCTGGCTGATTGCCTGCGTGATCTCAACGCCGAGCTCGACGGGCGGGAGATCGTTCTGCGCGCCCATGGCTGGATTTCCGACGAATGGTTCAGCCCGCCGGAGACGCCCGGCATCGCGTTTCCGTTTTACCTCGCCCATCCGCGCTTGATGCGTCTTGAGCGCAAGATGATGTTGGAGGTTGAAGGCGGCACGCGGCGCGAGTGCATGCGCATCCTCCGCCATGAGGCGGGCCATGTCGTTCAGCACGCTTACGCTCTACACCGCCGCAGGCGCTGGCAGACGCTTTTCGGCCGCGCCAGCCAGCCCTATCCCGAACACTATCGCGCCAATCCAACCAGCAAGAACTACGTGCAGTATCTGCGCCGCTGGTATGCGCAGTGCCATCCTGACGAAGATTTCGCCGAAACTTTCGCCGTGTGGCTGACGCCCCGGTACAATTGGCGCAAGCGCTACGCCGGCTGGCCTGCACTGGAAAAGCTCATCTATGTCAATGAGCTGATGGAGGAGATCGCCGGCGAGAAGCCGCCGCCGGTCAAGCGCACTCATGTCGATCCGCTGAGCAAACTGCACGGCACTCTGGGCGAGCACTACGAACACAAGCGTGAGCGCTATGCGGTGGATTCTCCCACTGTCTTCGATCGCGATTTGCGCCGCGTGTTTTCCGACGAGCCCCGCCACGCCAGCGCGCCTTTGGCGGCGGCGGTCATTCGCCGCCATCGCACCCAGGTCATCCGCTCTGTTTCGCGCTGGACCGGAGAATATCCGGTGGCGCTGGAAGCAGCGCTGGACGATATGATCAACCGTTGCCGGGCGCTGAAGCTGCGCGCGCCCGGCAACGCCCAGCAAATCCGGCTCGAACTCACCGCAATGTTGAGTTCGAAGGCGGTGTTCACACAGTATTCGTCCTCGCGCCGCCAGTGGTTCGCAGTATGAGAAAACTCCGCGTGCTGGCGGTGTGCCGCCCCGATCAATTACCGCCGGACTCGTTGAAGGGCCTGACGGAGCAGGAAATCTTCGCCTGCAAGACCGAGTACGACGTCTTCAACACGTTGCGGGAAAGCGGCCATGAGCTGCTTGGCCTTGGCGTTCAGTATGAATTGACCACGCTGCGCGACACCATCGAGGAATGGAAGCCTGATATCGTCTTCAACCTGCTCGATCAGTTTCACGGCGATACGCTCTATTGCCAGCACGTGGCCAGCTTCCTCGAATTGCTGCGCGTGCCCTACACGGGCTGCAACTCGCGCGGGCTCATGCTCTCGCAGGGCAAGGACCTCTCAAAGAAGCTGCTCAAGTATCACCGCCTGCCGGTGCCCGCGTTCGCGGTGTTTCCGCTCGGCCGCAAGACCAAGCGCCCGAGCCGCCTGGAATTTCCGCTCATCGTGAAGAGCCTCACCGAAGATGCTTCGCTGGGCATCTCGCAAGCTTCCGTCGTCGATAGTGACGAGAAGCTGGCTGAACGCGTCGCCTTCATTCATGAGCGCGTCGGCACTGCCGCGATCGCTGAGCAATATATCGACGGGCGCGAGCTTTACGTTGGTGTTCTTGGGAATGACCGTCTGCGCGTTCTGCCGATCTGGGAGCTTGAGTTCACCGATCTGCCGAGCGGGGCGCTTCCGATCGCCACCGAGCGTGTGAAGCACAACGTCGAGTACCAGAAACGGCGCGGCGTCATGCAGGGGCCCGCAGAGGACTTGGCCCCAGCGCTGGAGTCCAAGATCCGCGACATGGTCAAACGCACCTGCCGCATCCTTGAGCTCGATGGATACGCGCGCATCGATCTGCGCCTCAGCGCCGACGGCGTGCCCTACTTCATCGAGGCCAACCCGAATCCGGAAATCGCCGCCAGCGAAGAACTTGCGCAATCAGCGCTTTATGACGGCCTTGAGTACGCCGATCTGCTCAATCGCATTCTTGCGCTCGGCCTCCAGCGGGCGGGAGCGAACGGCGCCTGAACCGCCGGAGCTATTTTCTGATCTTCGGCTCGCCCAGCGTCATGAAGATGACGGGGCCTTCCGTCGGCGCACGATAGACGCCGTGTGAGCCATTGACCTTCATCGCCAGCGCGGTCATCTGCCACGCCTCCTGCTCGCTCATCTTGAGCGCGCGCTCGGTCAGCTCTTCGAGCCCGTGCTTGTCGCCAAACCAGCGCGTGCGTTCGGCGTCGTTGCGCAAGCGCTGCACCACCATGGGATGGTCCCAGCCCCAGCGGAACATTGCTGTCCGCGGATTCCACGCGCCGATGATCTGGACGGGGGCGGTCACCCGCGCGCCGTCCTTGCGATCGAACTGAATGATGCCGGCGTTCTGATCCACCAGCCATGGCGCGGCGTCGAGCTTCAATCTCTTGGAGAGCCAGCGCTGCCTGTTGAGCAGATCAATCCAGCTCTCGGCCCAGAAGCGGTCGACATCGACCTCTTCTCCGCCCCACGGCACAAGCTCGCGCGAGGGGCGCGGCTCTGTCGCGGGCTTGCGGCGTCTGCTCTTCAGCATGGGCGCTCTCAATCCAAGGGCCTTGTGGATAAACTTTTCCCCTATCCGGGGTAAAGCCCCTTCCTACAGATCGCCCTTCTTTCTCCCCCCGCGCCCGATCGTCAGCGCCTTGATCACGCCGCGCATGGTCTGCGCCTCCTGCTGTGTCAGCCGCGCGCGCAAGAACATCGCCCGCAAATTCCGCTTCATCAGGGGCGCCTTGTCGAGCGGATGGAAGAAGCGGCCATGTTCGAGCTGTTCATCGAGGTGCGCGAACATGGCGTCGAGTTCGGCCTGCGTTGCGGGCGGGCTGTCGGAATCGCGAAACCAGCTTGGCGTATCCGCAAGCTGGCGCGCCTCCGCATACGAGAACGCAAATACCGCCACGGCGTTCGCCAGATTGAGCGAAGCGAAACCGGGGTTCACCGGCAGCGTCAGGATGGCGTCGGCGCGCGCCACATCCTCGGTCTCCAGCCCCGCGGCCTCCGGTCCGAACATAACAACCGGGCGCTCCCCCTGAGCAATCGCGGCCCGCAGGTTCGTCGCCGCCTGCCGCGCTCCCCATACCGGCTTCTCCAACCCGCGCGGGCGTGCTGTCGCGGCCACCACCAGGGTTGCGTCGGCCAGGGCGTCCTCTACGCGCCACTCCACCGCCGCCTGCGTGAGCACGCGGTCGGCGCCCACCGCAACGGCCTCCGCCTTGGGATTGGGCCAGCGGTCGCGCGGCGCCACCAGGCGCAAGCCTGTGAGCCCGAAGTTCAGCATCACCCGCGCAACGGCGCCGATGTTTTCGCCCATTTGCGGCCGGACAAGGCAGATCGCCGGCCAATCCTCTTCGATGGGAGCGGGCATGTTGGGCGCGCGTGTCATGCGCCCTTCTCATTTCGTATTGCCGCCGCGTACGCAAGCTTGCGCGCCACGCCCAAGCTCGCGTACCACGCAGCCCGAGTTTCGAGAGGTGCTGCGCATGGCAAAGATCAAAGTGGACAACCCGGTCGTCGAAATGGACGGCGATGAGATGACCCGGATCATCTGGGCGCTGATCAAGGACCTGCTGATCCACCCCTATCTCGATCTCGACCAAATATTACGATCTCTCGATCCAGAAGCGCGACGAGACCAACGATCAGATCACCATCGACGCCGCCAACGCCACCAAGCAGTACGGCGTCGCCGTCAAGTGCGCCACCATCACGCCGGACGAAGCCCGCGTGAAGGAATTCGGCCTTAAGGAAATGTGGAAGAGCCCGAACGGCACCATCCGCAACATCCTGGGCGGGGTGATCTTCCGCGAGCCGATCATCTGCAAAAATGTGCCCCGCCTTGTGCCGGGCTGGACGCAGCCGATCGTGGTCGGCCGCCATGCCTTCGGCGACCAATACCGCGCCACCGATTTCAAGTTTCCGGGCGCAGGCGTGCTGACCATCAAGTTCGTCGGCCAGGACGGCGCGGTAATCGAGAAGGAAGTGTTCAAAGCCCCTGGCGCAGGCGTGACCATGGCGATGTACAATCTCGATGAGAGCATCCGCGATTTCGCGCGCGCGTCGATGAATTACGGCTTGATGAAGGGCTGGCCGGTTTATCTCTCCACCAAGAACACGATCCTGAAGGCCTATGACGGGCGCTTCAAGGATATCTTCCAGGAGATTTTCGACGCCGAGTTCAAGGACAAATTCGCCGCCAAAAAGATCACCTACGAGCACCGCCTGATCGACGACATGGTGGCCTCTGCGCTGAAATGGTCGGGCGGCTACGTATGGGCCTGCAAGAACTACGATGGCGACGTTCAGTCCGACACCGTCGCCCAGGGCTTCGGCTCGCTCGGGCTCATGACCTCCGTTTTGATCACCCCCGATGGAAAGACCATGGAGGCGGAAGCCGCTCACGGCACCGTCACGCGCCACTATCGCCAGCACCAGAAAGGCGAGCCGACCAGCACCAACTCTGTCGCGTCGATCTTTGCCTGGACGCGCGGGCTTGCCCATCGCGGCAAGCTCGATGGCAACCAGAAGCTCATCGACTACGCGCTCCTGCTGGAGAAGGTCACCGTCGATACCGTTGAGGCCGGCCAAATGACCAAGGACCTCGCTTTGCTCGTGGGCGCTGACCAGAAATGGCTTACGACCGAAGGCTTCCTCGACGCGGTCGGCGACAATCTCGACAAAGCTATGGCGGCGTGAAGGTCCGCGACCTCGCCGCCGCCGACCGCGCGCAATGGGAGCCGCTTTGGCGCGGCTACCTCGATTTTTATGAAGAAGCGTTCGAAGGGCCCCAGGCCGATCTGACCTTCTCACGCCTGCTTGACCCGGACGAACCAATGTTCGCGTTTGCGGCGGAGGACGACGATGGCGCGCTCATCGGCATCGTCCACTGCGTGCTTCATCGCTCCACGGGAACGCGCGGCGATTACTGCTATTTGCAGGATTTGTTCACGGCGCCTGCGGCGCGAAACAAAGGCGCGGGGCGGGCTTTGATCGAAGCGGTTTACGCACGGGCCGATGCACTGGGCTGCGCACGGGTCTACTGGCACACCCACAGGGACAATACGGTCGCACAGGCGCTCTATGACAAACTCGCTGAGCGCTCAGCCTTCGTCCAATATCGGCGCAAGGCGCCCTAGCTGCCTTTGCGTTTGCCGCCGCGCGTCATGAGCCAGCCGAACAGGCCGAGCGTCAGCGCCAACACCACGCCGAGAAACCCAAGCGCGGTCAGCGCCAACGGGTCGATGTCCAGATTTGCGATGTTGGGCATGAACCACTCCCTTCGCCAGGGACAGGCTACGACCGGCGCCGCAGGCCCTGTATTGATCTAACTCAAAGCACCCATCTCAGTACGCGGGGGGCTTGGGCGGAAACCAGCCGGGCATGTCGCGCGAAACCTTCAGCGGAAACCGCGCTGGACGTTTTTCGAGGAAGGATGTCACGCCCTCGGCCGCATCCGGCCCTGCGCCGCGCTCCACCATGAGACGGCTCTCGATCCTATGCGCTTCCATCGGATGGGCCGCGCCGAGCATCTCAAGAACCATCCGCCGCGCCAGCGCCACGGAGACGGGCGAGGTGTTCTCGGCGATTTCGCGGGCCAGCGCGTAGGCCGCCGGCGCCAAATCATCCGGTGCGTGGACGGAGCGCACGAGCCCGCGCTCCTTGGCCTCGCCCGCGCCGAAAATGCGCCCGGTCATGAACCATTCCAACGCCGCGGAAACACCCACCAATCGCGGCAGGAAATACGAGGACAGAGTCTCGGGCACGATGCCGCGGCGTGTAAACACGAAACCGAACTTTGCGTTTTCAGACGCGAGGCGCACATCCATTGCGCACAGCATGGTCGCGCCAACACCGACTGCGGCGCCATTCACGGCGGCGATGACGGGCTTCAGCGATTCATAAATGCGCAGCGCCACCAGGCCGCCCCCGTCGCGCTGCCCGCCAACAGCGTCTGAGGCGGGATGGTCCTTGGCCCGCTTGTCATAGTTGAATGTGTCGCCGCCGGAGCCCAGATCGGCGCCGGCGCAGAAGGCCCTTCCCGCGCCGGTGACCACCACGGCGCGCACGTCATCATTGCCATCGGTCTCGTCGAACGCCGCCAGGAAATCGCGGATCATCGCGCCATTGAACGCGTTCATCCGGTCGGGCCGGTTGAGCGTGATGGTGGCGATGTTTTCGGCGATCGCCAGTTGGATGGTCTCGAATTTTGACATTGATGCGGCTCCGTAACGAACCGCCAAGCTAAGGCTAGAGGCGCAACAACTCCACCTCTGCCGCTTGGTAAGGATCAAGCCGGTAGACCAAGTGGCGATAGATCGCCACCAGCGCGCCCTCGCCCCAGTCTTCGATCAGATCGGCGTCATCACGCTCGCGCGCCTGCCAGCGCGAACCGTCCTCGCAAATCAGCACACGCCCGCGCCCGAGCACGGAATCGATCGTCGAAACGGCGCCTGACTGCGCGCCAGCTCCCAATCCGACTCGGAACACGGACAGAATCGCTTCACGTTGTCCTTCAGAGAGACGGCTCCATTGCAGCCGCTCAAAAAGCTCTGGCCCGAGCAAAGCGGCCAGCGCGTCGTTATGCGTCATCATGTCCCCCAGACCCGAATCGACTCGCCCAAAAGCGATTGATTTGGTTTCCGAGACGTTACCGGGGCGAACCGATCACGACAGCATCAACCGCCAGATGAAGTCGCGGTCAGCGATGCGGCCGACCATGAACTTGTGTTCGCCCACATGCTCGAACCCATAGCCGCGATAGAAACGCTGCGCGCGCTCATTGTTTTCCCAAACGCTGAGCCAAATCGCGCCGGCGCCCGATGCGCGCGCTTGCGTCAGCACATCGTCCATGAGTTGGCGCGCCACGCCCGCGCCTTTCACCCGTTCGGCGACATAAAGGCGATAGAGTTCGTAGCCCTCCGTCGCCGGCGCGGCCTTGATCTCAAGCGGTCCTGACATCGCGTAGCCGACGATCTCATCGTTCTCGTCCAGCGCCAGCGCGCAATGCATGCTTGGGTCGCTGATGTCACCGGCGATCGCCTCAGCCGCGTAAGAGGCCGCAAGATAGGCTTGCAAATCCTCAGGCGGATAGAGGTGGCCGAACGTATCGACAAAGCTTTGCGCAGCGAACGCCGCCAACGCGCCAGCGTCGCGCGCCTCGGCAATACGATAGCCTATCACGCCGCAAGCGCGCCTTTGATCGCATCACGGATCGCGGCAAGCGCATCGCTCGCCTTTGCGCCGTCAGGCCCGCCGCCCTGCGCCATGTCCGGGCGGCCGCCGCCGCCTTGTCCGCCCACGGCCGCTACGCCAGCTTTCACCAGATCCACCGCCGACACCTTGGCCTTGAGATCGTCGGTCACCCCCACCGCCAACGCGGCCTTGCCGCCCTCGACGCCAACATAGGCGATCACGCCGGAGCCAATCGACTTCTTCCCTTCGTCCACGAGGCCGCGCAGATCCTTCGCCGGCACGCCTTCGAGCACGCGCGCCAGCACCGAGACGCCGGCGACGCTCTCCGGCCCCGCGGGCGCAGCCCGGCCGCCGCCTGCGAGCGCGAGCTTCTTCTTGGCTTCGCTCAGTTCCCGTTCAAGCTTCTTGCGCTCGTCCTGCAACAGGGCGACGCGCTCCGGCATCTCCGCAATGGTCGACTTCAACGTCGCGGCCGCCGCTTTCGCAAGCGCAGCCTGATTTTTCAAGTGCGTCAAAGCCGCCGCGCCCGTCGCCGCCTCGATGCGGCGCACGCCTGCCGCGACCCCGCCCTCGGACAGCACCGCGAATACCGCGATATCGCCCGTGCGCTGCACGTGCGTGCCCCCGCACAGCTCGACCGAATAAGCCTTGCCTTGGTGGTCGAGCGCCTCGCCCAGCCGCAGCACGCGCACGCGGTCGCCGTACTTTTCGCCAAACAGCGCGAGCGCGCCTTCTTCAATCGCCTTCGCCGGCGCCATCTCCTTGATCACGCCCTCGCTGTTCTGCCTGATGACAGCGTTGACGTCGTTCTCAACGCGGGCGATTTCGTCAGCGCTCATCGCCTGGCCGTGGCTGAAGTCGAAGCGAAAATAATCCGCCTCCACGAGCGAGCCCTTTTGCGTCACGTGCGGCCCCAGCGTGTTGCGCAGGGCGGCGTGCAAGAGGTGCGTCGCGGAGTGATTGGCGCGGATTTTGGCGCGGCGCTCGTGGTCGATCTCTAGCGCGGCTTTGTCGCCGAGCTTGACTGCGCCCTTCACCAGCCTGCCGATGTGCGCGTGCAGCGCACCGGCCATCTTCTGCGTATCACTGACAGCAAACTCCGCGCCGTTCGCGAAACGCACCACGCCGTGATCGCCCGCCTGGCCGCCGCTTTCGGCGTAGAATGGGGTTTTGTCGAACACGATCGCCGCCGGCGCGCCCTCGGCGATCTCCTTCACCTCCGCGCCGTTCG
>JAWKUY010000008.1:0-155057 GCA_041398345.1 Hyphomonadaceae bacterium | reverse complement strand
TGTCGCCAACCCGGGCGACAAGCGCACGTATCAAATGGACCTCGCCAACACTGACGAGGCCATGCGTGAGGTCGCGATGGATATCGCGGAAGGCGCCGACATGGTGATGGTCAAGCCCGGCATGCCCTATCTGGACATCGTCTCGCGCGTGAAGCGTACGTTCGCGCTGCCGACATTCGCTTTTCAGGTTTCGGGCGAGTACGCCATGATCATGGCGGCCGCCGGCAATGGATGGATTGATGAGCAGCGCGCCATCCTGGAAAGCCTGACCGCGTTCAAGCGCGCAGGCGCCGACGGGATCATCACCTATTTTGCGCCAAAGGCGGCGGAACTGCTGGCCTAGGCCGCACGCGAAGGCGGCGGCGCTCCGTTCGGCGCGCTTGCCTTGCGGCCGAGGCGCTTGTCGACGACGGCGACCAGGCCCTTCACCAATTCCTCGCGCGCTTCCTGATGGTCAGAACCCAGCACGCAGAGCTTCTGCAGCGCATCGATGTGCGTCGACAGCACGTCATGCTCGACGCCGCCGGAGCCGCCGATCGCGGTGATGTAGCGGCCGAGCGAACGTGCGGCGTCGCCCATGAATTGATCGCGGACGTCGTCAGCCAATTGCTCGGTGTCCTTCACCGCGGCGTAGACTTCGCGAAGCTTGCGCCGGTCTGTCGGGGCCAGGTCGCGCGAGATTTCGCTGATCTTCGAGATGGCTTGGCGCACCAGGGCGCGGTTGCTCTCCGCTTCCCAGAGCGGCTTGTCGGAATCTTCCAGCGGATCGGTGAACCGCCGCAGCGGCCCGCCATATTCATCGAGCATGCGCCGGCGCCGGCACGGGCCCACATAACTCACGCTCTCCACGAAGCGCCGCGGCCGCAGCAGCACCGCTTCGACCCGCGCCAGCAGCGCCGCGCCGTTGAACGGGCGCACCAGCATCTCATCGACGCCAGCCATGCGCGCCGCGTCGAGAAACTTCTGCGTGGGCGTATCGGTCATGACGATGATCGACGTTGCGCGGTTCACCACGCCGTAGCCGCCGCGGATCATGCGTGTGTATTCAAGACCGGAAATCCCCGGGATGCGCGACGACGTGATCACAACGCGCGGCAGGAATTCCGCCGTCAGCGACAACAGCTCCATGCCGTCATTGGCGATCTGGACCTTCTCGAAGCCCGCCCCGGCCAGCACGTCGGCCACCAGCTTCCGCGTGAAGCTGTTCTCGTCGCACACCAGAAATTGGATCACGCGTGTCTTTGGAGACATGCAAACTCACCCGCCCCGCAATCAGAGGGGTTCAATGACAGATTGTGGTTGAGAAACCCTTATTAGCTTGGCCTCAGCGTCCCGCGGGGCGCTCCAGCCGCGCGATCAGACTGGATGTATCCCAGCGTTTGCCGCCCATAGCCTGCACGTCCGCGTAATAGCTGTCGATCAGCCGGGTCAGATCGAGCTTGGCGCCGTTGCGCGCGGCCTCGTCGATCACCAGCCCCAGATCTTTGCGCATCCAATCGACCGCGAAGCCGAAATCGAAGCGCCCTTCGATCATGGTTTTCCAGCGGTTTTCCATCTGCCAGCTCTGCGCCGCACCCTTCGAAATCGCCGCGATCACCTTCTCAGCGTCGAGGCCGCTGCGCTTGGCGAAATGCAGGCCTTCGGCCAGCCCCTGCAACACCCCCGCTATGCAGATCTGGTTCACCATCTTGGCCAGCTGGCCCGCGCCCGCGGGCCCGATCAATGTCATGTTCGCCGCATAAGCGGCCATGATCGGCTGCGCCTCCGCGAACACGCTGGCCTCGCCGCCGGCCATTACGGTGAGCCGTCCCGCCTCGGCCCCGGCCTGGCCGCCCGACACCGGCGCATCCAGGAAACCCAGGCCCAGCGCCTCGGCCTTGGCCGCCAGCTCGCGGGCGATCTCCGCCGACGCCGTCGTGTGATCGACGAAGATCGCGCCTTTGCGCATTCCCGGCGCTGCAGCTTCGAACACTTCGCGCAGGTCGCGATCGTTGCCGACGCACGAAAAACACGATGTCGGCGCCTCGGCGGCGTTGCGCACAGACGTATACGTCCGGCCCTTGTGCTTCTTGCGCCCAATCGCGCTTTCTCTTCGGTGCGATTGTAAACCGCCACGTCGTGCCCGGCCGCCGCCAGGTGACCTGCCATCGGCGCGCCCATGACGCCCAATCCTATGAAGGCGGTCTTCGCCATATTTCGCTGTCCCTTCGCCTGCTGTTCAACGCCATCTTAACCCTGTTCGGCGATTGTCGCGCCCCTCTCCTCCAGAATGGACGGATTATGAGTTCCGCGACCAATCAGCGCCCCATCCTGATCAAGAAGGTGAAGAAAGTCGTGGGCGGGGGCCACCATGGCGGCGCCTGGAAGGTCGCCTACGCGGACTTCGTGACCGCGATGATGGCGTTCTTTCTGCTGATGTGGCTCATCAACACCACCAGCCCCGAGCAACGCCGCGGCATCGCTGAATTCTTCGCGCCCGCCAGCGTGAGCCGCGTGTCTTCCGGCGCCGGGGGCCTCCTGGCCGGCACCAGCTTCGCCGAGGAAGGCGCCCGCAACGGCCAATCGGCTCCGATCGCGCAATCGGCGGAGCCGCAATACACCTCCAACGCCAGCGATGAGAGCCAGTCCGACGCCCGTCAGGTCGCCGGCGGCGAACAGGCGCCCAGCGAAGACAGCTTGTCGCGCGCGCGCACGCTGCGCGAAAATGCCGAATTCTCGCGCGCGGAAATCGCCATCCGCCAGGCCATGCAGGACATGCCCGACGTCGCCGAGCTTTCGCGCAATGTCATCATCGAGCAGACCCCGGAAGGACTGCGCATCCAGATCGTCGATCAGGAAGGCCGCTCGATGTTCAATCCTGGCGAGGCGACGCCCAACGAGCGCGCGCGCCGTCTTCTGGCGGCGATGTCGGGCACGATCTCCCAATTGCCCAACCGCATGACCATTTCCGGCCACACTGACGGCTCGCCCCCGGGGGGGCGCTTCGCCTCGAATTTCGAACTGAGCGCTGCGCGCGCCAACGAAGCGCGCCGCATCCTGACCGCGCAGGGCATTCCTTCTGAACGCTTCTACCAGATCGCCGGTCGCGCCGATTCAGAACCCTTGTTCGCCGACGATCCCACATTGCCCGGCAATCGGCGGATCGCGATCACGCTTTTGCGCGAAGCGCCGCCGCTGCCGGCGTGGACCACGGCCTCTTAAGCAGAATTGCGCGAGAGGCCTGAGCCTGTCGAAGGACGGAGACAGGGTTCGCCCTTCGATAAACTCAGCTTCACGATTTTACGTTGAGCCTTCACAGAGGCCTGAGCTTGTCGAAGGACGGTTCGCCCTTCGATAAACCCAGGGACCACGATTTGATGTTGAGCCTTCACAGAGGCCCGAGCCTGTCGAAGGCCGGAGCGTGTGGTCCGCCCTTCGGCGTTGCTCAGGGCTCGCGGTGTTGCGCGAGAGCCCTGATCGTGTCGAAGGGCGCCGCCAGGCTTTGCCCGCCACTCACCGCCCGCGGATAGGCCCAGCTTTCACCCAGCGTCCAATCGAAATCGCGCGGCTCAAAACGGCAGAGCCCTGCTTCCGGCGCGAACGTCATTTCGCCGAACAGCGGCCCTCGGGCGGCATCGTAGAAATCGACGCGCACGAAGCGGAACCCCTCTGCAAGCACCGCCGCGCCCTCGAGCATGTCTTTCAAGTGCTTTGGCGCGGGCGCCGGCGCCGGCGAACTCGGATAATTCATATTCAGATTGAGACGCGTCCAGCGTGGATCATAGAATTGCCGGGTGTGCTGTTCGAACCGCCCGTGATCGACTTGAATGAACCTGACTTCGCCGTCGAAGACCCAAAACTTGTAGTCGGGCGGCGCGACACCGCCCTCGCCGACGAACGGCTCGATCAGCACTTGGCGCGCGACCTGGCCATAGGCCCACTCGCGATGCATGAGGTGGTAGTCGAACTTGAGCCAGCGGTTGGCTCTCCGCACAGCATGCTCGGCGTCGGTGTCTTCATCTAAGAATATCACCTGCGCGCTGGAGTGATTGGGCTTCATCACAGCCGGCCGCGGCGCCGCGCGCAGCACCTCCTCGGTGACCTCGCCGCCGCGCCACAAGGTCGGGATCACCCAATCCGGCCCCAGCACCGCCGCGACATGATCTTTGACCAGCACCTTATCGACCAGCGCCGGCATGCGCGGATCGCGCATGTGCAATTTCATGTGCTGGATCTTTTCGGAAAACCGCTTCGGCTCATCGAGCTTTGGGAATGAACCAAAAACGCGAAAGTAATCCGCGCTGATGGCCATCCTGTCGGGCAGGAACCGCAATGCTTCCAGATATGCGCGCTTGGCCGCCCAACGCAGCCCCCCGCCAGCCATGACCTTGTTCTCCGGCCTCCGTCGGGCCCGCACATCGCGAATTACGCCCGTGCATATGCGGCGCCAAGCCCGGCGCGGTTGCGGCAAAAAAGCGGGGATAGCGGCGTTTCAATCCGACCGGTCGCGCAGCGCGTTAAGCTTGCGCATCGCTTCGCCCCGGAGAGCAGTTGGATCCCTGTTCAATTCAATGGCGCAGCGTTGCAGTTGAGCGTGAGGCCCGGTCGCAGAGCTCGCCTGAAGCGAGCGAAGGCGGAGGCAGCAGCGGACAGGAATGGACGCTCTCGCATTCCGTAGCGCGCCGGGCCGAGGCCCGCGGCGAACAACCGACGGGAGCAAGAACCGGGGACCGCGTGAACAGCGCGGCCCGCACGCCGCCGGGGATCGATCCAAGGGCGTGAAAAACCGCCCCGTGACGACCCGGCGCCAGCAAACTGCGGGGACGCGGGTTTTCGCGTCATAAAGCGCCGAACCAACGGCGCAGTTTTTTCCGGCGCGAACCCCCGCGTCCCCGGCTCTCCACGGCCCACCCTGGAGAAATCCTTGACAACCTTTGTTCGCCCCATTACCTTTTTTTTACAAGGTAGCTTATGACGACCCCGGACGAGCAATTTGCCGGCCTTCGCAAGGGCCTTCTCGAATTTGCGATCCTGACCGTGGTGTCGGGGCGGACGGTCTATGTCGGCGACATTCTCACCGCGCTGGCCTCCACCCCCTTCGCCACCCAGGAAGGCACGCTTTACCCGCTGCTCTCGCGCCTGCGCCGCGAGCAACTGGTCGATTACCAATGGGTCGAGAGCGGCCAGGGGCCGCCGCGCAAATATTACCAGCTCACCGACAAAGGCGCGGAGCGCCTTCAAGAGCTCGGCGCCTATTGGCGCCACCTCTCCACAACACTGGAAAATCTGGGGCGTTGAGACATGGAACGCGTCGTCACCATCAATCTGAACGGCAATCCCTACCAGCTCGAAGAGCCGGCTTATGACGCCCTGCGCGCGTATCTCGATCGCGCGCGGGCCGCCTTGGGCGACAATCCCGACCAGGGCGAGATTGTGCGCGATCTCGAACAAGCCATCGCCGACAAATGCGCGAGCTATCTCTCTGCGAGCAAGACAGTCGTCGCCGCAGGCGAGATGACGCGCATCATCGAGGAGATGGGCCCCGTTGAAGGCGAAGCCCCCGAGAATGCGCCGCGCGCTGAGGCTGGCCCGGGCGGCGCTGCGCGGCGCCGGCTCTATCGCGTCAAGGACGGGGCTGTCATCTCCGGGGTTTGCACCGGCATCGGCGCCTATTTCGATCTCGACGCAAACATCGTGCGTTTGCTCTTTATTGTGTCGGCGTTGTTCACCGGCGGCGCCACCGTCATCGTCTACATCGCGATGATGTTTTTGGTGCCCTCCGCGCACACCAGCGCCGAGTGGGCCGAAGCGCACGGCGTGCCGTTCAACGCACAAGAAGTGATTGACCGCGCCAAGCGGGAATATGCGCGCTTCGCCGACGAGAGCGGGCGGGGCTGGCGCGCCCACATGCGCGAGCGCCGCCGCGCCTGGCGCGAGCAGATGCGCAGCTGGCGCTATTCCTGGCGGCAATGGGATGACGCGCCAGCGCCGCCGGCCGCGCAGCCCGCCGGCTACGTCACCCGCGTCTTCGCCGGTTTCGCGGCCTTCATCCTGTCGCTGATTACGGTGGCGATGCTGATCGCCTTTCTCGTGGCATTCTTCACCGTGCTGAACACCGGCGCCCTCTTCGGCTGGGAGCCCCCGCTCGGCGTGCCGCTCTGGCTGGTGCTCGTGATCCTGGCGCTGGTTTATGGCGCGATATCGGCGCCGTTCCGCGCCTTACGCCGCGCTTCGTTCGCCACCGTCTCCGGCTATCGCTATGGCCGCCACGGCGCCGATGGGCTGATGATGCTGCTTGTTTTCGTCGTCGCCGCCGTCGCCGCCTGGCACGCCATTCCCGAAGCGCGCGAGCTGATGCAGCAAGGCGCCTACGCGATCCGCGATTTCAGCCAGTACGTCGCCCATCAGCTCAGATGAAGTTCAACCGGCTCCATAGCCTGGGCGCGGGGTCTTTGGCTCCGCGCCCCCTTTTTTAGCCCCACGGTCCTGGCCGCCTTTGTTCGCGCACGCGCCCGCCGGCGTATTTCACCAGCGCTTCTATCCGCTTTTCGATCGGGGGATGGGTCGCAAACAGGCTGGCGAAATCAGAATGCGGATTTTCGATGAACATCTCGCGCACTTCCGAAGGCGCATTCACCACCGCGTTGCCGGAGATCTTCTGCAGCGCCGAGATCATCGCGTCGGGGTTTTTTGTGAGTTCGACGGAACCGGCGTCCGCGAGATATTCGCGCCGCCGCGACATGGCGAAGCGAATGACGATGGCCAGCCCATAGGCGACGGCGATGATCAGCAACGCGACGATGATGGCGATCACGGCGCCGCCGCCGCTGCCGCGGCTGGAAGAACGGCTCGAACTGCGCCCGCCGCCATAGCTTCCGAAGCGCATGCTGCGAAACGCAAGTTCCCCGACAAAGGAAAAGATGCCGACGAACACGACGGCGATCACCATAAGACGCACGTCGCCGTTGCGGATGTGAGTCAGCTCGTGGCCGAGAACCGCCTCCAGCTCCTCGTCGTTGAGGGCGTTCATCAGCCCGCGCGTCACCGTGATCGAGTACTGCCCTTTGTGCAGACCGGTCGCGAACGCGTTCAGCGCATCGGTCTCCATGATGCGCAGGGCCGGCATGGCGATCCCGCGCGAAATGCACAGGTTCTCAAGCAGATTGTAGAGCTTGGGCTCCTCGCGCCGTTCCACGGGCCGCGCGCCGGTCGCGGCGTCGATGATGTTCTGGTAAAACGCGTAGGCGATCCCGAACCACAAGATCGCGCCCGCGATCGCAAACGGCCAGGCCTGCGCCAGAGCGTCTCCCGCCCAGATGAAGTAACCGGCGACGGGATCGGGGCCGACGCTTGCGCCGGAGAAGCCGGCGAACAGCAGAAACAAGGCGTACGTCAGCAACAGCAACAGAACCGGAAATCCGGCCATGAGCAGCACGGACTTCCAGTTGTTGTTCCAGATATGGGTCTGGAGGCCGTAGGCGGCGCCCACCGAAGCGCCCGCCTAGTTGAACTTGACCTGCGGCGCCTGATCCAAGCTCGCGCGGTTCTCCTCGCCGACATCGAAGAAATCGCGTCCGCCAAAACCGAACATCGAAGCGAACATCGCAGCGGGAAATTGCTCGCGCGCCGTGTTGTATTCGCCGACGGCGTTGTTGAAGAAGCGGCGCGCTGCGGCGAGCTTGTTTTCGATATCCGTCAGTTCGCCCTGCAATTGCTGGAAGTTGGCGTTGGCCTTGAGATGGGGATAGGCCTCCGCAAGCGCGATCAGGCGGCCCAATGCGGCGCCCAGCATGCCTTCGGCGGCGCCCATCGCCTTGGGATCGCCGGTGCGCTCGGCGCCGACAGCGGCGTTGCGCGCCTGGATCACGGCCTCGAGCGTGCCCTTCTCGTGAGCGGCGTAGCCCTTCACGGTCTCCACCAGATTGGGGATGAGGTCGTGACGCTGCTTCAGCTGCACGTCGATATCGGCGAACGCCTGATTGCAGTTCTGGCGCAGCGCGACGAGGCGATTGTAGATGCCGATCAGCAGCACCGCCAGGACGACGATGACAATCAGCAGGATCAAGACGGCGCTCATAGCGTCTCCTTTAAACTAAGCTGGCGCAATCTTAGCCGAACAATCCCCGCGGCGCTATCCAATCACGTCGGAGAAGCGGCCCGAGCGCGAGAAGCCCTTGGGCGCGACCTTGCCTGCGCCGCCGCGTTTGCCGCGGAACTCCTTCCATTCCGGCACCGCGCGAATGCGGCCCGCGGAGTCTTCCCAGCTCAACCCCGCAGCCTTGTCGAACACCTTCACGTCGGCGAGGCCGCGGTCGTGATAGCTCTGCAGCTTCACGCCTTTGCCGCGCGTCATCTCGGGCAGCTCGCTGAGCGGAAAGATCAGCAGCTTCTTGCGCTCGCCGATCACCGCCACCTGGTCGCCTTCCACCTTGGCGGCCTGCATGGCGCGGCCATTGAGGATCTGCTTGCCGGAGCGTTTGGAGGCCAGCATCTCCGCTTCCGGCACGATGAAGCCATAGCCTTCATGGCCGGCCACCAATCGCTTGGCGCCCTCCTCATATTTGAACAGCGCCACGGCTTCGTCGATGTCGCCAAGCTCAATGGAAAGCCGGATCGGCTCGCCGTGGCCACGCCCGCCGGGCAATTTGTGAGCGTCCAAAGTAAAGGCGCGCCCGTCGGAAGCGAACAACAGCAGCTTATCGGTCGTCTCGCAGCGCACGATGTGCTGGGCGTGATCGCCCTCCTTGAATTGCAGGTTCGAGAGATCGCCGTGGCCCTTCAGCGCCCGGATCCAGCCTTTCTCGGAAAGGATCACCGTGACAGGTTCGCGCACAACAAACGCTTCCACGTCGATCTCGGCGGGCACTTCGCTCGGCTTGCCCAATTCGGTTCGGCGCTTGCCCCAGGCCGTGCCCGGGCCGAACAGCTTGCGCGTCTCCTTCAATTCCCCGGCGATGCGCCGCCATTGCTTGCGCGCATCTTCGAGCAAGCCGCGCAGATCGGCCTGCTCCTCGCGCAATGCGGCGTCCTCGCGCCGGATCTCCATCTCCTCCAGCTTGCGCAACTGGCGCAAGCGCGTGTTGAGAATGGCTTCCGCCTGCACATCGTTGAGCTTGAAGCGCTTGATCAGCTTGTCCTTCGGCTCATCCTCGTTGCGAATGATGCGGATCACCTCATCGAGGTTGAGATAGACGATGAGCAGGCCCGCCAGCACATCGAGCCGCGCTGCGATCTTCTCCAGCCGGTGCGCGGTGCGCCGCTGCAGAACGTCGCGCCGGTGATCGAGGAAAGCGCGCAACACGTCCTTCAGGCTCATCACCCGCGGCGCGCCGGACGCATCGAGCACATTCATGTTGAGCGAAATGCGGCTCTCAAGCGCAGTGAGCTTGAACAGGCTCTCCATCAGGATTTCAGGCTCGACCGTGCGCGATTTCGGCTCAAGCACCAGGCGGATTTCCTCCGCGCTCTCATCGCGCACATCGCCAAGGAGCGGCGCCTTCTTGTTCTCGATGACGGCGGCCAGCGCCTCGACCAGCTTCGACTTCTGCACAAGATGGGGAATCTCAGTGACGACGATGCGCCACATCCCGCGCCCGAGATCTTCGGTCTGCCAGCGCGCGCGCACCCGGAAGCCGCCGCGCCCGGTTTCGTAGGCTTCGAGAATGCTCTCCGGCGGCTCAACGACGATGCCCCCGGTTGGAAAGTCGGGCCCGGGAATGATCTTGAGCAGGTCCGCGGTCGCCGCCTTGGAATTCTCAATCAGGTGCAAGCAGGCGTCGATCAATTCGGCCGCGTTGTGCGGGGGAATGTTCGTGGCCATGCCCACCGCAATCCCCGAGGCGCCGTTCGCCAGCAGATTGGGAAACGCCGCCGGCAGCACCACGGGCTCTTCCTTGGAGCCGTCATAAGAGGGGCGGAAATCAACTGCGTCTTCGTCAATGCCTTCGAGCAACGCTTCGGCGGCGTTGGTGAGGCGGCTTTCGGTGTAGCGCATGGCGGCGGGGTTATCGCCGTCGATGTTGCCGAAATTGCCTTGCCCGTCGATCAGCGGATAGCGTGAGTTGAAATCCTGCGCGAGGCGCACCATCGCATCGTAGATCGCCTGGTCGCCATGCGGGTGATAATCGCCCATCACGTCGCCGACGACCTTCGCCGACTTGCGGAAAGCGGCGTCGGCCGTGAGGTTCAGACGGCGCATCGCGTAAAGCACGCGCCGGTGCACGGGCTTCAACCCATCGCGCACATCGGGAAGCGCGCGGCTGGTGATCGTGGAGAGCGCATAGGCGAGGTAGCGCTTGGCCAGCGCTTCGCCGATCGGCTCCTCCACAATGCGCCCGCCTTCGTCGGAGGCGGATTTGATGTCGTCGGCCATATTCTATCGCCTAAATATCCACCGTCATTCCGGGCGCGCGGAGCGTTTCGCGGCGCCGGCATGACGAAAAGCTTGCGACCCTCTCTATTAGAGTCGTCCTGCAAATCCTAAACGCTCAATCAGCCGCCTGCGAGCATCGGGTAAGCCCTCGCCCTTGTGTTCGAACACACGGCGCTCGAGAAAATAGCCAGACAATGCAAAGGCGTCGGCCACGTCGCCGGAAACAAGTTCCGCCTCCGCATCGACCAGAAATGGGGGCAGGCGCAGCAACACGTCCGCATGCGGCGCGCCGGCATCGTAAGTTGCCGCGCGCCCGGTGCGCGGGCTGACCCAGGCGAGGTTGCTGGTCTCGCCCGTCACCGCGCAGCGGGAAAGATCGAGCCCGTACCCGAGCGCCGAAAGCAGGCCGAGTTCGAAGCGTGTGTACAATGCGGGCCAGATGTCCGTGTGCGGCATCGCCTCGATCAGGACGATGAGCGCGTCATAGAGTTGGGGATAGGCCTGCCGCTCGGGCGTCGCCCCGCGGATCAGCGCCACGGCCGAGGAGAGCCCCGCCAGCGCATTGGCGTCATCGAGCAGGCGCGTGGCGTGCGGCTCGCTCAGTTCAAGCGGGCTGAAGAAACCCAGTTGCTCGGAGAGCCGCGCCTTCCAGCCGCAATGCACCACGTTGCCGGCCTGCAAGATTGGCTGCGACTTGCGCCCGGCATGCACGACGCCGCCATAACGCCCATGATCTCGCGCGAACACCTCCGCGACGAGCTTGCCCTCGCCGAAGGGGCGCGCGCCCAGCACGATGGCGTCGCCGAGCCACTCCATCAGGCTTCGTAGTCCAGCCCCAGCCGCTGATAAAGCGCGCGCTCCTCGCTCCAGCCTTCGCGCACCTTCACGTGCAGGAAAAGATGGATGCGCCGATCGAACGCGGCCTCCATTTCCTTGCGCGCCAGTTCGCCAATGGTCTTGATCGTCTGGCCCTTGGCGCCGATCGCGATCTTGCGCTGGCTCTCGCGTGCAACGAACAGCGTCTGATCGATCTTGGCGGAGCCGTCCTTGCGCTCCTCCCACGCCTCTGTCTCGACAATGAGATCATAGGGCAGTTCGTCATGCAGGCGCAGCATGGCCTTCTCGCGCGTGATCTCCGCGGCGAGAACCCGCGCCGGCGCATCCATGGTCTGATCCTCTGGAAACAGCCACGGACCCTCCGGCGCGCGCTCCGCCAGCGTGCGCATGACATCCTCGACGCCATCGCCGGTGCGCGCGGCGATCATGAACACATCGGTGTAGAGGCCCTGCCCGACCAGCTTGGTGGTGATCTCGAGCAGCGCCGGGCGCGGGACGGCGTCGACCTTGTTGAGCACAAGAATGGAAGCGATCTCCATCTGCTTGAGCTTGGCGGCGATGGCGGCGCTGTCCTCCACGGCACGCGCATCGGCGCCGCTGCGCGCGCCGGAGGCATGCGCGGCCGCATCGACAACGTGGATGACTGCGTCTGCGCCTTCGATCGCGCTCCAGGCGGCCGCGACCATGGCGCGGTCCAGGCGCCGCTTCGGGGCGAACACGCCGGGCGTGTCGATCAGCACAAGCTGGACCTCATCACGCATGGCGATGCCGCGCACCAGAGCGCGCGTGGTCTGCACCTTCTGCGTCACTGCCGCGACCTTGGCGCCCACGAGCGCATTCACGAGCGTGGATTTGCCGGCGTTCGGCGCGCCCAATACGGCGACGACGGCGCAACGCTGCTCAGACATCGACGCCCCGCGCATTCAGGAAGGCGGCCGCCGCTGCGCGCTGGGCGTCGCGCTTGGAGCCGCCTTCCCCGCGCGCCGGCTCAAAACCATCCACGACCGCATCGATGACGAAATGCGGCGCGTGCTCCGGGCCGGTCTGCTCTACGACATTGTAGGCGAGCCCCTTCTTGCGCGCCGCCGCCCATTCCTGCAGCGCTGTCTTCGCATCGCGCGGCGTGCTCTTGACCGCGTCAAACGCATCGCCCCAGAAACGCGTCACGAAAACGCGCGCGGTTTCGAAGCCGGCATCGAGATAAAGCGCGGCGATCACGGATTCGCAGACATCGCCCAGGATCGCTTCCTTGTGGCGCCCGCCATTGGCCTCCTCGGAAGGGGAGAGCACGATCGCCTCGCCCAGCCCCGCCGCCCGCGCCGCCGCGGCGCATGCGTGGCGGTTGACCAGTGCGTTGTAGCGCGGCGCGAGATCGCCTTCCTGCAACGCCTTATTCTCCGCCAGCAACCGATCGGCCACGATCAATCCGAGCACGCGATCGCCAAGGAATTCAAGCCGGTCATAGTCGCGGCGCTTCTTGGCGCCCTCAAACGCACTGCCGTGTGTGACCGCCTCGCGCAAAAGCGACTTGTCCTTGAAGACATGGCCGATGCGCCTCTCAAGCTCCACAAGCTGCGCTTCCTGCCTGCGCGCGCCGCTCATGGGGCAGCGCTCAATTGACCGGCTTCAGGAAGCGGCGGGCGCGAAACCCGGTGAACAACGTCCATGGGCGGAAGATCGAAGTGGTTTCGTCAAACGAGACCACGACGAACTGCGCCGGGCCGACAAGATTGTCGAACGGAACGTAGCCCACAACCGAGGGCACGCGGCTGTCTGCGGAATTATCGCGATCGTCGCCCATCATGAAGTAGTGCCCGTCCGGCACGACGTAGACGCGCGTATTGTCGAGTTCGCCATTTTCGCGCTTGTCACAGGTGATGTAGCTGACGCCGTTGGGAAGCGTTTCGCGGTAGGTCGCGACGTCTTCTGCCATGCCGGGCCGATCGGGACACTCGCGCGTGACGCCCAGGCGTTCGCGCTGCACCGGCTCGCCATTGATGTGCAGCACGCCATCGATCATCTGGATGCGATCGCCGGGCAAGCCGATGACGCGCTTGATGAAATCGCGGTCCTGCTCCGGCACGGGCCGGAACACGACGACATCGCCGCGCTCAGGCGCACGGCCGAACAGGCGCCCATGCGGCAGCAATCCTTCAAGCGGCGCAAATGAGAAACGCCCGTAACCGTAGGACCATTTGGTCACCACGATGTAGTCGCCCACCGCCAGCGTCGGCTGCATCGAGCCCGAGGGAATGCGGAACGGCTGAGCGATGGTGAAGCGCAACACCATGGCGAGCGCCAAGGCGTAGAGGATGGTCTTCACGTTGTCCCAGAAGACGTCCATCGCCGGCGTGGATGAAGAAGTCGTCGTCATGCTCATGGCTACTCGCTCAAGACCTTGAACCGAGTGCGTGCGCGCCCGGCGTCGAGGCCGAAGGTTCTGTACTGAATGGACCGCCCCCGGCGCGGCCACGCTTTTCCCCACCGGGGCGGATCATTGGCCAAGCCCGGGCTCAATCGGCGCCAACTCCGCCGAAATGATGACGAAACCGACAGCCAGCGGATAGTCGTCAGTCAGACTGACATGGATGTGCGCGGTCATACCCTGCGGGGTCAATTGCTCCAAGCGCCGCGCCGCGCCCCCGGTGAGGATCATTGTCGGCTGGCCGCTGGCCAGGTTGGACACCCCCATGTCCCGCCAAAAAACGCCTCTTTTCAATCCTGTACCCAGGGCTTTGGAGCACGCCTCCTTGGCTGCGAAGCGCTTGGCGTAGGTCGCGGCCGCTTGTGCGGGGCGCCGTTCGGCGCGGGCGCGCTCCTTCTCGGTGTAGATGCGGTAAGTGAAGCGGTCGCCAAAGCGCTTCAGCGTCGCCTCCACCCGGCGGATGTCGATGGCGTCGGAGCCAATGCCCAGAATCATCGCTGCCTCCTAGGCGCCCGCGCGGGCCGCGTCGATCCGGCGGCGCATTTCGCCGACGGCGGCCCCCAAGCCGGTGAAGATGGCCTCGCCGATCAGGAAATGACCGATATTGAGTTCGGCCACCTCCGGGATGGCCGCGATCGGCGCCACCGTGGCGAAGTCGATGCCATGACCGGCATGAACCTCAAGCCCCAAAGCCGCCGCCCGCGCAGCGCCCGAGCGCAAAGCGTCAAGCAACGCCTCCGCCTCGGCATCGCGGCCTTCGCGCAGCGCATCGCAAAAGGCGCCTGTGTGCAGCTCAACGACAGCGGCGCCGGTGCGGCTGGCCGCCTCGATCTGCAGAGCGTCTGCGCCGATGAACAGCGATACGCGGCTGCCAGCGTCGCGCAGCTTCTCTACGAACGGCGCAATCCAGTTATGGCCGCCGGCGACGTCGAGCCCGCCCTCGGTGGTGCGCTCTTCCCGCCGCTCCGGGACCAGGCACACAGCGGGCGGGCGATGCTTGAGCGCAATCGCGAGCATCTCCTGCGTCACCGCCATCTCCAGATTGAGCGGGCGGGCGCGGGCGCGCAGCATGGCGGAGAGCCGCGCAATGTCGTCATCGGATATGTGGCGGCGGTCTTCGCGCAAATGTGCGGTGACGCCATCGGCGCCAGCGTCCAGCGCTGCTTCAGCGGCGCGCACGGGATCTGGATAATCGACGCCGCGCGCATTCCGGATGGTGGCGACGTGATCAATATTGACGCCCAGCCGCACCCGTCCGTTCATGTGGCGAGCCCGCGCGAGCCCGGCTTGATCGCCGGCAACGCCGCAAGCTCGGGCGGCAATTGGTCTGCGGGGTAAGCCGGCGCGTTGACCTGCGCGAGTGAAACCAGCGCAGCGCCAATCTCAGCCTTGCCGCCTGAGCGATCGATCAGGCAGGCCGCGCCGACCAGCTCCCCCGGATGCCCGCGAATAGCGTCCAGACACTCGCGCGAGGAAAGGCCGGTGGTCACGACGTCTTCCACCATCAGCACGCGCTCGCCCGGCTGGATTGCAAAACCGCGGCGCAGCTGGAACTGGCCTTGCTCACGCTCCACGAACATCGCTTTGGCGCCGAGATGCCTAGCGGTTTCGTATCCGGGAATGATGGCGCCGACCGCCGGCGAAACCACCACGTCGATCTTGCCGAAAGCGGCCTGCGCCTTTTGCGCCAGCGCCCGGCACAGCCGCTCGGTGCGCGCGGGATCCATGAACACGGCGTTCTTCTGAAAAAACACCGGCGAGTGGAGGCCGGAAGAGAGCACGAAATGGCCCTCCAGCAAGGCGCCGGCGGCGCGGAACTCGTCCAGAACTTCAGCCTGATTCATCGCCGCCATCTAGCATTGAGCCCGCCCCGCGGAAAAGCCTAACCCTTCACGCGCTCTGCTTCCTTCACCGACTTGCTGGCGCGCATGGCCGCGAGGATGTTCACAAGGTGGCGGGCGTCCGCGACCTCGATGTCGAAAATCATGTCGAAGAAATCGACGGAGCGGTTGGCGAGGCGGAGATTGAGGATGTCGCCTTCGTTTTCGGCGATGATCTTGCAGAGTTCAGCGAGCACCCCGCGCTTGTTTTCCACGGTGGCGATGATGCGCCCCACCGCCAGGGTCTTGTTCAGCGCCGTGGGCGTCCACGCCAGATCCACCCATTCCCCGCCTGCGCTCTCCAGCGCCTCGAGCTGATCGCAATCGATGGTGTGGATCATGACGCCGCGCCCGGGCTCCTGCACGCCGATGATCCTGTCGCCCGGAATTGGCGAACAGCAATCGGCGAAATGCAGGGCCACGCCGGGGGTCAGATCGCCGCCGCGGACATAGAGCTTGGCCTTCTCCATTTCCATGGGCCGGCGGCCTTCGTCCTTGCGAACCCGCTCCTTCAGCCCAGGGAAAGCCGCGACCGCAACAGCGCTCGCCTTGATCGATCCATCGCCCACAGCGACGAACAATTCGTCTTCGTCGTGCTTGCCAAGGGTCTCGGCGGCTTGCTTGAGCGCGGTGTCGGCCAGCTCGTGGTCATAGCGGTGCAGCGCGTGCGCGACGAGATCGCGCCCGAGACGCAAAAATTCTTCACGCCGTGCGTTCCGCTCCAGGCGCCGCTGCGCCGACTTCGCGCGCCCCGTCTTGGTGAGCGCTTCGTAGCCCGGGACGGGGGCGGCTCTGTCGCCGATCACGATCTCAACGACGTCGCCGTTGCGCAGGCCGGTGCGCAACGGCTTCTCCACGCCATTGATCTTGGCGCCCGTGCAACGGTCGCCAATGTCGGAGTGGACGGCGTAGGCGAAATCGAGCGGCGTGGCGCCATGCGGCAGCGGGATCAGCGCGCCCTTGGGCGAGAATGCGAAAACGTGATCCTGGTACATCTCCAGTTTCGCGTGCTCGAGGAACTCGTTGGCTTCGCCGCCATGTTCCGCGATCTCCAGGAGAGAGCGGGTCGCTTCGCGCGCATCCAGGCCGACGGAGGCCGCCAGTTCTTCGTCGAAGCCATAGGATTCGTTCTTGTAGCGCCAGTGCGCGGCGACGCCGTTTTCGGCGATATGATCCATTTCCTCGGTGCGGATCTGGATTTCCACGCGCACATTGCCCGGCCCAATCACGGTTGTGTGGATCGAACGATAGCCGTTCGGCTTCGGATTTGAGACGTAATCCTCAAGCTGATCGGGCACGCACCGCCAAGTCTGGTGAATGAGGCCGAGCGCGCGATAACAATCATCGGGATTGTTCACGATCACGCGGAAGGCGTAGACATCCGCCAGGTCCGAAAATTCGATGCTTTTGCGCTGCAGCTTGCGCCAAATCGAGTACGGCTGCTTCTGGCGGCCATAGACGCGCGCATCAATGCCGGCGAACTCAAACACCTCCATGATCGTCTGCGTGATGATGGAAACGTTCGCGCCCTTTTCGGCGCGCAGCTGCTCAAGGCGCGTATTCAGCGTGGCCTCGATGTCGGGAAACGCTTCGTGGAAGGCCAGGCTTTCGAGCTCGCGCGCCATCTTCTCCATACCGATGCGCCGCGCCAGCGGCCCATAAATCTCGAGCGTCTCCATCGCGATGCGGCGGCGCTTTTCGGCGGTTGGAAGGTGGGCGATCGTGCGCATGTTGTGCAGCCGGTCGGCCAGCTTGACGATCAGCACGCGCACGTCGCGGGACATCGCCAGAATAAACTTCTGCAGATTCTGCGCCTGCTTATTCTCTTCCGACAGAATTTCCAGCTGCGAGAGTTTGGTGACGCCTTCCACGAGATCGGCGATCTGGCCGCCGAACATGGCTTCGATTTCGGTGCGCGTCGCGTCGGTGTCCTCGATGGTGTCGTGCAGGAGCCCCGCCACGATGGTGGCGGCGTCGAGCTTGTATTCGGTGAGAATGCCCGCGACCTGGATCGGATGCGCGAAGTACGGATCGCCGGAATGGCGCAGCTGGCTGCCGTGCTTTGCGGTGGCGTAGACGTAAGCGCGGTTGATCAGGTTCTCGTCGGCCGAGGGGTCGTAGCCGCGAACCCGTTCGACCAGTTCGAACTGGCGCAGGAAGCGCGCGCGCGGCGCTGCTGCTCCCGCGCCCGCCTCTGCCTGGCCGGCGGGGACTTTGGCGGCGACTCCGTCACCGCCTGACATGCAATCAATACCGTTCGTCGCGCTGCGCTTCGGCTTCCTGCTGCAGCGCACGCAGGACCTCGTCTTCGCTCGTCTCTACGGGCGCGGCCAGGGCCAGACGATCCTGCTCGTCCTCGGCTTGGGCGGCCGGCTGCACGTCCTGATAAAGCTGGACGTAACTGTCGCGCAGCTCTTCCGGGGTGATGGCGCCATCGCCGATTTCGCGCAGGGCCACAACCGGATCCTTGTCGCGGTCCCGGTCGACCATGGGCTCTGCGCCCGATGAAATGTTGCGCGCCCGATGGGCGGCCAAGAGCACCAGCGAGAACCGGTTGGGCACTTTTTCTACGCAATCTTCGACGGTTACGCGGGCCAAGGCGTGCTTCCTCTCAAGCTCAAAAGGCGTGGATTGGAACCCAACCTAGTGGGGCTCGCGGTATTTCGCAATGCGAAGGCGCCCCGCAAGTGCGAAAAGACGGGCTCAGGCCACGCCCAGGGGCCCCAAACGGCGGCGCCTGCCGCTTTCGGACAAGCCCGCGAGGAGCGCGGCGGCGGTCTGGCCCAACGTGGGATGGCGCCAGCCGGGCGCTATCTCCGCCAGGGGGGCGAGCACGAAGGCGCGCTCATGCATGCGCGGGTGCGGAAGCTCGACCCCGCCGAACTCACCCTCGAATCCGTCCATGGCCAGGATATCGAGGTCCAAAGTTCGCGCCGCCCAGCGCTGGCGCCGTTCGCGCCCGAAGCTGCGTTCGATCGCGGCCAGGGTTTCGTAAAGTGGTTGCGGGGCCAGCCCCCGGGCGTCTAGCTCGACAACGGCGTTGGCGAAATCGGGCTGGCCGCTCCCAAGCGGCCATGCCTCTGTTTCCCAAACGCTCGACCGCGCGCCGATGGCCAGGCCCGCAGCCTCGAGCGCCGCGAGGGCGCGGCCAAGCAATTGGGCGCCGGCGGCGCCCTCAAACGGGAGATTGGCGCCGAGGGCGACAAAGGCGCGGACTTGGAAGCTTAGGGCTGGCACGGAAACTTTCGCGGAAACCGGTATGAACCTTCTTGAACGCCTGATCCACCCTGACGAGCGCGTGGTCGTTTTGATCGACGGCGCCAATCTCTATTCCGCAGCCAAAGCGCTCAATGTGGATATCGACTATCGCAAGCTGCTCGATGAGTTTCGCAACAGCGGCCGCTTCATCCGCGCCACATACTACACAGCGGTGATTGAAGAGCAGGATTTCTCACCGATCCGGCCCCTCGTCGATTGGCTCGACTACAACGGCTATTCGCTCGTCACCAAGCCGGCGAAGGAATACACCGACGCCGCCGGACGGCGCCGGCTCAAAGGCGACATGGATGTTGAGATAGCGGTCGATCTGGTCGAAGCCGCCGCCTTCGCCGATCACGCCTTCCTTTTCTCAGGCGACGGCGATTTTCTTCCCGCCATAGAAGCGGCCAAACGCAAGGGCATGCGCATAAGCCTTGTCTCAACCATCAAGTCCAACCCGCCGATGGCCTCCGATGAGGTGCGCCGCGCCGCCGACAACTTCGTCGATTTGAGCGATCTCGCCGGACTTGTGGGACGCCCTCCGAAAGAGCGGCCCCACGCCGAAGAAGACGATCGCCCGTGACCGCACCTGAAGCGCCAAAGAATTGCGGCCTGTGCCCGCGCCTGGTCACCTACCGCGCCGAAAACGCGCGCGTCGAGCCGGATTGGTTCAATGGACCCGCGCCCTCGTTCGGCGACGCGAACGCGCGTCTCCTTATTGTCGGGCTGGCGCCGGGACGCACCGGCGCCAACCGAACGGGGCGCCCTTTCACGGGCGATTACGCCGGAGACCTGCTCTACGGCACGCTCAAGAAGCTGGGCTTGGCGGAAGGGGAGTATCGCGCCGACCCAAAGGACGGCTTCACGCTGAAGGGCGCGATGATCACAAACGCGGTGCGCTGCGCGCCTCCCGCGAACAAGCCAACGCCCGCTGAAATCGCCACATGCCGCGCGTTTCTGACCGCGCGCGTGCAGGCGCTGCCCGGCGTGCGCGTGCTCCTGGCTCTGGGCTCGATCGCGCACGAAAGCGTGCTGCGCGCGCATGCACTGAAACCCAGCGCCGCAAAATTCGCTCACGGCGCAGAAGCGGCGCTTCCCGGAGAGCGCATGCTCGTTTCCAGCTATCATTGCTCGCGTTACAATACCCAGACCCGCCGCCTTACAGCCGACATGTTTGAAGCCGTGATGGCGCGCGCCAAGGAGCTTGCCGGCCTGTAGCTGGCCGCTCCTTCAGCCCTTGTCGCGCAGCAGCCGCGATTGCTGGCGCTTCCACTCACGATCCTTGGTCGCCGCGCGCTTATCGTGGGCCTTTTTGCCCTTGGCCAACGCCAGCTTGAGCTTGGCGATGCCGCGATCGGAGAAATAAAGCTCCAGCGGCGCCAGCGTGCGCCCCTCGCGCTCCACGGCGCCGGCGAGGCGCTTCAACTCGCGTGAGCGGACCAGCAATTTCCGCCGCCGCCGCGGCTCATGGTTGAACTGCCCCGCGGGCGGATATTCAGGAATGGTCGCGTTGATGAGCCAAAGCTCGCCGCCCTCGGTGCTGGCGTAGCTCTCGGCGATGTTGGCCCGCCCGGAACGAAGCGATTTGACCTCCGTGCCTGTGAGTTGAATGCCCGCTTCGAGCGTGTCCTCGATCAGGTAATCGAAACGGGCGCGCCTGTTTTCGGCAATCAGCTTGCGATTGGGATCCGCCTTCTTGGCCATCGGCTTAGATCAAACCCGCGTGCGTCATTGCCGCACGGACCTGCGCCTTCGCAGCATCCGTGCACTTGAGCAACGGCAGGCGCACATCTTCCGCGCACAGGCCAAGCAGCGAACAGGCATATTTCGCAGGCGCCGGCGAGGGCTCGCAGAACAATGCCTTGTGCAGCGGCGCCAGCTTGTCATCGAGCACGCGCGCTTCCTCAAAGGCGCCGCGCAGGCTTGCCGCCTGCATTTGCGCACAAAGATCGGGCGCTGCGTTGGCCGTCACCGAGATACAGCCGCGCCCGCCATGGGCGTTGAAGCCGAGCGCGCTGGCGTCCTCTCCCGACAGCTGCACGAATTTTTCGCCGCAAAGCGCACGGTGACGCGCCACGCGCCCGAGATCGCTGGTCGCATCCTTCACGCCGACCACATTCGAAAGCCGCGCAATGCGGCCCATCGTTTCCACGGCGATATCGGTGATGGTGCGGGCCGGGACATTGTACACAACGATGGGGATTCCGGCCTCATCATTGATCGCGGTGAAGTGCGCGATCAGCCCCTCCTGGCTCGGCTTGTTGTAATAGGGCGCCACCGCCAAGACGGCGTCGGCGCCGGCCGCCTTGGCGCCGCGCGCAAGCTCCACCGCGTGCGCAGTGTTGTTGGAGCCCGCCCCGGCGATCACCGGAACTCTCCCCGACGCCGCCTCGACGCAGAGGCGGACGACGCGGAGATGTTCCTCAAGGCTGAGCGTTGCGCTCTCTCCGGTTGTTCCGCAGGGCACGAGGGCATGTGAACCCCCTGCAATCTGGCGCTCGACCAGCGCCTGGAAGGCGGCGTCATCCACAGCGCCATTGCGAAAGGGCGTAATCAGCGCCGGAATCGATCCGTGAAACATCAAGCCTTCTCAGGTGGGGTGTGGCGTTCGCGCGATTCCTGCCACACTGTATGATGAGGTTAAATAGCGGTCCGCTCAACCGGGTTTGCGGGCCAGTGTTGTTGCGCTGCGAGGCGGAGGGGACATGGACAAGCCAAAGCTGATCCGCGTTGCCGCCCTGGCGGCGGCAGCGGGCGCGATTCTAGTGACATCGAGCGCCGGCCAGCAGGACACGGCGCCAGCGCCCAACGTGGCCGCGGTGAGCGCCTATGCGCCCCCGCCGCCGGCGCCCTCGGCGGGTGAACGCATGCGCCTGCGCGATGGCATGGCCGCCGCCCAATCTGGCGATTGGACCGGCCTGGCGGCGCTGCGCGACAACGCCACCGATCCGCTGGTGCGGCGCATGCTGCAATGGCGCTGGGCGGCCTCCAATGAAGCGCCGCTCTATTTCGCGGACATCGCACAGGCGCTCACCGAACTGCAGAACTGGCCGGGGCGGATCACCATGCGCACCCGCGCCGAGCAGGCCATCTTCGATAGCCGCCTCGCGCCCGCCGAACGCGTCGCCTTCCTGCGCCAGGATGGCGGTCCCGCCACGGGCGATGGGCGCATCGCGCTGGCGATCGCGCTGCGCGACATGGGCCAACGTTCTGAGGCGAACGAAATCGCGCGCGCGTCCTGGCGCGAAGATGCACTGACAAGCAATACCGAAGATCGCGCGCTTGAGGCTTTCGGCAACGTGTTCTCGCAGGAAGATCACGCCGCGCGCGTTTCGGGCTTGCTCTGGCGCGACCAGCGTACGGCCGCGCAGCGCCTGTTTTCGCGCATCTCGCCAGCCGACCGCGCTTTAGCGACAGCGCGCATCGCGGTGCAGACGCGCCAACGCCGCGGTTTGCAGGCGGCGATCGACGCCGTGCCGTCCTCGCGACGCAACGATCCGGGCCTCCTGTTCGACCGCACCCAGTATCGGCGCCGCACGGATCAGCCCGTTGAAGCCATGCAAATGGCCGCCGATATCGATGCGCGCGAGGCGCCGGCGGCGGCGCGCGGGGAAATCTTCAGAGAACGCCGGCTTTATGTGCCGCGCGCGCTGCGGGCGGGAAACTACCGCCTGGCGTACAACCTGGTCACCAATCACGGCCTGACATCTGGCGAATCCTTTGCCGACGCCGAGTGGCTTTCCGGCTGGCTCAGCTTGCGCTTCCTCAACCAGCCACAACGCGCGGCCGACCATTTCGCGCATCTGAGCGAGAACGTCTCATCGCCCGTCAGCCTCTCGCGCGCGCTTTACTGGCGCGCTGAAGCAGCGCGCGCGCTCGGGCAAAATGAGGACGCCGACCGTCTGCTGAGTGAAGCCGCACGCTTCAACTTCACCTATTACGGCCAGCTCGCCGCCACGCGCGGGGGACGCACGGCCATGTTGTCCCTGCCCGAAACCGCGCAGATCAGCGTCGAGGCGCGATCACGCTTCGATAACCGCGAGTTGGTGCGGGCGCTGCGGCTGATGTCGGAAGTGGGGGATCAAAGGGATTTTGAATCGATCGCCTTCTACCTGGACGACACGCTCGATGACCCGATGGAGATCGAGCTGCTGTCTCAATTGGCGCGCGAACAATCTTATCCGCGCACGGCGCTGCGCAGCGCCAAGGCCGGGCTGTTCCGCAATGTAGTCGCCACCAACGCCGCCTACCCGTTGATTGAGATGCCGGGGCGGGTGCGCGCGCAAGGCCGCCCGGAGGCGGCGTTCGTGCTCGCCATCATCCGCCAGGAGAGCGAGTTCGACGTGGGCGCCATTTCCCGCGCCAACGCCCGCGGGCTGATGCAACTTGTGCCCGCGACGGCGCAGGCACAGGCGCGGCGCGAAGGGATCGAGTTCCAGCGCTCGGCGCTGACCACCGATGGCCAGTACAACATCACGCTCGGCGCGGCCCATCTTGCGGACCTGGTGGACGACTTCAACGGCTCTTACGTGCTCGCCATCGCTTCCTACAACGCAGGCTCAAACCGCGCGCGCGAATGGATTGACGACTGGGGCGACCCACGGGCGCGCTCTGTCGATGTTGTCGATTGGGTGGAGCTCATCCCGTTTTCCGAGACGCGCAACTACGTTCAGCGCGTCATGGAAAACATTCAGGTGTATCGCTACCGCTTAGCCGGCCATCCCGTGGAAATAGAGATCGAGCGCGACCTGCGCCGCGGGCGCTATTAGGAGGCGAGAGCCTCGACAAAGGTTTCCGTATCGACATTGCCGCCGCTGGCGATGATCGCCACGGTTTGGCCGGAGACTTCGACACCTCCCTCCAGGAGCGCCGCCAGGCTTGCGGCGCCCGAAGGCTCCAGCACCAGCTTCAGCCGCTGAAACGCAAACTTCATTGCACGCCGCACGGCGGCGTCGGACACCACGGCCACGCGCTCAAACCGCGCGCGCCCGATGGCGTAGGGCAGTTCGCCCATCTGTTCGGTCAGCAGGCCATCGCAGATCGACCGAATGCCCGTTGCATTGTGCTGGATGGTTCCAACCGCCAGCGTGCGCGCAATGTCGTCATGGCCCTCCGGCTCCACGACGACGACGCGCGCGCCCGGGAGCGCCAGCGCCGCGCCGGCGGCAAGACCGCCGCCGCTGGCGGGCGAGAACACGATGTCCGGCGAGAGTTCGGCGGCGATTTCAAGGGCGGCCGTCCCCTGCCCGGCGATGACGTACGGATCGTCGAAAGGTTTGATTAAGGCCGCGCCGCTCTCGCTCGCCAAACGCGCGCCAATTTCCTCACGGCTCTCGCGAACGCGATCGTAGGTGATGACCTTCGCACCTGTCGCGCGCGTCGTCTCCAATTTTATCTTCGGCGCATCCGAGGGCATGACGATCGTTGCGGCGATCCCGAACAAGCGGGCGGCGGTCGCGACGGCGATGGCGTGATTGCCGGAGGAGAACGCGATAACGCCCCTCGCGCGCACTTCCGGCGTCAACGCGGCGATGGCGTTGGTTGCGCCACGCATCTTGAAAGCGCCGCCGCGCTGCAGATTTTCAGCCTTCACCCAGACCTTCGCGCCCGTGATCTCGTCGAGCTTGTCGTTGCGAAGCAGCGGCGTTCGCACGGCGATGCCTTCGATGCGCTTGGCGGCGGCCTTCACATCTTCGATCGTGGGAAGCATTCATGAGCCTCGCGGTTTGGCGCGCCGCGTCGGCGGCGCAGTCAAGGGGTCCTCGGGCCAGGGATGCTTAGGGTAGCGTCCGCGCATCTCTGAGCGAACGGCGGCATACGAGCCGCGCCAGAAGCCTGGCAAGTCCTTTGTGGTCTGCACCGGCCGCTGCGCCGGCGAGAGCAGGCGCAATGTAAGCGGCACGCGCCCGCTGGCGATGCACGGGTGCTTGTCTTGCCCGAACATCTCCTGGAGACGCACATCGAGCGCGGGCCCGCCGGCGCTCTCGTAATCGATCAGCAGAGACGATCCCGCCGGCGTGTCGAAACGCGCCGGCGCTTCGGCGTCGAGACGGCGGCGTTGATTGTAGTCCAGCGTATCGGCAAGGGCGCGGGCGACATCGACAGCCTTCAGCTGGGCGGCGCCTTCGAGCGCCGGCGCCAGCCACGCCTCCAGCGTTTCCCGCAGGCCCGCTTCGCTCCAATCGGGCCAGGCGGCTTCGTCCAGCGTACGCATGAAACCGACGCGCGCACAAAGCTGGCGCGCGGCATCCGACCAGTGCAGCAGCTCAAGGCCTTGTTCGGCCACAGCATCCAGAAGAGCTCGCTTCAGTTCGTCGCCGCTCAGGCGCTCCATCGATGTTTCAGACAAGATCAGCCGCCCCAGGCGGCGAATTCTGCGCGCCCGCAGCGCGCCGGTCTCCGGATCGACATGGGCGCCGGCCTGAGTTTCGATCTGCGCCGCGAACATCGTTTCGACGTCGGCCAGCGCGATCGGCGCCGCCAGCAGAACCTTCGCGTTTGCCGCCGCTCCGGCGACATCGGCAATGACGATGAACGGCTCCCGCGCCAGCGGCGAGGCTGCGTCCACCGCCGCCGCCCGTCCGTTCGCCATCGTGTACGCCGGGCCGCGCGATTTTGCGACGCGATCGGGATAGGCCAGCGCCAGCACCTTCCCGGCGCCATCTTCATCAACACCGCCGCGCGCTCGGCCCGCCAGTCGGGCGATGCGATCGGCGAGCGCACGCGCCGCCTCCGCACGCTGGCCGCGCTCGCTGGCAAAGCGGTGAAGGCGCTCGCGCACATCGACGCTGCGGCCCCCCAGACCTTGCTCGGTCAACACCATGGCGATGCGCGCCGCCAGCAAAGCCTGACCCTCGCGCGCGGCGGCAATCACCATGTGCGCGAGCCGCGCCGGCAGCGGCAGCGCGGCAATCGCGGCGCCATGGCCGGTAAGCCTGCCGTTCTCGTCCAACGCGCCGATCCGCACGAGCAAAGACTTAGCTTCCGCCCATGCGGGAGCGGGCGGCGGATCAAGCCAGGAGAGCGCCGCTGGGTCGCTGATGCCCCACGCCGCCAGATCGAGCGCAAGGCCGGAGAGGTCGGCGTCAAGAATCTCGGGACGGTCGAACGGCGGCAGTGCGCGCGTCTCACCCTCGCTCCAGAGCCGCCAGCACACGCCAGGCTCCAGGCGCCCGGCCCGGCCCGCGCGCTGCGTGATCGCCGCCTGGCTCGCACGCACCGTTTCCAGGCGGGAAAGCCCCAGCGCGGGCTCAAAGCGCGGGCGGCGCGCAAGGCCCGCATCGACGACGATGCGGACGCCTTCAATCGTCAAGCTGGTCTCGGCGATCGATGTGGCCAGAACCACCTTGCGCCGGCCCTCCGGCGCGGGTGCGATTGCCGCATCCTGATCGCCGGCGCTCATCGAGCCGTAAAGCGGGCGGATATCGACGCCGGCGCTCAAGGTCGCGCGCAGCAACTCCGCGGTGCGCTCGATCTCGCGTGCGCCAGGCAAAAAAACGAGCGCGCTGCCGCTTTCCGCCGCGAGCGCTGCGCGCACAGCGGCGGCGGCCTCTTCCTCAAGCCGGGCCTGCGGGTTGCGCGGGCGATAGATGTGGCGCACCGGAAACATGCGCCCCTGGCTCACGATGACCGGCGCATCGCTTCAGAAGCGCCGCGACGCGCGCGGCGTCGAGCGTCGCCGACATCACCAGAACCTTCAAATCGGGCCGCAGCGCCGCCTGCGCGTCGCGCGCCAGCGCAAGCCCCAAATCACCTTCAAGGCTGCGTTCATGGAATTCGTCGAACACCACGGCCGCAACCCCGCGCAACTCGGGGTCATCGATGATCATGCGCGTGAATATGCCTTCGGTGACGACCTCAATGCGGGTCGCGGCGCTGACCTTTGAATCGAGCCGAACGCGATAGCCGATCGTACGCCCCACCGGCTCGCCGCGCTCAAACGCCATGCGCGCCGCAGCAGCGCGCGCCGCGATGCGCCGGGGAGACAAGAGCACGATCTTGCCGGACTGCGCCCACGGCGCGCCCAACAGGGCCGGCGCAACGCGCGTCGTCTTGCCTGCGCCTGGCGGCGCCACCAAGACCGCCTCGCCGCGGCGCTCCAGCGCCGACAGCAATTCAGGCAGGGCCTGCTCGACAGGAAGCATGGCCGGGACTTAGCGGCTCGCCGCGTCCTTGTCTCGCCGCATTGGCGCGCCAGGCTGGGCAGGCTATAGGGCCAAGCCAAACGCGGCAGGGAGCTGATCGCATGCGCGCACGGATGCTGGGGAAGATCGCCTTCGCGGGGCTGATGGCCGTCAGCCTGGCGGCGTGCTCCACGGGGCGCACTGCCGAAACCCGGCGCGGAGTGAGCGGCGCGGCGTCCATTCCGCTGCGCGACGTCGGATTGATCCGCCCCGAGATTCCGCTCCTGCTCCGGAACCTGCAATACCCGTACTCAACAGCCACGCTCTCCAACTGCGCGGCGGTCTCCCACGAAATCGGCCAGCTCGACGCGGTGCTGGGGCCGGAAAGCTATCAGCCAGGCCCAAACCGCAATGTCTGGGACCGCAGCGGCGATTTCGTCGAAGAGCAGACTATAGAGGCCGCCGAAAGCACGGCGCAGGATCTCGTGCCTTTCCGTTCGTGGATCCGGCGCATCTCAGGCGCCAGCCGCGCAGAACGCGACGCGCTGCGCGCCGTCGCCAACGGCCAGCAACGGCGCACATTCCTGCGCGGCTACGGCGCCTCTCTCGGTTGCCCCGCCATGATACCGCCGCCGCCGCCCGCCGCGAACGAGGCCCGCAGCAACGGACGCTAGACTGGGGCGATTAGCTCAGTTTGACGCTGCGCTGTGAAATTGCGAGCGCAGCGCATCCAGCCGCCCTTCCGCGATGGCGGCGCGAAGCCGGCCCATGAGCGCCTGATAGTAAGCGACATTGTGCCAAGACAGGAGCACCTGGCCCAGCAATTCGCCTGCCTTGAACAGGTGGTGCAGATAGGCCTTCGAATAATCGCGGCTCGCGGGGCAATCGATGGTTTCGTCCAGCGGGGTGAGATCTTCCGCAAAGCGCGCGTTGGTGATGTTGAGCGGGCCGGAGTCGGTCCAGGCCTGGCCGTGGCGCCCTGAACGCGTCGGCAGAACGCAATCGAACATGTCGATCCCGCGCGCGACGCTCTCGACGATATCGAGCGGCTTGCCTACGCCCATCAGGTAACGCGGGCGGTCCGCCGGCAAAAGCGGCGCGGTGACATCCAACGTCGCCAGCATCGCTTCATGGCCTTCGCCGACCGCAAGCCCGCCGATCGCGTAGCCATCAAATCCTTCGCTCACCAGCGCTTCAGCCGAGGCGCGCCGCAGCTCCGCATCGACGCCGCCCTGCACAATGGCGAACAAGTTCTGGCTGTCGCGGCGCCCGAACGCGCTTTTGCAGCGCAGCGCCCAATCGAGCGAGAGCCGCATCGCCTTTTCCACCTCCGCGCGGGGCGCGGGAAGCGCCGCACATTCATCGAGCTGCATCACGATGTCCGCGCCGATCTGGTCGGCCTGAATTTCGATCGCGCGCTCGGGCGTCAAGCGATGCTCGCCACCGTCGATATGGCTGCGAAAGGTGACGCCATCTGCATCGAGCTTTCTGAGCTGCGCCAGCGACATCACCTGATAGCCGCCGCTGTCGGTGAGGATCGGCTTATCCCAGCGCATGAAGCGGTGCAGGCCGCCAAGGCGCGCCAGACGTTCGCCGCCAGGACGCAGCATCAAATGATAGGTGTTGCCCAGTATGATATCGGCGCCGGTTTGCGACACCTGGTCGACGGTGAGCGCCTTGACCGTGCCCGCCGTTCCCACCGGCATGAACGCCGGCGTCGCGATCGCGCCACGCGGCGTCCGCAGCACGCCAGCGCGCGCCGCGCCATCGCGGGCGGCCACTTCGAACGGAAATGCGCTCATGGCGCCCGCCATAACAGGCTGGCGTCGCCGTAGGAATAGAAACGGTAGCCTTTGGAAATGGCGTGGGCGTAAGCGGCCTGCATGCGCTCAAGCCCGGCGAAGGCCGACACCAGCATGAACAAGGTCGAGCGCGGAAGGTGGAAGTTGGTCCAAAGCCCGTCCACAACCCGGAATCGATAGCCGGGAGTGATGAAGATCGCCGTGTCGCCGGCTTCCGCGCGCACCTGGCCATCCGCATCGGCAGCCGATTCCAGTGAACGCAGCGCGGTCGTGCCAATGGCGATGACGCGCCGGCCTTCGCGCTTCGCACGGTTCACAGCTTCTGCGGTTTGAGGCGAGATTTCGCGCCATTCGGCGTGCATGACGTGCGCCGCGGTGTCATCGGCCTTTACCGGCAGGAACGTGCCAGCGCCGACATGCAACGTGACATGCGCGCGCTCGACGCCGGTTCTATCCAGCTGCGCGAGCAGCTCCGGCGTGAAGTGCAGCCCCGCGGTGGGCGCTGCGACCGCGCCGTCCCGCGCCGCGTAAGTGGTTTGGTAATCGCGGATGTCGTCATCGTCGGGTGCGCGCTTGGCGGCGATGTAAGGCGGCAGCGGCGTCACGCCGGTCCGGCTGATGGCGGCATCAAGCGCAGCGCCTGCCTTGTCGAAGCGCAGCACGATATCTCCGTCCTCGCCCTTGCTCTCGATGGCCGCGAACAACCCCTCGTCGAAGAAGAGCCCATCGCCTGGCTTCAAGCGCTTGCCGGGCTTGGCGAGCGCACGCCACGCATCGGGCGCAGTGCGCTCGATCAGGTTGAGGGAAACGCGCACGACCGCCCCCTGTGGATCGCGGCCGGGACGCACCGCTTTCAACGCCGCGGGAATGACGCGCGTGTCATTGAACACCAGCAGGTCGCCAGGCCTGAATAGCTGCGGCGCATCGCGCACGATACAATCCGCAAGCGGGCCATCGGCGCCGACAAGCAGGAGCCGCGCACTGTCGCGTGGCCGAGCCGGGCGAAGCGCGATGCAGTCCTCAGGCAAATCAAAGTCAAACAACTCGACGCGCATCAGCCCTTCACCATGCGCCCGCGCCGCATCTCCTCCAGCTCCCAGCTCATGTTGGCCCGCGCGATCTCGCCCAATTCCGCTTCGTAGACATCTGTGCGGAAAGTGCGCGGCCGCGCCAATTGCTTCTCCAGCCACCCCCAGCGCCCTGCCGCGAATGCGCCATCGTGATAGTGCGCGAACTCGCGCCGCACGCCAGCGGCGTAGGCGCAATAAGCCTCCCACGGCGCGCCAAGAATGGCGATGTCCATGTCGAGGAAGAGGGCTGCATCGCCGGCGGCTTCGCCCTCATGGTGTTTGCGCGTCATTTCGATCACGCGCCCAACCCGATCAGCCAAATCCCGATCGGGGATCGCCCGGCGCGCCCAGGCCGCGCTCAGCGTTTCGTTGTCGGGTTCGCCGGGCTTGTAGACGGCGTCGTGAAACCAGATCGCATAGCCGGCAAAAGCCGGCTCGCTGATCAGCGCGGCGCGGCGCTCCGCCTCGTCCAAAAGCCAGATCAAGTGATGTGCGCCGTGATAGCTGCGGTGAGGCTCGCGCCACGCCTCTATCAATCTTTCACCCTCGGCGGCGGCGCTGTCTCCGGCCAGCGCCCGCCAGCGCTGGAGCAGCGTCTGGCTCACGCGGCGCTGGCGCTGACGATTTTTCCGGGGTTGCGCGGCGGCTCGCCCTTGGGCAGCGCATCGACATTCTCCATGCCTTCGATCACCTCGCCCCAGACCGTGTACTTGCGGTCCAGGAAGCTGGCGTCATCGAAGCAAATGAAGAACTGGCTGTTGGCCGAGTTGGGATCGTTGGTGCGCGCCATCGAGCACACGCCGCGCACGTGCGGCTCGCCCGAAAATTCCGCAGCAAGGTTGGGCTTGGACGAGCCGCCCGTGCCGTTGAAGTTCTTTCCGTCGCCGCCTTGGGCCATGAAGCCCTCGATGACGCGATGAAACGGCACGCCGTTGTAGAAGCCCTCGTTGGCCAAATCCCCGATGCGCTGAACATGGTTCGGCGCCAGATCGGGGCGGAACTTGATCTTTACCTCGCCCGTGTCGAGCGTCAGCGTCAGGGTATGAAAGGTATGATCGACCACCAGCTTCTCTCTCTACGTTCATCGCGCGGCACGCGCGCAGGAATTTGTACATCGCACACTGAGAAATCCGCCCGGCGTTCGCGGCGCGTGTCCTCGATCAGATCGCGAAAACGCGGCCCATCGGTGCGCAAAACGTAAATGGGGGCGCGCTCAGCCTCGGGAACGTCAGCGGCGACCCGCACCGCGAGCATGCGGTCAGGGTTGGGCGGGGGATTGCCGACCGCGATCTGCATCACCGCCTCCTGGCCCCACACCACACGGCCAAAGATGGTGTAGCGCTTGTCGAGCGCGGTGTTGGGCGCGCGCATGATGAAGAACTGGCTGTTCGCCGAGTTCGGGTTGTCGGCCCGCGCCATTGAAACGACGCCCTGGCAATGGAGCGCATTGGCGGAAACGCGGCCATCGCTGGTCACCGCCATCTGCGCGTCGGGCTGGCTTTCAATGGGAAGGGCTTTGTAAAAGCCCAGGCGCGCACGGCTCTGCTCGGCGGCCTGGACGAAAGGCATGTCCGGCCCGCGGCGGAACATAAATTCCTCGCGCAGATCAGGCAGGGAAGAGGCGCCCTCGCCGGTCCCCAGCGGATCCCCGGTCTGGGCCATGAAGTCATCGACCACGCGGTGGAAGGTGAGGCCGTCGTAGAATCCCGCGCGCGTCAGCGTCTTGATCCGCTCCACATGATGCGGGGCGATCTCAGGATAGAGTTCTATGACGATGCGCCCATGCACCGTATCGATATACAGCGTGTTTTCAGGATCGACCTGGCGCCAGTTGCGCGGGTCCGGCGTCTGCGCCGACGCAACGTCAAAGCCGCCCACCAGCCCCAGCGCAAGCGCGGCAGCGGCAATCAATCCACCCAGTCGTAGCATCAAGACACCCCGAACTTTGCCTTCAGTCGTCCTTCTACTTCCTTGGGCACGAATTGCGCGACGCTTCCTTGCAGCCGCGCGATTTCCTTCACCAACCGCGACGCCACAGCCTGGTGGGTCGGGTCGGCCATCAGAAATACCGTCTCTATGGCTGGATTCAGCTTTTGGTTCATCCCAACCATGGCGAATTCGTACTCGAAGTCGGCGACCGCTCGAAGTCCCCGGACGATGATTTGCGCCCCTACGCTCTCGGCGAACTTCATCAGCAATGTGTCAAAAGGTTGAACAACGATCTCCGCGGCGCCCTTTATCTTGGCGCACTGCTCCTTGACCATGTCCACGCGCTCGTCCAGCGAGAAAAGCGGGCCCTTATCCTCGTTGATCGCCACCCCGATCACCAATTTGTCCACCAAGGTGGCGGCGCGGGCGATGATGTCCACGTGACCGTTGGTGACCGGATCGAACGTGCCCGGATAGAGGCCGACGCGGAGCGTCCTTGTCACTCGCCGCCTCCATCGCCGCCGCTTTCCTCCGCGCCCTCACCACCCAGAGCCTCCAGGCGCTCGGCGGCGACGACGTGCTCGTCTTCGCCGACATTGATCAGGATCACGCCCTGAGTGGCGCGCCCGGCAATGCGGATTTGATCGACGCCGGTTCGGATGAGCTGCCCTTTGTCGGTGACCAGCAACAGCTCTTCTTCATCCTTCACCGGGAATGACGCAACCAGCCGCGCCTCGCCGGTGAGACGGTGTGCGATCAAGCCTTTGCCGCCGCGGCCGGTGACGCGATACTCGTAAGACGATGCGCGCTTGCCCAGACCGGTCGATGTCACCGTCAGGATGAATTGCTCTTGGGTCTTGAGCCAGGCCAACCGCTCGAACGGCACTTCGGCGATTTCGCCGGCATCCTCGCCCGCTTCGGGTTCCGCCTCCGCGCCGTCGCGCGCCTGAGCATCCCACTTGAAATAAGCGCGCGCTTCAGCAGGCGTCACTTCCACATGTTTCAAGACGCCCATGCCGATGACGCTATCACCGTCGGCGAGATTGATGCCGCGATTTCCCGTGGACGTGCGGCCTGAGAACACCCGAACCTCGGTCGCAGCAAAGCGAATGCATTGGCCGTTGGCGGTGGTCAGCAAGATATCGTCGGCTTCCGAACAAATCTGCACGTCCACGATGCCATCGCCCTCGTCGGGTTTCATGGCGATCTTGCCGTTGCGGTTGACCTGCACGAAATCGGAAAGCTTGTTGCGCCGCACGTTGCCCGAGCGGGTCGCGAACATGACGTCCAGCTTGTCCCAATCGCGCTCATCTTCCGGCAGCGCCATCACCGACGTGATGGTTTCGCCTTGCCCAAGCGGGAACAAGTTGACGAGCGCGCGGCCCTTCGTGCGCGGATCGCCGGCGGGCAGACGCCACGTCTTCATCTTGTAGACCATGCCCGAGGACGAGAAGAACAGGATCGGCGCGTGCGTGGAGGCCACGAACACGCGGGTGACGAAATCCTCGTCCTTCATCGACATGCCGGCGCGCCCGCGCCCGCCCCGGCGCTGCGTCCGGTAGGCCGCCAACGGCGTGCGCTTGACGTATCCGCCATGCGTGACGGTGACGACCATCTCCTCGCGCGGGATCAGCGCCTCGTCGTCGATCTCCCCCTCGGATTCGGAGAATTGCGTGCGGCGCGGAACGCCATACGCCTCTTTCACCGCAGCCAGATCGGTGCGGATGATATCGAGGATGCGCTCGCGCGATCCGAGGATCGAGAGCAGTTCGCGGATTTCATCGGCGATCTCGTTGGCGGCTTTGGCGATATCGTCGCGGCCGAGGCCAGTCAGGCGCGAAAGCTGCAACGCCAAGATGGCGCGCGCCTGTTCGTCGGAGAGGCGGATCGCACCCGCATCGCTGACCACCGTCCGGGGATCGGCGATCAGTTCGATCAGCGGCAGCATGTCGCCTGCGGGCCAGTCACGCGCCACCAAGCGCTCACGCGCAGTCCCCGGATCGGGGCTCTCACGGATCAGCTTGATGACATCATCAATGTTAGCGACGGCGATGGCCAGGCCAACGGTTTCATGGCCGCGCTTGCGCGCCTTGGCCAAGCGGAACTTGCTGCGGCGGGTGATCACCTGCTCGCGGAAGCTGAGGAACGCCCGCAGCAAGGCGCGCAGGCCCATCTGCTCGGGTTTGCCCTGGTTCAGCGCAAGCATGTTGACGCCGAACGACGTCTGCAGCGCCGAATAGCGATAAAGCTGGTTCAGCACCACATCGGCGACGGCGTCACGCTTCAGCTCAACTACCAGCCGGATGCCCAGGCGATTGGATTCATCGCGCACTTCGGCAATGCCTTCGACGCGCTTTTCACGCACCTGCTCGCCGATCTTCTCCACCATCTCGGCCTTGTTCACCTGATATGGAATTTCGGTGAACACCAGCGCTTCACGCCCGCGAATGGTCTCAATGTGGTGGCGCGCCCGTATGGTGACCGAACCGCGCCCGGTCATGAGGCCCATGCGCGCGCCGGCGCGGCCAAGAATTTCCCCGCCGGTCGGAAAATCAGGTCCCGGCACGATGTCCAGCAATTCGAGATCGGAAATTTCCGGTTTGTCGATCATCGCGATCGCGGCGTCGCAGACCTCGACGAGATTATGCGGGGGAATATTGGTGGCCATGCCGACGGCGATGCCGCCTGCGCCATTGACCAAGAGGTTCGGAAACTGCGCCGGCAACGCAGACGGCTCCCGCCGCGAGCCATCGTAATTGTCCACGAAGTCGACGGTGTCTTCGTCGATGTCGTCCAGCAGCGCGCGCGCGGCCTTGGCGAGGCGGCTCTCTGTGTAACGCATCGAGGCCGGCATATCGCCGTCGATGGAGCCGAAATTTCCCTGCCCGTCGATGAGCGGCAGGCTCATCGCGAAATCCTGCGCCATGCGCACCAGCGACATGTAGATCGCGGCGTCGCCGTGAGGGTGGTAGTTGCCCATCACGTCGCCAACGGCCTTGGCGCACTTGCGGTAAGGCTTGTCGTGCGTGTTGCCGGATTCATCCATGGAATAGAGGATGCGCCGGTGCACTGGCTTCAGCCCATCACGCGCATCCGGCAGGGCGCGCGAGACGATCACGCTCATCGCGTAATCGAGATACGAACGCTTCAGCTCATCTTCGATGGTGATGACCGAAACGCCCTTGGGAAGGGATGGCCCGCCGTTCTCGGCGGGATCGGACGTGTCTGACACGGGGATCGCCGGCTATTTTCTAAGAGCGCTCGCGCGCATTTCGGGGAACAAAAAAGTCCAGAAAAATCTGGCCTCGATTCCGTCGCAGGCTACCATCTGCACACGCCCGCCGCAAACCAAGGAGCCGGACATGCGCCTTATCGCAGCTCTCCTCGCCGCCGCACTGGCCACAGCCTGCGCCGGCACGCCCGACAGCATCAATCTCGCCCAGCGCCTGCAGCCAAGAACTGTTTGGGTGGTCGGCGGCGGGGGAACCGCCATCGGGCAGGCCACCTTCACGGAAGCGCCTTCCGGCGTCTTGATTCGACTGGAATTTTCAGAGGGCGCTCTGGCCCCGGGCTGGCACGGCCTGCATTTGCACCAGCGCGGCGATTGCAGCGATTTCGCCGCCGGCTTCCAGGCCTCGGGCAGCCACATCACACTGGGGCGGCGCACGGCGCACGGATTGCTCAATCCTGCAGGTCCCGAAGCCGGCGATCTGCCCAGCATATTTGCGGCGCCTGCCGGCGCGTTCGGGGCGGAAATCTTCGCGCCGGGCGTGACGCTCCACAGCGAGCGCATAGGAAATCGCCTGCCGCTCATGGACGGCGACGGCGCGGCCCTGCTGATCCACGCCAACGCCGACGATCAGCGCAGCCAGCCGATTGGCGGCGCAGGCGCGCGCATCGCGTGCGCGGCGCTCACGCCGCTGCCCTGAGCCGCCGCTCCGCCAAAGCAACGAGCGCGACCCCGCTCATGGTCGCGCCCGCGCCGAGAAGGATTTGAGGCGTGATCCGATCCTGCAGGATGAGCCACGCGAAGAAGAACGAAATAAGCGGCGTCATCAAAAGGTACGGCGTAGTGCGCGACACCTCGTAACGCTGCACCAGCCGGAACAGCATGGTGCTGGCGAGCACTGACGAGACAAGGCCGCCGAAGGCGGTCGCCGCCCAGGCCGGCCACCCGGCGTGCAGCAGCGCGCCCGCCTGATTTTGCTCAAAGAGCAATGAAGCCAAGGCGGAGGCAGGCACGGTGGCGAGAGCGACCCACGCCTGCATTGTCCAGGGGCTCATCGGTGAAATCTTTCGCATGAACACCGCGCCGAGCCCGTAGATGGATGAGCCGAGCGCGCACGTCGCCAGAGCCCCGGCTTGGGCCAAAACGGCGGGATCGAAATTGAGCGACACCGTTCCAATGAAGGCCACCGCCACGCCCACCCAGCGTAACGGGCTGATGCGTTCATTCAGCAACAATGCGGCGAACACCACCGAGGCCGGCGCCCAAAGCTGCATCGCGACAACCATGGGTGCTGCGTCGCGCGCCAGCCAAAGGCCGGTGTAGAGCACGCCAAAATGCACCGGGCCGGTGAAAGCCAGCACCGCGGCGAATGTCTTCCAATCGTCCTGTTTCGGCAGACGCAGCCACGGAGCAAGCGCGATCAGCACGAAGAGGAAGCGCAGGCACACGGCCAGGAACGGGGGAAATCCGCCGACCGCCACTTTGGCCGCGATGTTGTTCAGGCCCCAAATAGAGGCCACGCAAAGCAGCTGGAGGAGATCAAGCGGCGCGAACGCCCGCGACGTCTGCGCCACTTTCACCCCCGCCGCTCTTGCCGGCTGGCCCGTGCGCAGCCGGCGCGAGCGGACATCTACCTAGAACGGAATCTCGTCGTCCAGATCGGCGTTGAAGCTTTCGCGCGGGCCATCGCTGACGCGTTTGCCACCGGCCTTGGAGGTAAATGAACCGCCGCCGTCGTCATCATACGAACGCGCGCCGCCGCCGTCGCCGCGCCCGCCGAGCATGGTCAGCTCGCCGCGATAGCGCTGCAGCACCACCTCGGTCGTGTACTTCTCGGCGCCGGACTGATCGGTCCATTTGCGCGTCTGCAGCTGGCCTTCGATGTAAACCGTCGAGCCCTTCTTCAAATATTGCTCAGCCACCTTGGCGAGGTTCTCGTTGAAGATGACGACGTTGTGCCACTCGGTCTTCTCCTTGCGCTCGCCGGATTGCTTGTCGCGCCAGCTCTCCGATGTCGCGATGCGCAGGTTCACCACCGGCTCGCCCGAGTTGAGACGGCGCACTTCAGGGTCCTTGCCCAGGTTGCCGATCAAAATCACCTTGTTCACGCTGCCAGCCATCGCCGACCTCCTGTTTCCTGCGCTTCTCGACGGATGAGCCAACCAGCGCAGGCCAAACCGGGGTCAGGCGCCGCGCTAATGTTCTCTCTATGTTCTGTATCGCGACTCGCCCAGTTGGTAAAGACCTCATTAACAGGCGACCCACCTTGCGTTCCGCCTTTGTTCTTGCTGGCCTGGGCGAGTCCGGATACTAGATATGGTGGCCCCGGCCGAAGGGGCCTGATCACGGAAAGAAGTTCATGAGCCTCAGAGCGCCCGCCCTTTTCCTTGGCCACGGCTCGCCCATGAACGCCATCGAGGACACCCCGTCGTCGCGGGGCTGGGCCGAAATCGCCAAACGCTTTGAGCGCCCGCGCGCGGTCGTGTGCGTGTCGGCGCATTGGGTGACCGAAGGCGTGCGCGTGACGGCAAACGAGCGGCCGCGCACCATCCATGATTTCGGCGGCTTTCCTCCGGAATTGTTCGCCGTGCAATATCCAGCGCCCGGCGATCCCTCGTTGGCCAGCGACATCGCGGCGCGACTGTCAGAGTTTGCGGCCACGACCGATGAGAGCTGGGGGCTCGACCACGGAACTTGGAGCGTGCTGAAGCACATGTACCCAGATGCGGACGTTCCCGTCGTCCAGGTCAGCCTCGACGCCCGGCGCAGCGCTCAGCAGCACTATGCCGTAGCTGAAGCGCTCGCGCCGCTGCGCGACGAGAATGTGATGATCGTAGGGTCGGGAGACATCGTCCACAATCTGCGCGCCTTCTTCCAGCGCGGCATCGGCGATCGCAGCGCGGAAGAGCGCCGCTTCGATGACGACATCGTCAATGCGGTGGAAACAGGCCACGATCTGCTCGTGCTCGGATATCGCAATCACCCGCACGCCGCGCATGCGGCGCCGGATTGGGATCATTTCTATCCGCTGCTCTACACGCTCGCCGCGCGCAAAGAGGGCGAGGCGGCCCATGTATTCAACCGCCACTTCTTTCCAGGCATCTCGATGACGTCCATCGCGTTTGGCGCACCCCAATGAAGGACGGCCTCACCCACATCCGCATTCGAGGCGCCCGCGAGCACAATCTCAAGAGCGTCAACGTCGATATTCCGCGCAATGAGCTGGTGGTGATCACAGGGCTCTCCGGGAGCGGAAAATCCTCGCTCGCGTTCGATACGATTTATGCAGAAGGCCAGCGCCGCTACGTGGAATCGCTCTCGGCCTATGCGCGCCAGTTCCTTGAACTGATGCAAAAGCCGGACGTGGATTCGATCGAGGGCCTGTCGCCGGCCATTTCGATCGAACAGAAAACCACTTCGCGCAATCCGCGCTCGACAGTGGGCACCGTCACCGAAATTTACGATTACATGCGCCTGCTCTGGGCGCGCGTGGGCGTGCCCTACTCGCCCGCGACCGGCCAGCCGATCGCGGCGATGCAGGTCAGCGAAATGGTGGATCGCATCATGACGCTGCCCGAGGGAGCGCGGCTTTATCTGCTTGCGCCGATCGTGCGCGACCGCAAGGGCGAATACCGCAAGGAAATGGCGGAACTGCTGCGCAAAGGTTACCAGCGCGCCAAGATCGACGGCGAATATTACGAACTCTCAGACCCGCCCACGCTCGACAAGAAGCTCAAGCACGACATCGAAGTCGTGATCGACCGCATCGCGGTGAAAGCTGGCATCGAGACCCGCCTAGCGGACTCGCTCGAACAAGCCCTTCGCCTCGCCGACGGCATTGCGTTCGCCGAATACGCCGACGCCAAGGGCGGCGCCAAAGAAGGCGAACGCATCATCTTCTCGCAGAAGTTCGCTTGTCCGGTCTCGGGCTTCACCATTCCCGAAATCGAGCCGCGGCTGTTTTCGTTCAACAATCCCGCCGGCGCCTGCCCCGCTTGCGACGGCCTCGGCGTGCAGCTCAAGTTCGACGCCCAACGCGTCGTGCCCGACCAGGACAAGAGCCTGAAGGATGGCGCCGTGGCGCCGTGGGCGAAGGGACCTTCGCCGCTTTACGCCCAGACGTTGGAGGCGCTTGCCAAGCACTTCAAAGCGAAGATCAACGGGCCCTGGAAAGACCTGCCGAAAGCTCTGCGCGAGGCGATCCTCTACGGCACCAAAGAGCCCATCAAATTTGTCTACGACGATGGCGTGCGGCGCTACGAAACGACAAAGAACTTCGAGGGCGTGTTGCCCAATCTCGAGCGGCGCTGGAAAGAGACCGACAGCGCATGGGTGCGCGAGGAACTCGAGAAATATCAATCCGAGGCGCCGTGCCCGACATGCGCGGGCAAACGGCTGAAGCCGGAGGCGTTGGCGGTGAAAGTCGCCATGCTCGACGTCTCGGCCGCGGCAAACTTCTCGATCCGGGAAGCGCGGGACTGGTTCGGCGGCCTTGAAGCTCAGCTCTCCGCCAAGCAACGCGAGATCGCAACCCGCATTCTGAAAGAGATCAACGACCGTTTGCGCTTCCTGGTCGATGTCGGGCTGGATTATCTCTCGCTCGGACGCGCCTCGGGCACGCTCTCCGGCGGCGAAAGCCAGCGCATCCGCCTTGCGTCGCAAATCGGATCGGGTCTGACCGGCGTCCTCTACGTTCTCGATGAACCCTCGATCGGCTTGCACCAGCGCGACAATTCACGCCTGCTTGAGACGCTGCGGCGCCTGCGCGACCTGGGCAATTCCGTCCTTGTGGTTGAACACGACGAGGAAGCCATCCTCACCGCAGATCATGTGATCGATATGGGCCCTGCGGCCGGCATTCATGGCGGCGCGATCATTGCCGAGGGCACGCCCGCGCAAATCCAGAAGCACAAGAGTTCGATCACAGGCGCCTATCTCACGGGTGCGCGTGAGATCGCGATTCCAGAGAAGCGCCGCTGGATAAACAAGAAGCGCATGGTCACGATCAAAGGCGCGCGCGGCAACAATTTGCAGAATGTGGATGCCGAGATCCCACTCGGGACATTCACGTGCGTCACCGGCGTGTCGGGGGGCGGCAAGTCAACGCTTGTGATCGAGACGCTCTATAAGGCGGTGGCGCGCCAGTGGCACGGCGCCGGCGAAGCGCCGGCCGAACACGAGGCCATCCTTGGCCTGGAACACATCGACAAGATCATCGACATCGATCAATCCCCGATCGGGCGCACACCGCGCTCCAATCCCGCCACCTACACCGGCGCTTTCACGCCGATCCGCGACTGGTACGCGGCGCTGCCAGAGGCCAAGGCGCGCGGCTACGGGCCGGGGCGATTTTCCTTCAATGTCAAAGGCGGACGCTGCGAGGCGTGCCAGGGCGACGGCGTCATCAAGATCGAGATGCACTTCCTGCCCGATGTCTACGTCACGTGCGACACGTGCAAAGGCAAACGCTACAATCGCGAGACGCTGGACATCCTCTACAAAGGCAAATCCATCTCCGACGTCCTCGATATGACGGTCGAGGAAGGCGCCAATCTGTTCAGCGCCGTGCCTTCAATCCGCGATAAGCTCGAAACGCTCAAACGCGTGGGCTTGGGATACGTCCATATCGGCCAGCAGGCGACGACGCTCTCCGGCGGCGAAGCTCAACGCGTCAAGCTTTCGAAGGAATTGTCCAAGCGGGCCACGGGCCGCACCCTCTACATCCTCGATGAACCCACAACGGGCCTTCATTTCGAGGACGTGCGCAAACTGCTCGAAGTGCTTCATGAGCTGGTGGACAATGGCAACAGCGTGCTGGTGATCGAGCACAATCTCGATGTGATCAAGACAGCGGATTGGGTGATCGATCTCGGACCGGAAGGGGGCGACGGCGGCGGCCGCATCGTGGCGGCGGGCACGCCGGAAGACGTGGCGAAAGTCAAAGCGAGCCACACCGGGCGTTATCTCGGCGACGCCCTGAAACGCCACGCCGAGCGCGCTGCTCCCAAGGCGGTCAAACCACCGGCAAGGACCGCGCGCAAATCCGCGAAAAAAAGCGCGAGCGGCTAGACGCGGGCGCTCGTCGAAAATTGCAACCGCTTCAGCCCGGACAGGCTGGCGCGCTGTTGTTTACGAATGTAATCCTCGCGGGACCGCAACCCCGAGGAGTTTGTCATGCGCCCATTCTTGCCCTCGCGCCGGACGGCGCTGGCCGCGACGTTGAGTGCGATCACAGCAACCGGCTGGCCGCTTGCGGCGATGGCGCAGGCCCGCCGCTGGAGCATCGCCGGCGCCGCCAGCACGGGTTCTTCGGGCTGGGACAATCCCTACAACGTGCTTGGCGAGACCGCTGTGCAGGAACTCGCCGCCGCCGCGCTCGATGGGCCCCTGACGCGTGCAGACGTCGATCGCCGTCTTAGCGGGACAGGGATCACTGTTCAGAACCTCATCGCCACTGACGTGCTGCGGCGCTTGCCCAATGGGCGCTATGCGCTCGCATTCAATGTCGTTCCGCGTGAAGACAAGCTGCTCGCCCGCAGCGTCGCCGATGGCGCCGGCGCTTCGCTGGCCGCGGCCTTCCTGGCTGAGCAGGCGGCGTTTGGCGCTGCTTTCGCCCGATACGATCTGCCCCATGTCGATCGCGGCGTGCTCGCAATGGCGCTGGTGGGATGCGTCGTTCTTGATTGGGACGGCCTTGGCGTGACGGCGTCGGACGGCTGGCGCGCCTCGCCCCAGCGCAAACCCAACGGCGACGTATTCCAAATGACGATGAGCGAGATTTCGCCAGACGTGTCTGTCCGCGCACTCTACTGGGGAAGCCATAATACGGCGACCGAAGACGGCGCCACGGTCCTCTCCACATTCGGCGATCATGAGGCCCCAAACAGGCTCGGATTTCCGGACGTCACCTCGCGCGTTTCGACAAATGACATGCAAGCCTACGCGCCCAGCGACGTCGCACGCGCGCTTGCAAACGCCCTGAACTCCGGCATGCGCGCGCAGCAGGACGAGGTTGGCCGCATCATGATGCGGCTGCGCGAAGGACCCGCCACACCGGAGGAGTTGGGCGCCGAACGCACGACCCAGCGTCTCCTGGAGGGCCTGCTGTACGTGAGGAACGAGAGCGGCCGCTACCACGCACATGTGCCGGTCATTTCCGCCGCCCATGACGCCGCGATGGTCGAGGAAGTGCGCGCTCACGGTCGAGCAATCATGCGGGCGTGGCTTGGCCAGAATTATGCCCGCGTTCGCGAGCAGCTCTCAGGGCTGCGCAGCGTCCGCGCGGGCGTGCCATACGAAATCGTATTTACGCAGCTCTGGCATGATCTGTTCGGCTGGACGAACTATCACCTTGTGCGCGAAGGCTTCATGTATGATCCCTACGGGCCCGACGCCGAGTGGGTGAGCTTTGTCCCGTTCGTTTGGGAAGCCAGCTTGAACCTGTGGGAAGGAACCGGCCTGTTCTGACAACGGGGACCGAGCGCCGGCGGCCTCACGCCGCCGGCTTGATCTTGCCCTCTTCGAGAGCAGCCAGCGCGGCGCGCGCGTTGACGCCGTACATGGCGACATAGAAGACCGTCGCCGCGATCAGCCCGAGCACCTGCAGCACGCCGATGATGATCCAGTTGCGCGGCTGCATGAACGAACGGAGGTAGTTCCCCAGTATCTCCGTCAGCGCCTCGCTGAACTGCGCAGGATCCTGCATGGCCCCCAAGTCTGGCGCAGATGAACCGAGAACGGAGACAAACCACCCCGCCACGAGTAACAGCGAGACAAGCATGTAACCCACGTAAAGCAGCAGGAACGAGCCGAAGAGCGCCCAGAAGCGATCCTTGGTGACAGCCCAGGCGTCAAAGAAGGAAAACCGCCGGCGCGCGATGGTCGTCGCCGCTGCGGGCGCAAACCGAACGCCGAAATAGATCATCAGTCCGTACTGCAACAGATAGAAGAAGGGCAGCGCCATGACGGTGACCGAAGCGTTGCCGCCACTGCCAACGGCCAACGCGCCCATTACGGCCATCATCACGATGCTCATCACGATCGAGAACGCCATGTTGAGCAGGAACCACATCCAGTAACAGCCCCACACCCGCCATGTCGGCGCGGCCAGGGACAGCCCCATGAAGCCTTCTGTTTCGCCGTGGATCATCCAGCGCAAACAGGCCGCCTCGTAGGCGGCGCAGAGGATGTAGAAAGGAAACAGCCAAAGCAGCAGGCCGCCGAAGAAGCCGAAGAATTGCGCCGGGAAACCGAGGTTCTCAATCGCGGCAGTGTCGTTGGTCGCCGACGCCCGTATCACCTCGCCGTACCAGCTGATGAGGGGCAACAGGCTCGACCAGAACAGCGCCGCAAAGACCGCGACCAGAACCGCCGCGGCGATCGCAAACGCCACCGTGGCCCCGGCGAGGACGCCGCCGCGGTCGCGTTTGGCAAAGGCGAAAAAAGTCGCGTTGAGGGCCTGCCGATCCGCCATGTGAACCTCCCGCCTCGATCCCGCGAGCATGGCCCGCGCGCCCGCCAAGATCAATCGCACCTGCGCGCGGCGGGCTCAATCATGAGTGTCGGGACGCCAAAAGTTCCGCCGCGAACGGTAAAGACTTGGGTTCCCGGCTTCTTGCCCGGGCGCACCTGCGAAACATCGAAGCCCGCATCTCCCAGTCGCGCGCGCTCCGCCCCGGCGTCAGCGATGCGCCATGACACGCCCCAGAGCTGATCCCTTGAACCATCGCCCGGCTCGCAGGCGAGTTCGACCACTGCATCGCCGCAACGAAAGAACATAAGCCTGCGGCCTGCAATCTCGCGGTCCAGCCGCATGCTCAGACCAAGACGCGCCCCGTAGAGTGCGGCAGCCTGCTCGGCATCACTGGTGCGAATGACGACATGATCCAACCCAACATGCGCGGCGCCCTCCAGCGCATGGCGGCGATGCAGCAAGAATAGGCGCATGCCGCGGGTTGCCGCGGAGGCCAAGCGGAAGCGCGCGAAGGCGGGGCGCTCGATCACCTGCTCCGGCGCGAGCCCAACACGCTCGCAGCGTTGGTGCGCGCCCGCGATATCGTCAACTGCGAAAACCAGGCTCTTGAGGCCTTCGCCCTCTGCAGCGACGGCGGCGTGGAGGCGTTGGGCGGCTTCGCCCTCGCCGGTAGCCGACATCAGCTCAACGGATGTGTTCGACACACCGATCAGTTGCGACGTGATCCCATCGTGTGTTTCAGCTGCTGTTGCCGCGGCGCCAAGCAAGGCCTCGTACGCCGCGCGCGCCGCCGGCAAGTCATGCACGGCAATCGCCACGTGATCCACGCCAGTGATCACCGGCAGCCTTCTCTCCGCCCCACAAAGATTGTGCGCTCAGGACCATCGCCCACGACGGTGATGCGCAACCGATCACCGTGGCGATCAATAAATACGCGCCCACCTTCAAGTGAACCGCCTCGCCCCTCCGCCACCTCCCAGCAGCGCGGCGCAGCGCCCTCCGCGCCAACCTCGCAGAAGGAGTGCCCGGCATCGGCGGGCGCTAAGGTGTAACGCGTCCTCGCGGGCCCGCCCGACGGACCGAAAACGGCGCGCGAGCCCGTCCACACGCCCTCGCGCGCGCCGTCGGCAAACCACCGCATCGTCGATAGGCCCCCCTCGCGATTGCTCCAGCATCCCCTGAGACGCTCAGCGGGAGGCACATCGGAGACAACGCTGGCGCACGCGGACAACAGCAACACGGCGATGAGGGCTCTCATGCGGCGGGCAACTCCCCTGCTGATTCCAATTCGACCGGCCCGGTCATTAGCACGCGGTCGTCGCCTGCTCTCCAGTCAATCTCTAGTGAACCGCCATCCATGACGACTTCGACAACGCGCCCGGTTCGTCCCTGCCTGTGCGCAGCGACGACTGCGGCGCAGGCGCCCGTGCCGCAAGCCTTGGTCACCCCCGCGCCACGCTCCCAGACCCGCAATCTGAGAAGGGACGGCGAACGCACCTCTGCGAAGCCAGCATTCACCTGCTGGGGAAAGAGCGGATCCTGTTCAATGCGAGGCCCCAGCACATCGACCGGCACGCTGCGCACGTCGTTTACGAAGAAGACGACATGGGGATTTCCCATGTTGACGGCGCCTGGTCCTGAATGACCTCCCGCCTCGAAATCGAGCCGTGCCGTGTCCATCGCGCGGGCGAGAGGAATTTCTTCCCAGCGCAGCAGCGGCGATCCCATGTCCACCGTGATGGCCTGGGCGCTGCTGCGTTCTGCGTAGAGCATGCCAGCGGGCGTCTCGATCCGGCGGGACGCCGCGCCGCCTTCTTCCATCAGCAACCAGGCCACACAACGCGTTGCGTTCCCGCAGGCGCCCACCTCGCCGCCACTGGAATTCCAGATGCGCATGTAAACGTCGCCGCGCATCGACCTCTCCATGGCGATGACTTGGTCGCAACCCAGCCCTGCCTCACGATCCGCGATTGAGCGCGCCTGGCCGGGCGTAAGCGGCAGGGCCCCGCGCGACCTCGCATCGATGATGACGAAGTCATTGCCGCAGCCATTCATTTTGAAATAGCGCATCGGGCGAAATGTAGGCTGTTTCGCTTACAGGCGCCACCGCCGCCGGCTGGGCTGCTGGACGCTTGATTTTGGACGCCGCCCCGGAGACAAGCCAATCATGAGGAAACGGTGACATGAACGTCTTGCGCGCGTTTATCGGCATATTGGGCTTGGCGCTGCTGGGCTTGGTGGTTTGGGCGGCTGTTGCGCTGCGCGACCTCCACGGCACGCTGTTCGATCAACTAAACGTCGTAACGACCCTGCCTTGGGGCGCGGCGATGTTGGCCGATCTCTATGTCGGCTTCATCTTCTTCGCAGTTGTCGTATTCCTGACCGAACGGTCGTGGATGGTTGCAGCGCTCTGGGCGGCGCCGATTTTCTTCGTTGGCAACATCTGGTCGGCCGTGTGGCTCATCATCCGCTTGCCGCACCTGGCCAGGCAGCTGTCCAAGCCGGACTGGCCGACGTCCTAAAAAAGCGCGCGCAGCGCTTCCGCCAACATGCGCGCTTCCGTCTCGCGCTGACTGCCCGTGCGCCACGCAACGCCAATCGAGCGTCCAACGATCGGCCGCTCGAAGGGACGCAGAGCAACATGAGCGCCTGCGGTGGCGCCTGCATCTGCGGCGAGCTTCGGCAACAGTGTTACGCCAAGGCCCCCGCCGACCATTTGCACAAGCGTGTGCAGGCTGGTCGCGCCCACCTCGGTCGAGCGGCGGTTGCCGGGCAACCGGCATGCCGCCAGCGCATGATCGCGCAGACAATGCCCATCCTCCAGCAAGAGGACCTCTTCACGCTTGAGATGTTCGGGCGCCAGGTGCTGGCGCTGCGCGAGCGGATGATCTTCCGGGCACAGGCACATGAACTCGTCTTCGGCTATCGCAATGGTGGATATGCCGTGGGCTTCGTAGGGCAGCGCGATAAGGGCCGCGTCGAGCGTGCGCGCCCTTAGAGCCTCGACAAGGCGCGCCGTCAGGTCCTCGCGCAATTGCAGCCGCAGCTTGGGAAACTTGGATTTCAGCAGCGGCAGGGCGCGGGGCAACAGGAACGGCGCAATCGTCGGGATCGCACCGAGCCGGAATACGCCCGCGAGTGGTTCCCCGGCCGCCTGCACAGCGCGCACGAGGTCCTCGACTTCCTCGAGTGCGCGCCCGGCCCGCTCGGCGGCCTCTTCGCCAGCGCTCGTCAGCGTCACGCCCTGGCGGCCGCGTTCAACGAGCACGGCCCCCAGCGTCAGTTCGAGTTCCTTGATGCCCGCCGACAGCGTTGGTTGCGTTACCCCGACCGCCTCGGCGGCCGCGACAAAACTCCCTTCCGCGCGCAGCGCCGTCAGGAACTGCAATTGGCGGAGCGTGGGCAGAGCAGAGGCGGGCAGCCGGTCATGCATAGACGTTATCTATGTTATACGCCGGCAGTATTGGTATTGCGCGCTTTGTCGCAAGGCTTCCTAGGCTGCGGCGCGCGCGGCGGCGTCAACCAGCAGCTTCATGGGAGTCGCGATCACGAAGGTCGATCCCGTCCCTGCTTCGCTGCGAACAGAGACAGAGCCCCCAAGCGCGCGCGCCACGCGCTGCGCAACCGAAAGCCCCAGCCCCATGCCGCCCTTTTCCCGTGTCGTGGTGGCGTCAAGCTGGCTGAAAGGCTTGAACAGGCGCTGGATGTCGGCCTCGGCAATCCCTGGCCCGGTGTCGGAAACCGAGATTAGCAACATGTCCCGCTCGCCCCGTTCGCGTTCGGCGCTTACGGCGATCAGCCCGTCGGCGGTGAATTTCACGGCGTTGGACAGCAGCGCACTCAGGCAAACGGACAGTTTGTCCGCATCGGTAACGGCGATCTCAGCGTCCGCCGACACGCGCACGGACATACGGTTGCCACGCTCGCGGGCGTCCTCCTCATGCGCTCGAACGCATTCATTGATGAGCGCGCGTACGTTGACCGGGCGAGCGCTCACGCTGGAGGCGCCATCCTCCAGACTGTTAAAGTTCAGAATCTGATCGATGAGCCCAAGCAAATGGCGCGCGGAGCCGCCTATCCGGCTGGCGTCAGCCGCCAAGTCCTTGCGCCCCTCGGCCTCCAAGTCCTCATGGATGATTTCCGAATACCCGATCACCGCGTTAAGCGGCGTGCGCAATTCATGGGTCATCACCGCGAGAAACTCAGATTTGGCCTTGTTGGCCTCTTCAGCCTCGACCCGTTTGGCTTCGGCCTCGCGCTGGCGGGCTTTCACCTTGGCGTTAGCCTCACGCAGGCCTTTGACCATGTTCGCGCTCTGGAGAGCCGCCCGCAAAACATAGGCGAGGAAGCCAGCCACGCCGCAACCAACGCCCACCGCGCCCTGCAGCGCTTCAGAATGGCCGTGCGCCGCCGGAATGAAGGGGATCAGCATCAGGCAAAGCGCCGCCGGCGCCGCCGTCACCATCATGAATGCGGGCGCCAGGAACAGAAACAGAGTCGCGCTCACGAAAACGCTCGCTGCGATCAACACGGCGAGAACCCGCCCCGGGGCGCCGCCGGCCGCCGCCACGTGCAGCATCATCGCCATGGTTACGACAACGCTAAACGCACAGCCCCAAACGAAGAGTGTGCCGGTGGTTACCTGATCCTTACTGTGGCGCGTATCGACGTATGAACGCCCGAGCATGGCGTCAAAGCAGGTCGATAGGGCGATTGCGAGAAACCAGCTTGCCCCGGCCTGGAATGAATCCACCGCGAGCGCCACGCCCACCGCGAAGAGAGCGCCCACGCCTATGCGCCAGCGCAGGCTCGCAATGTGAGCCCGCGCCGTCGCGATAGTCGATGGATCGCGAAAATCGATCACGCCGAAACCCCGGTTCCAGGCCTGCAGCATATGGCCCACCGATTGCAGTTCGATTAACTCTGGCTTCGTAAATTCGGCGCGCTTAGCCGGGCATGGTTGGTTCATGAACGATTTCGATGTCGTCATTGTCGGTGCGGGCGCTGTGGGGCTTGCGTGCGGCTATGCATTCGCGCGCGTGGGCCGCAGCGTCCTCGTCCTCGAGCGCGGCGGGCGCATCGGCGCGGGCGTCTCCTCGCGCAATTCGGAAGTCATTCACGCCGGCTTCTACTATCCGAGCGGTTCGCTGAAGGCGCGGCTGTGCGTGGAGGGGCGTCGCGCGCTCTACCCCTTCCTTGAATCTCACAACGTCGCCTTTGCAAAGTGCGGAAAGCTGCTCGTCGCTACCGAGCAGAGCGAAATCGCGGCGATCGAAAAATACGCGCGGCAAGGGGAAGTGAACGGCGTCGAAGGCATGCGCTGGCTTTCCGGCGCCGAGGCCAAGGCGCTGGAGCCAGAGCTGCGCGCGGTCGCGGCCGTCGAGTTCAGCGAAAGCGGCGTCATGGACGCCCACGGCTACATGGATGCGCTGGAAGGCGAGATCGAGGCTCGCGGCGGCTCGGTGGTCGTAAATGCGCCGTTCCTTGGCGCCGCGCCTTCCCCACGCGGATTTGAGATCCGGGTAGGCGGCGAGGCGCCAACAGCGATCTCCGCGCGCCGGCTGGTTATTTCAGCGGGGTTGGGCTCACAAGAGTGCGCGCGCGCCATCGAGGGATTTCCCGTTGGGCGCATCCCTGCACAGCACTTGGCAAAGGGAAACTATTTTGCGCTTTCCGGCGCCAAAGCCCCGTTCATGCGCTTAATCTACCCGCCGCCAATTCCCGGCGCCCTCGGCACGCATTATCGCCGCGATCTCGGCGGCGTCGCGCGCTTCGGGCCTGACCTGGAGTGGGTGGAAGCCGAAGACTATCGCGTCGATCCCGCGCGCGCCGAAAGTTTCTATGACGCGGTGCGTAAGTTTTGGCCGGGACTGCCAGACGGCGCGCTGCATGCGGACTATGCCGGCATCCGCCCCAAGATTCACGGACCCCACGAGACACAGCCAGATTTTGTCATCGACGATCCCGGCGCTCACGGCATCCCTGGCCTGGTTTGCCTGTTCGGTATTGAGAGCCCGGGCCTGACTTCCTCGCTCGCCATCGGCGAAGACGTCGCCGCACGCCTGGAAGATTAAGCAACGCGGCAAACAAAAAGGCGGGCCCGAAGGCCCGCCTTGAGTTGGCAAGAGATTGGTTTCTAGAAGTTCCAGTTGAAGCCGGCGCGGACGGACGTGCTGGAGAGCTCGCCACGGCCGACATCGGATACCGCTTCCAGATTCGCGGACATGTTGTCGTTGATCTGGAATGACACGCCCGTGGCCGCCGTCATCCACTGACGATCAAGCGCGCGGGTCATGTCGAACGCAGCGTCCGGCGCCGCCAAGAAGTGAGCACTCAGCAGATCGACGCCGTCGCCCAGCTCGGTCGCCAGGCCGATCCGGCCGTGCGCCGTGAAGTTGGACGCAACGCCGTTGCGCACCGGCTGATACGCGAACTGCATTGCAGTCTCCACCGTCACCGACCGCAACAGACGGCTATCGACCTCAAGCGCGAAGTTCTGGTCACCGTTTTCACGATAGCCATCCATGTTGAGGTTCGAGTAGCTCACCCCAATCATCGGGCCGAAGGTCAGGCCATCCATTGGTTCGAACTCATAGCCGGCGCGGACGCCGGCCAGAGTTTGCACCGCAGATGGCGCAGCGCCCATGTCGGTCAAGCTCACGCCCAGCGTACGCGACATTTCATATTCATGCCGCGCAACGCCCACGTAGGAGTCGAGGTGCCATGGACCATTCCAGGTCGTGGCGTAGGCCATGACGCTGTAGCCGACGTGGTCCATCGGCGTAACGCCAGTGTTCGCATCCCGGGTGAGGTAGCGCGAGATCGTGGTGGCGACGCCGAGGGCGAGGCCGTCACGAACGCGATAGTCGGCGCCGAGGGTCATCTCGGCCGAATTGAAGGCGCTGATCGACATCGGATTGTAGCGATCACCCTCGTAGGCCTGCGCCCCAAGCTCAGTCACGTTGCCCTGGCCGGAAACGAAGAACCCGATGGGGCTCGCATCCTCTTCATTCTGGGCGGCCGCAGACGTGAGCGCGGCGGCGTTCGGCGTCGTGCCGAAGATGTGCGCACCGGCGATGATGCTGCTGGTGCTGAGGCCGCGCACGCCCGCGCGAAGCTCCGTGGTGCGCTGGTCAAGGCCCAGCGAGAAGCTTTGCGTGTGCTGAACGGCCAGCGGCACCGTGGCGAACGCGTTGGTCGGCGTCAGGCTCAACAGCGTTGCGCCGAACGTGTCGAACGACGCGCCGTCAATGGCGTCGAACAGGCCCTGGAAGCCGGTGAAGTGGCCGCCCCAGCGCAACTGGTCGATCGCGTTGCCGAACGATTCCATGCCCGAACCGGCGTACATGTGGCCGATGTGACGCGCCCGCACGACGATATCGACATCGCCCGAGGCCTGCACGATGCTTTCGCCATAGAGAGCTGGCCCGCTGGCGATCAGATAGACATCGTCAAAATTGCCGACGACGCTGTTCGCATGGAGCACCGTGTAGCTGTCGTTGAACCGTGCGCGGCTGTTGCTGTTCACCGGGGCGACGAACACGTTGCCGTCCAGGCTTGCAGCGCCATTCACCGACAACAAGTCGTTGGTGATGGTGTTGCCCTGGCGGCGGACGTTCACGAGCAGGTCCGCATGCGAGGACTGCACGTAATCGGCGTTGACCGTCAGATTGCCGATGCGATCAAGATCGCCTGCGCTGATCACGCCGTCGATGTTGTACAGCGTGGCCGCATTGATGGCGCCGTTGCCGGTCAGCACCCCGCTCCACAACATGTACTCACGTGTCCCGACGCTGCCATCAACGTTCACGAGGCCGGCGAACTGATCGACCGCCACGAGAGAGTTGATGTTGTAGCCGGAGCGCACGTCCAGTTCAGAGCGCCAGCCCGAAATCGTCAGATTGTCGATTTCGACGTTCATGTCGAGCCGCGTACGCCCGTTGTTGTTGAGCGTCACGTCATAGAAGCGCGCTGTTCCATCCGCTGATCCGGTCCAGCTGCCATACGTGCCATAGTCGTTGTTCGGCACGAAGCGCGTTGAGCCTGGGCCTGTCGGGCCGCCTCTGCTCGCCGTTGGGCCAGTGGATGAAGACCCACCGGGGGAGCCGCCGCCGTGCTCAGCATCTTCAAGCGTGGCGACGCCATTGTCGGTGAGCCCGCTTGCGCCGGAGGCCGTCACGCCAGGCGGGCATTCGGAAACCCCATCAATTTGGCACAGATACTGATCAGGGCCTTCGTCGCCGAAACCGCCCGACACGTCGGTGTCAAACACGGTGCCCCACTTGGGATCGTCGGCGAAGTAGCCGGGCTGTGCGTCAGACGGCAAGCCGTTCCGCACGCGACCCAAGCGATCGATGTAGAAGTAGTTGGGATCCATGTTCTGGACCCAGGTCGAAGGATTGCTCCAGTTCCGGTTGCCGTCGCGCGCCGAGGCGTAGACGTACGGGTTGTTCTCAACGAGCCAGTCGAGGAACAGGAACAGCGGATTGTCGTAGGCGACGTCGCCGTAGCCGCCGAATGGCGAAGCAACACCGTTGACCCACCCTCCCGACAACACGCCCGTGACGAGCGAACGCGAGTAGATTTGATCCGCAAAAAGGGCGGAGCCGGAATCGCCGCCGGCGGTGCCCGCTTCGTTTGGCAATGCGTCGCCGCCGTACCAATTGATCTGATCGTCAATCAGCACGCCTGAGCTGCCATCGAGCGTAAATGAGCTGGCGTAAGGCCCGGTAAGACAGACAAGGTCATGGCCGTTGCCGGTTCCGAAGAACTCGCCGCGCTGGCAATTGTCGGGATCGCGGTTGGGGTTGTCGAAATCGATATGATAGAGCAGCTGCGCGGAATCAGCGGTGCCAAAACCAAAACCAGGCACGCCAAATTCGGCGGCGATGAAGTCGTTCTGCGAGAACAGACCATCAATCATGTTTTCGCCTACACGGCGCTTGAAATCGATCGGAACGTTATCGCCTTCCGACCCGATCCCGGTGGTTCCGAAGCCGCCCACCGTCGCGTGGGTCGGTCCCGTCAGAGGCGAAAACAGCATGCCGTAAGTGGGCAGGCCGACCACGGGCGCATCGAACGAAGCGATGGCGATATCGCCGCCGGGGAAGAACTCGGTGTTGTTGAAGGGCGTCTGAACCTGCAGAACATTGTAGTAGTTCAGCTCCTCATAGCTGCGCCAATCACCAGTGAATGGATTACGCCGCGTCGGCGTGCCGGCCCAAACCTGGAAATTGTCGAGGTTGGCGCCGAGCGGGTCGAAGCCGAACGACATATGGTTGCCGACGCCCGGATCAAACGTGGCGTCCGCCGCGTTCGTGCAGTGTTGGGCGAAGACAACCGTACGCGGGTTGATCAGCGTGCCCGTGCAGAGAAACGTTCCCAGAAAAGCTCCGGTGTTCAAATCGTATTGGCGGTTGAACATCTGGCCGACGCCGGCAAGCTGATTGGTGGTGTCGACGGCACCATCGACGCCCACGTCATCGCGCACGACCAGCGCTTCGGCCGGCGCGGCCATCATCGACGTGACAGCGACAAGCGATGCCGATGCAAACAGGCCGGCAAACGAACGCGCGCGCGCCTTTTCAGACGGTTTCTTCATTCGGAAGTCTCCCCAAGGATTTTCTCAAGTCCAGCCCACCAGCTGCGACGACACACAGTCAGCACCCCCAACTCATTTCGGTCAAGCAAAAGCCACAAAGCGGCGGCGCGAGGCTTGTATTTTTGCGGGTGCGAAGGCTGAAACCTGCGTGTTTTCGCGCAAAAAGCGTTATGAGCACGCCAGGTATGCAAAGTATCTAATTGACCTCGATGGTTTGACGCCGAAGCGCGCCGCCTCTATGAGAGCCGCCACGCGCCAAGCACAGCTTGCGCTTTGACCAGCACACGGGCCTTCCCATCTTGGCCCTGGGGGCTGGCGAGGCACCCCGCCCGACGTGATCGTCCGGCGGGGCAAAACTGCTTTTGGCGCAGGGAGTTTTGATGTTTGAGGCCCTGACAGAACGCCTTTCAGGCGTTTTCGACAAGCTCACCGGGCGCGGCGCGCTCAGCGAAGCTGACGTCGAGGTGGCGTTGCGCGAGGTCCGCGTGGCGCTGCTAGAGGCCGATGTGGCCCTGCCTGTTGTCAAAGATTTCATCGCCAAGGTGAAAACCGAGGCGATCGGCGAAGCCGTCATCAAGTCGGTCAAACCTGGCCAGCAGGTCATCAAGATCGTCCATGACGCCCTGATCGAAACCTTGGGCGGCGACGGCCCGCCGGAGGCTCTTCGCGTCACAGGCGAACCGCCCAACGTCATCATGATGGCGGGTCTCCAGGGCTCGGGCAAAACCACGACGACCGCAAAGCTGGCATTGCGGCTGACGAAAACCGACAAACGCCGGGTCCTGATGGCTTCGCTCGACACGCGCCGGCCAGCGGCGATGGAGCAGCTGACAACGCTGGGCAAATCCATCGGCGTCGAGGTGCTGCCGATCGTGGCGGGTCAAAGCCCCCAGGATATTGCCAAGCGCGCACTGCAGGCCGCGCGCCTCGGCGGCCATGACGTTCTCATTCTCGACACCGCAGGGCGCACGACAATCGACGAAGACATGATGTCGGAAGCGGCGTCGATTGCTCAAATCGCCAAGCCAGGCGAGGTGCTGTTGGTGGCCGACAGCCTCACCGGCCAGGATGCGGTCGAGACCGCCCGCCGCTTCCATGAGCGCTTGCCGCTGACGGGCCTCGTGCTCACGCGCGCCGACGGCGACGGCCGCGGCGGCGCAGCGCTCTCCATGCGCGCCGTCACCGGGCTCCCGATCAAGTTTCTTGGCGCCGGCGAACGCCCGGACGCCCTCGAACCCTTCGATGCGCGCCGCATCGCGGGGCGCATCCTCGGCCAAGGCGACATTGTTGGCCTGGTTGAAAAGGCCGTCGAGCAGGTCGATCGCGACGAGGCCGAGAAGATCGCCAAGAAGATGGCCAAGGGCCGCTTCGATTTTGACGACCTCGAAAAGCAACTCGGCCAACTCATCCAAATCGGCGGCCTGAAGGGCGTCATGGGCATGCTGCCCGGCGTCCAGAAGATGAAGAACCAAATTTCGGACGCGCAGCTGGACGACCGCCAAATCCACCGCCAGATCGGCATTATCCGCTCAATGACCAAGGCCGAGCGCGCCAAGCCCGACCTTATTAACGGCCGCCGCCGGGCCCGCATCGCCAGGGGCGCGGGCGTTGAGGTGGTGGAGGTCAACCGCCTGCTGAAAATGCACCGGAACATGGCCGACATGGCCAAGGCCATGGGCAAGGGCAAAATGCCTTTCGGCATGCCCGGGATGGGCGGCGCGATGCCCTCTCCCGAGGCCCTCAAGCAGCTAGGCGCCGGCAAGCGCTTGCCGGGGATTAACTCCCCCGGCGGCCTGCCCGGACTCCCCTCAGGCTTGCCGGGGCTTCCCGGCAGCGACAAAAAAAGCTAAGAGTTCAAAGGAGAAGCGTTGAAATGTCCCTGAAAATCCGTCTCGCCCGCGGCGGCGCCAAGAAGCGCCCCTTCTACTCTATCGTCGTGGCTGACAGCCGTAGCCCCCGCGACGGGCGATTCATCGAGAAAGTCGGCACCTACAACCCCATTTTGAAATCCGACGACCCCAATCGGGTCACGCTCAAGCTCGAACGCATTCAGGACTGGATGAAGAAAGGCGCACTGCCGACCGACCGCGTCGCCAGGTTCCTCGATCAGGCGGGCGTCATGAAGCGCGAAGCCCGCAGCAACCCAAACAAGGCCAAGCCCGGCAAGAAGATGACGGAACGCGCGGAATCCCGCGCGGGCGCGTCCGCCGCGACCGAGGCCGCTCCGGAGGCATAAGTAACCGTGGCAGAGAAGAAATCCGCCCTCAGCAAGCCGAAGGCCGCGACGCCTAAGGCGACCCCCGCAAAAAAGGCGCAGCCCGCGGGCGCGGGACGCCGCGAGACGGCGCCCGCCAAATCGCCGGCAAAAGCCGCAAAACCAGCGCCCAAAGCGGCTGCGCCTAAGGCGGAGGTCAAGGCCAAGGCGGCGCCAGCCAAGGCGGCGCCCGTAAAGTCAACGCCTTCAAAAGCGCCCGCCAAGAAGGCCGAGGCGCCCAAGGCGGCCGCCAAAGCCCCCGCCAAGCCCCAGGCAAAGCCGGCAAAACCGGCCCCCAAGCCCGCCAAAACGGCGGCGAAGGCGAAACCTGCGGCCCCCGCGCCCAAACCAGAAGTGAAGGCGCCGGCCAAGAAGGCTGAGAAGAAAACCGCAAAGGCCGCCCAGCCCACGAAGGCCGAAGCCCCGCCCAAACCCGCCAAGGCCGAAAAGCCGCCAAAACCGACAAAAGCGCCCAAGCCGCCGAAGGCGCCGAAACCGCCCAAGCTGGCGCCTGTGGCCGCCGCGCTGGCGAAGCCCATTCCGGCCAAGCCGCTTGCCGTTGCCGCTGGCCGTGCTCAGCCGATCACGCGCTCCGCGGCCCCGGCTCCGCGCGCCGCGCCCAAGCCTCTGGCCGCCCCCAAACCAGTGGCGGCTGAACCGGAAGTCGTCGGCGAACTCCAATCAGTGCCGAGCTTCAAGGCAAAGTCCGGCGCGAAGGGCTTTGTCCTGGTTGGGGCCATAGGCGGTGCGTTCGGCGTCAAGGGTGAGGTCCGGCTGCGTGCTTTCACCGAGAAGAAGGAAGGCGTCATCGCCTACGGCCCGCTTTACGGCGAGGACGGCAAGGTGCTGCTGAAGCCCAAGAGCTGGCGCGAGTTGAAAGACGGGGTCGCGGTGGCGGCCCCCGAAATCAAGACGCGCGAACAGGCTGAAGCGCTGAAGGGCGTCCGGCTCTTCGTGCCGCGCGCTCACCTGCCGCCGACGTCGGAGGACGAGTTCTACATTGTCGATCTGCTTGGCTGCCGCGCCGAGAGCGTCGATGGCCAAGTGCTCGGGGAAATCTGCGCCGTGTGGAATTTCGGCGCAGGCGACATCATCGAATATCGCCCCCCGAACGGCGGCCCGAATGTGCGGATCACTTTCACGCGCGAAACCGCCCCGCTCGTCGATGTTGCGGGAAAGCGCGTTGTCCTGGATCCGCCGGCCCCTGAAGTGCTGGAGAAATAGTCCCCGCCCGATTAGAGGTCAGCGATGTTCGCCGCCTCGATCGTCACGCTATTTCCGGAAGCGTTTCCCGGAACGCTCGGCTTGTCCCTGATCGGCAAGGCGCTGCGCGACGGCGTTTGGTCTCTCGATACTGTGAATTTGCGCGACTTCGGCGCCGGGCCACACAAGAACGTGGACGACACGCCAGCGGGCGGCGGCCCGGGCATGGTGATCCGCGCCGATGTCGCGGCGGCGTCCATTGACGCCATCGAGCGCAGAGGACGCCCACTTCTTTGTCTTTCCCCCCGGGGCGAGCAGCTGAGCCAAGCCATGGCCGAGGAGTGGGCGCGCGGTCCCGGGCTGATCCTGTTTTGCGGGCGCTTTGAGGGGCTGGACGAACGCGTCATTGAGGGGCGCGGCATGCGTGAAATTGCGGTCGGCGAGGCGGTGCTTGCCGGCGGTGAGGCAGCCGCCTTGTTGCTGCTGGAAGCATGCGTCCGGCTGTTGCCAGGCGTGCTCGGCAACGAAGCATCAGCAATTGAAGAAAGCTTCGCGGACGGCCTGCTCGAACATCCTCAATATACCCGCCCACGCGAGTGGGAAGGACGCGCGATACCGGACGTGCTGCTTGGCGGCGACCACGCCAAGGTCGAAGCGTGGCGGAAGGCCGAACGCGAACGCATCACCGCCCAAAGACGGCCAGAATTGAGGCCCAAGCGCAGCTAGGCATGCGCCAGCTTCTGCTTCCCCTCGCCCTTCTGTTCACGCTGCCGGCGGCAGCACAAACCCCCGCTCCGACGCCTGAAATTCTGCGCGCTGAGATCGCGCTCGGCGCCTTATGGCGCCCGGTCGAGGCGCCTCTCACCGCCCAGTCCATTCGCCAAGCGTGCACCGGCGCTGAAGAAGAGATTGCCGCGCTTGACGCAGCCGTACCGCTCGAACTCGACGTGGAATCGGCGGCCCGCGTTCGGGGCCTGCGAGGGCTCCACATCATCCCCCTGGGCGGCGCTCCCGGCGCTGCATATTTCTTCCCCCCGCTGGGCATGGACTGGTTCACGAGCGGCCTCGGCTCGTTTTCGGTCATCAGCGAGAGCGACGGCTTCATTGGCGTGCGGGACGCCAACGGGCGCGAGATCGCCCTCCAGCTGGGCCGGGCTGGCGCCCATGCGATGATGCGGTTGCGCGCTCCCGACGGCCAAATTCTCAGCCTGGCGAGCTGCCAGCCGATCGCGCCAATCGAGGGCAGCCGCCCGTCCTCGGGTTGAGGCCCCCTCTCGACACAGGCGCAGGCTTCCCGTATACGCCCCGCTTTCCGGTTTTCTGGAGGAGGGCGCGGGCCTGCCCGCCGCCCCCTGGTGCGTTCATGAACCTGATCGATACGCTCGAAAAAGAAGAAATCGCCCGCGTCACCAAGGGCAAGACCGTCCCCTCTTTCGATCCGGGCGACACGCTGCGCGTGAACGTCAAGATCAAGGAAGGCGAGCGCGAGCGCGTCCAGGCCTACGAGGGCATCTGCATTGCGCGCTCGGGCGGCGGGCTCAACGCGAACTTCACCGTTCGCAAGATCAGCTTCGGCGAAGGCGTGGAGCGCGTCTTCCCACTGTTTTCGCCCACAGTGGACTCCATCGAGGTTGTCCGGCGCGGCAAGGTCCGCCGTGCGAAGCTGTACTACCTGCGCGATCGCCGCGGTAAGTCGGCGCGCATCGCCGAACGCGCGGGCGGAGCCCGCGAGGAAGACTTCGTCGGCGCCGAGATCGACAACAGCGCCGCGGAATAGGTTCGGCTTCTTCTGCTGTTCGGTTCCGGTGGCCGACGCCACCGCAGCGTTCATCGCATTTCGGTTGCCCGCACGGACCTCCGGGCGAAATCTCGCTGGCACGCTTGAGGGCTAGCGAGGATTCGAGCCTGTGAAACAAACGCTGGCGGTATGCGCAGTGCTCTGCGCCTTGGTGAGCTGGCCCGCCGACGCCCGCGAGCGGACGCCGCGTCCCGCGCAAATTTCCATCCATGTCGATACTTCCATCGCCGACCGGACGCTCGGCCTGGTCTGCTCGGGGCAGCCGATCGATGAGCGCGCTGTGCGCGCCTCACCGATCGTGCAGGCGCAGATCGCCCACAATTCAGGACTGATCGCAGCGGCGACCATGGACGCCTATGTCGAAGCGCTGCGCGCGATCTCGGCCTGCACGCCGCAGGCGCACGAGGTCTTCCATGTTGGCGATATCATCGCCCACCGCGACGCTTATCGCGCCAAGATCGAAGCCATCAGCGCGCGGCAAAGCGAGCTCGCCTCCAGCGTCGCTGAACGGCTGGCGCCCTACGTGCCCGCGGGCGTTCGCTTCCAGCGCGCGCTCATTTTGGCCGTTCCCTATTTCTCCTGCGGTGGCTTTGAGCGCGAAGAATATTTCTTCATCGATGTTGAATGCCTCGCGGACGACATCGAGACTGACTTTGTCGCGCTCCAAGTGCTGATCGCGCATGAGACGTTTCACGGCCTGCAGGCGCGCACTTTCTTCCCCGCGCCCATCGACGCCGATGAAATCACCGATACCGACAGCGGCCTCGATGATCTGTTCGGCACGATGCTGCGCGAAGGCACGGCCACCTATGTCGCTGGAACCAGCGAAGTGCTCCAAGCGCCGCCAGGGGGCATGCTGACGAGCATCGCGCAAAGCTTCGGGCGCACGAACCGCGCCCGGCTCGAAACCAACTTTCAGCTGCTCAGTATCCTTTACGGGTACGTTGCGGAAGCGCCGCCCGATCAGGCGCGTCAACGCGCCGAAACCGTAGAAGACATGGCCTTCGATGGCGGCGCTTTCGAAGAGTTCGGCTACTATGTTGGCGCGCGAATGGCCGGTGATATCGAATCCGCTTGGGGACGCGGCGCTCTTGTCTGCGTGATGCAACTTCCCGCCGAGCAATTCATTCTCGCCCATGACGCCGCCGTCGCCGCCGACAGCCTGCGTCTTTCACCGCAAGTGATCGACACCGCCCGCCGCCGCGCCCAGTCACGCGGCGGCGACCACAGTTTCCAGTCGTGCCGCACCACTGGAGCAGCGCCATGACCGCGATCCCCGCAAACCTCACCTGGCCGCGCCGCCTGCTCCTCGCCGCGCTGGCGCTTTGCGCGTATCTCATCGGTTTCCAGCCGACCTGGTTCGTACGGGACGCCGTTCTCAACGCCTTCGGAGCGCCGGCCTATGAGGGGGTTTGGATCCTCATTCCCCACCTCTTTCTGTATTCGACCCTGAGCGCGGTTTTCTGCGCCATCGCCTGGTTCGCCCTGGTTCGCGCCGGTTGGCTTAAGCCCCCCTCGTTCGCCCTCTCTGTTCGCACGCTGCTGCTGGGGATCGGCGCTGGACTGGCCTCGTTCGGGGCGCTGGTCGCTTTCTTCTACGTCACCGGCCAGATGGGCGCGTTCCATGAACCGCGCATCAATCCATGGATCATGGGCGCCAACCTGTTTTCCAATTTCTTCGAGGAACTCATTTTCCGCGGTTTCATTCTCGCCGCCCTCGCCGCCGCGTTCGGCTTCTGGCCTGCCGCGCTTCTGTCGAGCATCGCGTTCGCATCCGTCCACAGCCAATTTCCGCTCGAACTGCAGGCCGTGGTGGCGCTGGCGGGTTTCTTCATGGCGTTGAGCTTACGCTGGGCCCACAGCCTCATGGCCCCCTATCTCGCCCACATGACGTTGGACTGGCTCGCCGACCCACTGCTTTAGGCGCCGGTCTTGACGTAAGTCGCCTGGTCGCGCACCTCCGCGCTCGGATGAACGCCTCTGCGGAACCACGCCCTTTCCGAATGAAACGCAGCACGGCATTGTTTGCTGCGCTCATCCTGACTGCGTGCGCGCCGCCGCAGCCGCAGGCATCGGCCGATCTCGTGGGATTTGAGTGGCTGACCGGCTGTTGGCTGAGCCGCGACGGCGCCGCCGAGCATTGGGAACCGGCGATAGGCCCTTCGATGGCGGGCACGAGCCTGTTTCCACAGGGTGATGGCACGCAGGTCTCACAGAGTTTGAGCATCAGCACCGCGGGATCCGACGTTGTTCTCACCGCCCTCGCGCCGGATGGCGGCGAAATCCGCTATGTTCTCGTGAGCAGCGGCGAAACTGCCGCGATTTTCGAAAACGCAGCGGGCGGCGGTCCGCAGCGCCTCGCTTATCGCCGCGACGGCGACACGCTCGTCGCCACCCTCAATGAGTCGCTCGCGCCGGGAGCGACCTCCTACGTCACGCGCTACCAGATGTGTCAGTGAGGCGCGCCGTTGGCGCCCCTTGACGCGCGCCGCCCCGGCGCGCACCTCCCCCTTTCAAACATGAATGCACCGGTGCGCACCCCCGCTACTGACGTCGAGATCATTACCCTCGGCTGCCGCCTCAACGCCTATGAGAGCGAAGCCATGCGCGCGCTCGCGCGGGAGGCGGCGCTCCACGACGCCGTGATCGTCAACACCTGCGCGGTCACCGGCGAAGCCGTCCGCCAGGCGCGCCAAGCCATCAGACGAGCGCGCCGCCAACGCCCGGAGGCGGACATCATCGTCACCGGCTGCGCTGCGCAGATTGATCCCGATGCCTTTGCATCCATGCCGGAAGTGAGCCGCGTGATCGGCAACGCCGATAAGATGCGCGTGGAGAGCTTTTCGCCATCTACGGAGCGTGTTCAGGTTTCCGACATCATGTCCGTGCGCGAAACCGCGACACACCTGATTGATGGCTTCAGCGAACGCACGCGCGCCTATGTGCAAGTGCAGAACGGATGCGACCATCGCTGCACGTTCTGCATCATACCGTACGGGCGGGGCAATTCACGCTCCGCCGCCGCCGGCGACGTCGTTGCGCAAGTGCAGCACTTGGCCGATCGCGGCGTCCCGGAAGTGGTGCTGACCGGCGTTGACCTCACATCGTGGGGCGCGGACCTCCCAGGCCAACCCCGCCTCGGCGCCCTGGTGGCGCGCATCCTTAAGCTGGCGCCAAACCTGCCTTCCTTGCGCCTCTCCTCGCTCGACGCGATTGAGATGGACGATCAGTTGTTCGAACTGGTCACGCAGAACGAACGCGTCGCACCCTACCTGCATCTTTCGCTGCAACATGGCGATGATTTGATCCTTAAGCGCATGAAGCGCCGCCATTCTCGTGCGCAGGCAATCGGCCTTTGCGAGAAACTTAAGCTGGCGCGCCCTGAAATCGCGCTCGGGGCCGACCTGATCGCCGGCTTTCCTACCGAAAGCGAGGACGCGTTTACGCAAACGCTGGCGCTTATCGACCAATGTCAGCTCGCCTTTGTACACGCGTTCCCGTTCAGCCCGCGCTCCGGCACCCCTGCGGCGCGCATGCCGCAACTCGAGCGGGGGCTGGTCAAGCAACGGGCCGCGCGCCTACGCGGCAGCGGACAACGCGCGCTCACCCGTCACCTCGATGCGTGGGTTGGGCGCGAAGCGAGCGCGCTGGTGGAGCGCGACGGATTTGCCCGCTTGCCCGATTTCACACCCGTTTTGTTCGGAGCAACAGGCGCCGATGGATTTCAGCGCTTCCATTTCTCCAGCCATGACGGCGCACATCTGATTGGCGCCGCATCATGATCTGGGGCCTGTTCGACCAACGGAAAAAATCTGGACAGCAAGCCGAATCCAAAGGGTTGTTCGACGGCTTACGCAAGTCTTCCGCCAAGCTCGCGGAAAGCTTTGGATCGGTCTTCACCAAGGAGAAATTGGGCGCTGACGACATCGCGGCCCTCGAAGACAGCCTCATCGCCTCCGACATGGGCGCCGCAGCGGCCGCGCGCATTGCTCACGGCCTCTCAGAACGCCGCTTCAGCAAGGACAACGGCCCGCACGAAGCGCGCCAGGCGCTTGCCGACGAGATTGCGCACATTCTGAAACCGCGCGAAGCCACGCTTGATCTGAGCGCGGGCCCGAAGCCGCGCATCGTGCTTGTGATCGGCGTGAACGGATCGGGAAAAACCACCACCATCGGCAAGCTTGCAAAGAAGCTGGGAGATGCCGGCGCCAAGGTCGTCATCGGGGCTGCCGACACGTTTCGCGCCGCCGCCATAGAACAGCTGCAGGTCTGGGCGGAACGATCCGGCGCCGCATTCGTGAACTCAACGCAAGGCGCCGACGCCGCAGGGGTGGCCTATGAAACGGTCGCGCACGCCAGGGCCGACAGCGCCGACGTTGCGTTGATCGACACCGCTGGGCGGCTGCAAAACAAGTCCGAGCTGATGGCGGAGCTCGCAAAAATCGTGCGCGTCATGCGCAAACTCGACGAAGACGCGCCCCACGAAACCCTGCTCGTGCTCGACGCGACCGTAGGTCAGAACGCGCTCAGCCAGGTCGAGAGCTTTCGCGCGGTCACTGACATCACCGGGCTGGTGATGACGAAGCTCGACGGCACCGCCAAGGGCGGGGTGCTGGTGGCGCTCGCTCAGCGCCACGCCATTCCCATACATTTCATCGGCGTTGGCGAGACGGCCGAAGATCTTCAGCCATTCAAGGCGGATGATTTCGCGCGCGCGCTTGTCGGGCTCTAGTCTGCCGCACGCACTGGCAGCGGCACGTTGCAGACGTTGATGTGTCCAACGGGATCGAGAAACCAGCTTTCGCGGCGGAAGCGGCGAGATTCGATGACAGCGCGGAAGGTGGCGCTATCGGTGCGCAGCGTCTGCAGATTTGTGCGATCGCTCACCGCCAGCTCCGAACCCAGCCGCACTGACGCCACCGGCGTACGTTCCTGCGCAGTTTCGTAGAAGCCCAACGGCCCGGTTCCGCGCGGCAGCGTCGACAGCAGTTCCATGCCCTGCAAAACCCGGCCAACGAGTGCGATGTTGCGATCCAGATGCCGCGGCGCTTGCCCGATTACCACATAAAGCTCGGCGCCGCTGCCGCTCTCGGCGGTGTCGCCGCGACCAGCGCCCACCATCCCATAACAATGCGCCATCCAGATGCGCTGGCCATTGCTGGCCACCGGCATGCCATCGGAGAACCCGACTTCGCGCGCGTAGGACTCGGGATCGGCGAGGCGTGTGACCGCCACGCCGCGCCTGGGGCTGTCGAACTCTGGAACCAGCGTAGCGGTTGCGGCGCCAATCGGCGTGGCGTCACCTTCATCGCGGCCCCACTGAACAACGTAATTATCCTGGCTCCGCACGATGGCCGCGCCGTCATAAAAATGCGCGCGCGCCAGGGCGCGGATGTTTGCGGCGTGCGCCGGCGCCAGTCCTGTCGCCAATTCTATGATGACCTTGCCGCCGGGCAATTGCATGTAGAGCAGATCGTCCTGGTCAACCGTTCGCCAATCACCGGGCGGCGACTGCTCGAGAATTTCACTCAAGGCCGGAGCGGGCCCTGCGGCCGGCGGTGCGGCGGCGCACGCAGCTAGAAGGCCCAAGGCCAGAACACCCGCAATCCGCATTTGCCCCTCCAATGCTGGGCGCAGTTTGGGCCAAGGCGGCGCTCGGGCGCAAGCGTCTGGTCTGGGCGGCAAGTTTCAGCGTATCAAGCTGGCATGAGCGAACCCGCAAGCCGCAGCGCCCAGGCCGGCGCCAACTCCATTCTCACCGATCTCGGCCCGATCGCTGTGTTCGTGATCGCGTTCAACGTATTGCAGCGCATCGACGCCGCCAAGCATAACGCCGTCTATATCGCCACTGGTTTATTCATGGCCGCGACGGCAGCAGCCATTGCCTTCCACAAATTGCGCAGCGGGCGCATTCCGCCCGTCCTCATTATCACCGGCGTCCTGGTGCTGGCGTTTGGGGGCATGACGCTCGTGCTGCGGGATCAGACCTTCATTCAGATCAAACCTACGGCGGTTAATCTCTTCTACGTCGCCGCGATTTTGATCTCACTGGCCACGAAGCAAAATGTTTGGAAGCTGCTCTTCGGCCATGCCTTCAACCTGCCTGACCGCATCTGGACAATTCTCGCGCTGCGCTGGGCCGGCTTCTTCGCCGTTATGGCGCTGCTCAACGAATACATCCGCCACCAATTTTCCTTCGAATTTTGGCTCAACACGCGCCCGCTCGTGATCTTCCCGGCCTTCTTCATCTTCGCCGCTCTCAACACGCCGCTCGTGCTGAAGCATCATCGCGAAGACGATGAAGCGCCCGCACCGGATGCACCTGGCGCCTGATGGCGCCGCATTAGGACTGATTTTCGCCTTTCTGGCGAACCACACTCAAACCCATGATTGATCGCCCTCGCCGCGGCGCTAAGGTCCGCCCGACTTCTGGGGCGGTTCAAATGGCGCGGACGACGACGGATGCCGGCGAAGCCGCCAGCTTCAAGCTGGCCTCCTCGCCCAGCCATTTGCTGCATCGCGCCGAGCAACTCGCAACTGAGCGCTTTGCGCAGCTCGTGGGCGATACGATCACGCTGCGCCAGTTCACGATTCTCGCAGGCGTGGCGGAGACACCTGGGCTCAGCCAGTCAGAGCTTGTGCGCGCAACCGGCATCGACCGGTCCACGATCGGCGAAATGATCTCGCGCATGGAAAAGCGGGGCTGGCTGGTCCGCACCCCCTCACGCTCAGACGCACGCGCCCACTCGCTGCAGCTTTCTCAAGCGGGGGCCGCCATGCTGTCGGCGGTGACCAAGCATGCGCGCGCCGCGGACGCCGCCATTCTCGACCTGCTGCCGCGCACCAAAGCGCGCACATTCGTCAACACGCTGACCAAACTGGCCAAGATCGCGGAAGCGGCTGCGGCGAAAGCCGAGCGGGAGGCGCGGCGCGAAGCCAAACGTCAGGCGCGCCAGCAAGCCAAAGCCAAGCGCAAGCAGAAGCCGGCCGGAAAACGCCCCTAGTCGCCGGCCAGTTGCGGCAGAATCTCGTCGCGCACGACCTCTTCGTCCAGCGGGCCGCGATGGACAGCGCGTATCGTTCCGTCCGGACCGATTACGAACGTCTCGGGCACTCCGGAAATGCCAAGCTCCAAGCCGAAACGGCCGTCGCGATCAAGCGCGACTGCTTCGTAGGGATCGCCAAGCTCGTTCAAAAAGGCGGCCGCGGCTTCGGGCCGATCCTTGTAGGCGACGCCGATAATCTCCACGCCCCTGGCGCGCAGCGCCATGAGTTCGGCGTGCTCGGCGCGGCACGGCGTGCACCAAGACGCGAACATGTTGACGATGTGGGCCCTCCCGCGCGCCGCATCGCTCGTCACCGGCGAGCCGCCGTCCAGATTGGGAAGCGCATAAGCGGGCGCAGGACGGCCGATCATTCCTTCGGAGAAGGTCCGGCGTTCACCTTCCCGGGTCAGCAGGAAGACGGCCACCACAACCAGCAGCGCCAGCGCCGCCAGCGGAACGAACGCAAGCGCCCTGTTCACACGTCTTTCTCTTTCAGATCACGTGCGCGGCGCGCCCAGTGACGCAGCCGCACAAGCGCCGCTGCGCTCAGTGCGGTCAGCGCGCACAACGCCACGGCATACGCCGCCCAGATAAACGACCAGCCTCCCTCGATCATGCGCGCGCCTCGCGTAATGCCGCCGCTTCGACACGGCGCCGAAAGATCGCGGCGCGCATGTTCATTAGCGTGAGGGCGCCAAAGAGCGCGAGGTAGGCGCCCGCCATTGTCAACAACGGGCCGAGCATTGCCGGATCGATCGCCGAGCCGCCGCTGCGCAACAGGCTAGCCGGCTGGTGCAGCGTGCTCCACCAGTCCACGGAAAACTTTACGATGGGCAAGTTGATGAGACCGGCAAGGCACAGAATGGCGGCGAGGCGGGCCGCTTTCTCCTCATCCTCGATCGCCGCCCAAAGTGCGAGATAACCAAGATAGGTGACGAAGAGCACAAGCATCGACGTCATGCGTCCATCCCACTCCCACCACGTGCCCCAGGTGGGAGCGCCCCAGAGCGAACCCGTCACCAGGCAGACGCCCGCGAACACGGTGCCGACGGGTGCGGCGGCGCGTGCAGCGACATCAGCCAACGCATGGCGCCAAACCAAGCTCACGAAGCTCGCGCCGCCCATGAATGCGTAGACACCCATTGACCACCACGCCGCCGGGACATGGATGTACATGATCCGCACGGTCTCGCCCTGCTGGTAATCCGCCGGGGAATAGAAGAGCGCCCATGGCAGCCCTGCAGCAAACAGCGCGAGCGCAGCAGCCAGCAGCAGCGGCGCGGCCCAACTGGAAAAGGCCATGAAGCGGGCGGGGTTGGCCATGAATGCGAACATGGGCGCTACAAATCCTGCTTCGGCGGGCAACGCAATGCGGTCATTCAGCCTGCAGCCGTAAGGCGGCCGCCGCGGCGATGGGTCCGAGAGCCGCTGCCGCAAGCGCGCAGCCACCTAGGATCATCAACGCCGCTGTAACGTCTTTTCCGCCTGCAACGGCAGCGCCGAAAATGATGGGCGGCGCAAAAAACGGCAGCACGATAAGTGCAATCAGCACGCCCCCGCGTTTGACGCCCGCCGTAACCGCCGCACCCGCCAGCCCAGCGCCGACGAAGGCCGCCGTCCCGAGCGCCAAGCTAACAATAATGACGGGCACGCGTTCCAGAGGCGCTTGCAGCGCTATGGCGGCGGGCCCAGCCGCCAGCGCCAACGGCAATCCGATCGCGCACCACAGAGCTGCGCCTTTCGCCAGAACCAGAAGCTCCAGCGGCGCACGCGAGATCAGCATTTGATCCAACGAACCGTCTTCCAGATCGGCTTGGAACAAGCGTTCGAGCGTCGCGAGCACCGCGAGCGCGGCCGCGATCCAAACAAGCGGAGGTCCGGCTGAGGCGAGCAATGTGCGCTCCGGCCCCATCGCCAGCGGGACGAGCATTGTCGCGCCGAGAAAAAATCCGATTGGCGCGAGCGCGCCGCCGCCGCTCCACATCAGCGCGAGGTCTCGCTGGAACGCTGCGCCGAGAGCCCTCATGCCGCAAGCCGCAATGTCTGGCTGGGCTTTGGTCCCAGCGGTTCGTGCACGGCGGCGAGCACCAGGCCGCCCTGCGCGCGATGACCTTCGACCAGCTCGCCGACAACAGCCCGGCCCTGGTAATCCAGCGCGGACGCGGGTTCGTCGAGCAGCCAAACGGGCCGCGGCGCAATGATGAGGCGCGCGAGCGCAAGCCGACGCGCCTGCCCCTGGCTCAGCGTTCGGCAGGGCGCATCAAGCACGCGCGCCAGGTTCAACGCCTTAACAACGAAATCTTCGCTGGGCGCTCCGCCGAACAAGCCGGCCCAATATTTCAAGTGCGCACGAACGCTCGCTTGCCCTTTCAAACCGTTGGCGTGGCCAACGTAATGCAGGGCCAAGCTAGGCTCTTCGCACCGTTCAATGTGCGCGCTCCCCGCACGCGGGTGCAGAAATCCGGCGATCGCACGCAGGAGGCTGGTTTTGCCTGAACCGTTCGCGCCAAGGAGTTCCACATACTCGCCCGGGCCGGCCGCGAACGAGATCGGCGCAAACAAACGTCTCCCGCCCCGAACGAGGGTGAGCCCTTCAACGCGAATTGTCGGCTTGTCTTGGAAAGGTCTGCGCGCGTTCATAATCCGGCCCCGGTTCTAGAAAGGCTTGCATGATCCGCCAAGCCGCGCCTTGGTGGAGTGGGAGGAGTTCAAGATGCGGCGTATTGCGGCGGGCCTGCTATTGGCGGCTCTATTGATGGGATGCGGCCAAGCCAATGTGGCCAACACCGCGCCAGCGGAGGCGCCCATGGCCTCGGGCGGCATGGTTGAGGCCGAGCGCGCCATCGCCGGAGAAGAATCCTTCGCCGCCGACAACGCCGCCGCGCCAGCGCCGCCACCGCCGCCGCAGGCTGAGACCACGCCTGACCAGGCTCCTGCCCAGGCCGCCGGCCCGGCCCCGGTGCTCTTCCTGGCCTATTCCTACGCCATGGGGCTGGAGCTTCCGAGCCAGCGCCTTTCAGGCGTGATGGACATGCATACTAACGCCTGTCAGGCCGCCGGCGTTCGTCAATGCCAGCTGATTGGGTCGAACGTCAGCGGCGATCCGGAAAGCTACATAGAAGGCTATGTGTCGCTGCGCGCCGCCCCGGAATGGCTGCGCACCTTCCGGGCCGGCATGACCGCGCAGGTCGACGCCGCGGGCGGGCGCATCGTTTCCGAAACAACAAACACGGAAGATCTTACACGCCAGATCGTGGACACCGAGGCCCGCCTGCGCGCCCAGACCGCCCTGCGCGACCGGCTGCAGGAATTGCTGCGCTCACGCCCCGGACGGCTCTCCGATCTGCTCGAAGTCGAGCGGGAATTGGCGCGCGTCCAAGGTGAAATCGACGCAGTGCAATCCAATCTGGCGGTGATGCGCACGCGGGTGGCGATGTCGGAACTGACTATTCAGTATCGCTCGGCGCCCCGATCGGTGGGCAGCGACACTTTCCAACCCTTGCGCCAAGCGTTCGCTGATTTCCTCGGCATCGTTGTCGGCGGTTTCGCCGTCATCGTCCGGATCATCGCCGGGCTTGTGCCGCTCCTGGTCGTCATTATCCCCATCGGCTGGCTGCTGTTGCGCTGGCGGCGCGCACGCGGCGGGCGCTTCTTTGGCCGCCGCCGTCCCGCGGAGTCCGATGCCAGTGCAAGCTAACTGCTTGATTAAGGCTGCTGGCGCGCGCGTCAGCAGCCTTATTTGCACCCGCGCCGAACAGGTCTACATTAGAGACTGCCGCGCGCCGGTTTGATTCCGGATTTGGGGCGCTCCCCAACGCGTTTGCATCTTCGAAGCTCTCCGCCGGATGCACACACATGCCTTCTCTGAACTCATTCAAGAGCCGCTCCACGCTTAACGTGGGCGGCAAGTCCTACGCGTATTTCGATCTCCCCACGGCAGCCGCCAACGGCCTGGGTGACATCAGCAGGTTGCCGATTTCGCTGAAAGTGCTGCTGGAAAACCTTTTGCGCACCGAAGACGGCGTCGCAGTTAAGAACGCGGACATCCTGGCCATGACATCGTGGCTGGTGAACCGCGGCAAAAGCGAAGTGGAGATCGCGTTCAGCCCCGCGCGCGTGCTGATGCAGGATTTCACCGGCGTGCCAGCGGTAGTCGATCTCGCCGCCATGCGCGACGCCGCCCACAAGCTCGGCGCCGACCCCGAACGCATCAACCCGCTCGTGCCCGTCGATCTGGTGATCGACCACTCGGTGATGGTCGATCATTTCGGCGCGGCGAACGCGTTCAAACAGAACGTCGATCTCGAATATGAACGGAACGGCGAGCGCTATCAGTTCCTGCGCTGGGGCCAGCAGGCGTTCCGCAATTTCCGCGTTGTGCCGCCCGGCACCGGAATCTGCCACCAGGTGAACCTGGAGTATCTTGGCCAATCGGTCTGGACCCGCTCCGACGACGGGACCGATCTGGCCTATCCCGACACTGTGGTCGGCACCGACAGCCACACCACCATGATCAACGGCATCGGCGTTCTGGGCTGGGGCGTCGGCGGGATCGAAGCGGAAGCGGCCATGCTCGGACAGCCGATCTCGATGCTGATCCCGCAAGTCGTCGGGTTCCGCCTCGACGGTCGACTGCCGGAAGGCGCCACCGCGACCGACCTCGTGCTCATGGTCACGCAGATGCTGCGCAAGCAGGGTGTTGTAGGCAAATTCGTCGAATTCTTTGGCCCTGGCCTCGATCATATGAGCGTCGAGGATCGCGCGACGATCGCCAACATGGCTCCCGAATATGGCGCCACCTGCGGCTTCTTCCCCGTCGATGGCAAGACGATCGACTATCTGCGCGCGACGGGGCGCGATCCCGCGCGGGTCGCGCTGGTAGAGGCTTACTGCAAACAGCAAGGCCTGTGGCGTTCGGACGTCGAGCCGCAATTCACCGACACGCTCGAACTGTCGCTGGCGGACGTGCGGCCATCGTTGGCAGGCCCGAAGCGGCCGCAGGACCGGGTCGCGCTAGGCGGGCTCGCGGAGGGCTTCACCAAGGTGATGACTGAGGAGTTCCGCAAAGGCGACGAGTTGAAGAAGCGTGCGCGCGTGGTCGACGCCAATCATGACATTGGCCACGGAGATGTGGTGATCGCCGCCATCACGTCCTGCACCAACACCTCTAACCCTTCGGTGCTGATCGCAGCGGGGCTGCTGGCCCGCAACGCGGTGGCCAAGGGGCTGCAAACCAAGCCGTGGGTTAAGACGTCGCTGGCGCCCGGCAGTCAGGTGGTTACCGATTATCTTGCCAAAGCGGGTTTGAATGACGATCTCGACGCGCTGGGTTTCAATCTTGTGGGCTATGGCTGCACGACCTGTATCGGCAATTCGGGTCCCCTGCCGGGGCCGATCTCAACGGCGGTGAGCGAAAACGACCTCGTCGTCGCGTCAGTGCTTTCCGGCAACCGCAACTTTGAGGGCCGCGTCAATCAGGACGTGCGCGCAAACTACCTGGCCTCGCCACCGCTGGTGGTGGCGTATGCGCTCGCCGGCTCAGTCTATGTCAATCTCGAGAGCGATCCTCTGGGCATGGGCAATGACGGAGAACCCGTCTACCTGCGCGATATCTGGCCAACCAACAGGGAAATCGAAGCCGTCGTGCGCGCTTCGGTGACGCCGCAAATGTTCGCCGAGCGCTACAGCAATGTCTTCGATGGCGACGCCCATTGGCGGGCGATCAAGGCGGACGCCGGGCGCACCTATGGCTGGGATTCCAAGTCCACCTATGTGCAGAACCCGCCTTATTTCGCGGGGATGAGCATGACGCCAACCCCGCCGGCGGACATCGTGGATGCACGCGTGCTTGGCCTGTTCGGCGACAGCATCACGACAGACCACATCAGCCCCGCGGGATCGATCAAGAAGGCAAGCCCTGCGGGCGCTTACCTCACCGAGCACGGCGTGCCGCAATCGGAATTCAATTCCTACGGCGCACGGCGGGGCAATCACGAGGTGATGATGCGCGGAACGTTCGCCAACATCCGCATCAAGAACGCCATGGTGAAGAACCCCGACGGCTCACCGGTTGAGGGCGGATTCACCATCCATCACCCATCCGGCGAGCGCATGGCCATCTATGACGCGGCGATGCGCTACAAAAGTGAGAACCGCGAACTGGTGATTTTTGCAGGCAAGGAATACGGCACGGGATCCTCACGGGATTGGGCGGCCAAGGGCACGACGCTGCTGGGCGTTCGCGCGGTGATCGCCGAGAGTTTCGAACGCATCCACCGCTCGAACCTCATCGGCATGGGCGTGTTGCCGCTGGTCTTCCAGAACGGCCAGAGCTGGTCCGCGCTGGGGCTAACGGGCGAGGAGACGGTTTCGCTTTCCGGCGTCGCCGCATTCACCCCGCGCCAGACGGTGACCCTGCGCATCACGCGCGGCGATGGAAAGACCGACGAAATTCCGCTCCTATGCCGGATCGATACAGAAAATGAGGTGGAATATTTCCGTAATGGGGGAATTCTTCACTACGTGCTGCGCGGCCTAGCTCGGGGTTGAGGGCATTTGCGGGCCACGTCACGACGGTTTGATTCGAACCGGCGGACACGCTCGTCCATGGTCGCGGCCATGATCGCTCGCTTCTTGGCCGCTGCGATAATCCTTCTTGCAGCGGCCTCCCCTGCGCGCGCCCAGACCCAGGGCCGCCGCGCCCAGACCGTGGCTGAACTCTACACCAGCCAAGGCTGCACGCAGTGCCCGCGCGCAAACCGTCTGCTGGGGATGTTTGCGCGCGACGACGGCGTCCTGGCGCTGACATTCCCCGTGGCGATTTGGGATTATTTGGGCTGGCGCGACACCTACGCGCGGCCGGAGTTTGCCGAGCGCCAGCGCGCCTATTCGCAGGCGTTGCGCGTGCGCGGCCGATTCACGCCACAGCTCGTGATCAACGGCGCCCGTCAGATGAGCGCCTCCGATTGGGACGAGGCCCGCGCCGTCTACAACGACCAGCGGCGGACAGGCCTTGCGGCGGACGCGCCCAACGTCACCCTGACGCTGCTGCGCAATTCACGCGCCCGCGTGACCATTGATGGCGGCCAGACCGGCGCCGCGGCCGATGTCTGGCTGCTCTCCTACGATCCTGGCCCCGTGACCATCGTCGTCACGGCCGGCGTCAATCGCAGCCGCACCGTATCCCACTATAACCTCGTCACCTCGATAGACCGTGGTTGGGCGAATGGGATGGGCGCCCGGGCTCTGGTGCTGAGCGCAGCCGAGATGCGCCTGAGTGCGCGGTGCTGCTACAGGAGCGAAATGGCGGCCGCATCCTTGCGGCGGCTTACACGTCCCGGTCATCCCGTTACTGAGCGCCCGCGTCAGCCGGCTCAACGGTGGCGCGACCGCCTCAGCGTCGAGTTCACTCAAAGCGTACGCCCACACTGCCGCGCGATTATTGATTTCCAGCGCCGCAGCTCCGTGCTCGAAGGGCGTCTGCGCGCGCGACCAATTTGAGCCAGGTCTTGGCGTCGCTTTCAATCAGCTCCGCATCGATGACGGCGCCATTTCGAATAGTCGTCGCCCGAATCGCGGCGCGCGGCGGCCCTTGATCGTGGCCGCCGGCTGCACGTCGGTTGGAGAAATCACCGGAGAAGGCGCTCGGCGTTGCGGCCGCCACCTGACTGCGCCAGCGGGCCGCGACCGCCGGCGATGCAATCCGCCAGGTTGCCTGGCGCTATCGCGCCTCAGACGTAGGCGTTCGTCCGCGGGCGTCACCTCAATGCGGGCCAAACGCTCGGCGGGGAAAACAAGCGGATGCAGATCGAGCCAGGACGCCGGATGCGCAGCGGCGGCAATCGCCTTCGGCGGCCCAGGTTTGATCGTCGTCGGGCCGGCGCACATACAACCCGCTGGGTTCGACACCCAAGATCAGGTTCACAAGGAGCGCGCCGCGCCCATCTTCGATCTGCAGCAATATCCCGCGCCCGCCCTGCCGCGGATCGGAAACGCCCAGCCGCTCATGGCGCGCCGCATCGCTGCTCATCCGCCGGACGTAATGCAAACCCTCGAGGCCCTCGGTGAGCTGCGCCAGCCTGCTGGGCGTGACCGGGAAGTCGCCGCGATCTCGCATGGCCCAGCCCTGCTGCGTGTGCTCGATGCGATAGGACGCCTCCGCACTCGTGACGATGATGCGCTGTGCGCCGGAAATCGTTTCCGCAAGACCAGGAACGACCGGCCCGGAAACCGCCTCGGGCCGTGAAGACCGCGCCTCGATGCCAACAGTGACCGCCGCAACAACAGACAGCAGACCGGCGACAAGAAACAAGGTGAGCGCCCGCGCCCTGCGCCGCTCAGCAAGGCCTGTGGTCATCACCGCGCACTCCCACGCCGCTGCCGGCGCCAGAACAAAAACAAGCCAACCGCCGCTACCAAAAGCGGGCCCAACCAGACATTGATGAACATCACAAGTGCCTTTAGCCGGTCGATGTCAGCGCGGAGATCGTGGACGAGACCGCGCAATTCTCCGCGCAGCTCCAATTCGCGGGCGCGGAAGCGATCCACTTCCGTCCGCTCCTCGGGCGTAAGCTCAGCGCCGAGATTGCCGGAGAAGAAACCCGAGCCCCGCCCGCGCGCCTGCAACTCCTCAATGCGCGCCTGCGCGTCATGCAGGTCGTTCTCAAGTTCCTCCTGCCGGCTCTCGATGCGCCGCTGCGCATCGCGCTCCATCTGTTCGACCAATTCCATGCGCCGCGCCGATGGCGCGCGCGACCGCAGCGAGACCAGCGCGTCGGATCCGCTCAGAACATCAATCGCGTTGAGCGCGAACGAGGCGTTATCGGCGGCCGTCCCGCCGCTTTGAGGATCAACGTAGAAATCATCCGCAAGGAAGTCGGCGTCCGCAACGATGACAATCTGCGCGGGCCTGACCGATCGCGTGAGCGGGGCGGCCTGATCAGGAGCTGCCAGCGGCTGCGCCTCGTCCGCTGCGCCCGCCTCCGCCGCCGGCGGGCCGTTGGGGAAGGCGGTCTCCAAATCCCCTGAGAGCCGCAAAGCTATGGTCTCGACGCGGCCGCCCGATTGCGGCCATGTGCGGAGAATGTCCAGAGGCGAGGGACGCGCCATCGCCTCTTCCGCTGGCATGCGCATGGTGCGCCCGCTCGTTCTTGCCAGCGCCTGCACTTCAATACCCGGCCGCTGGCTGGACGTAAGACCGCCAGAAAGGCCGAAATTCACGCCGCGCCGGAGCCAAGCGGTCATCAGGTCCTGACGATCAAGGCGCTCTGCAGGAATCTGGAAGAACAGCGGCTGCGGCGCCTGGCCCGATTGCCCGGTAACCGGGTCCTGCACCTGCACAGGCAGCGCTCCCTCCAAATCGAGCACCACGCCTGGCGTCATCGCGACACCCCAGGCGCCGAGCAACGGCTCCAGCGTCGAAGACGTCGGCGTCGCCGCGACCGGACTGAATGGATTGAACGCGGCGCCTGACTGTTGGGCCAGGAGCGAGGCCGGATCGAGCGCTATGAACGCACGCCCCTGACGCAGAATGAACTGATCAATGGCGTACATCTGCTGCTGGCTCAGCGCGCCAGGATGGATGATCACGAGGACATCTGCGTCTGGGATCGCGGTGAAATCCGGCGCCAGCTTGGTCACGTCCATCAGCCGCCCGAGTTCGGTGGCGAACACGGATTGATTGCCCGCACCAAAGCTCGGATTGGCGGCAGCCGCGGGATCAAGCGGCAGTGACGTGATCAGAGCAACGCGCGTGCGATCCGGATGCTCGAGTTCGTAGATGAGACGGGTGACTTCGTATTCGAGAAACGGCTCTCGCTGCGGGTCAAAAGCGGGGATGGTGCGTTTGTCGTCGATTGAGTTGGCGCCGGTAAGCCCGAAATAGATCGGGTCGGCGCCCTCGAACGGCCGCAGCGGCTCGATGCCCGCCTCGACCGCGTCATCCTCGCCCGGCGTGTACGGAACCACGTTGACTTCCGTGAACCGCACCCGCCCATGCGAGCGCGCCTCAAATGTCTGCAGCATCTCACGGACGCGCGTGGCGTAGGCCTGCAATTGCGGAACCGTCCGCGCAGCGTCGCGCGAATAGTAGAGCGTCAGCTGCACCGGCTCGCTCAGTTCGTTCAGCGTGCGTTGGGTGCCCTGGCTGATGGAGTAGAGATGGTTCTCCGTCAGGTCGAGCCGCCAGGAGCGGAACCATGAATTGGCGATGGTGTTGCTGGCGATAAACACCACAAACAGGGCAAGGGCGGCAAGGAGTGCGTAGCGGCGGGCGCTCATCTGCTCAGCCTCCCCGCCGTGCATCGACCGCGAGCGCAGTGAAGCTCAGGCAAAGCGCGATTAGCGAAACAAAGTAAAACACGGAGCGAAGCTCCACCACGCCCCGCTGCGCGGCGTCGAAATGGTGCAAAATCGAAAAGCGCGCGATAGCCTCCGCGACGCCGCCGCTGACAACGGACGAGAAGAAATCAAGCACGAGCGGCAATCCCAGCGCCGTCAGAAGGAAAGATGCGAAGACGGCCAGGACGAACGCCACGATCTGGGCCTGCGTCAGCGCCGACATCGCCGAACCGATCGCAATGTAGGCGCCCGCCATCAACAAACTTGCCAGATAGCCCGTGAAGATGGCGGCGTTATCCGGCGCGCCGAGCGCGTTCACCGTCGCCCAGAGCGGCACGGTAAGCACCAACGCGGCGGCCGCCACTGTCCATGCAGCCAGAAACTTGCCCAAGACCAGCGACCATGTCGGCGCCGGCAATGTCATCAGCAGTTCTATGGCGCCCGAGCGGCTCTCCTCAGCCCACAACCGCATCGCGACGGCGGGCAGGAACACCATGAACAGCCACGGATGGAACGCAAAGAACCCGGTCAGGTCTGCACGGCGCGATTCAAAGAAGCCGCCAACCTGGAACGTGAACAGCCCGATGGCGAATAGGAAAACCGCCACGAACACGTACGCAGTGGGTGTGGTCAGGTAAGAAAGAAGTTCGCGGCGATAGACCGCAAACATGCTGGCGAGGCCGGGACGCTTTTTCAAACCCGTTCCTCCCCGCGCGTCAGAGCCGCGAAGGCGCGTTCCAAACTGCCGTGCTCCTCTCGCAACGCCGCGGGCGTCTTGTCAGCGACGATGCGGCCTTGGTCGATCACGATGGCGCGCGTGCAAACCGCCTCCACCTCTTCGAGGCTGTGCGTTGAGATGATGAGGCCCCGTTCTTCTCCAAGCCTGCGGATCAGATCGCGCACGGCGTGCCGTTGATTGGGGTCGAGGCCATCCGTTGGCTCATCCAGGATCAGCAGCATCGGGTCATGCAGAAGCGCCGCGGCCAAACCAACGCGGCGCCTGTAGCCCTTGGAGAGCGTTTCGATCGGCCGGTCGATGGTGTCACCGAGACGGGCGTCTTGCGCGGCGCGGCGCACCGCATGCCGGGCGGCCTCCCGGCTCATCCCGCGGGTCTCCGCGACGAAGCGCAGGAAGCTCCAGGGCGTCATCTCCCCGTAAAGCGGCGCGCCCTCCGGCAGGTACCCTACGCGCTCCTGGGCGCGGCGGCGGTCCTGAGCGACGTCGATGTTGAAGATGCGCGCCGTGCCCTCATCCGGCTCAAGATAGCCGGCGATCATGCGCATGGTTGTGGTCTTGCCGGCGCCGTTAGGACCCAGGAACCCGACGATCTCGCCAACATCGAGCGCGAAACCGATTCCATCCACAGCCGTCCGGCGGCCGAACGATTTGCGCAGCCCATCGACCTGCAAGAGCATGTGGACTGTTTTCCCCGTACGAAACGAGCGCTGCTCTTAGGGCGCTTTCAGGCAAAAGACCACCGCTTCTTATCCACAGACCCGCACCGAATCGGCGAATCAGGCGCGGCGATTCCGCGCTGGTCTTTCGCTCAGGTTAAGACCCGGCAGACCGCAGCAAATGCTATTACCAAAACCCGAGCGCAACCGCGCCGGTAGCATCTCTCCAACGACAAGAACACGCATCGGACCCGGAGTTCAAAAGCCTCATTTTCAAAGTGTTTTCGAGGCTTCAGAAACAACAAAGCCCGCGAGCATCGCGGGCTTGTTTAGAGAGAGTGTGGCCGACCGAAGCGCGTACCCCGGGGGGCTGGGGGGGCTGATGGATACCGGAGCACGAGCCTTTCTCCGGCCGGCCACATTGATAGGTTCGCGCTCCATTGCGGCGAGGGCAAGCGCAAACTTTGGCCAAAAGCCGACGTGCCTCATTTGTAATGCGCTCGCACCTGAGCTTTGCTGGAATCCCTATAGTGCGGCCTGGGGATAAGATGAAGCTATCCGACATCTTCTTTGAGCGGATCGAACTCGACCAGCTGATGCGCTTCTACGGCCGGATGGTCGCGGCGGGCGAATGGCGTGATTATGCCCTCGACGCCTTGCCCGACAGAGCGCTTTTCAGCGTCTATCGCCGCGCCAGCGAAGCCCCGCTCTACCAGATCGAAAAACGGCCCGAAGACGCCCGCCGCCAGGGCGCCTACAGCGTTCGCGCCATGGATGGGCGCCTGCTTCGCCGCGGCCACGATCTCGAAAAGGTTCTCGCCGTGCTCGAGCCGAGGCGCATGCGCGTGGTGAGCGACTGAGATCAAACAAAACGCCCCGGCCGAGGCCGGGGCGTTGCGCGTCACATCCAGGCTGACCCGCTTAGCGGCGACCGCCCAAAATCCGCAGGATCATCAGGAACAGATTGATGAAGGTGATGTAGAGGCTCAGCGCCGCATACGTCGTTCCCACGGCCATCGCGCGCGCGTTGGCGCCGAGGTCGTAGTACATGAATTTGATCATTTGGGTTTTGTAGGCGGTCAGGCCCGAGAAAACCAAAACGCCGATGGCCGACACCGCGAAATCAACCGCGGGGCTGCGCAAGAACAAGTTCACCACCGACGCGATAATCAGGCCGATCACGCCCATGTACAGGAACGTGCCAAAGCCCGTCAGGTTCCGCTTGGTCGTGTAACCCCAAAGCGAAAGCGCGCCAAAGGTGGCGCAGGTGATGAGCAGCGCCTTGATCACGGTCATCATGCCAGCCCCGGAGGGGCCGGCGTAAATCGCGACCGTGAGCCCAAGGCTCAGTCCCATCGTGGCGACAACGCCCCAATAGATGATGTTAGCGCCCGTCGGCGACGGATTGCGCATCATGAAGCTTGAAACCAGGATCAGGGCGAGCGGCGCAAACAGAACAACGTAGGCTTGCGGCCCGCCGAACAGAGCCTGCATCAGCGCCGGGGTGGTGCTGACGATCCAAGCCAACGCACCGGAAAGCGCCAAGCCCAGCGCCATCTTATTGTAGACGCCAAGCATGAAAGCCCGCAGACCCGCATCGACCGCCATGTCCGCGCGATCGACCGGCACCGACCGTGCCTGCGCGTGGTAATCGCTCATCATAACCTCCTGGCGGCGGTGAATCCGGCCGCTTTGCCCGCTCAAATATGGCCACGACATGCAGCTATCGCAAGGAAAACAGGGCGCCTTAGGCTGTTGCATCCCCCCGGCTCGCCGATCACAATTGAGGCCGGAAAGTGGCGGGGAAATCCGTTTTCCTCCCCTCGGTCCTTGCGCAGCTGGAATGTACGCTGCGCCGGCGCAGGCAGCTTGGCGGTAGAATCGCGCTACCAGCAGCGCGAAAGGTGAGCGCGGGTGGCTGACGAAGACGATCCGATCGGGCCGGAAGGGGACGCGCCGCCTCAGGATGCGCCGCCGGACGCTCTTGAGCCGAAGCCGGATACGCGCGCCTCCGGCGAGGAGGCGCCTGAGTCTGAGACGCTGACCGATGCGGAAGCCACGCTCCCGGAACCGCCCGCAGCCGTCGCCGCAGAGCCGCTCGCTGAAGACATCCTCCAAACCGGCGCGCCCGAAGAGGATGCGCCGCCCATACAAGCGCCCGCCGCTCAAGAAACCGCTCCGCTCGCAGAAGAGGCCCTCTTCGACCAAGCACCATCACAGCCGGCGCCGGAGATCATTCAATCCGAAGCCACAGAATCCGAGGCCCCTGAGCCGCCTTCCTTACTTGAGATGGCAGCCGAGGAAACGGCGCAGTTTGCACCGGTTCCCGACGCGACAGATCAAGAGGAAGCCGATCAAGAGGATGCTGCGGCGCCGCTACTCGACGTCCAAAGTTCAGCGCAGGCGCTTTCAGAGGCCGACTCCGATCCGTCAATTCCTGAACGGGCGATCGCGCCGCCACCAGTGAGTTCTGAACCTCCAAGTGAAGCCCGCGGAGAGCTGCCGCCGAATTATTTCCGCGCCGCCGGCGATCCTGAAGAAGCCCAGGAGGAACCCCCGGCGACCTTGCTCGGGCGCCTGCAAGAGCGCGTGACCGGAACGTGCCGCGACGCGTGGGCGTTCATTGAACCGAAGTGGGTTGCTTTCGCCGGCGCGACCCGCGCGTTCGGAGCGGGCTTCTGGCGCAAGCTCCGCGGCGTCAAACATCCCCGCAGCATCCGGGAAGCCGCCGTCTGGACTGGCTGGGCCGCCGCGGCGGGCGTCGCGGTGATCGTTGGGTTCTTCTTCTACGTAACCTGGGGCATGCCCTCGACCGACGATCTTTGGGAAGCGCGCAACGGTCAGTCGATTACCTTCCTGGATCGAAACGGCCACGTGATCCTACGGGAAGGCGCAAAACGCGCCGCCCGTCGATCTTGCGTCGCTGCCGCCCTACGTGGCGCAGGCTTTCGTCGCTATTGAGGACCGGCGCTTCTATCAGCACATGGGCGTGGATTTCGGCGGCATGATGCGCGCCGGCGCCGAAAACATTCGCGCTGGGCGCGTGGTCCAGGGCGGCTCAACGATCACGCAGCAGCTCGCCAAGAACCTGTTTCTGACGAACGAACGTTCCTGGCGCCGGAAGGCGCAGGAGATCGCACTGGCGATCTGAAACCGAGACAAAGGTTCACCAAGGATGAAATCCTGGCTCTGTATCTGAGCCGCGTCTATTTCGGCTGGCGCTTACGGCGTGGAGGCGGCCGCTGAGCGCTACTTCGACCGCCCGGCGCGCGAGACTCACGCTGCTTCAAGCGGCGATGATCGCGGGCCTTGTCAAAGCCCCGTCCGGCTCAACCCCGCCCGGCAGGACATCGCCGCCGCGCGCGATCGCGCTGCTGTCGTGCTCAATGAGATGGTGTCGATGGGCTACATCAGCCGCCGAGCGCGATGCAGCCCTGCAGGGAAGAACTCGTCATCAGCCGCCGTAATCCTGCGGGCGTCCTCAGCTATTACCGGGACTGGATCGATCCATTGCTCAATGAAGTGATCGGTCAGCAGCGCGACGATTTCATCATCGAGACCACCATCGACATCGCCGCGCAACGCGCGGGCGCTGAAGCCGTCGAGGCGGTGCTCGCCGAACAAGGCGAAGCGCGCCGCGTTGGTCAGGCCGCTCTCATCGCGATGGACGATGAGGGCGGCGTGCGCGCCCTTGTTGGCGGGCGCGACTACGACATCAGCCAGTTCAACCGCGCCACCCAGGCGCGCCGCCAGCCGGGCTCTTCATTCAAGTATTTCATCTACCTCGCGGCAATGGAGAACGGGCTCACACCCTGGAGCGTGCGCGACGATGCGCCGATCACCATTCACATAGAGGGCCAACCGGACTGGACGCCCGGAAACTACACCCGCGAGTATCACGGACCGACCGAGCTCACGCGCGCCTTTGCGCTCTCCTACAACATGGTCGCCATTCGCGTCGCCAACGAGGTGGGCGGTCAGAATGTGATCGATGTCGCGCGCCGCCTGGGTGTGCGCTCGCCGCTGGCGAACTATCACTCACTGGCGTTGGGCGCTCAGGAAATCACGCTGTTGGAAATGACGCAGGCTTACGCGGCCATGGCGTCAGAGGGCTATAGCGTCGAGGCCCACGGCGTTTCCCACATCCGCCGCGCCAATTCCAACGAAACCATGTGGACGTGGCGGCAGCAAAACCGCGAACGTGTCATCGAGGACCGGCCGCTGCGCTACATGAATTACATGATGCGCCGCGTCGTCGATGCAGGCACGGGCACGGCGGCGCGCCTTCCCGGCCGCCAAATCGGCGGCAAGACCGGCACCGGCAACGATTATCGCGACGCCTGGTTCATCGGATACGCGCCCGGCATGGCTGCCGGCGTCTGGGTCGGCAACGACAACTTCACGGAGACAGCGCGCGTTACCGGAGGCTCGCTGCCAGCCGACATCTGGTCGCGCTTCATGCCGACTGCGCTGCGCAACGTGCCTGTCCGCGAAATGCAGCTGCCTGGCCCCGATGATTACGACACCGGCCTGCCGAACCCGAGCCTGCCCGAACTCACGCCCGTCGGCGCGCCCGTCGGCGCGGTGTTAGGCGAAGCGCCTCCGCCTCCGCCCGATACGCAGGACCGATCGCTCGATTTCGGCCCCGAAGGCTGAGACAACTGGTGCACATAGCCGCGCCATGCTTTCATGCCAAAAGTTCCATACGAGGGCGCATTGGCATGCAGTGGATGAACGACACCAAAGGCTATGGCTGGCTTGCTATTGCACTGCATTGGGCCGCGGCGATCGCCGTCATCACTTTGCTTTATGTGGGAATGAACGCGCACCTCGCCGAAGAGGCCGGAAACCGCGAGACCCACAGGGCCCTCATGGGACTCACATCGCCATCGGCGCCCTGGTCTTGCCGCTTCTTCTCGTCCGTGCGGCCTCAAGCTACGCGCAAACGCGGCCAGCCCCCTTTGCGCAAGCGCCTATGCTGGCGATGCTCTCGGCCATCACCCATCAAGCGCTTCTCATCGCCATTCTCATCCAAATCATTTCCGGACCCTCGCGGTCTGGTCTGGAGGGCAGGCGATCAACGTGTTCGACTGGTTTTCGCTGCCGAGCCCCTTCGCCCAGCGCAATTCAACCGTGCACGAAATTGCCGAAGTCGCATTCACAATCTTGGCTGGGTCATTGAAGCGCTCGCTCTTCATATTCTCGGCTGCCGTCAAACATGTTGTGATTGATCGCGACGGCGTCATGCGCCGCATGCTCGCGCCCGCAAAGAGCTAGCGCGTCAAACCCACGGCATGCAGCGCAAATCCGTGCTCATGCAGCCACGCGCGCCCTTGTTCGTATCCCGGGGCGCAGCGGCGCACGAGCGCCCAGAAGCGCCGCGAATGATTCATCTCGCGCAGATGCGCCACTTCGTGCGCCGCCAAATAGTCCAGCACGAACGGCGGCGCCAGCACCACGCGCCACGAAAATGAAAGCACGCCGTCCACCGAGCACGACCCCCAGCGCGACCGCAATTCCTTGACTTGAAGGCGCGCCGGGCGAACCGATAGCGTCACCGCATGCACCGCAACCCGATCGATCAGATCGGCGCGCGCCTGATCTTTCAGGAAACGCAGCAGGCGCGATTCAAACAAGGCAGGGTCCGGGGCTGGCACCACGAGACGTGGCGGCGCACCCGGTTCGATGCGCGCGGGCCCCCGGCCATGCTCGTAGACAAGCTCATGATCCTCACCGCGAAGCGGCGCAGTTGCGCCCGGCTTCAGCTGGACGCCCTGCGGCAAACGCGCCAACTCGTGAACGATCCAACCTGCGCGCTCGGCGGCAAAGCGCGCCGCGCGCGGCAGGTCACGCTTTGTCGGCGCGGTTGCGATCGCCTCGCGGCGCGTGGGATCGATGCGTACCGAAACATGACGCGCGCGCGGATTGACGATCAGCTTGACCGGCACACGCCGGCCATCGATCGTTTCGATTTCGGTTTGAGTTGGCGCAGCTTTCGGCCGCGAATCGAAGCGCATGCGTAAGAATCTCACGCACCGCGTTAACGCCTCAAGAGCGGGCCCAAAACGAAGCGGGGAAAACCGCCGCGCGACTTGCGCGAGCGAAGCCGCCGAGAGCAATTCCTCAGCTCACAACTTTTAATTTCGGCTTCGCGCGCGACGCCGGCGATTGGAAGGCGCGCATGAAGTCGCGCACCCGCGGGTAAATCTCCGCCTTGAACCGGCGCCCGCTGAACACGCCGTAATGGCCAACGCCTGGCTGAATGTAATCGCGCCGCATAGCTTCGGGAATGTTGGCGCAAATATCGTGCGCGGCCTGTGTTTGTCCGATCCCGGAAATGTCGTCATTCTCACCCTCGATGGTGACAGCGCGGTTCTTGTGATCGCGCGCGGATCGACAGCGCGGCGCTCGCGATGGGTCATCGTGCCGTTCGCCAGCGAATAATCCTGGAAGACCTCGCGCAGCGTCTGGATGTAAGAATTCCTCAGTGAGATCCATCACCGAGAGATATTCGTCCGTAGAACTCGCGGTGTTTCTCGGTGCTGTCGCCGTCGCCCTTCACGAGATTTTGGAAATAAGCCTGATGCGCGTCAACGTGGCGCGAGAGGTTCATTCCCATGAAGCTCGCGAGTTGCAGAAATCCCGGATAAACGCGCCGGAACGCACCCGGATATGGGGCCGGGACCGTGTGAATCATGTTCTGCTTGAACCACGCGATGTCACGTTTTTCCGCGAGCAGGTTCGGCGCTGTCGGCGATTTGCGGGCGTCAATCGGCGAGCCCATGATCGTCATCGTCGCGGGGGTGCAGGGATCATCCTCCTGCGCCATCAGCGAAACGGCCGCCAGCACTGCCGGCCCGGGCTGACACACCGCAATGACATGCGTCTGCGGGCCAAGGGCGCGCAGCATCGCCATGATGTGATCGATGTAGTCGTTGAGGTCGAACCGGCCGGCGAGGATCGGCACCATGCGTGCGTCCGACCAGTCGGTGACGTACACCTCATGCTCGGGGAGGAACGCCTCGACCGTGCCGCGCAGCAGCGTTGCATAGTGGCCCGACATTGGCGCCGCCAGCAGGACCGCGGGATCCGTCCGCGCGCCGCGCGCCTTTTCCAGTTGCCCGGCATCGCGCTCGAAATGGACCAGGTTGCACCAAGGGGTGGACCATACCGTCTTGGCCTCCACCGCCACTTCGACGCCCTCCACATACGTTTTTGGGAGGTTCCAAGCTGGCTTGGCATACCGACGGGTTACGGTCTCGAAGAGATCGGAAGCTGCCGCAGCAGTGCGCGCCATTTCGGTGTCGGCGAGCGGATTGAGCGGCGAGCGCAGCATCGATGACTGCATCAATGCCGCAATTCGCAATGGCGCCACCGAGAGATGGCCCAATTCGTAAAGTGAATAGAGCATGCCTGCCTTCTGCTGCGCGGCAGCAATCCAAAAGCGGAGTGTGCGCGCTCCCCCGTTTCCAACAAGCTAAGGCGCCTATTTAGGCGAAGCCGACCCTCACCGGCGCCACCCAGGCGACTAGTCCTTTCAGCCTAACCTGCTCTAAAGGCAACCGGCCCTGCCGCCAACCTGACGCATGGTCAATTTTCCCATAATCAGGGCGCCTCGCCGCGACCGAGCCCAGCGGAAATGCAGGCCGCTATGGTTTCTGGCGCAACGGGCAGCATCGGGCTGCCTGGCACGCTCGCGTCTGCGGACACCATCGTGGGGACGATGGCCACGGTCCGCCAAGTGCTGTCGAGCACATATAGAAAGCTGGAGTGATCGACGTTGTAATTATCGGGTTCAGCCCCGGGCTCTGGATCGGCGCGGCGCACATACACCTGGAACGCCCGGATCGCGGCGCGAACCTGCTCCGGCGTCCCCGAAAGCCCGACAAGGCCCGGCGGAAAGCCTTCCGTTCGCACGTATTCACCCATCCGTTGCGGCGTATCGCGCTCGGGATCGACTGTGATCAGCACGCTTTGGACGTCGTATCCGCCGGGCGCTGCAATCGCCTCAGCGAGAGAATACATGCTCGTGGGGCATACATCCGGGCAATGCGTGAAACCGAAATAGACCAGTGCGGGATGGCCGGCGAAGTCAGCTTGAGTTACGCGCGACCCGCCTGCATCGACCAGATCAATCGGCCCGCCGACGCCATCGGCGTTCTCCAATATGCAATTCTCCGGCGCAGGCGGCGCAACCGCCTGCCTGTTGATGCTGGCGAGCACCAGGGCTGCGACCGCCGCCAGCCCCGCCAGAGCCAGCGCAGGCACAATTGCGCCGGTAAGGCGGCGGCGCGGAGGTTCCACTGGTTCGGCCATCACCACAGCTAACCGCGCCCACGGCCTGCGGGGCAACGCGGCGCGAGCGCACAGGGGGCCCATTGCCGCACGCGTGAAAACCGTCACAAGTGCGCGTCATGGAGCCTTCATGAGCATCGAGGCGAGCGCCGACGCACCTTTGCCCACATTCTGGACGGCGGAAAGCCGCGTGCGCGTGCGCACGCTGCTCATGCTCCGTTGGCTCGCCATTTTCGGGCAAATATTCGCCGTGCTGTTCGTCCGCTACGGGCTCGATGTGGAGTTTCCCGTGGGGTGGGCGCTCGCAGCGGTGGGTGTGTCGATCGCACTCAACTTCGTCCTTATTTCCTCGCGCCGGTCTCAAGACCTCGCGCGCGAGTGGGAAGCTGCAGCGCAACTGGCCTACGACGCCGTGCAGCTTGCGGTTTTGCTTGCGCTCACCGGCGGCCTGCAAAACCCCTTCGTCTTCCTGTTTGTCGCGCCAGTTGCGGTGTCCGCCACCGTGCTGCGCCCCGCGGTCACCGCGATGCTGGCGGCGCTTACCTTTGCCTGCGTTGGCGCCATCGCAGTCTGGCGCCTGCCTCTCCCTTGGCCCGAGGGCGCGAGCTTTTCGATGCCGCCGCTCTATCAAATGGGCATGGCCGCCGCCGTGCTTGTCGGCCTTGGATTTACGAGCGTGTATGCGTGGCGCGTCGCCGCCGAAGAAGAGCGGCTCAACATCGCCCTGTCCGCCGTCCAGGCCGTACTCGCCCGCGAGCAGACGCTTTCAGCGCTCGGCGGGCTCGCTGCGGCGGCCGCGCACGAGCTTGGCACCCCGCTCGCCACCATTCACCTCGTCGCAAAGGAAATGGCGCGCGATCTCCAGGCTGACGACCCGCGGGCCGAAGACCTCCAGCTCCTGGTGACCCAGAGCGAGCGCTGCCGCGCTATTCTCGGCCAACTCTCCGCCAACCGCGAGCGCGGCGACGTCATGCTTCAGCGCGCGCCGATCCGGGCGCTTCTGGAGGAAGTGACTTCCGCTCACCAGGGTTTGGGCGCCGACATCGTTATCGACGCACAAGGCGAAGGGCCGATCGAAATTCGCCGCATGCCTGAAATCGTCCACTCTCTCGGGGGCATCGTCGAAAACGCCGTGGGCTTCGCGCAAAGCCGCGTCGAGATCGAAGCGCGTTGGGACGAGGCCACTCTCAGCGTCACCATCAGCGACGATGGCCCAGGTTTCGCGCCGGGCGTCATTAACCGTCTTGGCGAGCCATACTTGACCCAGCGAGATGAAGAGGGCGCAGCTGGCGGACTCGGCCTCGGTTTCTTCATCTCAAAAACGCTGCTCGAACGCACAGGCGCCAAGCTCACCATGCGCAATCGAAAACTCCCCGGCCAGGGCGCCATTGTGCAAATTATCTGGCCCCGCGCCGCCATTGAAGCGCCCGCGCTTTGATCTGAACGAAAATGCGCTAAATACATTCCATCGGAGCACACCACTGATGACGATCGCCGCGCCCTCGGAGGGCGAAAAAAGCCTATTGATCCTCGACGACGACGCCGCCTTCCGCACGCGCCTCGCTCGCGCCCTGGAACAGCGCGGGTTCGAGGTCACCGCAGTCGGCAGCGTCACGGAAGCCACCGACATCGCGGCCAAGGCGCCGCCGGCCTACGCGGTTCTGGATCTACGGCTGGAGGACGGATCGGGACTTTCGGTGGTCGAGGCGCTTAACAAGCACCGCGCCGATTGCCGCGTCGTCATGCTGACGGGGTACGGCGCGATCGCGACAGCCGTAGCGGCCGTAAAGGCTGGCGCGCTCGACTATCTCGCCAAGCCCGCCGATCCCGAAGACATCGTCAAGGCCCTGCTCGCTTCGCCCGATGAAAAGCCGGAACCGCCGGACAATCCCATGAGCGCGGACCGGATCCGTTGGGAACACATTCAACGCGTCTATGAACTCTGCGGCCACAACGTCTCTGAGACCGCGCGCCGCCTCAACATGCATCGCCGAACGCTGCAGCGAATTTTGGCTAAGCGCGCGCCAAGGTAGGTCAACCGAATTTTCGAAACATAAGCAGAAATTCGGAAGAGCACTGTTCGAGGAAAGCAACGCAATCGTCCGCAAAATCGGCCACGCCAACCTTTCCGGAGCCAAATCTCTCGAAAGCGATGTGTATCACCTCTGAGAGGGAAATCTTACCCGCGGACAATTCCAACAAGAACATCTCAAGTTCGGAAAATCTGTATTGCCGCCCGCGCGTGGCCGAGCGCAGGCCGCTCGGCCCAACTTGCTTTAGGTCGAAAGTCCGCACCGGAACATATTTTCCGTAATCTTCGTGTCGGGCGCCGACACGCTCAACATAACCCTTTCCGTGCATATTGGCCCACCGCCGCAGCGTCGTTTCCCTCATCAAAAATTCGCACCACGTCGTGCTCATTCCAATCTTCAGGGACACAAGTTGCCCGCGAACTGTCTCGCTTGAGATCGCTTTTGCGATCTCCGACATTTTCTTGTCAGTTTCGGCCCGAAACACACGTCCCATCTCAAGCACGCGACTTATGCTCAGTTCTTTCGAACGTGCGAACAGGTAGGAATCGCTGGATGCGCGAAGAAAATTGGCATCGAGGACTTCGATGCCGTAGGCGTCCGGGCGCATCTGTACATCCGTATTGATGTAAGGGCTTAGGAATGTGAAATCACATTCGAGTATGCCCGGCGCACGCGACATCAGGCGCAACGCCAAGTCCAAAGACGCCCTGAAACTCGCCTCCGTCTCTTGGACACCGCCGACAATGAAGTTGGTAAAAATCGAAGTTATCCGCTGATCGGCCAACAACCCCACAGCCTCTTCTATCTGCGCAACCGTGATGTGTTTCTTGTACGCTTCCAGAATCTCATCGTTGCCCGACTCACTGCCGATTTGGGCTCGGGCCAGACCCGAATCCACCATGCGCCGCGCCATTTCCGGCGCGCGGCACAAGTCGCTGACCTTCGCCTCGCAATACCAGCGCACGCCTTCTTCGATTGAGAACCGCTCCTTTACGCGATCACAAAACTCATAAACCTTCGGGCGATCACTGGTGAAGGTGTCGTCGACGAAGGTGAAATACTGCGTGCCGAATTGATCGTGCAAATAGCGCATTTCATCGATGACGCGCTCAACGGAATGACGGCGCAGTTTTCCAGGCAGTCCTTCGTAGCAAAATGTACATTTTGATGCGCACCCCCGCGACGTGGCGATATGGTGCGCATTCTTATAGCCATCCGGGAAAAGTGAACGGTCTGGGATCGGAAAGATATCAAGATCGACCGGAAGGACAGTGGTCCTAGAAAGCTTGGCCGCTCCCGCCTCACCCGCGTAGGCTAAGTTTGGCACTGTCGAAAAATCGCCCTCGTCGCCTCGACTGAGTTCTTCGAGCAGGCGCAGTGCACACTCCTCACCGTCGCCGCCGACACATACGAAACGTGTATAGCCACGCTCAATCAGCCGCCGGTAATCGCCGCGCGCTTGGGGACCACCCAAGACCACATTGAGGTCGGGAAACAGATTCTGGAGAGCCGTCGATGACCGCTCCACTTCGTGAACGTTGTCCGCGGTGACGTAAAATCCCACGAGGGGGTGATTTTTTCCCGTCTCAATAATTCGTACGATTTGTGAGGTGACGTCCTCGCCGGCGACAATCTGCGCACGCCATCCACGGGATATCACGTAGGTCGCGATGTATAAGAGGCCGAGTTGAAATCCCCGTGCGGGCCCGTCGATGTGGTCAAACACCGGGTTCGCAAGTACCAGATCTTGCTGCTTCTGGGATTGTGCGCCCGCTGGTTGGTCCGCCACGACCTATTCGCCAGAAACCGGATTGAGGCGCTCGAACAGATCGGAGGGGTTGGCATCAGCCACAGCGCGCCAGTGCTCGTTGTTGGCTGGTTCATCGCGCAGCTTCTTGGAAGCCTTGTCTGTGATGATGTCGTAGGCCTTTACGGCAGCAATTGTAGTGATGACGCCGTGTACGACATAGTTGGCGCGTGGGCCATCGTTGTCCTGCGCAAACTGATTGCGAAGACGGCTTTCAAGCGCGTCACGAGCACTCGGATTACGATCAATCATATCGACAACGACCGGATGCGTAATCACAGCGTCATAGGTGAACTCTTCGCCCAGGTCGGCGAGAACTTTGTCGATCGCTTCGCTCACCACGCCCTCATCTTTCGCGTCAAAGATGTCGAACTTCAACGTGGGAGGCACATAGGCGCCCTTCTGTTCTCCAAGCGCGGCAATTCTATGCTTCCCGAGCGCCAAGACCTCCAGTGAAAGGCTCTTCAAGAATTGAGCATCCGTCTGGTCTCGTTGGGTCACGGCAGCCCCCTTTGGTCAGGAATGGCGTTCAAGCATTCGCATAACCAGAGCCGGCTACTACAGGTAGAGGGGCAACTCAATCAATAAAGCAAATATCCCGTCCGCGCGGCGTCCCAAACCTGTTCCTCCGGCGCTGTGATGGCGTCGAGATCGGCGGGCGCGGCGCTCGAATCGTCAACCCATTCGCGCAGAAGCGGCGAGCCGTTGATCACGTCGATGGCCAACTGACCGTTGGTGTACTCGTATTTGAAATCAAGGCCGCGCCATAGCGGGTAATCGGGATAAAGCCGGCGGATCGCCTTGAACCCAAGCGCCTGCGCACGCCAGGGCTTGAAGGCGGCGTGATCGTAATAATCGGGTGCTTCGCAATGGATCTGCACGCCGTGACAGAGCTTGCCTGCGTGTTTGTGGAAGGTGGGCTCGAACCAGCACTCACGCAGCCTGCAGCCCTGCAACCAAGCGGGCGCGAGCGCGTTCATCTCGGCAATCACCGCGCGCGCATCGATATCGGGCGCGCCGAATAATTCGAGCGGACGCGTCGTTCCGCGGCCCTCGGAAAGCGTCGCCCCTTCCAGCATGACCGTGCCGGCATACGCGCGCGCCATCCAAAGGTTCGGCGCGTTTGGCGAAGGATTGATCCACGTGCGCTCACCGAGCGGCCAGCCACACCCTGGCGCTTCGCTGGGCCGATAGCCTTCCATCTCAATCACGCGATACGCGACGTCGAGTTTGAAGTGATCGATGAACCAGCCGCCGAGTTCGCCAAGGGTAAGTCCGTGGCGCATGGGCATCGGGCCCGCCCCCACAAAACTCTCCCAGCCAGGGCGCAAGGTCAGGCCTTCGACAGGCCTGCCCGCCGGATTGGGCCGGTCGAGCACCCAAACCTCCTTGCCGCTCTTGGCCGCCGCCTCGAGCATATAGAGCAGGGTCGTGATGAAGGTGTAGATGCGGCAGCCCAGGTCCTGCAGATCGATCAGCACGACATCGAACGTGCTCATCATCTGCCCGGTTGGGCGGCGCACGTCGCCATAAAGCGAGAACACCGGAACGCCGTGCAGCGGATCTGTGTAATCGGCGCTCTCCACCATATTGTCTTGCTTGTCGCCGCGCATGCCGTGCTGGGGGCCAAACGCTGCTGTGATGTTGACATCGCCGCAGTTCATCAGGGCGTCGAGCGAATGGGTCAGATCGCGCGTCACCGACGCAGGGTGCGCCACCAAGGCGACACGCCTGCCCGCCAAAGGCGCGCGCAGCGCTGCGTCTTCCACCAAACGGTCAATCCCGAATTTCATGCGAACTCCAGCGCAAAACTCTTGGCGTTGTGAAAATCCGGCTTGCCGGGAGCGTGCGTCAGCGCCCAATAGGATTTGGCGCCGCTGACCTCCTCGATGACAGCCGACAAACCCACGCTCCATGGGCCGGTTTGTCCAGGCGTGACCACGGCGTCGAGCTCGAACCAATCCTGGCCGCTGCGCATTTCGAGCAGATGGGGCGCCACCTCAAAATCGCGTTTGCCTGCACGATAACCTTCGAACGCGTACGCGGCCCAGCGGGTCGATGGGGCAAAGTTGAATTCGCAATAAGCCTCGCCCCGGCCGCGCACAAACGCCTCAAAGCACGTCTCGTTCCAGAGGCCGTCTGCGCGTCCAAACTCGCTTGGGGCAGGAACAAGGACATCGCTCATCCGCCCTCTCGCCACATAGCGAATGCGCAGCTCTGGGCCGACCCGCTCAACCTCGGCCTCAATCGATGAGACCGCGGCGCACGTGCAATCGGGGTGCAATTTCAAGACGGCGCGCATAAGCCCACCTTAGACCCAATCCTCTTTAACGGCGCGTAGCTTCGACATCGCAGCCGCCCCGTGCTAATCGCCCGCCGCCGAAGAGAGAACCATGACCACCGTGACATCCCCCTTCCTCAGCGCCACTTTGGCGCGCGGACAGTTCCACCAGTGCACCGATCTGGAAAGGCCTGGACAAGGCCGCCGCCGCCGAGGTCTCGGCTATATCGGTTTCGACATGACCGCGCCGAGCCTTCACGTCGGCAACCTCACGCAAATCATGTTGGCGCCGACTGCAGCAATGCGGGGGCAAGCCCATTGTCTTGCTGGGCGGGGGCACCACGCGCGTGGGCGATCCCTCCGGCAAAGAGGAAATGCGCCAACTCCTGTCGGAAGAGCAAATTGCGCAGAACACCGCCGCGATCCGCGGCTGCTTTGAGAAATTTCTGACGTTCGGCAGCGGCAGGAACGACGCCATCCTCGTCGATAACGCCGAATGGCTGCTGCCTCTTAACTACCTCGATTTTCTGCGCACTGTCGGCCGGCACATGTCGGTCAATCGCATGCTGACAATGGATTCGGTGCGACTGCGCCTCGAGCGCGAGCAACCGATGAGCTTCATCGAATTCAACTACATGATCCTGCAGGCCTACGACTTCGTGGAACTGCATCGCCGCTATGGCTGCACACTGCAAATGGGCGGCTCGGATCAATGGGGCAATATCGTCAACGGCGTCGAACTCGGCCGGCGCATGGACCAAGCCCAGCTGTTCGGCTTAACGCAGCCGCTCATCACGACCGCTTCCGGCGCCAAGATGGGCAAGACAGCGCAGGGCGCCGTCTGGCTGAACCCGGACATGCTGAGCCCCTATGAATATTGGCAATATTGGCGCAACGCCGAGGATGCCGATGTTGGGCGGTTCTTGAAAATCTTCACCGATCTGCCCCTTGAGGAGATCGCGCGGCTTGAGGCGCTGCAGGGCGCGGAGATCAACGACGCCAAGAAAACTCTGGCGACTGAGGCCACCGCACTGCTCCATGGGCGTGCAGAAGCCCTGAAGGCAGAGGAAGCCGCGCGGGCGACGTTTGAGCACGGCGCACGCTCCGACAACCTGCCGACCTACGTCGTGACACAGGATGAGCTCAAGAATGGCCTGCGCGTTGCGGCCGCCTTCGTACGTGCAGAGCTTGTCGCGTCGAACGGAGAGGCCAAACGTCATATCGCCGCCGGCGCGCTGCGGGTAAACGACAAGCCGGTGAGTGAAGACGCAGCGGTTCTCGGCGCCGGCGATCTCATCGATGGCGCGATCAAGCTTTCACTCGGAAAGAAAAAGCACGCGCTGTTGCGCGTCGGCTAGGGCTGAACGCCTTCTTGGCTTTGCGCTGGCGCCGGAGAAGGCACGTCGCTCGCAAGCGAGGCCTCGCCCATCCCGGGGGCGGCGTCCGCCAACGCCCCTTCCGCCTCTGACGGCGGCGCAAGCATATGCGCCCCACCTGCGGGCGGCGGCGCGGGCGTTTCTTCGCGCCGCGGCAGCGGCTCAAAGATGCGGCGCAGGATGCCCGGCGTCAGCGCAGACGCCGGGTTGACGCCGACGCGCGGCTCGCCAGCGCGCCCGTTGATCGCATATGTCATCCCGAACACGCCTTCACCGCGGCGAGACACGAGCAAGTCGCCAATCACAGGCACGCTGCCCAGAACCGACAAGTTCAGAAGCGGCGAGGGAGCGACGACGCCGTCTATGTCGAGATTGTCGGCGGTCAGGTCATAACTGCCAGCGCCAGTCAGCCCGAGCGAGGGCCCCGTCATCCGGCCTTCGGTGAAGCGCAGGCGGTCATTGGCGTAGGTCATTTGCGCGTCCATCAGACTGAACCCGATGCCATCGCCGTTCAGCATCTCCACAAGCCCCGTCAGCGAGCCCGCCGATGACAGCAGGCGCGCCATCGCCGGCAGGCGCACAACCTGAAAATTCCGCATCTGCACGGCGAACCGCGCCTGATTTGGCGGGCCGGCGCGCCAGTCCCCATCGGCCGACGCGGTGCCGCCCACCACGTTCTCGGCGCCGGTGAGCGCGCGCACGGCAAACCCTGCGTCATCAGAACGGAACCTGACGCGGCTCTGGGGCTCGGCGCTGCTCGGCCCCAGCGTCAGTGAAAAGGGACGATCGCCGGGTGAGCGGCCTTCCACCGAAAGCCGCATCAGTGCGTCATGCGCTGTCGCCACCTCAACGCGGGCATCGCTCAAGGTGGCCCCGCCGCGCATCTTCAGCCGGCTGACGGCGACGTTGGCGCGCATGGCGCCGCCCGCCGCTTGTTCGCGCGCGTTTTGCCCCGCCGGCTGCGCGTCGGAGCCCATGAACGGCGCTGCGTCAAACAGCGCGCCGCGCACAGTGACCTCAAGAGCTCCATCGTTCGCGCGCGATGCAAACACGCGCGCGTCTGAACTGCCTTCCAGCAGCACGCGGGGCAGATCCGCTTCCACAATGCGGTTGTCCCGCGCAAGCCTGACACGGCCCTGCACGTTCATGCCCACGCCCCGCGCCTCTATGTTGGAGAACGCCAATCCGCCGTCGCGCTGGCGCTCGACGTTGAAGCGCGCCGACGCAGCCTGTCCGGCGCGTTTAGTCCAGAACGCGCGCGGCGCTTCGATAGCCGCGTTGGTCAGATTGAGATCAATGCGTGCGTCATCGACATCGAATCCGCGACCCTGACCCGAAACCGTGACGCCAATGCGCCCCTGCGCATAGCGCGCGATGGGATAACCAAGGCGCTCGAGATCATTGGCGTCAAAATCGCCTGAGATTTCGTATTCCGAAGACGATGCGCCGGCGCGGCGGCCGATATGTTCCACCCAGCGCACGTTTTCGATGGCTGAGGTCCCCGCCCGGATCGGGCCGGACACTGTAACCGCGCGTTGGTCTCCGCGAACCAGCAACTGACCCTGCGAAACAGCCAGGCGGCGCCCGCTGACATTGCCCGCGAAGTCGCGGAAGGCGCCGTCAATACTGAAACGCCAATCTTCCCGCGGCACTTCTTCGATCATCGGCCGCTGTATTCGAACATTCACGGCGCCGTGCCCGGTGGCGCTGGCGATATCGACGGGCAGACGCCCGCCCATTGAGAGCGGCTCCTGCGCCAGAACCTCTAAGAAGCGGCGCGCATCGCCCTCGACGCGCGCCGCGATTGTGGCCATAGCGCCCTTGGGTTTCAGACGCGGCAATTCGAGCCGGGCATTTGTGAGCGTCAGCCCGTTCAACTGCGCATGAGGGAAGGTCATGTCCAGCCGGTTCCCGCGCAGCACTCCAGAGCCGCGCGCGTCCGTCACCGGCGACATGGTCGAAGCGAAGCGGAATACGCCGCCATCGACATTGAATCGCACGTCCATCGCGTCGTCACGGAACACGCCAGCGGCGACATCACGAGGCTGGATGTCTAGATGGACTTGACCGTCCGTGACGCGTCCGGCCTCAAGGGATCGTGCAACGTAACTGCGCGCGCCTTCACCGAGCCCTATCGGCCACATTGCAATCACTGAGCGCGCATCAATCGCGCCGGTGACGGCGCCATCCAGCTCAAGCCCTGGATGCACGCGCTGATCAGCGCCTGCCTCAGCCCAGTAGAGACGCCCACTGGCGTTCAACGCCGCGTCGCCCGTTTGCGCGCGCAACTCCTCAAAGCGGATGCTGCGCTCGGCCGAAACGATGGCCCCAGCAAGATGCACGTTCGAAAACGAGAGCGGCTGCGCGAATGTCCCGGGCACGTCCAGGCGCATGGAGGGCAGAGAAATATCGAAGGCGGCTGGTTCGTCCGGCGCCGCACGCATGATCGCCGAGACATCGCGGACACGCACCTCGCCGCCAATGCGGGTGCGATCCCCAGCAAGCGTGATCTCATCGATAATCAGTTCGTCGCTGGCGATGTCGTAGCGTCCGTGCAGCCTCCCGCCATCAAGATCGAAACGACCACCGACCATGTCGGCGGCGCCCCGGCCGATCGTGACATCGCCCTCGAATTGATTGACCCCGGCCTGGCGATCGAGCCCAACCGAGATCGTCGCGCTAATTGGCGCGTCCAACCCGGCAAAGGGACCCATGGCAGCTTGTGAAAACAGCGCGCGCGGACGGGCATTTTCGGCGCTGAATTCGATAACCGCGCTTTGGAAGCGCGTGTCGGTGGTGATGCGCAGGCCAGCGGGCGCGGCGCCCGCCGCGGCTTCCAGGCGCGCATGAGCGACAAGCGCGAGCGCGCGCCCCTGACGGGCAAGCTCAAAGGTTGCGTCATCAGCGGTCCAGCGCCCTCCACCGGCATCGTCTACGATCGTGAGCGCTGCGTTGCGCACGCTCAGCGCGCGCAAGCCGCCGCCGGGCCCGATTGGACGGAAGGCCGCTTCCATGCCGTCGAGCAGGCGCGCAACGCGCTGCTCCAGCGTCTCGTTCGGCGGTGGTGGCGGGATGATGATGTCCGCCGGCGAGCCTTCGGGACCAAACGCGATATCGACAGCCGCATTGACCTTGCGCGTAAAGGTGATGGCGCCGCCCGAGAATTCAGCGCGCACCAGCGAGATGCGGCCAATCAGCAGCGGCAGCACGCCCAACTCAATGCGCGCTTCGTCGGAGCGCGAAAGCACACCGCCACGGCCATCTTCCACGGTCACCCCGATGGCGCGCAGTTCCAGCGCGTTGCCCTGCCGGCTCCACGCCAGCTCAATGCGATCAATGCCGACCGGACGTCCCGAACGCGCCGCGCTCAGTTCGGTCTGTACGTGCTCGCGAATGGCGTTGAGTTCGATGGGCCCTTGGCTGAGCCGCCACCAAGCAACTCCGACCCCGATCGCCAGAGCCGCGATCAGTCCAAGGAGTATCTCGACTGCAATTAGCGTCGAGCGGCGTATCATCCGCGCAGCTCCAACGCCCCTCGCATGTGTCTAGCGCGATCGCTGCTTTTGACGCAAAGCAAAGTCCCAGCGCCGCCGCACGCGGCGCGCAGGACGGCCTTGCGGCCGTGAGCCAGGAGGCTCCCGATGGCAAAGACGCTCAAACCTGGCGACCCCGCGCCCCCCTTTGACTTGCCGGCGGCCGGGGGCGGGCGCGTCAGCTTGAGCAGCCTGAAAGGCAAGCGTGTCGTTCTGTATTTCTACCCAAAGGACGACACACCCGGTTGTACCCAAGAAGCACTAAACTTCACTGAAAAGGCGAAAGCCTTCGCAGCTGCGAAAACAACCGTCGTGGGCGTCTCGAAGGACAGTATCGACAAGCACGACAAATTCGCGGCGAAACATGGGCTCAAGGTGCAGTTGGGCTCCGACGAGGATGGGGCAGTCTGTGAGAAATACGGCGTCTGGACGCAAAAGACGCTTTACGGCCGCAAGTTCATGGGCATCGAGCGTTCGACCTTTCTCATCGACGAGCACGGCCGCATCGCGCACGTCTGGCGCAAGGTTCGGGTGCCAGGACATGTGGAAGAAGTCTTGAACATGGTTAAGGCCATGACCGGAAAATGAGCCGATTTTGCCTTTGAAACCAACTTTTGGCGCGCTTCTGGCAGGAGCGCCCTTAAACAATCTGAAATTCTCGTAAACGGCAGCGCCGGGCTGTTGCAATTCAGGAGGGTTTCAGGTTGGATCAAATTTGGCGGGGCTAACGGCAGTTGATTTAGTTAGTGGGCGGTGGCGGACCATGAGCCAGTTCGGATCGCGGGCGCGAGCGTTTTTCGATCGCATGTTCCCGGAACGTCAGATTTACCACCGTAGCGGGGGGACCGTACGGTACGTTTCGCTTTCCCCGAGCAAGCAGGCCCTGCTGGCGCTGGGCGCTGTGGGCATTGCCGGGTGGTGTGTCTATGCGACCGCCAATACCCTGCTTGAGGGTCCCCAGGCCACCGCCAGCAACGCCGAAGTCGAGCGCGAACGCGCCAAATATGACCGCTGGCTGAATGAATCTCGGGCTCAGGCCGCCGCTTCCCAGGCCCTGCTCGAAGAGCGCACCCGCCAATTTGACCGCGCCACTGCAGATTTTGAGAGCCGCCACGAAGTCCTGCGTTCTTTGCTTGAATACGCAGGCGGCGCCAGCCTGCAGCTCGCCGCCAACCGCCCGATCGAGCGCGATGGCGCCCGCATCATTATGGCCGCCTCGATTGACGAAGCTGAGCCGCGCCAGTCACGGGCCATAGCTTCTGAGCCCTACCAGGTTACCACAGTTGGATTCCGGGCGCGCACAGAACGGCTCGAGAGCGAGCAGGAAGAGACGCTTTCCGAACTTGAAGACACTGTCGTGGAGCGCAGCGAGCAGGTTCGCGGCGTCCTCCGCCTGACCGGCGTCTCCATGGCAAATCTGACCGGCCCGGACGCCGACGCCCAGGCCGGCGGCCCGTTGGTGCCGCAGGATTTCGTGGCTTACCTTCGCGACAGCGGGCTGAACCCGGCGTTTGCCGAGCGGGTCGCACAGGTCGCCGCGCGCGTCACGGAATCTCGTCGCCTGGCTGATATTGCGGACTCTACACCACTGGCGCCGCCCGTGGCCGTCGATTACCGCGAAACCTCCGGCTACGGCCAGCGGATCGACCCTTTCAATGGCCGCTTGGCCATGCACCAGGGGCTTGATCTTGCCGCGTTCGAACGTGCGCCAGTGGTCGCCACCTCGCCCGGCACTGTTGTCTATGCTGGCACCCGTTCAGGGTACGGCTACACTGTTGAGATCGATCACGGGCACGGCTTCAAGACCCGTTACGCGCACTTGCGCGACATCCAGGTTGAGCGCGGCGATCAGGTCGCGATCGGCCAACGCATCGGGTCCATGGGCTCGACGGGACGCAGCACCGCAACCCACCTCCACTATGAGGTTTGGTTCCGCGGCAGGGCGGTTGACCCTGTTAATTTCTTGAGGGCAGGACGGCATGTTCACGAACAAGGGTAATCGACCAACCGATACGAACGTGCCAGCCATTCCGGAATCCATGAGTCAACGCCGCCCCGCGCCAGGACGCGCAGGCATTGCCTCCATCATTGCGAATGGCGTGAAGATCACGGGCACGATTGACGCCGACGGCGCCGAGATTCAGGTCGATGGCGAAATCGAAGGCAACGTGCGCGGCGGATCGCTCACCGTGGGCGACACCGGCATGGTCAAAGGTGACGTCGTCTCCGAGAGCGTGACGGTCCATGGCCGCGTGGAAGGCTCGGTTCGCGCGCGCAAGGTTATGCTGGCGCGCAACGCGCATGTGCTGGGAGACATCGTCCACCAGTCTCTTTCCGTTGAGATGGGCGCGGTGTTCGAGGGCCAGTGCCGCTACCTGCAAGATCCGCTTTCGCAGTCAGGACCCGGCGCTCCGGCGACGCCCCAAATTGTCTCGCAACAAGACCGCGGCGCAGCCTTTGGCGGATCGGGCTCGGTGTTTGGCGAACCGTCCAGCGACGATCGCATGGTTTCGGGCGTCATCGTCACCGGCGCCAGCTGACTTCGAGCTTCTGCAGACAGCAAGAATTCAAAGGCCCGGCGAACGCCGGGCCTTTTTCTTGAGTTGATTTCAATGCCAAGCGCCGAGGATCAGACCGATCAGCGTGAACTGCAGCGTGTGATAACCGCCGTTGATCAGAAACAGCGAGAGGTTCTTGCGCTCGAACAAGTAGTTGATGCCAAAACTGGCGCTCACCCAACACAAGCCGGCGGTGAAGCCATAAAGCGCCCCTGTCGTCGCATCGACCTCGGCGCCCAGAAAGAATGCGAACGAAGCGGCCGCGAGAAGAGCCAGCGCAAATGAGCCCCCGAAGACAAGCGCCCGGTTGCCGCCTTTTGCCTGCTCATCGCTCAGCCCCGCCGCAGACTGCCAAGCTTTCGCGAACAATGCAGAATACCAGACCCCGCCCAATAGAAACGAGCTTGCGGCAGCAGCCACCACAGCCAGCCAATTGACGTCCATTCTTTCCTCCCCGATGCAGCCTCAGGCATGAGCTCTGGCCGCCTCCTCCAAAAATTTGAAATGCGCCCTCAGCGTTGCGACGACGCGATCGAAATAGGCCACGTCGCGGTGGGTGCGCGCCTGCATCACGCCCCCCTCCATCGCGGTGAGGACAAATTGAGCGAGCGCGCGTTTATCTGTCGCCGGCGGCAGATGCGGCCCCGCCTCCGTGAGGCAGTGCTCAATGGCCGCGGTCCAATTCTCGAAATTCTCCGCCAGCAACTCGCGCACGCGCGGGTCTGGCTCGTGCAGTTCAAGCGCAAGCGAACCGATGGGACAGCCGTACGTGCATTCCGTTTCGAGGATCAGTGAGCGGTAGCGGCCCAGCAGCGCAAAGATCTTCTCGATGGGATCATCGACGCCGACCCAAGCTGGCTCGAGCAGCTGCTCGTGGATGCCGTCCCGATAGGCTTCCAACACGCCGATCAGAACGTCCTGCTTGGACGGGAATACGTGATACAGGCTGCCGGAGTTGAGCTGCGTTCGGCTCAAGAGATCGGCGACTGAGGTGGAGTTGTAGCCCTTGAGCCAAAACAGCTCCATCGCCGCCCGTATGATCTTTTCGCGCGCGCTGACATTTGACATCGCATTTGTTTGAACGATCAATCAAACGCAGTCAAGGGATCCCTGAATTGATCGAGGCGCAAGCCGCCGCGTTCCCCCCGCTCAATCGATATCGTCGATTTTCGCTTCACCAGCCCCACCGACGCGGGCAGCCAAAGACGCCGCCATGAACTGATCAAGGTCACCGTCCAGCACGCCTTGGGTGTCCGACGTCTCGACACCGGTGCGCAGGTCTTTGACCATCTGGTAGGGCTGCAACACGTAAGAGCGGATTTGCCGGCCCCAGCCGATTTCCGTTTTCGTGTCTTCCAGCTGCTGCGCCGCCGCTTCGCGCTTCTGCAATTCAGCCTCGTAGAGGCGCGCGCGCAGCATCTCCCACGCTGTTGCGCGGTTCTTGTGCTGGCTGCGCTCAGACTGGCACGCCACGACGATGCCCGTCGGGATGTGCGTCAGGCGAACGGCTGAATCAGTTTTATTAACGTGCTGACCGCCAGCGCCCGAGGCGCGGTATGTGTCGGTACGGACATCCTTGTCGAGGATTTCGATGTCTATTGAATCGTCGATCTTCGGATACACCCACACACTCGCGAACGAGGTGTGGCGCCGCGCGTTGGGTCGTAGGCGAAATGCGCACGAGGCGATGGACGCCCGCCTCCCGTCTTCAGCCACCCGTAGGCATTTTCTCCCTGCACCAGATGGTGGCGGACTTGATGCCGGCGGTATCGCCGCCCTGCTCTTCGAGAAACTCCACTTTGAAGCCGCGCATTCGCCCAGCGCGTGTACATGCGCAAGAGCATCTCCGGTCCAATCCTGGCTCTCGGTGCCCCCGGGCAGCAGGATTGAATTCCACGTAGGCGTCATTGCCATCCGCCTCGCCCGAAAGCAGCGCCTCGAGCTCCGCTTGGGCCGCACGCGTTTGGGCTTGTTGCAAACTCGCGAAAGCTTCATCGACGAGCGCTCCATCGCCTTCGGCTTCCGCCATTTCGGCAAGTTCGAGCGCGTCCCGCAAGTCGCGCTCAAGCGATGTGATCGCGCCCATGGCTGCATCGAGCTTGTTGCGCTCACGCATGAGCTTTTGAGCCTTCTCAGACTCGTTCCAAAAATCGGGCCGCTCCGAAAGCGCCGTCAGCTCGTCGAGCCGGACCTGCGCACGGTCCCAGTCAAAGACGCCTCCGCAAAAGGGCGACGGCGGATTCGATTTGATCTGCCAAAGCAGTGATGTCAGCGCGCATGCTCAGTGTCCCTCAGAATCTAGGGGCACTACATAAGACATTGCCGCCGCCGATTGAAGCGCCGCCGCCGATCAGTAAAGGCCGCCGAGGTCCTCTGACTGCTGCTGTTGAGGATGGTTCGGATCAACGTTCTCCGTTGGCGTGTAGGCCGCACCCAGACCCGAAAGCACGCGCGGATCGATGGGGTCGGTGCCGCCGAACACGAACGGCGACGAGGACACGTCACGCGTGGGCTCGGTCCCGGGCCGGAAGGCCTCCAGGATCGTCTGCGTGGTTTCCGCGTTGGGAAGGGCGCCGGTCAGGTAGTCGATGCGCGCGAGCCGCGCGCCGGCTGGGATTCGGAACGGCGCTGGCGAAGTGTCGCGCAGCGCCTCGCGCATGAAGTCTCGGAAAATGGGCGCAGCTATGCGTCCGCCTGTTTCGCCCTCACCCATATCGCGGGGCTGATCGAAGCCAGTCCACACGCCCACGACAATGTCTGGCGAGAACCCGATGAACCAGGCGTCCTTGTAGTCGTTTGTGGTGCCCGTCTTGCCGCCGAGCGGAAAGCCGAGCGAGTTCACGACCGTCGCCGTGCCGCGTTGAACGACGCCCTCAGCCATCGAAACAATCTGGTAGGCGGTTACTGGATCGAGGACCTGCTGGCGCGTGTCGGGCAAGGTCGGCGGCGCCTGTTGACGCCAGTCGGCGTTGCACTCGGCGCATTCGCGCTGATCCCGGCGGAATACGGAATGGCCCGTCCGATCCTGGATACGGTCGATGAGGATTGGCTGAATCCAACGGCCGCCATTGACGAACATGCCATACGCCGTGGTCATACGTAGCAGCGTGGTTTCACCCGCTCCGAGCGCCAAGGCGAACACGGCCTGCGTGTTGTCGCCGTAAACACCCAGGCGGCGGCCATACTCCAGCACACGTTCGGGCCCCATTTCGTACGCAACGCGTGCGGTCATTGCGTTCCGCGACAATTCAAGCCCGCGCCGCAACGTGGTTGGCCCATAATATTGGCGCGAATAGTTCTCGGGCGACCAATTCGTGCCGTCGCCTGCTTCGATCGCCAGCGGTCCGTCATCGACAAGCGTCGCAGGCGTGAGCCCGTAATCAAGCGCCGCCGCGTAGACGATGGGCTTGAACGCCGAGCCCGGCTGACGGTTCGCTTGCGTCGCGCGATTGAGGCCATTTGCGTCATTGAATGAATAGCCGCCGACCATGGCCAGCACGCGCCCGGTGTGGGGGTCCATCGCCACCAACGCGCCCTGGATTTGTGGCGTCTGCTTGAGCGCGTAGCGCCCATTCGATCCGCGTGCCGCGTAAACGATAGCCCCAACGCTCAGCGCACGTGCGCGTTCGCGGCGGGCGCCTTGCGCGGCCCACTGTGCGTCGTCGTTAGTCAAGCGTCCGGTCTCACCGGCTTCATCGGTCAGCGTGATGGCGCCATTGGCGTTGGCCGTGACCATTGCCCGCCGCCAGCCCGAAAGCTGCGGCACAGCCGCCGCCGCCCGCAGCTGAGCCTGGACATCGCCGCTGGCGTCGCCCGTCGCGATCGGGCCCCGCCATTCATGGCGGCGATCATACGCTTCCAGGCCCGCACGAACGGCGCGCGCCGCGGCAAGCTGCAGGCGCGTGTCGAGCGTCGATCGTATCGACAGACCTCCGTCATAGAGAGCGCGCTCGCCGTATTGGTCCTGCACCTGCCGGCGGACCTCCTCGACGAAATGCGAAGCGGCGACATATTGATCCCCGGCCAAGCGATTGACGCCCGTCAGGTCCTCAGCGCGCGCGGCGGTAGCTTGTTCCTCTGTAATGTAACCGCGCTCCAGCATGCGGCTGATGGCGTAATCGCGCCGCGCCACAGCGCGATCATGGTTGCGCGGCAGCTGATAATTGGCCGGACCTTTGGGAAGGATTGAAAGATACGCCGCTTCCGCGATGGTGAGTTCGCTCAACGGCTTATCGAAATAATTCAGCGCGGCGGCGGCAACGCCATAAGCACGATTCCCGAGATAAATCTGGTTCAGGTAGAGTTCGAGAATGCGATCCTTGTCCAGCGCTCGTTCAATCCGTTGCGCCATCAGCGCTTCGCGAAACTTAGTGTATACGGCGCAAAACAGCCCTTGAATGCCGCCCTCGCATCCGGCTGCACGCCCTGTCAGCATATTGCCAGCCACCTGCTGGGTGATCGTGGAGGCGCCTTGCAGACGTCGGCCGCGCAAAACGTTCCCCACATTCGACACCATGGCGCGCGCAATGCCCGCGTAATCCAGGCCCGAATGTTCGAAGAAGCGCGCGTCCTCCACCGCGATGAACGCGTTCTTCACATGGTCGGGTATCTGCTCGATGGGCACGAACACACGTTGTTCGCGCGCGAACTCCGCCACGAGAGCGCCGTCGCCGGCGTGCACGCGGCTTGTTACGGGCGGCTCGTAATCCTGTAATTCGGCCAGGCTCGGCAGACCTTGCAGCGCCACAATCAGGAACACGACGAGCGCGAGCGCGCCTGCGCCGGCGGCAGCGGCAAGGCCGATGAGAATCTTGCGCCAGGGCACGCCGCCGCGCTGCGGATCGCGATAGTCGCGATCGTCATCGTAGTCGTCGTCGCCCCAGCCCTGCCGGCCGTATGGATCGTCTCGCAACATTGCGCCCCGCTTCCGCGCACTCGCCTGATTAAGCCGCCCCGGCGTCGCCCCGCATTAAGGCGCGATTATGGCCAGGACAGCTGGCTGAAACATAGCTGAACTAGCTTAAGATTCGCGCTGATTTTAGGCGCGGGCGGCATAAAGCTGGGGGGTGGCGAAGTAAGCGTCCACCGCCTCGGCCATGGCGCCAGCCATGCGCTGCCGCGCACGGGGATCGGAAAGGCGCCGCTCATCGGTTGCGTTGCTCAAAAAGCCAGTCTCGATCAGCACAGCGGGGACGTCGGGCGCAAGTAGAACGAAAAACCCGGCGTTGCGGTGGGTGTTGCGCAGGAGGGGCGCAACTTGCCCCAGGCGCGGGATGACCGTCTGCGCAAACTGCGCCGAGCGGTTTGTGGTCTCGCGCTGGGCAAGATCGACGAGAATGTCCCGCGCTGCTGACTGGCGCGCATCGCCGAGATCGATGTCCCAGTTCTGAGACGCCATCATGTTCTGGGCGCGATCGGCGCCGCGATCCGAGAGCGTGTAGACGGAGGCGCCGCAGGGTTCCCCGCTTTGGCTCGCATCGGCATGAATGGAAATGAAAAGGTCCGCGTGCTGGGCGCGCGCGAAGCGTACGCGATCTTCAAGCTCGACAAAGCGGTCTGCGTCGCGCGTTAGCGCAACGCGGTAGGGACCGCGAGCTTCAAGGGCTTGCCGCAGCTGCAGAGCGGCGTCGAGCACCACGTCCTTCTCACGCACGCCCGTCGTCCCGATGGCGCCTGGATCATGACCGCCATGGCCGGCGTCAACCACAATCGTGCGCCGTTGCGCATCGCGCCCCGGCCGCTCAATCGGCGCGGGAGCGGGCGCTTCAATATTGTTGGCCGCGATGTCGAAACTCAGAGCGGGCGCCCCGCGGCCACCAAATTCCTGCCGGACCAGGGTCGCCGGCGCATCAAGATCAAGCACGACGCGCGCGGCGCCGTCGGGCTGCTGGGCATAGCGATAACGGCGTATCACCCCGGCTCCAGGGCCCTGCCCACTGGCGCCTCCAGGCAACGCCAGCTGCGAATTGGCGATGTCGATGACAAACCTCGACGGGCCGTCGAGGAAGAATGTCCGCGCCTGCGCCGGCCTGTCGAGCGCGAGCGTGACCCGGCTGGCGGCGCCCGCTTCCTGCACAAGCACGCCGCGCACCGCGCTGGGCGCATCAGCCCACGCACGGCCGCTCATCGCCGCCGCGCCAGCCGCCGCCGCGCCGAAGAACGCAAAGGATCTGCGGGTCACATCCATGAAGGGTGTGAACATACCGCTTCCGGCTTGCTATCAAGTTGAAGAGGAAGGTGAACCCGCACTAACCAAAATGTGTTCGCACCGCGCCTGCCGCTGGTCGCTGGCCGCCTTGTGAAGGGCCCAATCCCATGGTCACACTCGCCCATGTTGCGCGCCCTCACCCTAGCCGCCGCGCTTGCAGCCGCTCCTGCGTGGGCCCAGCCCTTTGAGCGCGAGGCGGCGGCCGCTGCTGAACTGCGAACCATGTGCACGGCCGATGCAGGCGTCCTTTGGGGGGTCGCCCTGTGCGGGCCGCTGATCATTGTCGACCCCAGCACGCGCTCGGCATGGGCGACCCAGCCAGACCTTGAGGGCGCGCTGAGGCCCTCGGGACGCGGCTGGGCCGGCGTGCTTCCCGCGAGCGCGCCTATCGCCAACACATCCACTCGCTGGGCCGGCGTCGATTGGATCATGATCCTGGCGCCCTTGCCCGACGATGACGCCCAAAGGCGCGTTCTTCTTGCTCACGAGGCGTGGCATCGGGCCCAGACTTCGCTTGGCCTGCCCCCGCTCAACAGCGAGAACGCTCATCTGGAAACGGAACTGGGGCGCTACCTCCTTCGCCTGGAGCAACGGGCGCTCTGCCACAGCGCTGCTTTCGCGCGGGCGCGCGCGCAGGACTGCCGCAGCAGATGCGCTCGTCTTCCGGCTGGCGCGCCACAACCAGTTCGCTTCCGCAGCCAGCCAGGAGGCGGCGCTCGATCGCAACGAAGGCTTGGCCGCCTACACCGGGGTTAAGCTCGGCGCCGGCGCCGACGCAGACTTTTTCGCGGCCCGAACGCTGAACGAACACGATGGCCAGGATTCCGTCGTGCGCTCATACGCCTATGCAACCGGGCCGGCGTACGGGCTTCTGCTGGACGAGACCGAGCCAGGCTGGAGACGCAGCTTGGGCGCCTATGCTCCGGCCGACCTCCTGGTCGCGCCTCTCCGGGTGCAGGCTCTCAGCGCCCGCAGCCTGGCGCGGCGGGCGGCCCGATATGGCGGGCCCCAGGTCGCTGCCGAGGAGAGAGCGCGGGCCCAGGTTCAGCAGCAGCGGCTGGCGGACCTGCGCGTCCGTTTTCAGGGCGCAAGGCTTGAGCTGCCGCTCACGCAGGCCAATATCGAGTTCGATCCCAACCAGGTTACCCCATTGGATGGATTAGGTAATTTCTATTCAGTGCTCACCCTCCGCGACGTTTGGGGAGAACTTCGGGCCACGGAGGGGGCCCTAATCAGCAGCGATTTTTCGAGAGCCTGGGTGCTGACCCCTCAAGGGAGCGGGCTATCAGGACCTGGCTGGAGCGTGTCGCTGGTGCCCGGATACCGCATGGGTCTCCCAAGTCCCGGCGGCGTGGTCAGACCCGAGCCAGCGCCGCCAGAAGCGCGCTAAGGTTTCCACAACGCTTTCTTTCCCCAGACAAATCATGCAAGGTGCGGCTCATCGCTGGATGCGCCGCTAGGGATTGCCCCAGAGCGCTCAGCGTGCTCCCGCCACGCGGATCGGCGAAACCAAGCCCTGCGGCGCGCTGTCCATAGCGCCCGTGTTCGGACTTTGGAGGCCCTCCGCCCCGCGGGAACTGAGCGCGCCGTCAACATTCAGACGGCGTCAACTGGAGCAGACTATGATCCGTGCTGCGGTCGATTTCTGCGCCGGCGGCCTTCTGGGCCCGGGCTGCGGTCGCACAGGATTATCTTTCATGACATTGCGCCCCAAAGCCGCCCCCGCCCCGGCTCCTGCCGGAAGCCCGGGGGCCCGTGCGCGCGGCGCATACGGAGCCCCATTCGATGGCAAAGAAAATGCTGATCGACGCCGCCCACCCGGAAGAGACCCGGGTCGCGGTGCTCGACGGAAACCGCGTTGAAGATTTCGATTTCGAGACAGCCAGCCGCAAACAACTCAGAGGCAATATCTATCTCGCCAAGGTGACGCGCGTTGAGCCGTCGCTGCAGGCCGCCTTCATCGAGTATGGCGGCAACCGTCATGGCTTCTTGGCCTTCTCGGAAATCCATCCAGACTATTACGCGATCCCTCACGCTGACCAAGAAGCGATCAAGGCGGAGCTCGCCGCCGCGGAAGCCGCCGCAGAGAGTGAGGAGGAAGATGAGGAGGCGCTCGATGAGCGCCGCCGGCGGATCCTCACGCGCCGCTACAAGATTCAGGAAGTCATCCGCCGCAGGCAAATCATGCTCGTGCAGGTGGTCAAGGAAGAGCGCGGCAACAAGGGCGCTGCACTCACGACCTATCTATCACTTGCTGGGCGCTATTGCGTGCTCATGCCCAACACCGGACGCGGCGGCGGCATTTCGCGCAAGATCACACAAGCCGCGGACCGCAAGCGGCTGAAGAAGATCGCCCAGGATCTCGACGTGCCACAAGGCCAGGGCTTGATCATCAGGACTGCCGGCGCCAAGCGCACCAAGACCGAAATCAAGCGCGACTATGAATATTTGTCGCGCGCGTGGGAAACCATCCGCGACGACACGCTGAAGTCGGTCGCTCCCGCTCTCATCTACGAAGAGAGTTCTTTGGTGAAACGCGCCATTCGCGACCTCTACGACAAGGATGTCGATGAGGTGCATGTCGATGGCGAGGCGGCGTACAAAGAAGCAAAAGACTTCGTTCGCATGCTGATGCCCAGCCACGCCAAGCGTGTGCATCTATGGAAAGAGTCGACGCCCATTTTCGCCAAGAACGGCGTCGAGCGTCAGCTGGATTCGATCTATTCGCCGATCGTAACTCTTAAGTCGGGCGGCTACATCGTCATCAATCAGGCCGAAGCCCTGGTTGCGATCGACGTGAACTCGGGGCGCGCCACACGCGAGCGCAACATCGAGCAAACCGCCTTCAAGACTAATCTCGAAGCCGCCGACGAAGCCGCACGGCAGATGCGCCTGCGCGACCTCGCGGGCCTGATCGTGATCGATTTCATCGACATGGAAGAGCCCAAGAACGACCGCGCCGTCGAAAAGCGGATGAAGGACAACCTCCGCTTCGACCGCGCCCGTGTGCAAATGGGCAAAATCAGCGGCTTCGGCTTGCTCGAACTGTCACGCCAGCGCCGCCGCACAGGCGTGCTGGAGGGAACGAGCCACGTTTGCGAGCATTGTCAGGGCGCCGGCCGGGTGCGCTCTGTCGAGTCTGCGGCGTTGGCGCTGCTGCGCGCGCTCGATGAGGCCAGCGCAAAGCAGAAGAACCACGTTCTTGAAGTCCGTACGTCGACTGACGTGGCGCTTTATCTGCTTAACGAGAAGCGCGCCGCGCTCGCTGCGCTTGAAGAAAATTGCCGCGTGCGCGTGCGCATCGCCGCTGCTCCCGGCATGAACCCCGGCGACTTCGAGATCAATGTCGGCGGCGACGCGTACGAGGCGGAAGGCCCCGAGGAAACCACTCCGGCGCCTTCGCGCGCCAAGTCGCGCGCCGAAGTCGAGGCGGCGGAGGAAGAAGCGGATTCGCAGATCGAGTCCGATGAGGAGGAAGAGGCCGAGGAGACGTCGGTTATTGCCGCCCTTGGCGAAGCCGATGACCGCAAGCGCCGACGCCGCCGTGGCCGCCGCGGCGGCAGCAAGCGCCGCCGCGATGGAGAGGACGCCGGCGCGGACGTGGAAGCGCGGGACGAGCCCGCGGAGGAGAACGGCGCGCCGATCGCAGCCGCGCGCGAGGAGCGCGGCCGCAGCAGCAAGCGCCGCCGGCGCGGACGCGGCCGTGGACGGCGCGTCTATGAAGTCGACGGCGGCGAATGGCTCGATTTCGTAGGAGCAGATCTCAAGCACTTGACCCCGCGCCCAGAACGCGTGCGCGGCAATGGCGCAGCGCACGCGGTGGAGGCGAAGTCAGATCCCGAACCCGCCATCTCAACGACGCCCGTCGAGATTGTGGTTCCCACTCCCCCAGTGCGCGAAGCGGTCGCCGCAGAAACCCTCGTGGAGACGCGCCCCGCCGCTATTGTCACCCCAGCGGCGGCGGCGCCCTCCACGCCGCCCGACCAGGGTCCGGCGCTGGCCGAAACTTACGAACCCGATCAGGAACGGCGCGAAAAATTCTTTTCGCGCCTCTCCAGATGGTCGAAGAAGAACTGAAGGCGTCTCACGGGGCGATTAAGCCTTGTTCCCGCCCTAAACCAGCGCTTCAAAGCTGCTGGGCATAATTGAAAATGCAAGGAGCGGGCATGGCCGCGTCTCTTTTGTCGTCGCTTACTCGCCGCGCAGCTACAGCGGCGGCAATGGCGGCCGCGCTCGTATTTGTATCGGCCCAGAATGCCTCAGCGCAGTCGCTCATCCGCGACGCCGAAATCGAGGATACGCTCCGCGTCTACGCCAATCCTATCTTTGAGGCGGCGGGGGTTCGCGGCGACGAAGTTGAGATTCATATCATCAACGACGACAGTGTGAACGCGTTCGTCATCAACGGACAGAACATGTTCGTGCATACCGGTCTTCTCATGCGTGCGGACAATCCGAATGAGATTATCGGCGTTCTCGCGCACGAGACCGGCCACATCGCCGGCGGCCACGTTCAGCGCTCGCGCGGCGCCATCAATCAGGCGATGGGGCCTATGCTGATTTCCATCGGTCTTGGAGTTCTGGCGATCGCCGCGGGCGCGCCAGACGCCGGCGCCGCACTCATCGCCGGCTCGCAGCAATTTGCGATGGCCGACTTTGTTCGCTTCTCCCAGGCTCAGGAGAGCAGCGCCGACCAAGCGGGCGCGACATTTCTCGAGGCGTCAGGTCAGTCAGGCCGCGGCCTGATCAGCTTTTTCGATCATGAGATTCGCCCCTACGAATTCATGGTGCGCCGCGCGCCGCCTTGGATGATGACCCACCCCTTCGCCTCTGATCGGGTCGAGGCCTTGCGCCAGCGTGTGGAATCCGCATCCCACCGTGACGCCGTCGATACAGAAGACAATATCCGGCGCTTCCAGTTCATGCAGGCAAAGCTGATCGGTTTCATTCGGTCCGAGAGTCAAACCCTGTCCCGGTACCCGCTCAGCGACCATTCTGCGCCGGCCCGTTACGCGCGCGCCATCGCATATTACCGCGCCGCGAAACTCGATCGCGCAACAGCAGAGCTGAACAGCCTCATCGCCGAGGAACCGCGCAATCCTTACTACCAGGAACTGATGGGGCAGATATTGTTTGAGAACGGTCATGCGGATCAAGCGATCCCCTATCACCGCCGTTCACTTGAATACGCTCCGGGCGAACCCTTGCTGCAAGTCAACCTTGCGCGCGCCCTGATCGCGGGCGGCGGCAACGAAGGCGCAAGCGAGGCGATCGGGCTTCTGAATTCGGTTCTCGCGCACGAGCCCGACAACGGCTTCGCTTGGCGCGAGATGGCGACGGCGCGCTACGAGCGCGGCGAAGAAGCTTTGGCCGAACTTGCCTCGGCCGAACAGTCTTTCAGCCTTGGCGATTACCGCACGGCCCTGAGTTTCGCCGAGCGCGCGCGCCGGGCCCTTCCCCGCAACACGCCCGACTTCCAGCGCGCATCCGACATCGCAAACTTCGCGGGCGATGAAATGCGCCGTCGCGACGAACAGCGCGGCCGCACGTGAGCGGAGCAATGAAGTTCCTTGGCGCGCTGTGCTTCGCACTGCTGGCCGGCGGCGCCGCGCCCGCATCGGCGCAAACCTTCAACGCTCAGGAGCAGGCGGAAATCCGGGCGGTGGTGCGCGACTACCTGGTGAACAATCCCGAAGTGCTTCGCGAAGCGCTCGACGCCCTGCAAACTCGGGTTACAGCAGAGCGCGTCGCGCGCGCCGAGGACGATCCGCGGGACTTCTCCATCGGGCCCCGCGACGCGCCCGTGACCATCGTCGAATTCTTTGACTATCGTTGCCCCTATTGCATGGCGGCCCTGCCCTGGGTCAATGACGTGATCCACACGCGGCGGGACGTGCGGTTCGTTTTCAAGGAAATGCCGATCTTCCAATTGCATGGAGATCCTGCCGTCGAAGCGTCACGCGCGTCTATCGCCGCGATGCCCCAGGGCCGCTACCTGCAATTCCACCAGGCCCTGATGAACTTCACCGGCGAATTGACTTCTGCCCGCATCGACGAGCTCGCGCGCCGTAGCGGCATCGACGTGCCGCGCATGCGCCGCGACATGAGCGACCCAGAAATCGTCGCGCTGCTGCAGGACAACGCCGCGCTCGCGACCGACCTGACCGGATCTTTGGCCACGCCGACCTTCGTCATCAACGGCCACGTCGTTCAGGGCGCCAACACCGAGGAACTCGACCGGCGCCTGCGCGAAGCCACACGACAAGCGCGGACGCCGCGTCGCGCCGCGCGTTAGAACCGGCCTGTCGCCGCCGCGATCACCAGCTTCCACTGCCGGGCCAGAAGCGGGGCGCCGGCGCGCCCATGTTCCAGCGCTCGCAAGTGGAGCGGCGCTAACGCGAGATAGCCGACGGCCGCAAACAGCTCGCCCGGAAAACCGCGCATCTGTCGCCGCGCTTCGGAATAGGCGCTGCGGGCTCGCATCAACGATTGCGCTTTTTCGGCTGGCGCGCCGCGGAGCGTTCGGCACTGTTCCAGCGAACCCCACGCCGCGGCGGCGCAGGCCAACCGCTCATTGGCGCCCTGGGCCACGCGCTGATCACAAGCGTATGCCGCCAGCTGCATCAGGCCCGCCGCCGCACGCTGCGCGGCGCCCTCCCCCTCCGGCCAAGGCGCTTCATTGTGCTCGACCTCGGCCTCGATGACGCCGAGCCAGGTCTCCCCCGGCAACCCGGCGGCGGCAGAAGCGTAAGCCGACAAAGCGGGGTGAGCCTCCGCCGGGCCGCCAGAATGGATACGCGCCAACGCGTCGCGCCACCAAGCGAGGCGCAACGCCTTTAGGTGTGGCTCTCGAGCGTGAACGGCGGCGCGAACGATCTCCCCGTGAACGGCGTAGATGGCGATAAGCCTTTCCCGCACCTTCCGAGGCGCAAACCGCGACGCAAGCCAGCGATCCTCATCGTGGCGCCGGACGAGCGTATCCAGACTGTCTTGCATCACGCTCCCAAGCAAACGCCCGCACCTTCGGCGCGGGCGTCGCCGCTCTTATGAACGCATCCTCGTTAGAACAGAGTGCTCGCGCCCGTCATCGCGACCAGCATTGGGATGGAGAGGAAAGTATTCGTCCGCGAGAACAGCATGGCCGTCTTCCCTGCCGCCGCCTTTGCTGCAGCGTCGAGATCTGGGTAGGCGTTGTTGATGTTCAACGCCTTCTGCTGGTTCGGCCAGATGATGAACCAGACATTGAACCACATAATGATCGCCATCCACATGCCGAGGCCGATGAGGATGTGCTTGGGAACCGCGAAACTAGGTTCGTCCATCATCCCAAGCGTCAGGGCCTGCATCGCGTACCCCTGGTTCCAAGAGAGCAGCAGACCTGTGATCAATGTCGCCATCGCGCCCCAGCGGAACCAGAACAGCGCCTGCGGCGCGATCACCTTCCCAATGGCAGGCCCACGCGCTTCCTCGGGGATTTTCGGCATATTCGGGATCTGCACGAAGTTGAAATAATAGAGCAGCCCAATCCACATGACGCCCGAGAGCACATGCCCCCACCGCAGCGCCGACTCCCAGAATGCGCTGTCACCGAACGAATAGCCCGCCACACCGATGGCGAAGTACATCAGGAATAGCGCCGCCACTGCGAGCGCAGTCCACGCGACGTATCGAATGTTGCTCAGAAACCAAGCCATGCCTCTCCCTCCAGCCGAGAGCGGCGCACCGCCCGCGAGTCTGGCGTCATTGTAGGGCGCCGGGGCGGCGAGGTCAGCCCGCTGATTTTGACGGCTCGCGAGCGCTGCCAGCGTCTTCGCGCTTGTTCGCCCACAACAGCGTGACCGGCGCGGCGACATAGACGGAAGAATAGGTTCCAATCAGAACGCCGAAGGTCATCGCGATGGCGAAACCGCGCAGCGTTTCCCCACCAAATAGCCACAACGCGACTGCGGCTATTAGCACCGTGACGCTTGTCATCATGGTGCGGGAAAGCGTCTCGTTCGTCGAGAGATCGATGACGTCGCGCCGCGGCATACGCTTGTATTTGCGGTAGTTCTCCCGCAGCCGGTCGAAGACGACGACAGTGTCGTTCATCGAATACCCGATGATCGTGAGCAGCGCGGCCACAATGACGAGCGTGAATTCCAGCCGGAAGAAAGAGAAGAGCCCAAGCGTCAAAATGACATCGTGGAATAGCGCGACAACCGCACCCAGTCCGAACTGCCACTCGAACCGGAACCAGATGTAGACCAGCATGAGCACAATGGCCCATCCGAGCGCAGACAGGCCCTTCCCGAACAGTTCATCGGAAACCTTGGCCGAAACGCCTTCAACACCTAGAAACTCGACATCTGGAATTGCCGCGCGCAGATGTTCCTGCACAACGCCTGTGGCGTCGGCGCGCTGATAGCTCACGAGTGCGCAATAGGGTGGCGCGTTTTGCGGCACGCAGGTGCTCTCCTGAACTTGCAGCTCGCCCAGGTCGAGGCCCTGCAGGGCACCCGATATCGCACTCTGGCCAATGGGTTGCTGCGACTGGATCGTCATCAACGTGCCGCCCCGGAAATCAATCCCGAGCGCAAATCCATGGCTCAACACCTCGCCAGCACGCTGAAAGGGACCGCCCTCAGCGGCGTTCCAGATTTCAACCGGATTCTCGCGGAAACCGCCGGTAAACATCGAAACAAAAGTGCCGGTGACGGCAACAACGGATGCGAACGCAGCGATCGCCGCGAAGCGCACGAACTTGATGTTCGTCTTCTTCGGCAGAATTCGGATTAGGGGCCAAACCATGTGCGAGCCTCAAATCGGCAATTGCTTGGGCCGCGTGGTTCGAAACCACGTCGCGACCATGAGTTGGGTGACAAGCACCGCCGTGAAAACTGTCGTGAAACAGCCAATCGACAGCGTCCACGCGAAGCCCTTCACAGGCCCCTCGCCGAACGCAAACAGAATGCCGGCCGCCAGCACGGTTGTGAGGTTGGCGTCGATGATCGTCATTAATGCACGCGAGAAACCTGCATCGATGGCGAGCGCCGGGCCGCGCCCGGCCGCCTGCTCCTCGCGCATGCGCTCGTAGATCAGAACGTTTGAATCCACCGCCATACCCATAGTCAGCACCAGACCCGCTATGCCGGGCAGCGTAAGCGCTGCGCCTGTCGTGGACATCGCCGCGAAGATCAGCACGAGGTTGATGATCATGGCGATGACCGCGATGACGCCGAACAACCCGTAGAACAGCACCATGATGATCACGACCGCGGCCGCGCCGATCATGCCTGCCGTCGTGCCGGCGTTGATGGCCTCTTGACCCAACCCCGCGCCAACCGTGCGCTGTTCAATAACCGTCAGCGGCGCGGGCAGCGCGCCTGCGTTCAACATCAGCGCAAGCTCGCTCACCGAGTGTGAATCGAAATTGCCCGAAATCTGGCCAGAACCCCCGCAGATCGGTTCGTTGATCGTCGGGGCGGTGAGCACCTGGTTGTCCAGAAGGATCGCGAACCGGCGTCCGGTATTGTCGCGCGTAATCCGGCAGAACAGCCGGGTGCCCTCGTTGTCGAGGCGGAAAAGCAAGACGAACTGCCCGGTCTGCGGATCAGTGCCGACGCTTGCGCGCTGCAGGCGCTCCCCGGTGAAACGCGGGCGCCGCTCGACGACGTCGGGGCTGCGCCCGATGCCTGGATAAGGCTGCACGGAAATGGCGCCCGGAGGCACGCGCCCCTGCGCCGCCTCTTCTGGCGAGACGTCGCGCACCATGTTGAAGGTCATCAGCGCCGTCTGCCCGATGCGCTCCTTGAGCTGCTCGGGATCGGTCACCCCAGGCGCCTGAACGACGATCCGATCATCGCCCTGGCGAGTGATGCTCACTTCGCTTGTGCCGTTGGGGTCGATGCGTCTGCGGATCACCTCCACCGATTGCTGCGCCGCCTCTCGGCTCAGCGTGCGGACGTGATCGGCGGTCATCCGCGCTTCGATGGCGCCGTCGGCGCCCTCGGTGAACGTGATGATATCGTTACCGCCCAGCGGATTGCGCGCAATCGGGCGCAAGGCCCGCCGCGCCGCTTCGGCTTGGCCCGCGTCCAGCAACCGCAAACGCGCCGCATCACCCACGACGGCCCGCCCGGTGTACCCGATGCGCGGCTCCGCCGAGCGCAAAGCGGAGGCCATCTGGTCGGCGATGTCCTCCAGTTGCTGGCGGCGCAGGCTCGCTGTGTCGACCTCAAGCAAAAGGTGCGACCCGCCGCGTAGGTCGAGGCCCAGGTTGATTGTCTGGCCTAAGAACGCCGGCAGAGCGCCGCGAACGTTTGCCGGCATGAAATTCGGCGCCGCAAACAAAATCCCAAGCGCCGTCACCAACGACACCATGATGACGCGCCAGCGCTCAATCTTCAGCATGGATCAGCTCGCAGAAGCGTCGTTCGCGGGCGCAGGATCAGTCTTGGAGCGCACTTCCGCAATGGCGCTACGCACCACCCGCACATCCATGTTCGGCGCCAGCTCCACACGCACTTCGTCCTCGGCGACCGAACGCACCTTGCCGATCATGCCGCCAGAGGTCACCACGACATCGCCCTTCTTGAGCGCCGCGATCATTTCCATGTGCCGCTTGCGCGCCTGTTGTTGCGGGCGAATGAGCAGGAAATAGAAGACTACGAAAATCAGCGCGAGCGGCAGCACCTGCATGACCACGCTTGTCGTAGCGTCGCCGCCGGCCGCACCCTGCGCAAAAGCTTCCGAAATGAACATCGATCCTCGCAGCCCGGCGCCTACAAGCGCGCCATCGAACCCTTCAGGGAAAACTCGAAGCGGGGAACCCCGCGGAGGCCGGGACTATATCGACCACACGGGCCATTTCAATCTGCGGAAGCGGCGCTTTTGCGCCGTTTCGCCGCAGGCTCAGCGCGCGCCGAGGAACGGCGCCGGATCAAGCGCGCCGCTGCCCCGGCGGACTTGAAACATCAAGCGCGCGGGCCCGCTGGGTCGGCCTCCGAGCTCAGCGATCGCCTGCCCGGCGCGCACCTGCTGGCCTTCTCTTACCAGGGCGCGCCTGTTGTAGGCATAAGCTGTGACATACTCGCCCTGGTGGCGCACCAGGATCAACGTGCCATAGGCCGGTAGGTCTCCGCCGGCGTAGAACACCTCGCCATCGGCTGCCGCCACAACCTGAGCGCCTTCGCGCCCGGCAATCTCAATCCCATCGGAACGCTGCCCGCCCTGCTGGGCGCCAAAACGCGTGACCACCTCACCGCGCAGCGGCCATACGAAACGTCCTGCGCCCGGTGCGGGCGCAGCTGCGGACTGCTGCTGTCCAGGCGCGGGCGCGGGCGGCGGCGCTTCTCGGGCGCGGGCCAGGGCTGGCAGCACGACGCGATCGCCGGTGCGCACCTGATAAGGTGGTTGCATCCTGTTCAGCAGCGCCAGCGAACGCAGGTCAACGTTGTATGCGCGCGCCACATCTTCAAAGCTCTCCCCGCGCTCCACCGTATGGAAACGTGGCGGAGGCAACTCCAAGACCTGCCCGGGCGTGAGCGCATAGGGCGGCTCAAGCCGGTTCTGATCGATCAGCGCTCGCAACGGGGCTTGGTAACGCGTGGCGATGTCGTAGAGCGATTCATCCGCGGCGACGCGGTGCGTTCGCGGCACGTGCGCGGGATCGTACGGCTGCACCTCGCCCGGCTGCAGCGCAAACGTAGAGAGCGGCGTGCCTTCGCCATCGGCCCAATTGGGCGCGGGTTGCTGCGGCTGCGCCCGAGGCGTTTCAGGGACGCGTGTTTCCGGCGCCCGCTCGGCGCCGCCGCCATAGTTGATTGGCGCCGGAGCGCCCGAGGCGCACGACGCAACCAAAAGCCCTAACAAGAGACTGGCGCGCTTCATTATCGCGAGTGTCGCGGAGAATCGCCCCGGCCCTCAACTCCCGCCTTCAGCGGCGCCCAATCCGCGCTCCAGCGGTGAGAATCGTATCGGCCCGAGGTCCTCCCTTTCTCCGTTGCGGAGACGGATCAGTCTTTGGCCATGGGCGTCGCCGATCGGAGCGATCAGCGTTCCTCCGGGCTTCAATTGTTCGATCAGAGCCGGAGGCAAATCCGCCATCGCTGCATTGACGATGATGCCGTTGTAGGGCGCGTCATCGGCCCAACCGTCAAAACCATCCGCCGTGAACGCGTAGGTGCGCATCAGGCGGGCCGTGCCAAAACGTCCACGTGCGGCAACGACAAGATTCCCCCAGCGATCAAGCGTCACCACTTTGTGGACAGCCGCGGAGATCGCCGCGGCCTGGAACCCAGAACCTGTTCCGACCTCTAGGACGACATCGTCCGCCTCCGGCGCGAGGGCTGCGATCATCCGCCCGACGATCGAAGGCTTTGTCATGGTCTGCGCGTGCGCAAGCGGAAGCCCGACATCATCCATAGCCAGGCCCTCGAGGTGTTCGGGCGCGTAATGTGAGCGCGGCGTGCGCTCCAGCGCAGCAAGAGCACGCGCATCGGTGACGCCAGCCTGGCGCATCTCGAGCACGAAGCGCATTAGCCGCGCCGGGTCCACGCCTATTCTCCCTTCGGCGGCGCCCCGCCGAGCACGCCTTTGAGTGCGTGAATCGTCTCGCGATGGGTGAGGTCGATGTGCAGCGGGGTAACCGAAATGCGTCCCTCATAGATGGCGCGCAGATCGGATCCGTCAGGCGGATTAGAGAGCTTGCCGCGAAACCCTAGCCAAAAATATGAACCGCCGCGCGGATCGGTGCGTTTGTCAGCGTAGATGATGTGCTGATCGCGGAAGCCCTGAAACGTGGTTTCAACCTCTTTCACATCCTCAGGCAGCGCATCTGGGAAATTGATGTTCACCAGCACGTCCCTTGGCCAACCGTGCTTGAGCAGCTGGCCCACAATGCCCGGCCCGTAGGTCTCGGCTGTTTCCCAAGGAATCTGGGCTTCCTCTCCGCGGAAGCCGCGCGCTTGACTAAGCGCGATGGCCGGGATGCCAAGCTGCATGCCCTGCATGGCGCCGGCGATCGTGCCCGAAAACGTTACATCCTCGGCGATGTTCTGGCCGCGATTCACCCCGGAGAGGACAAGATCAGGCGCAGCCCCCTCGATCAGGTGCTCAACCCCCAACAGCACGCAATCCGTCGGCGTGCCCGAAACGGCAAAGCGCTTGGCGCCCGCTTGGCGCACACGGATCGGCGCTGTCAGCGTTAGAGCCCGCGAAGCGCCCGATTGCTCGGTCTCCGGAGCAATCACCCACACGTCGTCGCTAAACTGCGCCGCAATCTTCTCCAGCACCGCAAGTCCGGTCGCGTGGATGCCGTCGTCATTCGTGCATAAGATGCGCATGGCCGCCCGCTTACCGCGAACGGCCTGCTCTGTCACGAAATCGAATTTTCTGCCGCGCCTAGGAACGGCAATCGATCGCCCAGATGTCATAAGTCGGGTGGTCGATGGCGTTCAGGCCCGGACTGGAGGCGAACAGCCAACCGTGGAAGATTTCACGGCGCTCACTCTCTTCGCCTTCCCGAGCGGGAGGATGGTCGAACACCTCGACATATATGCGCACCTCCGGCGTCTCTTCCGGCGCGCTCTTGGAGCAGGCGCGTGCAATCACTTCCAGCGTGCCGATGCGTGCGGCGCGGCCCACCGGCAACGTGTAGTCGCGCGCATGGCCTGTGATCTTGTCCAATCCGCGAACCACGGCGCGCTGCGCCGCAGCCGGGCCGACGCTGAGAGCGAGCAGCGCGAGGGCGGCGGCAAAGGTGCGGACTATCATGGCGATGTTTCCTGACTGGAGGAATTGCTAGAACCCTGCGCAAAACTGGCGAACAGAGTCAGCAGATCAATTGAGCCCTGCGTGTTTGGGATCGTCGCGCCCTCGGCAAGCGCATCAACGCCGGCGGGTTCGATGGCGACATAGCTTCCACCCAGAAGACCCTCTGTCGCAATCCGCGCGGTGGAGTCGTCGAGCACCTGAACGCCGTCATCGATCATCAGCGTCAGCACCGCGTCATACGTATTCGGATCCAGCGTCACCGATCGCACAACACCCACTTTCACGCCGGAAACGCGCACATCAGAGCCAACGCCAACGCCATCGACGCGAGGGAAAGCGGCGCGCAGTTCGTAGCCGGCGCCGGAACCGCCTTGCCCGGCCTGAGCTGATGCAAACACAAAGAACCCGACCGCCACCGCCGCCACGATCGCACCCAAGATGGTTTCGCCCCAGCGTTCCAGATTTGCGTTCAAGGCGCTTTCTCCGAATCCGGCGCCCAGGCTTGATAGTCAGCGGTTGACGCCTGCCTAACGCCGCCGCGCGCCAGCGATCCCTTGGGTCTGTGCGCGCGCACCGTGCCTGTCATGTTCGGCTGATGCGGCTTTTCCCAGGACTGGCGTTTGAGCGGCTGCACGGTCGGCGGCTCAGATACGGTGTGATGCAACCAGCCATGCCAATCCGGCGACACGCGGGAGGCCTCCGCCAACCCCTCATAGATCACGTAGCGGCGCTTGCGCCCCTCGATGCTGGGTCGGCGCTCTTCGAAGAAGCGATTGCCCTGCTCGTCCTGGCCCACAAAAACCCCACGGCGGCCGATATCAAAAAGGGCTCCCAACGTGGCCCCATTCCACCAAGTAAAGATGCGCTTCAGCATGGGCTTTATTTTGTCTCCTCGAAGCCAGGATCAGGGCGGCCCCGACTGGGCGAGCTGCTCGCGGGGCGCACTATACGAACGCCCCGACCGGCGTCCAGTACGCTCACGAAACAATATCTTGGGATAACGACGGGTCGTTTCATACTAGATATTGATCGACTACCTTGGGAAGGGGTATCTTCCGGACTGCTTCAAGGGAGCCCGGCATGGCCAACGATCTAGATCACGACGCGCCTTTGGCGCCGGCTGCGCCGCCCGCTTGGAGCGAAGCCATGACGTTGGCCGCCCAGGAAGCGGGCCTAACGCTCGATACGCCCCAAGGCCCAAGCGTCAGCGCCGCGATCGAGCGGCTCTCAACGCGCATTGGACTCTGGGCAGGGAGCGAAACTCTGGCGAAGGAGACGCGCACCCTGGTTGAAGCGGGCCAAATCGCCTTCGACCCCGCGCTCATACGAGCCGCGCTCGCCCCCGGGGCGGAGCTGGCGATGTCAGCAGCGCTCATCCACTGGCCCGCGGACCGCGGCGAGGAAATGCAAGCTCTCTCGCGGGCGCAGACCTTGCTCGCCGCCGGCGCCAAGCTCGGCATCGCGGGCGCGCCATCACCTGCGGCGCTCGACGCGCTCGATGCCGCCGCTCGCATGTGTGCGCCAGAAGGCGTCGCAATCCTGGTGTGTCCGCCAAGCGGCGAGCCTGCGCGCAGCCTGGTTGTGGAATCCACGGCGCGCGCGCGCGCCGGCGCTGCGCTGGCCGCGGGAGCGCGCACCCTCGACGCTTCGCTGGCTGACCTCGCCATCGAAGCCGTGCGCAACGGCCTCAACGCCGAACATGGCGGCGTCCAGCGAAAGGCGGCCGCCGCGCGGCTAGCGGGCGCACCGGATGCAGATATCGTTGCAGCGCTTGCTGGCGCGGTTGCCCGCGGCGCATACACCGAGGCGATCGACGCTGGGGCCGACCCGTCCCGTTGTCGCGTCGCGATCGCCGCGCCCGAGCTGGGCGGACACCCACTCATGGCGCCTGCGGGTGCGGCAGTGGATCCAACCGGCGCCGTCGCGGCCGACGACGAGTGCAATGTCATCGCTGCAAGCGTCGCGCTCCACCGCTTCCATCACGCCGGCGCCTTCGATCTCGACGGCTTCGAGACCGCTGTGCGGACGCTGGTTCGGGCGCTCGACTCTGCGCACGGCGCACACGGCGCATCAGCGCGCCGCCCCATCGTCATACGTCTGGAGGGCATGGCGGCTATGTTGCTGCGCGCCGGCCTTGCATATGATAGCGGCGAGGCGCGCAATACCGCCGCCGCCGTCGCCGCGCTCGCACACGCTGCCGCCATCGCGGAAAGCAATGCCATGGCGAACACGCTCGGCGCCTATCCTGACTGGCAGAACGCCAAGCGCAGTGAAGAGGCGCGTGTACGCGCCGCGCGCGACGCCGCCACCACACTCACCGGTGATATCGCCGCCCGCGCCCAGGCGCTGTACCGCGCGCTGCCATCGGGAAAATCTAACGCTGGTCTGCACACCAGCATCGCCATTGCGCTCGCAAAGGACGGCGCGGGCGCGCGCCGCCTCGGCTTGAGTGCGCCCGGTTTGGCCCCCAGCCCCAGCCACTTCGCTTTCGGCGTTCGCGAGGACGGCGGCTTTGGCCGGTTGCTCAGCGAGGACGCGCGCGCCGCGCTTGCCGCGCTCGGCTATGACAATCAGGAAATCGCCGCTCTCTCGCGTCACATCGAAGGCAGGCGTACGCTGAAAGGCGCACCAGGGGTGAGCCACGATCGACTTGCAGAGTTGGGCTTCACAGAGCCTGCGCTCGAAGCGATCGAGGACGCCGCCGCAAACGCGTTCCACCTGCGCGCGGTCGTACATCCGCTCGTGCTCGGCGCAGATTTCTGCAAAGACGTGCTGAAGCTGCCCGCCGATGTCGCGGCCGGCAAGCGCGGCGATCTGATGATGACGCTCGGCTTCAATGAAGCGGAGATCGCCGCAGCGGAGGCCTATTGCATTGGCGCTTCAGACCTGCGCAACGCGCCGGAGCTGCGCGAGGCCGATGCCGCCGTCTTTGCTCCAGCTGATGCCATCGCACCGGACGCGCCGATCGCCATGGCCGCGGCTTTGGCGCCTTTCGCACGCGTCGCCCTCGACATCACGCTGACCACCGCAGATTTCGCTCGCCGGCAGGAACTGGCGGAGGCCGCGCGCGCCGCTGGCGTCAGCCTGATGGCCATCCATACGCAGGCGCCGCCGATCACACTCACGCTGGCGCCGCTTCAAGAGGCGGAGGATGCCGCCGTTGCACCACAAACCCATGAGCAGCCGGCCACAGCGGCCCAGCAATCGCCCGAGCGAATCGGACGCCGCCGGCTCCCCGAGCGCCGCAAAGGTTATATCCAGAAATCGGTTGTCGGAGGTCACAAAGTCTACTTGCACACTGGCGAGTATGACGATGGCGAATTGGGTGAAATTTTCATCGACCTGCACAAGGAAGGCGCGGCCTTCCGGTCGTTGATGAATAATTTCGCGATCTCAATATCGATCGGCCTTCAATACGGCGTGCCGCTGGAAGAGTACTGCGACGCCTTCCTCTACACCCGCTTCGAGCCCGCGGGCGAGGTGAAGGGCAATGACACCATTCGTCACGCCACCTCGATCCTGGACTACATTTTCCGCGAACTTGCGGTCAGCTACCTTGGGCGCGGCGACCTTGCGCAAGTCGATCCGTTTGACGCCCGCGGCGACGGCCTCTCGAAGAAGGCCCAGGACGCCGAGAGCGCGGCGCGGCTCATCTCACGCGGGTTCGCCCGCGGCGCAGCGCCGGACAATCTGGTAATGCTGCGTCCGCGCGCAGCGGTGGAGAGCCTCCGCGATCGGCGGGACGAAAAGGCAACCGCACGCCCAGCAGCCACGGGCTATCGCGCCGAGCCATGCGGCGCATGCGGTCACTTCACCGTGGACCAAGCTGGCGTATGCGCAGCATGCGGCGTCAAAGGCGAAGCCAAAGGCAACTAACGTATCTCGCCTTGCCGGGCGGCTTGGAGCTTCTCCGTCTGGGACCGCTCAAGCCCGCGCATCATCAAGATCGCCCAATTGAAGATGCTGAGGGCGCTTGCCCCGATCCACACGATCACGATGACGGACCAAAGTGAGAGTAGCAGCACGCCCGCTGCGCTCTTGATCCGCTCTATCATCCAATCGGGGTTGAAGAGCGAGACCGAAGCACGCTGCTGACGCGCGCCTTCGAGTTGAGACTGCACGCTCACCAGGCGCGCGTTTGCGTTCTGCGCCGCTGCATCTGCCTGGCTCCACGCCGCTCCGGCGTCGCGCGCCGCGTCCCTCAGCCTGATTTCGGCATCCTTGCGGTCGGCAAGCTCCAGAACAAACGTCCGGTAGCGCCCGCAATCAGAAGCACTAACCCCCGCCCAAGCGCCGCCGCGCGGACAGGTGGACATGTAGGCGTCGAGATCGGCGCGCAATCTCGCCACGGAGTCGGCGCTGTTGGTGTTGGCGAGCTGCGCGACAATTCCGCCGCTGAACGGGGCGCTCTGCAGAAATTGCTCGTTACTTTGAACCTGCTGCTGGTAGGCGGCGTCGGCGGCGGATCGCTGGGTGTCGAGGTTCTCACGAAATCCCGGCGCGGCAGCCGCGGCCAGCGTCTCACTTGCCGAAGCCACTTCAGCCTCAAGCCGCGACACCTCCGCGTCCAATACGCGCGCGCGCGCCATCTCACCGGAAGGGTAGAGCGAGATCAGCGCGCTGGTCACGCCACCGGCCAACACCACGACGCAAGACAGCAAGAGCAACGCATATTGAATGCGATTGAGCCGAAACAGGATGAAGACGCTGCTGTGCGCATAGTCCTCCTCAGCGAGTTTCGCGGATCCTACGATTGCAAGCGCTTCGCGCAGGAACGTGTACGGCGTGGTGAAGATCGACAGGAGCGCGCGCAGCACCCCGCCAAGCGCCTCGCGGGCCTGCCCGCCAGCCAGCAGGACAAACAAGCCAATCGCGATGCCGACAAACGCGAGCCCTCCAAGGATCGGATGGCCAAATAGAATTGCCCACGAACTCTCGATGCGAGACATGCCAGCGCCCCCCGAGTTTCATCGCCAACCATCTTACGCCTCATTTGGGCGTTTTGCATCGGAGGCGCCGATCGCCATGGAGCCAGCCCTGAGGCTGCCCCGGGAGGAATACTGTCGATCTGCGATCGTTTACATGGAAAGACCCGCGTACAACTTGGCGCGCCGCCTGCAACAATAGGTAACAATTCTCGCTTACTGCATGTTCACTGGCGCCTAGTCAGATGCGCGCCTACTCCCGGCGCCATGCTGACACAATTTCGCCTCGCTGCTTTCGCGGCCGTCGCGCTCGGCGCGGCCTGGGCGGGCCAAGCCTCAGCATTCTGGCCGTTCGGCGATCCCCAGCGCGTCGATTTCGCGCCGGCCTACGGGGGCGTGTGCGAAGACTGCGACCTCTCAGGGCGAATCCTCGCCGGCGCCCGCATGAGCCACTCCGATTTTGATCGCAGCGACTTCTCCAATGCCGTGCTTGCGCGCGCAGACGCCACAGGCTCGACGTTCGAGGCCGCCGATTTCACCCGGGCCGACCTTACGCGCGTGCGCCTGGCGGAGGCCCGATGCCCGCACGCACGGTTTCAATCCGCGCGCCTCGCCCATGCCGACGCGCATGGGGCCGACTTTACCGGCGCGGTTTTTTCAGACGCCGACGTAACCCGCATGAACTTGGAGGGCGCTGATCTCTCCAGCGCCGATCTGCGTCAGGCGCGCGGACTCACGCAGTCACAGCTCAGCCGCGCCTGCGGCGACCAGCGGACGCGCCTGCCTCGTGGTTTGCGTGTCCGCCGCTGCGACTAGTCCTTGGGCGCGGCAATCCGGATGTGCAGTTCCTTGAGCTGCTTGGGCGCGACTTCGCCCGGCGCGTTCATCATCAAATCCTGCGCCTGCTGATTGAACGGAAACACGATCACTTCGCGGATGTTCTCCACCCCCGCCAGCAGCATGACGATACGGTCGACGCCAGGCGCCGAGCCCCCGTGCGGGGGCGCGCCATAGCGGAACGCGTTGAGCATGCCGCCGAACTTTTCTTCCACCACCTCGCGACCATAGCCGGCGATCTCGAACGCCTTGATCATGATCTCAGGCTTGTGGTTCCGGATCGCGCCTGAGCTGAGTTCCACGCCGTTGCACACGATGTCGTACTGGAAGGCGGTGATCTTCTCGATCGTGGCGCGATCGGATGGGTCGAGTTTCAGGAACGCTTCGTGGTCGTAATTCGGCATCGAGAACGGGTTGTGCGAGAAGTCGATCTTCTTCTCCTCCTCGCTCCATTCGTACATCGGGAAATCGACGATCCAGCAGAACGCGAATTGATCGGAGTCGCTCAAGCCCAGCTCATCAGCGACCTTGTTCCGCGCCAACCCCGCGAATTTGTAGAAAACGCTGGGGTCGCCAGCGACGAAGAACGCCGCATCGCCGGCTTTCAATGCCAGCTGAGCGCGGATCGCATCGGCACGCTCGGCGCCGATATTCTTCGCGATAGGGCCGGCGCCGCCTTCTTCGCCCTCACGCCAGAAGATGTAGCCGAGCCCAGGCTGGCCTTCGCTCTGCGCCCATGAATTCATCTTGTCGCAGAAAGCACGCGAACCGCCGCCCGGCGCTGGAATCGCCCAAACCGCGTTTTGCGGCTTTTCGAGGATTTTCGCGAACAGCCCAAAACCTCCGCCACGGAAATGTTCGCTGACGTCGGCGAGCAGCAACGGATTGCGCAGATCAGGTTTGTCGGACCCGTATTTGGCGATCGCTTCGGCGTATGGAATGCGCGGGAAGGCGCCAGCCTTCGTAACCCGCTTGCCTTCGCCGAATTCCTCGAACACGCCGGCCAGCACCGGTTCAATGGCGTTGAACACGTCCTCTTGCGTGACGAAGCTCATCTCGAAATCGAGCTGGTAGAATTCGCCGGGCGAGCGGTCCGCGCGCGCGTCTTCGTCGCGGAAGCACGGCGCGATCTGGAAGTATTTGTCGAAGCCGGCCACCATCAGCAGCTGCTTGAACTGCTGCGGCGCCTGGGGCAACGCGTAGAACTTCCCCGGATGCAGGCGCGACGGCACCAGGAAGTCGCGCGCGCCTTCAGGGCTGGAGGCCGTGAGAATCGGCGTCTGAAATTCGGTGAAGCCCTGATCGATCATACGCCGGCGCAGTGACGCGATCACCTGGCTGCGCAGCAGGATCGAGCGGTGCAGCTTCTCGCGGCGCAGGTCGAGGAAGCGATATTTGAGGCGGATGTCCTCCGGGTAATCCGGTTCGCCAAACACCGGCAACGGCAGTTCCTCGGCAGCGCCCAGCACCTCCAAGGCGCTTGCCTGCACTTCAACACCGCCCGTGGGCAGGTTGGCGTTCACGGTATCGCCGCTGCGCTCAACCACCTTGCCATCAACGCAGATCACGCTTTCCGCGCGGACGCGCTCAGCCGCCGCGAATGCGGGCGAAGACGGAGCAATTACGATTTGAGTGAGCCCGAAATTGTCCCGCAAATCGATGAACAGGAGCCCGCCATGGTCGCGCTTGCGATGCACCCAGCCGGAGACGCGCACGGTCTTGCCGGCGTCGGCGGGGCGGAGCTGCCCACAGGTGTGGGTGCGGTAGGCGTGCATTTCCGGGCTCCAAGGCGTTCGGGGAGGCGTGGGTAGCGCACGCCCTGGCCCGCCTTGTCAAGGCGGGCCAGCCCCCTGCAGAACAGGCCGACCCATGTGCAATCTCTACTCCATGACCAAATCGCGCGAGGCAGTGGTCGCCTTCACCCGCGCCATGCGCGATCGCACCGCCAATCAACCGCCCCTGCCTGCCATTTTCCCCGATCAGCTTGCCCCGGTGGTTCGCACCGCGCGCGATGGGGTGCGCGAAGTGCTGAACATGCGATGGGGTTTTCCGCCGCCGCCGCAGGGCAAGCGGCCCGTCACCAATATCCGCAACCCCAATTCGCCGTTCTGGCGCGCATGGCTAAAGCCCGAATTCCGCTGCATCGTTCCGGTGACCAGCTTCTGCGAGTACACCGATACGGCCCCGAAGATCGCGCATTGGTTCGCACTGGGCGAGGATCGCCCATTGTTCGCGTTTGCGGGCCTGTGGCGGCCCTGGGAAGGGCTCCGCGGCAGGGAGGATGGCGAGCACAGACTGTTCGCCTTCCTGACAACCGAGGCCAACGATCTGGTGCGCCCCATCCACGCCAGGGCCATGCCCGTCATGCTTACGGGCCAGGAAATCGACGCCTGGCTTGACGGTGCGGAGCCCGAAGCCTTGGCGCTGGCGAGGCCGTTTCCAGAGGCGTCCATGAAAATCGTGCTATCAGGGCCGCGTGAAGATGGCGGCGCTGGCGCCTAGGGAACCCCGCAATGAACAGGTGGTTGATTGGACTTGGCGTTGTTATCGCCGCGCTCGGCGTATTATTTTGGTGGGAGGTGCTCGACGGCGCCGCGCCCGCCCGCGCTGACAACGCGTTCGACGTTGATGCCTATAGGGCGCTGATTGCAGGGGATCGCCCCGAAACCCTGCCCACAGGTGTGCGCGTCGCCATCGCAGGACGAAGCGAAGCGCCCGCGTTCGCGGCAGAGGCCGGGGCTTTCGACGGTCAACGCACCTTCGCCTACGTTGCCTTCCAGGTGCTGGCGCCGGACGGCGGTTTGATCGTGGATGCAGCCGCTGACGAAGACTCGCTGGCGCGAATGAGCGGCGGCAAGGGCCGCTTTGACCCGCAAGCTTACGGACAAATCCTTGCGGCCATCGAGACCACGCCCCGCGTCATGGTCACGCACGAGCATTGGGATCACGTCATGGCGATCGCGCGCCATCCCCATCCAGGCGTCATAGCTCCCAACTTGGCGCTCACGCAGCTTCAGATCGAGGGCATGCGCGAACATGCAGTCAACGGCCAACTCGCCCCCGAGATCGCAGGCGCCGCGCCACTGTCACTCGCTGGCCCCACCCGCATTGCACCAGGGATAGTCGCAGCGCCCGCGCCCGGACATTCCCCCGGCTCCATTGTTGTTTTTGTAGCCACGGCCAATCGCGACTATCTCTTCATCGGCGATATTGCGTGGCAGATGTCGGCCATTCTGCACGCACGCGGACGTCCCCGCTTCATCAGCCTACTCATGCCTGCCGTCGATCCCGACCGTCCCGCCGTTTTGCGCCAAGTGCGCGCGCTGCATGATCTGGCCGACGCCGATCCGCGGCTGGTGATATTGCCCTCCCACGATGAGGCATATTTGCGCGATCTCATCGCCGACGGCGTGCTCGGCGAAGGAATTGCAGCGCCCGCGCCTTAGCGGGCGCTGCTCACCCCCGATTTCTGCGCTCCAGCGCTTGACCCAGCGCCCGGCGCACCCCAACCAACCCCCATGCGCGTGATCACGAAAAACGCGGAACTGAAGGCTCTGTGCGAAGAGCTCTCGGCGCAGCCCTTTGCTGCGATCGACACCGAATTTATGCGCGAAACGACTTACTGGCCGAAACTCTGCCTCATTCAGGCGGCGGCGCCAGGTGTGGAGGCGGTCATCGATCCGCTCGCCGACGGGCTCGAGTTGAGCCCCTTCGCCGACCTGATGGCTGACCGGGACGTCCTCAAGGTCTTTCATGCCGCGCGGCAAGACCTCGAAATATTCCTCAAGATCGGCGACGCGCTGCCGGCCCCTGTTTTTGATACGCAAATCGCGGCCATGGCCTGCGGCTATGGGGACACCATTGCCTACGACGCACTCGTGCAGCAGGTCTTGAAGCGGCGGCTCGACAAATCCTCGCGTTTCACCGATTGGAGCCGTCGTCCGCTTTCAGATTCGCAAATGGCTTACGCGCTCGCTGACGTGACTCACTTGCGCGACCTCTACCCAAAAATGCACGAGAAGCTCGAGCGCGACGGCCGGCTCTCCTGGCTCGACGAAGAGCACGCCAACCTGCTCGACCCCGAAATCTACGACACCACGCCTGAGAAAGCGTGGAACCGTCTCAAGCTGCGCAAAACCAGCGCGGACTACGTGCTTGGCCTTCAGGTCGCCGCCGCATGGCGCGAACGCCAAGCGCAAATGCGCGACGTTCCGCGCGGGCGGATTGTAAAGGATGAGGCGCTCTACGAAATCGCGGAGCACCGGCCCAAATCAGCCAGCGATTTCGATCGTATGCGCGCGGTGCCGCGCGGGTTCGGCAATTCGCGCGCCGCGCAGGACCTCATCCACGATCTCGACCGCGCGTTCTCCGATCCGAACCGGGCGGTCTATAAGCACGAACGCGCCCCGCCAACGCCGCCAGGCCTTGGCCCAACCGTGGAGCTGCTCAAGGTGCTGCTTCGCTTCGAAGCGGAGCGGCACCAAGTCGCGCCGCGCCTCATAGCATCCGCGGCCGACATCGAAGCAATCGCCGCGAGCGACACGGCGGATGTGCCTGCGCTGACGGGTTGGCGGCGCAAAGTCTTCGGTGAGCGCGCGCTGGCGCTCAAGCATGGCAAGTTGGCGTTGAAGTTGAAGGACGGCCGGGTCACCGTCGATGACGCCTAAGGATCAGGTTTCGCTGGCGGGAACATCCTGAAAATAGGGCTCCACCTTGCCGCTGTACTTGATGGTGAGCTGCTTGCCGCGCCGGTCCAGCGTCTTGCCTACCGCTAGGCGCACCCAGCCTTCGCTCACGCAATACTCCTCAACGTTGGTCTTTTCATTGCCGTTGAAGCGCACGCCGACACCCCGCGCCAGCACGGCTTCGTCGTAGTGCGGGCTCTGGGGATCGACAGCAAGCCGATCAGGTGGGGTATCGCTCATACGAACCTAGTCTCCGGTGTAAGGCCGAGCGATGAGGCGGCGTAGTCCAGACGCCGCTGCACCGTCTCGGTCACGAGATGCGCCGCTTTCTTTTTCACCCGAAGCACCAGCCTTCCGTCAACCGCTTCGACGTCAACGCTCGCCAACAACGTCTCGCTGCGCCCGGAAAGGTCCGCACCGAGCCGTAACGCCGCACCCAAGGCGGCCGCAGCCGCCTGCCGTTCGTCGCTCAACAAACGCATGTAAGCATCCGCGTGACGGGGTGGGGACTTCGCATAGCGATGGTGAATGGCGGCGGCGAGGAAAGCGCGCTCCTCGTGATTGATCGCGGCCAGCGGCGCGCGAAGGATCAGGTCGAACATCACCTCAATGCGCTGATCTGGATGTAGCGGTCCGCCCACATCGGCCAAGCGCGCTGCGGCGCCGCGCAGAACTTCCTCGCGGCGCTTCGGAAACACATATGCCTGCCCCTCGAAGATCGGCGCGATCCACTGCTCCAGCGCCGGGCCGAAGGCGCGGGTGCGCGACCATCGCCCGGCAAGGGCCTCAGCGGCGGCGATAAGGGGGTGCACACTCAGCGCCTGTTCGCCCATGCGCTCAATCAGGACGCCCTCGCGCAGGCCAAATGCTGACAGAATGACGCGCTCAAACTGCCCGGCTTCCATCACGTGCTCGAGCACCACCGCCGCATAAGGCAAAGTCTCTGCGCGCTTCGCCGCAGCCTCCTCAAGCTTCTCAAGCGAGCGGCGGCTCTGCTTGCGGACAGCGTCCACAACCTTGAGGACTTCCGCACGGCTCATTTCATGATGATGCAAAACGCCCAACGGGTGGTTGGTCAATGCGATGTCGATGCGTCCAAGCGCACGCCAGGCGCCGCCTACGGCGTAAAAATCCCCGCCGCGCCGCCCCAGCAGCTTCGTGCGGCCAAGCGCGTCCGCCACGCGCTTAGCGACACGCTCGTACTCGAACTCCTCAGCACCCATCAGAGTCAGAGGACCAAGCGGAAAAGTCTCTCCGCGTCCCACGCCCTTTGGGCCGATCTCGATCAGCTCAAGACTCGCGCCGCCCAGATCGCCCACGATCCCCTTGGCGTCCGGCGCACCCGCGCTGACGCCAAGGGCAGACAGCCGCGCCTCATCTTCTCCACTGAGGATGCGAAGCGCGATGCCGCTCTCGGCCTCCATGCGCGCTGCAAAGGCCCGCCCGTCGCTCGCTTCGCGCACGGCGGCGGTGCCGACTGCATAGACGTCGCGAACGCCGAGCCCTTCTATCAAAGCTGCGAACCTCCGCACCGCGCGGATCGCCGCCTCAACCCCTTCCTTGGCCAAAGCGCCGGTCCGCGCACCCCCGCGCCCGAGCCCCGCCATCACCTTTTCATTGAGGATGGGCGTCATCGCCCGTCCATCGATGCGATAGACCACCACACGCACCGAGTTGGACCCGACGTCGATGACAGCGGCCTCCTGACCATCCTTGAGGACAGCCCGGCTCAAGGCGCAAGCGCCTTACTTCGTACGCGCCCCGATATGATCAAACGCAGCGGGCGCATCACCCTTGCCCGCGCGTCCCCGGCCCGAGAGGCTCGGGTTGCGCATGAAATACAGATGCGCCGAGAACGGCTCGTCAGGCAGTTTCGAGACATCAACCCGCTTAAACACCCCATCCTGGCCCATGTACCAGGACTGCGCCTCATCGTTGAGGTTCGCCACCATGATTTGGTCGAGAATTTGCTGGTGTACGGTGGGATTTTCAACCGGACACATGACCTCAACCCGCCGTTCGAGATTGCGGGGCATCCAATCGGCCGACGAAATGAAGACCTTCGCCCGCGGGTTGGGCAATTTCGCCCCGGCGCCGAAACAAACGATCCGCGCGTGCTCCAAAAACCGCCCCACGATCGACTTGACCCGGATGTTCTCGGAAAGACCCGGAACGCCGGGGCGGAGGCAACAAATGCCGCGAACAACAAGGTCAATCTGTACGCCTTCATTCGACGCCCGATAAAGCGCATCGATAATCTCTGGATGAACCAGCGCATTCAGCTTCGCCCAGATCGCACCCTCGCGCCCCGCACGCACGTGTGCAATCTCGTCGTCGATCAACTCCAGGAGCGTCGATTTGGCCGTGAGCGGCGACATGGCGATCTTCTCAAGTTCAGCCGGGCGCGCATATCCGGTCACGAAATTGAACATCTTGCCGGCATCGCGGCCGAGCGCGGGATCGCATGTAAACAGCGAGAGGTCGGTGTAAACGCGCGCCGTGATCGGGTGGTAGTTGCCGGTGCCGAAATGGGTGTAGGTGCGCAGGCCATCGCCTTCGCGACGCACAACCAAACTCACCTTCGCGTGCGTCTTGTAATCGATAAAGCCGTAGACGACTGAGGCGCCCGCGCGCTCCAGCGCTTGCGCCACCAGCAGATTTGTCTCCTCGTCGAAACGCGCCTTCAGCTCAATCAGGGCGGTGACGTTCTTTCCGGCCTCCGCCGCAGCAACCAGCGCGGCGACGATCGGCGAATCCTTGGAGGTGCGATAAAGCGTTTGCTTGATCGCGACCACCGCCGGATCGGCCGCAGCCTGACGCAGGAACTGCACCACGGAATCGAACGATTCAAATGGGTGGTGCACCAGCATGTCCTTGGCGCGGATCGCAGCGAAGCTATCGCCGCCATAGTCCCGAATGCGTTCGGGGAAACGCGGCTCGTAGCGCGGAAACTTCAGCTCCGGCCGCTCTTCGTTCACCAGCGCAGACAGCGCCGCCAAACCCAACATGCCCTCGACGATCACCACATCGCGCGCATCCGCCCCGATTTCGCTGGTGATAAAAGCCCGCAAATCTTCCGGCATGCTGGCGTCGATCTTCAGGCGCACGATGTCGCCCAGTCGGCGCTCCTTGAGCCGCGCCTCGAACTCACGCACGAGATCTTCGGCCTCTTCCTGAATCTCGATGTCGCTATCCCGGATGACACGGAAAGCGCCCTGCGCCTCGACAATGTAACCCGGGAACAGCTCACCCAGGAACAGCATGATCGTGTTTTCCAGGGTCAAGAAGCGGCGCTCGGCGCGTCCGCCTTCCGCTGCGTTCGGAGCGGATACATCGATGAAGCGCGCGACTTGTGTGGGAACCGGGATCAGCGCGTTGAGCGTGCGCTCATCGCCCTTGCGGCGCAGCTTCAGGGCGATCGCAAAACCGAGGTTCGGAATAAACGGAAACGGGTGCGCAGGATCAACAGCCAACGGCGTCAGCAGCGGAAACACCTCGGCCATGAAGCGGGGCTTGAGCAATTTGCGCTCGGCCTCGGTGAGCTCGTCGGGCGACAGCACTGAAATGCCGGCTTGGCGCAGCTCGACGCGGAGCGTCCGCCAGCGCTCCTGCTGCCGCGTCATGAGTTCACCCGCAGCAGCGTGAATTTTCGCCAGCTGCTCGGCCGCTGTGAGTCCGTCCTGGCTCAGGATCGAAGCGCCCGCCTTCACCTGCTCGTGAAGGCCCGCAACCCGGACCATGTAGAATTCATCGAGGTTCGACGCCGAGATCGAGAGGAAGCGCAACCGCTCCAAAAGCGGATGCCCTTCATTTTCGGCCTCTTCCAGCACGCGCGTGTTGAACGCGAGCCATGAGAGCTCCCGATTGATGAACCGCTTCGGGTCCGACAACGCCGGCGTATTCTTCACCGGCGCGCGCCTGCTCTTGCGCGACTTCGTCATTTCTTAACCGTCTCCGCCACCCCAGCGCGCTTCTACTTTTTGCAGCGCACGCTTTGCGCCCGCCAGCGAGACGGGCTTGGCCCCGCGCATCAGGTCCTCATCCAGCGCCGCCGCCCACAACCGGGCCGCCGCGAAAGTCCTGGGAAGCCTCCGCACGAGGTATTTGGCGGCATCATCGCTCAATTGAATGAATTGTTCGCGACAAATCCGGCGCAAAACCACTTCCATCAGCGCTTCATCCGGCTCTTTCAACCGGGCAACCGGCAGAGCCGCCAGTCGCGAGCGCAGATCCGGCACGTTTACCGGCCATTCACCAGGCGCCGACGCGCCGGTGAGCAACACCGCGCCGTCGCGCACGCGCGTCAGGTCGAGCACATGCCAAAGCATCGCCTCATCTGCGCCGCCGTCGGCGTCATCGATCAGTATCCGCCCGCCAGCTTCCTGGAAAATGGCGGCCGCATCCTCCGGCGCCGCTTTCGGCGTGACTTGGCGCGCGCCCGTCTCCAGCGCCCAAGCTAATGAGAGATGGGTCTTGCCCGATCCCTGAGGGCCTATGAGCGCTAGCGCGCCTCCCGGCCAGCATCGCCAGTCGGTGAGGAGCTTTGCCGCGTCGCGGTTTGCGTCAGCCACCACCAGCGTATCGGGCGAGCGCTCGCCCATGCGAAACTCGAACAGGCGAGGCTGACCCATGAGCGCTTGCGGTTACCTCCCGGTGACGCGCAGCGTCGGCCCCTGCGCGGTGTCCGAGAGTTGCACGCCGCGGCGATTGAGCTCCGCGGCCAATTGAGCCCGGTCACCCACAAAGGAGAATGAAACCAGCGCGCCTTCACGGCCCACCGCTTCGATGCGGATTTCCGAGATCAGCGTCTGCGCCGCACCCTCCAGCGCGTCCTTGATCCGCTCCCATTGCTGTTGATCACTGTAGAGCGCCGAAGCTGAGACTCGCGCGCGTTGGCCGCCACTGGTCGCAATGCGCGCCTTCCACTCGTTCTGGATACGCAGACTTGTCTGGTCGGCAAGCGACGACAGTGCCGCGCGCAGCGCCGTTGCATCATTGCCGCTCAGCCGCGCGGTGACCTCGCCGCGCTCGCGACGCGCATTCGCGTCCACTTCCGTTAGAGCTGCGACGACCGTCGAGCCCTGAACCCGCAGCGTCGCGAAAAGGGCGGAAGCCGCAGCAGCGCCCTGCGCGAAGGGCGCCGCGCTCTCCCATGCGGGCGCCCCCCGAAGTTCGGCCGGCGCAACCGCCAAAGGAACGAGTTCGCCCTCGAAACCGCCCTGGCGCCAAACGTCGCGCCAAAGCGAGGCCGTATCGTCGGGCGTGCCATCCACCACCAGCGGGGCGATCAGGATGGGGGCAGTCCGCGTATCCACCACCGACAGGTTGTGCTGCCGGAGAACGGAGCGCACGCCGGATGGGTCAAAGTGAACCGTCAACCGCCCGACATATCGGGTGCCCGAACGGCGCTCCTCCTCGATATCGACGCTTGAAATCAGGCGCTCCAGCGTAGCGCCGTCAACGTCAGGGACCCCCCGGGCCCCGAGTTCTTCCGGGATCGTCAGCCGGCGCACCAGCCGTTCAAATCCCGCCTGCTGGGCGGCTGCGAACCCTGCTTGCTGAGCCGCCGCGGCATTAGCGGCGGTCTCATCCACGTATACCCCGCTGACGGCGTAGACGTTGTCGCGGCCCTGGGCGCTTGCCGCGCCGGGCGCGAACGCGCAAAAGGCCGCAAGGAAAAGCGCGGCGAAGGCGGCCAGGGGCATGGCTTTCATTACGGTACCTCGTTGTGCGCTGCAAAAGCGCCTGACCCTACCCGGCGCGGAATCGCCTATCAATGTGGCGGCTTCTGGACTCATCACGTGACCAATCTCAAAGGAACCACCGGCCTTACCTACGCCCAAGCTGGCGTTGATATCGACGAGGGCGAGCGCCTCGTCGACCTCATCAAGCCAGCTGCGAAATCGACAGCCCGCCCCGGCGCTGAGGCTGGTCTGGGGGGATTCGCAGCGGTCTTCGACCCCAAGGCCGCCGGTTTCAAGGACCCCATCTTCCTGGCGACCACCGACGGCGTCGGCACCAAGCTCAAGATCGCCATTGAAAGCGGCCGCCACGAGACCGTGGGCGTCGACCTAGTGGCGATGTGCGTGAACGATCTCTCGGCTCAAGGCGCCGAGCCGCTCATGTTCCTCGACTATTACGCGACAGGCAGGCTCAACGCGGACGAAGCTGCAAGAGTCGTCCGCGGCATTGCCGAGGGCTGCCGCCAGGCTGGCGCCGCCCTCGCTGGCGGCGAAACCGCGGAAATGCCCGGCATGTATGCCAAGGGAGACTACGATCTGGCCGGTTTCGCCATTGGCGCCGCCGAGCGCGGAACTTTGCTGCCGCGAATGGACGAAATGGAGAACGGCGACATTATCGTCGGCGTCGGGTCCAGCGGGCCTCACTCCAATGGCTATTCTCTGGTGCGCAAGATCGTCGATCGCTCGGGCCTCGCGTGGGATGCGCCAGCGCCGTTCGCTCCCGGCAAGTGCCTTGCCGAAGCGCTGCTTGAACCGACGCGCATCTACGCCAAAGCGCTGAAGCCGATCTTCGAGGCGAAACTGGCGAAAGGCGCCGCGCACATCACGGGAGGCGGTCTGGTCGAAAACACGCCGCGCGCGCTGCCCGATCGCTTGCAGGCCGTGATCGACTGGCGGGCCTGGGAGCGCCCGGCTGTTTTTGACTGGCTGCAGACCACGGGGGGCGTCCCGGAAGACGATATGCGCCGCACCTTCAATCTCGGGATTGGCATGGCGCTGATTGTCGCGCCAAACCGTGTCAGCGAGGTTGTGGCGGCGCTGAACGCGGCCGGTGAAACCGCTTTTGCGATTGGCGCGCTGAAAAACGGATGAGGAAACGCGTCGCCGTCCTGATTTCCGGACGAGGGTCAAACCTTCAGGCGCTGCTGGACGCCGAGCAAGATGCCTATGACATAGCGCTGGTCGTCTCCAACAAGCCTGAAGCCGCCGGCCTTGAGCGCGCACGCGCAGCAGGCGTTGAAGCGCTCGCGCTCGACCACAGGCCGTACGGCAAGAACCGTGAGGCATTCGAACGCGACCTCGATGCACTCCTCGTCCAGCGCAAAATCGAGATCGTAGCGCTCGCGGGCTTCATGCGGGTTCTCACGCCATTTTTTGTGCGCGCCTGGGCCGGACGCCTCATCAACATCCACCCTTCGCTCCTGCCAAAATATCCTGGCGTCGATACCCATGTGCGTGCGCTCGCGGCGAGGGAGAGTGAGCATGGCTGCACCGTGCACTTGGTCGTCGAGGACGTGGACGCCGGCCCAATTCTCGGCCAAGCCTCACTGGCTGTCTTGCCTGGCGACACCCCCGAAACGCTGGCGGCGCGCGTTCTCGAACTCGAACACGCCCTTTACCCCCGCTGCTTGACGGATCTCGCACGCGGCGTGGACAACTCGCCCCGCCGTCACGACAGCAGCAAAGGGGAGGCCAATGGCGCGAGGTGAGTGCAATTGCGGCGCTGTAGCGTTCGAGACCAGCGCGCCACTTGACGATGTGTTCGTGTGCCACTGCTCAATCTGCCGCAGATTTACCGGCGCCAACGGCATCGCCGTGGTTGTCGTTCCGAACGAGACATTCCGATGGCTCCGCGGCCAAGATCGCATCTCGACATGGAAAAAACCTGGCGCGGATTGGCAGGGCTGGTTCTGCGCGATCTGCGGCTCGGCAGTGCCCGGGGCAAACGACGCTGAGCGCACCTACATTCCCGCCGGCCTGATCGACGAGGGCGGCGAGCGCATGCGTGTGGCGCATCACATTTGGGTGGGCTCAAAGGCGGGTTGGGACGACATAGGCGGTGCGGGCAAGCTCCACCAGGAAGCGTTCAAAGCCGACTGATCGGATGCGGCGCGACGCGTCCGTTTCCGGCGAGACGGCGCTGGCCCGCGCGCCTATATTGGCGCCGGAGGAACACCCATCGATGGCCGATCGCGATTATGTTCTTGGCACCCATGACGAGGAGATCAATCGCCTCGGTTTTCAACATCGGGTTTGGCGCACGCGTGCGCTTGACGCCTGGAAACGCGCCGGCATCGACGAAGGCGCCAGAGTGATCGACTTCGGCGCAGGTCCCGGCTTCGCAACCATGGACCTCGCCGAGATTGTCGGCCCGACAGGCCGCGTATTTGCCTTTGAACGATCCCGCCGATTTTTGAGTGTACTCCAAGCGCACGCGCAAGCACGCGCGCTCACACAGGTGGAGGCCGAGGAGATTGATTTCGCCACAGATGCGCTGCCCGTCAAAGGAGCAGATGCGGCCTGGGTGCGATGGGTGCTCACTTTCTTGCCCGACCCCAAGTCCGCACTCAAAAAGCTCGTCGACTCTCTGCGGCCAGGCGGCGCGCTGGTGATCCACGAATATCTCGACTACCGCACCTGCAGCTTCACCGCGGAAACACCTTTTTTCGACCGCTTCATCGATGAAGTGGTGGCCAATTGGCGTGCTGCCGGCGGCGAACCGGACATCGCGCGGAGCCTGCCCGCCTGGCTTCGGGAAATGGGTCTGACGCTCGAAAGCTACCGGCCGCATGTTGATGTCGTGTCGAAGGAAGACACGATATGGCGCTGGCCAGTCGGGTTTTTTGAGATCCACATCGATCGCCTGCTTGAACTGGGCCGCATCGACAGTGATCTTGCTGCGAACATGCACGCGGAGCTCGCCCGCATCTCAGAGCAACCCGGCACGCTGCTGGTTACGCCAATGGTGCTTGAAAATCATCGCCCGCAAGAAACTGGCGCGTTAGACGCTAGAGGCGTAACATTTCCCAAACTCGGAAGGAGGACGTCCATGAGCGATAAGAAGAAGGAAACAAGCCCCTCGAAGCCGGTCCCTGCAGCCAAGCCGGTGGGCGAAGGCCAGCGCGCAACCCCGCTTAACCCAAACAAACCGCCCCAAAAGAAATAGCCGACAACCGCGTGGGCGTGCTGCCGACTACCGATACACGCTTCTAGCCAACGATCTCCTGATCGTTGAAGAAGAACGTGATCTCGCGAGCGGCGTTGTCAGCGCTGTCGGAGCCGTGCACGGAATTGGCCTCGATCGATTCCGCAAACCGCTTGCGGATCGTGCCCTCAGCGGCGTTCGCGGGGTTGGTGGCGCCCATCACATCGCGATACTTGGCCACCGCGTTCTCTCCCGAAAGCACCTGCACGACGACAGGACCCGAAATCATGAACGTCACCAGATCGCGGAAGAACGGCCGCTCCTTGTGGACAGCGTAGAAGCCTTCCGCCTGCCCCTCGGAGAGCCAGATGCGCTTCTGCGCAATGATGCGCAGCCCAGCCTCCTCGATCACGGCGTTGATCGCACCGGTGAGGTTACGCTTGGTCGCGTCCGGCTTGATGATCGACAGGGTGCGTTCGACGGGCATGGTTTTCTGCGGCTCCAGCTTGGATCGGAGGGCGGTCTATAACCGTGTGAACACGCCCCGCCAAGTGCGACAGAGGCGCAGGTTTCATCCGCACCGCATGCTTGCGACGTTTCCATCGGCGCCCAGCTGAATTGTCAGCCGCTCGGCGTTGTAGTCCGCCGTCGCCATGCAGCCAAAGCAGATCACGCGCGCCCCGGGCGGCAGCGCCGATCGATCGATCGCATCCCCTGGGGTCCCGATCAGCGCCTGATGTTCACTCAAATGACATGTGTCGGGCGCGGGGCGCTCGATCTGCTCGCGCTCGGTGCGCCGGGCCAGGTCATCAAGTTCCCGATAGGTGTAGCTGCGAGTTTGGCCACAAGAGGCCGCGAAAACCGCAAGGGCGATAATCGTCCAACGCATCATTGCTGCTTCTCCCACCGTCCCGACGCACTTTCCTTCCAGTACGAGGCCGCAACGCCCGCGCCCTTGGCCTGTTTCCATCGCGAACGGGCCAATTCCAAGGCGGCCGGGTCATTGCCGTCAAACAGCAAACATGCGCGCTCGAAAGCGGTCAACTCGCCGGGCTCCGCGTCATCAACAAGGAACAACGCCTGCGCATTGTTTGGGTTGCCGCCTTCAAGGGTCAGCCAAACAGGATGCCGCGCCGGGTCGCCCTCGCGGGCGTGCGGCACAAAGCTGTCGTCGCGAAAGGTCCATATTGCGGCGTCGAGCGCATCCAGCCGCTCGGCGGAGCCCGCGCGAACTAGTGCCCGCCAGCCGCGCTGCAGGCATTTCTCCAGCAGGGGCGGCAGCGCCCGTTCCAGTTCGCTGCGCTCGAGATGGTAGAACCAGAGTTCGGCCATCAGTCCTCGTACTTGCTCGCCACCAGTCTGTTGAGCAGACGCACGCCATAGCCGGTCGCCCAGGCGGGGGAGATTGGATCCTCGTAAGGCGCGGGCTTCCACGCCGTGCCTGCGATATCAATGTGGGCCCAGGGCATGCCCTCTTTTACGAAGCGCTTGATGAATTGCGCCCCTACAATCGAGCCTGCTGCGGGTTTGCCGGAGATGTTCTTCATGTCGGCGTTGGCGGTATCGATCATCTTGTCGTAACCGGCCCCAAGCGGCATGCGCCACACCGGCTCGCCCTCACCGAGGCCAGCGGCAATCAAAGCGCCCGCAAGGTCTTCATCATTAGCGTAAAGGCCCGCGTGCTCATGCCCCAAGGCCACGATGACGGCCCCTGTCAGGGTCGCCAAGTCGATGACCGCGCTAGGGTCGAATTTGTCTTGGGCGTACCAAACGGCGTCGGCCAGTATCAGACGGCCCTCCGCGTCCGTGTTGAGCACCTCAATGGTTTGGCCAGACATGGTGTGGACGATGTCGCCCGGACGCTGCGCGTTGGCGCCGGGCATGTTTTCGACAAGCGCAACAACGCCCACCACATTTGCTTTGGCCTTGCGCAGCGCGATGGCTTTCATCGCACCCGCTACCGCAGCGGCGCCGCCCATGTCCCCCTTCATCTCGTCCATGCCCGCACCAGGCTTCAACGAAATTCCACCCGTGTCGAACGTCACGCCCTTGCCAACGAGCGCGATCGGCTTCGAACCTTTGCGGCCACCGTTCCATTTCATGGCGACAAGACGCGCGGGATGCGCAGAGCCCTGCGCCACACCGAGCAGGGCGCCCATGCCCAAGCGCTCCATCGCGACAGGATCGAGCACGTCAACATCGACGCCGATTGTCTCCAGGTCGCGCAAGCGCTCGGCGAAGCTCTCCGGATAGAGGACGTTTGGCGGCTCGCTCACCAGGTCGCGCGCAAAGAACACGCCCTCAGCCACCGCGGCGTCCTTTTCGGCGCGCGCACGCGCCGCCGCCGGGCCCTCCATGGCGATCTCAACGACTTCGAGGCTGGGCTTGGTCTCGGGCTTCATCTTCGTGCGATAGGCATCAAACCGGTATGCCGCCAGCCGGGCGCCCATCGCGGCATGCGCACCCGCCTCCGCCTTCGATACATTCGGCAGTGCGTCGGGCTGAAGGACGAGCTTGCCCGCACCCGATGTCAGAGTGCGGCGCACGGCATGGCCGGCCCAACGCTCAACAGCCAAACCGTCGGCGCCATCAGCCTTGCCGACGCCGATGACGAGTACGCGGGCGAAATCCACACCTTCGGGCGCCAACAAGTCGATCGCCGCACCCGGCCCGCCACTGAAGCGGATCGCATCCATCGCCTTTGTGATCCGGCCGCCGGTGGCCGCGTCCAGAGCCTGGGCCGCTGGCAGCAATTGCCCTCCTTCGCCCGCCATCACCGCCACAACGTCGCCGCCGCTGGCGGTCACAAATCGAATGTCCATGCTGTCCCCAGGGTTGGTATGGGAGGAATTTCGGGCGCATCCGGCCGCTTCAACCTCGTGCGCCGCAGTGGTAGCCATGCCAGAGGCAAATGGAAAGCTGAGCGCGACCGTTAGGCGCGGCGGCGCGAGCAAAGGGAGTGCATGAACACAATTTCGGCCTACGTATTCCGGCAGGCGGCCGGACCGCTGCTGGCGATCCTTGGGGGCCTGGCGGCCATCGCCATCCTCACCCAGGGGCTCAATCAGCTCGACATTATCGTCACCAACCGCAACGCGGGATTCGCCTTTGCATGGGTGACAATCCTGGCCCTTCCACAGCTCATCTCCCTGATCCTGCCGATGGCAGTGTTCATTGCAGTCGTCTATGCACTTAACCGGATGCACAGCGAAAGCGAGGTCGCCGTTCTTTACGCAGCCGGCGTCTCGCGCCAACGCATCGCGGGGCCTATCATGCAGCTCGCGGTCATCGCTGCACTCGCGCACCTGGCCATCAACGTTGTGATTCAACCCGCGGCGTTCAAAGAGCGGCGTGAGGTCTTCTACAGCCTCCGCTCCGACTTGGCGTCGAGCCTGGTCGAAGAAGGCGCCTTCACTTATCCTGCCGACGGCCTGACCCTGTATGCCCGCTCACGCGGCGGCGGAGGCGAATTGCGCGACATGCTCATCGATGATGCGCGCCCGGGCCTGGAGTTTCCCGTCACTTACACCGCGCGCGCCGGCGCTGTCGTCACCGTGGACGGCAAACCAGCGATCGTCATGCGAGACGGTCAGGTTCAGCGGCAAACCGTAGACGGCTCCATCGAAGTGCTCGACTTTGACCGCTACGTGCTCCAGTTCGACGGCGTATTTGAGGAACCCGAGCTGTTCTATCTCAAGGCTTCAGACCGCACTTTGTATGAGCTCTTCTTCCCTGACCTCACCTCCCACTTCGATCAGCGCAACATCGACAAGTTCCTCGCTGAGGGCCACGCGCGGCTGGCGGCGCCGCTCCTCAATATTGCGCTTGCGATGATCGCGTTGGCCGGCGTCTTGTTCGGGGAATTTCGCCGTGGCGGCTACGGGCGGCGCATCATGTGGGCCGCCGTCGCCGCGCTGCTTGTTCGGCTCGGCTCCCTCGTCACACAGGTCGTCGCCGCCGACGCGCCCCAGCTCAATGTCCTTCAATACGCTTTGCCGCTGGCCACTATCGCGATCGTCGGCCTGCTGATGGGCGGACGCCGGCCACGCCGTAAGAGAACCTCGCTCGGACCCACTGTCGTGGCGGAGGCGGCGGCATGACTTTCCTATGGGGCCGCATTGGGCGCTACATCATCGGGCGCGTGCTCAGCGGGATTCTGGTCGCGCTGCTTGGCGTGCTCGCGTCGATCCTGCTGATCGATCTTGTCGAACAAATGCGCACGGTCGGCGCGCGCGTCGATATTTCGCTGTTCGAAGCGCTGCGTCTCACCCTGCTCAAAACGCCCACACTCATCGAGCAGACACTACCATTTGTCGTGCTCGCGGGCACCATGATGGCGATCATCGGCCTCAACCGGTCGAGCGAGCTTGTAGCGATGCGCGCGGCCGGGGTTTCCGCCTGGCGCTTCCTGGCCCCGGCGGCCATCGTCGGCGCAGCGCTCGGCGTCGTCGCCATCACAGCGCTCAACCCGCTGGGAGCGCGCCTCTATCAGGCGTTCGAGACTGAGAAGGAAGACGCCCTTTCCGAGCGTGTTGCGGCGGCGGGCCAGAACGGCGTCTGGATTCGGCAAGGCGATGCCCAAGGACAGGTCGTTATTCACGCAGACGGCGTCGACGCCAGCGGATCACGCCTGCAGGGCGCGACCTTCATGTTCTTTGAAGCACAGCAGGACGTGCTCCATTTCACGCGGCGCATACGCGCTGCCGAAGCGGAACTCATGCCCGGCTTCTGGCAACTCCGCGACCTGGTCGAAGCGACGCCCGGGGGACGTCCTGTCCATCAGAATTATCTGGCGATACCAACTACTCTCGACGCCTCAGAATTGATCAATCGCTTCGTCAATCCGGCGACATTGTCGTTCTGGTCGCTCCCCGGATTCATCGGAGAGGCGCGCGCCGCTGGATTCGCGCCAACGCGATACGAGCTGAAGTGGCAGGCGCTGCTCGCTTATCCGCTCCTGCTGGCCACGATGGCGGGACTTGGCGCGGCGTTCTCCTTGCGCCTCCAAAGGCTCGGGAATTTGGCCCAGTGGGGCGCCGCGGGCGTCGGCATCGGTCTCTTTTTGTTCTTTTACAGCCAGCTCGCCGGCGCCTTCGCCATTACACAGGCGGTTCCGACCTTGGTCGCGGCGTGGAGCGCTCCGATCGCCGGCATGTTCATCGCCCTGGCGCTGGTCGCTTTCGTGGAAGACGGCTGAGCTGCCACAGCCGCCCGAAACGATTCGCGCGAACCGCCTCCAGTGCTGGACGCGTTGGAGGCCAAGCGGTTAGGTAGGCCGGGGAGTCGCAGAAGGGATGCGAATGAGCCGTTCGGGGGAGATGGGCGGCCGGCCGGCCGAGCGGACGCCGCTCGGCTGGGCCGCCCTTGCCGCCGCGCTGGCCGTCAGCGTCAGCACCACGGCGGTCGCACAGGCGCAGGAGGCTCCCACCGCCGCATCTGAGGTCGAACCGGCCATCCTCTTGGAGGCCGACGAAATCATCGACGACCAAGAGGCAGGAACCATCACCGCGCAAGGGGATGTACAGGTCCGCTACGAGGGCCGCACCATGCGCGCAGACCGCCTGGTTTATGACCTGAACAACGGGCGTATCCACGCAGTCGGCGATGTTCAGATCGCCGCCGAAGATGGCACCGTCACGTATGCCGAAGAGATTGACGCCGACGAAGCCATGAACGTGGGCGCCGCGCGCGAACTTCGGGCGCGGCTCGGCGGGGTGAGCACGCTGGCGGCGCGAGCCGCCGTTCGCCACGGAAGCGGCGAGAGCGAACTCCGCAACATCATCTACACAAGCTGCCCAATCTGCACGACCGGCGACCGCCCGCCGACTTGGAGCCTTCGCGCGCGCCGCGCCATACAAGATCACGACACGCGAACCATCTCCTATCAGAGCGCCGTGCTCGAGGTCGTCGGCGTGCCGGTTCTCTATTTCCCGTACCTCGCTCACCCAGACCCAAGCGTCGGTCGCGCGTCGGGGTTTTTGCCGCCCAAGATCGGCCGCAACAATCGGCTTGGGACGTTCTATGCGCAGCCGTATTATTGGGCGATCTCGCCGTCGCAAGACCTGACCGCATCGCTGCAAGTTCACGGCAACGTCAATCCCCTGCTCGGGATCGATTATCGTAAACGTTTTTGGTCGGGCCAGGTTTCGTTCGACACGACATTCACCGACGAGCGGCTGTTCGACTCAGATGGCTCGCGTTTCGGCGACTCCCTTCTGCGATACAGCGTGTTTGGCCAGGGCACATTCCGGGTCAATGATTATTGGCGTTGGGGCTTCGGCGTCGAGCACATCTACGACGACGAATACCTGCGCCGATACGATGTGGACGGCGCAGGCGAACGGCGCGGGCCTTACCTTGGGCAGACAACGCGCCTCATCAATCAGCTGTACGCCATAGGCCAGGACGAGAATTCGTATGACTCGATCTCGTTTGTCGGCTTTCAGGGGCTGCGCACCACTGACACATCGGAACTGCTGCCTCTAATCCTGCCTTTCGCTGACGTCGATCGGGTGCTGCACGATCCACTGCTTGGCGGCCAGCTGCGCCTTCAAGCCAATACCGCGGCGCTCGCGCGCAGCGATGATGGGGTCGGCCCCTTCCATGGCAGCGATGCGCGCGTGTCGCTCGGCGCCACCTGGCGCCGCGACACCATAGCTGGCCCAGGTTTTGTGGTGAGCCCGTTCGCGCAAGCGCGCGGCGACATCTTCCACGTCGAAACGTCAGCCAACCAATTCGAGACCTTTACCCGCGGCCTGGGCCTTGCCGGGGCGGAGATCAGTTGGCCGTTCATGCGACCCGGCGAACGCTTCGACACAATAGTCGAGCCTGTCGTTATGGCGGCGTGGGCCACCGACGCCGATCCCGATCCGCGGATCGTGAACGAGGACAGCTTGGCTTTTGAGCTGGACACCTCCAACCTCTTCCGGCCAAACGCGGCTCCCAATTATGACCTGTGGGAACCGGGCGGCCGGGTGAGTGCGGGTGTGCGTGCAACGGCGCGCGCGCACTCAGGCGAAAGCGCCACGGTGATGTTCGGCCGGCGCTGGCGGGAACAGGCGGCCCCGGGCTTCACCGACCGCAATAACCTCTCGGGCCAAAGCTCAGACTGGGTGGCGTCCGGTCAAATCGACCTTGGCCGCGGCTTTGGAGCGGAAACGAGGCTCCGCCTCGATGACGAAAGTCTCGAAGTGCGGCGCCTTGACCTCGGCGTGCGGGGACAGGTCGGACGGATCAGGGCCAGCGCGCGATATTTCAACATCCAGAACTCCGCCAGCACCGACCCCACCGCCCCAAATGAAGAACTGAACGCCAATGTTGGGGTCGAACTCGTTCGCGGGTGGCGAATGCAGTACGGGATCACTAGAGACCTCGATTCAGACATAAATTTGCGTCAGGACATTCGTGCGATCTACGAGGACGATTGCACCTTCCTTGAGATTGCCTACACCCGCTCGGAAACCCGGCGGGGCAACATCGGCCCAGATGAGGGACTCCAGATCCGCATTGGACTGAGGTCGCTTGGCGTAGTGGGCGGGAGCTGAGGCGGAACAGGACGGACCATGAACTTGAAGTACGCAACCGCTGCGGCCGCGCTGGCTGTCGCTGTGCTTGGGATCGCTGCGCCGGTGCGTGCGCAGAATGCAGAGGGCGTCGCCGCCATCGTCAACGACCACGTCATCTCCACTTACGACGTACGGCAGCGCGCCGCGATGCTGCTGCTCTTCGCCAACATCCCAACCAGCCCCGAAATGCTGCAACGGGCCAGCTCGCAGGCGCTGCGGGATCTCGTCGATGAACGCCTTCAGATCGAAGAAGCCTCCAAGTTCGACATTTCAATCGGCGTCGATCAAGTCGATCGGCGCATTGGAGATATGGCGTCACGCAATCAAATGACCTTGGAAGGACTCGCCGGCAACCTATCGGCCAATGGGATTTCGCTCTCCACGCTCCGCCAACAGGTCGAAGCGGAGATTGCATGGCAGCGGTTGATTTCGGGCCTCTATGGCTCTCGCGTGCGGGTTTCAGAGACGGAGATCACAGAAACCCAGCAGCGCATAGCGGCCAGCGCTCAGCGCCCCCAATACGAGATATCTGAGATATTCCTGCCAGCCGACACGCCGCAAGATTTCGCAGAAATGGAACAGGGCGCAGCGCACCTGCTCGATCAGATGCAACAGCAGCGAGCACCGTTCCCGCTTGTCGCTCGTCAGTTCTCACGTGCGCCCTCTGCGGCGGCAGGAGGAGATCTCGGGTGGATCACGGCGGCCGAGCTTGCACCGGAGGTGCGTCCCATCGCCGAGCGGCTACAACCGGGCCAAGTTTCGCTGCCCATACGCGCGTCCAACGGCGTCTATATCATCGCGATGCGCGACCGCCGGGAGGGCGTGCCCGAAGGCGCAACCTCCATCGTCACCTTGCGCCAGATCAGCGCCCCCGCGGCGCGCAGCGGCGCGCTTGAACGCGTACGCCGGCGCATCGAGGGCTGTGGAAATCTCGACAGCCTCATCTCCGGCGTGCAAGGCGCCACCGCGATTGACCTCGGGCAAACAGTCGAAGCTGAACTCTCGCCAGCAATCCGCGCGCGGCTAACCGACCTTGAGCCTGGCGCCGCGTCTGCAGTTCAAGTTGAAGGCGAACAGGCCAGCATGGTCGTGCTGTGCGCACGCGAGACAGGCGGCCGCGGCGTTCCCGGCCGAGACGAAATCTCGGATCAGCTCCGCGAGACCGAATTGACGATGCTGGCCGATCGCTACCTTCGCAATCTGCGCCGCGAAGCGACCATCATCACACGACAATAGCGTCGTGAAGCCGCTCGCAATTTCGATGGGCGATCCCGCGGGGATCGGCCTCGAGTTGGCTGCGCGCGTCTGGGCCGAGCGCACCAGCGCAACGCCGCCCTTCGTGCTCATTTGCGACGCCGACGCATTCGAGCGGGCGTGCGCGCGGATCGGCGCCCCGAAGCCCAGGCTTTCGGTCGTCACCGAGGCGGCCGCGCTCACGGCGGATGATGGTTCAAGCTTGCAGGTGCTCAACATTCCCCTCGCGATGGAGGAAACACCCGGCGCGCCCGACCCGGTAAATTCGGACGCCAAGATCACCGCCATCGCCCGCGGCGTCGATGCCGTGCGCAACGGGGTCGCCTCCGCGCTTGTGACATTGCCGATAGCGAAATCCGTTCTGCAACGATCCGGCTTCGGCTTTCCTGGCCATACAGAGTTCATCGCCCACCTCACCGGGGACATGGCGTGGACGGGAGAGCGCGGCCCGGTGATGATGCTTGCAGGCCAGACCCTGCGCGTCGCCCTCGCTACAATTCACACTCCGTTCGCGAGCGTCACCTCGGAACTTACGCACGAGCGCATAGTTTCAACGGGACGCGTGCTCTGCGAGGCGCTGCGCCGAGAGTTCGGCATTGCATCGCCGCGCATTGCCATGTGCGGACTGAATCCGCACGCGGGAGAGCATGGCCACATTGGCCGCGAAGAGATCGACATCATAAACCCGGCGGCGGCCGCATTGCGCGCCGAGGGATGGGATATCTCCGACGCACGATCAGCGGACGCCCTTTTTCATGAAGCGGCGCGAACGACCTACGACGCCGCGCTCGCGCTTTATCACGACCAAGGCCTTATCCCGATCAAGACGCTTCATTTCTGGGACGCCGTGAATGTGACGCTCGGCCTGCCCATCGTGCGCACATCGCCCGATCACGGCGTGGGGTTCGACATCGCCGGCAAAGGCATGGCGCGGCCCGACAGCTTGAAGGCGGCGCTGGGGCTGGCCTCGGAGATGGCGGAGCGGCGCGCGCGCGCATGAACGCCGATGACCTGCCGACGTTGCGCGAAGAGCTGGAGGCGCACGATCTGTGGGCCAACAAGGGGCTTGGCCAACATTTCTTGCTCGACCTCAACATCACGCGCCGCATCGCGCGCGCCGCAGGCCCAATAAGCGGCAAGCCCGTCCTGGAGGTTGGCCCCGGACCCGGCGGCCTGACACGCGCTTTGCTGGAGGCAGGCGCCAGCCCGCTGATCGCCATCGAAAGGGATGCACGCTTCCTGCCCATGCTTGAACCGCTCGTCGCGTGGAGCGGGGGACGCTTGCACATTGTCCACGCAGACGCCCTCGCCGCCGATGAGGCCAGCTTGCTCGGCGCTGGCAAAGCCGCCGTCGTCTCCAATCTCCCGTACAATGTCGGAACGCCGCTGCTGGTGAAGTGGCTGAAGGGGAGCGGCTGGCGCGGAGACATGACGCTCATGTTTCAGAAGGAGGTCGCACAGCGCATCGTCGCCGAACCGGGGAGCGCAGCCTACGGGCGGCTTGCCGTGCTGGCGAAAGCGCGCTGCCATGCGCGCCTTGAATTCACCGTCCCGGCTCGGGCCTTTACGCCACCACCCAAGATCGCCTCGGCAATCGTGCATCTGACTGACTGTAGGGATCCCTACCCCAACCTCGACGCTTTGGAGCGCGTCACCGCCGCCGCGTTTGGGCAGCGCCGCAAGATGCTGCGCAGCGCATTGAAATCTCTAACCCAGGACGCTGAGGCGCTTCTCCGCAGCGCCGACCTTCCCCCTACAGCCCGCGCTGAAGAAATCGATCCGGCCGGCTTTCGCCGTCTCACCGACGCCTGGTTGCGCATGGCCTGAGTGCGCGATTGACCTGGGAGCGGCAGCGCGCCCAGGCGCTTGAGCACGCTCACTCAGGGGCGATGGTCCACACGCCAAGCACGTTGCCCGCAGGGTCCCGGAAATGAAACCTGCGCCCGCCCGGAAATTCGTGGCGCGCGATGATCTCGCCGCCCGCGGCTGTGACCGCGCGCTCGGCGGCCTCAAGATCGTCGGCGTAGAGGATGACGAGCGCTCCCCCGGCTGCCGGCGCTTCGCCCCCCCGGAACCCGCCTTCGACACCGGCGCCGGAGAATGCGGTGTAATCAGGTCCCCAATCTTGAAACGTCCAGCCAAAGGCTTGGCCGTAAAACGCTTTCACCGCACTCAAATCCTGCGCGGAGAATTCGACGTAATCGACGTGATTATTTGTATGGACCACGGCTGCCTCCTCAGTCTGCGCCGTCGGCGAAGGTGCCGGCGGCTGTGCGCACGCCACCAACGAGAATGTGAGCGAGATCACTGCCAGCCGCACTAGATTCCCTTTCTCAGGCGCTCAACATGTAGCTTGAGCCACAATTGGCGCGCGCGCTTCAGCCGTTCGGCGGCGAGTATCTGTTTGATTTGTCCGAGCGTCTGTTCAAGCAGCGTGTTGACCAGAACGTAATCATACTCCTCCCAATGGGAAATCTCATCCAGTGAGCGCGCCATCCGTTTCGCGATGACCTCTTCGCTGTCTTCATTGCGCGCGCGCAGACGCCGCTCCAGCTCCGCCATCGACGGAGGCAGAATGAATATTCCGACGACATCCTGAGGCTCGGCCGCGCGGAGCGCGCGCGCGCCCTGCCAATCGACGTCAAACAAGACGTCGCGCCCCTGGATCAGCATGGCCTCCACCGGAGCGCGCGGGGTGCCATAGTGATTGCCAAAGACCATGGCGTGTTCGAGAAATTCGCCGCGATCAGCCATCTCCTCGAATGTCTCCTTGGCCATGAACTTGTATTCGCGCCCGTTCACTTCACTGGCGCGCGGCGGTCGCGTAGTCGCGGACACCGAAAGGGACATGTTGGCGTCTTCGTCCAGCAGCTTGCGCGCCAATGTGGACTTGCCTGCGCCTGAGGGGCTCGAGAGCACGAACATAAGGCCGCGCCGCGCCACGTGTTCATTCAACATTGGCGGCTTGCTCCTTGATTTGATCAACAACCGCTTTCAGATCGAGGCCGATGCGCGTCAGCTCTATGTCGGCGGATTTCGAACACAGCGTATTGGCTTCGCGCGTCAGTTCCTGACTGAGGAAATCCAGTCTGCGCCCTGCGGGTTCAGCCTTCGTCAACAACCCGCGCAGCTCGCGGGTGTGGACGGCGAGCCGCTCAAGCTCCTCTTGCACGTCGGCCTTGGCGGCTGCGATCGCCGCCTCCTGCGCCAGCCGCGCGGGATCGATCTTCACCTCGGGCGCCAGGCTTTCCAAGCGCTGACGCAACCTCTCCATGGCCGCCGCCGGCGCCGCACCCGCGCTCGCGCGCGCAGCGGCGACGAGGGCTTCCATCCGCTCCGCAGCGTTCAAAAAGATCGTTGCGAGCGCGCGTCCTTCGGCCTGACGCGCCGCCGCCAGATCCGCCAGCGCCTCGTTGAAGCCCGCAAGCAGCGCCGCCTCGAACGCTGCGCGCTCTTCTGGTTCGAGCTCGGCGGCCTCCTCGCCGGTTACGACGCCCCGCACGCCCAGGAGACCATCCCACCGAGGCTTGCTCACCCGGTCGCCGAAGGTTTCGCCCGCCTGAAGCAGGCGCTCAACGAGTGCGAGATCGAGCATGATCGCCGAGGCCGCCGCCGCGTCACGCGTAAGCGTCAGCGTCCCCTGCAGCGAGCCGCGCTTGAACCGCGCGCCAGCAGCAGCGCGCACTTGCGGCTCCATCCCGTCAAATCCCGGCGGAAGCCGCAACTTCAGATCGAGGCCGCGCCCGTTGACGCTTTTGACCTCCCAGATCCAGCGCTGACCGTCATGCTCGCCCTCGGCCCGCGCGAAGCCTGTCATTCCTGAAATGCTCATGGACGCTCTTTTCGCGCATCTGTCGGTCAAGTGTCACGCCGCCTTAATGCGACTCGGCCAAAACGCGCCCAGCTTTTCCATGCCCAGGCAACGGGCCTGGCCCCATTCCCGCCCAACTCAGCGCCTCCCTCACGGGGAGGCGTTCTTGTTTCAGCGCCGCGCGCGCTCGGCGGCCAAGCGCTCGGCCTCGATGACGCGCCAACGCGCCACATTAGCGTTGTGTTCGGCTAGGCTTGCGGCAAACACGTGCCCGCCTGTGCCATCGGCGACGAAGAAGAGCGCATTTGACTGCGCGGGATTTGCTGTCGCCTCCAGCGCGGCGCGCCCAGGATTGCAGATCGGCGTCGGCGGCAGTCCATCAATGCGGTAGGTGTTGTAGCCAGTGTTCAGATCAATCTCGCTCTGACGGATGGTGCGCCGGTTCCCCTGCGCATCCACGAGACGCCCATCGCGGCATCGGGCGGGCAATTGGCGGCACACGCCGTAGATGATTGTGGGATCGGTCTCCAGCCGCATCGGCCTGCGCAATCGGTTGACAAATACGGACGCTACCAGAGGCCGCTCCGAGGCGACGCCGGTTTCGCGCTCGACGATCGAGGCGAGATTGACCAAATCCTCGGGCGTGGCCAGCGGCAAGTTGGGCTGACGCCCGGCCCAGATTTCAGCAACCGCCGCATCGTGCGCGTCGCGCATTTGCTGCAACAAAGCCGCCCGCGTCATGCCGCGCTGCACATGATATGTGTCTGGCAAGATCGAGCCCTCGGGCGGCGCTTCCGGCATGTCGCCTTGCAGCACAGCCGACTCCTCAAGAACGCGCATCACGCCCGAAATGGTGATGCCTTCTGGGAAGGTGATCGCGTGCATCAGCGCGTCACCGCTTGTCATCATGGCGACGATGTCGCGAACGGAGGCGCGCGCCGGTATCAGATATTCCCCCGCCTGCAGAGCAACGCCGTCACCATGCAGCCGGTTCTCGATGCGAAACAGCAAGGCGTCGCTGATCAGGCCCTCGCGCTGGAGAGCGCCAGCGATCTCAGCGCCCGATGCGCCTCGTTCAACAACGAAGGTGCGGTCCTCGCCGCTGGGTCCAGCGCGGGCAATGGCGCTGGTGAGATAAAAAAACAGGAATATCGCCGCCGCGCCAGCAAGCACCGCCAGCCAAAACAGCACCGACATCAAACCGCCGCCGCCACGGCGCGGATAGGCTCTGGCCATTAATCCACCGCTGTCAGGATCAAGGCGGCGTTCGTGCCTCCGAATCCGAACGAATTCGACATCGCCGCCTTCACCGGCCGTTTCTTGGCGGTCTTGGGCGTCAAATCTATGGCGGTTTCGACTGAAGGATTGTCCAGGTTCAGCGTCGGCGGGATGACGCCATCGCGGATGGCCAGCGCGCAGAAAATCGCCTCCACGGCGCCCGCCGCCCCCAGCAGGTGGCCGACCGCTGATTTTGTCGATGACAACGAGAGCTTGCCAGCAGCATCGCCGAAGAAGCGTTCGATCGCCTTCAACTCAATCTCGTCCCCAAGGGGCGTCGATGTGCCATGGGCGTTCACGTAGTCGATATCGCCGACCGCCAAGCCCGAGCTCTTGAGGGCCGCCGTCATGGCGCGGAAGCCGCCGTCGCCGTCCTCTGCTGGGGCTGTGATGTGGTAGGCGTCGCCGGAGAGGCCGTACCCCTTGATCTCGGCGTACACTTTGGCCCCGCGCGCCTTGGCGTGCTCGTACTCCTCAAGCACCAGGCAACCGGCGCCTTCGCCCATGACGAAGCCGTCCCGGTCCTTGTCGTACGGACGCGACGCTTGCTCCGGCCTGTCGTTGAACCCGGTCGACATCGCTCTCGACGCGCAGAACCCCGCCATGCCGATGCGGCAGATCGAGGCTTCTGCGCCGCCAGCCACCATGACGTCTGCATCACCATAAGCGATAAGACGGGCAGCATCGCCAACCGCATGCGCGCCTGTCGCGCAGGCCGTCACAACGGCGTGGTTTGGGCCCTTCAGCCCGTAGCGGATCGAAACCTGTCCTGAGACGAGATTGATCAGCGCGCTCGGAATGAAGAAGGGACTGATCTTGCGCGGACCTTCCCGCTCAAGCAGCAGCGTGTTGGCGGCAATCGTATTGAGCCCGCCAATGCCGGAACCGATCAAGACTCCGGCGCGGCATTTCTCTTCCTCGGTCTCCGGCTTGAAACCGGAGTCGGCCATCGCCTCGTCGGCGGCCGCCATGCCGAGGAGGATGAAATCATCGACCCGCCGTTGCTCCTTCGCCGACATCGTTTTGTCGGGATCGAAAGCATGTGGATCGCCCGCGCCGCCGCCGCGGCCATCAGCCCGCGGCACGATGCATGCGATCTGACACGGCAGGTCATCGACCTTTATGTGTTCAATTCTGTTGGCGCCGGATCTGCCCGCAAGCAGACGCTCCCATGTGGCTTCACGTCCGGAAGCCAACGGGGTCACAAGCCCGATGCCAGTAATGACAACGCGCCGCTTCAAGGGGGAGTTCCTCCTTGGCGCCGCAGGGGCTTCAGCCCTGCTTCTCCGAGATGAACTTCACGGCGTCGCCAACCGTCTGGATGTGCTCGGCCGCATCGTCAGGGATCTCAATCCCGAACTCTTCCTCGAACGCCATGACCAGCTCGACGTTGTCCAAGCTGTCCGCGCCGAGATCGTCAATGAAGGACGCCTTTTCGGTCACCTTCTCCGGCGCGGCTTCGAGGTGCTTGATCACGATCGCCTTAACGCGTTCAAAAACTTCCGACATGCACGCCTCGCCAGTGCTGAACTATTGGTCACGCCCCGTGGGAGCGCGCTGTGAGCGGCCTTTTGACCATAGGAGGGGCCGCACGCAAGCATTTTTCGCTTTGAGGCGATCCCGCCCCCCGGAGTTTGTTCAGTTTACTACCGGCGTTCCGCCATGACCTGGCGAATCCAAGGGGCGAATTGCGACACACGCGTATAGACCTCCGTCACCCCATAATGGCCCTCGCCTTGTGGATGAGCGCCCTCTGCGGCGCCAACCTGCACTTCGATCCGCTGGGCGCTGGACACCCCGGCAATGCAATATCCAGCGGGCGTCTCGATCAACGCAGGCCCGCCGCTGTCGCCGGGACCGCTGATGCCCTCCAACGGCGTAACGCCACGCTCGCCGGGGGCGCGGAAGCGCCAGGTCAGGGTCGCGCCGTCAGCAGTGTCGACCCGAACCGTCGCCCCCCGCAGAGCGCCGTCGGGATGCTCACCCGGGCCGTCGCGCCCATTGCCTTGATAGCCCGTTCCCACCAACGTCACGACCTTGCCACTCTCGTCGCCCGCCTCGTAGACGCACGCCGGGTGCGGATCACGCACGGCGCGCGCCAGATGAATGAGCGCAATGTCATTGGCGTAAGTGGCGCCGTCATACGCGGGATGAGGAATGATTTCCGCCACCTCGTACCCGCGTCCCTTGATGAAAACATGACGCACGCCACCCTCGGGCGGCGGGGTCTGCAACATGTATTCCGTGGCGTGGGCTGCCGTCACAACCCAGTCGGGCGCGATCAGCGTTCCCATGCCGCTGTACAACATTGGCGAGTGGTCTTCCTCAGCGTAGAGGCCCAACTGCACCAAAATCTGCCGATGCGCCTCGCCAAGTTGAAGGTAGCCGCGCTCGTCAACGTCATGGCGCATGATGATCGCTTCTGCGCTTCCTCCCGCAAGGCAAAGCGCAGTCAAAACTGCGCCGATCCGCAACACTACTCGCATACAGCCTCCAAACTTGAGAGCTTGGCAGCCTAGAAACAGCGTGTTGCGCCAATATTTCAGATCATCGCCATGCCGCCATTCACGTGCAGGGTTTGCCCCGTCACGTACGCGGCCTCGTCGCTGGCCAGATAGACGGCTGCCGCCGCAATATCGGCGCCTTCTCCGAGCCGTCCGGCGGGAATTCTGGCCAGCATGCCCGTCCGCTGGGCCTCGTTCAGCACGTCCGTCATCGGCGAAGCGATGAAACCTGGCGCGATGCAATTGGCGGTGACGCCACGGCTCGCGACCTCAGCGGCGAGCGACTTGGTGAACCCGATCATCCCTGCCTTCGAGGCGCAGTAATTGGCCTGACCGGGATTGCCCATCACGCCCACAACGGAGGTGATGCCGATGATGCGGCCCGCACGGTTCTTCATCATGTTCCTGAGTGCGGCGCGGGAGAGCCTGAAATAGCTCTCAAGATTGATCCGCA
>JAWKUY010000007.1:0-159011 GCA_041398345.1 Hyphomonadaceae bacterium | reverse complement strand
TGGCTGACCTCGATCGCCTGTGCATCGAGCGCCGTCGCCAGCGGCTGGAACAGATGAAACGCTTCCAGTCCCGCTATGGCGGCCGCAAGCAGGCTGAGGGCGACACCCAGCGCCGTTGGTCCGACGGCGCGCATGGTCAACGCGATTGCCGCCCCGGCTGCCGCCATCAAGGCGCAGACGCGGACGATTTCGCGTTGCATGTCACGCAGATCGAGCAGGGAGAAGACGATCCCAAGCAGGATCGCGAAAGCAACAACGCCGAGCGGCCAGTTTTTCGCCGGGTCTTGACCTGCACGCGCCCGCAAAGCGGGAACCAGTGCGGCGCGCAGAGCGACGGCGCCTAGTGCGCAAGCGCCGACCGCTGCTGCTTGCGAGAGGATGGGCGCCGCCGCCCAGCGCGCGGCGAGCATCGTATCAAAAGACATTGTTTCGAGCGCCATGGTCCTGGACCTAGAGGCGTGCGCGCCACTTGACAACCACGCAGCAAGTCGCGCGGCATTGTATCGGTTGCGGCCGCGTGGCAGGGAGCGCCGATGACGCTGGCGCGAAAATACGGATGGGGCCTGCTCGCGCTCGCGTGGGGCGCGGCGGAGGCCACGATTTTCTTCATCGTTCCGGATGTGCTTCTCAGTCTTGCTGGTTTGTGTCGCGGCGGCCGGGAGGCGAGCAACATCGCCTTTGTGGCGGCTATCGGCGCCGCGCTTGGCGGGTGCGTGATGTTCGCCTGGAGCGCGACCGATCATGCGGCGGCGGTGGCCGCCGTTTCCGCTGTGCCCGCCGTCAGCGACGCTATGATGAATGCTGCGGCCGCGGGGGTGGGCGAGCGTGGTTGGCTGGTCGCCGCGCTGCTTGGGCCCCTCACGAGCACGCCGTACAAGGTGTTCGCCTTGCTTGCCCCTGAGGCCGGCGTGTCGCCGCCGTTGTTTGTACTGACTTCTGTTTTGGCTCGATTGCCGCGCTTCTTGCTTGCCGCCTGGGCCGGGGGCTTGGCTCGCCAATGGTTTGATATTGGCGGCACGCGGCTGGTTTTGGTGTGGGCGATGGCCTGGATTGTGTTTTACGCTGCGTTTTTCAGTCTCATGCCCAATTGAGCCGGGGGCGCCTGCTTGGCGCGCCGCCCGGGCTCGTATAACCACCCCCCGCAATGACTCCCCGCGACAAGATACGCAATTTTTCCATCGTGGCCCACATCGACCACGGCAAGAGCACTTTGAGCGACCGCCTGATTCAGGAAACGGGGGGGCTCACGGCGCGGGAAATGACCGAGCAGGTGCTCGATTCCATGGAGATCGAGAAGGAGCGCGGAATCACAATCAAGGCGCAGACCGTGCGCCTCGACTACAATGGTTACGTTCTCAACCTGATGGACACGCCTGGGCATGTGGACTTTGCGTATGAGGTGAGCCGAAGTTTGGCCGCCTGCGAAGGCGCACTCTTGGTGGTGGATGCAAGCCAGGGCGTTGAGGCTCAGACGCTGGCGAATGTCTATCAGGCGCTCGACAACGACCTCGAGATCGTTCCGGTGATCAACAAGATCGATCTGCCAGCCGCCGAGCCTGAGCGCGTGAAGGCTCAGATTGAGGAAGTCATAGGCCTGGACGCCAGCCAAGCCATCCTCGCGTCCGGCAAGACCGGCGAGGGCATTCGCGAATTGCTGGACGCTATCATCACGCGCCTGCCGCCGCCCAAGAGTGGTGACGCCAGCGCGCCGCTGAAGGCGCTGCTGGTTGACGCCTGGTACGACGCCTATCTCGGCGTCGTGGTGCTCTTCCGCGTCATTGACGGGGTGGTGAAGAAGGGCATGCGCATCAAATTGATGCAGACGGGGGCCGATTACAATGTCGATACCTTGGGCGTGCTGCGCCCCAAGCGCCAGGATGTCGCTGAGCTGGGGCCCGGCGAGATCGGCGTTCTGACCGCGAGCATTAAGGAAGTCGGCGACGCACGCGTCGGCGACACCATCACCGAATATCGGCGCGAGACCGCGCAGGCGCTGCCTGGCTTCAAGCCGGCGCAGCCTGTCGTGTTCTGCGGTCTCTTTCCTGTCGACGCCGCCAACTTCGAGGACTTGCGCGCGGCGATGTCGAAGCTGCGCCTGAATGACGCGAGCTTTTCTTTTGAGATGGAAACAAGCGCCGCTCTTGGCTTTGGCTTCCGTTGCGGCTTCCTGGGGCTCCTGCATCTCGAAATCATCCAGGAGCGTCTAACGCGCGAATTCGATCTCGATCTGATCGCAACCGCGCCTAGCGTCGTCTATCGCGTGCACATGAACAACGGCGAGGTTCGTGAACTGCACAATCCCGCCGATTTGCCCGATGTCGTGCATATCAAGGAAATCGAGGAGCCTTGGATCAAGGCGACGATATTGACCCCCGATGAATATCTCGGCTCGATCATCAAGCTCTGCCAGGATCGGCGCGGCGTTCAGAAGGATCTGTCGTACGTCGGCTCTCGCGCCATGCTGGTGTACGAGCTGCCTCTGAATGAAGTGGTGTTCGATTTCTATGACCGGCTAAAGAGTGTCTCCAAAGGCTACGCCAGCTTCGACTATTCAATCATCGATCACCGCGTGGGCAATCTGGTGAAGATGTCGATCCTCGTGAACGATGAGCCTGTCGATGCGCTCTCGATGCTGGTGCATGCGGGCCGCGCCGAGAGTCGCGGGCGCGCCATGTGCGAGAAGTTGAAGGAGCTCATTCCCCAGCACCTGTTTAAGATCCCGATCCAGGCCGCGATTGGGGGGCGCATCATTGCACGCGAAACCATTTCTGCGCTGCGCAAAGATGTGACTGCGAAGTGCTATGGCGGTGACGCCAGCCGCAAGCGCAAACTCCTCGACAAGCAGAAGGAGGGCAAGAAGAAGATGCGCCAGTTCGGCAAAGTCGACATACCGCAGGAGGCATTCATTGCGGCGCTGAAGATGGATGGCGACTAGGCGGCGCGCGGCTAGTTGCTTTCGCTGACCAGGCGGTCGCCGAAATAGAGGGTTTTGCCCTCGCCGGAGCCGTCATCATAGGGGGCGATAGCTTCGTCGGGCAGGTGGCTGAGATCGGTCGCTCGCAGATAGTCACGCATTGTCGTGCCTGTGCAGCGCGAGTCGATATTTGGCGCGCCGGCCATCGTACGCACGTCATCGAGATGCACCGTGCGGAAGTCGATCGAATAGCGCGCCACGCCAGTGGTGTTCTTCACTGATTCATGCAATTGCGCGCCGGAGAACAGGATGATCCCTCCCGGCGGAGGCAGATAGCGCAGCGTGGTCGTGTCGATCTCCTGACTTGCCTTGGGCTGCTCGCGTGTGTCGCTGCGCACATGCTGGGCCGCAGACGCGCGATTCTTGGTGTTCCACTCGTAGTAATTATAGATTTCCGAGTTGTTGGCGACCGGCTCTTCAAAGTGTCGTGGGTAGAAGCCCATTCCGTTGTTGCGGTCGAGGGGATAGATCGGCAGCCACCAATTCAGCTGACACTGCGGGGCGGAATACCAAGTGTCGCGGTGGGGGTGGAACGCATAAGCGATGCCCGACGAAAGGAAATGCGACGGGTAGGCCGAACGCATGCGCGGCACGTCGAAATAGAGCTTCTCCAGATCAACACCGTGCTCGGCCATGAGCCGGGGGATGATTTGCTTGCATTCGGGATGGTGAATGAAAGCGGGCTTGAGCTTGGCCAGCTTCTCGGCGACGGCTTCTGGCGCGGAATGCTCATGAATCGTACGCGGATCGTGGGGCGCGAAGCACTCTTCCAGCATGGCGCGGCCAAGATCGGCTAGCGCACGGCTGGCTGGCGTCGGCGAGTAGATGAAGATATCGCCCGCGTAGAGACGCGCGCGGCGATCATCGTCGCTCATATCCGCATCAAGGTAAATGCTGGTGACGCTCATGTGCGATCCTGCAGTGTCATATTTGTCATGATAGCAGGGCCAGGTTTTTTTGAAATCAATTCGTGATTGGCGAGAATATCACACGCCTCGCGCGCAGTTGCGAGCCATTAGCGTTGATCGCAGGGAATTTTGGGGGTGACCTTAATGATTTCAGGTGTCGCCGTTGTTATCCTGAGAAACAGCTGGCGAATTTGCTCGCGACAGAAGGCGGACCCTCATGGATCAACCTATGCGCTGCCAGCATGCATTCTCTGGAATGAGTGGAACGCAGCGACCCAAAACGGCAGCTCTCGGATATTTCCCGTGATCAGCGCGCGGTGGCGATCGAGTGGCTGACGCAGATGGGCCGCACCGACATGAGCCTCATTGAGGTGGGGTGTGGTTCTGGTTGGCTTTGTCCGTGGCTGAAGCCGTTTGGAAGGGTCACCGCTACCGATCTGTCGGACAAAGTGCTGTCGCGCGCGCGCAAGCGCGTTCCGGATGTGAATTTCGTCGCCGGCGATTTCATGGCCTTGGAATTTGACGCAGCGGCCTTCGATGTCGTGGTCACGATTGAAATGTTGTCGCATGTGGCCGACCAAGACGCGTTCATCGCCAAGCTGACGCGTTTGCTCAAGCCGGGCGGCGTGTTGATCCTGGCAACACAGAACAAACCGGTGCTGCGCAAGCACAATACGGTGCATCCGGCCAAGCCCGGCCAGTTGCGCCGCTGGGTGGATCGGAGCGAACTGGAGCGTTTGCTCTCCCGCCATCTGCGTGTGCAGGAGATACGAGCGATAACGCCCAACGCCAACAAAGGTCCGATGCGCCTGATTGCGGGGCGCGCCGCGAAGAAGGTAATGCGCAAGGTTGCCGGCCGCGCGATCGAACGGCGGCTCGAAGCTGCGGGCTTTGGCTGGACGTTGATGGCGCTGGCGCAAAAGCCTGGCGAGGCGCCGCTGCCTCACGCAAATTAACGCCCGCTAGTCCGGCGCGCGTACTGTAATCAGCGCGCCGCGCGCACATGGCTCACCGCACGCCGCCATTGCTGCAGTCCCTGCTGCGCGGTCGCCGGCAACGAACGTCGTTTCGATGCCGGCGGCGCGCAGAGCTTCGCTCACCATTTCTGCGCGCTGCAGCGCGCGCGCGGAATCGGGCGAGCGCCCATCTAAGCCGACGATTTCCACCCGTTGCACCCGCCAGCGCTGCAGCGCCCAGACAACGTGGCTCAGCGCGACGTCGCCTTCTGCGTCCGGGACGGCGTAAAGCTGCTGCTGGAAAGGCGGCGTCACCTGGATTCGCTCCGCCGGGAACTGTTCGCCGAGGCGGATTTCCTCGGCGTGATATTCTGCGAGACCGAGCGTGTTGAGGCTGGCTGCGGCCAATATCACTTCGCCGGTGGATTGGTCGGCCCAGGCCGCCGTGATTGGGATGCGTGAGGCGGCGCGCAGCGCCTCAATGCCGGGATTTCCAAGAGCGCTCTCGCGCTCCCTCGCCAAGGCAGCGTCGATCATGGCTTGAGTCTGCGCGCGTGTGTCCGCGGCGACAATCTGGCGGAGCGCAAAACTGGGCTCGCGCCCCAGGATGTCCGACAAACGCGATACCAGCCGCTCTTCCGCCGCCGATTGGTAGGCGGGCGTGACCGCCGTGACCGAAATGCTTGTGCGCTCAAGGAACGGGCAGGAGACATCAAGCTGGGCAATTTGAGAGGCGTCGATATTAAGCTGTTGTGCGACCTCATGGCGGACGGTCGAGGCGACGAACGATTCCCGCGTAATACGCCGGAGCGTGAGCGCTAGCGGTGTCGCCAGCACAAGAAAGGCCAAAAGTCCCAAGACGACGTATTGAGGTTTGAACTCGACATTGCGGATTGGGCGCGCGACCCCGCGCATACGCGCAACCAGCGCAAACGAAAAAGCGATGGCGGCAAGGTTGGTGAGGAATAAGAGCAACGCGCCGAGCGCAAAATCAAAGCGAAGCACGGCGATGCTGTAGCCGAGTGTCGCCAAGGGCGGCATCAAGGCCGTCGCGATGGCCACGCCGATGGCGGTTTCGCCCTTGCTATGGACAGTCGCGTATCCGCCGGCGAGGCCGGAGAGGATTGCGACCGCGAGATCGAGCAGCGTTGGCGCGGTGCGGGCGATGATTTCTGGCGTCGCATTGCGGATAGGACTGAGCCCGGTTAACGCGATGCCGACGCCGACGCCGATCAAAGCTCCGGCGCCGACCACCTGCGCCGCCTTTTGGATCCGCCGCCCGTCGAGCGAAGCAAAGCCGAAGCCAAGCGCGGCAATCGGGCCCATCAGTGGGGAAATTAGCATCGCGCCAATGACAACTGCGGCCGAAGACTGCAGCAGGCCAAGCGTCGCGATCCCCGCCGATAGCCCGCACAACAGCGCAAAGCGCTCGGTGAAGGCGCCCTCGGCTTCGACAGAAGCGCGCACAGCGCGCGCCTCTGCGGCGGGCAAAGTTTGAAACAGGATGCGCCGCGTCCAGCGAATCAGCACACGTGCGCGCCCAAGGAGGCCGCCGTTCGGCGCCTGCGCCTTCGGTTCTTCAGGCGTTTCGCTCATCGGCCGGCCTGTCGGGCGAGTTGAGCTAGGCGCTCGCACATGGGCGACTCAGGATCGGAAAGCGGAGCGATCGCGGTGAAGTGGTTGGCCGCTGCGATTTCCTCGTAGCGTGTGATGACCCCCGCGTTGCCCCAGGCGGCCACGATGGCGGCGCTCTGGCGCAGATACTCCCCGCTCTCTCCACCGCCCACGACGGCGTCGAGCGTCTTTCCTGCAGGGGGCGTCCAAAAAATCGGGCTCACTGCTTCCGCTTCTGAAGCAGTGAGGCGCAGCGCCGTATTGATGCTTGTGGGGATGAGCGGCGCGAGTTCGAACAGCCCCGAGATCGAGTAAGCAGCGGACGCCTCGCTCGTCAGCAGGCACGCGGCGAGGTGACCGCCAGCGGAATGGCCGCTCACGACACAGGGTGCGCTGCTTTCGCGTAGAAGGGTGGACAAGGCAGCGCGCATTTGCGCGACAATGTCGCCGATCCGCACCAGAGGGCAGAGATCATAGCTTGGAACCGCGACGCTGACGCCGCGCGCGTTCAGTCCGCGCGCCATGTGGCTGAAAAAGCTCTTGTCGAGCGCTTGCCAATAGCCGCCATGTATAAACATGACTGTGGGGCCGCCGCTCGACTCAAAAAAATCGAAGGATTCACGTTCGCCCTTGCCGTAAGCGACGACGCGGGGCGGTTGGGCGTCACGATACGCCGCCGCGTCGCGTGCCCAGCCGGCGATGATTGCCGCATGCTCGGGCACGCGAGCGCGATTGTTGTATTCCTTTTCGAGGTCGAGGCTCATTCTGTGTCAGGGTAGTCGAAGCCGGGCCATTTCGAGCCGTAAATTTGATAACCCAGTATGGTGTAAGTTTGCGCCACGTTCGGATTGGCGCGGATGCTTTCGGTTACGACTTTTTGGATCGTATTGAGATCGGGGTGCTCGATGCGCACCAACAAATCCCACTCGCCCATGATCGAAAAAATATCCATGATCTTGTCGCTGGAATCGCGCAGCGCGTTGCCCACGGCTTCGGGCGTCGCGTCTTTGACTCGAACGAAAATGAAGAGGCTATGGTCCGCCATCGGCTTCTCCCTGAGGCAGTCTAACGCGGGACGACCGCCGTTGTCTCGATTTCGATGAGGGCGGCGTCCTCGATCAGCGCTTTGACCTCGACGACGGCCATGGCGGGATAGCAGCGGCCCATCTTCTCGCGCCAGGCGGCGCCGATTTCTGCTAAGGACCTAAGATAACTACCCTTGTCGGTGACGTACCAGGTCATCCTCGCGACGTGCTCGGGGCCGGCGCCGGCTTCGCGGAGCACAGCCAGCGTGTTGTCCAACGCCTGCGCGAATTGGGCGGCGAATGTCTGGGCCTCGAACCGGCCTTCGGGCGTCCAGCCGATCTGGCCGGCGACGAACACAAGGCGCCCTTCGGCCTCCACACCGTTGGAATAGCCTTTGGGGCGGGGCCAGCCGGGCGGCAGCAGTGTTCTCATATCTGCTCCAGGTACTGGATCATCGCCGCGCGAAGATCGAGCGGCCATTCTTCAGCCTTCATGGTGTCGAGATCGACGAAAACGATAGTGTGTTCGAACCAGGCGACGCGCTTGTTATCGACCAGCGCTTCGTGCAGCACCCGGCACGAACTGTGGCCCAGATGCGCGACATGCAGTTGCTGGCGCAAGCGTTCGCCCATGCGGGCCGGGCGCTCGAATTGAGCGTCGATTTTGACCGTCGGCACGCCTTTGCGCTGCGTCACGTGCATCGCGGCGAACGGACGCCCGAGCACGGCGAACCAGTCCTCCACCATTTCGTTCACCAAGGCATAGAAGCGCGGATAGAACATGAGGCCAGCCGCGTCGCAGTGCTCGAAGCGGACGACGATATCGCGCGTGAACTTCATGGCGCGTCGCGCAGCCGGAAACGCTGAAGCTTTCCGGTATGGGTCTTGGGCAGTTCACTGACGAACGCTACGACGCGCGGATACTTGTAAGGCGCAATTGTACGCTTGACGTGATCCTGCAATTCAGCCGCAGCAGCTTCTGCGCCCGGCTTCAGCACTACAAAAGCCTTGACGACCTGGCCGCGCTCTTCGTCGGGGGCGCCGACAACGGCGGTTTCGGCCACCGCCTCGTGGGCGAGGAGCGCGTTTTCCACTTCAGGCGCGGCGATATTATAACCTGAAGAAATGATCATGTCGTCGGCGCGTGCGACGTACCAGAAATACCCATCGGCGTCGCGGCGATAGATGTCGCCGGTAACGTTCCAACCATTGACTACATACTTCTTCTGCCGTTCGTCCGCGAGATAGCGGCACCCAGTGGGGCCGCGGATCGCGAGGCGGCCTTCGCCTTCGCCTTCGAACGGCTCGTCATTGTGATCGAGCAAGGTGGCTTCGTAGCCTGGCACAGCTTTGCCCGTGGCGCCGGGGCGAATGTCCTGGCCGCGCGCGGAGACGAAGATATGGATCATCTCTGTCGAACCGATGCCGTCGATGATGCGGACCCCCGTTTGGGCAAACCACTGGTCGCTTGTGGTTTTCGGCAAGTGTTCGCCAGCCGAGACGCAGGTGTGAAGTGACGCGAGCTTGGCGCCGTCTTGCTTCATCAGTGCGCGATAGCCGGTGGGCGAGGTGAAGAGGGTGGTCGCTTGACGCAGCGCGATAGTGTCAGCGAGTGCGTCAAACCCGGGCTTTTCCGGCAAGGCAGTGGCGGCGCCCACGCTCGCGGGAAATACAACAGCCGCGCCGAGACCGAACGTGAAAGCAAAGGGCGGCGTGCCGATAAAGATGTCGTTCGGCTGGGGTTGCAGCACATGCCGCGAGAAAGTCATCGCCATGGCCGCGATGTCGCGATGGAAGTGCACGCAGCCCTTCGGCTTGCCGGTCGTGCCAGACGTGAAGGCGATGAGCGCGGGGTCGTCAGCTGTAGTGGGGATCGACGTGAAGGAGGTGTTCGCGTCGCGCATGTGCTGTCGCAAAGCATTGAATCCAAAGATGCGGCGGAGGACAGGCGTTCTCCGTTGCGCTTCTTCGGCCTCGCCCATCAGTGCGTCATCGACGAGCGAATGTGAAATCTGCGCTTTTTCGATGATGACGCCAAGCTCTGCGGCGCGCAGCATCGGCATTGTGCCAACGGCGACGCCGCCTGCGCGCCAGACGCCCCACCATATTGCGACGGCGAGTGGTGAGTTCGGCGCATGGATAAGCACGCGGTTGCCGGGAATGAGGCCCATTCCGTCGCGCAGTACGCTGGCGACGCGGGCGGCGTCAGCGAGGAGGTCTGCGTAGCTGATCGCCGAAGCGCCATGGTAGATTGCGGGGCGTGCGCCGCCGTGCATGCACGCCTCGTCAAGAACGGCGCTGGCGTTGTAGTGCTCAGGGAATTGCAGTTCCGGCAGGGTGAAGTGCAGCGCTGGCCATTGCTGGCGCGGTGGAAGATTGTCGCGCACGAATGTGTCGATGTGCGCGCTCATCTCAGTCGCCCTCGAACACTGGCTTTTGCTTGGCGGCGAACGCGCGGTAGGCGCGCTCAAAATCTTTGGTTTGCATGCAAATCGCCTGTGCTTGCGCCTCGGCCTCCAGCGCCTGATCCAGCCCCATGTTCCACTCCATGTTGAGCTGGTTCTTTGTCATGGCGTGCGCGAAGGACGGCCCGTGGGCCAGATCATGAGCCAGCGCGCGCGCCTCAGCCGCCGGGTTCTCGGTGATGCGGTTGAAGAAGCCCCAGGCGAAGCCTTCCTCTGCATTCATGGCGCGCCCGGTGTAGAGCAGCTCCGCGGCACGGCCTTGACCGATGATGCGCGGCAGCATCGCGCACGCGCCCATGTCGCAGCCCGCAAGCCCGACGCGCGTGAATAGAAAGGCAGTTTTGGCGTTGGCTGCGGCGAAGCGCATGTCGCTGGCCATGGCCAAGATCGCGCCTGCGCCCGCGCACACGCCTTCGACAGCGGCGATGACGGGCTGAGGACAAGCGCGCATGGCCTTGACCAGATCGCCGGTCATTCGCGTAAACCGCATCAACTCGGGCATCGTCATCTGGGTCAAGGGAGCGATGATGTCGTGGACATCGCCGCCGGAGCAGAAATTGCCCCCGGCCCCGGCGATGACGACGGCGCGGCAATCTTGCGCATAGACGAGGCGGCGGAAGAGATCTCGCAGCTCGGCGTAGCTCTCGAACGTGAGCGGGTTCTTCCGGTCCGGCCGGTTGAGCGTGATTGCGGCGACGCGTCCTTCCACCTTCCAAAGGAAATGCTGAGCTTTGTAATCGGCCGAATTCCAGTTGTCGCTGATCATGGCGCGGCCCCTTTTGACAGTTCGCGACGCAGCGAGTTTTTCACGCGATCCAGCTGGCGTATCAAGCTTTGTTTGCCAGCCTGAGGGGTCGAACAGAGCATCGCCTGCACGCATGCAGCGTGCGCCTTCGCCATTTCCTTGAATGCAGCGCCGCCGCGCCGGGTCAAACGGACGCGTTGGACGCGCCGGTCGGCCGCATCGGGGGTCGTTTCGATCAGGCCGTCTGCTCTGAGGCGAGCCGAAAGCTGGGTTACGTTGCCGTTAGACACCAGCAGGTGTTGCGACACCTCGCTAAGAGTGAGCGCGCCGTGACGATCAAGCGCAGAGAGAAAATCGAAGCGAGCGATCGTGGCGCCGAAGCGCTCGCGCATGAGCGTATCGACCTCTCGTTCAATGAGACGCGCCGTGGCGAGTAGACGAAGCGACAAGCGCACGGCGTCGCGATCGGCGGACATCAGATTTCGCCTCCGGTCATAGGCAGAACCGCGCCATTGGTGGCGGCGGCGCCGTCCGAGCACAGCCAGCTAATGGCCGAGGCCACCTCATCGGCTTCAATCAGGCGTCCCTGCGGATTGAAACGTACGATGGATTGCAGCGCTTCCTCTTCGTTTAGTTTAGTCTTGACGGCGATGTTCTGCGCGGCGTTGGCGACGATATCTGTGGCGACATAACCCGGGCAGACAGCATTGACGGTAACGCCGCGTTTGGCGGTTTCATGGGCCAATGCGCGCGTAAGGCCGAGCATACCGTGCTTAGATGCGCAATAGGCGCTTACGTAAGCATAGCCCTTAAGCGCGCAGACCGATGCGACATTGACGATGCGGCCCCACCTGGCGGTGAGCATGCTGGGTAAGAACGCGCGTGAACACAGGAAGGCGCCCGTAAGATTGACGGCGAGCGTCTGGTTCCAAAGCGCGAGGTCGGTTGCATGGAACGGCGCCGAGGGAGCGATGCCGGCATTGTTGATGAGGATGTCGATGGGGCCGCCGCGCGCGCTCGCTGCCGCAGCGGCGGCGTTGACTGAAGCTTCGTCGACAACATCACAGGCGACGGCGTTGGCGCCAAGCGTTGCGGCCTCCTGTTCGAGGCGCGGCAGATTGCGTGCCGCCAGCGTGAGTGTGGCGCCGCGGGCTGCGAGTGCGCGCGCGGCGGCAAGGCCGATGCCGGTGGCGCCGCCGGTAATAAAGGCGTGCTTGCCGGCGAGGTCGTTCATGGCGTCTCCCGGCGTGCGAGGTTGCGCTGCATTTGCTGTTGACCCGCGCGATAGGGTGCGGGCGCGGCCGCGCCAGCATAGCCCAGTTCGGCGGCTGCACGCAGCGTCCAGCTTGGGTCCAGCAGGTGGGGACGCGCGAGCGCGCACAGATCGGCGCGGCCGGCGGCAAGGATCGAGTTCACATGGTCCGGCTCGAAAATATTGCCGACCGCCATCGTGCGAACGTTGGCTTCGTTGCGGATCATGTCGGAGAAGGGGGTTTGGAACATGCGCCCATAGACGGGCTTAGCGAGCGGCGATGTCTGGCCGGCTGAGACATCTATGAGATCGGCGCCGGCCCTCGCAAACGCTTCGGCGATAGCGGCAGCGTCCCCTGGCGTGAGTCCATCCTCGCGCCAGTCGGTGGCGGATATGCGTACGGACATCGGTTTGTGCGCGGGCCAGGCGGCGCGCATGGCCTCAAACACATCCAGCGGAAAGCGCAGCCGGTTTTCGACGCAGCCGCCATAATCGTCGGTGCGCAAGTTTGAAACCGGCGTGAGGAAGGACGACATCAGATAGCCGTGGCCGCAGTGCAGCTCCAGCATGTCGAATCCCGCTTCTTCGCCCATTAGCGTTGCGCGCACGAAGTCGGCCTTCACGCGCGCCATGTCATCTCGCGTCATTTCGCGCGGCACGGCGTTGCGTTCTGACCAGGCGAGCGGCGAGGGCGCAATAAGTTCCCAGCCGCCGCTGTCGAGCGGTTGATCGGGAAATTCCTCCCGCCAAGGAATCCGCGTCGCGCCCTTGCGCCCGGCATGGGCCAGCTGCAGGGCGAATTTTGCGCCGGACTCGGTGTGCACGTAGTCAACAATGCGCTTCCAGGCTGCAATGTGCTCGGGCGCATACATGCCAGCGCAGCCAGGGGTAATGCGCGCATCGGCGCTGACATCGGTCATTTCCGAGAAGATGAGCCCGGCGCCACCCATGGCGCGCGCGCCATAATGGACCAGATGAAAATCGTTCACCGTGCCATCGACAGCTGAATACATGCACATCGGCGAAACGACGACACGGTTCGTGATTTCGAGATCGCGCAATTTCAGGGGCGTGAACATGGGCGGTGGCGGCATCGCCGCAACGCCGGAAAACCAGCTTTCAACGCGCGCCACATAGGCTCTGTCGCGCAAACGCAAATTTTCATGGCTGACACGCTGGCTGCGCGTGAGCAGCGAATAAGTGAATTGTTCTGGATCGAGGCGGGCGTAGCGATCGACGTTTTCGAACCAGGCCGTGGAATTGCGCGCCGCGTTTTGCAGTTTCAGCACTTCCACGTGACGTTGCTCTTGATACTGCGCCAGCGCGGCTTCAAGCGGCTTGCCGCCATGGAGCACATCCGCAAGCAAGATGGCGTCCTCAAAAGCGAGCTTGGTGCCGGATCCGATGGAAAAATGGGCGGTGTGGGCCGCGTCGCCCATAAGGATGAGATTGCCACGATGCCAGCGTTCGCAGACGATGCGTGGAAAGTTGAGCCAGGCGGAGCCGCGCAGATGCTTGGCGTTGGTGGACAGCGTCGCGCCATCAAGATATTTGGCGAACAGGCGTTCCGCCGCGCGGCAGGTTTCGTCCTGGCTCATGGCGTCAAAGCCAAGTCCGCGCCAAGTCGCTTCGCTGCATTCGACGATGAAGGTGGAGAGACCGGCTTCGAATGTGTAGGCGTGGGCCCATATCCAGCCGTGCTCGGTGTCTTCAAATGCAAACGTAAAGGCGTCAAACGCTTTGTCGGCGCCAAGCCAGATGTATTTGTTCGCGCGGATATCGATGTCGACGCCGAAATCGGCGGCGTAGGCCGTGCGGAGCTTGGAGTTGGCGCCGTCGCACGCGAGCACAAGGTCGTACTGCTCGAGTAGAGCAGGGGCAGCATCGACCTCTACGCCGAATTCGATCCGGATCCCGAGCTCGAGCGCGCGCGCTTGCAGGATGTTGAGCAGCCGTTTGCGGCCGATGCCGACAAAGCCGTGACCGGAGGATCTAATGGTGCGGCCGTGGATGTGGACGTCGATATCATCCCAATGCGCGAAACCCGCCTCGATCTGATCAGCGTTCTCGGCGTCGTTGGCGCGCAAATTCTCCATGGTTTGATCGGAGAACACGACGCCCCAGCCAAACGTGTCTCCGGGGTTATTGCGCTCGAACACCACAATGTCGTGGGACGCATCCCGAAGCTTCATCGAGATTGCGAACAGGAGCCCCGCCGGCCCGCCGCCAACACACGCAATGCGCATGGAAATAGTTTATATATCAAATAATGCCGGCGGCAAGCCGGAACGCGGCGCATGGGCCTTAGTTTTGCGTGCTAGCAATCACGACCGTCCGCTCAAGCCCGGTGTCGCGATGAGCGAGGGCGGCGCGATATTCGGGGATATGTTCCATTGAAAGAATGGCGTGCGGATTGGGGTAGTGCATAGCGGCGACCTCGTCCCAGCGGCCCGCCGTTGGACCTACGGTGGCGTCGCGCATCACTTCGTCAACAGCGCCGTAGAACAACAGCCGTCCGCCGGTTCGATAGACAGTGCGCAGGGCGACCATCCCGTAGCGCCGATACAGGGCGCGGCCGTCAGGCCGTCGATAAGCGAGAAAATTGACCATGGCTGGCGCATAGTCCGCGCGCTGAGCGTGGAGCCGCGTGATGGCGTCAGCGCTCGGCATCGCGTCGGCGCGCAAGCCGGTGTGGCTGGCGTCTCGCATCGTCTCACCGCGCGGTTTGGGCAACAAGCCGACGGCGACCAGGAGCTTGAGTAAGCCGAGGGCGAGGCGGGGAGGCGTGCGCAATCGAATGCGCGCGACGTAGGCGTCTTTAGTGTCATCTTCGACGATGATCGGGAGGTGCTGGTGGTCGCCGCCGACTGCGATCATGAAATGGCGCCAGTAGGCCTCATCGGCGCCGATGAAGGCGAAGTCAGCAACGCACGCCCACTTCGCGCGGACCCCCGGCGCAAGGCGCGGCGGCTGGTCGGAGCGCACCGCGATGAACCACGCCGGTTCGCCGGCGCTGATGGAGAAGACGCTTTCGCGCGCGCCGATCGCCCAAACCAGGCCCAGTGTGGCGGCGAGCGCGAATAAGGCAGAAAGAGCGATCACTCAGTTGGACCAGTAGATGTATTCTTGGTCTTCGCTCCAAGGCGCATTGAGCGGCACGTCGATGCGGACTGGTCCTTCTAGCAAAGCGGGCCAAATCGGCGGTGGCGTATTGGCGTTCTGCGCCTCGATCATTGCGCGCATCGCAGCCACGCGTTCAGGCTCCGAGGCGGACAGGTCGTGTTGTTCCGTGGGATCATCGCGCAGGTTGAACAGCCAGACGCGATCCGGCGTCTCCGAGACCTGCAATTTCCAATCGCCATCGCGCACGCTGCGGTAGGGGCCGGAACGCCAGTAAAGCGTCTGGTGCGGCGCGCCGCTATCGTGGCCCTCGAGATAGGGAAGCAGGTTCACGCCGTCGATGTTCGCCGAATGCGGCGCGCCGGAGGCGGCTTCGGCGGTGGCGAAAATATCCATGTGCGTGGCCGGGCCTTCGATGCGCGCGCCAGCGGGGAGATGCCTCGGCCAGCGCGCAAAGAAGGGGGTGCGTACGCCGCCCTCGAAGAATGTGGCTTTCCAGCCGCGAAATGGCGCGTTGATATGCGGCAACCCGACATACCAGGCGCCGCCATTGTCGCTGGTGAAAATGACGAGCGTGTTGTCATCGACGCCCTGATCGCGCAACGCCTGCATGATGCGGCCGACGCCGCGGTCAAGCGCCGTCACCATGGCGCCGTAGACGCGTTCGGTGTGATCTGGAATGGCGCTTAGCGCATCATAGTCGGCGCGCGAGGCCTGCAGCGGTGTGTGGACTGCGTTATATGCGAGGTAGAGGAAGAAGGGCCGGTTGCGATTGGCTTCAATCGCCGCCACCGCTTGATCGGTGAAATAGTCGGTGATGTAGCCGCGAGGGCGGAACCGTTGTTGGCCGTTCCACTGCACTGCATAAGGCAGATTGGCCCACAGGAAGCGGTCGATCGGATCGAACGGCAGTTCGGCGTTGACGACGCCCGGGTCGTTCGGAGCCATGTACATGGCCGCGCCTGCCATGAAACCCAGGCTTTCATCAAAGCCTTGTGCCTCCGGCCGCATTTCCGCCGCTTCGCCCAAGTGCCACTTGCCAATGTGCATGGTATGATAGCCGCGCGCGCGCATGACTTCGGCGATCGTGGTCTCGCCCGGGGGCAGCCCGAGCTGATCGAGCGGCGGCACGGCGGCTACGCGCTCTTCGTGGAAGATCGGTTGGCGCAGCGCGCCGGGCGTTGCGTGCGAAAGGTAGCGTGAGAATGCTTGCGGCGCAGATGTAAACTCAAAGCCAAAACGCGTGGGGTAGCGGCCGGTCATGATGGCTGCGCGCGACGGCGAACAGGTGGCGTTGCCCGCATAGGCTTGCGTGACCGCAACGCCCTCGTGCGCAAGCGCATCAATGTTTGGCGTCTGCACCAGGCCCGCGCCAACGCCGCCGCCATTGAAAGAAATGTCATTGAAGCCGAGATCGTCAGCCAGGATTACGATGACATTGGGGGGGCGTTCGCCGTTTTGCTCCTCTGCCGGGCCCTGCGCCCAGGCCACGTCGTGGTAGGGGGCGATGGGATCGCGGATGTTGCCGATAATGCCGGGCAGGTAATAGGCGTAATTCTTGAACAGCAGGAACCCGCCGACCACGACAAGAGCGAGGACGCCAGCGAACATGGCAAGGCGCTTCATTGCTCAGCCTCCAAACCGCAGATGGTGAGAACGTTCGATGCCACCAGTGCTGGGCAGCGAAATGACGTCGCCATCTCGCATCGCCCATACCGGACCGGAAAATGTTCGCTTGGCGTCGCGGACGAAGGTGGCGGTCAGGCCCGGCAATGCTGGTTGTGGTAGAAAATGCGTGATTGCCAGCGCCCCGACGCCAGCTTCTTGCGCAACAGCACCCGCATCCTCAGGAGAAGTATGATATTCGAGGATGTCGTCGAAGATAGCGCTCACGCCCGTACGGCCAGCGGCCGCGGCGGCGTCATGCATGGCGCGGTCAATACGCGGGGAAATCGCCTCGTGGACAAGGAGGTCAGCGCCTTGTGCAGCGATAGTCAGCGATCGTGAACGCGCCGTGTCGCCGCTGATGACTAGGCTGCGCCCGCCATATTCGACGCGATACCCGGCCGCGTCAGTCGGCGCGTGATCGACGCGAAATGCACTAATGCGCACGCCGTCCTGATCGTACACCACGATCCGCTCGCCGTCGGTTGCAGGCACCATGAACTCGGTCGCGTGCATGCCGGCGCCCGATGGGGGCATCACCTGAGGGCCGTGGTGGGTCGTTCGATAGCCAGCATCGATGGCGTAGGCTTGGTTCAGCCCTGCCGCCACCTGCGCGGCGCCAACGGGGCCGACAACCTGCAGAGGCGCTGTCGCCGATACGGTCGCCCAATGCTGCAGCGCCAGCGGGGCCAGCCCGTCGAAATGATCGGAATGCAGATGCGTAAGGAAGACTGTCTCTACATCGCCTTGAGTGACGCCCATCATGGCCAGCGTCTCAGATGCGCCTTCACCTGCGTCGAACACGAAAACATGATTGCCCGCAATCACCGCGAGGCAGGGGCCCGCGCGCGTGCGATCAGGCAGCGGCGAGCCTGTGCCGCAGAACGCCGCGTGCAATCCATCGGGCAATTCCGCCGTCAGATCGGCGCTCATGGCTTGCCTGGCCGCGCGGTCAATAAGCGCGGTGGCGAGTTCGCCGCGAAACATGAAGGCGCCGCCCGCGCCTGCCAGCGTCGTCGCGGCCAACCCCAAGAGCCAAGTCCTCGCTGCCATCGCCTTGCCCCTTGACCCCGCTAAACAAACGGCACTATGAGTGCCACTATATGGCCGGACCCGCGGGGCGTCAATGCGCGGCGAGCCGAAGAGCAAGGAGGGCACCATGCGGGTTTTGCGCACGCCTGAGGAGCGCTTCAATGCTTTGCCAGACTATACGTTCGCGCCTCGATACACTGAGGTGAGCAGCGGTTCTGGCGCTAATTTGCGTGTCGCGGCCGTTGACGAGGGCCCGCGCGCTAACGCGCCGGTTCTGCTGATGCATGGCGAGCCTACGTGGTCGTATCTCTATCGCAAGATTATTACGCGCCTTGTCGCTTCCGGTCATCGCGTTGTCGCGCCCGATCTGGTGGGCTTTGGCCGTTCAGATAAGCCCTCAGCGCGGGAGGACTACACTTATGAACGCCACGTCGCGTGGATGAGCGAATGGCTCGTGGCTAACGATCTCAAGGGCATCACGCTGTTCTGCCAGGATTGGGGCGGTCTCATCGGTTTGCGGCTGGCAGCGGCCTTCCCGGATCGCTTCGCGCGCATCATCGCCGCCAACACGTTTCTACCGACCGGCGGCGGCGCTACGCCAGCCTTCGATGCATGGCTGCAGTTCAGCCAGAGCGTTCCCGTGTTCCCGACCGGCAATATCGTCAATGGTGGTTGCGTGCGCGACCTCAGCCAGGCTGAAATGGACGCTTATGAAGCGCCGTATCCGGATGAGAGCTACAAGGCCGGCGCCCGCCAATTTCCGGCTTTGGTGCCCGTGCGCCCGGAGCAACCGTCAGTGCAGGAAAATCTGCAGGCATGGAAAGTGCTGGAGGCTTTCGACAAGCCGTTTCTGACTGCCTTCAGTGATCAGGACCCGATCACGTGCGGCGCCGATGAGCGCCTGCAGGCGCGCATTCCTGGTTGCCGGGGCCAGCCTCATGTCACCATCAAGGGTGGCGGGCACTTCCTGCAAGAGGATCAGCCCGATCAGATCGCAGATGTGATTGACGTGTTCATGAAGGCATGAGCGAAGCCGGTCTTGCCCTGGACGGGCGTCGCCGGCGTTCCGACGCTAGCCGCAGGCGCATTGCGCTTGCGATGCTAGATCTTGCGCGCGAGGGCGAAGCGGCGCCAAGCGCTGATATGGTCGCCGAGCGGGCGGGCGTTGGGCGGCGCACAGTGTTTCGACTGTTCTCCGACATGGACGGCGTTTATCGCGAGATGCACGCGGTCATGGTCGAACGCCTACAGCCCCAATTCTTGGCGCCGTTCAAGGCCAGCGGCTGGCGCGCACGGCTTGATGAGTTGGTCGATCGGCGGTCACGCATGTTCGATGAGATGCTGGCGATCAAGTCGGCCGCCGACGCGCATCGCTATCGCTCAAATTTTCTGCAGCGAGAACACAAGCGGTTGACGCGCCTGCAACGCGATACGCTGCGTGCGATCTTGCCGGCGGCGCTAGCAGAGGGGGCGGTTCTTGAAGCGCTTGATCTGGCGCTGAGCTTCGAAGCCTGGCGCCGGCTCCGCCACGAGCAGAGTCTCTCGCTGAAACAGGCTAGCGCTGTGTTGCGTCAGTTGGTGAGGGCGTTGGTGGATTGAGATCGCTCGCGGTGCGGAAGCCCACGTGTGACATGCCCAGGCTCTCGTCGCCCGGCTGGCGCGAACCGCTGCGGAAGCGAGAACAAAAATTGGAAGCGCACAAATTCGAGCCGCCCTTCAGCACGCGCATCGGCGCCTCGTCTGCGCGGGCGATGTCGCGCACCTGCGGACCCACGAAAACGTCGCTGGTCCATTCCCAGACATTGCCGATCATATCGTAGAGGCCGCTGGCATTCGGCGGAAAACAGGCGACGGGCGCTGATCCGGTGAAGCCGTCGGCGCCTGTATCGGTGAACGGGAAAAGGCCCTGCCATGTGTTGGCGCGCGGGGCCCCGTCTGATGCGTATGCTTCGGCTCGCGGGTTGGCGGGGGCGGGCAGCGCGCCGCGCGCAGCGAACTCCCATTCGTTTTCGTTCGGCAGCCGCCGTCCCGCCCAGCGCGCATAGGCGAGGGCGTCTTCATAGGCGACATCGACAACAGGATAACGCTCGCGGCCGCGAATGCTCGTGCCGGCGCCTTCGGGATGGCGCCAGTTGGCGTGCGGATCAAGACGCCATTGGCCGCTGCCGCGATCGAACACGCCAGCGCCCAACGGCGCGCCATCGGGACCAAGCCGCTCGGCGAGCGTCACATAATGCGTGGAGTCAACGAACGCGGCGTATTGTTGGTTGGTGACTTCGTGAACGTCGATGGAAAAGGCGCTAACATCGCCGCCGCCGCCTTGACGCTCCTCCGGGGCAAACAAGTTCGCCCCGCGCGCAACCCGCCCTGGGCCAAGGGCTATTGTGGCCCCGATCTCGATTGCCGCGCAGGCCGGTCCCTGCTGCGCACGTGGGGTGCAGGCCGCCGAAATCAGGGCGAACACGGCGATGACCCCGAGCCTCAGCACCGCAGGTCCTCCAAATCTCGACCCCATATCCCTGCAATTTCTAGCGGATGTACTTGCCATGCGCACCGGCGCTCGCCAAAAAGCGGGCCTCCGGAGAGGTGCTAGAGTGGCTGAATAGGCCGGTCTCGAAAACCGGAGTACGTGCAAGCGTACCGAGGGTTCGAATCCCTCCCTCTCCGCCAGTTCTTCGACTCGCCAGCACGATCCCTCCCAGCCCACCATGGCAGATCTCTCCCACCCACTCGCCGCTATGGGGCTGGCGTCTTCTCTACGCTGTCAACTCTTCTGGCGGTCGCACATTACGAAACAACGTCAGCAGCGCTAGGTCGTACGAGATCTTGAGAGTGGCGCAGATCAGAAGTGGATAAGCGCCGTGGCCGGCCGCGAAGAGCGAACCGGCAAGCGCTGGGCCAACGGCTGCCGCCAGGCTACGGGGAACCGAGGTGACGCTCGCGGCTGCAGCGCGTTCCTCGGGTGTGACGACCGCCATGACATAAGAGGACCGCGCGGGAACATCCATTTGCGAGAGGAGTGCGCGCGCCAGCAATAGGGCGAGCGCAAGTTGAAGGGTTGGCGCAAAGGCTGCCGCTGCCAAAGCGATGCTTGCGGGGATGTGAGTCCAGACCATGGTGTTGACGAGCCCGATGCGGGCGCCGAGCCAGCCCGCCACCGGTTGCGAAACGGCGCCGAGCAGCCCGGCGGCCATGAAGAACATGCCGGTGTTCGCCAGCGAGAGGTCGAACTTCTGCAATAGCCAGAGCGCCATCAGGCCGGGCACGACAAATCCACCGGCGAATGCGTCGATGCCGAACAGTGCAGCTAGGCGCAACACGATAGCGCGTGAGCGTGTGAGCGGCGCGGTTCGCGCGTGAGCGGTGCGCGTGCTATGACGCGGGAGACGCGCGTAGATTACCCCCGCGAGCAATCCGAGCGCTGCATAGACAAGAAACATGAACTGGAAGGCGGTGAGCGCCGTCACACCAGCGCGTGCGAGTATTTCGGGGCCGGCCGCCGCCACCGAGCCGAGCGCTGCAGCGAGAGCACCGATCAGGCCATATCGCGCGAATGTCGGCGTTCGCTCGCGGTCAGCAACGGCCCCAGCGAGCAGAGAATGTTCAAGGGGCACGAAAATTGAGACCGACCCGGATGATGGATTTATGGTGCCGACGAATGCGATCAGGAAGAAGATGGCTGTCACGTTCGAGAAGGCGAAGGCCGCCCCACTGGCGGCCATCAGGAGAGATGCGGCAATGAGGAGAGAGCGTTCGCCGAATCGCTGGCCCACCAAGCCGATGGCAATCGTCGTAAGGGCTGATCCGAAAAGTCCGAGTGTCGCAACGACACCGATCGCGAAGGCGTCCAGTCCGCGTGCTGCAAGGTAGAACGGCACAAGCAATACGATAAAACTATCGCCGAAATCGCGCAGCGACCGGGTCACGAAAACAGTCGTTGCGACGTCGTCTTTTTTCAGGAGGTTGTTCGCCACGCGCGCTCCTTCCCGTTGGGAATGGAGCGGAACTTGGACGAAGCGTCTAGCCGGGCGTCCGCATGGCCCGCGCGGAGACCGTAGACGCTACAGGGCCTCTCGCGCAAGTGCGACGAAGGTCCGTGTGCGGCGCTGTTCGGCGAACGCCAGTTCCTGGGATGCCTCGCTCAACCCTACGCCAGCTCCCTGCGCGCGCCGCGAAAACAGTGCGCTAAAGCGCTGCCAGAGCTTCCCGCGCCGCCCGCGCGCCATGGGCGACGGCGCCCGACCAATTCTGGTGGCCGCCAAACTGAGAATGCCCAAACGAGATGCGGCCAAATTGCGCCTGCGCGGCAGCGCCGTACGCGGGCGCATCGGGTGTGTCGAAATAGAAGCCTGGTTGCGGGGCGATAAGCGCGTGGCCCCATCGATTGAGTACGATCGCCGCGATGTCCCGGCGCGGATCGAAGCCGGCGCACGCGAAGAGCGTCGCGAGCTGGGTGCGGATGCGGCGCTCGAAGTCGGCGAATGTGGCGGAGAGGAGTTCGGCGCGGCCGTGCGTGGCCTGCTCCGCGGCCCCCAGACCCTGTTGGTGGAACGAAGCGTAGAGCGTGAGCACGATCGGCTCATCGGGATCGAAAGGCGCGGTGTCAGGGCCTACGCGCATGGGGCGGCGGATATTGGCGAAAAAGCCGAATCCTTCAAACCAGCGCGCTGCAGAAATGCCGAGGCGATCGAGGAAACGCCAGTTGCGCAACGCGACGTTGACGACAAGTATTGGCGCAAACACAAATTTATCGAGCGCTTGGCGCTGGGCGGCGGGCAAATCGCGCACGACATATTTCGACACCCAGCCGCCGGCGGCGACCACGACAGAGCGCGCCAAAGCGCTGTAGCGGCGCCCGTCTTTTACATAGATGACTTCAACTGCGCTGTTGGCGCCTTCGCCGGCATGCCGCGCGGCGACGGCGGTGGCGCGCATGCGCAGGCGTGCGGCGTTTTCAGGGTTGTCGAGCGCGGCGACATTGACGCGGCCTGTAATGACGCCTTCAAGCGTGTCGGGTCCATCTATGGCTTGGGGAACAAGGCGTTTTGCCAGGTAGCGCGCGATGCCAGAATTGCCGCCGGGAAAGGAGAGATAGGTTTCGTGCGCGCGCGGGAGCGGGTTGACGCCGTCGAAATCGGCGGCGCCCGGCATACGCAATTGGGCTGCGGCATATGCGGAGATGGCGTCGGCGGTGACGCCATAGGCGCTGGTGGCAAGCACCGGATCGATGAAACGTTGCGGCGCAGGGCCCAGGCCCATCTCTCGCGACATCAACGCCCCGTAGGACATTGAGTCGAGCCATCGGTCGCGGTTTTCGGTCGGGCCGACGTGCTCGCGATCGAGCCGCCAACGGATCAGGTCTTGCTTTATCTCTTCCGGCCAAGGGGTGTCAGCCAGGCGCGATTGCCATATGTCGCGCGCCATTGCGCCGTTCTCGAAGAAGTAGCCAATAGTAGCGGCATCGAGATTCCAATACATCGGCACGAAGTTCTCGCGCGCCGCCAAGAAGTTGGCCGGCTGCGGCGCGAACTCGAACTCTCCTGGAATGCCGAGGCGCCGCCAAAGTTTGGCGTGCTCGCTCACATCATCGGCCGCCAACAGTCCGAAATCGTTGGAGCCCTGCGGGCCGAAGAGGCGCCTGCCATCGACGTGGAATTCGTTCTCCTTGGCTTCGCCGCCGAATATGGGGTGGTTATCGAGCACCAGGCACTTGGCGTCGCCTTCGTCGCGGCAGGTGATTGCGGCAGTGAGGCCGGCAATGCCCGCCCCGATGACGATGACATCATAACGTTCGCCGGTATCGATGACAGACGAGAGGTCCGTGTGGAGGCCATCGCGGAGTTCGTGGGCGGCGTCGCGTGTGGCGGCGACATTGCCGTTGGAGGCGGAATAGGGGCCCTCGCCGCCATAGCCGTTCCACTCAGCGTCCGGGTCCCCCTGAGCGCAACCGCTGACGGTTGCTGCAAGCGCGCCGCCCACGATGAAGTCGCGGCGCTGGATGGCGACATCCATGCCGAGGAGCTTGGATTCCCGATCTCCCGCGCTCATGGCTCGCTCCGCGGCGCGAGCAGGCCATAGCGGCGCAAGCGTTGTTCGAGCACAGGAAACGGCAAGGCGCCGCCAGACAGCGCGACTTCATGAAAGTCGCGAATGTCAAAGCCGGCGCCCCTAAAACTCTGCGCTTGCGCGCGCAGCGCGAGGAATTCTTTCAGGCCGCGCCAATATGGCGTCCCGGAGCTGCGCATGATGCTCGAAGCGAGCGCGAGTTGGACCGTCGTGCTTGGGCGCGTCAGCGGATCGGTGGCGTAGCGCCGTTCAGACGCTTGCCAGGTCCAAGCTGGATCGTGGACGCTGAGATCCTCGACGGAGCGTAATGTGAAGCGGCGCTCCAGCAATCGGCTGGCGTAAAGGCCCCATGGGTCTTCTTCATAGACGCCGCACTCTTCCGCGAGCTGGCGTGCATATTCCCCCCACCCTTCGACATAGCCCGGGACCCACAGACTTTTGCGATAGTGCGACAGCGTTGTGCTCTCGAAAACCGTCGCCAGCTGGACATGATGACCGGGGCTCAATTCGTGGAAGATGAGGGGAGCGGCCCACATCCAACTCGTGGTGTCGAGCTGGTAGGTGTTGAAGTAATAAGTGCCGCGCGGATCTTCGGTCGTGGGCTCCTGGTAGTAGCCGTTGAGCCTCGTGGTTGATAGCGCATCAGGCAGCGGCGCTGCGCTGCCAGGCGAGGATGGCATGCGGTGAAACAGGCGCGGGATGTACGGGGCGATGCGTGTGCTGGCTTCATCGAGCCGGCGTTGCACATCGTCGGCGTCACGTGCGATCCACCGCGGATCGCGGCCGAGCGCCTGGTGAAAGCGAACCATGTCCGGATCGGCGCCGAGGCTGCGCCGCATTCGCGCCAAATCTTCCTCGGCGCGCGCCAAGTCCTCGCGCGCAATGGCCAGCTCTTCGTCGGGTGACGCCGCGTGGGAAGTCCGCAGATTAATCAGAGCGGCGTGGTAGGCGTGAGCGTCGTCAGCCAGGGGCAGACGTGAGCGTTCATCGACGGCAGGCAGGTAGGATTGCTCAAGATATCGGGCGAGCCGCTCGGCCGACGCTGCGATCGGTCCGCGCAGCTGGGCGCTGAGGTCCCTCGCGAAACCTCCTTCATTCTGCTCAAGCGTTTCCCCGAGCGTCGCCAGGCGCGCGCGCGCGGAGCGAACGGTTTCGAGTGCGCGTTGCGCTTCCGCCGCGGGAACGGTGAGGTTACGTTCGATCTGCGTGGTCAGCCGGAGCGTGATGTTATCGATGAACCCGGGCGCTTGGCGGCCGGCTTCGAGCAAGCTGGCTTGGTCAATCTCTTCCGCCTGCGCCGCTGACGACAGCGCCGACGTGACACGCGCCATTTGCGAGTTGGCGTAGGCGAGCGGAAACGGATGCCAATAATAGGGCGCGAGCGCTGCGTCGCAGTTGAGGTCCCAAATCAGCGCATCAATGGTTTCGACCGCGTCCGCGTCGGCGCTGCGCGCGCGCAAGGCATGTGCGCTGGCGAGCCACTGGCGCACCCGTGCGGCGCTATCGACATGATAATCATAGGAGTTGTCGGGCAAAAGGGCGCCATCATCGTCGGAATAGGGATCGCTGCCGTCGCGCATGGCGCGGGGATGGCGCGCGATATCTGCAATGAGCGCGTCGAGGCCGGGCCCGCCCCCATTGCCGATTGTCGCGCAACCAGAGGCGGCGAGCGCGCCGGCGACGACTGTCCGGCGCGAGGGCCGCGATCGCATTCTCTGAGACATTGAAAATCCATAGGCTTGTCTACGGAGAGCAACAAGCGCAAACCAGCCGTCGGAGGGAGTGTTGCGATGAGTGGCGCTCGTAAGAATGCGGGGCGGCCCAAAGCGCTGAGAATGAGCCGCGAAGGCTGGATCTCCGGTGCGCGCAACCTGCTGATAGAAGGCGGGGTGGCGCAAGTGCGTTTGGAGCCCTTGGCGTCACGGCTGGGCGTCACCACCGGTAGTTTCTATTGGCACTTCTCGGGGCGCGATGACCTCCTCGCGGCGCTGCTCGATGATTGGACGGAAACCAATACGCAAAGCTTTGTGCGCGTGACGGCGAATGACGAGACTGGCGCCGAGGAGATGTTTGCGGCGTTCATCGACGTCTGGGTGCGGCAGCGTGGCTTTTCGCCCGCCTACGATGCGGCCGTGCGCGAGTGGGCGCGAACTGCGCCGGACGTCGCAAGCATGGTGCGGCAGGTCGATCGCAAACGCATCGGTTTGCTGAGATCGATCTTCTTGAGGTTGGGCTACGACGATGACCGGGCCGAAGTGCGCGCGCGGATCATGTATTATCATCAGGTCGGGCACTATGCGCTTAACCTGAAAGACAGCCCGGATATGCGGTTGCGTTATCGCCCGCTTTACGTGGAAGCGTTGCGTGACGGCGTCGGGCGGCCGAAGAAGCGGGATTAGCGGGCTGGTCCTGTTCGATGCATTCCGGCGGCGATCACTTCGCGCCGCGTCCCTTCGCCAGAATGTCCGCGTTGAGGTCTGCGATCGTAGGCGCGCCGGTGAGCGCCATGGTGACGCGTAGCTCCGCTGCGAAGGTCGCAAGCAAACGTTGCAGGCCAGCGCGTCCGCGCGCCGCGAGCGCCCAAATCCACGGCCGCCCGATCATGACCGCGCGTGCGCCGCTGGCTAAGGCGCGCGCCACGTCTTGGCCGCTGCGTACGCCGCCATCCATCAGCACTTCCGTACGTCCGGCGAGGGCGTCGGCGATCGGCGGCAATGCTGTGATCGTAGAAGCGGCGCCATCGAGCTGGCGTCCGCCATGGTTCGAGACGATTACAGCATCGGCGCCAGCGTTGGCCGCCGCCAAGGCGTCTTCAGGACTGAGCACGCCTTTGATGACCAGCTTGCCCGGCCAGTCGGCGCGCAGCCGCTCGATATCTTTCCAGGTGACGCTGGGATCGAACTGGGCGTCGACCCAGGCCTTGAAGTCGCCCGGCGTGGTCGCTTTGGGGACGTAGTCACTGAGATTGCCGAAGATGTGCGGCTTTCCCGCCAGCGCGACATTCGCCAGCCAGCGCGGGTGGGTCAGGTATTCATAGAGGCCGCCGCGCAGGCGCCCCATCAGACCGGTTCCACCGCCCATGCCGTTGCGCACATCGCGATAGCGGGCGCCAACCACTGCGAGATCGACCGTGAACACAAGCGTGCTCACGCCAACGGCGCGCGCCCGCTGCAGCAGCTCGCGCACGGCGCCGCGATCTCGCAGCATGTAGAGTTGGAACCAGAATGGGCGTCTGGCGGCCTTTGCGACCTCTTCAAGCGAACAGATGGCGACGGTAGAGAGGCAGAACGGAATGCCGATGGCGTCCGCAGCCTGTACAGCTTGCACCTCCGCTCGCCGCGCCATCATTCCGCCCATGCCGATGGGCGCGAGCGCCACGGGCATGCTTGAGTTCTCGCCAACAAATTGGGCGCGCGTGTCGAGTTGGGAGACGTCGCGCATGACACGCTGGTTGAGTTTTAGGTTGTGCAGATCCTCGACATTGGCCCTGAGCGTCCGCTCCTGATAGGCGCCGCCGTCGATGTAATCGAATAGGAAGCGCGGCAGATTTCGCTCGGCGAGCCGGCGATAGTCTTCAGTGGAAGCGGGAACCAGGCGCAGGGTCGGCATGAGCGTCAGGCGATCACGGCTTCAACAAGCGTGGGGCCTTTGAGCGCCATCGCGGCGGCGAGTGCGCTGCGGAATGCTTCGGCGCTCTCGGTGCGCCGCCCCGGCACGCCCATGCCTTCAGCAAGCTTCACCCAATCGAGGCTGGGCCGTGTCAGGTCAAGCAGCGAAAGCGCCTTTGGGCCCGGATTGGCGACGCCAACGCGCTGTAGCTCGATATTGAGAATGGCGTAGCTGCCATTGTTCAGCAGGATCGTAACCACATCGAGCTGCTCGCGCGCCATCGTCCAGAGCGCTTGCAGCGTGTACATGGCGCTGCCATCTGCTTGCAGGGCGATGACTTTGCGGTCCGGGCACGCAACTGCGGCGCCCGCCGCCAGCGGCAGGCCTTGGCCGATTGCCCCGCCCATAAGGCTTAGCCAGTCGTGCTTGGCTGCGCCCTGGGTCATTGGAAACAGCATCAAGCCTGCTGTGTTGGATTCGTCGGCGACGATAGCGTTCTCAGGCATGTGTTCGGCCAGGGCGGCGGCGACGGCTGATATGGAAAGCCCCCCAGTTTCTGGTGGCGGAACAGCGCGGGCTTGCAGCGTCGTAGGAGACGAGGGCGCGCTCAAGGCGTCGGCGAGGCGGCCAAGCGCGTCGGCTGCGTCCGTGCGGGGGTCCGCCAACTCCAGCAGTGCTGCAGTTTCAGGCGCGATGGCGCTGGGTTTTCCTGGATAGGCGAAGAACGAGACCGGCGCGCGGGCCCCTGCCAGCACGATAGAGTGCATGTCTTTCAGCACCCCAGCGGCCCATTCGCCGAAATAGGGCAGGCGTTCGATCGGCACGCGGCCTTCGCCGCGTTGCAGGCGCGTCGAGAATGTTTCTCCAATCAGACGCGCTCCGGTCGCTGCGGCGATGCGCCCGGCCTGAAACAGGGCATCCTCGCGAAGAGCGCGCCCGCCAAGAAAAAGCGCCTTGGGTCCTTCGGCCTTAAGCGCCTCCGCTGCTTTGGCTATGGCGGCTTCGCTCGCTCTCGGCGCGGAGGCGGACGGGCCGCCGCGCGCGGGAGCGGCGGCGCCATCTTCCCAAGCGTGGTCGGCGGGCGCGATCAACGTCGCGATGGCGCCGGGATAGGCGAGGGCAGCCTCAACGGCTTCCGCGCCCGCCGCCGCCAGATCGGTGGGCGACGCCGAACGGCGCACCCAATCCGAAACCGGTCGGGCCAGGCTCTCAATGTCGGAGGTTAGCGGGGCGTCATACTTGAGGTGGTACGTGGCGTGGTCGCCAACGATGTTGACCACAGGCGCGTGCGCGCGCTTGGCGTTGTGGAGATTGGCGCCTGCGTTCGCGAGGCCGGGTCCCAGATGCAGCAACGTGGCGGCGGGCTTGTCAGCCATGCGGCCATAGCCATCAGCGGCGCCGCTCACCACCCCTTCAAACAGACACAGGATGGCGCGCATCTTGGGCTGACCATCCAAAGCCGCCACCAGCTGCATTTCTGAGGTTCCAGGGTTGGCGAAACAGACCTCGACCCCGTAGTCGGCGAGCGTCTGCACCAATGCTTCGGCGCCGTTCATACTGTCTCCCCCTGCCGGACGGACCTCAGATCGCCCACCCTGGGCGTGATCGGCGCCCCAGGACAAGATCAGGCGGCCCGATTGCGGAAAAACGTCCCTGGCTCGGATTGACGGGGACCGCCAGGCGGCCTTATACCCCGCGCTCCCCCGCCCGGCGAGCGATCGCCGGGCGTCACGGATTTATGGGCGGCCGGCGACCGGCAGCCAGGCAGGTTGAGATGTTTGCGGTAATCAAGACTGGCGGCAAGCAATACCGGGTCGCCAAAGGCGACGTGGTTGTTGTCGAAAAGCTCGACGTCAAGGCTGGCGGCAAGGTCACGTTCGATGCGCTGATGAGCGGCGACGGAAAGGCCGTGAAACTTGGCAAGGACGCCGGCAAGGTCAGCGGCGAACTGGTCGAAACCAAGAAGGGCGAAAAGGTTACGGTGTTCAAGAAGCGCCGCCGCAATACCTATCGCCGCAAGATCGGCCATCGTCAGGCCGAAAGCCACGTCAAGATCACGGCGATCGGCTAAGGATTAGAGGCTCCCATGGCTCACAAAAAAGCTGGCGGTTCTTCGCGCAACGGTCGCGATAGCCCGGGGCAACGTCTCGGCGTGAAGCGCTTTGGCGGCCAATCCGTCAATGGCGGCGAGATTCTCGTGCGCCAGCGCGGCACCAAGTTCCATCCGGGTTCCAACGTCGGCCTCGGCCGCGATCATACGCTCTTTGCCCTTTGTCAGGGCCAAGTTGCGTTCGCGACGAAGCGCGATGGCCGCACCTACGTATCGATTATGCCGATGCAGGTGGCTGCCGAGTAGGCGAGAACGGAAGCACCTTCCGGATCGCCTCTCAAACAGGGCGATCCGGTTCCCAAGATAGCGTGGGGCGCCCGGATCAAGGCGCCCCATTTTCTTTGCCCCGCGCGCAACGAGCCAAGAAGGAGCTCGCCATGCGTGACGTGATCGAGACCAAGAGACTAAAGTTGCGGCCGCTGCGCACCACCGATGCGCAACGCGTAGCGCGCTTCTGCGGCGATCCCAGTGTAGGGCGCATGCTGGCGATGACGCCGTTGCCGTATCTCGAGGCCGCAGCCGAAGGCTGGATCATGACGCTCAAGGCGCGCGCGCCGCTGGGCCGCGATTTCGTCTATGCGGTGGATTCGCCAGGCGAAGGGCTGATCGGAGCGATTGGCGCTCACGCCCGCGGCGAGGGTTTCGAAATCGGCTATTGGTATGGCCGTCCGTACTGGGGGCAGGGCTTCGCAAGTGAGGCGCTTGCCGCTCTGGTGGCCGCTGCGCGAAAGCTCGGCGCGCTGACATCCGGCCATTTCGCTGACAATCCCGCCTCGGGCCGAGTGCTGGAAAAGGCGGGCTTTGTCTACACGGGCGAAGTCGAACCCACGTTCTCAATGGGACGCGGAGAGACTGTGCCCTGCCGGCGGATGCGTTATGCCTCGGGCGCGGCGAGGGCTGCGCCGGAGCTTGGGGCAGTGGAGGCGTTTGCGTGCTAGCTGGCGCCAACTTGATGCGAGAGGCTGAGGGTGAAGCTCCACGCCCTTTCAATCAGCCCGGGAAAATCGACGTGCCCGACCTGCACGGCGAAAAATACGATGTAAGCGACGATGAACAGAAGCGGCATGGCGCGCTCAAGCGACCACCACTTCAAAGCACGGCGCTTGCCCGTGATTGTTTCCCATTCGCTGCGAATGGGATGAACGCCGAGACCGTCCTCGATGGCGTAGATGTTCTTGTACTTCGCCGCCAGCAGGACTGTGTAATAGGAGTTGGACGTGCGCCAGATCACGCACGTGGTGGCGAGCGCCAGCGCGCACAGGGCAAACAAGACCGGATCTGGCAGGCCGTCGGCGCGCGCAAGGAAACCCAGCGCGCTCATGCCGGCGATGTTGAGCGTCATGAACATGTTGGAGAGGTCGCGGCGGGCGTGGCGCGCTTCACGAACATCTTCGACCATGAGCTTGTAGATTTCGAGATTGGTGTGGGCGTCGGCCATCTTTTTCCCCCGTGGAGGTCGAGCTTAGCCCGGCGGCGCCGCCTTGGAAAAGACTTCGAATATCGGTAGGAATTTAGCTCAGGAGCCGAAAAATCATGGGTTTGCGCGTTGCCGTCGTCGGCGCCACGGGAAACGTGGGCCGGGAAATGCTCGCCATTTTGGAGGAACGGCTGTTTCCGGCCGACGAGGTGATCGCGCTGGCGTCGCGCCGTTCGCTCGGCGTTGAGGTGAGCTACGGTGACCGCACGCTGAAATGCAAAGACTTGGAGAGCTTCGATTTCGCGGGCGTTGACCTTGTGTTGATGAGCGCGGGAGGAGCTGTTTCGAAGGAATGGTCGCCCAAGATTGGCGCCACGGGCGCGGTTGTGATTGATAACTCGTCGGCCTGGCGCATGGACCCGCGCGTGCCGTTGGTGGTTCCGGAAGTAAACCCCGACGCCGTTCTCGGCTACGATAAACTCAACATCATCGCTAATCCGAATTGTTCGACGGCGCAGCTGGTGGTGGCGCTAAAGCCACTCCATGACCGCGCGAAGATCAAACGGGTCGTGGTCGCAACCTACCAGTCAGTATCCGGCGCCGGCAAGGACGCCATGGACGAACTCTGGAACCAAACCAAGAAGCTCTTTGTCGGCGATGAGATCGTCTGCGAGGAATTTCCAAAGCAGATCGCATTTAATGTCATCCCGCACGGCGGCGATTTCATGGATGACGGCTACACTACCGAGGAGTGGAAGATCGAGGTCGAGACCAAAAAAATTCTCGATCCCAAGATCAAGCTCACCGCCACCAGCGTGCGCGTGCCGGTGTTCGTGGGCCATTCCGAGGCGGTGAATGTGGAGTTCGAAAACCCGATCGAGGCGGCCGAAGCGCGCGAGATTTTGCGTGAGGCGCCCGGCATCATGGTGATCGACAAGCACGAAGACGCTGGCTATGCGACGCCGCTCGATTGCGTCGGTGAATTCGCAACCTTCGTGTCGCGCATCCGCAACGACAAAACCGTCGAGCATGGGCTATCGTTATGGGTGGTCAGCGACAATTTGAGGAAGGGCGCGGCGCTTAACGCCGTGCAGATCGCTGAACTGATGCTCAATCGCGGACTGTTCAAGCGGCTGGCGGCGGCGTGACGATGGCTGCCGTTGATTTGCACGCAGCTTTCGATCGGATCACCGAATACTGGTCTCCGAAGGTGATCGGGTGCGTCAACGATCAGTATGTCAAGGTCGCCAAATTGAAGGGCGAATTTGTCTGGCACAAGCACGACGAGGAGGATGAGCTCTTCTTTGTCGTCAAAGGGGAACTCGTCATCGAGTACGAGGGACAGCCGCCGGTTCGCCTTCGCGAGGGACAGTTTCACGTCGTGTCCAGAGGTACGCTGCACAATCCACGTGCCGAGGAGGAGTGCTGGGTGATGCTGTTGGAGCCAGCTTCCACCAAGCACACGGGGGAGACCGTCAGTGATCGCACGCGCAGCATCGAAGAACAGCTGAGCTAGTTTCTGTAACCGTTCGAAGGAAGAGTAACCGTTCGAAGGAAGAATTGTACGCCAATTGCCGCCTGGCGCTGGCGTGCCGATTGCCGCGCGCCTATGTGTCGCGCAGGTGGGGACCATGAACATCGCCATTCAACAACCTTCGGAAGCAGACCTGGACGTGATCCACGCCGTGCTGCGCGAGAGCTATTGGTCGCCGGGCGTTCCGCGCGATGTGGTGTCGCGAGCGTGCACGAACTCGATGTGCGCAATTGGTCGTGACGACTCCGGCAAGCTGATCGGATTCGCCCGCCTCGTTACGGACAAGGCCACATTCGCATGGCTCTGCGATGTGATCGTGCTGCCCGGCAAACAGGGGCGAGGTTTGGGCCGTGCGCTGGTGCGGGCGTTCCGTGAGCATCCGGAGTTGCAGGGCTTGCGGCGTTGGCTGCTCGGCACCAAGGACGCGCACGGTGTTTATGCGCCGCTCGGTTTTGAGCCGCTTGATGCGCCTGAACGATTCATGCACGTCAAGAATCCCGCGCCCTATGGCAAGCCTGCCTCATGAGCGCATTGACGGAATCCACATCGGCGGACGAGCGGCGCGCCGGGTTTATGGCGTCCGCGGGGGCCTACGTGATGTGGGGCTTCCTGCCCCTCTATCTAAAATTGCTCTCGGCGGTGGACGTTCGCGAAGTCCTGGGTCAGCGGATTTTGTGGGCGGCGCCTTCGGCGCTTATCGCCGTGTTCGTGATGAGCGGGTGGCGCACAGGCTGGCGCGAGATATTTGCGGCCCTGCGCCCGCGTATGCTGGGCACGCTCGCGCTCTCGGCCTGCTTCATCTTCGTCAACTGGGGAATCTACGTCTACTTGGTGCTGAATCAGCGCGTGATTGAATCGGCTCTAGCTTATTTCCTGGCGCCTCTGGTCAGCGTGGCTGTGGGCGTGGTGTTCTTTCGCGAGCGCGTTTCCCGGCCGCAAATCATCGCGCTGGCGTTGGCGTTGGCGGGCGTGATCATGCAAGGGTTTGCGCTCGGGACGCCGCCTTGGATGGCGCTGGCGCTCTGCGCCACATGGTCGGTCTACGCCGTCATTCGCAAACGCGCACCCGTACCCGCTGCGACGGGGCTGTTGATCGAGAGCCTGACGATAGCGCCGTTGGCGGCGACGCTCCTTATTCTGGCGTCGCGTGACGCACCGCTCGCGTTTGCCTCGGATTCATTCCACGCAGTGCTGTTAGCCTTGGCCGGGCCCGTCACAGCGCTGCCTTTGATGGCGTTTGCGTTCGGCGCACGGCGCGTGAGTTTCACGACGCTTGGACTATTGCAGTTCCTTGCGCCGTCGCTGCAATTCACCACCGGCCTGGCGTTCGGCGAACCGTTTACGCCTTTGCGCGCGGTGAGCTTTGTGTTGATCTGGGCTGGCCTGGGCTTCTTTTCCTGGGATGCGATGCAGCGCGCACGGGCGTCATGACCGATTTGACATACTACGCCATTGGCGATGTTCACGGCGAGTTGGAGAAGCTGGACCGGCTCCTGGGGTTCATTCGTGATGACGCAGATTCGGCTGGGCTTGAGCGGCGGATCGTCTTTTTGGGCGATCTGATCGACCGTGGCGCCGAAAGCCGCGCCGTCGTGGCGCGGGCGATGGACCTGCAAGCGGCGGGCGAAGCCTTCGTGGTGAAGGGCAATCACGAGGAGCTGATGCTGCACGCGATCGCCAAGACTGAATCAATCGGCGTCTATTTCTGGGCTGAAAATGGGGGCGATGAAACCATCGCCTCATACAAGCGAGCGAACGGCGACCACGACGATTGGCGCAATGCGATCGACAAGGATCATATTGCCTGGATGCGGCAGCTTCCAGTCACGCTGCACGATGAGAAGCGGGGTCTAGTGTTCGTTCACGGCGGCATAGATCCGCGTTGCTTCCCGGCCTGTTCCGATGAGCTTCGAATGTGGACGCGGTCGGAGAAATTTTACAAAACCCACCTTTGGCCGGATCGGGATGAGACTCGTGACATCCTGGTGGTGCATGGCCATACGCCTACCGACGATTTCAGGCCGGAGAGTGTGCCGCGCCGGATCAACGTCGATACCGGCGCTTGTTTTGGCGGACCGCTTACGTGCGCCGTGCTGGCCCCGAACCAACGTCCGCGCTTCTTGCGCGCCTGAGCGCGGCGAAAAGCACTGTCCAGGCCGCCAGTGGGCAGAGCGGCAACGCAACCACGTAACCAATGGCGACGCTGAGTCCAGCGCCCCAGGCCAGGATTAGTGCGAACAGCTCGATCCTGTCGCGAGGCGGGCCGAGCAGTGCCGCGCCCATCAGCAGAATCAGGAAGTCGTAGAAGAAGAGGTAGGGCGATATCAGTAGCGTGGCGGCGCACAGGGCGGCGCCGGCAGTCTCCCGCCCGCTGCGGCGGAACAAGGCCGATGCAACAGCCAGCGCTCCCAAAGCACTTAGCGCGTGCAACACCGCCGCGATGACCTGCGGCGCGCCCAGCTCAAGGAGATTTGCGTAGAGCGATGCATAAGCGGGCGTCGTGATTTGCTGGTCGCTGATTAGACGCGCCGAGGCGCTGAGGCTGGCGAGGAAGCGCGCGTATGCGTCAAAGCCAAAGGTCAGGCCGGCTGCTGCAACAAGAACCATCGCTGCAAGTGCGGCGGCCTTGAAGGCGCGCCAGCGGTTGGAGAGCGCCAGAAACAGCGGCCACAGGAGCGCCAAGTGCGGTTTGATCGCGAGCAGGCCAACGAGCGCGCCCGCGAGCCGGGGTCTGCTGTCGAGCCAGTGGAGGGCAAGTCCGGTGACGCCAGAGATCAGTAGTCCCGCTTGCACAGTGCCCAGGTGATAGAGCGCAGCAGGCGCGGTCGCCGGAAAGATAAGAGCGCGGACATCGGGCAAGAGCCGGCGCGCGGCGAAGAGATACAGCGCAAGTGTGGCGCCCAGAAAGGCGATCGCCGCGAGTGGATACGGCATCAGCGCCAGCACGCAGGCGATCAGTAGGAAGGGAGGCGGCGAGTTCCAGGGCGCGTAGAAGCGAACGTCGGGTGCGATGGCATGCTGGTATTGAAGCAAGAGCGCCCGCTCGTGAATGTGAGCAACTTGACCATCGAGCGTTGCGCGGCCGGCGCTCCAGAAGGCGATGAAGTCGCCAAACACCGGCTGCCCGCTTGGGAGCGTCAGGTTGCGCGCGCCCGCCAGGTGCGGGAGCATGAAGGCGATCATCAACAGCGCGACGAGAATCGCGCCTGCTTCGAGCATCCAGCGTTTCAGAGGCATGAATAGAGGGCTTCGATCAACTTGAGCGAACGCGGATCGCCCATGATGTGGTGCGATTGCCTGTTCATGACGTAGCCTGCGGAAACGCCGGCGACCGGATCGCCGAAACCCATCGAGCCGCCCATGCCGGAATGGCCGAACGCTTCAGCGTTTGGGCCATAAAGGCCGTTGGAATTGCCGATAACCCCGGTGCGCCAGTCGATGTTGAAGGGCAGCACGAGGTCATCGCCTTTCCAGCGCCGTTTGGTGAGCGCGTCGAACGCGTGCTTTGAAAGGATACGCGTGTTGGCGATCGATCCGCCGGTTGCGTACGCCTCAAACAGGCGGGCGACGCCAAGCGCGGTGGCGTGGCCGTTGGCGGAGGGGATTTCGATCTTGCGCCACTGCGTGGAGCCGCGTACGGGCGCCGCCCATTTCGTAAAGAAGGCGGCGCGGCGCGGGGGTGTGATCTCGCCGAAATCGCCGCCGCGCGCGGGCTTTCTCATTTCGGCACAGCGGTGATGTTCGCTCTCGGGCGTCCCAATTCGAAAATCCAGGCCGAGCGGGGCGCAGATGTCCTCGCGAAGGATCGTTCCAATTGAACGCTCGGCTGCGCGAAGCGCGATCTCGCCCACAATGTAGCCCCACGTCAGCGGATGATAGCCGCTGGTTGTTCCTGGCGGCCACATTGGCCGAAGTGCAGCGATCGCGCGCGCACATGCAGGAGGATCAAGCCAGAGGTCGGGGTCGATCTCATCGATGAAGCCCGGCACGCCGGCCTGATGGGCGAGCGTCTGAGCGATGGTGACCTGATCCTTGCCCTGGGCGCCGAATGCGGGCCAGAGCGACGCGAGCGGCGCCTCGTACTCGATCAGTCCCTGATCGAAGAGGCGTGCGATCACCAGCGCACTGACGCCCTTGGTGGTGGAGTAGACGGGAACGATTGTGTCGCTCGCCCAAGGCCGTGTCTGTGCGCGGTCGGCCCAACCTCCCCAGAGGTTGACCACTACATCGCCATTGAGGACGGCGGCGAAGCCGGCGCCTAGCTCTTCGGCGAGTCCTTGCTCAAACGCATCGTGAACCGCTTCGAATCCCGCCGCGACAAAGCCGTGGACCATCACGTCAACTCCAAGGAGCGCGCCCGCGGCCAAGTCACCGGCTCAACGAGGAGATCCTGCGCCTCCGGCAGCAGCAAATCCTCGCTGTCGGCGGCGAGCGAGCGGACGATGACGTCATAGACTGCGCCCGTGGCGCCTTCGAGCGCGATCGCCAACGCGTCGCCGCGCATGCGCCGCCCGACATAAAGCGCCGTTAGCAGATCGCCCGCACCCTTGGGCGCACGCGGCAGGCGCGCCGTTTCACAGAACCAGTCCCCAGTGGGCGCGGTCAGCAGGTTGCCAAGTCCGAGAGCTGTCCGGATAGAGGAGCAGAGCAGGGGCTTGCCAATGCGCTTGGCGGCGTCACGGGCGCTGGCGAGGCCATCAATCGTTCGTCCGGTGATGAGGCCGAGTTCGAAAGCGTTCGGCGTCAGCCAATCCGCGTATGGCCAAAGACCATTGATCACCGCGTCGGCGACGTTCTCTTTCACGAACAGCTTGCCGTCATCACCCAAGACTGGATCGCAGACGAAAACTGCCTTGGAGTTGGCGGCTTTCACGCGCTCGGCGGCGTCGAGGATCACCGCAACCTGCTCTGGCGCGCCGACATAGCCGCTCAGCACAGCATCGACTTCGGCCAGCAGGCCGTCAGCGGCGAGGCCATCAACAAGTCCCGCCAGGGTTTCGGTGGCGATGGGTCCCCCGCCCGGCGCGCCACGGTCGGGCCGGCGCCCCAACAGCACGGTGGGCGCCTGCAAGACGCGCACGCCGAGGCGCTCCATGGCGAACGCCGCCACGGAATTACCGACTCGGGCGCCGGCCACCTGGCTCTGGATCGACAGAACAGTCTTCACGCGGCTAAGACCTCGCACGCGGGCGATGGTCGCCTGCGTCGCCTTTGCGAGCAAGAGATGACTGCAAGACCCCGCCGTTCCTGCCTCTATATGCCCGCCGCCAACGCAAAGGCGCTGGAAAAAGCCAAATCGCTGCCCTGCGATGTCGTCCTGATGGATTTGGAGGATTCGGTCGCGCCTGACGCAAAAGACGCGGCGCGCGGACAGGCTGCGGCCGCCGTGAAGGCAGGGGGCTACGGCAAGCGCGAGGTGATCGTACGCGTTAACGCCCTGGCGACGCCGTGGGGGCGCGACGATATCGCAGCGGTGGGCGCTTCAGCGCCGGACGGCGTTTTGGCGCCGAAGGTGGAGACTGGTGAGGAGGTTGAGGCGATTGACGATGCGATGACTGAGGCCGGCTTTGCCGATGAGTCGGCGCTTTGGGTGATGATTGAAACGCCGCGCGCCATTCTGAACTTGGGGGAGATCGCCGCCGCGGCCAAAGCGACGCGGCTTGCCTGCTTCGTGATGGGCACAAACGATCTGGCCAAGGAAATGCGTGCGCGCGCCGGCGCCGAGCGGGCCCCGTTCTTTGCAGCGTTGAGCCTCGCGGTGACGGCGGCCCGCGCCGAAGGATTGATTGCGATCGACGGCGTCTACAATGATATTGCCAACGCGGCTGGATTCGAGGCGGAGTGCCGCCAGGGCCTGGCTTTCGGTTTCGATGGCAAGACTCTCATCCACCCCTCGCAAATCGATTCCTGCAATGCTGTGTTTGCGCCGTCAGCCGAAGAAGTGACGCGCGCACGCGCGGTGATCGCTGCATTCGCGGCCCCCGAAAATGCGGGCAAGGGCGTGATCAAAGTTGATGGCAGAATGACAGAGCTGCTGCACCTGGAGGAGGCCAAACGCGTGGTCGCGGTGGCGGAGGCGATTGCGGCGCTATGAAGAGACCTTGTCCAATCTGGGGTACGGCCGCGCGACTCGAAGCAGCTCATCAGCGGCAGGCAGGGCTCTCCCAAGTCTACCAAATCAACTCCGAGCGAGCGGGCGGAGATTTCACTATTACAGCCAGCGCGGAGGCCATGGTCGCGCATTACAGCGAGGAAGAGAAAATCCGTATTACGGAGTTTGTTGCGAAGAACAATTTGGCCGGAAGTCTGCCCGCTATCGACGAGTACAACCTAGATTCAGTCAAGCAGATCGATCTACCTTGGGTGGGCGAGCGGGCTGATCGTTTGCTGCTGGCTATTGAGAAGTGGACCAAATCCATTGGGGAACGAGTGAAGCTTACCGGAGGGCGTAGCCTTGCCTTGCTTGCGATTACCGCGTCCAAAGCTGAAGACGAGGTGGCGTACCTTCTTGGCATGCTAAGGCAAGATGGATTTGTTGATTTTCCTGGCCTCCCGCACGCCGACATCCAGATAACGCCGGAAGGTTATCGCTACCTCCAATCAATGCGCAGCCGCCAGGCTGATTCCAGGCTGGCGTTTGTTGCGATGTGGTTTGGCGAAGACATGGAGCGCGCTTATAGCGACGGAATAGCTCCGGCAATTGCCGATGCAGGTTATGTTCCCCTTAGAATTGATAGGAAGGAACACAATAACAAGATCGATGACGAAATCATCGCAGAGATTCGGCGCTCGAGATTCTTGGTTGCGGATTTCACATCCGAGCCGGAAAAACCTCGAGGCGGCGTGTACTTCGAGGCTGGGTTTGCGAAAGGACTCGGACGCGAGGTGATTTGGACGTGCAGACGGGATTGTCTAGAATACGTCCACTTCGATACCCGCCAATATGCACATCTTGTTTGGGAAACGCCCGAGCAGTTGCGACCAGCGTTGGCGACGCGGATATCTGCCGTGCTGGGTGATGGTCCGCTAAAAGGGATGAGCAATTGACCAAGTCCAATCCCGGCAATTTCTTTGAAGACTTTGCGCCAGGCCAAACAATTGTGCACGCAACGCCGCGAACGCTGACGGAGGCCGATGCGGCGCTAAACATCGCGCTGACCGGCTCGCGCTACGCGTTGTTCTGCGCCGATAGTTTTGCTCAGGTCTGTGGATTGCCCGGCGCGCCGCTTGATCCGCTGCTGGTGTTCCACACTGTATTTGGAAAATCCGTGGCCGATATCTCGCTCAACGCTGTAGCCAATCTCGGCTACGCTGAGGGGCGCTTCCTTGCGCCTGTCTATCCGGGAGACACGCTTTCGGCGGTTTCCGAAGTCCTCGGGGTCAAGCAAAATTCGAACGGCAAGACAGGCGTCGTCACCGTGCGAACGACTGGCGTCAATCAGGACGATGAGCCGGTGCTGAGCTATGTTCGGTGGGTGATGGTCAACAAGCGCGATGCGGGGGCAGCCTGCGCCGATGCGCCGCCCATCACGCCGAAGCCGTTCGTGCCGGCAAACGAGCTGCAATTGCCGCCAGGGCTCGATTTTTCACACTACGATTGGGCGTTGGCGGGCGCGCGCCACAGCTTCGGCGACTATGAGGTTGGTGAAAAGATCGATCACGTCGATGGCATGACCGTGGAAGAGGCCGAGCACCAGCTGGCGACCCGGCTCTATCAGAACACGGCAAAGGTGCATTTTGATGCGCTGGCGCAGGCCAGCTCGCGTTTTGGCAAGCGGCTCATCTATGGCGGCGTCACGATTTCACTGGCGCGAGCCTTGGCCTTCAACGGCTTGGCGAATGCGCAACTTATGCTCGCCATCAATGGTGGGCGCCACGTCAATCCGTTGTTCGCGGGCGATACGCTTTATGCTTGGTCGGAGGTGCTGGCCAAGGAAGACCTGGGCGCCGCAGGCGCGCTGCGGCTGCGGCTGGCCGCGGTCAAAAACCGGCCGGCCGGCGACTTTCCGTTGAAGTCCACAGCCGGAGAGTACGATCCAAGCGTTGTACTCGATTTCGATTACTGGGCCGCGATCCCTAAGAACTAGTGCGCCGCCCCTTGTTGTGCGGTGGTCCAAGCGCGCATGCGAGCCTCCAGCATATCCATGGGCATTGGGCCTGCGCTCAAGAGATGATCGTGGAAGATGCGCACATCAAATCGGTCGCCAAGCGCGCTCTCCGCCTCTGCCCGCAATCTCCTGATTGTGAGTTCGCCGATCTTGTATGCCAGCGCCTGGCCTGGAGTGGCGATGTAGCGCTCCAATTCCGTTTGGATGTTGTGCGGAGAGAGCGCCGAGTTTTCCGCAAAACAGCGCCTCGCTTGCTCGATGTCCCACCCCATCCAATGGATGCCCGTGTCCGCTACCAGGCGGCACGCTCGCCACATTTCGTAGCTCAGCCGCCCGAAGCGTTCATACGGGGTGCGGTACATGCCCATTTCTTCGCCGAGCGTCTCGGCATAGAGGCCCCAGCCTTCGACAAAGGCCGTCTCCGAGGCGTTGCGGCGGAAATAGGGAAGATCGCCCAGCTCCTGCGCCCGCGAAATTTGCAGGTGATGGCCTGGCATCGCCTCGTGCACCGTCAGGGCGGGCAGCTCGTAGAGCGGCCGCTGGTCAAGGTGCGTGAGGTTGACCCAGTAGGTGCCGGACTGTCCGAGCACGGCGCTGCCCTGAGTGTAGTAGGCGGTTGTGTTGCCTTCGGCGGACTCATCCGGGATCGGGCGCACGCCGTACGAGAGCCGAGGCAGCGTGGCGAACAGGCGCGGCAACTGGCCGTCGGCGCGCTTGGCGACTTCTGACGCCTTCTCCAGCAGGTCCTGCGGCGACGTCGCATAGAATTGCGGGTCGGTGTGCAGGAAGTGCTGGAATGCCGCGAAATCACCCTGAAAGCCGCTGGCTGCGATCTCGCGGTCCATCGCAGCGCGGATACGCGCGACTTCCCGTAAGCCGAGTTCGTGGATCTCATCGGGGGTCATCTCGGTGGTCGTGTAACTGCGCACGAGATAACGATAGAGCGCCTCCCCGTTCGGAACCGATCGCAGGCCCAGGCCTTGGCGCGCCGCCGGGAGATATTCGTTTTCAAGGAAGGCGACCGTCGCGCGCTGCTCAGGCAGAATGCGTTCACGTATGATGGCGCGCGCCCGCTCACGATAGGTTTCTTGTTGCGCTGCGGGAATGCTGCCAGGCATTTCCGCAAGCGGGGTCAGCAGCGTGCCTTCAAGGGAATCGATCTGGCCGCGCGCGGTTTGCAAGGCGCGCTCCACCACAATGCGAGGCTGCGTGTAGCCGGTCTCGATGCCGCGGCGGGCGTTGGCGATGCCTTGCCGGTAGTAGGCTGGCAGCGCTTCCAGGCGAGCAATCCAGGCTTCCGCGTCCTCGCCCGATCGCACCGGCGTGGTGTAGGCGAGATAGTCTCCGAAAGTGAAGAAGCCATCGCCATTGGAAATCGGCGCACGCGCGAAATCGAGATCAACGCTTTCGATATTGTCGGCGATGACGCGCAGCAGGTAGCTGCGGTTGAGCGCTTCTTCGCTCGTAAGCCCCCGTGTCGGCACGCGCTCCAGGCGCGCGCGCAAAGCCTGCATGTCCGTACGATAGGCCTGCGCGGCCTCAGGCGAGTTGTCGGGCAAGCGCGACAGCGCCGCGCGATCGCCTTCGGACCCCGCCGTAATCGGATCGGCGCGGCGGGCGGCCTGTTCGTAGTCGGCGATGACGCCGGCGAGCGCCCGATTTCCGCGTGACTGCGCCAGGGCAGGCGCGCTTGATACGGCAAGGGCGGTCAGTGCGACGGCGGCGAGTGTGCGGATCATGGCGGCGTCCCCAGTTGGTCGCTGGCAGGCCTAGCATAACCTCTGCCGCTCGCGCACGTCTTTCGACCGATAGCCGCGTCCATTCGTTTGATTGACTTGGAGCGGCCCGCGCCTAATCTCCGCCACGCCAGATTCCACAGTTTCCCAATCCCAATCAAACGTGAGGCCGCTCATGGCCGGTGCGATCCGCCCGGAAAACAGACCGCTTTCGCCGCACCTTCAGGTCTGGCGTTGGCACGTCACGATGTGGAGCTCGATTTTGCATCGGGTTTCGGGCGTGGGTCTCTATGGGGCGGCGATCGGGCTGGCGCTTTGGCTGATGGCGGCGGCGGCGGGCCCGGAAACTTACGCTGCGGCCGACGCCATGCTTTCCGCCTGGTATGGGCAGGTCGCGCTCTATCTGATCGTTGCAGCGCTCGCCTACCATCTGGCCAACGGCATTCGCCATTTGGTGTTTGACGCCGGGGCGGGGCTCACGCCCGCCGACGCTGACGCCAGCGCCTGGTTCGCCATTCTTTTTGCCGTTGCAGCGCCGATCGGGCTGTGGGCGCTGCTGACGTTCGGAGCCTGACCGCCATGAGCAAAGCAGCACGCAGCATGCGCAGCCCGCTGGGGCAGGTGCGCCGCCACGGCGCCTCTGGAGGAGGCACCGGGCATTTCATCGCTCAGCGCCTCACCGCGATCGCGTTGGTGGTTCTTGGTCCCTGGTTCGCGGTAAGCGCGGCGCTCTCGATCCGCGATGCGAGCTATCTCGCGACCATTGATTTCCTGTCGAACCCGGTGAACGCCGTCGGCGTCGTGTTGCTGGTTGCCGTCGGACTTTATCACATGTCGCTCGGCATGCAGGAAGTCATCGTCGATTACATCGCGCGGCCGCCCGCCAAAGTGGCGCTTCTCATCCTCAACGCGTTTGCGCCGCTGCTGCTTGCGGTTGGCGCCATCTTCGCGGTGCTGCTCGTAAATTTCGGAGTCTAACCTTTGGCCGCCTACGCCTGGATCGATCACACTTTTGACGTCGTCGTCGTTGGCGCCGGAGGGTCGGGTTTGCGCGCGGCGCTGGGTTGCGCGCAGGCTGGTCTGAAAACAGCCTGCATCACCAAGGTGTTTCCCACGCGCTCGCACACGGTGGCGGCGCAGGGCGGCATTTCGGCGGCGCTGGGAAACATGGGTGAGGACAAGTGGCAGTGGCACATGTTCGACACCGTGAAGGGGTCGGACTGGCTGGGCGATCAGGACGCCATCGAATATCTGACCCGCAACGCGCCGGCCGCCGTGTATGAGCTTGAACACTGGGGTGTGCCCTTTTCGCGCACGGAAGAAGGCAAGATCTATCAGCGCGCCTTTGGCGGCATGACCAAGAATTTCGGCGAGGCGCCCATCCAGCGGACATGCGCCGCCGCCGACCGCACTGGCCACGCCATGCTGCACACGATGTATGGCCAGTCGCTGCGCCACAGCGTCGATTTCTTTATCGAATATGTCGCGCTCGATCTGATCATGGACGGCGAGGGGGCATGTCGGGGCGTCACAGCCTGGAAACTGGACGACGGCACGATGCATCGCTTCCGCGCGCAGACGGTGGTGCTGGCGACTGGCGGCTATGGTCGCGCGTACCTGTCTTGCACCTCAGCCCATACCTGCACGGGCGATGGCAACGCGATGGTGCTGCGCGCCGGCCTGCCGCTGCAGGATATGGAATTCGTGCAATTCCACCCCACTGGGATCTTTCCTGCAGGTTGCCTGATCACCGAAGGGGCGCGCGGGGAAGGCGGATACCTCACCAACTCAAACGGCGAGCGCTTCATGGAGCGCTATGCGCCAACGGTGAAGGACCTGGCGCCGCGCGACATGGTCAGCCGCGCTATGACGCTTGAAATCCGCGAAGGTCGCGGCGTGGGCCCCAACAAGGATCACATAAACCTGCACCTGGATCATCTCGATCCGAAGGTGCTGCACGAACGCCTGCCGGGAATTTCCGAAAGTGCGAAGATTTTTGCCGGCGTTGATGTGACCCGCCAGCCGATCCCGGTTCTGCCCACTGTGCACTACAATATGGGCGGCATCCCCACGAACTATCACGGCGAGGTGTTGACCAAGGTGAACGGCGATCCTGACGCCATCGTGCCGGGCCTAATGGCCGTGGGCGAGGCGGCCTGCGTCTCGGTGCATGGCGCCAACCGGCTCGGCTCCAATTCGCTTATCGATCTGGTGGTGTTTGGGCGCGCCGTTGGTTTGCGCTGCGGCGACAAGCTTGAAGCGAACGCCACGCAACCCTCGTTGCCAAAGGACGCGGGCGAAGCCCACCTTGCGCGTTTCGACAAATTCCGTAACGCCAAGGGCGCGACATCCACCGCCAAGCTGCGCGAGAAGATGCAGCGTACGATGCAGGAAACGTGCGCGGTCTATCGCACCGGGCCTGTGCTTGCCGAAGGCGTGCAGCGGATGGAGAAAGTCTGGGCCGAAGCGCCGGACGTGCGCGTGACGGACCGCACCATGATCTGGAACACCGATCTCGTTGAAACGCTTGAGTTCGACAATCTGCTGGCGCAGGCGGTTGTAACTGTCACCGGCGGCCTCAACCGCACCGAGTCGCGCGGTGCGCACGCGCGCGAGGATTTTCCTGATCGCGACGACGCAAATTGGATGAAGCACACGCTTGCCTGGCTCGACATGAAGACTGGCAAGGCGACGATCGATTATCGCCCGGTGCACACAAACACGATGACCAACGAGGTGGAGTACATCCCGCCAAAGAAGCGGGTGTATTAGGCCGCGACCAGAGGGAAGCGCTGGCTGGCGCAGCAAAGGAGTGAGACCATGACGCAAGTCGGCTACATCTGCCTCGGAACTAACGACTTTGACCGTGCCTGCGCATTCTACGATGCGCTGACCGCCGAGCTTGGCGGCAAGAAACTATTCCCCACGCCGCAGGGGCAGATGTACCGGCTGGGTGCAGGCGCGATGATCATGGTCACGCGTCCCTACAACAAAGAACCCGCGACCATCGGCAACGGCAATATGCTGGCCATCAATGTCGATACGCAGGAAGACGTTGCGCGCATCTATGAGAAGGCGCTCGCGCTGGGCGCGTCCTGCGAAGGCAAGCCGGGGCCGCGCGGCGCCTTCGGCGATTTTGCCTATTTCCGTGACCTCGATGGCAACAAGCTCGCCGTGTTCTTCAGCGAACGCCAGAAGAAGCAATAGCCAGTTACGGCGAGGGCGCAGCCTCATCAGGCGGCGGGTCCTGTTTCTCGTGGTTGCCGCCGATGGCGTTGCGCAACAATCCGCCAAGCGCATCGCGGGCCCGGTCTTCGATGCGTTGTTGTGGAGGCTGCTCGGCGGGCGCGGTCGCCGGGGTCTCCGGCGTCTCGCCAGCGCTCGCTTGGGCCTCATCTGGAAGCGGCTGCGCCGCCTGAGGCTGCTGGCCAAACAGTGCATCGCCGATTCTGCCAAGCACGCTGCCTTGGTTCTGATTGCGTAGGATGCTGCGCAGCTCGCTCTGCGCGACATCTTCGAGAGCGGGGCGGAAGCTCACGTGCGACCATGGCCCCGAAACCCGGAACGGAATGCCGAGACCGCCCACGTTCACGTCTCCACCTTGGCCTTGCGCTGAGTTCACCGCGCGCGGAGCGATACGCATGTCGATGGTTTGTGCGCCGATGTTCATCAGCCCGCGTCCCTCAAGCCGTACGAATGGATTGAGTAGGCGCAGATTGTCGGTCGCCATAACCCCATTGGCGACGGCGAAAGTGGCGGAAAGCTCGGCGAAGTCAGTTGCAGCGCCTCCGCCAACGGACTGACCGCTCAGCGCCGCTTGAACTGTGCGCGCGACCTGCGCGAGGTTCACGCCCTTCCATTGCCCGTCGTTGAAATTGAATGAGGCGTTGCCATTCAGGCTTTGCATGATCGCCGCCAAAGAAGCGCCTTGGCCCACCAGCGAGGCGGTAAGGCGCCCGCGGCCGGCGATCTTGTCGAAGCCTATGGCGTCGCGCAGCAATGTCTCGGCTTGGACATTCTGTGCGTTCAGCTCGACGGCAATGCGCGGGGTTGCGTGAGAGCCGTCGGCGATGAGCCGCGCCGTGCCAGCTCCCTCATAGAGCGATATGCGGCTGAGGCGCGCGTCCGCCGCTCCGTTCCGGAGCCGCAGATTGAGAGCGACGTCGGCGAAGCTCATCCGCTGAAAGCGCAGGGCGCCGAGCGTGAGATCGAGATCAGCGTCCAGGGCGCGCAGGCCTGATAAGTCCAGCGCCGTTGTGGGCCACGCGGTATTGACCTCGACCCCTTGGTTGGCGCCTTGAGCCGGGGCAGGGAGGTAGGTGTTCAGATCGATGTTGGGCGCGCTAAGGGCGCCGCTCACGCGCATGCGTCCGCCTTCGGGCATGTTCAGCGAAAGCCGTCCCCGCGCATCGATATCGTCAAGACGGATCGAGGCGTCGCGCAATTCCGTGGTTTCGCCTTCGTGGGTCATCTGCGCTGTGAGACGATAAGCGCCGAAGCCGCCGCCTTCCCCAATGGGCGCGCCCATCCAGCTGGCCAGCCTGCGCACGCTCGGCCCGTTGGCTTCAAGGGCGCCGGTCAGTGCGCCACTGGCGCTGTCAAATGCGCCCTCGAAATTGGCGGTGAGCGGGCCGGTGCGAACACGCGCCGTGAGCGGGGTTTGCCCTTTTTCCAGCATGGCGCGCGGCAAGCCGATTTCGCCATCGACGTTCATTCGCTCGCCGCGATAGGTCAAATCCGCCTGCATTTGCGCGGGTGAATCGAGCGAGGCGAGCGCCAAGCTGGCGTTGACCTCTTCGATCACCAGCGGGCTTGCGCCGTCAGCGCCTTGGAACGAAATGACGCCGTTTGTGAGCCGCACGTCGTCGAGGCGAAGATCTTCGAGCGTCGTCTGCTGTTCGGGCGATGTCTCTGCAGTTGGGAAGGTCCAGTTCGCGGCGCCGTCGGCCTGCGCCAGCATGTTCACCTGTGCGCCCTCGAAGATGAGTTCTTTCACTTCAACGGCGCCGTGCAACAGCGGCATCACCTTGACTGCGAAGACGATCCGATCCGCTGCAATGAATGGCGTGTCCTGTGAGAACCCTTCGGGGTTGGAGAGCGAGGCGTGGTCAACCGAGAAGCCCAGAACCGGCCAAAACGAGATGTCGATGTTGTCGCCCAGCACCAGGTCGCGCCCGGTGGCTTCTTCGATCCGCCGCTCCGCCTCGCGCGCTGCGAGTTCCTTGGGGAAGAATGCGAAGAACAGGCCCACCGCCAGGATCAGCAGCCCGACGACTGCGCCTGCGCCAATGGCGATCATTTTCCAGAGCTTCATCAGGCCGAACCCTTTCCTCGGGTGAGTCTAGTGCCGCAGCGGGGCGAAATCGAGCCGAGGAAGCGCCTTTGCGCCTTCGCCGGCCTGGGCTATCCGGAACGGCCATGGCCAATTTCCTGTCTTCCCTGACTGACGAACTCGGCGCGCGCAGACGCAGGCTGCGGGTCGCGCTAGGTGATCGCGGCCAGGCTCTGGCCGAATTTGTTGTGCTCGCCGGGTTGGTCCTGGGATCGCTGGGCCTGTTCGTGCGTCCTTGGATGGCCTCTGCGGCGCCGTGGGGGTTTTGGCTGCCGCCCGTTTTCCTGGCCGGTTATTTCCTTATCGACTGGCGCCGCCAGCGGGCGCTCGCGCGCGGCGGCGATGCGGGCAAGGTCACGGCTTTCCATGATTGGGCGTCGTTATCTTGGTCGGCCGGATGCGCGCTCGCCGGCGCCGCCGCCTTCGTCATAGCCTTCACTTCCGAGCCTGCTCCGGCGCCGGTTGAGGAGTGGGCGCCCCCGGAAAGCGCCGTCTCGGTCGACATCTCGCCTTGATCGCAGCGATGAATGATTGCCGGCGTGTCATGATGTGACGCGAGGAGGGATGATCTTGAGCACCAACCCGATCTCCGGCCTGATCCCGCGGGGATCGTTGGGCCTCAAGCTGCTGCTGGTTTGCTTGCTGGTGCTAGCCATGGGCATTCCGCTGCTTCTGGTCGGCAGCTTGGTGAGCGAACGACAGTCGCGTGCGGCGAATGTCACCGCCGAGATCGGCGCCCATGCGGGCGGGCCGCAGAATGTCGGCGGGCCGATGCTGCTCGTGCCTTACACACGTACGCTCGAAATCAGCGACGACCAGGGGCGCACCCAGCGCCGCGTTGAGCGCGGATCGTTGGTCGTGTTTGCCGAAACCGGATCGGCGGACGCTGAGCTCAGCGTCAGCGAGCGCCGTTTGGGCATTTATCGCGCGGCTATCTATTCCTCGACAACTGAGTTCGATGCGAATTTCCGGCCGGCGGCTGCCGTTGACGGCTTCGACCCGGCCTATCGGTTTGACTGGGCCCAGGCGCGCATCGTGATGTTCGTGTCGGACAGCCGCGCAATCCGCAACGCGGCGCAATTGCGCTTTCCCGATGGCGCGACCGCGACGTTCGAGCCGATTTCGGACCTCAGCATCGCAGCGCCATCGCCCGAATATGCACGCGCGGGACTTGTCTCAGCGCCGTCCTACCCATTGCCGTCGAATTTGCAGGCCTTCGCGGCGCCCGCCCGGCTAGGGGCCGCGCCGTCCGATTTCTCCGTCGAAACCCGGCTTGAGTTGACCGGCGCGCAGCGTTTCTCCATCGCTGCGTTCGCACAGGACACCAGCGCCACCATTCGCGGCGACCGCCGCGACACCCGCGCTGAAGGCTATTTTCAATCTTCCGAAGCGCTGGCGCCGAGCGATGAGGGGTTTGTCGTATCGTGGCGCGTGCCTTTCGTTGCGCGCGGCGTCGAGGCTGCGGCCGATCTGAACAGCTTCAACTTGGGCGCCGCGGCATCGCGCGACATGGCCGTGAGCTTCGTCGCCTCCGACGACATCTATCAAGGCGTGATGCGCGCGGTGCGCTATGGGGTGATGTTCATCGGTATTGTGTTTCTGGCCACGCTGATTTTCGAGGCCGTGAGCGGCAAAAAAGCCCACCCAGCGCAATACATCCTGGTCGGCCTGGCGCAGTGCGTGTTCTATATCCTGCTCTTGGCTTTGACTGAGATTCTCGGCTTCACGCCTGCCTTTGCGATCGCGGCGGCGGCGACCATTTTGCCCTTGGCGTTTTACGCCAGCGAATCTTTCCGTTCCCAATCCATTGGCGTGCGGACGCTGGCCGGGCTGGCCGGGCTTTATCTCGCCATGTACGTGCTCATGACGCTTGAGGATTACGCGCTGCTGGCGGGTTCGGTGGTCACCTGGCTTGTCATTGTGGCTACTTTGATCGCGACGCGGCGCATTGACTGGTACGGGCGCGCCGCTCCCGCCGTGCAGGGTAAGGAGTAGGGCAATCCGCGCGCTTGACGGGCGGGGCGGCGCTCGTCAGGTTCGCGCCCCATGGTCCAACTTACGCTGCCTAAGAACTCCCAGATCAAACCGGGCAAACGCCACGCTGCGCCCGCCGGCGCCAAACGTACGCGGGAGTTCAAGGTCTATCGCTACGACCCAGAGAGCGGTGAGAATCCGCGCTGGGACACCTACACGGTCGATCTCGACAGCTGTGGGCCGATGGTTCTCGACGCGCTGATCGCAATCAAGAACGAACAGGATTCGACGCTGGCGTTCCGGCGCTCATGCCGCGAGGGCGTGTGCGGCTCGTGCGCAATGAATATCGGCGGGCGCAATACTCTTGCGTGCACCAAGGGGATCGACGAACTCCCGGGCGGCGCGATCTCCATTTCTCCGCTGCCCAGCCAGCCGGTGATCAAGGATCTGATCCCGGACCTCACCAATTTCATGGCGCAGTATGCGGCGGTGCAACCTTATCTCCAGACCGTCTCGCCTGAGCCGAATACAGAGTGGCGCCAGAGCCCGGAGGAGCGGGCGAAGCTCGACGGGCTTTATGAATGCATTCTCTGCGCGTGTTGCTCGACGTCATGCCCGTCCTATTGGTGGAACGGGGACCGCTTCATGGGGCCGGCGGCGCTGCTGCAGGCGCATCGTTGGATTTCCGACAGCCGCGATGAGCACCACGGCGAACGCCTCGACGCGCTGGAAGATCCGTTCAAGCTTTATCGCTGCCACACGATCATGAATTGCGCGCAGGTTTGCCCGAAAGGGCTCAATCCCGCCAAGGCTATCGCAGAAATCAAGAAGACGATGGTGGAGCGGAAGGTTTAGCGCCGCCGCTAGCGTCCCAATGCCATCAGCGCGCCCCGACGAATGTCGCGAGCGCTTCGGACAGGTCGCTGATCTGCGGCGATCGACCTTCCATGTTTATCAGCATCAATGCTGTGCCATCCGAACCATTGCTGGCGTAAAAGAGATAAAAGCCTTGATCAGATCCGCCAATCCCAATGGTGGGGCGGCCATAGCGCTCGAGATATTGTCCCTGCAGCACAGCACCGGAACGCACATAGTCAAAGAAGCGCCGCATATCTTCGAGTGTTGAGTACATGCCCCCGCTGCCCATCACCAACCACGACGTCGGGCCCCAGTTCGGTGGAATGTTCGGCGCCCCGACAATGCTCGGCCCCGGCCCGACTGCAAAATCGCGAACGCCGAGCCCGCGCGTTTCACCGTAAAGGCCGGTGCGTGTCATGCCGGCGGGATCAAGGAAATTCTGGCGAATGAAGGCGTAGTATGTTTGGCCGCTGACCCGCTCGATCAGCGCCGCCAGCAAACCGAACGCAGCGTGCGAGTGGGCGCGGCTTTGCCCTGGCGCGAACCGCAGGCGCGACGTGAGAATTCGCCGCTCCATGCCGATGCGATCCTCCCAGGCGAGATCTGGATTCCAATCTTCGTCAGTGTGGACGAAGTCGGGCAGTCCGGACCTGCCGGTCATCAGCTGCTCGATGGTCATCTGGCGCTTGTCGCGTGGAACGTCGGGAAAATAGCGCGTGATGCGATCGTTTCGATTAACAACGCCGCGCTGTTCAAGCAGAAGAATCGACGCGATCGTAAAATCAATGGGGGTTGAGCCGATGCCAAACACCGTGTCCAGCGTGACTGGCGTGTTGAACTCGGTGTTCGCAATCCCGTAGGCATTGTGTAGCAAGGTGCGCCCGCCGTGTTCCACAAAGACCGTCCCTGAAAATCCTTGCGAAGCCAGCGTATCGAATGTCTGCGCCAGGTTTTCCTCGGTTAGCGCCGGCGCCGCCGATACCGTGACTTGGCGAACCTCAAGCGTGTCGATTTTGTTCGGGGCGTCGGGCTCAAGCGTAATGACGATATCGGAATTGACGCCGCCGCGCAGATTGAGGGTGAACGCGTCGCCTTCGCGTTGAACGGTGACCGCGCTTGCGTTCGCAACCGCTGAGCGGGCGTTTTCGATCGCCGCGCGTCGGGCTGCGGCGGGGGTTCGCGTCATGTAGCCTGCCGAAAGATGGTCGCGTTCGAACGCGGCCACGGCGGCGTCAAGGCTCATGGTTGGGAGATCTTCCAGCGCGCGCAAATGGGGCCGCGCGTCCGGGCCGTCTTCGCTTCCTCCTCCGGCGCCCAGCACTTCCACGCGCGTTACGCGTCCTGCTTCCGTCAATCCCAGATGCACACGCGCCGTGCCCTGCGTCCCTGAGAGTTCCAAAATCACGCCGTCAGGCGCCCGCTCTACCCCAACGCCTTCGCCAGTTTTGCCCTGCACGGCGGCGCGAACGCTGCGCAGCAGAGCAGTCCTTGCGGCGGTCTCGGACGGAGCGGACGTCATTCGGTCACGGATGTAGGTGGTAATGGGGCCGTCGCCGGTGCTCTCCAGCATCGCCACGGTGGCATCGACCGCCGCGCGCACCTCGGGTGGCGGCCCAGCCTGGGCAGACGCAGGGGGCGCGGGCATGAGCAAGAAGACAAGGACGGCGATCAGACGCCTCAAGTTGGTTTGCACGATGTGTTCTCCTTGTAGGCGCGCCGCCGTCTGAAACATTGGCGAAACACCGGCGCGGTACGGGACCCGCCCGCGGGCCGCCAACAAGCCCCAATCAAGCCAGAACTCAGAAGAAGATGCCTGACCAAAGCCTGTCGACACCTTTGGAGCCGCCCGTTTCCATCGGAAATGTGGTGTTTGACCGTCAGGCGCGCTTGCTAAGCGGAGCAGGTCGCATCATCCGGCTCGAGCCAAAGCAGAGCGAGTTGCTAGGTTACCTCGTCGCGCGGCCGGGTGAACCCGCGGCTCGCGGCGACCTGATCGATACAATCTGGGGCATTGACGGCAGCGATGAAGCGCTGACGCAGGCCGTCGCCCGCCTGCGGCGGTCGCTCAAGGAACTGGGCGGCAATCCTGGCGTGATCGAAACGCTGCCCAAGACTGGCTACCGTGTACGCTCCCTGTCCGAGGCGGTCACGCGCGCCGAGCCGGTGACGGCCCTCTTATCGGGGGCCCTGTCGCCCCTCGTCACCCACGCGATCGCCTTTGGCCTGGGCGCGCTGGCGATGCTGGTGGCCGCGCTGATCTGGCTCGCCATCGCACTGAGGCCTGTCACAATCGAACGCCAAGTCATTCACGACAACGTTTCGGCTGCGGCCGAACAAAACTAAGAGGGAGAGACACCCTTCGGTCGTGGCTCGGTCGCCGGCGCCGGATCGCGCCACGGGCACTCCGGTCCCGCTGGGTCGTAGGGCGCATCCGGAGCGTGCGGCAGCACGCGCTCGACATAGTGCTTGATCCGCCGTGTGATGCTCGTCGCGTCGCCCACGGCATGTTCAGGCGAAATCATTGGGCCGAAGGTCAGCCGGTAGGTCTTGCCTTGTTTGTTGAGCAGCTCGTGGAAAAGCGTGATGTCGCGCAGCTCAGCTGAGAAGCGAGCGAAGGTGTGGAACCAGAACGCGTACGGCCCCGCTACATGGCAGGGCAGGATTGGCAGGCCATACTTGCGCGCCAGGCTGACCGCTGTCGGCATCCATTCGGGATCGGTGAGGAGGCCATTGCGCACGCGCGCCAAGCGCCCTGCCGGAAACACCATCAGTGGGCGGTTTTCGGCGAAGGCATGCTCGGTCATTTTCAGCGTGACGCGCGTGCGCTCGCGTGTGCGCTTGGCCAGCACCCACTCGACCGGGATCAGCGCTTCATCGAAGCGGGGGCATACCCGCTGCGCATCCGAATTGGCATAGATGGCGACGTCAGGACGCGCACGTTTGACTGCATCGTAAAGCGCGACGCCATCGGTGATGCCGGTGGGGTGGTTGGCGAGAAGAATGAACGAGCCTGAAGCTGGAATGCGTTCGGCGCCGCTGAGTTCGAGCTTCACGCTCAGAAGGTTTGAGATGAACTCCAGCGCTTCGTGGCCGCCCATCGGAGCGATGGCGTCAGCCATGCGCACGGCCTTGTCGTAGTTGAGGAGAGCAAACAGCAGTGGCCGCGCCGCCGGCCAGAGCGGCCCGCCAGAGAGCTTGGGCGCGCGCTCCTCGATCAAGACATCGACGATATGTTTGGCCGCAAGCGCCGGGGCCCTTGCGGCCGAAGAGGCGGCGGTGCTCGATTCAACCGTCATGCCGATTCTAGTCGCATGCGCGCGCAGCTACGAAAAGAGGCTTGCCATAGGGCCCTGCGGCGGTTTCCCTGCCGCGCCATGCGAGCCCGGTCAAACCTATGATTCTCGACGCCTATCGTGCGCGCCTGGCGCGGGGCGAACTCGCCGCGGACGCCGATCAGGCCGCCGCTGCGGCGCGCTTACAGCGCTTGGCGGAGGAATTGGGCCGTTGGAAGCCGGAGGCCTGGGTCGGACGCGGGGAAGTCCCGCGCGGGCTCTACCTCTGGGGCCCTGTGGGCCGCGGCAAGTCGATGCTGCTTGATCTCTTTTTCGAGGCGGCGCCGGTGAAGAAAAAACGCCGCGTGCATTTTCACGAATTCATGCTGGCGCGGCACGCCTTCCTTCGAGACGCGCGCGCGCGTGCGTCTGGACAGGACCAATTGATTGCGCTGGCGGCCAAACAGGTGGCCGACGAGGCGCGGCTTTTGTGCTTTGACGAAGTCCAGGTCAGCGACATTGCCGATGCGATGATCCTCGGCCGCCTGTTCGAACGCTTGTTCGCCGAGGGCGTGGTGATCGTGGCGACCTCCAACCGCCCCCCCGGCGACCTCTACAAGAATGGACTGAACCGCCAGTTGTTCACACCGTTCATTGCGCAGTTGGAGCAGAAGCTGGATGTCATCGAGATCGCGGGTCCGCAGGATTTCAGACTGCATCAGCTCATGGCGGCGCCGGTCTATTATTGGCCCCTTGGACCGGCCGCGGAAGAAGCGATGGCGCAGGCCTGGAAGCGGCTCACCGCGGGCGCAGCGGCCCAGACGCTCACGCTCGACGTCGGCGGCAGGCCGCTCCGCGTTGAGCGCGAAGCGGCGGGAGTTGCGCGCTTCTCTTTTGAGGAATTGTGTGCGCGGCCATTGGGGGCCGCGGATTTTCTTGAAATTGCTGAGCGATTTCACACCGTCCTGCTGGACGGCATTCCCAAGCTCACCCCCGCTATGCGTGAAGAGGCGGCGCGTTTCCGTACGCTGATCGATGCGCTCTACGAGGCCAAGGTAAAGCTCGTCGCGAGCGCCGAGGCGGAACCCGCCGCGCTTTACCCAGCGGGGGATCAGAGCTTTGAGTTTGAACGCACCGCGTCGCGGCTGATGGAGATGCGTTCGCAAGCGTACCTTGCGCTGCCGCGCCGCGACTCAGAATGGAAGCGCGGTGTCGTGGAGTAGAACCCGAATTCTCCCGCCGCGCGAAAATGCATGCTCCGCGATTGACGTACAACTGGCGCGGGTGTTCAGCTGGCCATGGCGGAGGAGGGTTGGCGATGAGAATTCTGGTCTTGGCGGCGGCGTTTGCCGCTGCGCTTGGGGTTGCGGCTTGCGCAAGTTCGGGGCGCCGGGTTTCAACGACCGAGGCCGCCAACCGTTTGGAGTCGCGGCCCAATACCATTGAAGCAGCGATCCTTTATGGGATCGAGCAGGAGGACATCTATCTCGGCCAGGGGCAGCAGGCGCGCAGCCGGCGTACGACGCTGAACTGGTTTGTGCTGGCCTCGAACATCTTCGTCACGGCGGCGTCGGGGTTGGACGCACACGCAGACTCAATCTTCGCCGGCTCGCTGGTGGGTCTGGCGGCCCGCAGCGCCGATCCCGTCCTCATTCCTGGCGGGGCCACGGCGTGGTCGGGGCCCCATGTTGCTACGAGCTGTGTCGTCGGCGCGGCGCAGACGGCGACGACGCCGGAAATGATGGCTCACCGCATTATCCTTGGCGACTATCACGGGACGAACGACTCCGCCCGCGCTGGTCAGGCGGCGCTCGCCGGGCTGCCCGGCTATCTTACCGAGCGGCTCAATGTGATTCGTCACCATTACTTGTCCTCGACAATTCCTGATTTGCTCAATCTCAACGCAGCAGCGCAGGGCGCGATCCAGGAACGTGAGCGCGCCGCTGAGCCTCAAGCGCAAAGCATGCGCGAAGACGCAGCGGAAGAACTCAACCGGTCAACGCAATTCTTGGAACTGTCCGTCGAGCAGCGGACGCGGTTGGCGGATGACGCCGCTGCTGCTGCTTCCGGCACGGCGATCGTTGCGATGTCGGATACAATTCACACAAGCGTCGAAGCCTGTCTGAGCGCGCTCCAAGCGCCGCCGGCGACGCCCGACACCGATACCCCGCCAGCCGGCGGCGGCTGAGGCAGCCTTAGCGGCGCCTGCGGCTCGGCGTTCCAAGAATTCCGCGCATAAGCTCGCGTACGATTGTGTTGAATACGCCCGAGGCGACGCGCCCGGTCTGGCGCTCGATAGCGGTGGTGCGCGAACTTGACCGGCGGGTTGCGCCGGCGCGCGTGGAGCTTCTGCCGCTTCGCGCTGTCCCTTTTTCCCTCGCGGCGCGTTCGGCCTCCCGGGCCTCTTCACGCTCGACCGCCGCCATGCGCGCGGAAAGGATTTCACTCGCGCTTTCGCGGTCCACGGTCTTCTCATATTTCCTGCGGACGCTCGATTGCGTCATCATCCGCTCCCGCGCGGCAAGCAGGATCGGCGCAACTTGGCTGTTGGGCGGGCGTACCTTGGTGCGCGCCACCGGCGTTGGCGCGCCCTTGTCGTCGAGCGTGGAGACCAGCGCTTCGCCGACGCCCATTTCCTGGATCTCTTTTGCGACATCGACGTTTTCGTTCGCGCGGAAGCTCTGCGCGGCGGCTCGCACGGCCTTTTGATCGGTCGGCGTATAGGCGCGCAGTGCGTGCTGGATGCGATTGCCCAGTTGTGAGAGCACAAGGTCGGGAATGTCGGTCGGCGATTGCGTAACAAAGTAGACGCCCACGCCTTTGGATCGGATCAGGCGCACCACCTGCTCGACGCGGGTGAGCAATTCCTTGGGCGCATCGCGGAACAGCAGGTGCGCTTCGTCAAAGAAAAAGACCAGTCTTGGCTTATCGGGATCGCCAACTTCCGGCAGCGTCTCCCAGAGTTCACTCATCAGCCAAAGGAGAAACGCCGAGTAGAGCCGTGGACTTTGCACGAGGCGCTCCGACGCAAGCAAATGCACCACGCCCCTTCCGTCCGGACCCGGGGTCAGCAAATCCTCCAGCTCCAGGGCCGGCTCGCCAAAGAAGCGCTCGGCGCCGTCCATTTCAAGCTGCAGGATGCGCCGTTGCAGCGCCGCGATGGTCTGCGGGGTGACCAGTCCGTACTTCTTTCCGATGTCGTCTGAATTGTCTGAGATGTAGGTAAGGACCGCCCGCAGATCGGCGAGGTTGAGCAGCAAGCCCTCTTTCTTGCCTTCGTTCAGCCAGTCGTCGGCCAGCTTGAAGGCGATGGTGATCGCTCCTTCCTGCGCCTCGCTGGCTTCGAGGACGCGCGCCATCAGCACAGGCCCCATTTCGGTGACTGTGGTGCGCACGGGGTGGCCGAGCTCGCCGTAGACGTCCCAGAACACCACTGGCGGCGCCTCCGGCGTCAGCGTTATCCCAATCTCCTCCGCACGTTTTGCCGCCCAGCCGGGTGGGGGATCGCCAGGAACTGCGATGCCTGAGAGGTCGCCCTTGATGTCGGCGGCGAACACATTGACGCCTTCGCGGGCAAACGCTTCAGCAAGCACCTGCAGAGTTACCGTTTTGCCGGTGCCGGTCGCGCCGGCGATCAGGCCGTGGCGATTGGCGCGCTTCAGCGCGAGCGTCTGCATGCCTTCCGGGCTGGCGCCAATTTCGATCCGATCCGCCATTCTGGACTCCCTGCTTCGCCAACAGCTTGGCGCATCAAGCCTTTCCGGCCAAGCGCGCTCTTGCGCTGCACGCCCGCGCGACGCAAAGCAGGATGGCATGGCTAGCTCGGACCTCTCGCAGCGCGGTGCGCTTTGGATCATTGCAACCGGCGTCATCGCGGCGGGGCTTTATTTCCTCCGCGAACCGCTCACCCAGTTCGCTTTGGCAATGATCCTTTGGCTTGCGATCGACGGGCTGACCAAGACTTTGGACGAACGCATTCCGTTCATGCCGCGATGGCTGGCGCTTCCGATCGCGTTGGTGCTGGTCCTTGGGGCGGTGGCGCTGATCGGCTTCGTGGTTGTGCATAACCTCGCCGTCATCATTGGCGATGTCAGCCGCTACGAGTTTCGGTTGAACGAGGTGCTGAGCCAACTTTACCAGGCCTCGGGCGCTCCTGGCGTGGCGCCGACAGTGCGTGACTTGATCGCCCAGCTCAATCCAGGCCGCCTTGCCACTGAAATCGGCGAGAGCCTGCAAAACCTTGTCTCCAGTGCGATCTTCACGTTGATCTTTCTAGGGTTTTTGTTTCCAGCCGCCGCCGTGATGAGAACCAAGCTGGATTTCATTTTCCCAGGCAAGGGCAGGCGCGAAGCCGCAGGGGACGCACTCGCGCGCATCCGCACTTCCATTGATCGCTATTTGTGGGTGCAGACGGTGATGAGCCTGCTGATCACCGCGCTGACCTATGCGACGCTGTTGATCATTGGATTAGACAACGCACTGTTCTGGTCGTTTCTGATTTTCTTCCTGAATTACATCCCAACGATAGGTTCGATTGTCGCTGTCGTGCTCACGACCGCCGTTGCGCTCGTGCAATTCCCTACACTTACGCCGGTCATCTGGGTGTTTGGCGGTGTGGGGTTTTGGCAATTCGCCATCGGCAATTTCGTGCAGCCGCGGATGACAGGAGATTCACTGAATCTCTCCGCTGTCGTCGTGCTGCTCGCGCTGGCGATTTGGGGCGCGCTGTGGGGCATTGTCGGCGCGTTTCTCGCGGCGCCGCTGACGGTGATGATGATGATTGTATTGGCGCAATTTCCATCGACCCGGTGGATAGCGGTTTTGCTGTCGGCGGATGGCCATCCGATTCCGGAAATGACGCGCGGAGAGTAAGTACAGATACAATTCAAATTGATGTTGCGAATCGACGGCGAACATGTATCGCTTTTGTGAAGAACGTCGCCGGGGCTTGGGGCGTTTCGGCAAACGCAACTTGTGTCCGCTCTTGTCTCGGCGCGCGCTCGAACGTCAGTTTTGACGGGTCGATCCGTACGCATGGGCTCATGGGGGGCTTCATCAGGCGGAGCGCCCGTCGCCGGAACCAGGCCTCCGCGTGCGTCCCCCACCCAGCCTGCTGCGAGGCCTGCAGGCGCCGCCGGACAGCTTGTCCCCGTCCGGCGGCGCCGCCAATTTTCCTCCTCATTTGCGCACGCGCCAAAATGGCGCACGAGCGCGAGGCGCTATCGCACGCCGAACTGCCGCACTTGCTCGTGCAAACTATCGTTCGCCCTGTTGTGTCTATCGCGCGGGCGAGTAGGTTCGCGCCAAAATTCAAGGAAACGCTCGCATGGACGCCGCCGCGCGCCAGGAACTGCCCCAAACCGCCGATCAATTCGTAGCCGCCGCTGCAAAGGGCCCTTGGCCGGCCTTCCGCGCCAACGGGGCCATTGCCGCCGCCGCCGAGGCGTTCCTGCGCGGGCTTTACGATGACGCCTCGGTCGATGAGCTGGGCGACCTCAGCATGGGCGACCTCGCCGCGCTCGCCCATGATTTCTGGCTCTGGCGCTCTGAGCGCGCCTGCGATGAGCAATGCACGCGCATACGCCACGGGGTCGGCGAGGGCGGGCGCATGCTGGAGCGCGACATCCTGGAAATTGCCGGGCCGGATATGCCGTTCCTGGTGGATTCCGTCATGGGTGAGCTGGCAGACCAGGGCGTCGCTGCTCTGGCCATGTTTCACCCCGTCGCGCCCGCTGCTGCCGGCGGCGGCCATGACTCGCTCATTCAGATCCATCTGCCGCGGCTGTCGGCGCAGCGCGCCAAGGAGGTCCACGATGGCGTCCGTTCGGCGCTTACCGATGTGCGCCTCGCGGTTGCCGACTTCCATGCCATGCGCAAACGCATGCTGGTCTGCGCGGACGAGTTGGAAAGCGGCGAGTCCAACGCGCCGCCCGAGGAGGTCGCCGAAGCGGTGGCGTTGCTGCGCTGGCTGGCGGCGGACAAGTTCACGTTTATTGGCGCGCGCGACTACAAATATGTCCGCGATGCGCAAGGCGCCCTGACCCCGCATGAGCCGGACATCCTCGAGGACAGCTGCCTTGGCGTGCTGCGGGATTTTGAACGTTATGTTCTTCGCACCACCGCAGAGCCCATGGTCTTGACCCCCGAACTCATGCGACTTGTCGCAGAACCGGCGCCGCTCGTGGTCGCTAAGTCTACGCTGAGGGCGCGGGTTCACCGGCGCGCCACCGCCGATTACATCGGCGTCAAGCGCTACAACGACAAGGGCGAAGCCATCGGTGAGATCCGTTTCGTCGGTCTGTTCACCAGTGAGAGCTTCACTGAGCCGACGCGGAATATCCCAGTGCTGAGAAAGAAGGCCGATTGGGTTATGTCCCAGGCCGGCTTTTCGCCCGGCGGCCACAACGCCAAGACCCTGCGCAAGATTATCGAATACTACCCGCGCGAAGAGCTGTGGCAGATGTCGCGCGAAGAATTGTTCGCAACGGCGCGCGGCGTTCTTCACCTGCTTGATCGCCCCCGCGCGCGGGTCTTCACGCGCCGGGATCGCTTCAATCGCTTTGCCACTGCGCTGGTCTATATTCCGAAGGATCGCTTTAATTCGCACCTGCGCGAGCGCGTCGGTGAAATGATCGCGCACGCGTTTGGCGGCGTCGTGGAGAGCTATCAGCCGCAATTGGGCGAGGGCCAACTTGCGCGCGTTCTGTTTGTCATTGGCGAAATCGACAAGGGACGCCCCGATCCGGATGCGCGCGCTCTCGACGCCGAAATTGCGGCGCTGACTAACACCTGGGACGACGCCTTCGCACAGGCGCTCCAGCATTCCGACTTGTTTGACGCGCAGGCGCGCGAGGAAGCCGCTGATCGATTCGAAGGCGCTTTCACGGCCGCCTATCGGGAGCGTTACTCCGTTGGCGAGGCGCTGATCGACACCGTACAGGTGATGGGCGCTCATGATGACGAGGTCATCCGCGCTCGCGCCTACCGCCTCCAGGGCGACGCCGAAAATGTGATGCGGTGCAAGTTCTATGCGCGCGGCGACGTGTTGGCGCTTTCCGCAACGGTGCCGATCCTGGAGAACATGGGGCTGTTCGTCGATTCTGAGGTGAACTACGAATTGCAGCTCAAGGCGGACCCGCTGCATCCCCCGCAGCGGATCTTTATCCACGATATCGAAACCCGGTCAGCGGACGGCAAGCCGATTGATCTTGAGCGCGCGGGCGCAAAATTCGAAGAGGCGTTCGCGGCAATCTGGACCGGAAGAGCCGAGAGCGACGGATTCAACCGCCTGATCCTGGCTTTGCCATGCTCTTGGCGAGAAGCGGCGCTGGTGCGCGCGCTTGCTCGTTATCGCCAGCAGAGCGGCCTTGATCCGACGCAGCCGGTGCAGGAGCAGGCGCTGGCGAGCAACATCAAGATTGCGGCTTTGATCCTGGCCTTCTTCAAAGCGCGCTTCGATCCGCATTTGCCGGAATCAATGGAGACGCGCCAGATACGTTCGAGTCGGCTCGAATTCATGATCGAGGCCGCCCTCAATGACGTCGTCAGCCTTGATGACGACCGGGCGCTGCGCCGCATCGCGCATCTCGTGAAGGCCATTCAGCGCACAAACTATTACCAGCTTGCCGCCGACGGCCAGCCCAAGTCTTACATGTCATTCAAGATCGACTCGCATGCGGTGGCGGAGTTGCCGGCGCCCAAGCCTTATCGCGAGATCTGGGTGGCGAGCCCTCAGGTTGAAGGTGTGCACTTGCGGTTTGGCCCGGTGGCGCGCGGCGGCCTGCGCTGGAGCGACAGGCGAGACGATTTCCGCACCGAAGTGCTCGACCTGGTGAAGGCGCAGCAGGTCAAGAACGCGATCATCGTGCCCGTTGGGGCAAAGGGCGGCTTCTACCCCAAGCGCCTGCCCGTGCGCGGCGCGCCCGGCTATCAGGAAGCCGGGATCGAGGCCTACAAGACGTTTCTCCGCGGTCTTCTCGACATCACTGACAATATCAAGGACGACGCAATCGTTCCGCCGCGATCGGTGGTCCGCTGGGACGATGACGATGCGTACCTTGTCGTCGCCGCTGACAAGGGCACGGCGACTTTTTCCGACATCGCCAACGGCATCAGCGCCGAGTATGGGCACTGGCTGGGCGACGCGTTCGCCTCGGGCGGTTCGGTTGGCTACGACCACAAGGCCATGGGCATCACCGCCAAGGGCGCCTGGGAGGCGGTGAAGCGCCATTTCCGCGAAGTGGGCAAGGACATCCAAGAGGAAGAGTTTACGGTCATCGGTGTTGGCGACATGTCTGGCGACGTGTTCGGCAACGGCATGCTGCTCTCGCGCAAGATCAGATTGCTGGCCGCTTTCGACCACCGCGACATCTTTCTCGATCCCGATCCTGCCGATTGCGAGAAGAACTGGGTCGAGCGCAAGCGCCTGTTCGATACGCCGCGGACCAGTTGGCAGGATTACGACAAATCGCTGATATCGAGGGGCGGGGGCATTTTCTCACGCGGTTTGAAGTCGATTGATCTCAGCCCCGAGGCCATGGCGCTCGCCGGATTGGAAAAGCGCCAGGTTACGCCCGCCGAGCTGATCGCGGCCTTACTCAGGGCGCAATGCGAACTGCTCTGGTTCGGCGGCATCGGCGCTTACATCAAGGCCCGCAGCGAATCCAACGCCGATGTCGGCGACAAAACCAATGACGTCTTGCGTGTGGACGCAGAAGATGTTCGCGCGCTTGTCGTCGGTGAAGGTGCAAATCTGGGCGTGACGCAGAAAGGCCGCATCGCTTTCGCGCGCAACGGCGGGCGCATCAATACCGACGCCATCGACAATTCCGCAGGCGTCGATACGTCGGACCACGAAGTCAACATCAAGATTTTGTTGGCCGATGTCATCCGCACGGGCGGTCTGAAGGCCGGGGCCCGCGACAAGCTGCTGGAATCGATGACCGATGAAGTCGGCGAACTGGTTCTGGCGGACAACTACGACCAGACCGGCGCGATCTCCATCGCGCAAACCAGCGCGCCGGCTGATCTCGACAGCCACGAACGCTTCATTCAACGCCTGGAGGGCGAGGGCAAGCTCTCGCGTCGGGTCGAAGGCTTGCCGACGACAGCTGAGTTCGCGGCGCTCCGGGCCGCCAAGCAAGGACTTACGCGCCCGGAGCTGGCCAAGCTCGTCGCTTACGCCAAGATCAACCTGTTCGACGCGCTGGTCGCATCGGACGCGCCGGATGACCGGGCCTTTGCAGAATCTCTGAAGTGCTACTTCCCCCGAGAACTGTGGAAGTACGAAGCTCAGATGGCCAATCACCGGCTGCGGCGCGAAATTATCGCCACGCAACTGGCTGACGACCTGGTCAACCGTTGCGGACCGTCCTTCGTCGATCGCATCCAGGCGATTTCGCGCGCCGGGGCTGTTGCGATTGCGTGCTCGTTTGAGGCGGCGCGCCGCATTTTCGAACTGGAGGATCTGGTCGATCGCATCAACGCGCTCGACAACAAGGCGCCGGCGGCTGCACAGATCGCCTTGCATCAGCGCGTGGGAGGGGCATTGCGGCGTGCGACGACCTATCTTTCACGCAATGCGGGTTTTGATCATGAAACGCCGCCCGGCGTTCTCGATGTGGTCGGCCGCTATCATGATTTGGTGAAGGCACAGCGGGCTACGATCCTGGAGGATCTGAGCGACATCGAGAAGCGGCGTGTCGATGCGCGCTTGAAATCGCTGACCGAATTGGGCGCGCCGGAAGCGATTGCCCATGAGGCCGCGCTCCTGTCGCCGCTGACGCTCTCGCTCGATGTAGCCGATCTTTCGCGCCGGACGCAGTGGCCAGTGCATCAAGCCTCGATGATTCACTGCGCTGTCGGTGCGGAGTTGGGGCTCGACGCATTGCGCGACGCCGCCACGGATATGAAGCTCGACCAGCATTGGGACCGCCTCGTTGTCCGCCGGGCCGCGGAAGATTTTGGCGAAATACAATTGAAGCTGGCCGAGGCCGCGGCGGTTGCTGTCGGGGCGCCGCCGAAGGAGGCTGACTACGCCTGGGCGGGAAACGCGGTGAGGGATTGGATGGCGGCCGTGGGGCAGCCGGCGCAGCGCGCACGCGCTGCGTTCGCGGAACTTGATGCGCAGGGGCCTTGGACGTTCGCCAAGCTGATGCTGATCTCGGCGGAGTTGAATGCGCTCACCGCCGCTATTCGCTAAAGGCTTTCGATAAGCTCGCGCAGCAGGGCGTGTTCACGGGCGGTGGCGGCGGGATTGTAGCGCACGCGCGGGTCTTCCGCCTGCGCGTCCTCGAAAGCGTGCGTAGCGTTTTCGAAGGTTATGATGTCGAGCGGCGCGCCGTGCAGGCGCTGGCGTTCGAGTTGGGGGCGAGTCACGCCGACGATGTAGTCGCGCTGGGCGACGATGGCGAGGCTGCGTGGACGCAGCCGCCAGGCGCGCCGGCCCGCCAGCGAGGCTGGCCCGACATACGGATAAACAATCATGGTGGCCGCGAGGCCGGCGAGAGGCTCTTCGTGCAATCCTGACAGACCTGTCGCGCGCTGCATCTCCGCTCCGCTGTGCAGCGCGAGCGCGTCCATAATCGTCCAGCCGCCATGACTCCAACCAGCGGCGATGATGCGTTCAGGGTCCGCCCAAGGCTGTCGGCGCGCCCACGCGATAGCGGCGTAGAGATCGCCGGCGCGCTCGCGTCCGTGCAGGCGCGCGCCGGTGCAGACAGTGGCGAAGGCGGCAATGCGGTTGATGCGGCGCGGCGCAAACGAGTCGATTTGCACTGCCGCCGCGCCCGCTTGAACTGCCGCTGCAGCCACATCGTCCTGAAAGGGGCGCGGCCCGCCGCAGCCATGCAGCATCAATACAACCGGCGCGCGGCCTTCGCATGGGGGGCGGGCAATTGTGAAATGCGGCTCGAGGCGCGCGATGCGGTGTTCGAGCGTTTCCGCGAAGGCGGCGACCGGCATGCGGGCTCCAAGCAAGAAGAAAAGCGCCAGCGCCAAGATGGCCCTTGCGCCTGCTTGCTCGCAAGGGCTGCCGCGCTCAATGCCGGAAGTGACGCATTCCGGTGAAAGCCATGGCGATCTCGGCGTCATCGGCGGCCTTGATCACGTCGTCGTCGCGGATCGAGCCGCCGGGCTGAATCACGCACGTAGCGCCGGCCTGCACCGCCTGCAGTAACCCATCCGGGAAGGGGAAGAATGCGTCCGATGCGCATACCGAGCCGATGGTCTTGGGATCGCTCCAACCCTTGGAATGGGCGATATCCTCAGCCTTCAGACGCGCGACGCGTGCGGAATCCACGCGGCTCATCTGGCCTGCGCCGATGCCGACCGTGGCGGCGTTCTTCGCATAGATGATGGCGTTTGACTTGACGTGTTTGGCGACCTTGAACGCGAAAATCATGTCGCGGATTTGGTTTTCGTCGGGCTTCTTCTTGGTGACGAATTTGAGTGCGGCGGCCGTTACGCGGCCGTTGTCGCGGCTTTGAGCCAGGAACCCACCGGCGACCGTCTTCACGGTGAGCCCCGGCGCGGTGGGATCGGGCAAGCCGCCCGTGACCAGCAAGCGCAGATTTTTCTTCCTGGCGAACACAGCGATCGCGTCGTCATCGGCCTCTGGAGCGATGACCACTTCGGTGAAGATGTCGGCAATCGCTTCGGCGGTGGCTTTGTCCAGCCGCCTGTTGAGCGCAACGATGCCGCCAAAAGCCGAAACCGGATCGCACTCGAGCGCGCGCCCATACGCGTCCAGGAGATCGGCCCCTTGCGCGACGCCGCATGGATTGGCGTGCTTTATGATGGCGACCGCCGCGCTTTCGGCAGGGTCGAACTCCGCCACCAGTTCAAATGCGGCATCGGTGTCATTGAGATTGTTGTACGAGAGCTCCTTGCCCTGCAATTGGGTCGCGGTGGCGACGCCAAAGCGCTGCTCGCCGGTGACGTAGAATGCTGCGCTTTGATGGGGGTTTTCGCCATAGCGCAGGCTTTGCTTCAATTTGCCCCCCAGCGTGCGATAGGTGGGGGCAGTCTCACCCAACTGGGCCGCGTACCAGGAGGAGATCGCCGCGTCGTAGGCGCCAGTGCGCGAGAACGCTTTTGCAGCCAGACGTTTGCGCAGTGCAAGCGTCGTCCCGCCGTGTTGTCTAGCCTCGGCCAAAATCGCGTCCATGTCCTCAGCGTCGGTGGCGACGGCTATGAAGCCGTAATTCTTAGCGGCGGCGCGGATCATGGCGGGGCCGCCGATATCGACATTCTCGATGCACGTCTCGAAATCGGCGCCGCGCGCAACCGTTGCTTCGAACGGGTAGAGATTCACGTACAGCACATCGAAGGCTTCGATGCCGTGGTCGGCCATTGCCTTGGCGTGTTCGGGGTTGTCGCGCAGCGCCAGGAGGCCGCCGTGGACGCTTGGGTGTAGCGTCTTGACCCGTCCGTCCATCATTTCGGGAAAGCCTGTGATGGCGGCAACGTCCATGACTTTGCAGCCTGCGCCGGCGATCGCGGATTTGGTGCCGCCGGTGGAGACCAGGGCGGCGCCGAGATCGCTCAGTGCGCGGGCGTGCTCGATAAGGCCGGTCTTATCCGAGACCGAAATGAGCGCGCGCTTAATCGGGAGAATGTCTGCCATGGGCGGCTTTTAGGGGATTCGGAGGCTCTTGTGGTAGGGCGGCGCATCAGCGCGGGGGGCGTTAGAGCTGCGCTTGGATGCGCCATGCTGATGGCGCTGAGGCCGCTGTAAACGAGACCTTAGCCGCCAAGAAGGAAGCAGCGCCCTGCGCCCCGAAGATTTCGGCGATGGACTGCATCTGATTTTCACCGAGCGCTGCGGCTTGCATTGCCCGCATGCGCGCCGCCGCAGCCGTTAGCGACGCCGCGTAGCGATCGAGCCATGCAATTGCCTCGGAGGGCTCATAAGCGAGCCGCCGCACCATGAGCTGAACCAATTCTTTGACGAAAAGGCGCAACGAATGGCGCGTCATTGATTCGGGCGCGGAACTCAAGAGATCGAAGGCGCGCTTTGCGCTCTCCAAATAGGCCAGTTCGATTGGGCTTGACTGGATGGCTTCCTTCGCAGCCTCACGCGGGTAGCTGTAGCTTGCCTCCAGTGAGGCGCGCGCCCGTTCCAACAGGCCGGATTGAAACACCTGATCGAGCAGTGAAGCGCTGGCGCCGCACTCGGCTTCGATGAGCCCGCCTTTGAGATGGCTGATGGCGCAGAAGACGCCGCCTTCGCTTAGAACGCGGGCGGCTTCCTTGAAGGCGCAAATACCCGCGTATTCGAGACCAAACTGGCTGGCCGCGACGTTTGCGGAACCATCTTGCAGGGGAAGCGCGGCCGCGTCGGCGACGACGCCGATTGCTTCTGGCGTGCGCGACAAGGCTGTCTTGATGGCCGCTGGCGCAATGTCGATAGCAATGAGTCTTGGCCGGGTAAGCCCAGTCGAAGGCTCACAAGCGGCGTACAATGCCGCCCCGTCGCCTGACGCAATATCGATGATGGTTTCGTCCGCGTCGGTTCGAGGCCGGAAGACTTCCTTCCAATGGCCGTTGAGGAATGAGCGCGCGGCGTCTCCAAGCGCCGCGCTCCCCGAGCCATCCTCGCTCCAAAATGCTTGCCAATCCTTCGCGCTCAGCGGACATCCTCTCCAAATGATGCGTTGTTCGGCGTCAGGCCGCGACGGCGCCCACGCCTTGATCGTGCGCTGTTTTTTCGCTCACCTGATCAGGTCATAGAAGGCTGCGCCTTCTGTCAAGGCGCTCGCCCTTGGCGGAGCAGCGAACATGATCAATCACGCCCGGGTCAGCGCCCAGCGTATGCGGTTGGGCGGTGCGAGCCCGTGACCCATGGGATCGGCCTCGCCGGAGAGCGTGATTTGAAAGCTCTCGCGCGGCGCCGGCCCGCCCCAATAGATCGATGGTTCGATCGCGATCGCGGGCGCATCCGTGCGCAGCCGCCAGCGCTGCCCCCCGGGCGTCTCCAGCAGAGCTACGCCTTGTTCGGCCAGCCGCGTTCTTACGCTCGGGTGCAAATGAAAGCGCGCCACGAATGGAATGGGCTTTTTGGCTGGCTGAGCCTTCAGTTTCATCGGCCGGATGAGTTCATCAATGCCGCGTAGATTCTTGCCTTCGTGGTCGATGAACAGGTAGCGCCGGTGCAAGAGGCCGAATTTCTCCTTGTAGCCGTCATGACGGCCTTGCACGGTGATGCCGTTTTCGTCCGAGGAGCGGCGCACGTCGTCGAGCGTTGGGCCAGAGAGCCGCGCCGCGCCGCGCCGCTCCTCCAGATTGGCCGAAAGCGCATCATCCAACACCAGTGTTGAGTGGCCGTTGGTGGCGCGCGCGGCCATGCGCGCGGCCGGCGCTAATTCGCGCGCCGCGCCAATATTGACGATCAGGCGCTCACTTTCGCTTGAGAGCTCGAATGCCAGGGCGCTGGCGTGCGCGCGCTCTGCGTAGGAGAGGGGCGGCGCCGATCCGACATCGAAAAGCACTCGCAGCGGGCCGGCTTCGAGGCGCTGAAAGCCGGAATGGTTTGCGAACTGGAAATTGCGCCATTCGCCGCCGACGCGCGCGAGGACGGCGTCGACCGATGCAGCGGATCCCTCGGAGCCGCCGTGGAAGCATCCCAGGCCGCCATCGCCCAGGCGCAACAGGCGCAACATGTTGGCGAGCTTCGGAACAGTGTCGCGAATGATCGGGGCGGGATCGATCAACATCGCGCATGCTGTGGTCAGATCACAGAGCGCATCCGCCAGCGCTTCTGGGCATCTGGAAAGATGGCCGCCATCGGGGAGGAATTGCTTGGCGCACGCCTCGATGAGCATTTCCTCGCCCTGCTCGGCGAAGCGCTCGGCGTCGGGAAAGCCCGCCGCTCCCGCCAGCACCAATGCTGCGCCGGCCTTGATCGAGCCGAGGTGCCGTTCTGCGAGTTCGCTCTCCGCCAGCACAAGCAACCGCGCCTGCCGCGCCGCCGAACGCAGCAGCGCGGCGCGCTGCTCGGGCGCGCCCATTTCAAAAGCTGGCCGTCCCCAGCACAGCCATGCGTACAATCGTTCGGCGGTGAGTTCTGGATCCCAGGCGATGTCATCCCATTCGCCGTGTTCAGCGACCCATGCGTCGATCAATTCCGCAATGCGCATGTGCGCGGAGGGGCCAACCGCGGCAAGATCGATCAGCCACGAAAAAGAGTGCAGCCGCGCTGTGAAATGGCGGGATGGGTGTGCTGGAAGCCAAGGCAGCGCATGTTCGCCCTGCAGCCGCTCCGCGGCGATGCGCCAGACGCCGCGGCCGATTTCACGCCCTCGCTCGGTGTCGCCGGCGCGCGGATCAGCGCCCCATTGCACAATGCGGTCCGGCGTAGCGTCTCCCAGACGAATGCGATGAAATGGATTGGCGCGCCAATTGTCGCTCACAGCGCCTGACCTTGGCGGCCGGTGAGAGAAGGGGGCCGGCGCATTCATGCCTCAGGCCGGTGTGCGCAGCCGCGCGATGTTGTCGGCGTAGGCGCCGGGATCGCCGCCATAGACAGCGGTGCCGGCCACGAGCGCGCTCGCGCCGGCGGCGATGACGCGCGGCGCCGTCTTGGCGTTCACGCCGCCGTCCACTTCAAGGATGATGTCGCGGCCGGTAGCGTCGATCTTGCGCCGCAAGGCCTCGATCTTGGGCAAAGCTGAGTCGATGAAGCTTTGTCCGCCGAAGCCAGGATTGACGCTCATCACCAGAATGAGATCGACGAGATCGATGACAGGATCGGCCGCGCTGGCGGGCGTGCCCGGATTGAGCGAGAGGCCGGCTTTGGCGCCCGTCGCTTTGATCGCCTGCAAGGTGCGGTGCACGTGCGGGCCGGCTTCGGGATGCACGGTGATGATGTCGGCGCCGGCGTCGCGGAACGCCTGGATGTAGGGATCTACCGGTGCGATCATCAGGTGCACGTCGAAGGGCAGCTTCGTGTGCGGGCGGATGGCCTTCACCACAGCCGGTCCAATCGAAATGTTGGGCACGAAATGGCCGTCCATCACATCGACGTGGATCATGTCCGCGCCGGCGTTCTCCACCGCGCGCACCTCTTCGCCGAGTTTGGCGAAATCCGCCGCTAGGATCGAAGGTGCAATGAGCGTTCGCGCCATGGGTTTCTCGTAGCCTGCGCCGCGGTTGGGAGGCAAGGCGAGCTAAGCCCGCTCGAACCGGGAGATGAAGAAGCCGTCAAGACCTCCCGTCTCGCACCAGTGGCCCGGATGGGTGCGCAGATCTCCATCCGCGGTGAGAAAGGCCCGCACGCCAGCTATTTCCTCAACGTCAATGGGAACGCGGCGCCAGCCCTGACTCAGCGCGCCAGCGGCGATTCCGGGCCCTTCTTCCGGCTCCAGCGAGCACACCGCGTAGACGAGCCGTCCCCCCGGCTTCAGAAGCGCCGCCGCGGCCGTGATCAGGCGTTCCTGCAACGCAGCCAGGGCGCGCACGTCGTTAGGGCGGCGCAGCCAGGCGACATCAGGATGGCGGCGGAGCGTGCCTGTTGAGGTGCAAGGAGCGTCGAGCAAAATGGCGTCGAACGGGTCGCGCGCCTGGTAGTTCAACGCGTCGGCGCACACGACCTCGGCTGCAAGCCTCGTGCGTTCGAGGTTTTCGCGCAGGCGCTGCAGCCGCGCTTGCGATTTGTCGACCGCGGTGACGTCGGCTCCGGCCGCGGCGAGTTGCAGCGTCTTGCCGCCGGGCGCGGCGCAAAGGTCGAGCACGCGCTTTCCGCGCACATCGCCAAGCGCAAGCGCGGGCAAGGCTGCAGCCGCGTCTTGCACCCACCAGGCGCCTTCGCCGAAACCCGGCAGGGATTCAACCGGCGCCGGGGCGGCGAGCCGGACGCTGCCCGTCGTTGTCAGTTGGCCGCCGAGTTTTTCGGCCCAGGCCGGGGCATCGGATTTGACGGTCAGATCAAGCGGAGGCTCCTGCAACAGCGCCGCCGCGATGCGCGGCGCGTCCGCGCCATAGGTCGCGCGCCAGCGCGTGTACAGCCATGCCGGCAGATCAGCGCCAGGGGGCGCTCCATCCATGATCGCTTGCCCCTCGCGCGCCACTCGCCGCAACACCGCGTTCATCAGCTTGGCCAATCCCCGCGTTTCACTGGCGGCGTTCGCGACCTCGACAGTCTCGCCCACCGCCGCGTGCGCGGGCGTTCCCAGCACCAGCAATTGCGTTGCGCCGAGGTGGAGGAGGGCGCGTGCGAGCGTGGCGCTCTCCGGCAGCGGACGGTCGAGGAAATGCGACAAGACGGCGTTGATGGTTCCCAAGCGGCGAAGACCGGCGGTCACGAGCGCCCGTGCAAAGGCGCGGTCACGGCCTTCGAGTGCGTCGAAGCTCGCCGTTTCGGAGAGTGCGTCCTCAAGCGCCCGGCCGCGGTCCATGACCGCGACGAGCAGTTCGGCGGCGGCCCGGCGTGCGTTCAAGGCTGGGGCGCTGTAGACGATGTGTATTGAACATCCACCTGGGCGCGGCGGAAGCTGGCAAGCCGGATCGTTGCGCCGCCCGCCGAGAGCGGCGTGGAGACGCGGACCGGCGGCGCGAAGGTGGCGCCAGGCGCCAGCGCGAACCAGACTTGCCCACGGGGAATGCGGCGGCGCCCCGAGTCCTGAGCCTCGTAACCCGAGACGGCGATGTAGGAGAGCGTGCACTTCAGCACTTCGCCCTCATAGCCGCCGCCTGCGAAGTGATCGACGTCGCCGCCGCCGAGTTCAAGCACGTAGTGGAAGCGCCCATCGAACGTTGGATAGGCGCCCTCGCAACTGCGCGAACGCCCGACATCGATCGCCATCGCAATCAGATTTGAGAGTGGATCGCGCGATGATCTCCGCTGTTCCTCTGTCGCCGGCGGCTCACCCCATGTACGGTAGATCGGATCAATCTCGGATGTGATGGCGCCGTCTTCGCCAGCCTGCATAATGATGGTGCGGTGCTTGCGGCTATAGTGATGATCGAGATCGTAGCGCCGCCAGCGTACACCGCTCTCGTCAATCGACCCAGAGGCTGACGCCTCGATCTGCGTGCGTTCGAACAGGTTGAGAATGCCCCGCGATTCCAGCGAAGCGGTGACTTCATAGCTGTCGTCGGCGACGTCTGCGTCCACAGTGGCGCCGCCCACTGGGATAAAGCCCAGCCCATAGCCGTCATAGGTTAGGGCGAAGCGATCAGCCGCGGCGGGCGACGCAAATAGAAGGGTTGCGGCAATTGCGAAGAGCGCGCGCATAACTTTGAGTTTAGCTCCGCGAACGGGTGTGTCCACGGGCCGCGCGCAGCAAAAAGGGGAGCCGCCGGCTCCCCTTCATGCGTCGGTCCGCGGCTGCGTTAGAGCGGACGGACATTGATCTCCATGTTGTCGAGCGGGAGCTCGACCAGCATGCCGACGCGGCCCGCGACCACGTCGTCAAATCCGGCTGCGCGCGCCTCGGAGACTTGGACTTGGGCCTCAACCTGGTTTTGCGCGCCGGTGAGCACGACCATGCCGGCATTCGCCTCACGCGCCTGCGTGGCGACCTGCGCGGCCGTTGCCTGGCTGCTTTGATGCAGATGCGCGAGCGCCTCGCTCTGCGCGCCCTGCAGTACGACATCGGCGTTCGCCGCTGCAGACGCACTGACAACGCGCCCGTCGCCGCCGACGACGATGGAGCGGCCGCGATAATCGAAGCGATAGCCAACGCGTCCCGTGAAGGCGTCTTCCTGGCTGGTGAAGGCCGAGACCTGCAATCCGTCGCCTTCAAATACGATCACCGAACGGCCCGGCTCCGGCGAGGGGCCCCACGCCTGCAGGCCGCGCGCTGCGCCATCGAAGCCCGCAGCTTGGTTCAGGCCATCGACCATGCGTTGGGTTTCGCCCGGCCCGTACACAGGCAGCAGCGTATCGGTGCGGCCTCGCGACGCTTCGCCATACATCTCGTCGAGATCCGCCATTTGCTGCATGCCGGAGCTGGTCAGCAGCACCGCTTGCAGGCGCGCCAGCGGCACGCCGCGTTGTGTCAACGACTGCGCCGCGCCCGATCCGGCGTCGACGACAAACAGGCGCCCGGCCGCGACCACGGCAAGGCAAGGCTGCGTCGCCGCGTTCTCGCCCCCGCACACGAGCGCGCGCAACGCTGTTGAATCAAACAGGTCTTCATTGGCGATCGCTTGCTGCTCCGCGTATGTCGCGTAGGCGCGCGCGATGGCTTCCTGGCCTTCTGGCGTTTGCGAGCCAAGGACCCAGCCGCCCCAGAACAGTCCAGACAGCGTCACGAAGACGACGGACGATTTGCCGATGGCGTTCATGTTCCGACCCCGTATTCCAAATTCAAAACGCGCCCGCGGCGCGTTGACCGAATCCCCACCTGAAGCTCACTAACCCAGGCAATGATTCTCGCAAACTCGGTTAACGTGAGGTTTCCACAGCTCAATGCCGCCTGCATCTCGGAACGAAAAACTGTGTCAAAATCAGCATATTGGTTAACGGCCCCCGGTTCTGGCGTTTGCCCAAATGGTTAATGGCGCGAACCGCATCCTGGTCTTCGATTCCGGCGTGGGCGGGCTCAGCGTTCTCGATGCGATCGCTGCTTCCGGCAGTGCGTTCGAGATCGACTATGTGGCTGATAATGCTTGGCTGCCGTACGGGCTGAAGTCGGACGCGGAATTGCGCGGACGGTTGCCGGTGCTGCTGGCGCAGCTGGTGCGGCAGTGGGCGCCCGACATCGTCGTCCTCGCCTGCAACACCGCCTCCACCATTGCTCTGGAGCCCGTTCGCGCCGCGCTCGCCGTGCCGGTTGTCGGCGTGGTCCCGCCCGTGAAACCTGCCGCGGCCGCGACCCGGACGGGCGTCATCGGGTTGCTGGCGACGCCCGCGACCGTGCAACGCGCCTACACGAACGACCTGATCGGTCAGTTTGCCCAGGGAAAGCGCGTGATCCGGTTTGGATCCGCCGGCTTGGTGAAGGCGGCGGAGGCCAAGCTGCGCGGTGAGCCGCTGGATCAGGCTGCTATCACAGAAGCAATTGATGGCCTGTTCGCCGCCCCAGGCGGGGGCGAAGTCGATGTCGTCGCCCTCGCGTGTACGCATTTTCCGCTGCTGGCGCGTGAACTTGCGGCGGCCGCGCCGCGCGCGTGCGTTTGGCTAGACTCAGGTGATGCGATTGCGCGCCGCGTTGCGCACGTTTTGATCGCGCCAAGCGGGGCCGCGCGCAACCGAAGGGCCGGCTTTACGGACGCTGCGGCGGCGCATGCCCTTTGGCCTGCGTTTCGCGCGCGCGGCTTCAGCACATTCGCGCAGATTGGCGCTGCGCCCGGCTTTGAAGCCGCACCAAGAGCGGACGTCCGTCCGGCCTAGAACACGTGTTGTTTGGGAAACGCTGACGGTTCGATCTTCGGCGCGCACCCCAAGGCGATTGCGCAGGCCCCGTCTCCGCGCAACGATCAGCGCCAACAAAAATCCATGGTGGGAGCGTTTTATGGCTGGGAGTTTCGGCGATACGCCGCTTGGGCTCACATCGACGATTCTCAATTTGGGGTCGGTGCTGACGCGCAAAGCGGCGCTCAAAATTCCGCGCTATCAACGTCCTTACACTTGGGCGGATCGCGAAGTTCGTGAACTGATTCAGGACTTGTGGCGTGCGTTCAAGCGGGGCGCGACGTTTTATTTCATTGGACAAATCGTCCTCGTGAGAAACCATGGCAAGCTCGAAGTGTCCGATGGCCAGCAACGCTTGGCGACCCTGACGATGTTGCTCGCCTATGTGCGCGACCGCATTCCAGGCCGGGCCAAGCAATATCAGACCTTGATTATGGAGGGGGACAATCCGCGCTTGCTGTTGCGGGACGACGACATGAATTTTTTCCGGGGTTTCGTGCAAGAGCCGGGGCACATGGCTGAGCTGTCCAAGCATGCCGAGATTGGCGTCGATTCCAAGGATCTTCTCTGCGGCGCGGCGCGCACGATTGAATCGGAACTCAACAAGATTGCCGACGATCGCGAACTTGACGCCTTCATGTCCTTCGTCGTGCGCGCTTGCACGCTGAACGTCGTCGACGCCGATGAACGCGGTTGCGCGCAAACCGTGTTCAACACGCTTAACAAGCGTGGGTCGCCGCTTTCAGGTGCTGACATCATCAAGAGCGACTTGCTGGAGAATTCCAGGCTCTCAAACGCCGAAGCCGACGCGGCTGCACGCAAATGGGAGCAGATCGAAGACATGTTCGAGCGCGAGAACTTCGCGCGCCTGCTCTACATGATGCCTTTCCTGTTGACGGGCGAGCCGCTTCTTTCGCCCGGCGACTTGGCTTCGTTCAGGACCGCCGTCGAGCGCGCGGGCGGGGTGAAGACATTCCTGTTCGAGCAGCTGCCGCGCTACGCGCATGCGCTACGCTCGATCTTTGCCGGTTCGATTGACGTCGGGCCGGTCAGCGAGGAGGTCAATCGCCGCGTTGCGCTGATGAAGCAGGTTGAGCAATGGGATTGGGCTCCCTGTGCGATTGCGTTTCTGGCCGAGCATTCCGGCGAACCGGAGAGGGCGCGCAAATTCTTTCAGGCGCTCGACCGTTTCACTTTTGCGTGCGAGCTGTCGGTGATCGACAACCGCGTGCGTGAAGAGCGCTATGCGCTGGCCGTGCGCAATGTCGGCGACGACAAGGTGCTTTACGGACATGGCAATCAGCGCGGCGCCTTCGAGCTCACCAAGGGCGAGCACGCAAAATTCATCGCAACGCTTAATCGTTCACGTAAGCGCGACCGCCAGCGCCGGCTGCTGTTGATGCGCTTGGAGGCTGCGATGCCGAACGGGCACCTCATCAAGATGGATGATGACGCAACCGTCGAACACATTCTGCCGAAGGGTGGCAGTCCGTGGTGGAATGAGCGATTTCCGGATTCCGGCTTGCGCAACGAACTCGCCAACCTCCTCGGGAACCTGACGCTGCTGACCTATGACCAGAATGCGGGAGCGGATGTGCATCCCTATCCGAAGAAGCGTTCCATCTATTTCGGAACGCCGGGCGCTCCGATTCGCGCGCTCACGCGGGACATCGGAGCGATCGAGGAATGGACCATGCAGGCGATCGAAGAGCGCCACGAACGGCTGGTGCGCATCCTGTGCGAAGATTGGGGGCTCATCCGCAGCGATTAACCGCTCGCTAACCAAAGCGGCGGGAAATCTTAACCTCGCATTCATTTCCAGGGCGAGGTCGCATGTCATTGTTGTACGCGGTGGTTTTCTCGAGCCGCTGCCGCTCAAACCATCATCGCCTTGCCGTCGATGCATTGCGCCACCTGGAGGCGCCGCGGTCAGAGGATTGGCGCAACCTCTTCCTCCATTTCCACGACGACTACCTGAAAGGTGCGAAGGCGCCGGACGACGAGTTCAAGGACTTCAAGAACCACGTCCTGCACGTGCGTGAGAAAGAATGGGGCGGCGCCATCGAAGCCTGCGAAGAATGGTATCGGCGCACTGTGCGCGCGCTGGCGGCGAAGGATTGGCGTCAGGCGGCGTGGTCAGCCGGCGTGATGAGTCACTATTATGTTGATCCGATCCAGCCGTTTCATACCCAACAGAGCGAGGAGGAGAATGTCATCCATCGCGCGGTGGAGTGGAGTTTCTCAAAATCGTACGCGAGTTTCCAGCAGATCCTTGAACAAGATCTGGGCGGGTATCCTGCGATCGCCGCACCTGAAGGGGAGAAATGGCTGGCCGACATGGTGCGCGCCGGCGCCAAGGCCTCGAATGCTCACTATGAGCTGATCATCGAGCACTACGATCTGGACAAGGGCGTCAAGGATCCGCCTGCGGGCCTCGACCAGGAAATCAAGGACGCGATCGCGCCTCTTATTGGTCACGCCGCCGTGGGTTTTGCGCGCATTCTTGACCGCGCCATCGCGGAGGCTGGCGTGAAGCCAGCCAAGGTCCCCGCAGGGCTTGATGCGTTTTTCGTTGGGCTGCAAATTCCCATTCAAGCAGTGCTAAAGCTGATTGATGACGCCGCCGCGCGCCGCGAGGTGGCCGCGCAGTACGCGGAGTTTCAGCGCACTGGAAAGGTGCGCGCGACCTTGGGCGAGGATGACAAGGTCGTGCGCGCGCTGCATGCCGCCGAAGTGCTGAAGGAGCCGCTCTCTTCGCTTGATGCAAAATGGCCGCGCGAGATTGGCGCAAAAGCGGGCGAGGGCGCGCCGGAGCGCCGCGCGCGCAAGCGCCGCACGGCGTCCAGAACTCAGAAGGTGATCGAACTTGCCGCGTCGCAACCGCAGCCGCAGCGGGCGCGCGCTGCGCCGCGAGAGCGCGCTGCGCCGCGAGAGCTGCCGGCGGGCGCGCCCTTGGCGAAGAAGGAAAAGGTTCTTCCCCGCTGCACGCTCAACGAAAATGCTCCGGTTGTTCAGGCGCCGTCGATTGGACCTAAAACGGCCAAGCGCTTCGAAGCGATCGGCGTACGCACCATCGCGGACCTGTTGGCGCTGAAGCCGGAGGAGGGCGAGAGCCAGATCGAGGCGCGCCACATCTCTGCTCAGGTGATCCGGGATTGGCAGGCGCAAGCGCAGCTCGCATGCAGTGTCCCCGGCCTGAAGTCGCGCGAAGCGCAGGCTCTCGTAGCGTGCGGCGTGCGTGACGCTGGCGATTTGGCGCGCGGCGACGCGCTCGAACTATGCGAAGGCGTCGGCAATTGGGGTTTGTCGGATGAGGGCCAGCGGGCCTGGGGTTCTGCGCCGGCGCCTACGGCTGACGATGTTGCGACCTGGATCGAGCGCGCCAAGCGCGCGTTGCAGAGCGCCGCTGCGAACGACGTCGCCGCCTAGATTCCGAGCAGCGTCAGCACTATGGCCGCGATCAGAACCGGCATGATCGCAGCAGTGAGGCCGGAAGCGACGATCCGCGCCGTCTTCAGTACGCGGTGGCCCTTGAGCGGCTTGTCTTCGCGCGGCGCCAGCGCGAACTTGCACATGAATGCAAACATGCCGGCGACGGCCGCCACCGAGGCGCCCGCGACAGCGCCCGCCAGCAGCGCTGCGATCGCCGATGCGAAGGCGATCAGGCCAAGAATGCCGTGCCCGGAATTCATCACATGCTTCACCAGCCGTTCGGCCCGGCCCTGGTCGAAGGTTTTGAACGCCACCGGCGAGAGCACGAATGAGAACAGCATGATCCAGCCCAGCGATGCGCCGGCGAGGATGATAGCGGTAGCCTGAGCGGTTTGAGTGATCATAGCGTGCCGCTTAGCATGAGTCGGGGCGGCGAATTCGATCCGGGTGCGCAGCGAACGCCGGTGTGGCTTTGGGTGGACGGCGCCAAGAGTCTATTCGCGAAGCTTGCTCATGATGACGCTGTCGCGGATCCCTAGATGCGTCTTCCAATTGCCGCGCAGCAGGCCTTCGCGCTGGAAGCCTGCGCGCAGAAAAAGCGAAAGCGAGGACGTGTTGTCGGGATCGATGTCGGCGCCAATGCGATGCAGCGCCAGTTCGTCAAACGCGAACGTCGCTACAAGATTGAGGGCCTTGGACGCGAGTCCGCGTCCGGTGGCTTCGCGGCGCATGATCACTCCAATCTCGCCCACCCCATCGCGCAAGGTGAAGAGCCCAATGCGCCCCAACGCCTCGCCGCCGTTTTCGGTGATGGCCCAGACGCAGCCATTGGCCATGCTGAGCGTGGCGGCGATTTCGGCGCGGGTTTGTTCAACGCACGTGTGGGCGGGGCCAGACCAGAAGCGGTGCGTTTCCGGATCGCTGTGGGCGGCGAACAGTGCCTCTGCGTCGGCGAGTTCGAGTTGGCGCAACACGATGCCGGAACCGGAGAGCGTGGGCGCTCTCATTGCGCCGCCTTCAGCCGTTCGCTTGCTCGTTGCTTGACGCTTTCGCTGCGCAGCTGCCCGCAAGCGGCGAGAATATCGCGCCCTCGCGGCGTGCGGATCGGTGACGAATAGCCGGCGCGATTGAGCACTTCAGCGAACTTCTCGATCGTATCCCAATCTGAGCACGCATAGGGGCTGCCCGGCCAGGGGTTGAATGGAATTAGATTGATCTTGGCCGGTATGCCGGCAAGCAGTCTGACCAGCGCCTTGGCTTCGGCGATCGTGTCATTGACGCCCTTCAGCATCACATATTCGAAGGTCACACGCTTGGCGTTGCCGAGCGAAGGATAGGTGCGGATTGCCGCAAACAGCTCCTCGAGATTGTATTTCTTGTTGAGCGGCACAAGCTGGTTGCGCAAATCGTCGTTGGTCGCGTGCAGCGATATTGCAAGCATTGCCCCGGTGCGCTCGCCAAGCTCCTTGATGCGCGGCGCGACGCCCGCCGTGCTCACGGTGATGCGGCGCCGTGAGATCGAAATGCCGTCCCCGTCGGAAATCGTGTCGATAGCCTCGGCGACATTGTCGAGATTGTACAATGGTTCGCCCATGCCCATGAACACGATGTTGGTGAGCTGGCGGTCGCCGTCATTGAGCGGGCGCGCGGCCGTGGGCCATTCCTGCAGCGCGTCGCGCGCGATCATGATCTGCGCCACGATTTCCTGGGCAGTGAGATTGCGCACAAGCTTCTGAGTGCCGGTGTGGCAGAAGGTGCAATTCAACGTGCAGCCGACCTGGCTGGACACACACAGCGCGCCCGAGCGCCCAACATCGGGAATGAAGACGCATTCGGCTTCGACGCCGGGGCCCAACCGGATCAGCCATTTGCGTGTGCCGTCGCTGCTGATCTGCGCCGCCACGACCTCGGGGCGTTCAAGCGTATAGCGTTCGGCCAAAGCGCCGCGCAGCTCCTTGGCGACGTTTGTCATCGCCGCAAAGTCGGTGACGCCGTAATGATAGATCCAGCGCCACAGCTGATCGGCGCGCATCCTGGCCTTGCGAGGCTCCACGCCGGCGGCGACAAGCCTTTCGGCGAGCGTGGCCTTGGAGAGGCCTGCGAGGGAGGGCGGCGCTGTGTTCACGGCGCGGTTATGGGGATGCGTGCACGCCGCCGCAATCCCCGCACCCCCATCAGGTGCATTGCAGCAAAGGTTGCCTGCCGGGTTCGGAGAGGTCTAGCCTTGCCCGCGCCAATCCAGGGAGGCGGGCATGAAACCAGACGCAACCAGCGGCGGATTTGATCCCAATGCGCTGCAAAACGAAGATCCAACAGCGGTGCTCGCTGGAATGATGGGCATGATGGGCGTCATTTGGATCGCGGTCATCGCATTCGTCGTCTTCTTGTACTGGAAGATCTTCTCGAAGGCCGGATTCTCGGGGTGGCTTTCCCTGCTGTTGCTTGTGCCGATCGCGAACCTTGTTGTGATCATCTGGTTTGCGTTCGCTGACTGGCCGGCGCTCAAGCGGGGACAGCTGTAAGAGTCAGTCGGCGCGCACCGGCGGCGGCTTTTTCTGGAAGTGCAGCTCGCGCAGCGTGATCACCAGCGTCGAGCCGATGACGATGAGCGCACCGGCCATGGTGACGAGGTTGGGAATTTCGCCGAAAAGAACCAGCCCCATCAGGATCGCGAAGATGAGGCGCGTGTAGTCAATCGGCGCCATGGCGGCGGCGTCGCCCAGCGCCATGCCGCGCAGATAGCAAAGCTGAGTCACGAGCCCCAGCGCGCCCATCAGCGCAAGCAGCACAAGGTCGAGCGGCGCCGGCCAGCGCCACTCGATCAGCGCCAGCGGCGTGGCGAACACCAAGCCCAGTATTGCCGCCCATGAAATCAGGACGGTCGTGGAGTGGTCTCGGGTCAGCATTTTTACGCCGGTGACGGTGGTCGCAAACAACAGCGCTGAGCCGAGCGCGGCCGCCGCCGGCCAGCCGGAGGCGTTTGCGAGCGTGGGCTGCAGCATGAGCAGCACGCCGCCGAAGCCGGCGAACGTGGCGCCCATGCGCCAAGGCCCAATCTTTTCGCCCAGCACGAACATGGCCAGCGGCACGATCCAGAGCGTGCGCGTGAACGAGAGTGCGTTGGCTTCTGCAAGCGGCAGTTCCTGATAGGCCCAGAACGCGAAAATCATGGCAATGGCGCCCGCCGCGGACCGGAACAGCAGAATACCCGGACGGGTGGCGGTGAGCGCCGCCTTCGGATTGCGTAAGATGACCGGGGCGAGCACCATCAAGCCGGCGGCCTGGCGATAGAAGGCCTGCAGCGCGGGCGAGTAATTGCCGCCGAGGTATTTGATCAGCGACGTCATCAGCGTGAAGGCGACCGCCGACGCCAACATCCACAGGGCGCCGCGCGCGTTGCCGGAGAGGCGCCCGTAGACGGCCGAGATCATGCGTCAGTGTAGCCGCAGGCCCAGGGCTTTGAAAACAGGCGCCGCCGCCGCTGCGGCTCAGCTCCGCTTAGACTTGCGCACCCGCTTTGGCTTGGCCGCGGCCGCCTCGCCGTACATGCTCGGCCATGGCGCGTCCTTGGATTCGATCGTGACGGTTTCGCCGAAGCCGTTGAAGCGCGTGCCCATGGCCGTGCCGTATGCGCCAAGAGAGCCAATCTCGATGAGATCACCCTCCTGGATATCAGCGGGCAGCATGAACGGCCCCGCTGCGGCATCCATGGAATCGCATGTCGGCCCATAGAGGCGGAATGGCGCCAGCTTGGCCCGGCTTGGTTCGGCGCGCAGCAGCTTGGCCGGGAAAGCCCAGTTCAGGTGCGTGGCGTCGAACAGAGTTCCGAACGCGCCGTCGTTCAGATAGAGCGCATCGCCTTTGCGCAGCTCGACGCGCGTGACGGTGGAGCCCGCTTCCGCGACCAGGGCGCGCCCCGGTTCGGCCCAAAGCTTGGCGTTCTGAGCGACAAACATGTCCTCGAAGCCCGCTTTGATCGCGTTCACATAGTCGATCATCGGCGGGGGCGTCATGCCAGGATAGATCGCCGGAAAGCCGCCCCCGATATCGACGATATCTGCCACAACGCCCGCCTTCACGATGGCGCGGTTCACGCCGTCCATCGCCGTGCAGTAGGCGTCGGGGCGCATGCATTGGCTTCCGACATGGAAGGAAACGCCAAGCATTTCCTCGCTGACCTGCCGCGCCTTTCGGAGCAGTGCGGGCGCTTCATCAGCGGCCACGCCGAATTTGCGCGTCAGCGGATAGGCGGCGCCGTCGCCCGAGACGGCGAAGCGCACGACAAGGCTCAAATCCCTGGCGTTGTTGGTCTCCGCCAGAATTTTTTCCAGTTCGTCTTCGCTGTCGAGCGCGAACGTCTTCACGCCATAATCGTGAAAGGCGCGCGCAATCGCGCGGCGGCTCTTCACGGGATGCATGAACGCGATCTGGGCCTTCGGAAAGCGCCCATGAACGAGCGCGGCTTCGGCGTCCGAAGCGACGTCGAAGCTCTTGACGCCATTGCTCCACAACGCGTCGAGCACCCATTCCGAAGGGTTGGCCTTTACGGCGTAAAAAACTTCGCCCGGGAAATTCGCGCGGAACCACTTCGCCGCCGCGGCGACGCGGTGCGGACGTGCAATAGCTACAGGACCATCGGGCGCGTCACGCGCGACGAGGTCGAGAGGCGAGAGGACATGGTCCATCCGGCTGCTCCCCAATATTGCCACCGCTTTGTGCGGTGTGTTGAACCCAGGCCGGCGTTAGTCGGACATGCTTTAATGTCAGGTCCGCCCTTGGGAGCTTGCGCCGGACGATCGCCAGAAAGCCTCCTGCTTCCTGTTGCTTGCGACCGCCCAGGTGGCCTGGGCCGAGGGGGCGTTAGTGGACGCTGTTTCCAGGTCCGCCGGTAACGTTGCCAAATATGGTGATCATTCCCCAATGTAAAGAAGAATAGATAGTTAATTACCGTTGCTTGTCGCCTATGCGGCGAATTCGCCACGCTCTGGCGCCGGCGCGCCGATTGTCATCGAAACGTAAATCAACCTCCACGAAACCATTGCCAAGCGCGCCTAAGCCCCCCGCCCGTGGGGGGCTTCGAAGTGGGGCCCCGACCACTTGGGTTTGGCTTGGTTGGGGGATCTAATGGCCTCTTCGAACACATGGCGCGCCGCTTTGGTCGCGCTTGCCTTGGGCGTTGCGAGTTGTAGCAGCGGCTCAAACGTTGCGTCGCCCGGCGCGACCGGTCCCACGTCGCCTCCGGGCGGCGGCGGCGGCGGCACGGTGACGGGTTTGACGCTGCCCGGCGGCGCGCCTGTCACGGCAATCATCACGGTGGACGATGCGGCCACGAGCGCCGGCAACGTCACGCTTTCAGCGGTCGCCGGCCGGGTTTACCAGATCAACGGTCGCGTCGATGTCGGCACGGACGCCGGCCGCCGGTTCCGGCGGCACGTCTGCGACGTTGACGATCGAGCCTGGCGTGACGCTGATGTTCGACTCCGCGGACGATATCCTGATCGTCAACCGCGGTTCGCGCATAGTCGCAAACGGCACGCCCACCCAACCGATCATTCTCACCAGCCGGCAAGATTTGCAGGGCCTGAACGACCCGGCGACTTCGAGCCGGCAGTGGGGCGGCCTGATTCTTCTCGGCCGCGCGCCGATTCGCGGCTGCAACGCAGCGGTGCCGCAAGGAACCGCGGCCTGTGAAAACGCCATCGAAGGCGTGACAGCAGCCACCGGCAGCCAGGCGCTCTATGGCGGCGCGACGCCCAACGACAACAGCGGCAGCCTGCAATATGTGCAGATCCGCTATCCGGGCGCGTTCCTGACCTCGGCCGCAGTTGGCGACGACCTCAACGGTCTGACGCTCGGCGGCGTTGGTTCGGGCACGACGATCGATCACGTCCAGATCCACAATTCCGGCGACGACGGCATCGAGGTCTTCGGCGGCACGGTGGACATGAAGCACGTCATCATCACCGGGGCGCTCGACGATTCGCTCGATTGCGACGAGGGCTGGACCGGAAACGTTCAATACTTGGTGCTGCGTCAATCGGCATTGACTGGCGGTCCCGACCGCTTGGTCGAATGCAGCAACCGCCGCGTCTCTTCCACGGGCGATACGCTCTTCACCAATCCGACCGTGTCGAACTTCACCATGATCGGCTTGCCGGTGAACAGCTCGAATTCCGCAATCCGCGGCATCGAGATGAACGCGACCGGCGGCACGCCCGGTTCATCCGGGCGCTGGCTGAACGGTGTCGTGACAGGCTCGACGACGTGCCTGTTCGCCGATGCGGCCAATACGACTTTGGTCCCGCACATGGATTCGGTTCTGCTGGATTGCCCCGGCGCGCTCGGCGCGGCGGCGCAAACCATCGTCAACGCCGGCGCCAACAACACCACGAATGTCGCCAGCACGCTCCAAGGCGTATTGCCGGGGCCGAACGAATTGGCGGCGACTGCCGTCAATCCGGCCACGGTCAATTCCTTCTTCGACGCGGCGACCTATGTCGGCGCGTTCTCGAGCACCGAAACGATTGCCTCAAACTGGGCGACCGGTTGGTCTTTCCAATTGTTTGGCGCATCGGCTTGCCCAGCCGGCACGGCTGAAAACGGCACGCTCGCCGGTCTTCGCCGCTGCGTGCTTTCGGGCACGATCGGCTCCAGCAGCGTGCCCGCCAGTCTGCGTCTCGTCGCGGGCAACATCTACGAGCTTTCGGGCCGCGTTGATGTTGGCACCGATCGCGGTGCGAACGGAACGGGCGGCGTCGCGGCCTCGTTGACCATCGATCCAGGCGTCACCGTTTTCGGCAAGAATTCGGCCGACGTTCTGATCGTCAATCGCGGTTCGCAAATCTTCGTCAACGGCACGCCAAACGCGCCGGTGATCATGACGTCGATTGCTGACGTCGCAAATCCTGGCCGCGCCAACGAAGACGCCGCCAGCCGCGAATGGGCAGGTCTCATCATCCTGGGACGTGCGCCGATCCGCGGCTGTAACGCCGCGGTGGCGCAAGGCACCGTCGATTGCGAAAACGCCATCGAAGGCGTCACCGTCGCCACGGGCCGTCAGGCCCTCTATGGCGGCGCCACTGGCGACGACAACAGCGGACGGCTGGCTTACCTGCAGATCCGCTATCCTGGCGCGTTCCTGACCTCCGCCGCCGCTGGCGACGACCTCAACGGTCTCACCCTCGGGGGCGTCGGCTCCGGCACCCAGATCGATCACGTCCAAATCCATAACTCGGGTGACGACGGCATCGAGATCTTCGGCGGCGGCGTGCGGATGCGTCACGTGGTCATCACTGGCGCCACCGACGACTCGCTCGATTGCGATGAAGGCTGGACCGGCAAGGTGCAGTTCTTGATTGTGGAGCAGGGCCCGGGGACGGACCACGACCGCGTTGTCGAGTGCAGCAACCGGCGTGTCTCTTCGACAGGCGATACATTGTTCACCAACCCGCAAGTGGCGAACTTCACGATGATCGGCTTGGCGCTCAATCAAGCGAGCAGCGCCACGCGCGGCATCGAGATGAACGCAACGGGCGGCACGCCCGGCGCTTCCGGCCAGTGGGTGAACGGCGTCATGGTCGGTTCGACGACCTGCTTGTTCGCCGACGCCGCCAACACCAGCCCCGCTCCAGTGGTGCAATCGGTGCTCTTCGATTGTCCCGGTGCGCTCGGCGCGGCGGCTCAGACCATCGTCAATGCCGGCGCCAACAACACGACAGCGACAGCCAACTCGCTCCTGTCCGCCGCTGTCGGGGGCCCGGCGTTCGTGAACGGCGCTACGGAGACCGCACGCACGGTGTTCGACGTGACCACGTTGAACACGGCAAGTGACACGTTCTTCACCGCCACTGCCTATATCGGCGCCGTTAGCGGCCCAGCCGATACCTGGTGGTCGGGTTGGACCTGCCGCTTGGATGCGACCTCCTGCTGATGATGCGGTGCGGGCGGCGGAGTTTTTCGCCGCCCGCATTCGCTTTGCTGGTTCCCAGATTAAGGGCTGATGTCAGATGAAATCGTCAAATTTGCCGTTGAACAGGCTCGTGCTGCTGCTCACCACGATGATGTTCACGCCCTCGCTGGCTGCTGCGCAAACGGCGCCGCCAGCGACAACGCCGCCGGCTGCGACAGCCGAAGAAGCTGAGCCGCCCGAAGATGAGGACGAAATTGTCGTCCTGGGCCGCTTCATTCCAGAGCCGATGCGCGAGACATCGGAGGTCGCGACCTTCCTTTCGTCCGAAGATCTTGCCCGCCAGGGCGATGACAACGCCGCGCTCGCGCTGACGCGACTGTCAGGTCTGTCGGTGGTGTCAGACCGCTTTGTCTATGTGCGCGGTCTCGGCGATCGCTATTCCTCGGCGCTGCTCAATGGTTCGCCGCTGCCGAGCCCTGAGCCGCTTCGCCGCCAGGTGCCGCTGGATTTGTTCCCGTCAAACATTCTCGATGGCGCGGCCGTGCAAAAGACGTTTTCGCCCAATTATCCGGGCGAATTCGGCGGCGGCATCATCGATTTGCACACCTTGCGCATGCCGCGCGCGCCGTTCCTGACCATCAAGGCGGGAACCGGCTTCAATACAGAATCGACCAACCAGGAAGGCGTCGTCTACCGCGGCGGCGACGAAGATTGGACGACATTCGGGCGTGGCCTTCGCGACATCCCGGCGCCGATCGCAAACGCCATCTCGCAAAATGTGCGCATTCAGCGCGCAGTGGGAGGCCAGCCTGGCTTCACAGCGGCCGAGTTGGAAGCCATGGGCGAAAGCCTGACCAACTCGCCTCTCACCGTGGTGCAGCATACCGATCTTGATCCCGATTTCGAGGGCGAAGTGACGGCGGGAACGACGTTCGACTTCGGCCGCTTCAATATCGGCTTGTTGGGCGTGGGCGGCTATGACAGCAGCTGGCGTACGCGCAATGCTGATCGCATTACCGTCGTCGGCAACACCGCCAACACCGATTACGGCGCCGACACGTCGACGTGGGACGTTGTCGCCAACGCCTTTGGCAGCGCCAGCATCGGGTGGGACGACAGCGAAGTGACGCTCACCGGCCTGCTGGTGCGCACGTCCACCAAATATGCGCAGATCCTGGAAGGATCGAACGTGAACGTCGTCGGCGGCGACATTCACCGCGAAGGCACGGCTTGGTATGAGCGCGAGCTGGCGTCGCTCCAGTTGGCGGGCGATCACAGCTTCGGTCCGCTCGATATCAACTGGCGCGGCGCTTACGCCCGTTCGACGCGCGATGCACCCTACGAGCGCAGCATCACCTACGTGTTGCCGTCGGGCGGCGGCGATCCGTCGTACGCACCGAACAATGGCGGCAACGAAACGCGCTTTTCCTATCTGGAAGACACCGTCAAGAGCGCGGGCGTGGATGCGAGCTACACCATCCCGCTGAGTTCGCAGCGCGACGCTGTCATTTCAGCGGGGCTTGCAACGTCGACAACCGATCGGAGCTACGAGTTCTACAGCTTCTCCTTCCTCACCGATCCGTCGACGCCCGCTAGCGTGCTGCGCTTGCGCCCGGATTACTTGTTCTCGCCGGACAACATCGATCCAAGCCGGTTCGAGATCGTCGAGAACTTCAATCCCAACGCCAATTACACTGGCCGTCTACAGGTGGACGCCGCCTATCTCAGCGCTGACGTTGAGATCATGCCGCTGCTGCGCGCAGCTGTGGGCGTGCGCTACGAGGATGCGGCGCAAAGCGTCAATACCTTTGTGCGTTATCCGCTCGGGCCGGGCTTCACACAGGCGGCGCCCGCCGATTTGAACAACACCTATTGGCTGCCGGCGGCGACGCTCACCTGGAACTTCGCCGAAGATCTGCAGATGCGCCTGGGGTATTCGCAGACCATCGCACGGCCACAATTCCGGGAACTGGCGTTCACCCCGTTCATCGATCCCGAAACCGATCGTATCTACCAGGGCAATCCATACCTGCTGGACAGCGAATTCGAAAACTATGACGCGCGCGTTGAATATTATTTCGGCCGCGATCAGTTCGTGACGGCGGGCGCGTTCTTCAAGAACGTGCAGAACCCGATCGAGGAGGTGATCATCTCGCCTAATGGCACCGACATCCTGACGCGCTTCCTCAACGCGCCGGATGCGACGCTCTATGGCGGCGAGATCGAGTACAGGACGCACTTCGACATGCCGTTCGAGGTTCCGTTCCTGACCAACGCCGATTGGTTCTTCGCGGTGAACTATACCTACACCCACTCCGAGGTGAGCGCCTCAGGCGACGTGATCAACGTGTCGCTGGATCCCGCCCCGGCGGGACAGCCCGCGCCGATGACGCCTGCGACGCGCTTCATCGTCGATGGCTCGCCCCTGCAGGGAACGCCTGAGCATATCGCCAACCTGCAGTTCGGCTTCCAGAACGATGACACCCAGCTCACGCTGCTTGTGGGCTACGTCTCTGAGCGGATTGCGCGGCGCGGGTCTCCGGGGCCGGGCAACGTTCCCACCGTGTTCGAAGATCCAGGCGTCAATGTCGATCTTGTCTTCAGGCAGAACTTCCAGATCGGCATCGCCGATTTCACGCTCGGCCTCAGCGGACGCAATCTCCTGGATGAAGATCATCAAGAATATCAGTTCTCCGATCTCGGCCGTACGGATTTCAATTCCTATACCCGGGGCAGGAGTTTCTCGATCAGCCTGAGTTCGGAGTTCTAGGGCAAAGTTCGCGCGCCCGTTGAGTTCGCTCGACGGGCGCGTGTCGCTTTCGCCACACGCTGTGCAGCGTTGTTGCGACAGGCCGCGCCGGGTGGCGATGGGCCTTGGGCCACAAGAAAAATGCCCTAAAAGCGGGGCTGCAGAATGTTTGGATCATGGGCGTGGAGGACTGTAAGGTCAGTCCACTGGGAACGAACCCAAAGGTGAGGCCATGGCGAGAAACCGCAGGCAATCGGTCATAGCGGGCATTTCCGAGCGCGCGATGGGCGCAGTGCGTCCCGGCGTGGAGGCGTTGCTGCTGGCGGCTGTCGCGTTGGGGTGCGCGCAGGCGGGCTGGAGTGTGCTGACGCCAAGCTCGGCCGGCGCCATCAACATGGGCGCTGACGAGCCGCGCGTTGATACGTTGCAAGCGAGCGAGGTGCTGTCTCCGTTCGCGCCGCAGGTTGCGCAAGGCGAAGGGTATTCGCAGGCCGCTGCTGCTCTGCTTTCAGGCGTGCAGCTGAGCGGTGTGCGCGTCGCTGACGATCCCGCACGCAGCGGCGCAGTGTTGACGCTGAACGATGGGGCCCAGCGCGCCTTCGCTGTTGGCCAGGAGATCAGCGCTGGCGTGACGCTTGAGGAGGTCGGCGCCAATTACGTCCTCGTCGCCTATGATGGCGGGCGCCGCCAGATCTCCATGACAACCGCGCCAAGCTTTTCGTTCGCGCGCGCGATGATGGGATTGGAGCAAGCTCCGGGCGCGCCGGTCGTTGATGCGCCGGCGCCTGTGCAGCAGGAAGGGGCTGCGCAGACGTCTTTCACTCAATCCCAAGCGGCGGCGCCATCTCAGGCGGATATCGCTTGGCTGCGCGCGACGTTTGCACAAAATGTCGGCGGGCGCGGCTGGCGCGTCGCGGAGCCGCTGCCGCAGGCTGCCGTCGACGCCGGCCTGCGCGCCGGCGATCTCATCACGTCGGTCAACGGAGCGCGTCCCGGCGACGCCGCCGGCATATTGGCCGCTGCACAGGATCGCGACTTGGCGCTGCAAGTTGAACGCGGCGGCGAGCAAGTGATGTTGTCGGTTAGAATGTCCGAGCGAACATGAAGCCCATGAATCGGACGGGACGCTTCCTCGCCGCTGGTCTGGCCAGCGCTGCGCTGTTGGCGCCCGGTTTCCGCGCAGAAGCGCAAACCACCAATGCGACCACCCCGCAAAACGGGGCGGTAACGCTGCGCGAAGTCGATATCCGCGCCTTCATCGAAGACGTTTCGAACGCGACGGGCCGCACCTTCATCATCGATCCGCGCGTCAGCGGTCGCGTGACGGTTCTTTCGCAACAGTCGATGTCAGAGCGCGAGTTGATGGACGTCTTCATGTCCACGCTGCGCGTCAATGGCTTCGCTGCGGTGCCTACGCCAAACGGCGCCTACAGAATTGTTCCCGCCGAAGTGGCGGCGCGTGAGCCTTCTTCCAGCAGCGGCCCCACTGACAACACCTATGTGAGCCAGGTGTTCACGTTGCGCTTTGCCGATGCGGAGACGGTGGCGGCCGCGATCCGCCCGATGCTCTCCGAGCGAGGGCAGGCGACGGTGAACCGGCGCGGCAATTCGGTGGTCGTCGTCGATTTTGGTTCGACCGTTACGCAATTGCGGGACGTCATCGCACGGCTTGACCGCGACAATTCTTCGCTGCGCTCGATCCAGCTGCGCAACACGTCAGCGGCCGAAATGGCCCGCGTGGCTCAGAACCTCGCCACCGCCATCGGTGAAGAGGGGCGGCCGCTGGTGAGGGCCGTGCCTGTCGGCAGCAGCAACACGCTTGTGTTGCGCGGCGACCAGCAGGCGCTCGATCAGCTTGCGCCGCTGATTCAGGAATTGGACGCAGGCGCCGATTTTCAATCCGGCGTATCCGTCCTTCCGCTCCGCTATGCTGTAGCGGAGGAGGTGGCGCCCATTCTTCAGCAAATGTCGGCCTCGCTCTCGGGGCCGGTTCAGGAGGACGCCGGCGCTTCCCCCACGCGGCGCGCGAACATCGCCTTTCACCGCCCGACCAACGCGCTGATCATCAGCGCCGACACTGAGACGCGCGAGGCGCTTGCGAATGTTGTGCGCGCGCTCGATGTGCGGCGCGAACAGGTGCTGGTTGAAGCGATCATCGTTGAAGTGTCCGACGACACTGCGCGCGAGCTTGGCCTGCAGTACGTCGCCAGCGGCGCTTCGGGCGACAACGCAGTGCCGTTCCTCTCCACGGGCTACGGCACTTCTGCGCCCAACTTGCTGGCGCTGACCGGTGCTGTGCTGTTGCACGGCGACGGAAACGAAGCCGACAATCAGGCCATTTCCGATTTGCGCGCCGCCGCCGCGAATTCCTTGATCAACACGCACGGCCTTCTTCTTGGCGGCGGCGGCCAGCGTGATGACGGCGCCATCTTCGGTTTGCTGCTGAACGCGCTCGCGCAGGATCGCGATTCCAACGTGTTGTCGACGCCGTCTGTCATGACGCTCGACAATGAGGAGGCCTCCATCCTCGTCGGCCAGCAAATTCCGATCACAACCGGCGAAGCGGTTGGCTCTGACCTGCGCAACCAATTCCGAACCGTGCAGCGGGAGAACGTCGGCGTTCAGCTGGAGGTGCGTCCGCAGATCAGCGAAGGCGGAGCGATCCGGCTGGACATCCGGCAGGAGGTTTCCAGCATTTTTGGGCAGGTGATCGCGACCTCGCCTGACCTAATCACCAATCGCCGTGAAATTCGCACGACCGTCCAGGTCGATGCCGGCCAGATCATCGTTCTGGGCGGTTTGATCCAGGACGATATCCAGCGCACCGACGAAGGCATTCCGGGTCTGCGCCGGATTCCGCTGGCGGGACGCTTGTTCCGGAGCGAAGGCCGCCAACGCCGGCGCACGAATTTGATGGTGTTCCTGCGCCCTACCATCGTAACCACGCCGGAGCAGGCTGGCGCCGTCACGCGCAACCAGTATGATCGCCTGAGAGCTTATCAGGGCCTGGATCCGCTCGTGGCGCGTCAGCTGCAGGATGAGATGTCGCGCAACGATGGCGCGCCGCCGCCGAGCCCGGAGGGCCGCTGAAGCGGAGCCGTTCATGGCGTCGAACCAGAGTGACAGCCCAGCGAGCCGCGCTGCATCGGCGCCGCGGTTCGACTATGCGTTCGCCAAGGCGAACGGCGTGGTGCTGCTCAGCGCCGAGGCGCCGTGGCGCGTGGGTCTCCGCGTCGGCGCTGATCCGATTGTGCTGATGGAAGCGCGCCGCACGCTGGGCGCCCCGTTTGAGGTCGTTGAGCTCACGCCGCAAGCATTCGATGAAGCCTTGTCGCAGCGTTATTCGGTTTCGAGCGAAGCCGCGCGCTCCATCGCGGAATCCTTTGACGCCGATCTCGACGCCCTCGCCGACAGCGCCGGCGCCACCGCCGATCTGCTCGACAGCCAGGACGACGCCCCGATCATCCGCTTGATCAACGGCATGATATCGGAAGCGATCAGCCAGAGCGCCTCCGACATCCATATCGAGCCATACGAAAACGCGGTCGTCGTGCGGCTGCGCGTGGACGGGGTCCTGCGAGAGGTGCTGCAGGCGCCCGCGCGGCTGCGGGCGCGACTTGTATCGCGCATTAAGGTCATGGCGCGCCTGGACATCGCCGAAAAGCGTCTACCGCAGGATGGGCGCATGTCACTGACTTTGGGCAGCCGCAGCGTCGATGTGCGCGTTTCGACGTTGCCGTCGCGGCACGGCGAGCGGGTGGTGCTGCGCCTGCTCGACAAGGACCAGGGTCTGCGCAGTCTTGATGCGCTGGGTCTTAGCGATGAGATACTGGCGCGGTTCAAAGCCTCACTGCACACGCCCAACGGCATCATTCTCGTCACCGGTCCCACCGGTTCGGGAAAGACGACCACGCTTTACGCGGCGCTCAACGCTCTCAATGACGGGGCCCGCAACATCCTCACCGTCGAGGATCCGGTCGAGTACGCGATCGATGGCATCGGCCAGACGCAAGTGAACGCCAAGATCGGCATGACGTTTGCGGCTGGCCTGCGCGCCATCTTGCGCCAGGACCCTGACGTGGTCATGGTAGGCGAAATCCGCGACGCCGAAACCGCGCAGATTGCGGTGCAGGCGAGCCTCACGGGGCATTTGGTGTTCGCCACAGTGCACACCAATGACGCCGTTGCCGCAATCACCCGCCTAAAGGACATGGGCGTCGAACCCTATCTGCTGGCCTCGACTTTGCGTGGCATCCTGGCCCAGCGGCTCGTGCGCCGCCTGTGCCCAGCGTGCCGCAAGCCCGCCATTCTCGGCGACCATGAGCGCAGCCTCTTGCGCACGATCGGCGCCGAAAACGCGACGGTCTATGAGGGTCTCGGCTGTCCGCAATGCCGCGGTTCCGGTTACGTGGGCCGCATTGGGCTTTACGAGTTCGTCGTGGTTGACGACGAAATCCGCCGCTGCATTCATGCTGGCGCGGATGAGCAGCGGATGGCGGCGCACGCCTTCCAGCGCTCGGATTCTCTTCTGCAGGCGGGTCTGCGCTGCGCCGCTTCCGGCGTCACGTCGATGAGCGATATTGTGCGCGCCGTGAGCGGACAGGGGGCCTAGAGCGTCATGCCGCGCTTCCAGTACATCGCCATCGATCCTGATGGCCGCCAGCGCAGGGGTGGTCTGGAAGCCGCCAACGAAGGCGCGGCGCGGGCGGTGCTGGTCCGCAAGCGCCTTGTGCCCGTTCACGTGGATGCGCGCGAAATTGCGGGCCCTGACCAATCACGCCGCGCCCAACAAGCCGGCGCCAGAAAGCTCTCACACAAAGACCGGCTCCTGGTGACGCGGCAACTGGCGACGCTGGTGGACGCGTCGGTGCCGATCGACGAGGCGCTCGCCATGATCGCGGCCCCGCAGGAGCGGGCGTCCGCGCGCCGCATCGTTGCGGATGTGCAGGCGGGCGTTGTGGAGGGGCAACGGCTGTCGGACGCGCTGGCGCGCCACCCGGAGAGTTTTCCCGGCTTGTACCGTGCGGCAGTCGCGGGCGGCGAGCGCACTGGGCGTCTGGGTTTTGTGTTGAACAGGCTCGCCGATTATCTCGACCGCGCCCATGCGCTGCGCTCCAAAATCACGACCGCGATGATCTATCCTGCGGCGCTCAGCGCCGTGGCGATTACAGTCGTGACCTGCCTCATGCTGTTTGTGGTGCCGAGCCTCATCGAGCAATTCGAACGTTTCGATCAGCGCCTGCCGCTGCTCACTCAGATTCTGATCGGCACATCGCGTTTCCTCACCAATTTCTGGCCCATTCTGCTGGCGGCTTTGCTGGGCGGGGGCTATTTCGCCAACGTGCTGCTGCGGCGCGAGCCCGTGCGTGCGGCGTTGGACGCGTTTGCGCTGCGCGCGCCTTTGCTTGGCTCTTGGGTGGTCGCGGTCAATGCCAGCCGCTTTGTGCGCGCAGTCTCTACGCTGGTGTCCGCGGGCGTTCCCGTTCTGGAAAGCGTGCGGGCCTCGCGTGACGCGGTGACAAATCGCGAGGTTAGAAAAGCCGTCGTCCGGATGGGCGAGCGGATTGAGGAGGGCGAGCCGCTTTCACAGGCGATGCGTCAGTCCGGCGTCATTCCGCCAATGCTCAGCTATATGGCTCAAAGCGGCGAGAGCGCCGGCGAACTGCCCAAAATGCTGGATAAGGCCGCCGATCACGTCGATCAGGAATTCGAGTCTTTCACCAACTCCGCGCTCAGCCTGCTGGAGCCGGCGATTATCATCTTCATGGGGCTCGTGGTGGCGTCGATCGTGCTGGCCATCATGCTGCCCATTCTGCAACTGAATCGATTGGCGATTGGATGATGGCGATGTTCAAATCCTTGTGGCGGCGCGCCTTGGCTGCGCACGGGCGGCGGTTGCATCACGAGGCTGGCGTCACGCTCGTGGAGATGATGGTGGTGATCGTCATCATCGGTCTCGTCACCGCGATTGTCGTCATCAACGTGTTGCCCAGCCAGGATACGGCGCGCATCGAAAAGGCCCGCGCCGACATCCATGTGATCGAGCAGGCGCTGGAACTCTACCGGCTCGATTACTCCCGCTACCCATCGATGGAGGCGGGGCTCGAAGGCTTGTTGAATCCGCCCGAGCGCGACGGCGCGCCCGCCCACGAGGCTTACATCCGGCGTCTGCCGCAGGATCCGTGGGGCCGGCCTTATCAGTACATCACGCCCGGCGAGCATGGGCCGTTCGATATCTACACGCTCGGCGCAGATGCGCAGGAAGGAGGCGAAGGCGTCGATGCCGATATCGGCAACTGGCAATAACAAGCTGGCGCGCGACGCTGGCGTCACTCTGGTTGAGGCGCTGATGGCGCTGATGGTCGTGGGCATGATGGCCGGAGCGGTGATCTTGCTTGCGCCAGGCCCGGATTGGAAAACCCGCCAGGAAGCTCAACGCATGGCGGCGCGCGCCGTGATGGCGAGCGAGGAGAGCATCGTCGTCAACCGGACCACGGCTCTGGTCGTCACCAGTGACGGTTATGGCTTCGAACGGCTGGAGGAGAACGGCTGGGCGCCGGCGGACGCGCGCTCGCCCCTGGGTTTTCGCGCTTGGCCCGAAGGGCTCGACGTCCGCGTGGAGCAGTCGGCCTCTGGCGAAGGCGATGATCGCGTCGCGCGCTTTGACGCCCTGGGCGGCGCCACGCCAGCGCGCATCGTGCTGGCTGGCGCCGGCGCGCGCTGGCGCGTTGCCATCGACGGACAGGGCGGGGTCAATGTCGAACGCGCGGACTGACGCCGGCTTCTCATTGGTTGAATCGCTCGTCGCGCTCGGCGTCTTCGCGATGGCAGGCGTGGCGCTTGTTGAGCTGCAGACCCATTCGCTCACTACGTTCGCACGCGTCGAAACACGCGCGCTGGCCGACATGGTCGCCCAGAACGAGCTGACGCGTCTGGTCAGCGCCAATGTGGCGCCGGAGCTGGGCGAGAGCCAGGAACGCGTCGAATTCGCCCGCCGCGCCTGGCTGGTGCGCCGGACAGTGGCCGCGACCGGCAATCCCGCGATGCGCCGCGCCAGCGTCATCGTAATCGAGGCGGATCAGGCGGCGCCGGTCTCGTCCGCCACGGCGTTCGTCGCCGCGCCAGGGGCGGCCTCATGACCCAGCGCGACGCCGGCTTCACGCTCGTCGAAGCAATGATTTCGCTGTTCGTGTTCAGCCTGATCGCGGCTGGATCTGTCACGATGCTGATGCAAAGCGTCGAAACGCAGCGCCGCGTTGAGGTCGCGCAGGAGGCCTTGCGCGAAGTGCAGACGGCGCGCGCGCTTTTGAGCGCCGATCTCGCGCAATTTACGTCGCGCGCAACCCGCGACGCAGCGGGCAATCGGCGACCCCGCTTCATCGGCGGCGATGCGGCTGCGCCATTGGCCTTCGTGCGCGCCGCCGCGGAGCCTGACGGCGAAGGCGGCGCGGTCACCTCGCTTTCCTTCGTGTGGTACACCTTGGACGGCGACAGCGTGCTGCGGTCGAGTTCTGCCGATCTTGACCAGAGCGAGGGCCCAGCGCGCGCCGACCGGGTTCTGTTGAGCGGCGTCACCGGCGCGCACTTCGAATTCTTTGACGGCGCGGAGTGGCGCAGTCAATGGCTGGTCGCTAACGACGGCGGCGCGCTGCCGCGCGCGGTCGCGCTTGTGTTTGCCTCGCCGCGATACGGGCCAATGCGAATCGAAGCGCCCATGGGGGTGGGCGGATGAAGTGGGCGCATCCATCCAACGAGCGTGATCGCGGCGCTGCGCTGATCACCGTGCTCTCCATGTTGGCCATCATGGCGGCGCTCGCCGTGGTCGTGGTTGACGCCGCTGACATGTCCATGCGCAGGGCGGCCAATCAGCTGGCGATGGAGCAGACCCGCTGGTATCTCATGGGCGCGGAATCGTTTGCGGCTGCTCAGCTCAGCGATTTGCGGCGCCGCGCCGAAAGCCAGCGGATTGACCAAAGCGATTGGCAGGGCCGCATTTTCGAATTTCCGCTCGATGACGGCCTGATGCGCGTATCGCTCCGCGACGGCTCAAACTGCTTCAATCTCAACAGCGTCGTGCAGAGCAATGAGGGCGCTGGCGTCACTGTGAGCTCAGCTGGCGTTCTGCAATTCGCCCTGTTGCTGGACAGGCTGGACGTGCGTACCGATCGCGTCGCCTTGGGCGCAACCTTGGCGGACTGGATCGACGCCGACAGCGTGCCTTCTCCGGGCGGCGCCGAGGATGGTCTCTATAATGGCGCGCCCTATCGGCCCGCCAACACCCTGCTGGCCGACATCAGCGAGCTGCGCAGGGTGAAGGGATTTGACGATGAGATCATCGGCAGGCTTGCGGGCGTCGCTTGCGCTCGGCCGACGACGGCGCCCAACAGGCTCAACCCGAATACGCTGTCGCTCGAGCAGGCGCCGCTGCTGGCGATGGCGCTGCCCGACATCACCCTGGAGCAGGCGCGCCGGATCATCCGCGATCGCCCGCGCGGCGGCTGGGAGGATGTCGATGCGTTTTTCGCCCACCCGCTACTTGCTGGGCTTGAGTTCAACGAGGTAAGGCGGGCGTCATTTTCGATGCAGGGCGATTATTACGTCATGTGGGCGCAGGTCGAGCGCGAGGGCGGGCGCGAATCCGCCGCCGCACTGCTTCGCTTGCAGGGCGAAACGGGCGTGGTGGTGCGGCGCGTGTTTGGCGCGCGCGCTGCCGAGCGTGCGCTTTGAGCGAATTCCTGATTCTCATCGGCGGCGATCGCCCGGATGCGGCGATGGTCTGGGCGCGCGCTGACGCTGAAGGTCATGTGCTTGAGCAAGGGCTGGCGGAGGGCGCTTGCCCTGCTGCTCATCCGGGCCGCACGGTCCTTGTGCTGCCGGGCGCGGAGGCGCGCGTGCAGCGCGTTGAGATGGATGCGCGCACCCAGGCGCAGGCGCGCGCGGCGGCGCCGTTCCTGTTCGAACGAGCGCTCGCCGACCAGAATGACGTGCACTACGCGGCGGGTGATGCCCAGGTTGGCGGGGCGCGCCTGCTGGCGGCTGTGTCGCGTGCGCGGCTGCATGCTTGGCTTGATCGCTGCCGTGCGCTGGGCGCTGATCCGCATGTCGTTGTGCTCGATTGCACGGTGTGGCCGGTCGATGCCGGAGAAATCACAGTGGCTGCGTTCCCCAATCGGGTCATCGTGTCGGGCGGCGAACTCGGCGGATTCTCGATCGAACCGGCGCTGGCGCCGCCTGTGTTCGCGCGATGGCTTTCCGATGCGCAGGCCGGTGCGCGGCGCATTGCGCTCTTTGGCGGCGACGCGGCGGTTTGGCAAAACGTTGGCGCACGCATGGAGTCCCGGCCCGCGCTGGATCCGGTGTCCGCGCTTGCGCGCGGCGCCGTGGAGGCGCCGGACTTCGCGCCCAATCTGCGCCAGGGTGAGTTCGCTCCGGCGGGCCGCAATGCTCAGCCTCTCGCGCTTTGGCGTTTCGCGGTGCTGCTCGCGGCGGCCGCTCTTCTGCTGCAAATCGGCTCGCAGCTGATATCGGGCTGGCGCGATCATCAGGGCGCGGCGCGAACTCTGGCGGCGGCCGAACGGGATTATCGCGCTTTGAACCCCAACGCCGGACGCATCGTCAATCTAGGCGCCCAGGTGCGCGCCGCGCTGAACCGCGCACAGCAGGCCGGGCGTCATCCGGTGCTCGCGGTTTCGGCGCCAGTGGTCGCGACATTGGCGCAGCATCCGCTTGTGCGCATCGATAGCGTTCGCCACCAGGGTCCGGATCGGCGCGTGCAAATCCAATTCTCCGCAACGGACCAAGCTGCCCTTGAAGCCGCGCTGAGCGCGCTCAGCAGCGGCGGCCAGGGCGGCGAACGCCGTGATCTGCCGCCGCGCAACGGGCGCTATGCCGCTGAATTGACCATTGAGGCCCCGCCATGATGATGCAATTGGCGGCCTGGTGGCGCGCGCGCACCGATCGTGAGCGAAGCCTCATTCGAGTGGCGGCGATTTTGATCTTCGCCATCATGGCGCCGCTCTGGGCGTTCGCGTCCGCCAGCGCTTTCCGGCAGAGCGCGGCGGCCGAATTCGCCAACGCCCAGCGCATCGGCGCTCAAATCCAGCAACTGCAGGAGATCGCGCGCGCCCAGGGCGGCGAAGAAGCAGCGGGTGGTTCGCTGCGCGAGCGTGTTCTTGCGACGGCGCAAGGGAAAGGGCTCAACGTTGCGCGCCTGGAGACTGCGGGGCAGGATCGCGTGCGCGTCACTTTTGAAGCTGCCGACTCGAACGCCGTGTATGCGTGGATCCAGGCCGTTGGCGGCGCAGGCGCGGCGGTGGAGCGCGCGGCGATCGATCGCGTCGGCGACAGCGACCAGGTGATCGCTGAGTTCGAGGTGGCCGATCAATCATGAGGCTCTGGCACATTCTCGTGTTTCTGGTCGCGCTGGTTGTTTTTGGCGCCGCACGCGCGCCCGCGACCTTGGTGGCGCGGCAGGTCCCGGGCGTTTTCACATATGAGCGCATCGGCGGGACGGCGTGGGCCGGGCGCGTCGAGGGCGTTCATGTAGGACCCTTCCAGTCGGACGCGCTGAATTGGCGGCTCTCCGCGCTTGATCTGCTCGGCGGGCGCGCGGCTGTTTCCGCGGGCATTTCAGGCGGCGACCTCGATGGCGAAGGGCGAGCGGCGGCGGCCCTCGGCGGGCGCCGCAGTTTGCGGATACCGCGCCTTCGCATCGCGGGCGGCCGCATTGGCGCTGCCGCGCTAAGCGGCGCAACCGAGGTCAGCGGCCTCGACATCGCCTTTGCATCCGGCGCGTGCGCGCATGCCGAAGGTCAAATCAATTCGGACGTGCTGGCGCAGTCAGGGCGCGCGCTCAACTTCAATGGACCGACCTTGACGGGCGCGGCCGCCTGCGATGGCGACGACGCGCTCGTGCGCATGACCGGAGAGAATTCGGACGCGGCTTTGGTGGACATGACGCTGCGTCTGCAGCCTGATGGCGGCGGGACTTGGCGGATCGCAGTTGCAGGCGCCGGCGCTGACGCACAATCGGCGCTGGCCGCCGCCGGATTCCAAGCGAGCCCAAATTCCGGCCAAATGGTGATGAGCGGAGACTTCAGATGGTTCATGTGAAGGGCGCGGCTTTGGGTGTGGCGCTTGGGCTCGCCATCTTGACCGCAGCATGCGCTGGCGGATCGCGGCGCGCCGCTCCCGAAAATCAGCAGACCACGGTGGATGCCGGCTCGATCCAGTTGCAGCCCTTGCCAGCGCAAACTTTGGGAGCGGGCCAGTGCGGGCTGTTTCTCTGGACGCCCTCGGCGCAGGAGCCCACATTGGTGGCGGCGGCGTTCAACACGCCATCCGAAGCGCGCATCCGTGTTGAAGGCCGCACACGCACGCTTCCCCGCTTGACTGCCGAAGGCCAGCTCAATCACGGCCACTTCGAACGCCAGAGCTTCTCCGACGGGCAGATCACGCTCGTGCTCGACGTCCAGTTCGATCGCAATCGCGAGCTGCGCGACGGGGCCGCGCTTGAGGGCGGCTCGCTGCGCATTCGCGACGGTCAGGGCTGGGAGGCGGTCATGCCCGTCGGCGGCATGGTTGCGTGCCAGAGCTAGGCGTAGTTCTGCACAAGCCAGACGACGAAGATCCCAACGGACAGGAACGGGCCGAACGCGAGCGATTGTTGCGGCGCCAGCGGTCTGCCGGCGATGCGCATCGCGGCGACGAATGCCAAGCCCAGGCCTGACGCGATGACGACGACGAACGGCAGAAACATCCAGCCCAGCCATGCGCCGGCGCCGGCCAGAAGTTTTGCATCGCCCAGCCCAAGGCCGTCGCGGCCGCGCGCGGCGCGATAGGCCCAGTTGGCCGCGTAGAGCATCGCATACCCAAGTACCGCACCTATGATGGCGTCGATCAGCGGCTTTCCCAGCACCCATGAGGCCGCAAGCCCGCACGCCACAATCAGAGCATTGAGCGGATCCGGAATCCGCTGCGTGCGCACATCAATGGCGGTCACGGCCGCCAGAAGCGCCGCAAGCACGAAGGTCGCTAGCAGGGAATGCATTGCACCACGTGCTACCGCGCCGGCGGATGGCTGGCGAGCGGCTCCCGCGCTTGTCATAAAACCGTCACACGGCTAAGCGCTTGGGCCGAGATGAGAATCATCTCCAAGGGGAGAGACGTGGGCGCTTTTACATTGAGAAACGCGACGTGTGTGGGGGCGGGCGCCGCCGCCGCATTTTTGAGCGGCGCAGGGTTTGCGCAGGCGCAGGAGGCTGCGTTCAAGCCGCGCGCCCGCATCCAGTTCGACATTGTTTCGAGTGACTGGGACACGCAAGCTGATGAGGGCGCCTATGGCAGCATCCGGCGCGCCTTCCTTGGCGGACAGGGGCGCCTCAGCGAGCACTGGCGTTACAAGGCCGATTTCGTGCTGACGCCGGATACGGACGCCATCTTTGACGACGCCTATCTTGAATATGATGGCGGCTCCTGGTCCGTACTGATCGGCGAGCACAAGATCGCTACGCCCCTGGAGGATCAGACCTCCTCGCTAGACCTGTCTTTCAACGAAAGCGTGAGCTTCGTCAGCGCCTTCGGTTACGGCCGCCGCGCGGGCGTCGGCGCTATCGTCGCCGGGGACAATTGGTCCGCGGCAGCGGCAGTTCAGGGCGATTCTCTCAACAGCCTCGAGGGCGGGGAAACCAACAGCGACGCCCTCTATGTCAGCAGCCGCGTCACCTACGCCCCGGTGTTACACAGCGGTGAGGGCGGGCTGACGCTGGTGCACCTTGGCGCCAGCACGCGGTTCCGCGAGCTCGGCGACGAGTCTCCGCAAAGATATCGCGCGCGGCCATTGAATGGCCGTGGCGCGCGCTGGATTGACGCGGGCTCAGGGCTCGGCGGCGAACGGGATTTCTCTTACGGCATTGAGGCGGCCCTGCAGCGTGGGCGGTTCGGCGCTCAGGCGGAATACGTCATTCTGGACGGCGATTCCGTCGCTGGGGCGGACTTCACCTTCAGTGGCTACTACGTCGATCTTTTCTGGTCGCTCACTGGTGAAAGCCGCAATTATCGAGCCGGAACAGGGAGCTTCGGGGCGGTCCGGCCCAGTTCGCCGGTCACTGAGGGCGGGCCGGGGCATTGGATGCTGGCCGCGCGCTACGATTTCCTCGATCTTTCCGATTCAGCTGGCGGTGCGTCGCGCGGCGAGCAGAGCGCTTACGCCCTGGGCCTGGATTGGGTCCCCGTCCGGCACGTCAGGTTCAAGCTGAACTACGCGGTCAGTGACATGGATCGCACCCTTGGCCCCGACGAAAGCGCCCAGATCGTATCGTTCCGGACTCAGCTGGATTATTAGACCCGGATCAGTTCTTGAACGCTGGCCCGGGCTGTCACCATAGTGTCATGAAAGTGTCGCGTAACCGATGTGAACAGCGTCTAGCAGGCGCGGTGTTTCATCCAGATTTGACGAGGGGCTCGTGGGTATTTTTCAGAACGTCACGCGCATCGGCGCAGCTTGCGTCGTAGCGATCGGTTTGGCGGCGTGCGGACAGCAACAACGCGGCTCTGATGGCGGCGCGCAAACTGTCCGCGTTGACGGTTCTTCAACCGTGTTTCCGATTTCGGAAGCCGCCGCCGAGGCGTTCATGAATGAAAATCAGGGCCAAGTTCGTGTGTCGGTTGGCGAGAGCGGCACCGGCGGCGGCTTCCGCCGCTTTTGCCGGGGCGAGACTGAAGTGCAGGGCGCGTCGCGGCCTATTCTTGCCGACGAGATGGCCACCTGCGCGGCGGCGAACATCGCCTACGTCGAATTGCCGATCGCATTTGACGGCATCACCGTTGTCGTCAATCCATCCAACCCCGTGAACACGGTGACGATGGCCGAACTGCGCCGCGTCTGGGAACCCGCCGCCGACGGGCAGGTGATGAACTGGCGCCAGGTGAACGCGGCGTGGCCGGATCAGCCGCTTGCGCTCTTCGGAGCCGGCACGGCCTCGGGCACGTTCGATTTCTTCACCGAGTCAGTGAACGGGGAAGCAAAGTCTTCGCGCACCGACTACACGCCCAGCGAAGACGACAACGTTACCGTGCTTGGCGTCGTCAACAATGCCGGCGGCATGGGTTATTTCGGCATTGCCTATTATGAGCAGAACCGTGAGCGCCTGAAGGCGCTGGCCATCGATGCGGGCCAAGGCCCGATCGCGCCCAACGCGGAGACCGTCGCCAGCGGCGCCTACCCCCTGTCGCGGCCGTTGTTCATCTATGTCAACGCTGAAGCTCTGCGCCGCCCGGCAGTGGCGCGCTTCGTTCGCTACTACGCGCAAAACGCCGCCACCCTGGCGCCGCGCGTCGGCTATGTGGCGCTGCCGGAGAGCGCATATGCGGTCGATCTCGAACGCATCGAGCAACGCAGCACCGGCACAGCTTTTGGCGGCATCCAGGACACCAGCGGCAGCATCGCGGAAGTGCTTGCGCGTCCGCTGACCGAAACCGCGCCAGCTCCGCAGCAATAAGGCAGACGCCGTGACAGCGACCGTGGACCGCGATTTTACGAAGAAGCGGGCCCGGCCGCTGGAGCGCGCCGTGGAGGCGCTGCTGTTCTTGTCAGCGGCGCTCGCCATCGCCGTTGTCGTGGGCATCCTCTACACGGTGATTTCGGAATCGCTGCACTTCTTCAGCCACGTTCCGTTCTCCGAATTCGTCAGCGATACGCAGTGGACGCCGCTCTTCCAGGACGCTCACTACGGCATTGCGCCGCTGCTCTCGGGCACGTTCATGTCGACTCTGGTGGCGCTGGCCGTCGCGGTGCCGCTGGGATTGTTCGTGGCGGTTTACTTGTCAGAGTTCGCGGGCGCGCGCGCCCGCGACATCATCAAGCCTGTGCTTGAGCTGCTCGCGGGCGTGCCGACAGTCGTGTTCGGCTATTTCGCGCTCCTCTTCATGACGCCGCTGCTGCAACAGTTCATTCCGGGCTTGCCGGGGTTCAACTTGCTTTCCGCGGGCATTGTGATGGGGATCATGATCATCCCTTACGTCGCCTCGCTGTCCGAGGACGCGCTGCGCGCGGTCCCGCAGCTGATGCGTGACAATGCCCTGGCGCTGGGCTCTACGCGGCTTGAGACCGCGTTTCGCGTCGTGTTTCCCGCCGCGATCTCGGGCGTCATCGGCGCGCTCATCCTCGGCATGTCGCGGGCGGTGGGCGAGACCATGATTGTGGTCATCGCTGGCGGGCAGCAACCCCAGATCGTGACATCGCCCACCCAGCAGGGCGCGACGGTGACGGCGTTCATCGCGCAAGTCGCGCTTGGCGATCTTCCCTTTGGATCGCTCGAATATCAGAGCATTTTCGCGGCGGGCCTCGCGTTGCTCGTGTTGACCTTCGTGTTCAACCTGGCCGCATTCTTCCTGCAGCGCCGGTTCCGGGAGATCTATTGATGTCGGCGGAAAATGGCGCTGCGCTTGAGATTACCGCGCATCCGGCGGGCCTTGCCTGGCGGCGTCTGAAGGACAACGCCTTCATCTTCTGGGGAATATTGGCCACCGTCATCGGGCTCGGCGCGCTGGTCGCGCTGGTCACTCAATTGTTTCATGACGGCGGCGGGCGTCTCACAGCAGGTTTCTTCCTGAGCTTTCCGTCGTCGAACCCGCTGGAGTCCGGCATCCTTTCAGCGTGGGTGGGATCGCTGCTGGTCATCGTCGCGACCGCGGGCATCGCCATTCCACTGGGCGTGCTGGCCGGCCTCTACATCGAGGAATACGCGCCGAAGAACGTGCTCACCAGTACGATCGAAATCGCCATCAACAATCTCGCGGGGGTGCCGTCGATTTTGTTGGGGCTATTGGCTCTTGGGCTTTTCGTGCAGGGCATGATGCTGGGCGAAACCATCCTGACTGCCGGCCTCACGCTCGCGCTGCTGATCCTTCCGATCCTGATCGTCGCCACGCGCGAGGCTGTCCGCAGCGTGCCGCAGGACATCCGCCAGGCGGCGCTGGCGCTCGGCGCCACAAAATGGCGGACCACGAAAGATCATACGTTGCCCTACGCGCTGCCCGGCATCGCGACGGGCGTCATCATCGGCTTGTCGCGCGCCATCGGCGAGACAGCGCCGCTGGTGTTGATCGGCGGTCTGACGTTCGTGGCTTTCTTGCCGATTGAGCGTCCGGGCGATCCCGTCTCCTATACGATCGGCCGCATTGACGAGTATGGCGCACCGCTCGATCCCGCGGAGACAGTCACCGTGCATCTGGAGCGGGGCGGGCGCATCGAGACGCCGGCGGGGCGGCGTCTTGAAGTGGCGCCCGGCGAGAGCGTGGAGGCGCCGTCCGGTTCGATCGTTGCAACGACTGCAACGCTACCGGAAGCGGTGCAATCGTGGGCGCCTTGGCGTTGGCTGGGCCAGGAATTCACCGTCATGCCGATTCAGATGTTCAATTGGACGTCCCGGCCCGAGGCGGAGTTCCGCAAGAACGCGGCGGCCGCGGGCATCGTGCTGCTGACGATCACGCTGCTGCTGAACGGAGCGGCGATATTCCTGCGCTATTGGCTGCGCAAGCGCATCCGGTGGTGACCTAGCGGGCCGCCCTGCGCTGCTCGCGCTGCTCGCGCGCGATCCGGCGGCGCTCCTTGGCCCGCGCGCGCAGATCGCGCAGCCGATGCCAGAAGCGGCGCTTACCCTCTTTCGGCAGCGGTTCAAGATTGCGCCTGAAATCCTCAGCGCAGGCGCGCCAGGAATAGCGCTCCGCCAGCGCACGGGCGTCCTCGCGCTTAAGCTCAAGCGCCTGCATGCACCCCTTGCGCAGGTCCATATCGACGATGCCGGCCCCGGTGTCGGGCAAGATGTCTTGCGGGCCGGGCGCGACGTAGCCTGCGACAGGGGTTCCCGTCGCCGCAGCTTCCAGGATCACCAAGCCGAATGTGTCGGTGAAGCTGGGAAACACGAACACGTCGGAGTCTGCGTAGTGGCGGGCCAGTTCTTCGCCGAACTTGGAGCCCACGAAATGCGCCTGCGGGTATTTCCCCTGCAATTCCTCGCGTGCCGGGCCATCGCCGACAATGACCTTTGAGCCGGGCAGATCCAGCTTCAGGAACGCCTCAATATTCTTTTCGACCGCGACCCGCCCCACGTAGCTGAAGATAGGGCGCGGCAATCCTGGAAAGACGCCGCCATCGACGCCGCGTTTGCTGGGATGGAACATCTCGACATCCACGCCCCGGCTCCAGAGCGCCACATTGCGGAAGCCTTGCAGCTGCAGCTGCTTCATCATCGTCGGCGTCGCCACCATGACGCGCCCGGATTTGTCGTGGAAGGCGTGCATGTAGCGGTAGCCCGCCCAAAGCGGGATCCAGCTGAAGCGGGCGTGGACGTATTCGGGAAACTGCGTGTGATAGCTCGTTGTAAACGGGAACTTGTGCTTGAGGCACACCGCGCGCGCGTCCCACCCGAGCGTGCCTTCGGTTGCGATGTGCACGGCGTCCGGCGCGAAGGCGAGGAAGCGGTCCTCGACGTCGTCCCGCGCGCCGAGTGCGAGACGGATCTCCGAATACGTAATCAGCGGCACGGTGCGTTTGTAGTCGGCAGGCGAGATCACCTCGATCTCGCAGCCCATCGCCGTCAGCTCGCGCATGGTGTTGGCGAGCGTGCGGACCACGCCATTGACCTGCGGCTCCCAGGCGTCGGTCACCAGCAAGATCTTCTGGGCGAGCGGGGGCGCCTCCGGCGCGCCGCCGGGGGGCGCTGCCTCGGGTTCCTGGGCGGGTGCTTCTGTGCTCACGGCGCCGGTTCTGACCACGTGAGGGGCCACGGCGCAAGGCCCCAGTGGCGCAGAGGCAGGGGGCCTTGCCTTGCGCGCGCGGGCGCGCAAAGGACCGCCCAGAGGAACATCCATGCAGACTGCCGCCACCCCCACCCTTCCGCCGCCATCGACTGGACGGGCCTGGACGCGCTCAAATACCTGGACGAAGACGTCGCCGTGGCCGCGCTCCTGGCCGACGCGCCGCTCGACCCCGCCGCCCGCGCCAGCGTCAACGCCGAAGCGCGCGCCCTCGTGGTGGGTGCGCGCGGGCTCAAACGGCGCAAGGGCGTCATGGAGAGCTTCCTGGAGGAGTTTGGTCTTTCAAACGCCGAAGGGCTCGCGCTCATGTGTCTGGCCGAAGCGCTCCTGCGCGTGCCTGACGAGGAAACCGCAGACAAGTTGATCGCCGAGAAGATCAGCACCGGCAAATGGGGCGAACACCTCGGCAAGTCCGATCATTGGCTGGTCAATGCCGGCACATGGGGGCTGATGCTCACTGGACGCATCGTGCGGCTTCCCGAAGAAATGCGTGGCGAAGCCAGCGAGGTGCTCGCCACCCTGATCGCGCGCGCTGGCGAGCCGGTCGTGCGCATGGGCGCAATGCAGGCGATGCGGATTCTGGGTGAGCAGTTCGTGCTCGGTCGTGATATCGGCGCCGCCTTGAAGCGCGGCGCCGGCATGATCCGTTCTTGGCCTCGCGACGCGCTATTCCTTCGACATGTTGGGCGAGGGCGCGCGCACGGACGCTGACGCTGAGCGCTACCTGGCGAGCTACGCCCGCGCTGTGGACGCGGTGGGCGAAGCTTCGGAAGGCAAGGGGCCGCATGCATCGTCTGGCGTTTCGGTGAAGCTTTCTGCACTGCACCCCCGCTACGAGGCGCGTCAGGAAGAGCGCGTCATGCGCGAGCTTTACCCGCGCGTGCTGCAACTCGCCGAGAGCGCAAAGAAATGGAACATTGGCCTGACCTCGACGCGGAAGAGGCCGATCGGCTCTCGTGCTTTCGCCCGCTCATTCGAACGGCTGGCGCTGGCCCATCTCTGCAGGGCTGGGAGGGCCTTGCCCGCGGTGCAGGCCTATCAGAAGCGCACGCGTGCGGTGATTGGAGCGCTTTGACCTTCGCTTGCGCGCCGGCGCGGCGTTGCCTCCATCCAGGCGCGCTTGGTCAAGGGCGCTTATTGGGATGGCGAGGTGAAGCGCGCCCAGCTCATGGGCCGCGCCGATTTCCCGGTCTGGACAACCAAGGCCGCGACCGACGTGAACTATCTCGCCTGCGCGCGCGATCTGCTGCGCGCCGGCGGCGCCATCTTCCCTCAGTTCGCGACCCACAACGCCCACACGGTGGCGGCGGTGCGCCGCATGGCTGCCGCCGCTGGGCACGATCACTATGAGTTCCAGCGCCTTCATGGCATGGGCGAAGCGCTTTATCTTGCAGCCGATCCGCCGCCGCCCGTGCGCGTCTACGCGCCGGTGGGCGGACACGAAGACCTGTTGCCTTATCTAGTGCGGCGCCTGCTGGAGAACGGCGCCAACACTTCATTCGTGCACTCCTTCCTCGACGACGATGTGTCGCCGGACGTGGTCGCCGCTGACCCGATCGCGGCCTTGGAGGCCAGCCCACATCGTCATCGCCGTCTGCCGCCGCCGCCGCAATTGTTCGGCGCGAGCCGCCGCAACTCAACCGGGCGCGATCTCAGCATCAAGAGTGAGCGCGCCGCGCTTCAGATACCACCGCCCAAGGCGTCGTTGACCATCGCGGCGGATGTTGCGGGCGCGGTTTCGGTTGCGCGCGCGGGCTTTCCTGCGTGGAATGCGTGCGGCGGAGCAGAGCGCGGGCGCATCCTGCGCGCCATGGCTGACAAGCTACAGGCTCATCATGATGCGCTCGTGGCCTTGATTGCCCAGGAAGCGGGACGAACGTTACAGGACGGCGTCGATGAGGTGCGTGAGGCCGTTGATTTTTGCCGCTACTACGCCGCCGAGGCTGAGCGCCTTTTTGCGGGGCCAGTGGCGCTGCCCAGCCCGGCCGGCGAAACCGATCATCTTGAGCTGCGCGGGCGCGGCGTGTTCGTGTGCATCAGCCCCTGGAACTTTCCGCTGGCGATTTTCACAGGTCAAATCGCCGCCGCGCTCGCGGCCGGCAACGCGGTGGTTGCAAAGCCAGCCGAGCAGACGCCGTTGATCGCCGCCGAAGCCGTGCGTCTCTTTCGCGAAGCTGGTTTGCCGGAAGACGCGCTGCAACTGGTGCAGGGCGCTGGTGAAGTTGGCGCTGCTCTGGTGGCCGATCCGCGCATCGCCGGGGTCGCCTTCACGGGCTCGACCGAAGTCGCGCGCGCCATCAACCGCACGCTCGCCGGCAAGGATGGTCCGATCGTGCCGCTGATCGCCGAGACTGGCGGCCTCAACGGCATGTTCGTCGATACCACCGCCCTGAAAGAGCAGGTCGTCGATGATGTCGTCGCCTCGGCGTTCCAGTCTGCTGGCCAGCGCTGCTCAAGCCTGCGCCTCTTGTTCTTGCCGCACGACACAGCCGATGAAATTCTTGAGACGCTGCTCGGCGCCATGGATTGCCTCGTCATCGGCGATCCGGCCGATCCGTTTACGGATGTCGGGCCGATCATCGACGCCGAGGCCAAGGCCAATCTCGACAGGCACATGGAACGCATGCGCGCGGAAGCTAAAGTGCTGAAGCAACTCGACGCATCGAAGCTGGGCGGAAATTTCTTTGGCCCTGCCGTGGTCGAACTCAGCTCGCTCGCGCAAATCGACAAAGAAGTGTTCGGCCCGATCCTGCACGTTCTGCGCTATGACCCCGCGGAAATCGCCGGCTTTGGCGCTGAACTGGCCGCCAAGGGCTATGGTCTGACGCTGGGCGTGCATTCGCGGCTGGAGAGTTTCGCGGACGCAGTGATGGCCGCGGTTCCGGCCGGGAATGTCTACGTCAACCGCACCATTGTCGGGGCCGTCGTCGGCGTGCAGCCGTTCGGCGGCTCGGGCTTGTCGGGCACAGGCCCGAAGGCGGGCGGCCCCCATTATTTGCCGCGCTTTGCTGAAGAGCGGGCGGTCTCGGTGAACATTGCTGCGCAGGGGGGCGATCCGCACTTGTTGAATCTCTAGGTCTTCGCCCATTCGCCCGTTATTCTGCAAAACCGATACCGAGAGGGGCGCGGCGATGAGGGCGATGCGAAATCTGATTGGCGCGGCGCTGGTGGTGCTCGCTGCCTGTCATCCGTCCCCCGAAGGCGGCGCCGGTGACGGCCAAACTCAAAACGCCGGCCCCGCCATCCCTGGCCCCCGCACGTGCTTCTGGTCGCGCGGACCTCATAGCGCTGATCCTTACATCAACGTCGCGTATCCAGACGCCAATGTCTTCTATTGGGCGGCGGTGTTCACTGTGCCGGAAGGCGCGCGGCTCGAACTGCGCGGGCAGTATCCGCATTCGCGCTACATGTCGCTGATAAGCTATGACGAAGCGGGTAGGCCGGTTGAATCGCTTGCTGACTACTTGATTGCCCCGGGCGATCCTGGGCAGCGCTTGGGCCAGGCGCGCCCTCAACGCTGGGCGCGTCTGATTAGCGACGCCGAAGCTGCGGAAGGCGATGCGGTCAATCCTTTTGTCCCTGGCAATCGCCGCGACAGCGAGGCGCGTGACTACCGTGTTGAGGTCGTCGACGCTCCCGCTGACGCCGCGCGCACCATTGGTGAGCGCAACGCCGCAACCTCTGCCGGCAACGTGCTGCATGCACCCCATTACGGCGCGGGCCAGCAGGTTGTCCTTTATCGCATCTATCTGCCCGATCAGAGCAGGGCGCCCGATGGCGGTGTTGCGCTGCCCGCGCCGCAACTGACCATGGCTGACGGCAGCGTGCTCGAGGGCGCGGATGCATGCCAGGCCCTGCACACGGGCCAGAGGCTGGCGATCGCTCCTGACGCCACCGGCATCACGCCTGACGCGTACCGCGCATTGATCAGCCAGCCTGGCCGTCCCGACACGTGGCCCGCGCAAAATCCGGCGCGCTGGTTCATTCAGCTCGATCGTGAGAGCCTGCTCGGAATCTATACCGGCCACATCAACGAGAATGCGCGGCGCTCCGAAGGCGGGTTTTATCCGAACCTCGACAACAACTACATCCGCACGATCGTCAATCGCAAACACGGGCGCGTATTCCTGATCCGCGGCCGCGCGCCCACGACGCCGCATACTTATGGCGGCGATGAAGTCATGGGCGATGGTGAGTTGCGTTATTGGTCGGTCTGCTCAAACCAGGGTTTCGCCAACACGCGCGTCAATGATTGCCTTTTCGACGAAGAGATCCCGCTCGATGAGAACGGCTTTTACACCATCGCCGTCAGCCGCGAGGAGGATCGCCCGCGCAACGCACGCCCGGAGTGCGGATTGGCCTGGCTGCCAATGGCGCCTGATGGCGACGGCCTCTTCGATCCAGATGTCACGGTTGTGCAGTTCCGCCACATGCTGACGGCGCCGGATTTCGCCCATTCTATCCAACGCGTCGAGCGTCAGGATCAGCTTGAGACAACGATGAGCGCATACATGCCGCAGACGCGCTATCTTATGCCAAGTCAGGTGGAGGCGTTCTTTCCCTGCTTCGCGGGATTGAGTGAGAACGGCGGTTAAGGTTTTTGCAGCGCTGGAGAGCTAAATCAGGCCATGCCCGCAGACAACGTCACTCCGTTCCGCCGTCCGCCGAAACGCCCGGTCGCGCCTCAGCAGAGCGGTGGGCTGGGCTTCAAGACCCATCGCGGGAAAGTGGTGTTGGCGCATGTGTTGACCATCGCGGCGTTCGCGTCGAATTTTTTCCTGCGTGCGCCTCCGCTTTCCTTCGTTGGGCTTATCGTAGGCGTCGCTGCGATCGTCATCGTCTATGGCAACCGCGGCGCAGCGATGCCTTGGGCCAACACCCACCACGAGCACGCTTTGCGCACGCTCGTCATCGGCTACGCACTTTGGGTGCTTGCCGGGCTGTTGATCATCGTGAGCAGCGGGCTGGCGACGGTGACGATCTATCTGCAGCTGGCGATCGCGGCCTGGGCGGTGATCCGGGCGCTCATCGCATTGGTGTTGGGCGTCATACGCAAACCCATCCCTCATCCCAGAGGGTGGCTGATCTAGCCGGTTAGGCGGCAGCCATATCCTTGCTCGAACTCGGCCTCGGCCCTGATGGCGCCGAAGAGCACGCTGGCGCGCACGCTATCGCCGTCCTCGGTGATGGTGAGCGCGCTGCGCGCGTCTTCGGGAAAATCGGCAACGCAGCTTTCCAGGGCGCGGCCGCTGACATGCAGGCACGAGCACGTTTGCTTGGCCGCGTAACCGGTTGCGATCGTGGCGTATGCGATTTGCCCGCGCGAAGCCCAGGCGCCGGCGCCGAGAGCCAGCACCGCTATCCCCAGCACGCTTGCCCAAATCCAGCGTTTGCGCGACACCGCCGCCTCCCCCTATGCTTGGCGCGAGTATAGCGAAGGCGAGGGGATGCGTCATGCTGCGCGGAGTGCTTGCAGCGGCGATGTTGCTTTTTTCTCCGGTGGCGGCGCGGGCCCAGCCGCTCTATCCGTTGCCGCAGCAGCCGGCGGGCGTAGCGTGGCCGGGCGCGGATTGGGAGAACGCCGATCTGCCGCGGGATGTTGATCGCGCCGCTTTCGATCTTGCCGTCACCGAAGCGTTTGCAGGCGTGCACCCGCTCATGGGCGAGACGCGCGCCGTCGTCATTGTGCAGAGCGGGCGCGTCGTGTTTGAGCGCTACGGCGAAGGCTATGGCCGCGATACGCGGCTCAATTCCTGGTCCATGGGCAAATCGATCACGCATGCTCTCGTGGGCGCGGCTGTACTGCAGGGGCGGATCGCCATCGACGCGCCGATGGGCAATCCGGCGTGGCGGGCCGGCGATCGCCGCGCATCCATTACGTGGCGCAACTGGCTCAACATGGTCGATGGCCTCGACTACACGGAATCCGCCGCTGACATTACGCAGGCCGGCAATGCGCGGATGCTGTTCGGCGAGGGCCGCCGCGATGTTGCGCGTTGGGCGGCGCGCCTGCCGCTGATCTATGATCCAGGCACGCACTGGAACTACAGTTCGGCCGGTACGCTGCTGATTTCCGACGCGCTCACGCGCGTCATCGTTCCTGATCCGCGCGGCGCGACGGATCGGCGCGACCGCATGCGGGCCTGGATGAACGCTTCGTTGTTCGATCGCATCGGCATGCACCCGGTTGTCGAGTTCGACCCCCAGGGGTTGTTCTATGGCAGCTCACTTTTCTGGGCGACGGGCCGCGACTATGCCCGCTTTGGATACTTGTACCTGCGCGGTGGCGTTTGGGATGGCGTTCGCGTTCTGCCTGAAGGCTGGGTGGACTTTGCCCGCACGCCAGGACCAGACGTCAACACCGATGTCTACGGCGCGCAATGGTGGCTGACGCCGCCATCTGGAGAGGGCCGCCCTGACCGGTCGCTGATCATCGATGCGAGCATGACCGATGCGTTTTCCGCGCAAGGCCATGAAGGTCAGCTCATTGTTGTCGTGCCGTCGAAGGATTTGGTCATGGTGCGGCTGGGCCGCTTCGACGGCGGCCAGGAATCATGGGATGCGCTGGGCGATTGGGCGACCCGGCTGATTGGCGCGTTCGGCGCGCGGCCCGGCTGAACGGAACAGTGCATGTACGACGCCGTTTTTCTGGCCATTCACCTGATTGTCGCGCCCGCCTGGGTCTTGCTGGCGTTTGCGCCGCGCTGGCCGGGCACGCAGGCCTACGCCCATACCGCGCTCATCCCTCTGGGGCTTGGCGGCGCCTATGGCGCATTTCTCTGCGCCGCGCTGATGTTTGGCGCTTCGGCGGAAGGCGCGGGCATCGGCAGCATCGCCGGCGTCAGCGCCTTGTTCTCTCATCCCGTCGGCGTGCTGACGGGGTGGACCCACTATCTGATCTTCGATCTGTTCGTTGGCGCCTGGATCTCGCGCGATGCGCTGCGCCGTGGCATGGCCTACGCGCTGGTTATTCCATGCTTGGCGCTCACGCTGTTTTTCGGGCCAATCGGCCTGCTATCGTATCTCGTCATCCGCCAGGCGACGGGCAAAGCTGGATTTTCATTATCCGAGACATGAGGAGGCGCGCATGAGCGAAGAAGGACGCAAAGTGAAGAGCGAGTGTGCGCGTATGCTGCGCGAGGCAGGCTACAAATATCTGGCTGCCGAATTGGATCACGGCTCGCTGTCGGCCCTGGCCACGGACGAACCGTTTTTTCTGCTCTGCGGGCGCGACCGGCTCGCGCCAACGGCGATCAAGGCCTGGATCGAGGCGGCGCGCATCTCAAACGTGCCCGATCACAAGCTCGAATCCGCACACGAGATCATAGAAGCGATCGAAGGCTGGCCGGGGGACCGGCACTACCCGGACTAGTGCGTGGCTTCTAGCGCGGCATGAACGCGGCCCAGTTGCTCATAAAGTGCTGGGCGAACGTCGTTGTGTTGCCCGCGTCCGGCGAGCATCGCCAGCGAAGACAGGCAGTCGGAGGCGCTGAGCTGGTTTTGCGCGTGCGCCAGCATCGCCAGCGCATGGGCGCGGTCGCGGAAGGCGAGGGCCCCGGGCCCACGGGCTTCGATCACGCGCAAGCGCAGCTGCCGCAGCGCCGTTGGAAGGGGAGGAGGGTTGCCGGCGCAATCGTAACGCCGCCGTTCGCGCAGACGTACGCCGCCGTGTTTGCGCCGCCGGTCAGGCCCGAAATAGCTCTGGCAATCGATCCACAACATTGTTCCAACGTTGCCGCGTTTTGCGGCTGGCGCTTCTGCGTGCTTTGAGCCTTAGCACGCCATACTTAGGGAATCGTTCCGGCGATGCGCAAAGCGTGGTGAATGCGCGTTAGCGTAAATCTGCGTCGCGCCGCCAAATTTGATCAATGCCCGTCGTGCTCGCGTGCGTGAAGCCAAGCGCGGCGGCGAGCCTTTGTGAGGCGATGTTGCGCACGTCGATAGAGGCGTCGAACGAGGCGGCGCCGCACGCCGAAAGGTGATCGAGCATCGCAGCGACCGCCTCGCGCCCGTAACCGCGCCGCCAGCAGCGCGGATCGAAAAGATAGCCGATCGCGGCGCTGCGCGCGGGATCGACGCTTGCTTCAACGGTCCCCAACGGCAGGCCGATATCGCGGCGCCAGACAGTCCAGTTGAGCCATTGTTCGCGTCGGCCGGGCGCCGTTTCCTGGATCACGCGCGCAAAATGGGTCGCCACATCCGCGGGCGATCGCGGGGCGGCGCGCGGCAGGAAGGTGTACGTCTCGCTGTGGCGCAGCGCCTCGAACATGGTGCTGGCGTCTTCGATGCGGGTGCGGCGCAGCTCCAGTCGCGGCGTCAAAATCGGCGTGCGCGCAGCGCTGAGCATCACAGGCCCAAGACGGCGCGTATGTCAGCGGGCGTCTTGCCTGCTTCGCGCAGGTTTTTCAGCGTCGCGCCCTGGTCGCGCTTGGCCAGGCGCTTGCCGTCTTCGCCCAGGATCAGCCGGTGGTGCCGATAAACAGGTTGCGGCAAGCCGAGCAATTTCTGCAGCAGCACATGCAGATGCGCCGCCTCGCGCAGGTCTTCTCCGCGGATCACGTGCGTGACGCCTTGATGGGCGTCATCGCAGACGCTGGCCAGATGGTAGCTTGTGGCGAAATCTTTGCGCGCGAGCACGGCGTCGCCATGGCGCTCAGGCGCTGCGCGGACAAGTCCGGTTTCATCCTCGAACACCAGCGCAAAATAGGCGGGGCCCAATGCGGCGCGCGCTTTGCGCAGCGAGAGCCGCCACGCAAAGGCCTCTCCCGCTTCGATTTTGGCGGCTTCTTCGTCGGCCGGCAGCGCTTCGCCCCGAAACGCCTCTTCCGCTTCCCCGTGCGGCGCTGATGCGATCGCTTCTGCGATTTCGGCGCGCGTGCGGAAGCAGCGATAGACCAGCTGGCGGTCAATCAATTGCTGCAGGGCCGCTGCGTAATCGGCCATGTGTTCGCTTTGGCGGCGCACCGGATCATCCCATGCGATGCCCAGCCATGCGAGGTCGTCATAAATCGTCGCCTCGAACTCCGGGCGAGAGCGGCCCTGGTCGATGTCTTCGATGCGCAACAAGAACCGTCCGCCCGCCGCACGCGCGGCCTCGAACGCGGTCAGCGCCGAGAACGCATGGCCAAGGTGCAGGCGCCCGGTGGGGGAGGGCGCAAAGCGGGTCACGAAACTCATGGCCCGGTCAGGCTATCGTTCGCAACGGCGGGCCGCCAATTCGAAATTGGCGGCTCAACACAGGCAAATATCTGAAAAATATGGGGTGAGGCGCCGCGTGATGATGTTTTTGGGCCACGTGTGGCGGTTGTCATAAGCGCGTCACGCCAAATCAGGTATAGCTGGTTCGCAACCGACTGGGCGAGTGTGCTATACTGAATCGCGAAGGAGAAACGTCTTCAGTCCACCGAGCGTAATCCCCCACCAGCTTCTCGCGCGGCTGCACTGGAGCAGCCGCCAATGAACGTTTCCAGCGCTCCCCTGGCGGGCTGGCCGGCGCTGGTTCTCAACGCCGATTTTCGTCCGCTTTCCTATTACCCGTTGTCGCTCTGGCCTTGGCAGGAGGCGGTGAAAGCCGTGTTCCTTGAGCGCGTCGATGTGGTCGCCCACTACGATCACATCGTGCATTCTCCTTCGCTGGAGATGAAGCTGCCCTCGGTGATCTCGTTGCGCGACTATGTGCACCAGGATCGCCCGCCCGCATTCACGCGCTTCAATGTGTTCCTTCGCGACGGATTCACCTGCCAATATTGCGGCTCGCCCGACGATTTGACGTTCGACCATGTCGTGCCGCGCTCAAAGGGCGGGCGGACCACGTGGGAAAATATCGTCACCGCGTGTGCGCCCTGCAATCTGCGCAAGGGCGGCAAGTACGCCCATGTGAGCGGCATGCGTCCGTTCCGGCGGCCGCGGCGTCCGACCATGCACGAACTCCAGCACGTGGGCAGGCGCTTTCCGCCGCACCATTTGCATGAGAGCTGGATGGATTATCTCTACTGGGACGCCGAGCTGGAAGCTTAGGCGCGCGCGATTACATCGCTGCGGCGGCGTCGCCGAAGATGGTCGCCAGCGAGTCGCCGATAGGGATGATCGCAGCCACGATGGCCAGGAAGATGAGCCCGGCGATCACCGCATACTCGATGGCGGATGCGCCACGCTCGTCTCTCAGGAAGCGCGTGATCATGCGGCCTCCCGTTCGATGAGGCGCTCGACAAGCACGACATCGGCTGGCGGCATGGGAATTTCGCGCAGTTCCCGCGCCCGCAGCCATTGCATGGCCTGAGCCGCATTAGGGTCGAGCTTCGGCTCGCCCTGCCAGCGCGTGGCGACATAGAGCGGCATGAGCAGATGAAAATCCGGGTAAGCGTGCGAAGCGAACGCGAACGGATCGAGGGCGTCAGGCTCTACGATCAAGTCCAGTTCCTCCTTCAACTCGCGTGCGAGCGCCTGTTCGGGCGCTTCGCCTGGCTCAACCTTGCCGCCGGGAAATTCCCAGAGCCCGCCGAGCTGCTTGTGCTGGGGCCGCTGCGTGACAAGCACCCGCCCCGACGAATCCAACAATGCGGCCGCCGCCACCAGGATGAGGCGCCGCGATGAAGAGGCAGTATCGGCGGTTTGCATGAAAAAGCCGTGAGGGGAGATGGTTGAAGGGCGCTTAACCCAACTATCCTTCACGCGCGTTTACAAGTGCGCTCAGCCCGCAGCATCGTAGGCGCGCCTGATGTAGGAGATCAGCTTGGCGTCGATCTCGTTGGCGCCGGTCAACGCGGCGACGTACTGGCACATGCCGCCGGGCGCCTGCGCTTTCACGCGCGCATCCTTGATGTCGTCTTTAAGATTGAGCCCGAGTTCGAAGCGCTCGTTGGTCTTGGGCCCGAGCATGGCGAATTGCTTCTTCCGGCGCAGCGAGACGTACCCCTTCTTCGGCGCGATCTCGAACGCGCCGAACGCTTCGATCGCCGCCATCAGCTGGTCATGGATGGGGCGGAGGTGGGCTTTCTTGCCAGCGTAGATTTCGTCCAGCACATCCCCAGTCGAGGCGCCTGAAGCCTTGGCTGCGCTCGCGCCATCGGATTTCAGGGCCGCATGGGTCAGCGCATTCGCATCGCCGTGGCCCAGGCCGTAGGTCTCCTTGAGCCAATCGCGGATTTCGCCATGCTTGGCCTTGCCCGATTTTTTGATCAGCGCGGTGAGCTGGGCCAGCGACTTGCCGGTCTTTTTTTCAATGTTCGCGATCTGGGTCGCGACCGCCTTTTCCACATCGGCCATTCGGAGCTCCTCAGGCCGCTCACTATGCCTTGTTTGAACGATCAATCAAGAGGCCGAGAGCGGCTTGGGGCCAGGGCGGGATCATCTGAGAGCTGGCTTGGCGCGCCGCGCGAACGGCGACACCGGGCCCAAACCAGCCCCTAGCTCCGATAGTCGCCGTTGATTTCGATGTAGCGCTTCGTCAGATCGCACGTCCACATCACGGCGCGGCCTACGCCGGGGCCGACGGTGACGGAGATTTCCAGTTCCGGCCGCTTCATGTAGGCGCTCATCTGCGCCTCGTCGTAATCCGCTGAAACCATGCCGTCGCGCGCGGCCCAGAGGCCGCCGAAGCGAACGCTCAGCATCTCGCGCCTGATCGGCTGATCGGCGCGCCCGGCCGCGGCGACGATGCGGCCCCAATTGGCGTCCTCGCCGGCGATCGCGGTCTTCACCAGCGGGCTTTCACAGATCGTACGCGCGATCGCTTTGGCCGAACCATCGCTCACAGCGCCTTCAACCGTGACGGCGACCAGCTTCGTCGCGCCTTCGCCGTCGCGTACGATCTGGATCGCAAGATCGGCCAGCACGCGCGAGAGCGCGGCCCTGAATTCGTTCAGCCGTTCATCTTTGGCGTCAGCGATGGGCGGGACTTTGGCGGCGCCGGTGGCCATCAGCAGCACGCAATCGTTGGTGCTGCGGTCACCATCGACCGTGATCGAATTGAAGCTGGTCTCGGTCTCGGCTTTCAGCAACGTCTTCAACACCGGCGCCGAAAGCGCGGCGTCGGTGAACACGAAGGCCAGCATCGTCGCCATGTTCGGCGCGATCATGCCCGAGCCCTTGGCGATGCCTGCAATGTTCACCTGAACGCCGTCGATCGCGCACGTCGCGCCCGCACCCTTGGGGAAGGTGTCCGTGGTCATGATCGCGGCCGCCGCCTGCTTCCAATCGACGGGCGCAAGGCGCATGCGCGGCAACGCCTGCGCAATCTTGGCGTCGTTGAGAACAACGCCAATCACGCCGGTGGAGGCGGCGAGCATTTCGCGCACGGGAACGTCGAGCGCTTGTCCTGCGGCTTCAAGCGCGCGTTTGCACGCCTCATCGCCAGGCTTGCCCGTGAACGAGTTTGCGCAGCCCGCGTTGACGAGCAGGCCGCGTGCGCCTCCGCGGGTCGCTGCGAGCGCCTGCTTGCACCAATCTGTCGGCGCCGACCCAACTGCGTTGGTGGTGAAAACGCCGGCCGCGCGCGCACCTTTCGTCGCGCGTATGAGCAGCAGGTCCGCCCGCTCGTGCTTGTAGAAGCCTGCGCGCCCCGTCGCGGCCTCAAGGCCTGCGATCGGGGGCAGATCTGGAAAGCGGTCCGGCGCCAGCGGCGAAACCGGGCCCTCGGTCATTGAGCGCCGTCCGTTCCTGCCGCGGCGCCGGTCTCGTTTTGCGGCTCAGGCGCGGGAGGCGCTGGCCGCAGCGGCGCGGGGTTGGGCGTTTGCGCGGCGGGCGCCTGGGCGGGAGGGTTCGGCGTTTGCGACTGGCGGTGCTGGTGACCCCGCCTGGTCCCATCGGGAACGGGAAGGGCGGCGCATTCGCATCCGGGCGCTGGCGTAATCGGGCGCGCTGGCGCTGGCGCTGCGTCATCAGGCGCCGTGACGTCGCCCGCGGGCGCGCTGCTTTCGTCGGGCTCGCGCGGGCGCTCGATGCGCGCGTCCGCGCGAGGCCGTTCGTCAAGCTGCATCGATCTCCTGGTAGCGCAACCAATCGATGATGCGCGGACGCAACGTTTCTAGGCTGGGCACGCCGCGCGCCTGACGGTCCAGCAATTGCACCAGCAGCCAATGGCCCTCGATTTCGATCGGCCCGATCAGTGCGCCAAGGCTTGCGTTTTCGAGTTCGGCGCAGCACCGGGGTAAAGGTCGTTCACCGCCCGCGAAGCCGGAATCGCCACCATCCCCACTGGTATTTTGTTCGAACGCGATCACTTCGAAACGTTCGCCTTAATTCAGGCCTTCTTTTGGCCGCGTGGCGATTTCACGTGACGTGAACTGAATCTGACGCAAATGGACTTCTTCGCCCTGGCCCAGCCGGCTGGCATTTTCCCGATACAAGCGCTCGATGGCTTCTGGATCGGTCGCGCGCGCATCGATCTCGTCATAGATCGAGTTGGCGAGCACGCGCTCGCGTGCGTTTCGGCTTGGCGGCGGATGTCGGCGCGGCGGTGAGCGCGCTTCGCTTCCATGAACAAGCGCACCTGGATGGCTCTTCGAGCGCGATGTAGAACAGCGTCGGAATTGGCGTCCAAATCCTCGGTTTCGCGCAGCCATCCCCGCGCGACGGCGTGGGCGCGCACATCCTCGATGTAGATCGGGCGGCCGTTGACGGTGGCGGCCACGATGGGGTCGTGAATCGCCCCCCCATCGCCGCCGGCGTCGCGCCCGAGCCCGCACGCCGAAAGCGCCAATGCGAGCGCCAAAGCGATCAGTGGAAAGGGGGCGCGCTTTGGCGTCTTCATGCGTTCTGCTCTCTCGTAAATCGGGGCAAATGCAAGCGCCGCGCCCGGGCGGCCGCATTGACACCGCCAGGGGCCGCTCTTAAGTCTCGCGGGCGCACGAGTCGAGAGTGTTTCCGCACCCGGGCGCGCGCCTGTGGGACACAGAAAAGCCAACAAAACAAATCCACTAGACGCAATTTGCTACGCCGCATCCGGACGTGGCGCTCAAGGTTTTAGAACGCACCCATGCTCAACCTCGCCAAGCAGATTTTCGGCTCCGTCAATGAGCGCAAGGTGCGGGGGCTGCGGCCCATGGTGCAGCGCATCAACGCCCTGGAGCCGACCTTCGAGGCGCTCTCCGACGAGGCGCTGCGCAACAAGACCAGCGAGTACCGCCACAAGCTCGCCCGCGGCGCGAAGATTGACGATATCCTGCCTGAGGCCTTCGCAACTGTGCGCGAAGCCGCCAAACGCACGTTGGGCCAGCGGCACTACGACGTTCAGATGATGGGCGGCATCTTTCTGCACCAAGGCAAGATCGCCGAAATGCGCACCGGCGAAGGCAAGACGCTGGTTGCCACGCTGCCCACCTACCTCAACGCTCTCGAGAGCCGCGGCGTCCACGTCATCACCGTGAACGACTACCTGGCCAAGCGCGACAGCGAGTGGATGGGCCAGATCTACCGCTTCCTGGGCCTCTCAGTCGGCGTCATCGTGCACGGGCTCTACGACAACGAGCGCCGTCAGGCGTACGCCGCGGACGTCACCTACGGCACCAACAACGAATTCGGCTTCGATTATCTGCGCGACAACATGAAGTACTCGCTGGGCGAAATGGTCCAGCGCGGGCACCGTTACGCTATCGTCGATGAAGTGGACTCCATTCTGATCGACGAGGCGCGCACGCCGTTGATCATTTCCGGCCCCACCGAGGATCGCAGCGAATTCTACAAATCCATCGATGCGCTGGTTCCGCTCCTCACCGAGGAGCATTTCGAGCACGACGAAAAGCAGCGCTCAGTCACCTACACTGAAGCGGGCTCCGAACGCATCGAGGAATTGCTGGTTGAGCGGGGACTGCTGCAGGGCTCGATGTATGAGCCGGCGAATATTTCCGTCGTGCACCACGCCAACCAGGCGCTGCGCGCGCACAAGCTCTTCCACCGCGACAAGGATTACATCGTCAAGGACAACGAAGTCGTCCTGATCGACGAGTTCACCGGGCGCATGATGCATGGGCGCCGGCTTTCCGAAGGCCTGCACCAGGCCATCGAAGCTAAGGAAAACGTGCAGATCCAGCCGGAAAACCAGACGCTCGCTTCGATCACGTTCCAGAACTATTTCCGCCTCTACGACAAGCTCGGCGGCATGACCGGCACCGCCTCCACAGAGGCCACCGAGTTTGGCGACATCTACAAGCTCGATGTCGTGGAAATCCCCACCAACCGTCCTGTGCGCCGCATCGACGACGATGACGAAGTCTACCGGACGGCGAAGGAGAAGTACAAAGCGGTTCTAACCGACATCGAAGAGACCCATCGCAAGCAGCAGCCCGTGCTGGTCGGCACGGTGTCGATCGAGAAGTCGGAATTTCTCTCCAACATGCTCAAGCAGCGCGGCATCCCGCACCAGGTGCTGAACGCGCGCTACCACGAGCAGGAGGCCCAGATCGTCGCGCAGGCGGGCGTGCCGGGCGCTGTCACGATCGCAACCAACATGGCCGGTCGCGGCACAGACATTCAGCTTGGCGGCAACGTCGAGATGCGCCTGAAGGCTGCGCTCAAGGGCGATGAAACGCCCGATCAGATCGCCGCGCTCAAGCGGCAGATCAGCGTCGATGTCGAGCAGAAAAAGCGCGTCGCACTTGACGCTGGCGGGCTCTACGTGCTCGGCACTGAGCGCCATGAAAGCCGCCGCATCGACAATCAGCTGCGCGGGCGCACCGGCCGTCAGGGCGACCCCGGCAAATCCAAGTTTTACATCTGCCTGGAAGACGATCTCCTGCGTATCTTCGCAGCTGACAGGCTCGATGCGATTATGCGCGGACTTGGCATCCAGGAAGGCGAGGCCATCGTTCACCCGTGGATGAACAAGGCGCTTGAAACTTCCCAGCGCCGCGTCGAGCAGCGCAATTTCGAAATCCGCAAGAACCTGCTGAAATACGACGACGTCATCAACGATCAGCGCAAAGCCATGTTCGAACAGCGCATCGAGTTCATGCGCACTGCCGACGTCGCCCCGATCGTCCGCGACATGCGCCATGACGTCGTGGAGAAGCTGGTCTGGCGGCACATGCCGGAGAAGGCTTATCCCGAGCAGTGGAACACCCCCGAACTGATGGCCGAGGCCGACGAGATTTTCGGGTTCCAGTCGCCGGTCGATCAGTGGGCGGCTGAGGAGGGCATTGCGCAACAGGAGATCATCGAGCGGCTCACCCGCGCGGTAGATCAGGCGTACGCCCAGAAGGCGGCGATGCTGGGACCCGAGCGCCTGCGCGCCGTTGAGAAGCAGGTGCTGCTTTCGGTCGTCGATATGCGCTGGCGAGAGCACCTTTCGCTGCTTGATCACCTGCGCTCGGTGATCCACTTGCGCGGTTACGCGCAGCGCGATCCGCTCAACGAATTCAAGACCGAAGCATTCACGTTGTTCGAGCGCATGCTTCTGGATTTGCGCACGACGATCACGCGTATGCTGCTGCGGCTGCAGATCGGACAGGCCGACGAGCAGCTGCCGCGTCCGCAGATGCCGGCGAAGACCTTCGAAATCCACCAGAACCCGGATACGGGCGAAAACGAAATGGCGCCGCCGTTGCGCGATGCGCCCCCGCTCGCGCCTGACGGTTTCGATCGCCACAATCCCAGCACCTGGGGCAAGGTCTCGCGTAACGCGCCGTGCCCCTGCGGCTCAGGCAAGAAGTTCAAGTATTGCCACGGCCAGCCGGAAGCGGCGAGCGCCTAGCGTCTGCGTTCGCCGCCCCGCTAGTGAGGGGCGGCCAGTTCCATGATCAGCACCCGCCAATGCGCGAGGTCGTTGTAGAAACTTTCAACGGGCACGCGCTCGTTGAGGCCGTGGCTGAAATCGTCGCTGTCCTTGATGAAGATGCCGTCCACGCCGTAGGTTGGTATGCCGATCCCGCGATAGAAGACGCCGTCCGTGGCCCCCGCCGACATGCCGGGAATGACGGGCGCTTCAGGATAGTTCGTGTGCACCGCCGCGATGGTTGCGTCCAGCACGTCGTCGCGCAGCGGCGAAGCATCGCTCGAGGCGTAATTGTCCGCCAGTGGCGCGACGGTGATGCGGTCACCGGCCAGGCGCTGCAATTGCGCCTGAACGTCGGCGATGGCCACTCCGGGAAAGATGCGGCAGTTGACGGTGGCGCTGGCGCTTTGCGGCAGCGCGTTGTCGGCGTGGCCTCCGTTCAGCATGGTTGGCACGCAAGTCGTGCGGATTTGTCCGACGGTAAATGGGCTGGATGACAACACCACGGCGGCGCGCCGGTCGCCAGGGCGTTGTGCGAAACGCGCCATCGCCGCACCGGCCGCGCCGCCCACGACCGGCGCGTTCGCGCGCAGCGACGCAATAGTGGTGTCGTTCCACATGACCGGAAACTGATAGGCGCGCACGCGCTCCAGCGCATCCGCGACATCGTAGATCGCATTGTCGGCGCGCGGCTGCGACGAGTGACCGCCTTCGTTGTGCGCCGTCAGCGAGAAGCTGGCGTAAGTTTTTTCAGCCGTCTGCAAGCCATATGAAACCGGCGCGCCGGATTCATCCAGCGAGCCTTGGCCGGCGTCGGCGTTCAGCGCGAACTCCGCGTCGATCAAGTCGCGGTGCTGGGCCGCCAGCATCCGTGCGGTGTCGCCGGAGGTCTCTTCATCGCCTGTCAAGGCGATGATCAGATCGCGTGTGGGCGTGAAGCCTTCGGCTCTGAGCGTCAGCAAGGTTGAGGTGAGCACGCTCATGCCCGCCTTGTTGTCGAACACGCCGCGGCCATAGAAGAAGCCGTTCTCTTCGACGAACGTGAACGGATCGCGCTCCCAATCGGCGCGATGGGCGGTGACGACATCCATGTGCGCCATCAGCGTGATCGGGCGCCCGCCAGTTCCGTCGCCGCGATAGCGCACGACCAGCGCCGCGGTGCTTCCCAGCGGCAGAACATGGACATCTTCCGCTGGAAAACCTGCGGCGCGGAATTGTCCAGCCAGATAGGCGGCGAGTTCGGGAACGCGCTGACCCTCGACCGAGGTGTCCATTTCGACGGCGTGACGAAGAATTTCGCGCGCCTGCGCGCGTTGGGCCTCGCTCGGCGCCTGCGCCTGCGCGGCGTCTGTCAATGCAAGCGCAAGCAGGGCGCCGGCCAGCGGCGCCAACAAAGATCTGATCATGCATATCCCCGTTCGTTTCACGCATGCTGGCCGCCAGTTAGGGCTTTGGCAAGATATTGGGCGCCAGCGTCCGGCCATGAGCGGCATCCTCATTCTGGGCGTCGATCCTGGCCTCAACCGTTGCGGCTGGGGGCTGGTCGCGAGCGAAGGCGCGCGGCTCTCGCATGTCGCTCATGGCGTCATCAAGCCCGTGCAGCAGCAGCAGCTCGCCAGCCGCCTGCACGATCTTTTTGAGGCGCTGTGCGGGGTCATTGAGCAATACGCGCCTGATGAAGCCGCTGTTGAGGAGACGTTCGTCAACTCCAATGCGCGCGCTGCGCTCGCGCTCGGGCAGGCGCGTGGCGTTGCGCTTGCGGCGGCCGCGCGCCGAGGTCTTGCCGTCGCGGAATACTCTCCCGCGACAATCAAGAAATCGATCGTGGGCGCTGGCGGCGCCGACAAAACCCAGGTCGCGTTCATGGTGCAGCGGCTGTTGCCCACGGCGGGGCCAGTGACTGCCGACGCCGCCGACGCATTGGGTGTTGCGCTGTGTCACGCTGCTCACGGCGGCTTTCGCCGGCGGGCGGGCGTCTAGAGCCGGGCGATCAAGCCGTAGGCCAGAAATTTGGCCGTCATCGCGTCGGGCTTCTCAACCGCGAGCTCGGCGGGCGTGAACGGCTGGCCGCTCAACGCGCGTTCGATTGCGGGGCGCGCTTCAGCGGCAAATTCAAGATCGCCGCCCGGGCCGATGACGACGATCTTGTCTCCATCCTCGGCGATGCGGAACGGCGCCAGCGGCTGACGCTGGAAGCGGTCGTTTGCGTCGACTGCTTGAGCGGCGTTTGAAATGCTGAAGCGGTTATCCGCGGGGCGGGAGCGGATGAACGTGTCGATCATCAAGTCGAGCGCCGGGTCGAGCTGCACGTCGCGTGCGAGCACCGCCGCCATCGCCGCGAAATCCTGGCGCGCTGTTTCGCGGTCGAACTCGCCGCGCGCGAAGCCTGGCGGCAGGCTGCGGCGCAGCTCGGGAGAGCGCAGCGCGACTTCCGAAACCGCCTCCAGCATCAAGTCCGCCCACGTGCGCGTGATCAAACCTACGGTGATGTGCAGCGACGGCGAAGCGCCGGATGTCATCGCATCGTGCATCAGTCCGCGCGGCACGTAGGCGCAGTCGCCCGCTTTCAGCACGAATTCCTCGCGCAGAGCGCCGGTTTCGTGCTTGCCGGCTTGAAACGCCTCGCCGCGATACGGAATTTCGATCGGCTTGTCGTACAGCCGCCAGGCTTTCTCACCCTCTACCTGCACCACGATGACGTCGTGATTGTCGTAATGGGTTCGAAAACCCTGCGCGTTCGGCGGCGTCAAATAGATGTTGGTCTGGACGTGTGACGAGAACACGTGCTCGAGCCCACGGCAGAGCCGCGCGAGGCCCGGATCGAGCTGGTGGGCTTGGTTGAGGATGATCGTCGCGCCCTGGCGATAGCGTTCGGCCACGGCTCCACGATCGACGAAGTTTGCGGCGTCGACATATTCAGAAGGGTCCACCTGCCTGGCGGCGTTTGCCAGGGTCAGCTGGCCTTCGCGCAGATCTGTGGACGTGACGATGCGATCGATGGCGTCGATGGAGAGCAGCCCTTCGAAGCGCTGGGGCGCATTGTGATGCGCCACCAACGCTTCGCGCTCATAGATGCGCGCGAAGAAATCCTTCACGCGCTCAGCGCCGATCAGATAGCCGAGCGGATCGGCGAGCCAGGGCTCAGTCACGTTTCAGGCTTTGTCAGCCGCGGCGCGGGCCGCGGCCATAGCCCGACGCGTCTGCGGCGCTGCCGCTGTCGCTGTCGGTGACGCCCGAGGGCGTGCGCCGGGTGGCGCCGCGGCCATTGCCGGCCGCGTCGGCGTTGCCGCCGGAATCGGTGTCGGTCAGGCCGGTGCGCCCGCCGCTGCCGCGTCCCAGGCCGTAGCCGGCGCGATCGGCGCCATTGCCGCTGTCATTGTCGGTGAGGCCGGTGCGGCCGTAGCCGCCGCGATCAGCGTAGGAGCCGGAATCGGAATCCGAGCGCCCCGTATAGTTTTGAGCCGCGGCTTCGCCGCTGACGAGGGTGGTCGCGCCGCCGGCGATGGTCGCTGCTCCCGCCACGCGCCCCAGGAACGAGCGGCGGTTCAATCTCTTCTTTTCCTCAGACATGCAGTCCCCTCATCTCCTGTCATTTTGCGAATTAATCGCAAAAACCACGGCCCTCGCAGGGGAATCAGTATCACGAGATGACATTCCCGCCATCTCCGAAAATGGCGGCGGCGAAAAAAGCGGCCCCGCGCCCGTGACGGCGAATCCCTAGAAGATGGGTGCGAGAGGTCAGAATGATCGGGTTGTTGAGCGGTGTGGTTGCAGCCTTGGGCGAGGACACAGCGCTGATCGATGTCGGGGGCGTAGGTTATGTCGTGCAGGCGGGCGGGCGCACGCTTGCGCGCCTCCAGGCCGGCGCGCCAGCGCGGCTCTTCATCGAAACGCATGTGCGCGAGGATGCGATCCGTCTGTTCGGATTCGCCAGCGAAGAAGAGCGCGCCTGGTTCGCGCATTTGCAAACCATCCCCGGCGTCGGCGCCAAGGTGGCGCTGGGCATTCTCGACGCGATGCCGCCCGAGATTCTCGCCGACGCCATCGCCACGCAGGACAAAGCAGCCTTCGCGCGCGCCAACGGCGTTGGGCCAAAATTGGCGGCGCGCCTTGCTACCGAATTGACGGGAAAGCAGGGCCCCAAAGGCTTCGCTTCGCTGGGCGGGCCGCGCGCCGCGCCGGCGCCGCAGGTTTCGGGCGCGCGGGCCGAAGCGGTTTCTGCGCTCGTCAATCTCGGCATCGACCAGTCGAGCGCGGCGCGCGCCGTGGCGAGTGCGGCAAAGCAATTTGAAGCCGATGCGCCTGCGCCGGATTTGATCCGCGCAGCGCTGAAGGAAGTCAGCCGTTAGCCGTCGGCGCCTGAGGCGCCGCTCCGCGCCCGCCGCGGCAATCCATTGAGCATGTCGCTGCGCACATCGACGCGGCTCGCACGCAGGGCCGGCGTGAACGCGCCCTCCACGAGCATGATCTGCACATCCAATCCCTTGGCGCGCCAGTACGTTTCGATGCGTTCCTTGATCGAGGCCGCGCCGTCGCGATCAGTGTATTCGCCCACATCCTGGGCTTCGCGCGCACGGAAAAGGCCGCTCATCGCCACCTCCGGTTGGACTGCTGATCGCGATTTACTTACTACTAAGTGAGTCGCCGCGCTTGCGAACTTTTGTTAAGGAGCGCCAGGGGTGATTTCACATGTCCGCACGGCCACAGCTCTCTGGAGGCACGGTCGACTTGATCCTGGACGCCGCTGAGCGGCGCGCCCAGGTTCTTGGCTTCAACGGTTTCAGCTATGCCGATGTGGCCGGCGAACTCGGCGTAACCGCCGCCAGCATCCATTATCATTTCCCAGCCAAAACCGATTTGGGCGTGCGCCTGATCGAGCGCTACACGCAGCGCTTTCTGGCCGCGTTGGCGCAGATAGAGCGTCATCCAGATGGCGCCTGGGCGCGGCTTCAGGACTATGCCGGCATTTATGAGCGCGTCCTGGCCGAAGGGCGTTTGTGCCTGTGTGGCATCCTGGCGGCCGAGTACGAGACGCTGCCCGAGCGCATGCGCGGCCCCATCGGCGCGTTCTTTGGCGCCAATGAGGACTGGTTGACCGCCCAGCTGAGCGAAGGCCGGCAAGCAGGGGTCTTGGCGTTCGAGGGAGAGCCCCGCGGCGTGGCCGCCGCTCTGACCGGGGCTCTCGAGGGCGCCATGCTGGTGGCGCGGGCGCGCGGCGGGGCCGAAGCCTTCGTCTCCACCTCCGCTCTGGCGCTGCGCAGCCTCTGCCAGCCGCTCAGCCCCTAGCGGGGAACGATTTGCGAACCCGAATCTGCTAAGGGGCGTCATGGCCGATGCAGAACGCCTCGTGACAAGCGCCCGCATGCCCGGAGAAGGGGCCGATCGCGCTCTGCGCCCGACGGGCTTTGACGAATTCGTCGGCCAGCCCGCGGCCAAGGCCAATCTCAAGGTGTTCGTGGAAGCCGCGCGCGCCCGCGGCGAAGCGATGGATCACGTCCTGCTGTTTGGTCCGCCGGGCCTCGGCAAGACCACGCTCTCCCAAATCGTCGCGCGCGAGCTGGGCGTTGGTTTCCGGGCCACGTCCGGCCCGGTGATTGCGCGCGCGGGCGATCTTGCCGCGCTCCTCACCAACCTCGAACCGCGCGACGTTCTGTTCATTGACGAGATTCACCGGCTCGCGCCGGCCGTTGAGGAAATCCTCTACCCGGCGATGGAGGATTATCACCTCGACATCATCATCGGCGAAGGCCCGTCTGCGCGCAGCGTGCGCATCGATCTGGCGCCGTTCACGTTGGTCGGCGCCACCACGCGCGCGGGCCTGCTTGGCACGCCGCTGCGTGATCGCTTCGGCATCCCGGTGCGCCTCGAATTTTACGGCACGGAAGAATTGCTCGGCATCGTGACCCGTGCTGCTGAAAAGCTTGGCGCCCCGATCACCGCCGATGGCGCCATCGAGATCGCCAAGCGCGCACGCGGCACGCCGCGCGTGGCCGTGCGCCTGCTGCGCCGCGTTCGCGATTTCGCCGGCGAAGGCGTGATCGACGCCAAGCTCGCCGACAGCGCCTTGAAGCGCCTTGAGGTCGATGCGGATGGGCTCGACATGCTCGATCGCCGCTACCTGCATGCGCTGGTGGAGACCTATTCTGGCGGGCCCGTCGGCGTGGATACGCTGGCGGCCGCTTTGGCCGAAGCGCGCGACGCCATCGAAGACGTGATCGAGCCGTACCTGATGCAGCAAGGCTTCGTTATGCGCACCCCGCGCGGCCGCTGCGCCGCGCCGAAAGCCTACGAACGCCTCGGCAAACGCGCCCCGACCCGCCCACCGGAAAGCGGTGTGCTGTTCGAGGGAAAATAGGGGCTCAGGCGGCGTCTGGTCTGATGCCGGCGGCAAGAACCCGGCCCTTTAGCTTCTCAAGAATGTGCGAGCCGGCGGATTGATAGAAGGCACATATCTCAGCGAGGTTGTGCGTAGTCAGTCTAATTCTCTCGCCTTCCTGGAACGTCACAGAATGGCGTGAGAAGCGGAGCAGAACCTGCGCACCGTCTGGCGATTTGACTCGGTGCATATCGGCGGGTTCCGCTCGGTACACGATCTCATCGGCACCGTCCTGCACTACGAGTTCGGGCGCGACCCATATGATCTCAAGTGCGCGTTCTCGGTTGGTGTGCCTTGCCGCAACAATGCCTGCGCCATGAGTGAGCGCATTGCGCGCAAGGCTGAGGCTTTCAAAAGCGCCCAGGTCCACGGTGCCACCTATCTCGGTGTTGATCCGCTGAAGCTTCCGCGCCGTGTTTGTCTCATCCGCAAAGTTATCGCCGATGCGAATGTGGCTCGGAACGGTCGCTCCGTGCAGTCTGATGATGCGGGTTGTGAACCAGACCTTGTCGAGAAACAGCGAGAAACAATGGTCGAGTTCCTTGAGGCCAGATCCTACGATCCATGCCGAAAACTCAGTCTTGATCTGGTCAACAAGTTGCGGAGTGTTGTCCGGCAAGAATCGATATGCAATCCCACCTTGCAGTGTGAAGTCTTCGGGCGGATTCTCGCAAGAGTGCAGGCCCATCTTCAGAAACGCGCAAGCGCGCCGTGGACCGACGTGCGCCAAGTTTGACAGCTCGTTGAAATCAATTCGAAGGAACGCAGTACGGTTTTCTTCGTCCATGGTCGACTAGCTCCGAATCGCGATTCTAGCCGATCTCGCGCTTTGATTACCGACGGAGCGACTAACGCGGCCAGGCTAGCCGGCGCCGATCGCCGCCAACTCCGCCAGCGCCTCCGCTGACAACTCCAGCTCCGCCGCCGCCATGTTTTCGCGCAGGTGCGCGAGGGAGGACGTGCCGGGGATCAGCAAGATGTTCGGCGCGCGGCGCAAAAGCCAGGCGAGCGCAAGCTGCATGGGCGTGGCGCCAAGGCGCGCGGCCAGCGCCGAAAGCGCCTCCGACTGGATCGGGGAAAAGCCGCCGAGCGGAAAGTAGGGGACGTAAGCGATGCCGTCGCGCGCCAGTGCATCAACCAGATCGTCGTCCGCGCGGTGTACGATATTGTAGTGGTTCTGCACGCATACGATGTCGGTGATCGCGCGCGCTTCGACGATCTGCGCTGCGGTGACGTTACTCAAGCCCGCATGGCGCAGCAAGCCCCGCTCTTTGAGTCTCGCCATGGCTTCGACTTGGCGCGCGATGGAGCCTTCGCTCGGCGCATGCACGGCGCCGATGATGCGAAGATTGACGGCCTCCATCACATCGAGCCCGAGGCGTTTCAAATTGTCTTCAACGCCTCGCTGCAACTCGTCATCAGATTGCGCCGGGAGCCAAGCGCCCTTGTCGTCACGCTTGCCGCCCACTTTGGTGACGATCACGAGGTCGTCCGGATATGGGTGCAGCGCTTCACGGATGATGTCGTTGACGACATAGGGTCCGTAATAGTCGCTGGTGTCGATGTGGTTGACGCCTGCTTCGAACGCTGCTCGCAGCACCGCTATGGCGGCGGCGCGATCCTTCGGCGGGCCGAACACGCCGGGGCCGGCGAGCTGCATGGCGCCATAGCCCATGCGCCTGATGGTGCGATCACCGAGCTTGAATGTGCTTTGCATGTCTGGCCTCTCCGCCGGCGAACTTAGGCGCCGCCGCGGGTTCACGCCACCATCCGCCCCAGCGTCTTCGGCGCGACCGCAACGTAGCTCTGCTTCAGCCAGCCTTTCAGCGTCTCCATTTCGCCCAGCACGTCGTCGTCCGGCCCGAAATGCGCCGTCACCCATTTGTGCTGTTTGTACCAGCCGCGCGCGGGGCGCACGAAGGGGAGGGCTTCGGCCATTTCCGCCGAGACCGGCAGCTTCATGACGATGGTGAGCGCATTCAGCGGCTCGGCCTTGGCGCCAAACAGCGCAAAGGTTTTTTTGCGCACGTCGAGCGCGCGCAGCGTCGCCCAGCCCCGCCCAGGCGTTGCCTCGGGAAACGTGAGCCCATAGGCGGTGAGTTCGGCCTCGGCGCGCTGATGCGGGGTGAGGGGCATGCCCTCAAACATAACGTGAGCGAGGGCTGAAACAATTCGGCCCCAGCTTTCGCCGGGGCCGATTGTTGCCGGACCTAGCCGCCGAGGCGGCCGATGCCTGTGCGCGACGGGCGGCGGCGGCGCTGCGGCGCCGGGCTCGGTTCGCTAATCTCGGTCTCGGGATGGAGCTGGGCCAGCGCTTCGAACGTCAGCGTCGTTGTGTAGCTGCCGACATTGGCCGCTGATCCGGGCGGCATGTCCGCCCGGTGCCGGGCTGCGATGATGTATTGGCCCGGCCCATCGAACGTGAAGGTGGCGTGGCCGTTCTCGTCAGTCACGACGAAGCGGTCGAGGCTGGTCTCTTGTTCGCCGGCCCGGTAGAGCACGATGGCGCTGTTCGCCATCGGCGCGCCATTGAACGTCAGCTCAATTTCGAGTCCCTGAGAAGAGAGGATTTGGTTGGGATGGGTCACCGGCCGGATGGCGAGCGTGCCCATCGTGTGGTCAACGACAGTGCGCGTGGCCGCCCCGCGCGTCACATATGTGTCCGCGATTGTCACCGTCTGCAGCGTTGTCGTGTCCGCGCCCTCCGGCGTCGCCTCACCTGCGCCAAGAACGCGCCACTGCCCGTCTTGAGCGACGAGAGTGGCGACTTGCCCCAGCACTTCGCCAGTGCTGATCCGGTACGTGCCAGACGATGCGAGCGCGGTGGCGAGTTCGGTCGCGTTCGGCGTGACCGCGATCTGGTCCGCAAGCATCGACTGCCCATCCGGGTTCAGCAACGTGATTCGATCTCCAAGCGCGATTTCGGGCGTGAAGAATTGCGTGGCGAAGGCGCCTTCGACCTGCACTTCGGCCTCGTCCGCCCAAAATGCGCTGGGTTTCAGATACGAGGTGTACGCTGAGGCTGGAGTCACGGTCGCCGCAGCCAGCAGTGCTGCGGCCGCCAGTAGGTATTGCTTCATTATTCCTCTCGCCGATTTGCGCGGTGGTCCGCTTTATGTCCCGCGTGTAACACACAACACCTGCTTGCGGGATTCAACCCCGTAACGCGGCTGTGATCACCGTGGACGTCCGTCAAGCAGCGCGATGAAGCCGAAAATGCTTTTCAGCGTGAACCACACCGCGACGATAAAACTCGCGAGCCAGGCGAGCATGACGATCGGAATGCCGATCAGCACCACGGTGAGAATGCCGCCGACGAAATAGCCGATCCAGATGGCGATCGCCCACCAGAACGCGATCCACCATGTGCGGATCTGGTCTTCGATGTGGCTGCGCGCCACGCCGACGGCTTCGCCGCGGCCCATGTAAGCCACGATCAATCCGATCAACGCGAGAACGCCTGCGCTCGGAATGCTCATCAGATAGAGCACGTACACCACGAATGCGGCGCCGCGGCCGCGCTCCTGCGGAAAGAAATAAGCTTGCTCAGTCATCTCGTTTCTTCCGCGCCAATGGGTGTTTGGTTTCCACCAAAGTCCGCAGCCGCCCATCGGCGACATGAGTGTACACTTGCGTTGTGGCAATATCTGCATGCCCGAGCAAGGTCTGCACGGTTCTGAGATCGGCGCCGCCTTCGACCAAGTGCGTCGCAAATGCGTGGCGCAGCACGTGCGGCGAAACCCGCGCCGGAGAAATGCCGGCCTTCGCCGCCGCCGCTTCCAGAATTTGCCCCACGCGCCGGCGCGTGAGTTTGCCGTCGGCGGCGCTGGAGGAGGGAAACAGCCAGCGTTGCGCCTTTTCGCGCTTCGCTTCGCTCTTGGGCAATGCTGCGTCGCGCGCGGCGAGATGCGCCTCAAGCGCCGCCAGCGCGGGCGCGCCCAACGCCACCATGCGCTCCTTGCCGCCCTTTCCTTCGATGATCATATGCGCCTGGCCGGGCCGGGGCGCTGCGCGAAGCGGCAGCGACACCAACTCGCTCACGCGCAGGCCCGCGCCATAGAGCAGCTCGATTAGCGCTTTGTCGCGCGCCGATCCGGCGGCGTCGATCAGGCGCACGATCTCTTCGGTTGAAAGCGTCTTGGGCAATGCGCGCGCGCGCTTGGGCGCATCGAGCCGCGACGTCGGATCATCGCCGCGCACGTTCTCTTCCAGCAGGAAGCGGTAGAATTGCCGAAGCGCAGAGATGCGCCGCCTTGCTGTCGCGGAGGAAAGGCCGCGCGCGGCAAGGCCAGCCACATAGGCTTCGATCGCCTGCGGGGCCGCGTTTTTCAGTCCCGCCCGGACGTGCGCGCAGGCGTCTTCCAGGTCCCGCGCGTATGCGTCGAGCGTATTCGCTCTGGCCCCGCGTTCGGCGGAGAGCATCTCCAGAAAGGATTCGATCAGCGCGGAATCGGACACCTGTCCCGATTAGCACAGACTCAGGCGCGCGGCTCGAACCCATCGGCCTTGGCGAGTCCGGGGAAGAGGCGCATCCAGCCGAGAGATGCGAAGATCGCGCCGACGCCGCCAATGGTCACGGCCATGACCGGGCCGAAGATGCGCGCCATCAGGCCGGCTTCGAAATCACCTAGCTCGTTGGAGGCTGAGATGAATACGAAGCTCACCGCGGCGACGCGCCCGCGCATGGCGTCGGGCGTCGCCAGCTGGATCAGGATCTGGCGCACGTAGACTGAGATCATATCAACGCCGCCCGCCACGGCGAGCGCGGCGGCCGTCAGCCACAAGTGGCGCGATTGCCCGAACGCGATGGTGGCGGCGCCGAAGGCGATCGTCGCCGCGAACATCCAAAGGCCGACGCGCGTCCTCAGCGGCCGCACCGCCAAGCCGAGCGCCACGCACGCCGCGCCCACGCCCATGGCCGAGCGCAACACGCCCAGTTCGCTTGGTCCTGCATGCAGGATGTCGCGCGCGAACACGGGCAGCAGCGCCACAGCGCCCGCAAGCAACACCACCACGAGGTCGAGCGAAATCGCGCCGAGCACGATCTTGTTGCTCCACACGTAGCGCAAGCCCTCGGCGATCAGGCCAAGCGTGCGCGCGTCTTTGACCGGTTCTTGCGGCGGCGCCTCGAGCGTGAACAGCAGCATTGATGCGATCGCCATCAGCGCGAAGGCGACGCCGTAGGGCGCGGCGGCGCCGAACGCGTAGAGCAGGCCGCCAAGCGCGGGGCCGGCGATCAGGCCGGTGTTGAACGCCAGCGACGACCAGGCCACGCCTTGAGGCAGCTCCTCCCGCGGCAACAACATGGGCATGAGCGCGCTGGCCGCGGGCGGCAAGAAAGCATTGAGCGCGCCCGCCCCGATCGCGGCGGCGAACACCGCCGGGATGACGACTGGCGGTCCCATGCCGCTGACGAGTGCGAGCGAAAGCGCAATCGCAGCCTTGGCGGCGATGCAGGCGACAAGAATGAGCCGGCGATTGTATCGATCGGCGGCCTGGCCGCCGAACAGTGACAGCACCAGCAACGGCAGGAATTGCGCCAGCCCCACCAGTCCAAGAATGAACGCGGCTTGAGCGATGGTCTGTCCGTGCGCGCGGGCGGCGTCGTACACTTGCCAGCCCATCGCGGTGGCCTGCATCTGCACGGCAAGCGTCGCAAACCAGCGCGCCACCCAGAACTGGGCGAACACCCGATGACGGAAAATGCCAAGTGAGGGGAGCGAAAGCGACGCCAAGCGACTCACACTATGGACCGCCGGCCCGCCCTTCGCCAGCGCGTCCGGCGCGCGGCGATTGACCCCGGGGACGGGGAGCCTTAAGCGCTCGCCCCCACTGGAGGCGCCCGCTTTGGCGTACACGTTCACCGCGGAAAAGCCCGAGCACGCGCGCGCCATTGAGGGCGTGCTTGAGCGCGCGTTCGGTCCTGGCCGCTTCGCCAAGACGAGCGAGCGCGTGCGCGAGCGTGGCGCGGCGTTCGAGCCGGCCCTTTCGCGCGTGGCCCTGAACGAAGCTGGGGACGTCATGGGCGCGTGCCGCATCTGGGCCGTGGAAGCGGGCGCGCCGCTCTATTTTCTCGGGCCTCTGGCGGTCGATCCCGCGGCGCGCAACGCCGGGCTCGGGCTGACGCTGGCGCGCGAGGCGGTTGCTGCCTGCCGCGCAGTCGGAGGGGAGGGCGTGGTGCTGGTCGGCGCCGAACGCTTCTTTGCACCGCTGGGCTTCACCGCGGCGCCCGAGCGCCGCATCGCTTTGCCCGGCCCGGTGGATCCCGCTCGCTTGCTCTGGCTTGAGCTCAAGCCGGGCGGGCTCGACAAGGTGCATGGCGAACTTCGCGCGCCACGCTAGGCGCTTTCGCGCCGCCAACCGAGCATCAGAAGGGCGAGCCCCGCCAGCGCCCATGCCCAGCCGGGTCCCAGCGGCGACGCCACAGCCGCGCGGACAACGTAGGCGCCGTTGCGTTCAATGCCGATCCAATCGCTGCCGCCAGCGCGCGCGCCGCGATCGACGCGCCGGATTTGCGGCAGCCTGCGTCCGTCTTCTCCGGTCATGAGCACCCCGCCATTGGTCGCGCTTGCGAGCGGGCGCAGAATGTCGGGATCGGCGGCGAGCATTGCGGCCTCGCGCGGATTGAGCGGCCCCACCGCAGCGAAAGCGCGAAGATTGCCGCTGCGCGCTTCGTACAAGCCTTGCTCGCTGGCCGGAGCTTCGCCGCGATAAAGGCCGGGCGCGCCTTCTTCCAGCGTAATGGTTGAGCGTGCGCCGGAGGGCGCGATCAGGTCCACTGGTCCTGCTTGCGGCGCCAGCGTTGAGCGTTCGATCTCGATGCCGCGCGGCCCCGCTTCCAGGCGCAGACTGTCGTCTTCGAGTTCGGGTTCCTGCATCAGCCAGTGCGCGAGGCGCCGCAGCAATTCCCCGTGCGGGCCGCCGCCATCGTAGCCGCGCGCCCACAGCCAGGGCTGGTCTGACCACAATTGCGCGACGCGTCCGTTGCCGGCGCGATCAAGGACAAGCAGCGGGCGCCCGTCGGCGCCGGCGAGCACTGTCTGTCCGCCATTGGCGCGCGCGTCGATCTGACGGGTCCAGCGGCCCCAGCGTTCCGGCTCAGGCAAGCCGCGCACGACCGGGTGGCGCCGGCCGAGCGCGGTCGGCGCGGGACGATAGGGGCGCGAAGTGATCGTTCCCGTTGGCTGCGACGGCAAGATGCCCGCCAGCGCCGTGCGATAGAGCCCGTCCAGCCCCGCTTCCGCTTCGCCCGCCGTGATCAGCAGCGCCCCGCCTTCTTCGATGCGCCGCGCGATCGAGGAGAAATAATAGGCTTGCAGGATGCCTCGCTGCGGCGCGCGATCGAAGATGATCAGATCGAACTCGCCGAGCCGGCGCTCGAACAATTCTTCCGTTGGAAATGGGATCAGCGCCAATTCGTTGAGCGGCGTGAAGTCCTGCTTGTCCGGCGGGCGCAGGATGGAGAAGTGCACCAGGTCCACGGCGGGGTCGGATTTCAGCAGATTGCGCCACACCCGTGCGCCGGCGTGCGGTTCGCCCGTAATCAGCAGCACCCGCAGCCTGTCGCGCACGCCATTGGCGGCGAAGGCGGCGCGATTGTTGGAAAGCGTGATTTCCTCCGGCCCTGCTTCGGCCTCGACGATCACCATGTTGCGACCGCGATGGGGCAGGCGGACATCGATTGAAAATGCGCGGTTGGCGCGTGCGGTGATTTCTCCCGCGCGGCGCCCGTCGATGGAGACCGCCACCCGGACAGGCGCGCTGCCCCGCCCGTCGAGCACGCGTCCGGTGATGCGCATGGGCTCGCCGACAATGCCGAATGTCGGCGCTGAATCCAGCTCAAGGCGCCGGTCGCCGCGCGCAGGATCGCCGACGATCAGCACGTGCACTGGGCCAAGCGCGCTGAGGCGCCGCGGCTCGGAGGGCGGATCGGCCGCCTGCCCGTCGGTGATCACCACCACGCCGCCGATGCGGTCGCGCGCCACATCGCTGAGCGCATCTTCGATCACGCCGGTGATCAAAGTGCCGTCGGGCCCGCCGCGCGCTTCGCGCACCCGCACGTCCAGATCTTGTTCGCTCGCCAGGCGCTCGGCAATGGCCTCGCCAGCGGCGCGCGCAGCGTCCCGCCGTCCCGCGAGCGCCAGGCTTTCGCTTTGATCGACGACAACAAGCGCCACATCGCGCGCTGGTTCGCGCGTTTCGCGCACCCATTGCGGTTGTGTGAGGCCGAGGAAAAGGAAACCGAGGCCCAGCGCGCGCGTCACAGGCGCGCCGCCGCCGCGCCATACGTAAACGGCAAGCCCCGCCGCCGCCATGACGCCCAGCGCAATGATCACACCCGGCGCCAGCGCGGGATCAAAGCCGATGCGGGCGCCGGCGATCATTCGCGTCCCATGCGTTCAAGCAGCGCGGGCACGTGCACCTGATCGGCTTTGTAATTGCCTGTCAGCGCCACCATGACAAGGTTGACGCCGAACCGCAGCGCGAGTTCGCGCTGCCGATCGCTGACGCCGGCCTGACCCGCCCACGCCGCCGCCCAATCGCCGTCGCCGACGAAGATCGACGCCACGCCGTCGCGTGAAGACGCCGCCGAAGCGCTCTCCGCCCACAATTGCGGCGACTGCACGCGCCCCGGAAAGCTGCGCATGAGATAGAATGCGCGCGCCAAGACATGCTCATTGGTCACGCTTTCCAGCGGCGGCACATCGACGCCGGAAAGCATTGCCTGCGCCGGGCGCCCGCGCGCCTGCGCGCCTGCATCGCGGGTATCGACAAGCAACAGACCGCCAATCGCGAGATAGCGATCGACATTGGCGAGTGCTGCGTCGGGCAATCGGCGCGGGCTCGAGGGCGCCGGCCAATAGAGAAAGGGGTAGAGTGAAAGATCATCGCGCGCGAGATCGATCGCCACAGGCGGTCCTGGCTCCACCGAGGTGCGTGAAATGAGAAGTTCCGTTAGCGCGCGCAATCCAGCTTCGGAGGTGCGGTCGATGCGCGCATCGCCTGTGCGTACGTAAGCCAGCCGCAAAGTCTGGGTCGGATCGTCGGCCGATTGCGCATGCGCGTCGCCTGCAAAAAGCAGCACGCCGAACGCCAGAGCGGCGGCGGCGCGCGCAAGCCGCGGCAGGCGTCCGATGAGCAGCAGCGCAATCAACAGATCAAACGCAAGCATCGCGCCGGCGGCGGCGAACAACCAGCCCGAAAGCGGGCGCGCGACGCTGGCGCTCAAACCCGCGCGCGCAATGCCGCTGGGCAAGGTCAGCGCGGCCAACGCTTCGTCTGGGCGCACCGCGTCAATGGCGGCGGAAACGCCGGCGCGCTCATAAAGGCCCGGCGGCGTCGCTGGTGAAGGCTGCGCCTGTGCAAACGCCTCCGGCGTGATCGGCGCCAGATCAGGTGATGCAGGGGCAAGCGCTCCGTAGCCATCGAGGAGGCGCTGCGCCACGAACGGACCGCCGGCGATTTCGCGCTCTCCTGCGCCGTCGGCGCGCGCGGCGAACGCGAGCGTGCGCCGCAGCATCTCAACGAACAGGCCCGACAGCGGCAGGTCCGACCATTCCGGTGTTGCGCTGACATGGAAAAGGACGATCAATCCGCGCCCGCGCGGCTGGGCTGTCACCAGCGGAGAGTTGTCGGCGAGCCTTGCCCACACGCGCGCTTCTTCCAATGAGGCAGGCTCCGCCAGCACCTGCCGCCGCACCTGGACGTCGGCGGGGATGGCCGCGCCGGCGTAAGGAGAGTCCGCCGGAAAGGGGCCGACGCCGAGCGGGGTTTCCCACGCCAGCGCGCTGCCCAGTGCGCGCGCGCCAGGGCGCAGACGCACCGGGATGAAATCGTCCGCGTCATTCGCCAGGCGCGGGCCCGCGAAACGGACAAGCAAGCCGCCTTCATTCAGCCAGTTGCGCAGCATCGCGCTGTCGGTGGGCGCGATCCGCCCGGCGTCGGGAAGTATGAGCGCCTGGGCGCGGGCGCCGATCAATTCGGCGACGCCGCCGCGCTGCAGGCTGGCATACGGCCTTAGAGCGCGATCGACATAAAAAAGTTCGGAAAGCAGCGGCTGTCCGGCGCCGCCGGGATCGACGAGTCCAACGAAGGGGCGGCCCGCGCCTGCGGGCAGAAGCCGCTCAGCGCCCGCGCTTTGCTCGCCCACGATACGAACGCGCGCCGCACGCGCGGCGATTTCCGGCGGCAGATCGATGCGCGCCGAGGCCGTCAGGCTGTCGCCCTGGAAATTCAGCTCCGCCGCGCCCAGCGAACGTCCCTCTGCTGTTTCCGCCGTGACCGCGCCCGCGTTCGCGCCGCTTGCGGCGCGCCGCGCTTCGACTGTGACGCCGCGCGGGGTCACAGCCGCGGCGATGACGCCGCGTGCGGTTTGCTCTGGAAGCCGCGCCGTAACCGTGCCGCGCCGCTCAAGTTCTGCGCTGAGCGCTTCGACGCCGTCATCGTGCAGGCCGTCGGTGATCCAGACGATGTGATCAAAATTGCCCAGGGTTTGCGCAAGCCGCTGCGCCGCACCGGCGCGGTCGGGCCGCCATGGCTGCGGCTCCAGCCGGTTGATGCGCGCGCGCGCGTCGGCGGCCGTCATTGCTTCGCCCGGATCGCGCGCACGCGTCGCCGGCGCGGTGAGCAACAGGAAAACCGGCGCTTGCGCGCGTTCAGCCTCCGAGATCGCCGCGATCGCAGCTGCGCGAACGTCGCCCCAGAATGGCGCGGAGGTCCAGCCGTCGTCGATCACGATCAGCGTGCGCCCGCCATTCGCTTGCGCAGCCGCTTCGGGGGAGAGGCTCGGGCGCGCGAACGCCAGGATGAGCAGCGCCGCCGCCAGCATGCGGAAAAGCACCAGCCAGAGCGGCGCCCGCTCACGCGTCTGATCTTCCGTCCGCAAGCCTTCGAGCAGGCGCGCGGGCGGAAATTGTTCATGCCGCGGCAGCGGCGGCGCTGCGCGCATCAGGAAGAACAGCGCTGGCAACGCTAGCAGCGCCAGCAAGGCGCCCGGTGCGCCGAACAAAATCGGCCCCAAGCTCACGCGAACCGCTCCGCGGTCAGCGCGATCAAGCTTGCAAGTGCGGGCGCGGCGGAGTGATCGGTGCGGTGTAGAAGTGTGGGGAATCCAAAATTGGCGCCGAGGCGGCGGATCGCGGTGCGATGCACTTCAAGCCGCTCGCCGTACGTGTCGCGCACGCTCTCGGCGCGGCCGAGCAAGGTCTCGCGCCGCCCGCCAGGCTCGACGAACAATGTGCGCCCGCTGAAGGGAAACAATTCTTCCGCGGGATCGGCGATCATCACCAGAGCGCCGCAGGCGCCGACGCTGGCGGCGGCGGCGAGGCGGTCGCGCCATGTCTCGGGCGGTTCATAGAAATCGGAGAGAAAGATAATCGTGCTGCGCGCAGGCGCATCAGCGTCGCGCACCGGCGTCATGAAATCATGCGCCAGCCGCTCCGTCGCGCGCGGACCGGCCCGCGGGGGCGCCCCAAGCGCGCCGACGCGTTCTCCACCGCGCGCGATCAGCGTCGCCAGCGCCAGCGCCAGGGTTTGCGCCCGGCGCAGCTTGGTGGTGCGGGCGCGATCGCTGGTCCAGTTGAAGCCGGCGCTGGGATCGATCCAGAACCACGCCGTCTGCGCTGCTTCGCGTTCGCGTTCGCGCACAAAGTAGCGGTCGCCCCGCGCCGAGCGGCGCCAATCGACCAGCCGCGCGCCATCTTCGGCGCGATGATCGCGATATTGCCAGAACGCTTCGCCCTGGCCGGCGCGCCTGCGCCCGTGCAGGCCCGGCGCGTTCGCCGCCAGCCGTTTCGCGTCGAGCAGCACGCCCGGCAGATCGCCCGCGAGCGCGAGCGCGTCGAGGCGCGCCTGCTGGCTCAAGCCGCCCGCTCGGCCAGATCATCGACCAGCGTATCGATGTCCAAGCCCTCGGCGCGGGCGCCGAAAGAGAGCTGCATGCGATGCACGAGCGCCGGGCGCGCCAGCGCCGCGACATCATCGACAGCGGGCGCAAGGCGTCCGCGCAGCAACGCGCGTGCGCGCACCGCCAGCATCAGCGCTTGCCCCGCGCGCGGACCAGGCCCCCAGGCGACATGTTGATTGACGCGCGGATCGTGGCTCGATCCCGGGCGCGCCGAGCGCACCAGATCCAGGATCGCGGCGAGCACTTTTTCGCCCACCGGCATGGCGCGCACTAATTGCTGCAGACGGACGAGAGCGCCGCCGCTAAGCACCGCTTGCGGCTCGATATGTTCGAGACCGGTGGTTTCGATCAGGATTTTGCGTTCGATCTCCGCATCCGGATACGGCACGTCGACTTGCAGGAGGAAGCGGTCGAGCTGCGCTTCCGGCAGCGGGTAGGCGCCTTCGTGCTCGATCGGGTTTTGCGTCGCCAGCACATGGAAGGGCGTGGGCACGTCATATGCTGCGCCGGCCACCGTGACATGGTGCTCCTGCATCGCCTGCAGCAGCGCCGATTGCGTGCGCGGGCTGGCGCGGTTGATTTCGTCCGCCATCAGCAATTGGGTGAAGATCGGACCCTTGACGAAGCGGAACTGCCGCCGGCCCGCCTCGTCCTGTTCGAGCACTTCAGAACCCAGGATGTCGGCGGGCATCAGATCCGGGGTGAATTGCACGCGCGCCCAGTCGAGCCCGAGCACACGCGCCATCGCCTCCACGAGGCGCGTCTTCGCCAGCCCCGGCGCGCCCACCAGCAGCACGTGCCCGCCCGCCAGCACAGCGGCGAGCGTCAGCTCGACAACGCGCTCCTGGCCAAAAACCGCCTTGCCGATCTCGGCGCGCACCCGCGCCAGGGTTTCTCCGGCCTGTTCTGCTTCGGCGACCAGCGCCTGGGTGTCGGAATTGCTCATGACCGCGAAGCTCGCTTAGTTGGGGGCGGAAATATGACAGCGCCCGAAAACACATCGTCCCTGGAGCAATTGCTCGCAGCGCTCAAGCGGCAAGCTGGCGCCGGCGACAAAAGCCTGCCTCCTGTCGACAAATGGAACCCCGCCCATTGCGGCGACATCGGCATGGAGATCATGGCCGACGGCACGTGGAAGCACGAGGGGACGCGCATCACGCGCGAGGCGCTGGTGAAGCTTTTCGCCTCGATCTTGCGCAAGGACGAGGACGGGCGGACCTATCTGGTCACGCCGGTCGAAAAGATCGTGGTTAAGGTCGAGGACGCGCCCTTCGTGGCGGTGCGCGCCGACCGCGCGGGAGCAGGGCGGGGACAAACCATCGTATTCACCACCAATACTGGCGATGTCGTGGCTGCAGGGCCGGATAACCCGATCCGCGTTGCGTATCAGGGCGAAGAGCCCAGGCCCTACGTGCTGGTGCGCGGCCGCCTCGAAGCGCGCATCCTGCGTGCGCCGTTTTACGAACTGGTGGACTGGGCTGAGCCGCGGGAGGGCAGGCTGGGCGTTTGGAGCGGCGGAGCGTGGTTCCAGCTTGCGCTGGCGGCGTGAGCGCGGTGTTCAGCCATTCGCGCGCACGCGCACGTGCACGCGACGGTTTCGCGGCAGGCTTCTGATCGTTCGCGTAGCGCCATCGGGCCAGCGGATTTCCGCGCGCAGGACGCGTTCATGGGCGGGCAATCCAAACAGAAAATAGCTGGCGCTCTGGCTGCGAAACCCGGTTTGCGCGCTGGCTTCGCGAAGCTGGCGGCGCTCCCGGCCACGCGCATCGACCGAAATCAGGACAATTCGCGCTCCGGGCGGATTGGGCGCGCCGTATTGGTCGCGAACGTCAAAATCGATCCAATCGCCGCACGGCGCACTCCTATTTTGCAGCAGTGTCGGAAAGCGGCCATCGTGTCCGTCAGGCCAATTGCCGATGATGACGTCGGCGAGCCCGTCGCTGTCGAAATCGCCAACCGCCAGGCCCGAATGTGTCGTGCGCCGGTCGCTGAGCGCAGCATCCTGGACCGCTGAGAAATGTCCTGCGCCATCGCCGGCCATCAAATGTATTTCATCGTTGAAGGCGACGAAGATGAGATCGAGATCGCCGTCGATGTCGAAATCAGCAAAGGCCGCGCCGAAGGTCGCGTCCGCATGTTCAGCGGCCGCGAAATCACGCGCTTCAGTGAAAACGCCGTGTCCGTCATTGATGAAGAGGCGGTCGTGGTCGCGGGCGCCGGCGCCGGGATGGACGTACATTCCCAGAAAGAGGTCGAGATCGCCATCATTGTCGATGTCGCCGAACGCGGCGGCGGCGCCTGGAAAAGCGTGATTGCTAAAGCCCTCTCCGCCCATAGGCTCGAACCGCCAATCGCCGAGATTTCGATAGAGCACCGGGTATTCGTTTTCGCCCGGCCCTGGCGGGAAATTTTGCGCGCGCCACAAGTCGCTGTTGGAGACGAACAGGTCAGGGCGCCCGTCATTGTCGACATCGCCCCAGAGCAGCGTGACCGGATTGCTGAGACCGTTCTCGATGGGAACGCCGGTAACGCGCACGAAGTTTCCGCCGTCGTTGCGATAGACCAGATTGAGGCTTGGATTTTCCAGAGCCGCGCCGCCAACGATGAGATCAAGATCGCCATCGCCATCGATATCGGCCCAGCTTGCTGTGAAATTGCCGCCGCGCGTCGTCGTCGCCGCGCTAAGGTCCTCGCGCTGCATCAAGCCGTCGCCGGCGTTTCGATAGAACACGTCGGGATGGCCAAGCTCGGTGGCTGAGAAGGCGTCGAGATCTCCGTCATGATCGATATCCGCCCATGTCGACCCCGAAGCGAGCGCGGCTGCGTTCGAGATCGGATTGGCCTCTGCGCGCGTGAACTGCCCCCGGCCATCGTTCAGGTAAAGCATTGACGGCGTGGCTTGCTGGTTTCTTCCGCGCTCCGCGACGTACTCGTAACCGCCCGTAATGTAGATATCGAGCGCGCCGTCATCGTTGACGTCCGCAACGCTCACCCCGCCTGGCCAGCCCCGATCGGCTTCCCCGCCGGGCTGAAAATCACGGACATCAAAGCGCGGTGCGCATGTGGCCTGCGGCTCGGCGCGCTGCGGCGATGCGCAGGCGGCGGCAGATAGCGCGATCACGCTAAGGCAAAAAGTCCACTTCATGGCAGCCCTCGTGCGTGAGGCTTCGCGCGCCTCGAAACGCTGTCAAGCGCAATGCGTTGGGCGGGCGTGTCCTGTCTGTAGGATGTGTTGCTCGGCTGCGGCGTACGGCGGGCGCGATTGTCGACGTGGCGTTCGATCCAAGTTGGCTGCGCGTAGGCAACTGTCCGCTGGCGGTTAGCCAGAGCTAGTCACTTCCCGCGTTTGGACAGCATCTCGCGCATTTCAAGGACGAGCTTACGGCCTTCACGCGCGCGGCCGTTGGCGTCTTCAGGATCGGCCTCGAAATGCGTGCGCATCTGGTCTGACGCCGCGCGCATGGTCTCGTAGCGTTGCTGACCGATTTTGCGCCGCACCTGGGCCAAGCCTTCGTTGAGTTCGTAGAAGACGGTTTCAAGGTTTTGGTTCTGAAAGTAACCCAACTTATCTTTAAACGTTGGAGAACTAAGCATCATGAACGCCAGATGATCCATCAGCTCGCCGACATCTTGCGGAATAGAAGGTATATTGGGCCGCGACATCTCAGTTTCCTAGCGGGCGAGTAATAATGTAGGTGCCTTGGGGGCTTGGCTGGCTCGGCCGCACAATGACCACCGCTGTTGGGCGAAAGTCGGCATTAAAGAAACCTCTTATCTGTGGTTGCGCAAGCGTCTTTTGGGTCAGGGTGACATCGAAAACGACATCGCCGATGCGGGCGTCCGGAATGCGAAAAGTGCGTTCTGATCCGCTGGTGCGGTAGGCGCGATTGTTGATTCTAACGACCTCGCCCGGCGCCGTTGAAATGCCGTTCTCTCGCATAAATTGGCGGAGGTTCTGCCGAACGCGGCCATCGACAAAATTGCCGATCGCCTCCTCGCGCGAGAGACGCTGGCTGAGGCGGGCCTGCGCCCTGGCGCTGTTGCTGCGCTTGGTTTTCCGCGCGAGCGGGGCGAGGATAGGGGTGATGCCAGTCCCCCCAATCGTGCGATGAGCCCCGCCGAACTTGAGCGCCGCCTGCGCATGCGTCTCGATCCACTCGATCGGCTGGCGCATGGCGCGCCCGCGCGCAGCGACAACGATCTCAATCCTGATTGGCCGGAAAAGATCGATGCGCGCCGCCCGGCCGCGGTGCTCGCGCCGGTGATCATGCGCCCTGAAGGCTGGACCATGATGTTCACCGAACGCTCGCACGAAACCCCAGCGCACCCGGGGCAGATTTCCTTTCCCGGCGGGCGTGTCCAGGAGAGCGATGCAGGCGTGGTCGAAACCGCGTTACGCGAAACCGAGGAAGAGGTCGGCCTCGCGCGTTCGTTCATTGAGCCGCTCGGCCTCTGGGATCGCTACGACACCATCACCGGGTTTCGCATCACTCCCGTATTGGCGCTGGTCGAGCCCGGCTTCGAACTCAGGCTTGATGCGCGCGAAGTCGCCTCCGTGTTTGAAGCGCCTCTGTCGTTCCTGATGGATCCGGCAAATCACGAGCGCCGCTCTGGCGTGTGGAAGGGCCAGACGCGCTATTATTACGCCATGCCGTACGAGGGCCGCTTCATCTGGGGCGCGACCGCGGGCATGATCCGAGCGCTCTGGGAAAGGCTGTATGCCTAATCAGGATCCAGCTTTGCTGCGCCGGCTGCTGCGCGCGAAAGATCGCATGGACGCGGCTTCGCATGAGGAGTGGCCGGTCGAGCGCTTGGCGGAGGTCAGCGGTGTTTCGCAAGCGCATTTCGCGCGGTCCTTCAAGGCGGCGTTCGGCATTCCGCCGCATCGCTACCTGCTCACCCGCCGCATCGAACGCGCCAAGGCGCTTCTGCGCGACACCGACATGCCGATAATCGACATCATGATGGAGACCGGCTGGCAAAGCCTCGGCACGTTTGGCCGTGTGTTCCGCGACATCACCGGCCAAAGCCCCACCGAGCTCCGCGCCGGTGAACAGGCGAGCGCCCACGCTCTGAGTCAGGTGCCCCATTGCTTTGTCAGCGCCGCCCATCGGCCCAATCTCAAGTCAGCAGTTTCGGAGAAGCGCCGGCGGAAGGCTGGCGGCAAAAAGCAGACCGAGACCGATTGAGGTTTGGAGGAGGCGAGTTTGATCAAGGGCATCAGCGTTATCGGGCTTTATGTGACCGACCAGGACGAAGCGTTCGATTTCTACGTCAACAAGTTGGGTTTTCACCTCGAGGCTGACCACACCAACGGCGCCTATCGCTGGCTCACGGTAAAGCATCCCAGCGAGCCGTCGTTCGAGCTCGGCTTGTTTACGCCGCAGGAGCCGGCGCTTGACGCGGCGACCGCGCAAACCATGCGCGAAATGGTGGCGAAGGGCGCGATGCCGCCGCTTGTGCTCGCCGTCGAGGACTGCCGCGCCAGCTACGATACGCTGAAGGCCAAGGGCGTGGAGTTCACGCAAGAGCCGATCGCCCGCTATGGCGGGGTCGATGCGAACTTCCGTGATCCATCAGGCAACGCCTGGAAAATGGTCGAGCGCAAGTAGGAGGTTCGCGTGAGCAAGTTTTGTCGTACGCTTCATCGCTGGACGTCAATTGCGTTCGCGCTCGCCGTCGCCGCGATCTTCGCGCTGCTGGGTCTCGGCCGGCAGCCTGCGCAATGGCTCTATTACGCGCCGCTATTGCCTTTGCTTTTGCTTTCCCTCACCGGGCTCTACATGTTCTTCCAGCCTTACTTCGCCCAGGCGCGGGGCGCGAGAAATGCGTGATTGGCGCCGCGAGACGCTCTCGCACATACGCGCGCTGATCGCGGAGGCCGTGCCTGGCGCTGTGGAGGAGGCAAAATGGAAGAAGTCCTCCAATCCCGCAGGCGTGCCGACATGGTCTCAGAATGGGATCATCTGCACGGGTGAGACCTACAAGGATAAGGTCAAACTGACCTTCGCCCGCGGGGCGTCGCTTCCTGATCCTGCGCGGCTTTTCAACGCCGCCGATACCGGCGCGACCCGCCGCGCCATCGACATCCGCGAAGGCGAGAAGGTGAACGAGGGGGCATTGAAGGCGTTGATCAAGGCCGCCATCGCGGCGAGCGCAAAGCCCGCCGCCAACAAGAAGCCGAAAAAAACCTGAGTCCGCGCCTCCGGTTGAAGGCGCGCGCGAACTGGGCGATGACGGGTGCGATGATTTCGTCCATCACCCATGCGTCCTGGTTCAACGCGCCGGAAACGCGCGCGCTGATGTCCGCGCTGGAAGCGGCGCGCCCCGGCGGTTCGCGTTTCGTCGGCGGCTGCGTGCGCAACACCCTGATGGGCCGTCAGATTGACGACATCGACATCGCCACTCAGTTGACGCCCGGCGAGGCCACTGGGGTCGCAGCAAAGGCTGGCTTCGCCGCCCACCCCACAGGCATCGAGCACGGCACGGTGACTATCGTCGTCAACCACAAGCCGTTCGAGGTCACGACGCTGCGCCGCGATGTCTCCACCGATGGGCGCCGCGCCACCGTGGCGTTTACAGAGAGCTGGGAAGAGGACGCTGCGCGCCGCGATTTTCGCATGAATGCGCTCTACGCGGACGCGCAGGGCCTTATCCACGATCCAACCGGCGGCGGGCTTGAGGATGCGCGCGCCGGGCGGGTGATTTTCATCGGTGACGCCGCCACGCGCATCCGCGAAGATTATCTGCGCATCCTGCGCTTCTTCCGCTTCAATGCCTGGTACGCCACGGGTCCGCTCGATCCGCAGGGCGTGCACGCCTGCGCGGGGCTGGTCAGCGGCCTGGACTCGCTCTCCGCCGAGCGCATCTGGAAGGAAGTGAAGAAGCTCTTGGGCGCGCCCGATCCGCGCGCGGCGTGGGAAGGGATGAAGGCGATCGAGGTTTGCGCGCGAGCGCTGCCGGAGATGCATAATGCGGAGCGCCTTGAGGCGCTGTGCAGGATCGAGGCCGATCTGCTGCTGCCGGTTGATGCTATGACGCGCGTCGCCGCCGCATTGGCGGACCAGGATCGCGCGCGCACGCTGGCGCGGCGTCTGAAACTTTCCAACGAGGAGCGCGATCGTCTCGTCGCCGCGCTCGGCGAGGGTGAGAAGATCACCTCTTACATGTCGCTTCGCGAAATGCGCCGCGCCATTTACCGCCTCGGCAACGAGGCCTTCCGCGATCGCGTCATGCTCGCCTGGGCCGATGCGGGCGGTGAAAAGGCGCAGCAATGGCGTGCGCTTCTGGCGCACGGCCAGATGTGGACGCCGCCGAGATTGCCGCTCTCCGGCGATGAGGTGATGGCCGCGGGCGTGGCGCCCGGGCCCAAGGTCGGCGAAGTGATGCGCGAGGTCGAGGCCTGGTGGATCGACGCAGACTTTCCGGGCGACAAGCTCTCCATCATCGAGCGTCTGAAAGCGGTGGCGCAGGGAATGGCCTAAGAGAGCTTTGCAAGCAGGGCCGCCAGCTGCGCCGCTTCCTTCTCCGAGAGCGGCGTCAGCACCTGCCGCATTGCTTTGTCATACACGGCCCACATCGCTTTGCGCAGCTTGAGGCCCTTGGCGGTCGCATGCACAACTTGGCCGCGCCCATCTTCCGGGCATTCGCGCCGTTCCACGAACCCCTCCGCCTCCATGCGGTCGATGAGACGCGATATCGAATACCGCGCGATGAGCATGGAGCCTGCAAGGTCGCGCTGGCGCAGCGGTCCCTCGCGCTCGATGGCCCAAAGCGCGTCGTACCATTCAAGCGCCGGGAAGCCCGCCGCCTTCAGTTCGGCCTCGACCCTCCCCAGCAAGGCAGGTCCGAACCTCTGGATCGCCACCCAGGCCCGCTGAACGGGGTCCTTGGGGAGAGTGAACGCCTTGGCGGCCGGTTGCGGGGCTTGATCTTGTTGCATTTGCATCTATCTAAGGCATCGTTGCATTTGCAACAATAGACCAGTTGGCCTGTAGGGGAATAGCAATGAGCCGCAAAGTCGCTGTTATCGTTGGCAGCCTGCGTAAGGAGAGCCTCAACCGTAAAGTCGCGGACGCGCTGATCGCCAACGCCCCGCCCGGGCTTGCGTTTTCGTTCGTCGAGATCGGCGACCTGCCGTTCTTCAATCAGGACATTGAGTCAACGCCGCCTGCGGCATGGACCCGGTTTCGCGAGCAGGTGAACGCTGCTGACGCTGTCTTGTGGGTCACGCCGGAATACAATCGCTCCGTGCCCGGCGTTTTGAAGAATGCGCTTGATGTCGGTTCGCGCCCCTACGGACAAAGCGTGTTCAACGGCAAGCCGGCGGCGGTGATTTCGGTTTCCATGGGCGCCATAGGCGGGTTTGGCGCCAATCATCATTTGCGGCAGTCGCTGGCGTTTCTCAACATGCCGGCGCTGCAACAGCCGGAAGCCTATGTCGGGGCGGCGCACACGTTGTTTGATGAGCAGGGCAAGCTGGTGAACGAGGGCACGGCGAAATTCCTCACTGCCTTCGCTCAGGCATTTGCGGCGTGGATCGAGACCAACGCCGCTAAGCCAGCGTAATCGTCACGGCCATTTCGCGACCGGCGGCATCGACGAAAGGATGCTCTCGACATTGCCGCCGGTTTTCAGTCCGAAGGTCGTGCCGCGGTCGTAGAGCAGGTTGAACTCCACGTAGCGGCCGCGCTGGATCAGCTGCTCTTCGCGGTCGGCTTCACTCCACGGTTCGTGCATGTGCTTGCGCAGAAGCGGTGCGTAGGCGGTTAGAAAGGCGCGCCCGACGCCTTGCGTGAAGGCAAAGTCGCGCTCCCAATCTCCGGAATTGTGGTGATCGTAGAAGATGCCGCCGACCCCGCGCGGCTCGCCACGGTGCGGCAGCCAGAAATACTCATCGGCCCACGTCTTGTAGCGTCCATAAAGGCCTGCTTCGTGTGTCTCGCAGGCGTCCCGGTAGGGGGCGTGGAACGCAACCGCATCCTCATGTGCCTCGTTGCGCTGCGCCGCCTGCGTGGGGTTGAGATCGCCGCCGCCGCCGAACCACCATTCGGTGGTGGCGATGTGGCGCGTGTTCATGTGCGCGGCAGGGCAGTGCGGGTTGCGCATGTGCGCGATCAGTGAAATGCCCGACGCCCAGAAACGCGGATCGTTGGCGGCGCCCCTCACGTTCTTGGCGAAGTCGGGGCTGAATTCGCCGTGCACCGTTGAGACATGCACCCCGACTTTCTCGAAGAAGCGTCCGCGCATCATGCCGGCGACGCCGCCGCCCTGATCGGCGCTTCCATCGCCGCGCCGCCACGGCGTCTTTGTGAACCGTCCGGGCGCGCCTGGATAAAGTGAGGGCGGCGCCTCGTCCTCCAGCGCTTCGAAGGCGGCGCAAATGTCGTCGCGCAGCGCCTCGAACCAGGCTTTGGCGCGGGCCTTGTGGTCGTCCATGTGAGGGTCCGGATTTAGAACTTTTCCCAGGCCCCGGTCTGACGCATGGCCTCGGTCAGCACAATCGCCCCCGCCGTCACCACGTTGAGCGAGCGCAGGCCCTGCGCCATGGGGATGCGGACGCTCGCCTGCGCGGCCGCATAGAGTTCCCCTGGGGAGCCCGCGCTCTCCCGGCCGAGGATCAGCGTGTCGCCTGTGGAAAACGAAAAGTCCTGAAAACTCACGGCCCCGTCGGTCTCCACCAGCACCAGCCGGCCGGAGGCCCGTTCCGGCGCGGCCGCGAACGCGGCTAGGCTGGCGTGGCGGCTCACCTGGGCCTTGTCCCCATAGTCGAGGGCGGCGCGCTTCAGGGCCGCGTCGGTGAGCGGGAAGCCGCAGGGCTCGATCACGTCGAGCGGCGCCCCCAGGCAGGCCGCGAGGCGAATGGCCGCGCCAAGATTTTGCGGGATGTCAGGTTGATACAAGGCGAGGCGCACGTTAGAGCCTCCAGCGCCGGAGAATCGGGGCGGAATCGGGGAATCGGTCAGGCATGCGGCGACGCGCCGCGCGCTTGGGGTCCCGGACTAGCCTAGCTTCGGCGGCGAACCAAGGCCGGGAGATATCAGGCGGTGGCTGAAGCAGCAGGCAACGCGCACGTCGGTGAGGAAACCACCCGGCGCGACTTCATTTACATCGCGGGCGCATCGGTCGCGGCGGTGGGCGTGGCGGCGACGGCGTGGCCGTTCATCGATCAGATGAACCCTGCCGCGGACACGCGCGCGCTCTCGACAACAGAGGTCGATCTCACCGTGATCGAGCCCGGCCAGCAGATCAAAGTGATGTGGCAGGGCAAGCCGGTGTTCGTGCGTCACCGCACGCCCGACGAAATCACCGCCGCCGTGCGCGACGATTACGCCAACCTCAAGGATCCCGAGCACGACGCTGACAGGATCAAGCAGGAAGACGGCCAGCCCGGCAGGCCCGAATGGCTGGTCCTGCAGGCCAATTGCACGCACTTGGGTTGCATCCCGACTTTCGCGGAAGGCACGTTCCACGGCTGGTTCTGCCCCTGCCACGGTTCGGTCTACGACACCTCGGGCCGCATTCGCAGCGGCCCCGCGCCGAAGAACCTCTACGTCGCGCCCTATGTCTTCTTGAACGACACCACAATTCGTATCGGCTAAGCGGAGCCTTCAGTGAGCGGACCTTCGACCTATGAGCCGAAATCGGGTTTCACCCGCTGGCTCGACAAGCGCCTGCCGATCTTGCGCATGGCCCATGACAGCTTCGTTGCGTATCCCACGCCGCGGAATCTGAATTATTGGTGGACCTTCGGCGCGATCCTGACGCTGTGCCTGATCGCGCAGATCGTCACCGGCATCGTGCTGGCGATGCACTATGTGCCGCACGTCAATCTCGCCTTCGACAGCGTCCAGCGCTTCCGCCGCGACGTTGAATTCGGATGGCTGATCCAGCCGATGCACGCCGTCGGCGCCTCGATGTTCTTCCTGGCCGTCTACATCCACATGTTCCGCGGCCTCTATTACGGCTCTTACAAGGCCCCGCGCGAACTGCTCTGGATTTTGGGCTGCATCATCTACGTGTTGATGGTCGCCACCGGCTTCCTCGGCTACACGCTGGTCTGGGGCCAGATGAGTTTCTGGGGCGCCACCGTCATCACCAATATCCTGGGCGCAATCCCGCTGATCGGGCCGGAGATTCAAGTCTGGATCCGCGGCGGCGCAGCGATCGATCAGCCGACGCTGAACCGCTTTTTCTCGCTGCACTACCTGTTGCCATTCGTGATCGCCGGCGTTGTTGGTCTGCACGTTTGGGCGCTGCACGAAACCGGGCAGAACAACCCCACCGGCGTCGAAGTGAAATCGAAGGCCGATACGGTTCCGTTTACGCCGCACGCCACCGTCAAGGATCTGTTCGCAACGGCGCTTTTCCTGATCCTGTTCGCGACGTTCGTGTTCTTCATGCCGGATTCGCTGGGCGATCCGGCCAATTACGTTCCCGCCAACCCGCTGCAGACGCCCCCAGAGATCGTGCCGGAATGGTACCTGCTGCCATTCTACGCCATCTTGCGCGCCTTCGATTTCAACATTGGACCGATCGATTCCAAACTCGCGGGCGTGCTGGCGATGTTTGCCTCGATCGGCGTGCTCTTCATCCTGCCGTGGCTTGACACATCGCGCGTTCGCTCGATGCGCTATCGCCCGATCGCCAAGCAATTCTTCCTGATCTTCGTGATTGCGTGCCTGGCGCTGGGCTGGTGCGGGGGGCAAAACCCAGGCCGCATTCTGGCGCAGTCCGGCCCCTACCGCGCGACGCTGAATTGGGTCGAGGGCGGCAATGTCGTGCAGCGTGATTTCTCCGCACCCAGCGAGCAGCAGTTCGACGATGCCGCCGCCGCCATGCGTCAGACGCTGGTCGGCGAGGGCGCGGAAATGACAATGGTCTCGCGCGAGAACGCGACGGACGCCCACGCCATGGCGGTGATGGGCGGAACTCATCAGTCGCGCACGATCACTGCCGGCACCGGCGAAGAGCTGGAAGTGATGGTGCAAGAGGCCAAGAACGAGATCGGCCTGGCCGCGCCTTTCTACAGCGTCGATCGCCAGACGCCGATGACCTTCACGGTCACGCGGCTCTCACAGATCATGACGTTCTACTACTTCCTGTTCTTCCTGGTGATCCTGCCGATCCTTGGCTTGCGCGAGCGGCCTGATCGCGTGCCCGACACCATCGCCAAGCCTGTCACAGCCGAAGGGGGCGCCTGATATGTTGCGCGGTTTGACTATCGCCGCAGCCGCCGCCGTGGCTGTCGCCGGCGTTGCGTTCGCCGCCGGCGAAGGCGAGCATCCGGAAAATTATCCGTTCAGCTTCGAGAGCCCCGTCGGCAATTACGACATGGGCGCCGTGCAGCGCGGCTTTCAGGTCTACAGCCAAGTCTGCGCGAACTGCCACTCGATGAACAATCTGGCCTATCGCCACCTCGGCGAGGAGGGCGGGCCGTTTGCGCTTTACAGCGTGCGCAATCACGAAACCGGCGAGGATGAACTCCATGTCGGACGTCCCGAACACGGCGGCCGCTTCATCGATGTGACGGAAAATCCTTACGTGCGCGCGATCGCGTCGGCCGTGCAGATCAGCGATGTTGATCCCAACACCGGCCAGCAGGTCGATCGCGCCGGGCGCATTTCCGATCACTTCCGCAGGCCGTTCCCGAATGAGATCGCCGCGCGCGCCTCAAACGGCGGCGCCTATCCGCCCGATCTCTCCGTGATCACCTCTGCGCGCGCTGGCGGCGCTGATTACGTGCGCTCATTGTTGACCGGCTATACGGGCGAGGAATTCGGCGCGCTGCACGGCAACCGTTACTTCCCGGGCGGGCGCATCGCCATGCCGGCGCCGCTGGCTGAAGACGCTGTGCCTTACAGCGACGGAACCCCGACGACGGTTGAGCAATACGCGACAGACGTGTCCACGTTCTTGCAGTGGGCGGCCGATCCGCACATGGAGCAGCGCAAGCGCACCGGCCTTGTCGTGCTCGCCTTCCTGGCGGTTCTGTCGGCGTTGCTCTACCTGGCCTACAAGCAAGTCTGGCGCGGCGAGAGCCACTAGTCCTTCGCGCGCGTTACTCGGACGGTGCGGCGGGCGCTTCAGCGTCCGGCTGCTCTTGCTCCGGCGCGGGCGTCGCATCGAGCCGCACGCCGTCGATGAACTGGGGCGCTACATCCGCCACTTGCGTCACGCGCACGCCGCGCCTGCGCGGATGATCAGGAACATCGCGATAAAAGACATGCGCTCCAATCACGCGGCGGCCTTCGCCATAGCGCGACCACCAAGGGCGTATCGCGCGCGTGTGATAGAAGAGGGCGCCGTCGGTGGGATCGACGGATTGTCCTGAGAGCACTTCGCGCGCCACTGCCTGGGCCGTTTCCCAGGTTGCGAGATTGGCGCCTTCCGTGGCGTAGCGCTCCGGATCCTGCGCCAGCGGGCGATTGGGATCGCCGATGTTCCAGGCCGAGAATTGCTTCGGCGCCAGGATCACGGTCTCGATGTTCTCTCCAAATCGCCGCCCCACCCGGTTGACGATGACATGCCCGACTGCGCGCATGCCGTCCTCACCTTCGGAGCGCGCCTCCGCCCACATCGTTGCAGCGAGCAGGCGCACGTCGTTTTCATCAAGCGCTGCGGAGGCGGGTTCGGGCTGCAGCGAGGGCTCGTCGGCGATGAACCCGACCAGCGGGCGTTCGCCATTGATCACGGCGGCGAGCGCATCGGGATAGAGGGCGAAGTTGAGCGCGGCCGCCATCACCAGCATGCCGAGGGCGCCGAGGGCGTGGGCGTATTCGCGTGCGAACCTATGGGCGCTGGCCGGCCCTATCCGGCGCCGGCGCGCCATTCCAATCCAACGCACCTGCATCGCCCGCTTGCTCCAAGCACTGCGGGCCGCGCCGCGCAGAGGTTGCGGGTTCTAGGACGCTGCAGGGCGGAAATGCGGCCAACGGCGCTCGCCAAGATGGCGGAAGCGTTACGATGCTTTCATAGCGGGCCGGTTCAGGCTCCCAGCAGCACTGTGCGCTCGTTGATCGGCTGGGGATGGCGGGAGCTGGCGCCCAGCGCTTCCCGCAGCGCCGCGATCTGTTCGGCGGAGGCGGTGATCGGGGTCCGCATCACGTTCCAGCGCACGCCTTCGCTGCAGGGTGGCGTGGTCAGCGAGCCCGCATACGCGAAATAAGCGCGGTCCGGCGGCAGCAGCGCCATCAGGTTGACCTCGAGGTCCTCGGAGAAGGCCTCGCCAGCCTGATCGGGCTTGTGGCTGAGCAGGGCCGCGATCGCCGAATTCTCAGGTCCTTGCTCGATGAACACGCCCACGACCGCGAGTTGGCCGCCTTCGTTGCGATGGACGAAGTGGAGTTCGAGCGGATAGGCGCGATGGTCCAGCAGGTGCTCGGCCGGCGAGTGGAAGTGGAACTGCGCCAGCGTGTATTCGTCGCTGCCGATGCTCAGCGTGGCGGTGCTGAGGGCTGGGCTGAATTGCAGCGTGTGGCCGTTATTGATCAGGCCGCCGTCCACCGGGAGGTAGTGCGGGATCAGGTCCGGCACCTCGGCCATCGGCGCTGCGCTCGACAGATTGATCGGCGATTGCTCTTCGCCGCGCCCGCACAGGCCGGCTACGCCCGCCCATGCGCGTTGATCCGCGTAGCTCCAGTGGGCGGAGGCGTTTTCAGCTTGGTGCTGGGGCGCATGTGTGGCTGCGTGCGCTTCAGAGGGGCCCAAGAGCGAGCCATGGCTTTCGGCGGCGTGTTCTTCGCCATGCGCGCCTGCTTCCGCATGGCCTTCGGCTTCGCCGTCATGATGGGCGCTATTGCTTGAACCGCTGCCGCAGGCGGCCAGAATCAAGGCGAGCGCGGAAACCGCCGGTGCAAAGCGCATTAGGAAATTCTCCACCATAACCCCGGCCGCGCGTCCCTTAAGGGATCTGGCGGCAAGGCGCGGAGAATACCCAATCGAGCCTAATGCACGGTTACGTTACCGGAAAAATCCCGGCCGCGACCGCCGCGTCAGCGCATGTCGTTCTGGCTTTTCACGATCTTGCCGACAAGGCCGTAGGCCTTGGCTTCCTCGGCCATCATCCAATAATCGCGATCGACGTCGCGCTTGATCTTGTCGACAGGCTGGCCGGTCGCGTCCGCGAAGATCCTGTTGAGTCGCTCGCGCATGCGCAGGATTTCGCGCGCCTGGATTTCAACATCGCTGGCCATGCCGCCGACGCCGCCACGCGGTTCGTGCAGCAGGAAGCGCGTATTCGGCAGGCAATAGCGGTTCTCGCGCTCAGCGGCGCAATAGATCAGAGCGCCGGCGCTGGCGACCCAGCCAGTGCCCAGCATGCGCACCGGCGCGTTGATGAATTTCACCACGTCATGGATCATGTCGCCGCTCTCGACATGGCCGCCCGGGGAGGAAACCACGAACGTGATCGGATTGGCGTTCTGCGCGGCAAGCGCAAACAGGCGCTCGGTCACGCGGCGCGCCTGAATGTCGTTGACCTCGCCGGTGAGCATCACCACCCGGGCCTCAAACAGCGCCTTTTCAATGACGTCCGGCGCATTGCGCCCGTCGGCTGGGTTTTTCTCGGGCGCGTCGTCGTCATCGTCGAGGCGGGTGGGGAAGAAGGTCATGGGGATAAGTCTCCCTGGGGATGGACTGGGGCCTCAGGTAGGCCGCTTCGCCTGCTTTTCCTAGCCCCGTAGGCGCCGCGGCAATCGGGTTTTAGGGTGAGCGGAGGGCCCCGGAAGGGCCGTTTGGGGAGTGGCCCATGGCCCAATCGGAACTCACTCTGCGCGCGCTCATCCTGGGCGCGGTCATCGCCATCATCTTTACCGCCGCCAACGTCTATCTCGGCCTGCGCGTGGGGCTGACGATCGCGTCCTCCATCCCGGCCGCCGTGATCTCGATGGGCATCCTGCGCGCCTTCAGGACTGGCACGATCCGCGAGAACAACATTGTGCAGACAGTGGCCTCTGCGGGCGGCACGCTGGCGGCGATCATTTTTGTGCTGCCCGGCCTGGTGATGATCGGCTGGTGGCGGGGTTTTCCGTTCTGGACCACTTTTCTGGTCTGCGCGCTGGGCGGCGTGCTTGGCGTGATGTTCTCCATTCCGTTGCGGCGCGCCCTGGTGGCGAATTCGCCGCTGCCGTTTCCGGAAGGCGTCGCCGCTGCGGAAGTGCTCAAGGTTGGCGCCACCGGCGACGAGGCGCCGCAGGACGCCATAGAGCGCAAGCGCGGACCGCTGGTTGTGGCGTTTGGCGCGCTGATCGCGGCGGCGATGCAAACGGTGACGTTCACTGGCGCCGCTGCTTCGACGATGCAGCAATATTTCCGCTTCGGCGCGGGCGCGTCGGGCGTCAATCTGGGCTTTTCGCTGGCGCTGATCGGCGCGGGCCATCTTGTGGGCCTTTCAGTTGGCGTCGCCATGCTGGTTGGACTTGTCATCGCCTGGGGCGTGGCGGTCCCGTTGCTCAGCGCAGGTTTCAGCGGCGATGTCGCAGAGGCCGCCGAAACCGCCTTCTTCACCCAGGTTCGCTTCATCGGCGCCGGCGCTATCGGCATTGCTGCGATCTGGAGCTTGGTGCGGCTGGTGAAGCCCGTGTTCGAGGGCATTGTCGCCACATTGAATGCGGCCTCCGCCGCTCAGACCGGCGCCCGCGACGACCGCGACTTGTCCCCCGGCGTCATCGCGCTCGTGAGCTTTGTGTGCTTGGCGCTGATCGGCTGGCTGCTGTCCGACTTTATTGGCGCTGGCCAATTGCACGCCCTGACATGGCCGTTGGTGCTTGGCGGCGCGGCGTTCGTGCTTGTGGTGGGCGCCTTCATCGCGACTGTCGCCGGCTACATGGCCGGCCTGATCGGCGCCTCGAACTCGCCCGTTTCCGGCATTGGCATTCTAGCGACCGTGTCGGCGGCCCTGCTGTTGGCTCTGTTCGTTCAGCCGCAGCTGGGCGCGAGCGCCGCCAGCACAGATGCGCTTGTCGCGTTTGCGCTGTTTGCGGTCGCCATCGTGTTCTCGGTGGCGACCATTTCGAACGACAATCTGCAGGATCTCAAAACCGGCCAGCTTGTCGGCGCCTCGCCGTGGCGCCAGCAGGTGGCGCTGATCGTTGGTGTGATCGCCGGTTCTCTGGTCGTGGGTCCGGTGCTCGATCTTCTGAACCAGGCCTACGGCTTCCCCGGCGATCCTCACCGCGCCGCCATTGCGGAGAACCCGTTGCCGGCGCCGCAGGCGGTGCTGATCTCCATGCTTGCGCGCGGCGTTCTTAACGCGGAGCTGGATTGGAATCTGATCGGCATCGGCGCGCTGGTTGGGGTGGCGATCATTTTCGCGGATGAGGTTCTTGGCGCCCTTAAGCTGATGCGCATTCCTCCGCTGGCTGTCGGCATCGGCATTTATCTGCCAATGGATACGACGGAGCCGGTGATCCTCGGCGCTTTCATCGGCTGGCTTTACAACAAAGCGGTCGAGGGCCGCGACGGCGGCGCCATGCTGGTGCGCTTCGGCGTCTTGTTGGCGTCGGGTTTGATCGTAGGCGAAAGCCTGCTCGGCATTTTGAACGCTGGCTTGATCGTGGGCACCGGCAACGCATCGCCGATGGCGATAGTCGGTCCCTCGTTTGCAGGCTTTGCGCCTTACACGGGCGCCGCCTTGTTCACGCTGCTGATCGCGGTGAGCTACGCGTGGGTGTCGCGGCAGGCGCGGCCGGAGCGCGCATGAGCGAGGTCTTCATTTCCTACACGCGCGAGGATCGCGCGCGCGTTGAGCTGCTCTACACGCTGCTGCTCGATCTCGACGTGCCGGTCTGGTTTGACGCCGGCATCGAGGTGGGCGCGGAATGGGAGCGCCGCATCTTCGATCAGATCGATCGCGCCCGCGCCATGATCGTGTGCTGGACGTTCGCCGCGCTCTCTTCGCATTGGGTGGTGCGCGAGGCCAAGATCGGGCTCGACCGCAACATCCTCGCGCCCGTGATGCTGCATCCGTGCTCGCTGGTGGCGCCGTT